>NZ_FOCP01000044.1 GCF_900110145.1 Nitrosomonas marina | reverse complement strand
GACTCGAGTTTTTCGCGTTCTTCAGCAGAATTTGCCGCAGCGCTATTGGATTGCCTTGCTGCGCCCAGTTTTTCTGTCTCAATGCTGATTTTTCCCTGAATCTCAGCGATGTTTTTGCGCGCGTTATCAAGCAGCTTGATAGCCTTGTCTGCGTCAACTTCAGGCACATCCGGCGTCCACGTTTCGGCTTTTTCCTTGCCCCATGTCTGCCCGCCAGTGGTGCTTTTCCACTCGCCCTTGACTTCTTTGGCGCTATCTGCAGCGGATTTTTGTGCAGCCTGGAATCCAGCGCGAAGCAGTGATCTGATCCGCTCAACCTTGTCTGCGTTGCATTTGAGATCATTAACCAGCTTTTCGCATATCACGGTAGGGTTAATGCTGATTTGAGATAGTCCGAACAGGTATGAACGACGCTTATTTTCATCCAGCTGCGCGAATCGCTGCGCTTCCAGCACATAGGGTAAGACAGGAATTTCTGAATGATTGCCTTTGCCGGACGGAACAACGATGCTGAATTTATTCTCGCCGGTAATCACTTCAGCGAAACCGGAGTCATGCTCATCAGATACCAGGAGGCTGTATTCCTTTTTCAAACTGACGCGCGAAGCTTCGCCCGTTAAGGCATGCTGTACCGCGTCACGAATGGACGATTTTCCAGATCCGTTGTGGCCGGCAATCAGTGTTACCGGTGTACTGCATTTGATTGATACCGACTTTGCGGACAGGTAGTTTTCAATGTTGATTGCGCTGATTTTCATTGCTCCGTTACCTCTTCGTCAGCGTTTTCTTCATGCCACGCCTTATGGCCGCGAATCCATTCGACGACCAGTTCACTGCGAACAACCGGGCAATCGCTTTGTGGCTTGCCCTCTGAAGCAGCCTGGTATCCATCCTCGAACGCCTTATTCAACTCTTCGGTTGTCGGTTTTACGTCATCAGGTGATGGCAATCTGGTTGCGCTTGAGTCAATCGTTTCATCGTCTCCCATTCCGCCGCCATCATTGTCATGGTATTCATGGCCTAAATCGAATGCGCGCTGGTCATTTTCTCCTTGTATTTCGTCCATGCCGCCAGTATGATCCGCCGCATCTGCAACCACTACCATGACGCTTTTGCCGTTCGCATCATATAATTCATGCAAGTTCGGTGCGTTTGTGCCAAACCGGATGACGGCTTTCACGCCATCTTTGATAGTAATCTGTTCGAGATCGCCCACCACTACGATGCGGCCCTGGGCGGACAGGACATGAACAACCATCTTGATGTTTTCTTCTACGCGACTGCGTAAACGTTCAATAACATCATCCTGTTTCTTTTTTGACATTTTTTGCCATACATCTGGCATTAACCTTATTTCCTGCACAAGAGCTTCGAGTAAATCCCTGCCAACCGTTTCTGCCGTAATTTTTCTGAAATCCGATTCATCCATGATTGATCCTTCGATATTTTGTTTATTGCTTAATGGTTATTCCAAATCCAGCGGCTCTTGATTGCGCGGTTTGCGTTGAGTCTCCGAAGTGGAAGGCTTCTGTTCTGCCTTTGGCTCGACCTTTTGTTCTGGCTCTGGTTTGGCTTCAGGATTTGCTTCCTGTTTCTGACCTGGGCCTTCTTCATCCATTATAGGGTTCACATCTTCAGGCTCATCTTCCACTGGCGCCCAGTCATTATTTACCGCCGCATCAATTGTTAACCCTTGCTTGCCCACCTCAGCAGCATCATTCAAAGAAATGGCCGCTGACATTTCTGCGCTGGCTGGCATGTACTTCAACACCTGAAGCAGAACAACCTTTCGCGCATACATTTCAAAATTCTCGAAAGAGTAGTGCCGCTTGCCGACTTTGCTGTATCTGTCTCTATGCTTTTTTACGCGAGACACCGGCCACACTTCGATGACAGGCCACTCAGCACCTTTTACGCGACCAATTGCATATACGTGAGTTAACAAGTCAACATCGAATTCATCACCCGGTTTGTGAGTGACGAAGGGTCTGTCACCAAGCGCATATTCAAAATGATCTCCATCAAATACTGCGCCAGTCCAGGTTGTGCAGTTACCTGATCTATTTGACAGGTCAACTAATCCTTTCCAACCCGGAACAAACTGACACTCTTTCCCGTATGGGATAAGGTATGATCGCCCAAGGGTATCCGGCTCTAAACCAAGCTGACTGGCCTGTATCACGGCTGCGAATACACTGCGCGGATCGCAATCGCCAAGCTTCGGAGTTCTCCTGAACGCTGTTAATGCTATTCTTGCCATGCGGTCAGGGTTTAAGTGTTTAGGTAATGCCCTTGCGATTTCTGATTTGAATTGATCCAGCATTGCGGGAAAATTCTTTGGTTTTGCTCCATTACCAGAAACCACAGATTTGAGTGTGCTAGTGCTCATAATAAATTTCTCCTTACTCCAATCTAAAAACACGAGAGCCGGGTGTTACTTTTGTGGCTGCGTTGATTATTTGGTCAAGATCAGCCTTGCTAATCCCTGTTGATTTGCCAACAAGATCATAAAAGGCCGACATCCAGTCTGTTTTTTTGCCGTCTTTGTTGTTCTTCCATGAACACAGTTGGTCTCTGCCGGCAAACAGGTACGCAGAATCACCCATGTATTTTTTTACCTGAATAATTAAGCGTTCCAGTTCAACCTCAAGGTTCTTTTGTGAAGATTTAATCGTTCTGATTTCTTCTATTGCCCCGATGATTTCATTGTTCGCTTCAACAGCCGAACCGGAATCCTTGGTGAATAAATGCTTTATGTCGTCAGCCGTGGCGGGTTCCGGCGCGTCACGGTTTTGAACGCGAGTCCAGAATTCAATTTCTTTTTGCCGCATGATCCGAATCATTTCCTCGTCGCGGTCAACAAAATGCACGCGCAAATCGTCTGCGCCGATCAGTGCCGCCACGATGGTTCTATTTCTTCCGACAACCATTTGTCCGTGTAGACATTGGGCGGTGTAATATATGGGGATCTCGTCTGTGTTCTCATCGCCCCAATCCTTGGCCGCGAAGGGGTGCACGGTTTTCATTTCACCGTTAAATTCCTCACCGTCAATAATCAATTCAAGGTCAATTTCTGCAGCGATGAAGTTGTGCACAGGGTCTTTATATCTCTTGTTACGATCCAGGATATGCACATCATGTCCCAGGCTTTGAAGTTCATCGACAAGCATATCTATAACAACCGGTTCCCAACGCTTGCCGCGATTAAACAATCTCTGTTTTTGTGGTGTTATTTCTTCCTGGAATTCGCCAATTTTTTCCTGATACAGCTGAAATTGCGATTTCCAAGGTGACACTTCGAGTATTGCCGCGACGTCACCACCTCCAATGTATTTTGTTCTATCCATTTCAGTCATGACAATTCCTTTTTAATTTTTTCGAGCCTGCATTGAACTTCAAGCAGTCCACGAATCTGCGCCAGTTTTGGATCAATGTTTCTCTCCAGTTCCAACGCGCAAGTGGTCGATTCGATCACGTCATGGCAAAACTGAAGATTCTGGTATTCGAGCGATTCTTCATCGTGATGATTAATCTGCGTGTTATTGATCGCTTCGCACAGGCAGTCGACCATTTCATGGATTGAAATACGCTCCTGCAGCAATATCTCAGCCTTGCGTTGGAAGTCATTCAGCATCGCCGTCGACCTCCGCTGCTCAGCTTTCTGGTGGTTAAAATTTGCTAATTCCATACCGCCTCCGCTTAGGCTTGGTCTCTAAGAATTTCTGGCAAATCTGCATCAATTTTCTTGCAATGCTTTTCCTCTACAGATAAAGCAAATCTTTTGCCATCCTTCATGTGTGATTTAATCGCTCTCATAGCAGCATCAGAAGTGCTTTTGTATATACCTGAATACTCGATCTTGAAACCGCCAGAAACCACTTTGATATCGCATGTAACCATTATTGATTTCTCCCCATGTATTCAGCTTCAATGTCTGCCCTGATTTGGTCCTTCAGCCGGTCTACCAGTACTGGCAAATTACTTGTGTGCACAACGTACAATTCAGGGTGATGGCCTGGTACAGAGAAGTCGCTAAGTATTTCAACTATCTGAGGGTTATCTACGTTCCATCGTTGGCTCATTGTTATCTACCTTGTTATTGGTGGAGGCGGGCAAGTTATCCTGCATGACGGACGAAAATCCCTGGCATCGACGCTACCCGCCACAGCCTCCGTTAGTGAATTACGATTCGGTCAAATTTGTGCAGCCGGCCATTATTCCCAGTTCAGGCGGCGTGAAATGTGGGTTGATTCTTGCAAGCAGCGAATCGATCTCATCACATTGAGCTGGTGATCCAAGGTATAAAGCCTCGGTTTGATATGTCTGTGAGCCGTAGCCGTTGCTCTGGTAGATCACGCCTATGACATAGATTGCCTGTGCATCCTCTGGCTTGACGGTCTGGATGCATGTGGAAGTCTGGTTATCATTGAAACCGTGCGCTCTGGTGTTATTCAGCTTGAGTTTCATTTCGTAGCCTTCATTTGTGTACTGATCCAGGTCTACGTTGTATGTGCGTCCGATATGCCTCTCGCATTGCGCGAGGGTAGGGTGTTCTGCGATGGTCAGGGCAGCTGCGCCGCGATCGATATCGCCGCCCAGTGCAGCAAGAATTGAAAGGGAGATACTCTTGAACATATTTTTGCTCCTTTGAATAAAAATTCGTAAAAAGTCAAAAAAGAGACCGGTGAATCTAAAAATCTCGATCATCCGGCCTCGGAAACACCGCTATTGCGGTACACGTCATCACTAGGGGAGAGATGATCACTTTCTACACATCTACGTTTACAACTAATGGTGAGATGCGATAGTTAATATATTACAACTATAAGTTGTTATTAGTCAACAACCATAAGTTGTAATTTTGGAAAAAATTTTTTGGAATTTAAACGGAGATAAAAAATGATGAAACGGCTTCTGTGCGGGTAGGGTGAGGCCGGCCAGATGGCCGACTTGTCTTTATAGGAGAGAACCAGCTGCTCCTAATATTTAAATCGGTCTACTGTTGATGAAATTTAATGAATGTTAAAAATAACTACTGTTAACTAATGAGAGAAGTGTTATTTTGTTTGGAAAAGAAATGCAGTAGGTTAACCGTAATCGAGCGTGTCAGAACATAGTTTGAGATAAATTACCAAAAAAGTGGTACTGAAATCACCACTTTGCTCCACCGCCAAATTGTCCAAAATCTCTATCCATGTCAATTTTGTAGCTTGGATTTATGCTGTCAATTAGCTGCGATGAAATATCCAAATCATACTTTATCTGATCAATCGGTTTTGATAGATCATATTTATAAAGCATTCCAGAAAAACTGGAATATGGATAATCATCATCTTCTAAATTTAAATTCCTGTTGCTTCCAAATCCTTTCAAGCTCATTGATTGGGAGCTGGCGAGGCCAGAAAATGAAGAGCCTGATGTTTGTCTGCTACTGCTAGCAGGAGCAACTTTATATTGATTATTGACACTATCTACGATTAGATATGCAGTAACGCCTATTGCAAGACCAGTTAATGTTGTAACAAAAAACTGTCTCATTTTTGCTTCTTGTATTTGTGTTGGGTGCTGTCCAACTAAATCAGAACTAGGCGCTGGGCGTCCCATTTTTTCTAATGTCTCTTTTGCATTTTTATCGCCATACCTGCTGGCCATATTAAACCAATATAGAGCCTCATCTTCGCGATCAACCATTAAAAGTGATACGCCGAGGTTGTTCATTGCGGCAGGGTATCCATTTTTGGAGAGCTCAGAGTAAATACCGGAAGCAACTGCAAAGTCACCGTGTTCTAACGCTGCTAGTCCTTTATTGAATGATGCCTCGTCCGTCTTAAGTTGGTTGGATGCGCAGCCAAAAACAAATGCTGCAACCAACACAAAAATAAGAGTTTGGATAGTCTTCAATTTATCTTCATCCCTTAGGGTTAAGCAGGTTCCATTAATTCAATTAGGTTTTCTTCAAAAGCATTCCACCATTTTTCAAGCCCTTTTTTAACTGCCTCAGGTGGTGGGTTGGTTCCGTATATGATCCATTTGCTTTTATTTTTGGGATGTAATTTGAAAGCAATTTTCACGGAGGATTCTTCTTGTGACCGGATCGATAAAATTTCAATTCTTGCTGTTATATAAAAGTTGCCGCTGTCGTCTAAAACAAAGATCGTAGAATAGAATTTTCCAACATAATTTGATGCCATAGCTTGCATTATTGGCTCTTCTATTTCCTTAATTGCTTGATACTCTTCTTTTGTAAATGGATTAGGTGTTAAAGATTGTACGATTAAAGAATTGCTGCTTTCTTCAATTATAGTAAATCCGAGTTGGCCCGCTGCATTTTTAGCTGCTTTCATGCATTTATCAACATTATTTGAATATGTTCTGCTACCTTGAGATGCAAGCGTCTTACTATTTATTCCACCCCAAAATGAATCAATAGCATCCATAGAATGCTGTAATTCTTGAGTGCTAACACATCCAGTTGTAAATGTGACAATGAAATAGATTATTATTAATTTCAAAGCCAGCTTTTTTGCATTTGTGCTATTTTTCATAGCGCCATCGTCTAAGTTCTTATTGGTTACTTATTTTTTAGTTCTTTTCTTGGATGGATTTTATTTTCAACGATCTTAAGAATATCATCCACTACATTCAGGTACTCTTCATCCATCCGTGCGATTCTTCGCATCATTTCTATGTTCTTGAATGTTAACTTTGTTTCATCGATACCGAGAATGTTGTTTGAGTCAACGCCATCGAGCCATCCGGTTGGTAATCCGAATTCGGTTTCAATTATTTCTTTAATATCGTCACCAATTCTTTTTTTGCCTTTTTTTCCTTCTGGATAGAATATACGGTTGACGTAAGATTGGTCTTTTCCAATCTTGCGAGCGATTTCGGCATTGACTCCATTACATTTCTCGTCACGTAGCTTTATTAAATTCAAGCGCCTTCTTTCATACTTATCCATGTTAAATGAGTATGTTTACGATAAACGGGGTCTTCTTGCAAAAGCAATTTGGTCTTTTGCAGCGCTCTTTCAGAATTACAAGCTTATCACCCGCCAGATCCTTGTTCTTCTCCATCGTTATCTGGTTTTGCAAATGTTTCAATGACTCTTTTAGCCTGTTTCCTGTTTTCTTTTGGTATTTCCATCAAAATCTTAATGCTTTCAACCTGGTCCAGATCCAATTTGTCAGGATCAATTCCCAGCATTTTGAGGGTTTTTTCAGCCTTGTTTAGCTCTTGGTATTTAATGCCTCTACCAGTTGAGAGCCATTCAAAATTGACACCGAAGTAGTCGCACAGCGCTACTTTATGGCTGTGTTTTGGTATCGATTCACCGTCAAGCCACTTGCGAACAGCTTCCTGAGATACGCCAAATTTTTTTCGTAGAAGAGTTTGTCTTCCATATTCAGGAAGGTTTTTTTCATCGCATAATTCTTTCAGGCGCTTGGAGAAAAGCGCTTTTTCTTTATCACTCATGCGATAAATCATATGCTGATTACAACCAACTATCAGTTGTTGACATTCTACAACTAATGGTTGTATTATTTTCTCCATGAGTAAATATCCATTGCAAAAAGCTATAGAAGTAGCTGGCGGCCAGTCTGAATTGGCAAAAAAAATAAATTGTTGGTTTGCAGACAAAAGACTTGGCAAAAAAAATCTAAAACAGCAGCACGTATACAAATGGATTAATCATCCATCAGGAGTACCTACGGTGCCTCCTGAATATCGTCTTGCTATTGAAGAAATCACGAATCGAGTGGTTACCGTCAGGTCATTGAGTCATGACATTTATCCACAAGAAATAGAAAGAAATGAAAACGCCGCGTAAAAACAATGGAATACCCATGCAGATGCTGGCATTCCAGGTGAGGAATTTTACTTGCCGTTCCTCTTGTCCGTCCGCACCGAGGGGATTTCCTTTTTCCTCTCTGTACCTACCCCTTCGGATGCGGGCATTTTTTCATAGTTTCAGTTTAGCCAGGTA
>NZ_FOCP01000019.1 GCF_900110145.1 Nitrosomonas marina | reverse complement strand
ACGGCTGGTTCTAACCGCTTAGATTATTTTTATACGCCGCTATGATTGCAAGTTCAGCTACAAAAACACAGATTTTGAGTTTTCACACAGTCTGGACCGGAAAAAATCGTCACCGGAGGCAAATCCGTTCGGCAGCAGGTAGCGGACGTCATTGTTGACCAGAGTGTACGGAATTACCAAGTGGGGCGGCGAGCCGTCAAGCCAGTAAGGCAGGTCATCGTTATAGGCGTCCGAACTGTACAGCAATTCGCCCGTCTCGCGCACCAGGCGGCGGGTATTGCAACTGCCTCGTCCGGTATACCAGCCTACGGGTCTGAGGCCGCAGTGCCGCTCAATGGTTTCAATCGTCAGCACAATATGGCGGCGTTCTTCGTCTTCAGGAATGTTGCGGTAATCCAGCCAGCGGTACCCGTGTCCGGCAACTTCGTGTCCGGCCTCGGCGAGCACACGGCCGATTTCGGGGTTGAGTTCCAGTGCCCTGCCCGCGGCAAAGGCTGTCAGTGTCAGTTCGCGTTCGCTGAACAGGCGCAGAATACGCCACACACCGGCACGCGATCCGTATTCGTACATACTCTCGACGCTCAAGTCGCGTTCATTTGCCCGAGACGCCCGCCCCGGCAATTCGTGCAGATAGGCTTCCGAGCAGGTGTCGCCGTTAAGAATGCACGATTCCGCGCCTTCCTCGACGTTAAGCACAAACTGGACCGCGACGCGTGCATTGTCTGGCCACCGGGGATGCGGAGGATGGATGCCATAGCCGATTAAATCGCGTGCATTCATTAACCCAGCTCGAAAGTTGTGACCCCAAAGATATGTTCATGCGCCAATGCGGGAGCCGGGCCCAGATACATTCGCGCGCAGCCGAACACTTCGATCATACTGTGTTGTTCTGCGAATGCAATTGCAGCGGGGTTGTTTTCCGGCGCATCGAGATAGAGCGGGCCGCCCGCGGCAAATGCTGCCAGACGGGCGTAAAGGGCTTCGGCAATATGGCTGTCATTCGCGAACAGCGGGCCGATTTTGAAGCCTTCCAGACAACGCCGCACAACACCATAACCGGCAAATTTTCCATCGTGCAGACATCCCAGAGCAAGCGCATCCGGCTGGTTGACCCAGACTTGCAGAAAAGCTGTGCGCGACGCAGGGAAACATGTGCGGTCAAAAGCCAGCACCTGATCAAGCGGCACCGATGCCAGCGGGACGATCTCTGCTTTATCGTTCAGCACGGTTGGGTAATGTTCAGGTATTTCGGCACGAAATCGAATGTCACGATGCGAGAAAACAAAACCGCCTTTGGCATAGTAATCCTGCATTGCAAAGACGCCGTCCAGGCCGATACTCGCACCAGGGCGCAAACGGGCGAGCAGCCGGTTGCGGCGGGCATGCCAGAGGATGTTGCCAAAACCCCGGCCCCGGTATTCGGGCAGGATGACAAAAAAGCCCATAAATCCGAATTCATCCCGATACGCCGTGATGGCGCCGCCGCCGATCAGCCTGCCGTCGTATTCGGCAGCGATAAAAGCCTCCGAATCGGCCGCCCAGAAGAGCCCGGCATCGTGCAGGCCCGGATTCCAGCCTTCATTGGCAGCCCACTCGATCAATATGTCTACTTCGGGCCGTGTCATGCTTCGAATGATCAGTTTGTCCGCCATGTCGATCCTTTCAGGACGTGTTGATGGTTAGTCAGACACTTTCGCGATCTGCAGGTTCTAGTATAACGAATGCATGATTTATTTTCCGGGATTCAAGAATAACAATCTGTACTACCCGGGTCATGCCATACTTTTCATTCATTCACAGGTTCCTGTAGACTATTCAGTGAATATGCTTTGTTTGAGTCGAGGATTGCGCAGTACACTGTAGACTGGCGATTCTTGTTTGTTGGAGTAACAGGAAGGAGGAAGACGCTTATGAAAGTAACCTACGATGCCAACACCTGCATTCATGCAGGTAACTGTGTGAACAGCCTGCCAGCGGTATTCAAAGTTGTCGACGGCCAATTCATGATTGATCAGGCAGGCGCAAGCGATGCTGAAATCCGCCAGACAGTGGCCGACTGTCCGTCGGGCGCGCTGCAAATCATCGAAACCGATACGCCGGGATAAGCCGCGCAGGCGTGCCCCAGAGCTCTATGACAGGAATTATGTGAATGTCCGACCGGCATGAATGCGCTGTCAATCCACCTCTTTATTGCCCGCCGCCGGTCTGGCATTTCTCAATAGTGACAGATATTTTTCCGCCAGTTCCGGTTTCCAGTCTTTAAACGACTCCAGGGCCTGAATGGCAGAAGGAATCAAAACGCTATGCCTCAAAGCCAGCGTTGTAATCGACGCAAAAGCCGCATCGGAAGACGATGTGCCGACCCATGAATGCAATAGCGCAGAAGTGGCGATTTTTTCCCGCAGGGCTCGATAGTCGAAATTAGTATCAAGCGGTTCAATGTGGAGTTTTTCCAACAATGTTTCCGCTACTTCCTTGGAATAGACCGGATCTCTTCTTCTACCGGTAGCGACTTCCAGGATGTCCGTAAAATGCGTAAATAACCGAATATCGGTTTCCGCACGGGTGCTTTCGGCCAGATGTTGCTCCGCCCTGAGTTTCAGCCGGTATTCCTTCAACGCGAGCCATATACCGGCAGATGTTGAAATGATGCCGGCAAATGATGCGATGGGAATCAGCCAGTCTTTGATATCGTTTGGATCCATATTTCCTTTTTCTGCGGTGATCATACCGGGCACGTCTCCAATAGGAATGTAACCGCTTATTAATACTCAACGCTTTTCAATATATCTGCGCGCGCCTCTGTTACGGATTGTACCAATTTGTGATTCTGTGCGGTATGGCCGGCGCAGGCAGCGGCGGTCAGGCAGCAATTTTTTTTTGTGAGCATGTTGCGCTGATTCGTGGATTTACTGGCTGAAAAGCAGTATACGGTCTGACTGCAGGGCACCGTGTCAGAGTGTCGGTATTATTTACAAATCAAAAATATGAAAAAATGGCTGTTTGGTTAACTTTATGAATTTTAGGCAAGAACTGTAAGCAGGCACGATATTTGCTTAAGTGTAATTGTACTGTGTACATTTAAGTTTGATTTATAAACGAACAATAAATAAGAGGTGTTTATTATGAAAAAAACAACCAAAAGTGCCCTGGTAGCAATACCGTTGCTGATGAGTTCTTCTTTTGCTTCAGCCGTACTGGTTGACGCGGAATTATCGCTGGTCATCGATGTATCGGGTAGCGTGAGTGGCAGCGAGTACAACCTGATGATGGATGGGTACGCCAATGCTTTTCGTGATCCCGTCGTCCAAAACAATATCCTGACCAACGGTTCCAATGGCGCAATAGCCGTGAATGCGATATTCTTTGCGTCAAGCGCATTTACCACCAGCCTGGATTCCTACACGCTGCTGAATTCTGTTGCCAGTATCAACGCATTTGCCAATACGCTGGACAATTTCGGGCGTCCTGGCAGTGGTGGTACAAACATTTCAGCCGGGATGAATAAATCGTTATCCACGTTGACCGGGAATAACGGCTTTGAAAGCACCAACCTGATCATGGATGTGTCGGGTGACGGTACTTCAAGCATAAGCTCTACCCGGGCGGCACGGAACGCAGCCGCAGCTGCAGGTGTTACAGTCAACGGGATCACTATCGGTTCGCAAGGCATTAATACTTTTTATGATAACAATGTGATCACCAATGACGGGTTCGCACTGCATGCGACCAATTTTGCCACTTTCGAGGACGGCGTTAAGCAAAAATTGCGTATAGAAACACAGACAAATCCGGTACCTGTGCCTGCGACATTGACGCTGCTCGGTCTGGGGCTGTTTTCGATGGTGGCAATGCGCCGCAGCCGTAAAGAAAGTTAAGCGGTCGGTTAGCTGATAGTGCGCGAGGAAGAGTACAGAAACTTCGGCACGTTCAGCTCTAGATATAGTAGCGCCGGGGACAGCATATTTTTAGCCAGATAAATACGCTGTCCCAATACTTTATGTACTTTTCTATTGAACTGGCACCTTAAACTGCATCCCACCTTCATCCATATTTCGCTGCTGAGAAAATAAACATCATGTCTTGTAAAATGTTGTTTTCAACGTTGGCGCTGATTGGTGTTTCGCTTTGTATACGTACATGCAGTTGCAGAAATTCTGGCAAGCTCGTTGGCAATGACCCGAAGGTTTTCTGGTTTGGACAGCCTGTGGCCCGCTTCATCGATCAATAAGACGCGTGTGTCGGGGCCTTTGAAGGCGGTTGCCGTATCACGGGCTTTTTTCCACGACACATCGGCATCCTGCTTGCCGTGAATCAGCACCAACGGGACCTGTATTTCGTGCACTTTGTCCAGAACGGCCTGCCGTTCTCCATCCTCCAGAAGGGCGCGAGTGACGATATACGGGGTTTCTGCATAGGCGCTTGGCAGTTCCAGATATCCGTTACGCGTCAGTGACGCGCGTTCCGGTGATGTCATCCGGTTTTTGATATCCCGCGTGAAATCGGGGGCCGCTGCTATGCCGATTACTCCTTTGACCTGCACAAGTCGTTCAAGCAACAGACGCAGAGCGATCCAACCTCCCATGGAGGAGCCGACCAGAACGACACCACGCTGGGCGAAGACATGGTCGATGATGTCGACTGCATCCTGTTTCCACGATCCGACCGTGCCTTGCTCGAATACGCCGCTGGAACTACCGTGACCGCCATAATCAAAACGCAGGTAAGACTGGCCGCTTTGAGCACAGATCTGCTCCAGAAAGCGCGCTTTGGTTCCATTCATATCGGATCGGAATCCGCCCAGAAACACGATGCCGGGTGAAGTGTCTCGATCCGTTTTTCCGGGCGTGAAACAGTAGGCGATACGGGTGCCGTGGGGAGAGTCGTAGTAAGACAGGGACATGTCGTTTTTTTCGGCAGTGTTTTTTTTCAACCGGACTGAAGTTTACAGGGCGACAACGAAACAGGACAAGCCTGTATGCACTGACACTGTTTCTGTTTGCGGCGTATTTTTGATGTTCAAAAACGAGAACCGGGTTGTTTGAGAAACGTAATTTCTTCGGCAGTCGAGCCCCGGCCAAGTATTCGATTTCGGTGCGGATAACGGCCGAAACGATCGATAATTCCCTTGTGACGCAGTTCGAAAGTATAGCTTTTATCAGGTGTGAACGTGCGAAAGAGTGCTTTCGCCTGATGATGGATGAATCTGGATTCGCTATGCATATAGGGCATGAGCAGGAAACTGCATTCGACTGGCGAGAGTGTTTGCTGCGTATTGCAGGCGATAGCTTCCTGGGCCAGTACAAGCGCCATCGGGTCCTGTGCGAATGCGCATGGCGTGTTTCGATAGATATTGCGTGAGAATTGGTCGAGAATGATGATTTCCGCAAGTCTGCCATGTGCGTGGCACCTCCAGTTCGATAATTCACACTGTGAAGCCCGCTGGTGCAAGTTAAGAAATCGCGTGCGAATCAACCCGTCGAAAGCAGGTTTCGCCGACCACCACATTGCTTGATCGATCTCATCGAACCAGAAATTTAATACTTCATTGAACATTAACAGGTTCCGCAGGACTGAACAGTTGTTGAAAGCCGGCAGCAAGGCGGGTGCCGTAATGCCCCATCATACATGATCGCGTGATTGCAGGAACCGGCATAACTTCGACCTGAAGCTGGTACGGCTGGTTGTCGCGGTTGACGTTGACAGCTATACAAATATGACAGCGGCACGATCGAATCATTCAGGCGGTCTGTTTGAATATACCTTGATTATCTGTTAGGGTGGTCGCGGAGCAGGTCTACAATAAAAACCGTTTCAGTTGTTGGCAGGCTCGGTAAATTTTAAATTAAACATAGGAGTTATGCATGCATAATAAATGGACGATCAGTATAGTCGCGGCTTGTATCTTCAGCATTCTTTGCTTCACGCCCGCCATTGCCGAGGATCAGGCGGGAGCTGGAGCAGTTTCGGCCACGTACAGTAATGAAGAACTCAAGTCTTTTATTATGGCAAATGCGGAGCTGTATCAGTTGCAACAGCAGGCTTTCACTCAACTACAGGGTATTGACTCTGATCAGCAAAAGCAGGAAGTGCTGGAGACTGCCAATAAACAGATGTTGCTTGTGCTTCAGCAGGTTGGGCTGACTGCTGATGAGTACAATGCTATGGGTCAGACTATCCAGTCGGATGTGCAACTGCAGGAGAGAGTCCAGACGATCGCGTCTGACCTGTTCAAGCAGCCAGGGCAGCAATAAGCCGGTACAGTCCGCAATTTTATCAGCCAGAAAATTATCGGGCAGTACCGGTCGAATGGTTATACTGTTCGATAATTCAGGCATGTTTTATTCCATTCCAGCTTCAGCGCACTAATTGTCAGCGCTCATCAGCCGGTTTGTTATCGATCGAATTCGAAGTAGGCAATTGAACCCGGGTTATGCGGTGCTTTCTGGCGGGCATTTGTCATTTGCCGGGTCGCAGTTGCTGCCTTTGAGTTCTATTTCCAGCGTGGAATAGTCTATTTCAAATGGGTCATACAGACGCTGTCTGAGTATTGTCTTAATGTGCTCAATATCCGGTAAAGTACAGCTGCTTGATGACCACGTGTGCTTCCAGTGCGCTGTGGTGTTCGTCAAGCTGCCAGATATGGACATGGTGAACACTTTCCGCGCCGTCGACGTTTTCCATTTCGGAAATGGCGCCTGAAATTGAAAGCTGTACCGGTGTTTCTTCCATCAGCTGATGAATGGTTTTGGGCAGCATTGTAATATTCTGTCATAACACATAGCACGCAATGATCAGCGTCAGTACCGTGTCCGTCCAATACCAGCCATACAGCAGTATCAGCGTGCCGGCGACGATAACGGCGGTCAAAGCCAGCACAACGGAGTCATTATGTAATAAAGCCGATTTGATGTTCATGCTCTTTTTTGGCATGCTATACGTCAGCACAGCGGTGCTGATATCCGCAACAAGAATTCCCCGCTACAATAATGACCGTCCAGCCCTCGTTACCTCGGGCCTTTTCAAACACCAGAGCGCTTCATAGACCAGATAGAGCCCGACAATGATCAGCGTGTGACCAGATTGAGATTGATGAGTGCGGCGATTACTTCGGCGCGTTTGTAGCCGAATGTTTTGTGTTCATCCGCCGGCTTGCGTCCGATTTTACGAGCAACAAGCGCGATACCGAACGATGCGACATCGCTCAGGTTGTGGAGCGCGTCGTCAATCAGTGACAGACTGCCTGAGGGGATATCGCCGATAATCTCTACAAGCGTCAGCAGTTCATTGACCGAAACAGCAATGAGCAGTCGGCCGTCACCCAGATTTTCTGTGCCATGATCATGTCCCATAAGCAAACAATCAGATAAACAGGGTATATGATATTCAACGAACGCTGCTGCGAAGGCTTCGGGGAGTAGCAGATCGTGTTCGGCACAGTGATGGCCAGTCTCGTGGTATGTTGTTGAAATATCCGTTTCCAGATTCCGTTGTTGCGCTATTGCCAACGATACACTGCAATATTGAGGCATAACAGTTAAACTGTCTCCGTGTGTTTGCAGATGCCTCGCATGGCTGGTCATTGCCGGCTGCTGACCGTGTTTTACTATAAAATTATTTACAGCAATAAGTGTGAAATAATTCAGATGGCAATCAAATGATGCAGAAGAACTCAGTGATGACGATGATCTTGCAATTTTTGCCTCAGGCAAATCAGTCGTAGTCCGACCATCGAGACAAACAAATGTTTAATATTTCTGTTTTAAGGTTTGAGGAAACTATCGTATGGCGTCTATTTTAAAAACCGGCTGGAATTGCTGGCGCATTGAGCAGGTTGACAGGTTGCGCTTTCTCATCGATGGCGCTGATTATTTTGCTACCTTGCGCGCGGCCATGAAGAAAGCGCAGCACACGATTTATATATTAAGCTGGGATATTAACAGTCAGTTGAAACTGGTACGCGATGCGGGTGACGACGGTTACCCGGAAAAACTGGGCGAGTTTCTCGACACGCTGACGGACAAGAACCGGAATCTTCACATATATATTTTGAACTGGGATTTTGCCATGATATACAGTGTGGGTCGCGAGTGGTTCCCCATTTATCAACTGGAATGGAAAACGAATCCCCGAGTGCATTTCTGCCTGGATGATTACCAGCCTGCTGGGGCTTCACAACATCAGAAAGCCGTGATTATCGACGATACGCTTGCGTTCGTCGGTGGACTGGACCTCACCCTTGGGCGGTGGGATACGCCGGACCATGACCCGGGCAACCCGAAAAGAGACGGTGCCGACAGCACCGTTTTCAGACCATTTCACGATGTCCAGCTGATGCTGGAAGGGGACGCGGCTGCAGCCTTTGCCGAACTGTTTCGTGAGCGCTGGAAATGGGTGGTACATGAAGATTTGCCAGTTGTCGATAACAGCGGAACGGATAGCGAAAAACCAACGGATATCTGGCCTGAAAATACACCTGTCGACATATCGAACGTTACGGCGGGCCTGGCCCGGACCAGCTGTGCTTTCAAACAGCAGGATGAAGTACGCGAAATACTCAATTGTTATCTGGATGCAATCGACTCGGCAAGACGATATATTTACATTGAAAATCAGTATTTTACCGTGCCTTCGATTGCAGAGGCGATGCAGCGCAGCCTGGAAAAACCCCAGGGGCCTGAAATTGTGATTGTGCAGCCGAGGGAGACCGATGGCTGGCTGGCGCGAATGACGATGGACGTGTTGCGAATACGATTGATCGAGCATTTACAGGCGCATGACAAACACGATCGCCTGAGAGTTTATTATCCCGATGGCCCCGGTCTGGCTGAGTTTCCTATCAATGTGCATGCAAAAATCCTGGTTGTTGATGACAGACTGGTCGCTGTCGGTTCAGCCAACCTGAACAACCGGTCAATGAGCTTGGACAATGAATGCATGATTATCATCGACGCCGAATCCGATGACAGCCTGAGACAAAGCGTATCCGCTTTTCGTAATCGCCTGCTCGCGGAGCACTTGTCATGTTCGCCTGAACGCATGCATGATACGTTGAGTCAGACGGATTCGCTGATCGCTGCCATCGAAAAACTGACCGATAACCGTGACAGACATCTGGAAAAGCTGCCGATGGATCTGGCGAAGGACGTGGACCAGGTTGTTCCTGACACAGAGATTGCCGATCCGGAGGAACCACTGGAACCGGAGCTTTTCGTAAACCGGATTCTGCCGGAAGCACCCGAGAAATCGGTTAAATCGAGAATATCGAACTGGTTATGGATGATCGGGACGCTAACGGTACTGTCTGCGTTATGGCACTGGACGCCGTTGAGCAGCTGGATTGATCTGCAGCCAGTATCGAGCGCATTGGCCGCGATTCGGGGAGTTCCTGCATTGCCGGTATGGATAGTGGCCGGATTTGTACTGATAGGGTGCACCCGACTGCCAATTTCGCTGTTCGTCGTCATGGCTGTAGCATTGACCGGGTTGATGCAGGGGTTTGTCTGCTCACTGGTGGGTGGCCTGCTCAGTGCATTCCTTGTTTACTATGCCGGTTTGCGTATGAGCAGGAGCTCGGTTCGCAAACTGGCAGGATCGAAACTCAACAGTATCAGTAACAAGCTTGCACAGCATGGTGTAATCAGTGTTGTGGCTGTTCGCATTATCCCCGCGGCTCCTTTTTCATTGACTAACCTGGTCGCCGGCGCTTCGCATTTCAATTTACGCGATTTTCTTGCCGGCACGGCGGTTGGCATGATCCCGGGACTGTTCATTGTCTCGCTCATTACAGAACGTGCGCTCGCATCGATTGCGCAACCGTCGCCGGAGAATCTGGCCGGGCTTACGCTGACTGTCGCCATGGCCTTTACCGCCGCGTACTTTCTGATGAGCTGGATCAGACGCAAAACGCGCGATCCTGAGAAGCATAGGGACCATTCGTAACAAAATAAATGACAGGTGCTGATATCACTTCGCTAACACTTGCAACCTATAACATTCATCGTTGTATCGGAACCGACGGCAGATACAGTTTTGAGCGCGTTCTGAACGTCATCAGAGAGCTGGATGCCGATATTATCGCCCTGCAGGAAGTTGAAACCCGGCGCGAGGGGATCAATCAGCTTGAGCAACTGAGCCGACATACCGGAATGAAGGCCGTTGCGGGTATTACCATGTTCAGCGAACATACGCACTATGGCAACGCGCTGCTGTCCCGGCTTGAAATCGAAGAGCTGCACCGAGAAGACATCAGTATCAATGGCAGAGAGCCGCGGGGTGCTATTTATATCAAGACAAGGCTGGGGAATGTCAGCATTCAGGTTGTTGCAACTCATCTGGGCCTGATGCCCGGCGAACGCCGTGCGCAGGTCAAACAACTGCTGGACATATTCGAACGCAAGTCTGCTGATATTTCCATCCTGATGGGTGATCTGAATGAATGGTATTTATGGGGCCGTCCGCTTCGATGGCTTCACAGGCATTTCAGCAAAGCCACCGCGCGGGCCACTTTCCCATCACAGCTGCCGCTGCTGGCGCTTGACAGAATATGGATAAAACCCCGGTCATGCCTGCGTTCGATAACCAGTTACAAAACTGCGATAACCAGAAAAGCGTCCGACCATTTACCGTTGAAAGCGGAGTTGATTATCTGAATGATTTTGCGTCATGTAACTCTAGTTGCTGGCGTATTTTGTCGATCAATCAAAAACCGGCTTGCGCAGTCAATACATCAAATTCACCGAGTTGAATGATACTGGTGCCGAACTCGCCGCCGACCGCAAAGACGTGATTATCTTTCACGGCCACACAAACACCGTTCTGGTAGCAACGCGCATAATAACCGGATGCTACGAATGATGTTGACGCATGTGGAAATAGAGCGGGGTGATTAGACTCCGCCCATGTAAACAGCCTGTCTGCCAGAGCGGTATCAGTATTTGATTGCAGTACACGTCCTGCTACGGCCTGCTGAAAATCTTCAAGGGCCAGACCGTTATTAAACATAATCCATAATATATCAGAAGGCTCGGGAAATGATTCCGTTATCAGCCTTAATT
Organism: Nitrosomonas marina; assembly: GCF_900110145.1. GTDB lineage: Bacteria > Pseudomonadota > Gammaproteobacteria > Burkholderiales > Nitrosomonadaceae > Nitrosomonas > Nitrosomonas marina. The sequence goes on along the minus strand of NZ_FOCP01000019.1, from coordinate 58,879 downwards.
CAACCATATACGCACCGGCAGGGGCAGCCGAATTTCCATCGGCAGTCTCAATAATCCAGTCGAGATGTGTATGCAGGGAACCGTCGGAGCGGATCTCCCCAACAATCAGGGATGATGCGCCTTCGATGCCGTGTCGATTGAACAGGGTAAATCCCTCGACCGTTTCAGGGATACAAAATACCTGTCCACAGTCCTGATCAGGCGCCAGATCCAGGCCGCCAGCCAGACGTACCTGGATGTTATTTGGCGCCAGCGTCCATTGGCGTTTATCGGTACTCCAATAACTTAAGTGGCCCCCTGCCAGATATCTGACCCTGTCCCCGGGCGTCATGTCTCCTTCCAGACCCTCAAAACCGGGACTGTCAATTGCAGTGCGGTCAGGAAAGATAATAAATTCGGACACATAAATCGGGATGCCGGTCAGCTTGTCGATAGGCATTTGCGCGGCAGGCAGACCGAGCGTTTCCGGTCTTACCAGGCTGCACCCTTTTTCAGGTTGGCAGAAACTTGCCTGCACGCGCTGGTCGACTATTTTGACCTCTATATGCTGATGCAATTCGCCGGCGTACAGCCCGGCTGGATGCAAAAAAAAGATACCGGCAATTGTTCCTGTAACGATACTGCACAGCCTGAAAAAAGCAAGTGTCGTCAATGTTGTGGGAAGAATATTGAGTGAGATCATTGTGTTATGAAATAAGTGTTAATAGGTTGATGTATCCAGTCAATAAGAAACGCTTTCATTTGATAATGCCTCATGCGATACCTAGAATGTTGCGCTCATTCCTACCAGGGCGCTGAAACCCGCCTCGGGTGCGAAATTTCGTAGAAATGAAGTAGAGTTTCTTATGGTCCTGTCCGTCATGTTTGAGAGTTTTGCGAAAAAAAGGATTTTCCTGTAACCGGACATATTCCAGTCATAAGACAAATTCAGGTCCAGTCGATGATAACCTAGCGTTTCGGTTTCCAGATTGCCGGGTTTGTCTTGACGCAAGGCATGGGTATAACGTAATCCGCCTCGCCACTGTGCCCACTGAAAACCTATTTCACTGCCGAACCGTAATGGCGGTAGCCGGGGCACATCTCCCAGCGCATCATTCTTGAACCATCCCCGTACATAATCAGAAAACAATGTTAAGTAGGGATTGAAAGGCAGGTCCAGGCGTGGCTGCGCAGTAATCTGGGTTTCGTAGCCTGCAAAATTTGCAGTGTTGGCCTCATAGCCAAAAACCGGCAGACAGTTTCGCAGGTCCGCGCAAGTCAATTGAAATCGAGGTGGATCAGGTGCAAAATTAAAAAAGAAATTCTGGTTTTCCAGGTAAATAAAATCCTGTATCGATTTGTAATAGCCGTTGGCCTGCATATGAATCTGGTTTCCTGAAAAGCGCAGACCCAGTTCATAGTGGTTTGTCTGCTCTGCGTCAAGGTTAAGGCGCCCGATTTCAAAGCTGCGGGTTGCAAAATGCGGCCCTGATGCGAACAGTTCCTGTATGTCCGGCGCGCGCTGGGCGCGTTGCCAGTTTAAATACATCGTTGTTTTGGGGAGGATCTCGTAATTCAGGCTTGCTGCAAGTGAGTATGTGAGAAAATTCAGCCTGTCCGGCAGGGGCAATTCTGATGGAATGCCCGCCAGCCTGATTCCGCTGCTTAGGGGGTTTGTAGTTTGATGTTCGATACGGGCGCCCATTTCGAAATCGAGGCGGTCAGTGATAAATACAGTTTCAGTGATAAAAAACCCCAGCGCATTGACATCAGTAGCAGGGGTGAACGTTTCAATTCCGGTCGCCGTAAAAGAACGATTCTGCCATTGCATACCAAAAGTCCCGTCGAGCCATTCCCCTTTTTGATGGTTCATTTCAAACCGTGATTCCCAGACAGAGTTTTTAAAGCGCGTCAGCGAAGTGTTTTTATCCGCAACGCTTTTATCAAAATCCTTATGATCATAGTCGATGTGGCTCAGTTTTGCGCTTATCCTGGGCAATGACGGCCAGAGGGTTTTCCACACGCCGTCCAGGTCATAACGGCGCTGCGACATATCTATCCTGATGGCTTCCGGTGCGACGCTTCCTGGCTCGGTATGACCCGGAACGCCGGGGGGTATGCCATAGTTTCTGACCATTTCATGATAACTTCCGCCGATATGGCCATGCCTGCCAATCAGCGAAATGCCAGCAGAGCCGCCCTGGCTGCTGGCATTGCTGTTTTGAATGACATTGAAACTGTTTGTACTGGGTTCAACCTGGAATTGCTGGCGGATTGCCGCTTCATCTAAAGCGGCACCGGGAATATGCGTATTATTTGATGCGCGATGAAAATAATCCAGGTGAATTGCAAGCATCCGCTTACCGATATCGATGCCAATCATTCCGGCTTTATCAGCTGAATTATGATCATAGCGAAAATCCATACGGCCGGCGGCACCGTTCAGAGGAATCTTTTCCGGTATTCGTCGGTGCTGAATATCGACCATTCCGCCAATTGCATTGCCGCCGTAACGCAGAGTAGCAGGGCCTCTCAAGACGGTGACGCTGTCAGCCAGCATGGTTTCATAAGCGATAGCCAGGTCGGGGCTCAGCGAAGAAAGATCATGCATTCCGATACCGTTTTGCATGACTCTGACGCGGGGGCCGCTCATGCCGCGAATGACTGGCTGACCTACACTGGGGCCATAGGACAGATTATTGACGCCTAGTTCCTGCTCCAGTGTTTTACCCAGCGTTTCTCCTGTGTGAACACGCAACTCCCGGCTGTCCAGTTTTTGCGTCGGGTCAGCAGGCATGGAGACTGCTTCGATGGTAATCGTGTCAAATGTGACAGGCGCTCCCGGGTTGACCGCAGTTGCGGTTATAGCACCGGACTGGTTCTTATCTTCCGGTTTTTCTTGTGTATCAGGATCGGCTGCAAATACCGTTGGTAAAAAAAAACCATCAGGCCTGTCAGAGATAAAATTCGGGAATGGAATGGCATCGTCCGCATTACAGCCCCGCACTTTCATAAAAAGCATTTATCGGACCGTGCTCGGTAATACCGCCAAAAACACCGCCGGTAGTGTAGATCTTGCCATCTTTGCTGCCGAGACAAACGCTGTTGTTATAACAGCGTGCATAGTAGCCGAATAAAAAACGACTGTCAGCGGTGTGCGGGAACAGTTCGATAAATTGTGACTCTGCCCAGTCAAATAACGCATCCATACGGTTGTAATCGTTCAACTCGATTTCCGGCACGACTTTTAGTGCCGCAGATAGCGCCAGCTTGTCAAAACCTGCCTGGGCATTGATATGAAAAGTCAGCGCAAATGGCACAGAGGGCTTGTAGAGAATGGCCTCACCGGTTTCGTCAAAACCCAGAATATTGATGAAAACCATATAGGCGCCGTCGTCGGGTAATGATTCGTCTGTTTTTTGTATTTTGAAGACCGGGTGCGCTTCAAAGCTGCTGCTGGTCGTCAGATTTGTAATAAAGCCCTGTAATCCCGTTCCTGTTTTGTCAGTCACTGTGTTTTCGACCGACAGGCGGCTGATAACCAGTTGCTCGTCAAAGCCTTCCTGCAGCCACAGTGATTCTGTTTCGGACCACTTCAGCAGGGTGCTTTCTATTTGATAGCTGATTATTCCGCCCTGATCGAAGCCCGACCCGGTGAATCCGGCATCGCCCATGCGATAAGGGGTGAGAGAATCGGTAAAATTAATGACAAATGCCGTGTGATCACCCAGCGCTCTTCCCTGGCGCATGGTGTCGACTACAATTTTTCCGTCGCGCCAAATAAACGCCATATTCGGCTCGCCCTCATGCGCGAAAGCTGCCGTATTGCCAAGAAGCAAAAAGAATCCTGTAATAAATAAGATAAATCGGTACAAGTGTTGGTACTCCGGAAGTTTCTTTAAGATGTTTTTTCGATAGACCCGGATAATGGATTGATATCAATCGTGAGAAACAACTTGGGCTATTGCCGCTCGAGAATCTGGAATAATATTTGAGCAGGAAACTGAATTCAATGCGACAAATTGTCGCAGGCAGGATTGCAGGCAAACGCTGGTCGGTGACATGCCAATCCAGTGGCTTGGCGTTGAATACGGGTGCAACCTGCCGTTTCGTCAGAGACAAGCGACATATTCCGGGTTTTCATCAATGGCGATCGCTATGATCCTGGGTGCCTTCAAAAGCCATTTGTAACGCTGCGATGTCAAATTTTTTCATTTTCAAGAAGGCCTGAGTGACGCGAGACAGCGCGTGCGGGTCTTTCGATTGCATGATGGTGTCCATAATCGCCGGCACGATTTGCCACGAGAGGCCGAACTTATCCTTCAGCCAGCCGCATTCCACTTCCTGTCCGCCTGCTGCAGTGAGTTTTTCCCAATAGTAGTCGATTTCGTCCTGTGTATCGCATTTCACTATGAACGAAATCGATTCGTTAAATCTGCAAAAGGGCCCGGCGCTGATAGCCTGAAATTCCTGCCCGGACAGCTCAAAGGTCACCACTTCCACTGTTCCGGAAGGTGTGCCTTCAAGCATGGCGGTACTGATAATCCGTGAATTGTCGAAAACGGTGGTGTAAAACTCGGCCGCCTGTCTGGCTTCGGTATCGAACCACAGATGCGGTACGATTTTGTGTTCAATGGTCGCCATCGTGTCCCTCCCAGTTGACTATCGGTTATTGTACCGGCGCGACGGTTGATTGGCATCACTTATGTGGAGGACATGCGCAAATGTGCTAATGAGTTTCTTTGCAGTGATGAACGCGGTTCGGGAACATCGCCTTTGGGTTATGTCATGTTCCTGTTTGCTGGCCCTGCGCGGACTGCAAATAAGCGGCATGCAGGTTGGGGTGAGTGTATGAACCCCAGCATGGTGATCTCATCGCTCGCCATACGCGTCTGTTCCCGTAACTGTCCCTGTCTTGTGTGTTCCCCTTCAAATAGTTCACGACGAATGTATATGTGGATCATCTCAGTGAGAAAAGGCACAGAATATTATTTGCGTTTGGGATAGCATCGGTTCATAGGTCTGCATGAGGGTACGTCATACTTCATTATGACCGGATTAATAACCGAATGACGTTTTTGTGCCGGCAGACTCATATTTTATGCCCGTTGCGTTTACAGTGAATCATGTACAAGTTAGTAGAATCTTCTGGTCATAATCGGCAACAGGTTATATGCATTTTATTCAACTTCGGAGGCGGAGATCATGAACAGAAACAATCAAACTATACTGAAATTTTCTGAATGGACACAGATTTATGTCGGCTGTCTGTTTTTTGTTTTTGCAGCGTTAATGGGGAATCCAGCCCAGGCCGGCATGGAAAACCCTGATACCGGAGAAACCTGTCAGGGTATTGATTGCGATGGATTCAACGACACAGCCGGATCGAATGCTGGCGCAACTTCCGGTTCATCCGGTACCACAATCGATCTGAAAGTGATTGATTGTGATGCTACACAAGATAAGGATATTAATGCGGTTGCCTGGAATATTGTGGATGACTGGGAAAACTTTGAAAAGCTGGTTGAAGCAGAAACAGGCGCTAATCTGGGAAACTGCGCTAAAAACCGGTTCTCGAAGAACGGAAAGGTAAAATGCATGCCTTCCGATAAGTGTAAAAATAATGGCGACTGTTTAAACGGCTGGTCCTCACCTTTTACCAAAAAAATCAAGATTTATCCGCAATTTCTTGCGAAAATAGCAGGACTGGACCAGGCAGACCGGCGCGCCTGCTATGCAGCGCTCCTGGCGCATGAGTTCGCACATAGTTGCGATTTGGGTGAAGACGGTGCAGAAGCCCGTGAAGATGCGGCTTTCAAATACTGGAAAGACCGCTTTGCAGCCACATCGGATACACTCAATATGCAGCTTAATTGCGGACTGGACTGAATGTTTGCAAGCATTTGAATGCCATACATAGCACGTAGGTTGGGGTGAATTTTATGAACCCCAACATGCTGCTTCTCATCGCTCGCCGTACTCGCCTGTCTTCGTTTCATCACTCCACCCCCAATCGGGCAAAATGACACCTGCTGCAATGTATCGATGAATACTTGACCAGGCCCCATCCACGGCGTGATCGACATAACCGTGTTTCACCGGATTGAAATGAATGTAATCCACATGCCGCGCGTAGTCGTTATCGTTGCGGATCATATGTTCCCAATACCGCCGTTGCCAAATGCCGCGTTCGCCTTTCTTTTTTCTGCTTGTGCTGCGATGCTCGTTTTTGGGCATGCGGCGTGAAAATTGCGCCTTGATCAGCATCCACCGCGTCGCGAAATCTGCATCCTGTTCCGGCAGCGTCCAGATTGCGTGCAAATGGTCGGGCAATACGACAAAGGCATCAATATAAAACGGATGTCGTTGCTTGACTGATCTGACCGCTTCCCGAAGCGCATCAACATATTTCGTCAATAGACATAAGTGTCGCTCAGCAAGGTTCACTGTAAAAAAATAGGTACCGCCTTTTACATTCGCACGTCGGTAACGCATCGCAACAGATAACCGTCCCGGATTGACCAAGTAGAAGAATTATAACAAGCAAATTTTGGCATCGTTATAGTCCGATTAACGTTGTCTGTCAGATAAACGTTGGGGTGCGCAAAGCTTACCCCAACCTACCGTGCTTTCGATCAAGTGCTTGAGTGCCGCTGGATAGTTTTGCTCGTCCGTAAAATCCGCATAAAATTTGCCCAGTAGAAAGCAGGCAGTTCACACGGGCGATACAGTATTGGAAGCACCTTAACTTGGCGACCCGAAATTTCCTGATTCATCGCGACATCCAGCTCTCGCTGAACCCATGGCGATGCAATCGAGTCGGGAGAAAGGATTGCGGCGACAAAATCTACGCCGTCCAAACCTTGGCGGATTTTTTTAATGAGAGATTGGCCTACCTTAATTTCAGCCTCATCTAGCCAATACCGAACGCCGTGCGCCTCAAGATCAGCTGCCAACTTACGAACGAACGCTTTATCCGCATGCGTGTGGCTTAGGAAAATACTCTTGCTCAACGAATTCTCCAAAACACCCAACGGCGCGATAACCGGCGCTTGACGGCGAGCGACCGGAGCGGCAGCGCAGGGAGGAAGCGGTCAAGCGTCCGAGTTGATCGCATTGTTATGTGCCTGCACGCCACCCTCTGAACCACTAGGCCATTCCAGCATGAACAACATTGATCGCTCGCTCAACGAATTGTCTTAATTCACCATCTATGATCTGTACTTGATCGGCGGATGGATTGGTGTCGTGGTGGAACTGGCCGGCATAACTATTGATACCCGTCAATTCATCGGTGATGTTCTGAGCATGAATAAGTGGACTGCCTTGTGGGGCATTTTTGATTGCATCGATGACCTGCCCGAAAAGCAAACCGCCATTTATCAAGCCCGGAAATCTCCGGTGCAGGTACCCTTCAAGCATGGGTCGGATCGATCTAGCCACTTCCATGCTGCTCTGTGCCGCTCCGTTCAAATACTCCCCCAGCACTCTATGGCATTTGAAATACGCGCTTTCGCACTCCTTATCGATGTCTATCTCATCAAAATTGCTATAACGGTTTGCGACTGTTTTTAATTTCACACACGCAATTTCTTGGGGTGGGCTGGTGCGCAAAATTTCATTCCGTAGACCCCTCATGAAATGAATATCGTGAACCAACACGATTAGTTGCTCGCAGGCGTCATGAACTCGCTTCAAGATCAACCGAGTTTGCTGCTTTCGATTTAGGTCAAGGCTGCACATAGGATCGTCAATGACGACGACTCTATTTGCCAAATCCGCATCGGACTCGACAGACGCGACGAAAAATGCAAAAGCCAATGTACGCTTGTCGCTTTCACTTAGTGAGGTCTTGAAGTCTGGTATGCCTCCGGTCAACTCAATATTTGCACCTCGCATGTGCAGGTTGTAATTGCTCCGCAATCCTCCCTTGTAATTGAAATCTATGTTTGGGATTGAAAATTGCGCACCAAATGCACTGAGCAGACGATTTATCCTGCCTTTGTAGCGCTCTAGCGTTGTCTGCATGATCCCGTTCAACGCATCCTTTTTAGTCTGTTTCTCGGCCTTTGTAGCGACTTCCTGCGCTAACGCCGCATCAAGTTGTGAGAACAGATCAAGAACATCCTGCCGATGTCGAGTCTTCGCCATCTCCAAACCGTTAATGGCCTGACGCAAACCATCCAGATTCACTGCAGCCAAGCTCGCCTTGTAGGCCGTGATCAGGTTGACCGCATTGTCTATACCGTCGTTACAAGATTTTATGATGCCGGCGATTTCACTCCAGATTCCAAGCAGTTCGTTCTTCGCGTCATCGGAACCTACGGTTTCAAGCAGATTGGCTTCTTTAGCGAGTCTTAGAGCTTCGAGTCGTTCTCTTATCACAGCCAACTTTTCGTTGGCGGCCTCACAATCAAATTCCGGAGGGGGTATCTCAACATGCTCTTGCCAACCGTCGATGGTCGCGCTGGCCGTGGCAAAACTTGCCTGCAATCTCTCGACAATCGCTTCAGGTGCAACATTTGATATAAGCCGGGCCAGATCAGCTACAGAAGCCTTCAGTTCGTTGTAGTCCTTATTGAAATAGCTGCGATAGGCTTGTATGAGCTCGACCCCTTGGAGCGGCTGATTGCAATATGGGCAACTTTCAGTCTCTCCGTAAGCATGGCCATCACTGATCCATCTTTCGAGATTCGGCTTCGCGTGAGAGTCCAAGTGTTGCTTCACTCGTTGCTCTGCGGCCAGGTCAATATCGGCCAGCGAGCTTTCAAGGATGCGAAAGATGTGAGTAACGTCAAAGGCAGGCTCGTCCAGTTTCTTAGGCAATGCCTTCGCCTGAATTAAGCCTATGTTTTGAGCTTCGACAGCCAGTTCGTGTAACGCTGCGATCTGGTTGTCAGCATCCGACACTTCCGCAAGATCGCGAAACTGTTGAAGTGATACTCCCTGATGAAACCCCGTTAGCTGATTAGTAAGATCTCTTACCAACTGCGACGCTGCTAGAGCAGCTGTGTCCGCCTGGTCATACTCACGTTGAGCGTTCACCGCGCTACTGCCCAATGCGAATTGGAGAAGGTTTTTCCGCTGATCTGTACTTACTTGACCACCGGCATATACGTTTTTCTCCACAAAATCCGCATCGAATACCAACAGTTCCGGATGTGAGTTGTTCCAATTTTCTTTTGCGAACGAGGACTGCTGCCCATTCGAGAATTGAAGCAGAACTTCGGGTGGACAGTTGCCATCTATCGTTTTTCGGCGACGTATCAATTCTGGGTCATTAGAAGCGCAAGACCGAAAGATGGATGCAAGAGTAGATTTGCCAACTCCGTTATCGGCGTATACAAGAGTTGCCTTCTTTAGGGAGTGCGGCCTGCCATCCGCATCATGAAGTAGGCCGATTCCCTTAACCCGGTAGATTCTTTCGAGCATTATTTAGCCGTCCCTCCCCAATCGCTAGGCATTGAGTTCGCACCATCGCCCAACAGGCACATAACTTAATATATGCGACATTTTGTCCAATAATCTTTTCAACAATTCAGAAGAGAAAATTTAGGCTGATTAATAGAACTAGATTGAAAGTCTGGTTGGCTAAGTAATGGAACCTAACCCAAACACTAGCAAATTTTCTAAAGAAATATCACAAAATCACCCATTCACCACTTTCTTCTCCGTACGCGCATAAAAACCCGCTACAACTGTTTTCAGCCAGTCTGCTACCGTTGGCGAATAGGACTGGATTTCTATTTCGGTTTCGGTTGCAGCCGAAGTTGTTGACTTCAGATGCTGCTGTTTCCAGTCGCGCCAGATTTGTTGCGCTTCGTCGGTGTTCTGGCAGGTGCACAGCACGATGCCGTCGGCGGTGATCAGCGAGGCCATTTTGTTGGGCCATTCCTTGATGTAACAAAACATGTTGTTCTCCTTATTTCATGACATTTTGTTGACAGTGCAAGTGTATATCTCAAGTGTGACGGTTTGATTACCATTGTATTTTTGTCTGGTAAATCTGCATGTTGGTTCTCGTGTTCATGGCCTTGTTACGCTTTTCCGACCATTTTGAGCGGGTCGACCCAGGCGTCGAACTGTTCGGCGGTGACATAACCAGTGGCGATCGCTGCTGCTTTGAGTGTGGTGCCTTCGCGGTGCGCCTTTTTGGCGATTTCAGCGGCCCTGTCGTAGCCGATATGCAGATTCAGTGCGGTGACGAGCATCAGCGAGTTGTGCATCAGTAAATCGATCCGGTCGAGATTGGCTTCGATACCGGCGGCGCAATGGTCGTTGAAGCTGGTGATGCCGTCGGCAAGCAGGCGCACGCTGTGCAGGAAATTGTGGATGATCAGCGGCTTCATTACGTTCAACTCGAAATTGCCCATGGCGCCACCCATGTTGATGGCGACATCGTTGCCCATCACCTGGCAGCACAGCATGGTCATGGCCTCGGACTGTGTCGGGTTGACTTTGCCGGGCATGATGGAGCTGCCGGGTTCGTTTTCCGGTATTTTGAGTTCTCCGATACCGCAGCGCGGGCCCGAGGCCAGCCAGCGAATATCGTTGGCGATTTTCATCATTGACGCGGCGATCGTTTTCAGTGCGCCGTGCGCATGCACCAGCGCATCGTTGCTGGCCAGCGCTTCGAATTTGTTCGGTGCGGTGACAAACGGCAACCGGGTCTGGGCGCTGATTTCGGCAGCCACGCGTATGGCGAACTCGGGATGCGCGTTCAGTCCGGTTCCGACGGCGGTGCCGCCGAGCGCCAGTTCGTACAAATGCAGCAGGGTGGCCTCGACATGTTTCAGGCCGTGATCGAGCTGCGAGACATAGCCGGAAAATTCCTGGCCGAGTGTAAGCGGTGTGGCGTCCTGCAGGTGCGTGCGGCCGATTTTGACGATGTCGGCAAATGCCTGTGCTTTTTGCGCCAGCGTATCGCGCAGCAGGCGGATTGCCGGTTTCAGCTGGTGATATATGCCCTGCACCGCGGCCACATGCATGGCAGTCGGAAACACATCGTTGGACGACTGGCCTTTGTTGACATCGTCATTGGGATGAATCGTGCGTTCGTTGCCGCGTCCGCCGCCGAGCAGTTCCGACGCACGGTTGGCGAGTACTTCGTTCATGTTCATGTTGGTCTGCGTGCCCGACCCTGTCTGCCAGATCACCAGCGGAAACTCGTCGTCATGCCTGCCTTCGATGACTTCGTCTGCGGCCTGGATAATTGCCGCTGTTGTAGCTGCGTTTAGTAAACCGAGATCGTGGTTGACGGTAGCGGCGGCGCGTTTGACCTGCGCCAGCGCATGAATAAATGCTGGCGGCATCTGTTCGCCGGAGATTTTAAAATTATCCAGCGAGCGCTGTGTCTGCGCACCCCACAAAGCCGTTTCGGGCACTTGCACGACGCCCATGGCGTCACGTTCTTCGCGGTAGTTCATTGCGTACCCCTCTAACGTTTCTTAATTTCTGGTTGCTTGGGCCAATGTTTGAATGCGTCTTGAGCGCAGCAGTTTCAAGGCAAAAATTAACGAGAAAGCGGAGTTTACAAACAGTAAATGAGCATTTTGAGTCAATTTTTAACGCCGAAACTGCTAGCGCAATAGCATTCATCAGTCCCAGGAGAGTGCGCCACCGGTCTGATACTCGATCACTCTGGTTTCGAAGAAGTTTTTCTCTTTTTTCAGGTCGATCATTTCCGACATCCACGGGAACGGGTTGGTCGCCTCAGGATACAGCACATCAAGGCCGATCTGCTGGCAGCGGCGGTTGGCGATGTAGCGCAGATATTCCTTGAACATCGGCGCATTCAGTCCGAGTACGCCGCGCGGCATGGTGTCTTCCGCGTAGCGGTATTCAAGAGTGACGGCCTTGCGTATGAGTTCGTGCACTTCCGCGCGAAATGCCTTGGTCCAGAGTTGCGGATTTTCCATTTTGATCTGGTTGATGACGTCAATACCGAAATTACAGTGCATTGATTCATCGCGCAGAATATACTGGTACTGCTCTGCCGACCCGGTCATCTTGTTCTGGCGGCCCAGCGCCAGAATCTGAGTGAAGCCGACATAGAAGAACATTCCTTCCATGATGCAGGCAAACACAATCAGGCTTTTGAGCAGTTGCTGATCGGTTTCCGGTGTGCCTGTTTTGAAGTTCGGGTCGGTCAGCGTGTCGATGAACGGAATCAGGAATTCATCCTTGTCGCGGATCGACCCAATTTCATGATAAGCATTGAAAATCTCGCCTTCGTTCAGACCCAGTGATTCAACGATATACTGATATGCATGGGTATGAATCGCTTCCTCGAACGCCTGACGCAGCAGATACTGGCGGCATTCCGGGTTGGTAATATGGCGGTAGGTGCCGAGCACGATGTTATTGGCAGCGAGTGAGTCGGCCGTAACGAAAAAGCCCAGATTGCGCTTGACAATGCGGCGCTCGTCTTCGGTCAGACCGTTGGGATCTCTCCACAGTGCGATATCGCGGCTCATGTTGATTTCCTGCGGCATCCAGTGATTGGCGCAGGCGGCGAGATATTTGTCCCAAGCCCATTTGTATTTGAACGGTACCAGCTGGTTGACATCGGCGCTGCAGTTGATGATCCGCTTGTCTTCTACTTTGACGCGGCGCTGTGCGCTGCCCGCAGCCGGTTCTTCGACGGATTCGTCGATGTCTGCCGTCTCGCTGCCGGTGGCTTTGTGCGCATGTGCTTCCAGCGTTTCGAAGCTGTTGTGCGCAGTGTTTGCGGGATTCATGGGGGTTGCCGGCTTTTTAGGCTGGATTGGGTCGTCTTCAAATGTCAGCATGTTTTGACTCCTTATAGATTAATTTCGTATTCGGGTGTGGTTTGCATTCAGTGGGTGCTATTGGCAGGATTCGCAGCTTTCGTCGTCAATCGCACAGTATTTGATTTCTGTCGCAGCTTCGGGGTTGCCGCCGGAAACGCCGCCATGCGCCGGCACGGCGTTGAGCGAACCTGCCTGAACAGTCGATTTTTCGGTACCGGTCGCACCCATTGAGCGCAGGTAATACGTGGTTTTCAGACCGCGCAGCCAGGCCAGCTTGTAAGTTTCATCGAGTTTCTTTCCCGATACGCCAGCGATATAAATATTGAGTGATTGCGACTGATCGATCCATTTCTGCCGTCGTGCAGCCGCTTCGATGAGCCAAGCCGGGTCCATTTCAAACGCGGTGGCGTACTGAGTGCGGATGTCGTCCGGTATACGGTCGATTTTGCTGACGGTGCCGTCGAAATATTTGAGGTCGGCGATCATCACTTCATCCCAGAGGTTGCGCTGCTTCAGTTCATTGACCAGCGATTTGTTGGCGATGGTGAACTCGCCGGACAGATTCGATTTGACGTACAGGTTCTGATAAGTCGGCTCGATACTGGCGGAAACACCGATAATATTAGAAATCGTCGCGGTGGGTGCGATTGCCAGGCAGTTGGAATTGCGCATGCCGTGTTTTTTGATCTGCTTGCGTAACGCTTCCCAGTCCAGCGTGGTGGTCAAGTCCGTCTCGACATAACCGCCGCGTTCTTCTTCCAGCAGTTTGAGCGATTCGTGCGGCAGGATGCCTCTGTCCCACAGGCTGCCTCTAAAAGTGCTGTAGCTTCCACGTTCTTTGGCCAGTTCACTCGAAGCCCAGTAGGCTTCATAAGCGACCGCTTCCATCGAACGGTCCGCGAATTCAACAGCTTCAGCCGAGGCATATGGAATGCCAAGGCGGTGCAGACAATCCTGAAAACCCATAATGCCGAGGCCGACGGGGCGATGGCGCAGATTGGCGTTTCTGGCTTTGGGGACAGCGTAGAAGTTAATGTCGACAACGTTGTCCAGCATGCGCATCGCGGTGCGGATGGTGCGTTTCAGTTTGTCTGCGTCCAACGTGCCGTTGTTCAAATGTGCAACAAGGTTGACCGAACCGAGATTGCATACGGCAATTTCTCTATCATTGGTATTGAGCGTGATTTCCGTGCACAGGTTCGAACTGTGTACCACGCCGACATGGTTCTGCGGCGAGCGGATGTTGCACGGATCCTTGAAAGTGATCCATGGATGGCCCGTTTCAAACAGCATGCTGAGCATTTTGCGCCATAGTTGTACGGCCGGTATTTTTTTGTATAACTCCAGTTCGTTGCGATGTGTTTTTTCTTCGTATGCCAGATAAGCACTCTCGAACTCACGGCCGTATTTTTCATGCAGGTCCGGCACGTCGGAAGGCGAGAACAGTGTCCAATCACTGCCTTCCATGACACGTTTCATGAACAGATCGGGAATCCATGTGGCGGTGTTCATGTCGTGCGTACGGCGCCGGTCGTCGCCGGTATTTTTTCGCAGCTCAAGAAATTCCTCGATATCCAGGTGCCAGCATTCCAGGTAGGCGCAGACCGCTCCTTTGCGCTTACCGCCCTGGTTGACGGCTACCGCAGTATCAGACACTACTTTCAGGAACGGTACCACGCCCTGCGATTTACCGTTGGTGCCTTTGATGCGGGCGCCCATGGCACGCACCGCCGTCCAGTCGTTACCGAGACCGCCGGCGTATTTGGCCAGCAAAGCGTTCTCCTTGATCGCTTCATAAATACCGTCGAGATCGTCGGATACGGTGGTGAGATAGCACGAGGACAGTTGCGAGCGGCAGGTGCCGGAATTGAACAGGGTCGGTGTCGAGCTCATGAAATCAAAGCTGGACAGTACATGGTAAAACTCGATGGCGCGTGCTTCACGGTCGATTTCATTGAGTGCGAGGCCCATGGCGACGCGCATGAAAAAAGCCTGCGGCAGCTCGATGCGTTTTTCGCGGATGTGTAGAAAATAACGGTCGTACAGCGTTTGCAATCCGAGATAATCGAACTGCAGGTCACGTTCAGCCAGCAGTGCATCGGAGAGTTTCGACAGATCGAACTGGTTCAGGCGCTCGTCCAGCAGGCCGGCCTCAATGCCCTGTTTGATAAACGAAGGAAAATATTCTGCATATCGCGACTGCATCGCTTCGTGAGACACTTCTTCGCCGAGGACTTCAGCGCGGATGCTGTTGAGCAGCAGGCGTGCTGTCACATAGCCATAGGCGGGTTCTTTTTCAATCAGAACGCGCGCCGACATAATAGCGGATTTTCTGACTTCCTCAAGGGTAACGCCGTCATACAATTCACGCAGGGTGGCCTTGAGTATCAGGGCAGGGTTCACCGCGTCACCAAGGCCGGTGCAGGATGATTCGATCAACGCGGTAAGCTGTTCCAGGTTCAGTGGTATTTTTTGTCCCCTGTCGGTTACATACAGCGTTTCCTGCTGGGCCTTGGCGGCATTTTTCTCTTTCAGGCGGGCGCGCTCGCGGGCGCGTTCTTCACGATACAGTACGTAGGCTCGCGCGACATCATGCTCGCCGGAACGCATCAGCGCAAGCTCGACCTGGTCCTGGATATCCTCGATATGAAACGTACCGCTTTCGGGTTTGCGGCGCAGCAGGGCGTTGACAACGTCCTGCGTCAGGCGTGTGACAAGTTCGCGCACACGCACCGATGCAGCACCTTGCCCGCCATCAACGGCGATGAACGCCTTGGTCATGGCGACGGAAATTTTCACTGGTTCAAACGCGACGACCGCGCCGTTGCGGCGGATAATCCTGTACTGTGAATAGCGTTGCTGATCGGTATGAATGTCTGTCATGGCATGGGTTGGGGATATGGGCTGTTGGGTTGAGGTTTCCGAGACGATCTGCATCGATTTCGATTCTCCCTGTGAATTGGAATGAGATAAACCGTTCTGATTCCGGGCATTAACGGAACAATATCAGGCAAATTCTGAACTATCCATATAATGTCTTGAACCACTATATATAGTATTCGGTGATCAGGAATACGTAACCAGTAGTATATATAATTCGGTTTTCGTTTGTAAATACAAATTAAAAATTTGTCGATATGTTTTTTCCGCGCAAGCGTTGGATAGGGATTTTACGTATTACTGCCGGTACAATTGAAAGCAACGGCCTATAATGGCAGGACCGGTTTGAGGAGGAATCTGATGAACTCTGATCAATGGCATTTGCTGAAAACCCGGCGTTTTTTGCCGCTGTTCTTAACCCAGTTTCTCGGGGCATTTAACGATAATCTTTTTAAGAATGCGCTGGTTATTCTGATCACTTACAGCGTCGTCGAGCATGCGGTATTTAGTGCGCCGGTCATGATTACGCTGGCCGCCGGAATTTTTATTCTGCCGTTTTTCCTGTTTTCCGCCATTGCCGGTCAGTTTGCAGACAAATATGACAAGGCCCGTCTGATACGCATTATCAAATATGTCGAAATCGTGTTGATGGCGGGCGCGGTGATCGGGTTTTATCTACAGCAGATTGGGCTGCTGATGATTGTCCTGTTTCTGATGGGAACGCAATCTGCTTTTTTCGGTCCGCTGAAATACGGTATTTTGCCCGACCATTTGCGGAAAAACGAGTTGATCGGCGGAAACGCGCTGATCGACAGCAGTACGTTTATTGCCATTCTGCTGGGCACTATTTGCGGCGGGTTGCTGATTATGACGGAGAACGGGGTGCTGGCAATCGCGACGGTCGCGATTGTTGCCGCGGTTCTGGGGCTTATCAGCAGTTTGTCGATACCTGCTGTACAGCCTGCGGATGCCACGCTGGATATTCAATACAATATTGCGCGAGAGACGCATGCCATTATTCAACAAGTCCGCCAGCATCCGGTGATTTTCCGTTGTATTCTCGGGATTTCCTGGTTCTGGTTGCTTGGTGCAAGCTTTTTATCGCAGTTTCCGACCTTCGCCAAAACGATGATCGGTGGCAATGAGCAGGTGGTCATACTGTTTCTGGCGACATTTACCGTCGGTATTGCCATCGGGTCGTTGCTCTGCAACCGTTTGTTAAGAAGCGAAGTGGCTGCAACCTATGTGCCGCTGGGTATTCTGGGCATGACGGTTTTTACCGTGGACATGTACTGGGTCAGTCATCAAATAGTGGTTGAAGATATAGAAATTCTGATCGGCGCAACAGTTTTTCTAGAATCGCTGATACATTGGCGTATTTTGGCTGATCTGCTGGGCATTGCTGTTTGTGGCGGCATATATATTGTGCCGCTGTATGCGCTCATTCAGGATCGGGCCGAACAATCGCACATGTCGCGCGTGTTTGCAGCAAATAACATTCTGAACGCACTATTCATGGTGTTTTCAGCAGTCGGCATCAGCGTTTTGTTGGCGTTTGATTGGTCAGTGGCTGACGTGTTTCTGGTACTCGCCTTGATCAACAGTGTTGTGGCCGTTTATGTTTCCAGTCTGTTACCGGAAGGGTTGGTCAAATTATTGCTGCGCCGGATATTTAACCGTTGTTTCCAGCTCGAAATCAAAGGTTTGGAATATCTGCATCATATGCGCGGCAATACAATGATTGTGGCGAATCATTTGTCATATCTCGACGCTGTACTGATTGCTGTGGTGGTTCCGCACCATGTCAGTTTTGCTGTCAATACGTATGTTACCAAACGGTGGTGGCTGCGACCGTTTTTGTTTTTGTCCGACATCATTGTCATCGACCCGGCAAATCCGATGTCGACACGGTTGCTGGTAGATCGGATAAAGAGGGGTCACTGTGTTGCCATTTTTCCGGAGGGGCGGTCGACTGTTACTGGTTCGTTGATGAAAATCTATGAAGGTCCGGCGCTGATTGCCGACAAAGCTGCGGCAACCGTTCTGCCGGTGATAATATCGGGCGCACAGTACACGCCATTTACCAAACTGCGCGGCAAGGTGCGCATCCGTTTGTTCCCCAAAGTCACCCTGACCGTTATGGAGCCGGTGCAGTTTGATCTGCCACCTGGTTTGCGGGGCAGAAAAAGGCGACAAACGGCCGGAATCAGATTGTATGACGTCATGTCCGATATGATGTTTCGAAGCCACAATTTACAGCGGACATTGTTTCAGGCATTGCTCGATGCGCGTTCGGTCCATGGCGGCAGCCATGTAATCGCGGAAGATATTGAGCGCAAGCCGGTTACTTACGCACAACTCACCCTGCGCAGCTTCATAGTGGGCGATGCGCTAAGAAAAATAACGCGCAGGAATTCGGTCATCGGTATCCTGTTGCCCAATATGGTCAGTACGCTGATATGTTTTTTTGGAGTGCTTGGATATGGACGCATACCAGCAATGCTGAATTACTCGACCAGCGGAGATAATTTGCTGTCGGCCTGCAAAGCGGCGGAGGTGGCTGTGGTAATTTCATCCAGGCGTTTTGTTCATGCCGCCAAATTGTCGCATCTGGTGGAAAGTCTGGAGTCCCGGCAGATCAGCATTGTTTATCTCGAGGACCTGGTGCGGCAGATTTCCCTTTTGAGCAAAATACGGGGATGGTTGATTAACCAAATGCCACAATTCTGTTACCGCTTCTTGCACACATCTGCTGATGCCGAAGCAGCAGCGATGGTACTGTTTACGTCCGGTTCTGAAGCAGTACCCAAGGGAGTTGTGCTCAGCCATAAGAATATTCAGGCAAACTGCTTCCAGGTTGCGTCGCGCATAGATTTCGGCCCAAGTGATATCGCGTTCAATGCATTGCCGATTTTTCATTCGTTCGGGTTAACGGCGGGAACATGCCTGCCGGTATTGTCCGGGATCCGTACTTTCTTTTATCCGTCCCCGTTGCATTACCGCATCATTCCAAAGCTTGTGTACGACATTAACGCAACGTTAATGTTTGGAACAGATACATTTCTTTCAGGTTACGCACGCTTTGCGCGTTCCTACGATTTCCAGAGCGTCCGCTATGCATTTGCCGGTGCGGAAAAACTGCGCGAGGAAGTCCGACAGCACTGGGCGGAGAAATTCGGTGTGCGCATATTTGAAGGGTATGGCACTACCGAGACTGCGCCGGTACTCAGTCTGAATACGCCCATGCACAGCAAACCCGGCACCGTCGGTCGTTTGCTGCCTGGTATTGATTTTAGGCTGGAGCCGGTTGCGGGTATTGACGAAGGCGGCAAGCTGCTTGTTTCTGGTCCGAATGTTATGAAAGGATATCATTTGTCCGAACGGCCGGGCGTGCTGCAACCACCGGAAGGTGGCTGGTATGACACTGGTGATATTGTATCGATTGACGAGATGGGTTATTTGACTATCGAGGGACGTGTCAAACGTTTTGCTAAAATTGGTGGTGAAATGGTATCACTGGCCGCGGTGGAAGAGTATGTCAAGACGCTCTGGCCGGACGATTGCCATGCGGTCTTGTATCTGCCGGACCCAAAAAAGGGTGAACAGATTGTGCTGGTGTCAACGTACGCTGAAGCGGAACGCGGGCTTCTGGTTAATTACGCACGGCAACGGGGTATCAGTGAATTGAGCATTCCAAGAACCGTATTTACAATAGACGAAATGCCGTTACTGGCGACCGGAAAGGTGGATTACGTGGCACTGCGTGATTGGATAGAGGCAAAAAAATAATCTGAATCATTATCTGTCTGCAATTGACGGGGATATTTCAGACAGCCTGCTGTCGGTGTCCGGGTTTATTGCCTGCTGCCGCTGCTGCAATGTCCACATGCGGGCATAAGACTGGTTGGCTGCCAGTAACTGTATATGTTTACCCCGTTCGATAATGCGGCCGTTTTCCATCACCAGAATCTGGTCTGCATTAGCGACAGTGGATAGACGGTGTGCGATGGTCAGGGTGGTGCGGTTCTGGGCAATACGCTTGAGTTTGGCCTGAATCTTTTTTTCTGAATCCGAATCCAGCGCTGATGTCGCTTCATCGAAAATCAGAACAGCAGGATTTTTCAGAATGGTTCGCGCGATTGCGACGCGTTGTTTTTCACCACCTGAGAGCTTCAAACCGCGTTCGCCGACGATGGTTGCATATTTTTCAGGCAGGCTCATGATGAAATCATGAATATGCGCAGATCTGGCTGCTGAATAGACTTCTTCCTGTGTTGCATCGGGGTAACCGTACGCAATGTTGTAATAAATGCTGTCATTAAAAAGAACGGTGTCCTGCGGTACGATACCCATGGCCGCACGCAGGCTTTGTTGCGTTACATCACGGATGTCCTGGCCGTTAATGCGAATCGAGCCGGTCTGTACATCATAGAATCGAAAAAGCAATCGCGCGAGCGTGGATTTTCCCGATCCGCTTTGTCCGACAACCGCTATATTATGGCCGGCGGGGATTTCGAAGGTGACGTCAAACAGTATCTGACGATTGGTATCGTAGCCAAAATTGACACGGTCAAACCGTATAGCGGGGTTGCGAGCATTTAATTTCAGGGCGTCGGGTTTGTCCTGAATTTCACGGTTTTCATCCAGCAGTGAAAACATGCGTTCCATATCGGCGAGCGAGTGTTTGATTTCCCGGTAGACAAATCCCAGAAAATGCAGGGGCATGTACAACTGCAACAGATACGTGTTGACCAGTACCAGATCGCCGATGGTCATCGTGCCTTGGATGACGTGATCAGCAGCGAGAAACATCAATATTGTGATGCCGACAGCGATAATTGTGCTTTGTCCTGAATTCAGTGCGGCCAGAGAAGTTTGGTTGCGAATGGCGGCTTTTTCCCATGTCTGCAGGTGTTCATCGTAGCGGTTACTTTCCCATGTTTCATTGCCAAAATATTTGACGGTTTCGTAATTTAGCAAACTGTCGATGGCCTGGGTATTAGCCTTCGAGTCCATGGTATTCATGGTGCGACGGAAAATCATGCGCCATTCAGTGACGATCAGCGTCAGCGTAATGTATGCAAGCAACGTGATCAGAATAATCGCAGCGAACATAATGTCATACTGGCTGATTAGAATTGCCATGACCAGTCCGATTTCCAGTATCGTGGGCAGTATATTGAACAACATGAAATTCAGTAAAAAAGAGATGCCGCGCGTGCCCCGCTCGATATCCCGCGAAACGCCACCTGTTTGTCGTTCAAGATGAAAACGCAGGGACAGTGAATGCAGATGCGTGAAAACTTTGTTGGCAATGCGCCGGATTGCTCTTTGCGTAACCTTGGCAAATACAGCGTCGCGCAATTCGCCGAACAACGTACTGCCAAGGCGTAACAACCCGTATCCAAGCAATAAAAAAAACGGCAGCGTCAGCATAGCCTGAGGCTGATTCAGGGCATCGACAATTTCCTTTAGAACCAAAGGCACAGAGACATTGGCCAGTTTTGCCAACACCAGCAGGATTAGGGCAACCACAACCCGTGCCTTGAATTCCCATAAATAAGGCAGCAAAGTGACAATGGTTTTCAAGCTATGTTCTTTTGCCGACATGTTTCAGGGTGGACAATTACGTTAGGTGTGGGTATTCCGGGTATAGGCTGATTTCGGGCTACATGAGCCAAAGATAGCCAACGGAGCAACTGCTCAGCGCAATGAGTCCCGCTATGCACCAGATTAGCATTAGCTTTCCGGGTCGATATGGCATTGGAATCGACTTGTCGAACATCGCCAGAGTATTGAGAGAAGCCAGCACTGGCGCGGCAACAAATGCTATCACTGTTGCAACTTTGACCATATCACTCATCGACGGCATGAAAAAAAACAGCAGCGAGAGCGTTCCGGCAATGGTGACCAGAAGCCAGCTCATATAGGTAGAATTGTTTGTGCGATGCTGAAATCTCAGTGGTGATATGAGTTCGAGCGACATGCTGATGGTGCGCGGAAAAGCGTCGAGCAGGGTCAGGGTGGTGCTGAACATGGTGGTTAGTGCGGCAACTGCAACTATCGGATAGGCCCAGTCACCCAGTGCCTGTTTGTACATGTCCAGCAGTTGTTCCGCGAATGCTGCGCCGCCAGGTGCAAACTCCACACCACTACCGTACATAACCAGTGCGCCAAGCGTCAGGAAACACATGGCAAGAAATGCAGTTCCGATAAATCCCACACGGAAATCAAACAGCGCATCTTTCAAACTGGCAGTCTTGCCTTCATTTTCATTTTTACTCTCAGACCAGACTGAATGCCAGACAGAGATTTCAACAGGGGCCGGCATCCAGCCAAGAAATGTTGCCAGAAACAGTAGATGTGCAACATTCATCATCTCAATGTGTGTATCGCCTTTTGAATAGTTGCCGGGATTATCAAGTAACAGGGCAATGACGGCAGCAATTGAAGTTACCGACAGCACCAGTATGATAATTTTGATCAATCTGTCCAATAATACATAGTGGCCACTGGCCAACAAGGTAAAGCATATGATCAGTATCAGGCTGCTGATGATTGCGGCGACTAGTTGAGGTGCATGCCCGCCCAATTCCTCAAGCCCGAAAATATGGGTAAACAATCCTGCAGTTACGACGGTAACCGCCGCTTGAACGATGAACATGGTGGCAATGGTCATCAACAGGTAAACCCAGATAGCCCAGCTACCAAGTTTTTGGTAGCCATGTAAGATGTTTCTGCCTGTTGCCGCAGTGTAACGTGGTCCAAATTCGAAAAACGGGTACTTGATCAAATGAATTATCACGATGGCAATTAACAGGTCGAATCCATACATGCCACCTGCGCGTGTTGATTGCACCAGATGTGACACACCAACGGCTGCGCCTGCATACAACAGTCCCGGCCCCAGTTTTGAGAGAAAGTTACTGGTCATACTTTTAATGGGTAAATATCTTTTTGATTAAAGGTTGAATTTTATCGGCACGCGAATGAAGGATGAAATGTGTTTCTCAGAAATACCCGGTGCTCAGTTTAAAAGTGTCGAATTTAATGATATGGTAACAACAAGTAGTGATTTTATTGCATTCTGATATAGAAAAATAACATTTTGTACTTGGTGACCGCTATGGAAATTACCTGTTATCGTGAAGATGAAATAAACCGCGAATCACGTCAGTTACCTGCGAGTACCTATAATCAGGTTGTCACAATGCTTGCGCAGAACGAGGGTGCACATCTGTTCGTTCCAATACGCAGCATGCAGTATATGGCGATTATTGACGCGGAAGAAATTGTATTCATTGATGGAGACCGCCGCTGCTGGATAGATATTGCATGGCAGAATTTCCGACGTAAAGAACGGGCAGCGTTAGATCAGCCCATAACTTATGACGTTGTATTTTATCGCGACAATCTGGATGAAGTAATGCAGCGATTACAAAGCGAATTTCCATTGGCTTTACGGATGCTGAAGGATAAAACACCAATGCGGGCTGCTGCGCATGTCATTCGATTTCCAGGGCAAAAAAACAATAGTTGAGATTTACGAGCATAGTATTTCTAAAAAGGTATTTGCCTTTTTCAGTATTGAAGTAATAAAATACTACCTGTTAAGTAAGAAGCAGCATTATAAGTAGCAGCGCTTATGGGTGGCGCAGACAAGTACGATACCCATAGCACGGTTAAAGCAGTATTGGTTGACTTGATCAGTTGCATACAAAATTTTAAAAATTTTGAAAAAAGTGTTGACCGGATCTGTAGCTCATGTATAATCTCGCTTCTTTGCTGCTGACGCAGAAACGAAAGCAGCAGGAAAGCAGTTGCAAAGATAAGTAATATTGCAAACTGAATCGCTCTTTAAAAAACAACAATCGATAGGTGTGAGTACTTGGCTTGTGTCAGAAATAAATATTTTCTGAGACTGAGACAGCAGTATGAAAATATTGTCTGTAGCAGAGAAGAAAAGCGAAACAAGTATCAAGTACTACGCTAGACACAAATTAGATTGCAGCAAATGTTTATTCATTTGTTGCAAGCACATAAACGTCAAGCGAAGTTTTAGCAGAATTAAACTGAAGAGTTTGATCCTGGCTCAGATTGAACGCTGGCGGCATGCTTTACACATGCAAGTCGAACGGCAGCACGGGTGCTTGCACCTGGTGGCGAGTGGCGAACGGGTGAGTAATGCATCGGAACGTGTCCAAGAGTGGGGGATAACGCATCGAAAGATGTGCTAATACCGCATATTCTCTAAGGAGAAAAGCAGGGGATCGTAAGACCTTGCGCTTTTGGAGTGGCCGATGCCTGATTAGCTAGTTGGTGGGGTAAAGGCCTACCAAGGCGACGATCAGTAGTTGGTCTGAGAGGACGACCAGCCACACTGGGACTGAGACACGGCCCAGACTCCTACGGGAGGCAGCAGTGGGGAATTTTGGACAATGGGCGAAAGCCTGATCCAGCAATGCCGCGTGAGTGAAGAAGGCCTTCGGGTTGTAAAGCTCTTTCAGTCGAGAAGAAAAGATTGTGATGAATAATCACAATTCATGACGGTATCGACAGAAGAAGCACCGGCTAACTACGTGCCAGCAGCCGCGGTAATACGTAGGGTGCAAGCGTTAATCGGAATTACTGGGCGTAAAGGGTGCGCAGGCGGCTTTGTAAGTCAGATGTGAAATCCCCGGGCTTAACCTGGGAATTGCGTTTGAAACTACAAAGCTAGAGTGTAGCAGAGGGGAGTGGAATTCCATGTGTAGCAGTGAAATGCGTAGAGATATGGAAGAACATCGATGGCGAAGGCAGCTCCCTGGGTTAACACTGACGCTCATGCACGAAAGCGTGGGGAGCAAACAGGATTAGATACCCTGGTAGTCCACGCCCTAAACGATGTCAACTAGTTGTTGGGCCTTACTAGGCTTAGTAACGTAGCTAACGCGTGAAGTTGACCGCCTGGGGAGTACGGTCGCAAGATTAAAACTCAAAGGAATTGACGGGGACCCGCACAAGCGGTGGATTATGTGGATTAATTCGATGCAACGCGAAAAACCTTACCTACCCTTGACATGTAGCGAATTTTCTAGAGATAGATTAGTGCCTTCGGGAACGCTAACACAGGTGCTGCATGGCTGTCGTCAGCTCGTGTCGTGAGATGTTGGGTTAAGTCCCGCAACGAGCGCAACCCTTGTCATTAATTGCCATCATTAGGTTGGGCACTTTAATGAGACTGCCGGTGACAAACCGGAGGAAGGTGGGGATGACGTCAAGTCCTCATGGCCCTTATGGGTAGGGCTTCACACGTAATACAATGGCGCGTACAGAGGGTTGCCAACCCGCGAGGGGGAGCTAATCCCAGAAAGCGCGTCGTAGTCCGGATCGGAGTCTGCAACTCGACTCCGTGAAGTCGGAATCGCTAGTAATCGCGGATCAGCATGTCGCGGTGAATACGTTCCCGGGTCTTGTACACACCGCCCGTCACACCATGGGAGTGGGTTCCACCAGAAGCAGATAGTCTAACCGCAAGGAGGGCGTTTGCCACGGTGAGATTCATGACTGGGGTGAAGTCGTAACAAGGTAGCCGTAGGGGAACCTGCGGCTGGATCACCTCCTTTCTAGAGATACACGGGCCGAGTACTCACAACCTATCGATTGTTAATGCTAGACAGAGCTAAGAACCAGTAATCAGAATCTAGCAGGTCTCTCGATTAATGATGGCGCTTAGACTCAGAAGGGTCTGTAGCTCAGTTGGTTAGAGCACACGCTTGATAAGCGTGGGGTCGGTGGTTCAAGTCCACCCAGACCCACCAACAAATGGGGGTGTAGCTCAGCTGGGAGAGCACCTGCTTTGCAAGCAGGGGGTCATCGGTTCGATCCCGTTCACCTCCACCAGTTTTTAATACTGAAATTTTATAGTATAAAATTGGGTTCTGTATCTGATAGGTAACAAAAGCATCTGTCTCGTACTATTGTTCTTTAAAAATTTGAAAAGTAATAATATTCATTAGGATTGTAATGTTTTAAAATTTTCTTAACCAAGAAAACTAAAAATATAGCAATTAAATGAATAAGGGTTAGATTGTATCAAAATTGCAAATTAGAATTCCAATATTGCATATAGCTATAGCTAGAAAACCTGATATGAGTATTACAAAATATTCTTTCAAAAGTTTTAAAGTTATAGGATCAAGTGAATAAGTGCATGTGGTGGATGCCTTGGCGATTACAGGCGAAGAAGGACGTGGAAGCCTGCGAAAAGCTTCGGGGAGCTGGCAAACAAGCTATGATCCGGAGATGTCCGAATGGGGAAACCCGATCCTTGCTTAATCGATTTTTACGAAGAATTGATTAAGCAAGGATCAGCCTTAACTGAATATATAGGTTAAGAGCGGCGAACCTGGTGAACTGAAACATCTAAGTAACCAGAGGAAAAGAAATCAATTGAGATTCCCAAAGTAGTGGCGAGCGAAATGGGAAGAGCCATCAATATTTAGCATTTAAACTAATCGAATTTTCTGGAAAGTTAAACCATAGTAGGTGATAGTCCTGTAGGTGAAAGTTTGAATGTGGAACTAAGATTGAGAAAAGTAGGGCGGGACACGTGAAATCCTGTCTGAAGATGGGGGGACCATCCTCCAAGGCTAAATACTCGTAATCGACCGATAGTGGACAAGTACCGTGAGGGAAAGGTGAAAAGAACCCCGGAAGGGGAGTGAAATAGATCCTGAAACCGCATGCATACAAACAGTGGGAGCCTGATATACATAGTATATTGGGTAACTGCGTACCTTTTGTATAATGGGTCAGCGACTTACATTCAGTAGCAAGCTTAACCGAATAGGGGAGGCGCAGCGAAAGCGAGTCTTAATAGGGCGTTCAGTTGCTGGGTGTAGACCCGAAACCAGATGATCTACCCATGGCCAGGATGAAGCGAGGGTAACACCTCGTGGAGGTCCGAACCCACTAATGTTGAAAAATTAGGGGATGAGCTGTGGGTAGGGGTGAAAGGCTAAACAAATCTGGAAATAGCTGGTTCTCTCCGAAAACTATTTAGGTAGTGCCTCACGTATCACCTTTGGGGGTAGAGCACTGTTATGGCTAGGGGGTCATTGAGACTTACCAAACCATTGCAAACTCCGAATACCAAAGAGTGTAAGCGTGGGAGACAGACATCGGGTGCTAACGTCCGGTGTCGAAAGGGAAACAACCCAGACCCTCAGCTAAGGTCCCAAAGACACAGTTAAGTGGGAAACGAAGTGGGAAGGCACAGACAGTCAGGAGGTTGGCTTAGAAGCAGCCACCCTTTAAAGAAAGCGTAATAGCTCACTGATCGAGTCGTCCTGCGCGGAAGATGTAACGGGGCTCAAACTGTGCACCGAAGCTAGGGATTTACATTTATGTAAATGGTAGGAGAGCGTTCCGTAAGCCTGCGAAGGTGGCCTGTAAGGGCTGCTGGAGGTATCGGAAGTGCGAATGCTGACATGAGTAGCGATAAAGGGAGTGAAAGGCTCCCTCGCCGAAAACCCAAGGTTTCCTGTGCAACGTTCATCGGCGCAGGGTGAGTCGGCCCCTAAGGTGAGGCAGAAATGCGTAACTGATGGGAAACTGGTTAAAATTCCAGTACCTTTATTCAATGCGATGTGGGGACGGAGAAGGTTAACTCAGCCGGGTGTTGGATGTCCCGGTTCAAGCGTGTAGACATGCTGCTTAGGCAAATCCGGGCGGCTAAGTTGAGACGTGATAACGCAACACTCTTCGGAGTGCCAAGTGAGCGATACCATGCTTCCAGGAAAAGCCACTAAGCTTCAGTTGGATAAGGACCGTACCGTAAACCGACACAGGTGGGTAGGATGAGAATTCTAAGGCGCTTGAGAGAACTCAGGAGAAGGAACTCGGCAAAATGACACCGTAACTTCGGGAGAAGGTGTGCCCCTTGTACGTGTAGCACTTCGCGTGTGAAGCGGAATGGGGTTGCAATAACTAGGTGGCTGCGACTGTTTATTAAAAACATAGCACTCTGCAAACACGAAAGTGGACGTATAGAGTGTGACGCCTGCCCGGTGCCGGAAGGTTAAATGATGGGGTGCAAGCTCTTGATTGAAGCCCCGGTAAACGGCGGCCGTAACTATAACGGTCCTAAGGTAGCGAAATTCCTTGTCGGGTAAGTTCCGACCTGCACGAATGGCGTAACGATGGCCACACTGTCTCCTCCTGGGACTCAGCGAAGTTGAAATGTTTGTGAAGATGCAATCTCCCCGCGGCTAGACGGAAAGACCCCGTGCACCTTTACTGTAGCTTTACATTGGACTTTG
Source organism: Nitrosomonas marina (assembly GCF_900110145.1). GTDB lineage: Bacteria > Pseudomonadota > Gammaproteobacteria > Burkholderiales > Nitrosomonadaceae > Nitrosomonas > Nitrosomonas marina. Next base: position 30,945 of record NZ_FOCP01000019.1, on the reverse strand, counting down.
ATAACATTTGTGTAGGATAGGTGGGAGGCTTTGAAGTGGGTTCGCTAGAACTCATGGAGCCATCCTTGAAATACCACCCTGATGTTGTTGGGGTTCTAACCTAGATCCATTATCTGGATTGGGGACCGTGTATGGTAGGCAGTTTGACTGGGGCGGTCTCCTCCCAAAGTGTAACGGAGGAGTACGAAGGTACGCTAGGTACGGTCGGAAATCGTGCTGATAGTGCAATGGCAAAAGCGTGCTTGACTGCGAGACTGACAAGTCGAGCAGATGCGAAAGCAGGTCATAGTGATCCGGTGGTTCTGTATGGAAGGGCCATCGCTCAACGGATAAAAGGTACGCCGGGGATAACAGGCTGATTCCTCCCAAGAGTTCATATCGACGGGGGAGTTTGGCACCTCGATGTCGGCTCATCACATCCTGGGGCTGTAGCCGGTCCCAAGGGTATGGCTGTTCGCCATTTAAAGTGGTACGTGAGCTGGGTTTAAAACGTCGTGAGACAGTTTGGTCCCTATCTGCCGTGGGCGTTGGAAGTTTGAGTGGACCTGCTCCTAGTACGAGAGGACCGGAGTGGACGCACCTCTGGTGTGCCGGTTATGACGCCAGTCGTATCGCCGGGTAGCTAAGTGCGGACGAGATAACCGCTGAAAGCATCTAAGCGGGAAACTCCCCATAAGATAAGACTTCCCGAGGATATAATCCTCCTAAAGGTTCGTTGAAGACTACAACGTTGATAGGTCGGGTGTGGAAGCGTAGCAATACGTTAAGCTAACCGATACTAATTGACCGTGAGGCTTGATCCTATAATTTTAAAACTTTTGTGAATTCAGAATATAATTTGCATAAATATATAATCTAACAATCATTTACTTTTCAAATAAAATAATTAAAAAGCGAAGAACAAGTTTCGCTTGGTGGCTATAGCACTTTGGAACCACATCTTCCCATCCCGAACAGAATTGTGAAACGAAGCTGCGCCGATGATAGTGTGCAAACGCATGTGAAAGTAGGTTACTGCCAAGCATTTATTTATGAAAACCCCTCTTATGAGGGGTTTTTTTTTGAATAAATTTTATGTTTACCCGGACTAATTGGTAATGACTGGTTGCCTTCGAATCAGCCTTATGTGTAAATATGTATTTATACACTCTCAAATTCAGCAAGTATCATGATTTAACAAAGTTAAGGCAGCATAAATTTAACCAACAATAATTTGGTTTCGTCAATTATGATATAGAATTGAATTGAAACTGGTGGAGGTGCATCATGCTCAGCTCATTCTGGTCGGCGTTGGGAGCCAGTGTATCTGCTGCCCTGGTTACTCTGGTTGGCATATACACAATACGACACTTCGAAGATTGGGGTAGAAAATATAGTATTTATTTCGTTTGTTTTGCCGCAGGTGTGCTGATTTCAGTATCTTTTCTGCACATTATTCCAAAAGCATTTGAAATGAACACTAACGCGCCCGTTTATTTGCTTGGTGGCTTTGCCTTGTTGCACCTCTTCAATCGTTTTATTACGGCCTTTGTTTGTGAGCGAGGGGTTAATCCCAACTTTGGTATCGGTCTGGTACCAATGATCGGAATCGGTTTTCATTCTTTCATCGATGGCTTTGTCTATTCCATCACTTTTTCCGTCAGCATGTTTACCGGAGTACTGGCGACTGCCGGTATGGTGTTGCATGAATTTCCAGAGGGTATCATTACTTATTTGCTATTGTTGCGTAGCGGTTTCAGTGAGAGGAAATCCTTTTTACTGGCTTTCTACGCTGCATCAATTACTACGCCACTAGGTATGCTGGTTTCTTATCCTTTCATCAGTCAGACAAACACGTCATTACTGGGTGCTTTATTGGCATTATCTGCTGGAGCGCTTGTTTATGTCGGTGCCACGCATCTGTTACCGCAGGCCGATAAAGAGCCGCGTGAATACACGCTGCATGCACTTGGTGCTGGCATTCTGGTCTCGGTACTGATAGTGCTTTCAAAATAGTTGATTTGGTGAGTTTCAAATCAGGGGACTAAATATATTCCGATTTTTTGGGCAAACAGGCTAGCCCATATGTCATGTATTTCAGAAGCCGCCAAATCTTTATGCATCGTCGAATATTATTGAGTTTTATAGTGTTTTGTCGGAAAAACGACAAGACGCAATAACATAGAGGCTACTCATTTTGCGCCCGGATCTATTGGTTGTGGTTGGCGTCCACCAGAATATCAGCTTACAGCAGATGCGCACCACGCAATCCATGGCTGCAATGATGATAGTTTTCCGATCGACCCTTAACCTGGGTTTCAACAACATCCATGACCGGGTTGTGTCTTAATTTTGCAATGGCCTGATCATCACCGTTTGACAGCGCCTTGTGCCCGCGCAATACGAACGGCAACATGGTCGTTTCAGCCAGGCGCCCATCAATCAAGGACTGCACTATCTGACCGGCCCGATACTATGCCACCATCAGGCATAACAGCAGATTAACTACCCGTGCTTTAAAGCCGCTGCCGTATTGTTTCTTGCCATACAGGTCGGCAGGGAAGTGACTTTTAGTGGTGTGATGACAATGTGGCATTGTATCTATACCGGCCATCGTAAAACCACAATAAATTCATTATTGAAACGATAACATGCATTTTAGTCTATTGTAGGCAGGTTCAAGCAGATCTTCTCAGCAATTATTCTTTTCGCTTGCTTTGTGGCGCGATGAGTGATCAGATGTGAATCTGAGATCGCAGGAAGGCAATAATCTGCATCTGCCTGAAAGTGAAATCTAAATTTTTATCCCCTTAATTCATGTCAAGTGTTTTTGATTTTTTTGAGGGACGAGTAGTTACAAAGAATACTTTTAATTTAAAATTTGGGGTATAAGTGTAACCACTGATGAGCAATACAATTGATTTCGCATATGCCATTAAAAGTTTGATCATAACTGATGAAAAAAAATATTTTTGTATTCGGCCTCAATGACTTTAATCGTGAACAACTAGAGTCGTTACAGGATGCGGATCAGTATCAATTTCACGGATTAATTGCTCTGGAAAAACTGAAAGACGCGGTTTCCTATGATTTTCCTGCTTTACTGGTTGAAGCGCAGGAACAACTCGACAGTTTCAATGGGCCTATTGATGCCATCATTAATTTCTGGGATTTTCCATCCTCGGTGCTGCATCCTTTTTTGTGTGAAAGATATCAACTGCCCGGTCCGAGCCTTAAAGCTGCTATTTTATGTGGTAATAAAGGATTAAGCCGGGAAGCCCAACAAAGTATTATTCCGGACTATATTCCAAAATTTTCAATTTTTGATCCTTTTGAAGACAACCCTTTTCAGAAGATAGCACTGGATTTTCCCTTCTGGATCAAACCATTGTTGTCTTACTCCGGTTATCTCGGCTTTAGGGTCACAAACCGGGAAGATTTTTCCAGATATCTGCAGACCATACGGGAGAGTATTGATCGTTTTGCCGAACCTTATGCCGATTTACTGCAGCACGCTGATCTGGATTCTTCTCTCACGAAATATACCGCGCATCACTGTATCGCCGAAGAAATTATTTCAGCAGGTAGACAGTGTACGGTTGAAGGTTATTCTTATCAAAATCAGGTTGAATGTTATGGCATTATTGATTCGGTCCGTTATCCAAACATGGTGTCATTTTCACGTTACCAGTATCCCTCCAGACTACCCGAATCCGTAAAACAGAAAATCAACGCAATTTCCAAAACAATCATCGAATATATTGGCTTTGATCAATCTGCTTTTAATATTGAATATTTTTACGATGAAACGACTGATCGTTTGCGTTTACTGGAAATTAATTCGCGTATTTCACAATCGCATGCACTCTTGTTCAAGAATGTTGATGGCGCACCTAATCATCGTATTGTTCTTGATTTGGGACTCGATAATAAACCGCAGTTTCCGCATCGTCAGGGTCGATATGCTTGTGCCGCTAAAATTTTTGCGCGCCGATTTGAGGATGCATTGGTCACGCGTGCACCGACATTGAATGAAATCGATCATGCGCAACAGCTGGTACCCGGCGCTACAATCGTCGTTCCCGTAAAACAAGACAAAAGACTGTCAGAGTTATTGGATCAGGATAGTTACAGCTATCAATATGTTATTGCATATCTTGGAGGCGACAATATACATGATCTGGCACGCAGTTATAAGCGTGTTAGAAAAGCGCTACCGTTCAAATTCAAGTCATTAGCTGGAAACATCAACGTATCGTGAAGATTATTGAATCATTTCCCTGTGCGGTAGAAGTCCATGAACATGTGACGATACCCATGTCAGATGGTATTTTATTATCAGCCAGAATCTGGCTCCCGGTGAATGCCATACATGAGCCGGTACCAGCGATTCTTGAATATATCCCGTACCGGAAGCGCGATCTGACACGTCCGCGTGACGAGCAAAATTACGGTTATTTTGGCGGACATGGTTATGCTGGTGTTCGTGTCGATATGCGTGGAACGGGCGAATCGGAAGGTGTGTTGCAGGATGAATATCTGCCGCTTGAACTGAATGACGGCGTCGAGATTATTCAATGGATTGCCCGTCAACCCTGGTGCAATGGATCGGTCGGGATGATAGGAATATCGTGGGGCGGTTTCAATAGCTTGCAGATAGCTGCATTGCGACCGCCAGCATTAAAGGCGGTCGTTTCCTTGTGTTCGACCGATGATCGCTATGCCGATGATGTGCATTATATGGGCGGGTGCCTGCTCGGCGATAATTTATCGTGGGCTTCGACCATGTTTGCGCGCAACAGTAAGCCACCTGATCCTGACATAGTGGGAGAGCGATGGCGTGAGTTATGGTTGCAACGGCTTGAGGGCAGTGGGTTGTGGCTGGAAAAATGGCTGAATCATCCACATCGGGATGAATACTGGGAACATGGCTCGATTTGTGAAAATTTTAACCGTATCCAGTGCCCCGTATTTGCCGTCAGTGGCTGGGCTGATGGTTATTCGAATGCTGTATTTCGTCTGTTGGAGGGGCTGCGAGGGCCGCGCAAGGGTTTAATCGGCCCCTGGAGTCATAAGTATCCACACTATGGTGAGCCAGGGCCGGCCATCAATTTCCTGAATGAATGTTTACGCTGGTGGGATTGCTGGCTTAAAGGGATAGATAACGGCGTGAAACAGGAGCCGATGTTGCGGGTATGGATGCAGGAGAGTGTGCCGCCAACGACGCGATATACGCACCGTCCAGGGCGATGGGTGGCAGAGAATTGCTGGCCATCGCTACGCATTGAAAAAACAGTCTTTACGCTGGGACCGGGGCGTATTTATGCGCCCGGACGCAAGCCCAAAAACAGCAAACGAAGCATACAGTCACCTTTGAGTGTGGGATTGTTTGCAGGTAAATGGTGCTCTTACAGCGCCACTCCGGATTTGCCGCATGATCAGCGAGAAGAAGACGGCGGCGCGCTGGTGTTTGACAGTGCGCCGCTGCAGGGTTCTCTTGAGCTGCTGGGTGTTCCGGTTGTAACACTTGAACTGTCTTGCAGTAAACCGGTAGCTATGGTTGCTGTCCGGCTATCGGATGTTGCACCTGATGATAAGGCGACCCGGGTGACATATGGCATTCTGAATCTTGCGCATCGCAATAGTCATTCATTTCCTGAGCCACTGAATTCGAGTGAATCTTATCAGGTTCAGGTGCAGCTTAACGGCGTTGCACAATCGTTTCCAAAACATCACCGTTTGCGGTTGTCTATTTCAACTTCGTATTTTCCTTTGGCCTGGCCGCCGCCGGAGCCGGCAAGACTCACATTATATTTCCACAATTGCACACTGACTTTGCCCGTGCGTCCAGCATCAGAAATTGATAAAGCGCTGCCTTCACTAGGTGATCCCGAAGGTGCGCCCTGCTGTGAAAAGAAACTGCTCGAACCGCGTCGTGCAAACTGGCTGGTACATCGTGATCTTGCCGCAGATAAATCTATTTTGGAAATCATCAAGGATGACGGCCAATATCATATAGAAGATATTGATCTTGCAGTGCGCTCAAAAACGCTGGAATGGTATAGTTATCAGGGCGATGATTTTGAGTCTGTCCGCGGTGAAACATTGTGGGATATGACTTTTGAGCGGAAGAACTGGCGTGTGCGCACGGTGACCCATACGATTTTAACTTCAACATCCACACATTTCAGAATCCAGGCAGAACTGGATGCATACGAAGGAGACAGCCGCATATTCAGTAAAAGCTGGGATACTCGTATTTTGCGTCAGTATGTTTGATAGCAAAATTAGCAGATTATTTCTTGTCTACGCACTCAGCCTTGATTTTCAAATCAGTGTGGACACTTTTCAAAACGCTGTTTTCCACGCTGATTGACTTGTCTGCAGGGAAAATAAGCCTCGTGGCGATCTTGCTGATATTTTTTTACTGGCAAATTGTCGGCGCCTGATTTTCGCTATAGATTCCATGTATATCACTCCAGGGTTTTTCAGATAAAATGCCGGATTAAGCTGGAACTTTTCAAGGTTGACTCCAGTGTTTCCCTGGTGGTTTTTGCATCTTGATTAACATCATATACCTCATAGACAGCCGAATTTTTATCCGTTGCTGAGTCTGACTGGGTTGTATAGCGCTTTGTCTGATAAGTGGCAAAGCGCTATAAAATTTTATGAATTATTTAAATATCAGATTCCAGACGATAAAACGTATAGGAAATAGTTACAGTATTAATATCAGCGGGTAACTGAGGATCCACGGAAAACTTCACGGGCATTTGTCTTATTTCACCCGGTTCCAGGTCTTGCTTGGTAAAACAGAAGCATTCTATTTTTTTTAAATACTTCTCCAGGTTACGTGGACTATAACTGGGTATTGCCTGGCCAGTAATTGGAAGTTTGGAATTGTTTCGAACTTCATAAACGATTTCTGCAAACTCACCAAGATGCGTTTTAATGCTGGATTGGACAGGCTTAAACTGCAATGCGGCGCTGTGTACATTGGCGTCTAACTCTATAAAAATTTCGCGAGTTAAATCTACTGCACGGGCTTCCATAATAACCGCATCAATATCAGCTACTGGTTGTCGTATTCCTGTGACTTCACAGATTTTTTCATACATTGGAACAAGCGCGTAGCTGAAACTAAACATTAACACAGTAAAGAAAAGCAATTTTCTCAAAATTGTTGAATTATCTTCAGCCACACTGTCGATAATTGTTTTATGGTTTCTGTTACTCATGGTTTTTTCCTTGAAAAATGTATTGATTCACCACATTCATGCCAGCAAGCTTGATTTTTTACAAATTAGTTGAATCTATAAGCTATATATTATAGACATATAAAAATACATAATGTTCATGTTTGCCTGGTCTGGGAGTAATTTACAATCTGAAATCGTTGAATTACGACCATACGGCTCATTGTGACGGGCGAGAGCAGCTATTTGGGTGTGTCAGATTGAATTGATCGTTACCGGGTATGAGGAGAAGTGGTGTTAGATGCGGTCAGCCGAGGTGGTTGTTACCGTTTCATTTCCAGAAACGAGGCCGTTTTGCGAATTTCAGATGGGCGGTAATGATGAAATACCGGTTCTTTTATGCAGTTGACCGGTCGTTCGAACAACACCACGTCGTCCGATTTAGGGAAGAAAACCAGATATTCCAGTTCATCAACGAAGCGGTGTCCGTGCGAACGAGTTCTCTAGGGTGTTTTCGATTTTTTCAGTTTTCTTTGCGTTCCAGCAGTTTGATTAAATTCAAGGCGTTGTAGAATCGGAAACGTTCTTTAATGAATAGCGGCGATCCCCGTTGCTGTGGCCATATGGGCTTTCCGGTATCCATACCTCCTATCTGGACAAGAGCAAACGCTTCATACAGAAAGACAAACGTTTCAAGTTGAGAGTTCTATTTGCTGATGTGAGAGCGCCATTTAATCTTGTGCGGCATGAGTGATACTGGCTATCAATACCAGTATCACTGTATTATTTCTAAATTTTCTCAGGTTAGGTCAATTATCATAATATCTTGTTTATTTTGAAATCTCATCACTTATGACGCCCCAAGAATCACTTTCATCATCATCGACTTCTGAAAGGGAAGGCTCAACATCATCTGTGGAGTCAGATTCTTTGGATATTTTCTCGCTGATGACACCCCAAGAATCCTTTGTATCTGCTGCAGGTTCGGATGTTGTTTCATTATAGGCAGATTGATTTTCGGCCAGGGTAAAACTTTTCTTCTCCTCAGCTGTTTTTTGCTTTGACGATTCCAGCCCCTCGTTGCTTAGCATACCTTCACGTTCTTTATAGAGACTGGGCGGATATTGACCTGGTTTCTCATTGCAGGCAACCAAAAATATTGCAATCAACACGCCCGAAAATAATGAATATTTCATTGACAATCTCCTTTTTGATGGTGATATGTGTAACCTACTATATAGCAATTTAGTAGCACGTTTCAAGTTTATAGCTTCGTCCATCGCTGAGTAGAAAAGGGTCGAATCAGCTTATTTATTGAATTCGGGTATCAATAAATTCCGATTGTTTATATCAAGTTGGTGTTTTTGGAGGCTGACGATGTAGCATTGCTAAATATTAGTTTGACGGTGTTTTGGTGATTGCCTCAAAACCAGATACGACATCCAGCAATTCCGAGGTAATCACGTTCTGGCGTGCACGGCGGAAGGACATGGTGACTTCTTCTATACGATCGTCCAGGTTCCGCTGTGCAGATTGCATGGCGGATAACCGACTCGAATGCTCGCTAGCCTGTGATTCCGCACAGGCCCGGAAAATCGTAACAAACAGGTATTGTCGCAATAGCCGTGTGAATAATTGTTCGTGGTTCATGGTAAAGCCCGGCAGGCTGCGTGAAGGCCAGACTTCTTCCTCAAGGCGGTGGAAACGATGCAGGTTGACTGGCAACAACTCGAAACCGGTCGGGCGATAGCCTTTTCCGCCCGAGTGCCGGTTATAAAACAGGTAAACATAGTGAACGCCGTTTTGTTCGCGCCATTCATCTATTTTAAGCAATATCTGCTGCACACTCAGGGTGATTTGCGAAGCCGAACCCGGTACCAGAAAAACGTCTTCAACCATGTGACCCTCATGTTCAAGGCTGGCAGCGACACGTGCGCCGACCGCGAGCAGTACATGATTGTTTGGGTCGGCAGGTGATGATTGCATGCGCTCCAGCGCGAAAGTTGTAATATCCTCATTGAACCGTCCGCACAGGCCGTGGTCGGAACCGAAAACAATACTGCCCAGACGCTGCCGGTGGCGTGATTGCAGCAACTTAGGCTGCTGGCTGGTATTTTGTGTTACAGGTGGCGCCGATGCCGTGTTTTTCAAGACGACATGCAGGCCGCGCTCAACGGTTCGATAATACCCGGCAAGTGCTGTTACCGCCTGCTCGTATTGCCTGACACTGGCTGCCGATAAGGCTTTCATGGTTGTGACGATTGTTCGCAGTTCTTCAAGACTGTTCCGTTGTTTGTGTAATTGTTCGAGAGATTCCATAATGACCTGCCCAACTTAAACGTCTGATTCTGTCTCAATATTTGTGATTGCTTTGCGTGCAACATCAAGAATCTGCTTCCATTGCGATTCGTTCAGTTTTTTCCCTGTTTCCATTTGCTCACATAGGTCAGGCAGTTCCTGAAGTACACATTTCTGTATGGCCGCTTCGGCATTACTGATCTTGTCCAGCGCCAAATGATTGAATAAACCTTCATTTACAGCTTTCAGTACAACCATTTGCTCGCTAGCCCGAAGAGGGTGGTGTTCGACCTGTTTCAGGACTTCTCGTACACGCCGCCCATGCTCAATGGTGCTGCGCGTTTCTTCGTCCAGGCGCGTTGCGAAGCGTGCGAAGGTTTCCAATTCCTCAAACTGTGAATAAGAAAGTCTTAAATCGCCGGAAACGCTGCGAAATGTCGGAAATTGTGTTTTGCCGCCGACACGTGAAATGGATTTTCCGACATCGATGGCAGGCAGCAGTCCTTTATGAAACAATGTGGGTGATAGATAAATCTGGCCATCAGTAATTGAAATCAGATTGGTCGGAATATAGGCTGAGATATCCTGAGCCTGTGTTTCGATTATAGGTAAAGCCGTTAGAGAACCGCCGCCGCTGCGCTGGTGCAAATGCGTTGCTCTTTCCAGTAACCGTGCATGCAAATAAAAAATATCGCCGGGATAAGCTTCACGCCCGGGAGGGCGTCGCAGTAACAGGGACAGTTCCCGGTAGGCACGTGCATGGCGGGTCAGATCATCATAGACGATGAGCACATCTTTTCCCTGCTCCGAGAAATATTCGGCCATCGTAGTGGCTGCATACGGTGTGATATAGCGCAGGCCGGGTGGGTCTTCATCCGAAGCGACGACAACAATCGTGTATTTCAGGGCATCAAACTGACGCAGTGTGTTGACTACGCGTGCGACAGCTGTACCGCGCTGGCCAATCGCGCAATAGACGCAGATAACATGCTTGTTTCGCTGGTTGATGATGGTGTCAATGGCTACAGAAGTTTTTCCGGTCTGGCGGTCACCGACAATCAGTTCACGCTGGCCGCGGCCGATCGGAATCAGCGCATCGATGGTTTTGATACCGGTTTCCAGCGGTACGGTTACTGGGGCGCGTTCAATAATGGCTGGCGCGGGCCGCTCCACAGGGCGTCGCTCTTTGAAGCGCAGCGGTTTGCCGCGGTCGAGGACGCGGCCAGTGGCATCAATCACCCTGCCTAACAGACTTTCGCCGACCGGCGTATCTGCTTCGCGGCCGGTAGCGTTGACATCAATACCGGCCGCCAGTCTGTCGCTGTCACCGAGGAGGATGACTCCGACTTCGTGTGGTTCCAGATTAACCGCCACACCCAGTACGTCATCCGGGAAACGTATCAGTTCCTCGGACCGGATGCTGGACAGTCCTTTTATGCGTGCAATGCCACCGCCTACATGTATCACACGGCCTGTTTCTCTCGCATGTAATGTATATGTGTGCTGCCTGACCGTCCGGTCGAGCATTGACAGGGTTTTTTGCAGCAGCTGTTCTAGCAAAAGATTATTCCTTTTCCGTTCCAGGCTGCGTATCCAACGATATGGCTTGCTCGACATCCTGATTAAGTTTGTAAATATAATCAGCAAGATTCCAGCTCAATTGTCCTTCTCCAGCCGTTAAAGCAATGCCACACAGTAATTCGGCAGACTCGTAATATTCAATTTCAATGCCGTCGGCAAGGTTTGCATGTATGGCATGGGTAAGGCGTTTGCGGGTCGCCGAATCGAGTCTGAATGTGCTGGTAATGCGGACTGGTTCGGACGACTGCCGGGAGGTTTTCTGGAGCAAAGTCTGTGATTGCTGATCCAAGGAATTTAGGCGGTTGATAAATGAAGCAATGATCTGTTCTTCAAGCTCGATATCCGCCAGGTCAGCTAAAGCATTGCGCGCAATACTCTGCACCGTGTTAGCAATCAGACTGCGTGTATTGCTCAGGATTTCATCCTTTTCCAGCTGAAACTGTCTCTGCCAGTGCTCACGGGTTTCGTTGACTTCACGGCGTGCTTCATCCAGCAGTTGCCTTTTTTGCTGCTCGGCTTTTGCATGCGTTTCGGCCAGAATGTTGTCACGAGTTCGTTCCAGTTCTATAACCATCACCTGATACTCCTGCGCCTTTATCTCGGCTTTTTGCTCCCGTGCTTGCGCTTCATCCAGCTGTGATGCGATCTGTTGCTCGCGGCGATCCATTGCCCGGATCACCGGCTGGTATAAAAACCGTTTCAGCAGCCAGACCAGAATCAAAAAGTTGACAATCTGCGCCGTGACCGTAATCCAGTCAATGCTCATGCATTAACCTCCCGCGGCTGTTACATAATCCCAGAAAGGGTTGGCAAAAATCAGAATCATCGCCACCACAAAACAATAAATTGCCGTAGATTCGATCATGGCCAGGCCGACAAATAATGTACGTGTAATCGTCGCCGATTCGTCTGGTTGCTGAGCAATTGCGCTCAGGGCCTGTGCTACTGCGCGAGCTTCGCCAAATGCAGGGCCGATGGAGCCAATCGCGATCGTCAGACCTGCTGTGACAATAGATATCATGCCGATGAGTGAGATATTATCCAAGCTGAACCTCCTTGTTCAATTTAATTTCCGTTTCCGGTTGAACCTTGTTTCTCCGTGTGTGCCGAGGTTGCCGAAGCGATATAGACCATCGCTAGAATAGCAAAGATATAGGCCTGTATCATGCCGGTCAGCAGCCCGAGCAGTTGCATCACGACCGGAAAAAAATACGGTGTCAGACTCAGCAGTATCGCTACTATCACCGTGCCGCTCATGATGTTTCCATAGAGGCGCACTGCCAGCGCAATGGTGCGTGAAATTTCACCGATAATATTAAAGGGAAGCATAAGCAGAGTCGGTTTGACATAATGCGCAAGGTAGTTCAATGGTCCTTCATAGGCGATGCCATATATCGGCACGGCAGCAAAGACACAAATGGCAAGCGCTGTAGTGGTTGAAAGCGAGCCGGTTGGCGCCATGTAGCCGGGTACCACATTGAGCAGATTGGCCATTGCTATAAATAAAAACAGCGTGCCAACAAATGGCAGATATTTCCCCGGCTGCTGATGGCTGACTTCCTGGATCTGGTCACGTATGCCGGCCACAAGTACTTCCAGCAGGTTTTGCCACCGTGAGATTGTGGTGCCTGAAGATATTCGGCGCGTGACCAGCCATGAAATCAGTGTCAATAACGCCATCACCAGCCATGTGTATGCGATCGTTGCGTTCAACGATACCGCACCCCATTGCCAGAAAATGATATTGTCCGGGCTGATTGTCATAGCTGTTTTTCCCTGATATCTGTACTTGCTGATATCTGACGACGCATACTGCGTACCGAAAGAATGCGCAAGAATACAAACCCGGCAAGTACAACGAGTAATTCTTTCCAGTGTCCAAAACTAAGAATTAGATAAAAAGCCGTTAATAGCAGGGCCATACGCAGAATCAGACTAAGTATCAGCCAGAAGGCCGGATGCTCGCCGTTTTTGACATGCCGCACTGTAAACCACAGACCGGAAAAGTAAACAACACCAAGCACCATGCCGCCTGTAAACAGTGCTATCAGGATAAGTAATTCATGCATAATAATTTTTCATTAAACTTATTCGCGCCCGCTTTCGTGTTTGATCCAATACCAGGCATTCAGGCAACCCACTGCTATACCAATGATCAGAAAAGTCAAAGTCCATGAAACCTGGCCAGGCCATTCTTTGTCGAGCCAGAGCCCAACGGCAATTCCGATAATGGTGGGTATCGCCACAGACCAGCCGACAAGCCCGAACATGCCGAAACCGAACCAGACGGTGCGCTCATCTTTATCACGCGCCTGCAGCTTTCGTTTAGCCCGGTGACCAATCTGTTCGCCCAGTTTCTCTGTTGGGGAGGGATCCTGTGCCGGCGATTTTTCCTTTTCAGAGGATTCTTTGTTCATGATATTTTATCCTGCAACTCTCTGAACCCGCGCAAAGTGCCCGCTTCAAGCCGGGCCAGCGCCGTGCGTGCTTTGCGTTCATGTTCATCCAGGTCAAGAAAACGTTCTTTGATCAATGCTTCTAGTTGATCCAGATCGGTTCCGCAGACACCGTTTAAAGTCGACACATAGACATCGCGGCCACATTTGACCAGGATGCCTTCATCCAGGGCGGCAAAGTGTTCACCCCTTCCAGTCGGGTAGAAACTTAGAATGCCCGGCACCAGGGCTGCGACGTAGTCGATATGCCTTGGCAGAAGACAGAAGGAACCGTTTTCTGCTTCTGCAATAATCTTGACTACGCTTTCGTTAACCAGTATTTCAGTAGGCAGCAAGACCTGCAACTGCATTTCCGTCGCAATATTTTCCAGGTTGCGTTCATCCACCATTGATCCTTTATACCTTTCTGTCAATTTCATCGACTGAGCCAATCATGTAGAAGGCCTTTTCTGCTACACTTTCGAATTCGCCCGCCAGGATACGCTCGCAACCTTCAATCGTTTGTTGCAGGGGGACTCGTCTGCCGGATTGGCTCGTGTACTGCTCGGTTGTATAAAAGGGCTGTGTCAGAAATCGTTCCAGCCGGCGTGCTTTGTTGACTGTCATGCGATCTTCGCGAGAGAGTTCCTCTATGCCGAGCATGGCGATAATATCTTTAAGGTCCTCGTACTCTGCCAGTGTGCTGCGTACGCTCTGGGCTACACGATAATGTCGTTTACCGACCACGGTAGGTGTCAGCATTTTAGATTCTGTCTGCAGGGGATTAATCGCCGGATAAAAGCCCTGACTGGCCCTTTTACGCGATAGCACAATAGAAGCAGATAAATGTGCAAAAATATGCGTAGCTGACGGATCCGTTAAATCGTCAGCTGGAACATAAACCGCCTGCACTGACGTGATGCTGCCACTTCGAGAGCTACAGATCCGTTCTTCAAGTTTGGCCAGTTCGGTCGCCAGTGTCGGCTGATAGCCCACGCGCGATGGGATTCTTCCCATCAGACCCGAGACTTCCGTTCCCGATTGTACAAATCGAAATACATTGTCGATAAGTAGCAGAACATCGCGTTTGATCACGTCGCGGAAATATTCGGCTATGGTCATTGCAGCATGGCCGACACGAAAACGCGCGCCCGGTGGCTCGTTCATTTGACCATAGATAAGAATCGCTTTTTCCAGTACGCCGGATTCTTTCATCGCGCGGTACATTTCTTCCGCCTCGCGCATGCGCGCGCCGATACCACAGAACAGACTGATGCCTTCATACTGTTCAGCCATGTTGTTGATGAGTTCATTGATCAACACCGTTTTTCCGACACCAGCACCACCAAACATACCCGATTTTCCGCCGCGTTCCAGGGGCGACAATAAATCTATGGCTTTAATGCCGGTTTCGAATATTTCTGTGCTGGTGGTCCGGTCTGCGAGTGGTAACAGCGGCCGATGAATAGGCCAGTATGCCTCTGCTTCAACTGGAGTATCAATGCCATCAACCGTATTGCCAAATACATTCAGCATGCGTCCGAGCAGTGATTCACCGACCGGTATCTGCAAGGTGGCACCGGTATTGCGTACAGGCATCCCCCGACCCAGGCATCTTGTAGAATTGAGAGCTATGCAGCGTGCCGTGGTTGCATCCAGATGCATTTGTACTTCCAGCACGACCTGTTCGTTGCTACCTGTCAGTAATTGAAAGTTGCGCGCAGGTAACGGTGGTTCAAAATGCACATCAACTACATTTCCCTGAACTGCAACAACCTTTCCAGGTGGCTGATTGCGTTCAGTTGATGTGCTTTGAATCATTTGTATATCGTCAGCCTGAATTCAATTTCCTGTTAGTGAAATCCTTTCTAACTGTAACAATAAGGAGCCCAGCCTGTAGGGATACAGCATAATGCGGTTTAAGTCAACGGCAATGATTCAGTCGTCTTCACCTAATTCAGGGTTCCAGCCTTTGGCTTTCGCAGTTTGAATGGCGTGCTGATAGATGCGTGTATGCCGGTCCTTCAAATCCGTCGGCAGACGGCTTGGCAGATGGCCATACGGTGCCCATGCGGCATGCACTTTTTCGTACAGGTTTTGCATTTGTGAATGATCCCAACCTGCACAGGTCTCGGATTCGGGTAAAATACCAAATACCCAGGCATCCCGTACAATACGGCCAAGATGGGTCATGCCGTTGTGCCTGTCTTGTTCGATACCTATGTATTTTGATTCATTCATGTTGTGTACTCATGTTAATTAATGTTTCCGTATTGCTGTAATAATGCTTTGTCAGTTCATTTTAGCTTATCTGGCGCAGTTGGTGGAACGGAAATATGTCAGAAGGTCGACTGACGCACAGGACTGCTTTTGCGTTTGGGTAAGTGATTGAGAAAGCGATCGTTTGCTTGTTACAGTGATTCAATATCAATAATCCAGGAACATTCAGGGCAATGACGAAAATACTGCATACTTCAGACTGGCATCTTGGCCGCACGCTCTGCGGCCGCAAACGGCACGCGGAATTTGAGGCTTTCCTTGGCTGGCTTGATGAAACGATACAATCTGAACGCGTTGATGTGCTGCTGGTCGCCGGTGATGTTTTTGATACCACGATGCCTGGCAACACAGCCCAGACACTCTATTACCGTTTTTTATGCCGTGTCGCTGCATCATGTTGTCGTCATGTCGTAGTGATCGCCGGAAACCATGATTCGCCTGCTTTTCTCAATGCGCCTAGTGAATTGCTCAAAGCATTGAATGTGCATATCGTGAGCAGTATTACTGAAGATCCTGAAGATGAGGTGTTAATCCTGCATGATGCCATGAATAAGCCGGAATTGATTGTCTGCGCCGTCCCGTATTTACGCGATCGTGATATACGTGTGGTTGATGCGGGAGAAGGCGTAGAGGATAAAGAGCGTAAGTTGCTGTCAGGCATCCGCCGTCACTATGTGGCGGTGTGCGAGCTGGCTGAGAAAAAGCGCGTTGAATCCGGCAGCGCTGTTCCCGTGGTTGTTATGGGACATTTGTTTGCAGCAGGTGGCGAGACTGTTGAGGGCGATGGTGTGCGGGAGCTGTATGTCGGATCGCTGGCGCATGTGTCAGCCGGTATTTTTCCGGACAATCTGGACTATCTGGCGCTCGGACATTTGCATGTGCCCCAACAGATTGGCCGCTCACAAGTGATGCGATACAGTGGTTCGCCGCTGCCGATGGGTTTTGGAGAGGCCGGCCAGCAAAAAAGCGTGGTTATTGTTGAATTCGAACAATTTAATACTGCAGTGCCAGCTTCAGCAGAATCCAGTGTTCTTTCTGAAATCAGCAGGCCTCAGGCGGTGGTCAGGCTCATATCCATTCCTGTTTTTCAGCAGCTAGAGCGGATTAAAGGAGATTTGCCGTCGATATTGAACCGGATATATGCTCTGGTGAGTAGAGGTGCTCGCGTATGGCTTGAGATAATCTATGAAGGAGAGACAGTGCAAGGTGATTTGCGTGCCTGCCTGGATGATGCGATTGCCGGTTCAAAAGTGGAAATACTCCGCATGAGAAACAATCGAATTATCGATAGAGCGCTTAACTCCGCCGATGATATTGAAACGCTGGGCGATCTCGATATCGACGATGTTTTCGAGCGCTGTCTAGCCGCTCATGAAATTCCTGACGCACAACAACCGGAATTGATTCGTGCTTATCACGAGATCGTTTTATCTTTGTCCGAAAATGAACTGGACACGGATCTGCAGAAAATCTGAAGAGAAAATCGGTGCGGATTCAGCAGCTGCGTTTTAAAAACCTGAGTTCATTGCATGGTGAGTGGGTCATTGACTTGACGCATCCGGAATTTGTTGCTGACGGAATCTTTGCCATTACCGGCCCGACCGGTGCAGGCAAGACAACTATACTGGATGCTATTTGTTTGGCGCTTTACGGTCGCACACCGAGACTGAGCCGAATAACAAAACGTGACAATGCACTCATGTCACGTCAGACAGGAGAGTGCTTTGCAGAGGTGGTGTTTGAAACGCAAATGGGTTGTTACCGCTGTCACTGGAGTCAGCGCAGAGCGCGGAGAAAACCGGAAAACGATCTGCAGGTACCCAAACATGAAATTGCTGATGCCAGTTCAGGCGCAATTCTGGAGACCAAAATCCTTGAGGTCGCGGCCTGCGTTGAGAGATTAACCGGTATGGATTTCGAACGTTTTACCCGTTCAATGCTGTTGGCGCAGGGCGGTTTTGCTGCATTCCTGCAGGCGGATTCGAACGAACGGGCGCCGATTCTTGAACAGATTACCGGTACCGAAGTATATAGTCTTATTTCAATCAAAGCGCATGAACGTGCACGTGCTGAGCGTGAAAAACTGAATCTGCTGAAAACCGAGATGTCGGGTATCACTGTTTTCAGTCACGAACAAATTGAGCAAATGCGCAGCGAACTGGTTGCAGCGCAGCACCATGAAACCGAACTAACCGCAAAAATGATTGAAGCCGGTAAGGCACTTGCCTGGTTAAAAAACATGGATGAATTGCACAATGAAATCAAATTATTAAAAGAAGAAGAGAAAAAGCTGGAAGCTGAACGCAAAGCGTTTGAACCGAAGCGGAAACACCTGCGCCGTGCCGATGCAGCCGCCGGGCTCGAAGGTAACTACGCAACGCTGGGTTCTGTCAGAAAACAGCAGGACGAGGATCGGCAAGTAGTTGCCAGCGAGATATCCAGATTACCTGATGTTGAATCTTCCGTGCGACAGTTTGAATCAGCGTTGCGCGCTGCTGAAGAAGCGGTTGAAAAGTCCAGATTTGCGCAGAAAAATGTCGCGCCATTGATTCAGAAAGTACGGACAATTGATTATCAACTCTCAGAAATGCAGAGAGTCATTAAAACGGACGCTGCGTATTGCCGGAAAATGGCAGATCAGATCGAGTCAGACCGAAAGCAATTGACTCAACAGCATAAGCAACTCGAAACCACTCGAAAAGAATTTGCATGTATTCATGATGATCTGCAAAAAAACAGCCAGGATGGGCAGCTGGTTGGTGAGCTGGCCGGAATTGAAGCGCGCATCAAACAATTGATAGCTGCAGAGCAGGATATTGCCAGTAAAACAGCAGAACAGACAAAAATCAAAAAACAGCTGGAATTCGAGGTGAAAAAGCTCGCGGAATGTACAGATCTGTCAGCCGTTCGCAAGCAAGAACTGGAGACAGTCCGGAAACAGATAGACTGCCAGCGCGAGGCGTTGGATAAATTGTTGAACAGTCGGCATTTGCGCGAATATCGTGCAGAAAAAGATGCCCTGCTGCGTGAAATGGTTTTACTGCAGAAAATAGCTGATCTTGAATCCGAAAGAATGCAACTCGAGGAAGGAAAACCCTGTCCACTTTGCGGTTCCCTGCAACATCCGTTTGCGCAGGATCATCAACCACCAGTAAACGAAAGCGAGCAGAAAATAGCAGCACTGGCTGGATTAATTGAAAAAGCAGAACAATTCGAGGCTGAAATCCGGACACTTGAGACAGCCGAGCAAGTGGCGCAAAAGGCCCTTGCGGTTGCTGAAAAAAATGAAGCAGATACGGTGAATGCAATCAGAATTGTGGAAAAAAGTCTGCAGGATATTACTGTACTGCTTGCGCAAAACCATGCGCAATGTGCAGAACTGAGGCAATCGGTATTGACCAGGTTGGAACCTTTTGGCGTGCCGGCAGCGGTCGTTTTAGACATGCTGCAAATTCTTGAGCGGCTAAAAAAGCAGATGCGCAACTGGCAGGATAACATGGAAAAAAAATCCGTCCTGGATAAACAGATTACCGAGCTGGAAGCTACTCTGAAAAGCGATACGGCGGTACTGGAAACGCACGAAAAAGTGTTACTGGAGAAGCGGGCCGAACTGAGTAAGCTTGAAAAAAACTTTGAAACCTTAAATCTCGAACGCAGGCAATTGTTTGGCATGCTGCATCCTGATGATGAAGAAGTCCGGCTGGAGAAAGCGTTTGCCGATGCTGAATCTGTTCAGAAAAAAGCTCGACAAAGCTGTGATGACGCCAAAAAACAGTTGCATGCAATTACTGTGCGAATAGCTGCACTCAAGTCGCGTCTTGACAACAGAAGCAACGAACTTGAAGCATTGGAAACGTTTTTTCTGGCAGCTTTACGCGCGGCCGGATTTGCCGACGAGCAGCAGTTTGTTGCCAGCCGCCTGACGGTTGAGGATTTCCGTAAACTCAAAACCGAAGAGCGGGCACTGGATGATCGGCTGGCAGATATGCAGGCGCGAAAAAAGGACAGGGAGCAACGTTTGTCCGTTGAATCAGAAAAATGTTTGACGGTGCAAACAAGCGAAACGCTGGAAGCGAAGATCGGCGCGCTCGAGGCGTTGTTAACCCAGCAGCGCGAAGCAACTGCTGGATTGAAGCTTGCACTTGCACAAAATCAGCAGGCTATGGAGCAGATCGGTGTAAAGCAATCGGCAGTCAATGCGCAGAAAAAAGAGTGTGATCGCTGGGAGCGGCTGCATGCACTGATCGGCTCGGCTGACGGTAAAAAATACCGTAATTTTGCCCAGGGTCTGACGTTTGAATGGATGATTCGCCATGCCAACCGGCAATTGCAGAAACTGACCGATCGCTACTTGTTAATTCACGATTTGGAACAGCCGCTTGAGTTGAATGTGATAGACAATTACCAGGCCGGAGAAATCAGAACCACTAAAAATTTGTCGGGAGGGGAAAGCTTTATTATCAGCCTGGCGCTGGCGTTGGGGCTGTCCAAGATGGCCAGTAGTAATGTGCGTGTCGATTCTTTGTTCCTTGACGAGGGTTTCGGTTCATTGGATGAAGAGGCGCTCGAGATCGCGCTTGATACGCTTGCCGGTTTGCGACAGGATGGCAAATTAATTGCTGTAATTTCTCACGTGCCTTTATTGAAAGAACGTATCGGGGTTCAGATTCAAGTGATTCCGCTGGTTGGAGGGAGAAGCCGGCTGGCAGGTCCGGGGTGCCGGCGTATTGAACAATCATAATCGGTAACCGATGATCAGCGCGTAGACGATTTGAATCCCTTATCGCGATTGCATACAATTTACAGGTGGAAGCAAAGTCAGAAAATACCATTTATCGCGGCCGTTTTGCTCCTTCACCAACAGGTCCGTTACACTTCGGTTCGCTGGTGACGGCTTTGGGGAGTTATCTGGATGCAAAATCAAATAATGGTGAGTGGCTGGTTAGAATAGAGGATCTCGATCCACCGCGTGAAGTGCCAGGCGCGGCGCGCGATATACTGGTTTTACTTGAAAAACTTGGTATGGAATGGGATGGCGAAGTTGTTTACCAGAGCCATCGTCATGATTTCTACCGTGCTGCGTTGGCTCAACTGAAAAAGCAGGCGCTGATTTATCCATGTTTCTGTTCACGCAAACAAGTAGCTGCTTCAAGACTGACCGGCATCGACGGTCCAGTCTATTCCGGTACCTGCCGCAGTGCGTCGAGCAAAGAGCAGAACAGTAAGTTACAAAAGCGCAGTGCGGTACGTGTAAAAACCGACATGCGATGTCTTGAGTTGACGGATCGGGTACAGGGGTTTTTATCGCAGTGTATCGGCCAGGATATCGGCGATTTTGTGCTGCGTCGCGCCGATGGCGTGTTTGCGTATCAGTTGGCGGTGGTGGTGGATGACGCAGATCAATGTGTCACTCATGTTGTCCGAGGGGCAGATTTGCTTGATTCAACCCCGCGACAGATTTTTCTGCAGCAGGTGCTCGGCTATCCGGTACCGGCATACATGCATTTACCGCTGGTAACGAACCAGTACGGCAAAAAACTCAGTAAGCAAACCTTTGCTGCACCTGTACGGCAATTCGATGTATTATCACAGCTGATGGCCGCATTGCGGTTTCTTGGCCAGAATCCGCCGCAAGCATTGCTTGACAGCAATCTGGAAACATTCTGGCAATGGGCGGTTTTACATTGGCGAACGGATAGCATACCGTCCTCCGTTGCGTCCGGGAACTTTACTATCAAATAAAAGGAGCATGCGTGGCGTTACTACCATTTTATATACCTGGCAAAAAACGGATAAAGGTGGTGATAGCAGGTGGCGGTTATGCCGGTTTGGCTGCGCTGACGACTCTGAAGCGGTTTGCGCCCGATACTGATATAACGCTGATTGATCCGGGTGATCGGCATCTCAAAATTACGCACTTGCATGAAACATTTCGCTATCCGTTATCGGATTTGGAGGTGCCGTTCAGCATCCTTGAAGAGCGCTTTGGTTGCCGACATATAGAGGCTTCACTGACTATAACAGATGAATTGTTACAGCAATGGCAGGATAACAGGTATCTTGCTGTCGATGATGAATTCATCGAGTTTGATTATCTAATTATAGCGATGGGAGCAGAATCGCGTCAGGCCGAGCTGACTGGAAATGTGCTGACATTGCAGCACTTCATGCAGAAAACCGGCCCCGAGCTGCTTTTTGAATGCCTAAAGATAAATGAGCAGAAACAACGGATCATTTCAGTTGTCGGCGCAGGCGCAACCGGTATACAGTTTCTATTTGAAATCAGGCAGTTCTTAAGTAGGCAGAAAATCAACGCACAATTGCAGTTGATTTATTCGGGTGACCGGGTGCTGACGCAGTTTCCCCAGGGTTTCGATACCTATGTGCAATCCTGTATGCAGGATATGCGCATCAAGGGCGTGCCCAATGCACGCTATCATGGTCAGGCTGGCGACCAGATACAGCTTGAAGACAAACAGACGGGGCAATTGTTTGAGCTGCCGTCGGACCTGACACTGCTTTTTCTGGGCAAAAAACAGAAAATGATAATGTCCGCAAACTTGTTTGGTCAGGCTGTAGTCAGCAAACAAACGCTGAACAATATTTTTATTGCAGGCGATTGTTCAGTTTATGAATCCCTGGGGTCGAATGTGCAGTCTGCACAATCAGCTGTTCGCAAGGGCAAACTGGTCGGCCGAAATATTTTGCGTCACTCTGGATTATTAGCTATTCTAGAACCTTATCTGCATCATGATATCGGGTATGTGGTCAATCTGGGCCCTGTGGACGCTGTTGGCTGGCTGGTTACAGAGGGTAATATTGTTACAGGTATCCCCGCATTGACCATAAAGGAGTTGGTCGAGGCGCAATATGATCTATTATTGAGAGGGATAGATACGTATGTGGTATAAGAATTTAACGCAGGAGACTATTTATGTTCGGTTTATTAAAACAGACCCCTGTCGTTGGTAAAGCCAACGCACTGATTCATAGTCCGTCTGAGAAACTGTTTAATTTTATTGGTGTAGAGCTGCTCAACAATTATCCGCGATGGTCACCGGAGGTCAAGGAGCTCGAAAATCTGACAGATGGTCCCATCAAACAAGGTACGCAATGTCGTCAGGTACGTGTTGATCAGGGGAACCGTTCAGAGTCGACATTTAAAGTCACTGTGTTCGATCCCGGAGAACGTGTACGTTTTGAAGGTGTTTCGAATCCGTATCGGTGTGATTATCTGATAGAAGCAGTTGATGAAAAAAACAGCCGAATAACTTTTGTTTTTGAATTGCTTGATCTGGAGTTGCATATGAAGCCTTTTGAGAAGTTGATTCGTATAGCCATTCAGGACGGTACAGAAAGGACCGTGCATAATATAAAAAAAATCATTGAGACAGAATCTGCAGAATAAAAAATCAAAGCCTTGATTGTAATTTAGGCGTTATGCTGCGTATAGCTTGTATATAAACTTGGAGAAAATTATGGACTTTATAGTTGAAAAAGATCCTGGGCTGATTCCGCAGGTATTATCCAAAATTCTTGACTCGTGTATTAATGGCGTTTCATTGGCTGATCCCGATCTGGAAGATATGCCGCTGGTTTATGTTAACAAGGCATTTGAGAGTATTACGGGTTATTCTCAAGAAGAAACTCTAGGAAAAAACTGCCGTTTTCTACAAGGCGAAGATAGAGACCAGGAACAGGTTGCCAAATTACGTGAAGCGATTAAAAATAAAGTAACGGTTGAAGTAACGCTCAGAAATTACAAAAAAAACGGCGAATTATTCTATAACCACCTGAAAATGATGCCATTGTTTGATTCCAGCGGTAATCTGCTTTACTTCCTTGGTGTGCAGTATGATGCAACCGATCAGGTTAAAGCCGAAGAGGAAATCAGGAAATTAAGAGAACAGCTTGCAACACGTGGTAACTGATACGGTTACGGACGCAATCGTCGAAACCTGCTGCCGGAAATTTTGATTGCACTTTCAAATAATGTTGAATACTACCGTGGGTTTGCAGGCAAAAGGACTGGCCAAATCACGGCTGAAAGAGTATGATTGCCGTTTTTCGGGGAGGTGTGGCCGAGTGGTTTAAGGCAGCAGTCTTGAAAACTGCCGTAGGGGTGACTCTACCGTGAGTTCGAATCTCACCGCCTCCGCCAATTCTATTTCTGTCCGTAGTGTTCTGTAATTGTCTGCTTGCGTTCAGTCTGAAACAAGGGTAAGTTCGTAATGAATAGTTTGCATCCTGTAGAAATAACCCTGTTATGACTGAAAAAATCCAACAAGTGCGTTATTAAAACGCAGTAACCGTAAGAAAATAATATAACCAGGTTTATGCGATGGTAACGCTCGTTTTTCTCAATTTGAGAAATCAGAGCTTAGAGTCAATACCCATCGACCATTCTGGCAATTCATCGCAAGCATAAAAGTGCTTGTTCAAGAACTGATCATAAAATGTGCTTTATGTGTTTATATGCTCTAAAAGCGTTGTTCAATTGCAGAGATATATTCACGCTACTATTTAAAAGAAGCAGACTACCCGGTGGCTCTGCTTCTAATTCCTAATTCTGTTTGATGCCGGGCTGAATTTCAGGCCTCGGCGTTCCACAATCGAATTTTTTTGTTATGTTGAGGAAGTATGCTTTTTTATAGTGAACCTATTGACGGATTACCGGCCAGGATTGCCAAAGACGCTTCATCCGGCTTGCCGCTCCTGACCGAGCAAACCGCAATTTTTGAAATATTACTGACATATTTATCGCTCCCGTATTCGGTAGCTGAATACGGATGCGGCAAAAAAGCCAGCTTGATTATCAAGCAGCTTACGGACATGAAAATTCCCGCCTGGGCCATTCAGCGTGGTATTGCTATCGAACGTGATATGTCGCCTGCAGCGCTGAATCAAATCGACATGAACCAGCGTCCACATGCAATTAGTGTCAATAATCCGTTGGCGCAACTGGGTGATCTGCTGGATCCAAATTTGCGCAAAATGCTGTCCTGCGTCGTTGAAGATGTGCAGCCAATGCAAAAGATGATCAAAGTGGGTCAATATGCCTTGCATCATGAAAATGTTATTCAATTTGTTAAGGCCCGCAGTCATGTCTTTACCGTACTTTTGTTCTGGGATGCGGAGCACCAGTGTGTTGTTGAGCGCGTAATAGATCCTACGCTTGAGCCTGCGGGACCATTTCCTTTTGCTGTGCTACGCGACAAATTGAACGCTCCTGAATGCTTCCTGCTAACAGCATGTTTATTAGGTAATTTTCGTTTACGTTCAGCATATTTGACGCATGGTCAGCAGAAAGAAATCATTGACAATCTTGGATCGCTGGACAAGCTGCAAGCGATAGGCCGGGATGAGCACAATCGGTTGTTTCGGACACTCACGGGAGCAGAGGCCGGCTCAATCGGCGACCCTGATTTCTGGAGTTATATTAACAATTTTCATGATGCAGATGAGCAGTATCAAAATGAAAAGCTACAAATGACAGGGCAAGGTGATGAGATCTGGCCCCATGTAATGGCGCTTATTGAAGCGCGTGAGAATCATCTTTATACGACAGGCATGATTCGTACAGAATTAGAGAGTATTGTGACCAGACTGCAGCTTGAATCAATTTTGGCAAATGATGCATTCCTGGCTGAACAGGCGCTGGAAGCGTTGGCTGATTGTGCGATTATCATTGTCTATTTTAACTCTTTACAGTATTTGGCTGAAAGCATAAAGAAGGGTGAGAAATTGCAGGATTATTTGCGAAATATCGTTACGAATAGTCCTTTGCGGGGTATTGGCGTGCGACAGCGGCGGCGCATAGACAAACTGGGCGTCATTGCTACACGGGAGGATGGCCAAATTGATGCCAGAGCATTTAATCCGCAATTTCAAAATTGTGCACTCGAAACCATCAGGCAGATGAACAAAGCCCGGTTGTCCGTTTTTGTCGATCAGGTTGGAAACATACATGGCGTGGGTCTGAGCGACGCTGAATGTACTGCAATACAACGGAAACAAGCCGAAATAAAAGAATTTATGCGTCATAGCGTGAATCATTTTTCTCATATCGATACTGTCAAGGATGGCGGAAAATTTGATGGCCGCCTGGGCGTGACGGGTGGCATTGAGACCGCTGAACTGATTGCTGACTTAAAAGAATATTTTGGCGTAGAGGTCCAGCATGAAGACTCCACAGTAAGACTTGTCGTCACGGCGTTTAATAATGAAGAAATGACCTTTACCGGCGAGGGGGTTTCCATGTCTGGCAGCGCCGCAGTTGCGGGATTTGCAGCCCCCGGTACAGTGCATAACATGATCAATCAGGAAGGTGAGCGTTATGGCGATAAGCTCGTGGATTTTTTGACAGGATTAAAATCAGCCTGCGAATCCGGCGAGATCCAGCTTGCCCATGAATTGAAAGGTAATGGAAAGGGGTTGGTCAATTCTTGTGCCAAGCCAACTGATTTTTTTACAAAACATACGTTTGAAAGACATATTGAACAGGGTCCGGTGCTCGATCGCGCCCGTGTACCGATGATTACCGTAGGAACAATTATGGGTATCCATCAAAGAGATTTCTTTTTTGATGGACAATTGGCTGAGCAGGCGGCTATAGAAATGAATTGCCGTTTGCGCGAACTGAACCAGCAGGCACCTTTCGTGAATTCGCGGCTCACTGTTGGTATTATCGAGCCCATTGGTGAACGTACACGCCACGCAAACCCGGACTTTGCAGTGCGGTGCGAGCTGGAGGGTGAGATGAATCATGCCGGGGCCACGGCGCTGGCTGACCGTCGTGATCCGGGGGTTGGTATCGGAAAACTGACACGCATATTCCATAACTGGATAACAGCGCATGCCAGTCAATTTAACGAGTTGCAGGCGATTATTGGTGATGTTGAAATCAAACCTGGAACAAACCGAAATGTAATTCCTGGTAAAGCTGCAATAACACTGGCGTTAAGAGCCGATAATTTTAATACCGATCAGGGCGACGAAATATTAAGAACTCTGCTGGCTACGGCCGCTGGAAAACTGACGGCAAGTGTGCCAGCTGGCGGAGAAGGTGTAACTGTTGGGCGCATTGAGCCTGTCAGCTATGTTAAAAATGCCTCGCTGGTGCGTTTGTCGTTGGATATTCGGGAAGCCGACGCGACAGTGCTTGGACAAGCCCAGCGAAGTCTCGATAAAATTGTGACAGCGTTGGAGAATGATTTTAAGGTAAAAATCAGGCACGAAGTCAAACAGCAGTTAAATCCAAGCCAACTGGTCGATTCCGGACAAGTTCTGCTGATGGAGAGGAGTTATGGGGGAAGTCATAATCCAAACGAAACGGAAATGATGGTTGATTTGACGCGCGGCAATTTATTGGCCTTTGTTGTGATGCAGGATGTATTACAACGAAAGGATTTGAACGGCGCCAACCTGGTTGATATCACCGAACAGAAAATGCCCACAGAGTGGTTATCAAAAATGGATCGATTTGTTTCCGGCGCTTTGCACGATACCTGTAATATTGCGGCTGCATGCAAATCTTAATTTGTATGCATATTTTATATACGAGGGGCTGACGATAAGGCATAAATAACCACTATGTCATAACACCGTTGCATTTCTTATATTGGATGGGTATCGGAGGAAGGTAGTGTGTTGTGGTTTTGTGACAAAGCATTTTGGGTTGAAAGCGAAATCAGGTATAATCCCGTTTTTTATATGGGTCGTTAGCTCAGTTGGTAGAGCAGCGGACTTTTAATCCGTTGGTCGTGAGTTCGAGTCTCACACGGCCTACCAAATAATTCAATAAGTTATATTGTTTTCTTCTGGTAGACTAAATTTTTTTATCGGAAAACGTGCCGTTATCGTGCCGTTACGCAATATGCTTAAGCTTGGGCTGAATATATCAGTACCAGCAAATTCCTAAATTTTTTTCTGGTTTGGTGAAATAGAATTCATTGTTAAGAGGCAAGGCAAAGTATTGCCTCTTAACAATGCGCTAGTTTTCATGAAACAAGAACAGTTAATGCACATTTACCTGACGGCATAGACTTTCGGCGCTTCCTGCGCAATAGGGTCGGATAATTCATGACCTATGACGGCTAAACCCGCTTGTCAGTGTGAACATCAATGAATATCGTATCCTTGATGCTTGGAATGACGACACCGTTTATTTTGAATGGTCCGTCTGCTCAGATTGGAGCAATTCGTTTTCCGAAGATTTTTGTAACTCTTTCCGCTGCTTTTGTTTGCGCTCCGCTTCCCAAAGAAACAGAGTTCCGCACACCCTTGGACGTGATTTTGAAGATGTATCCTTTGGGTCTGAGTCGTTTTTAGAGTCTGATTGATCGGTCATGGTCTTTTAGCCTTGCTGTTTGGGATCTGGAGAATTGACCTTTCTTGCTGCCTTCAGCATTATCTGTTTTAGCTGTGGATTTTTGTTTATCTGATTGATCAGTTTCGTTATCGGTTCCGAAGAGGCCAGGCTGTTCTTTTGGTTTTGCATTTTCTATTACCCCTTTTTTGTTTGCAATTCGTATCACCGATTATATGATCTGTCGTAAATTTAACTCTTGTATCATATTCTGACACGCTTTCAAATATTCGTATATTTAGAAATGCATATATTCAGATAATGTGCATTTGATCTTTTTGCATTTGTGCATGCCAAATAAAAGAAGCTGCTTGTTTTTTACTAATTTATAGGGGAGCTACCATGAAAACGATTATCTTCATTTTGTTACTTGCAGTATCTTCAGCATCACTCGCTGGTGATTATGATCGACCAAAATATCAAACGCTCAACCAGCGTTATGAGGCTATCGAAGCTCAGAAACGTGAAAACATGATGCGCGGCCTAGAAAGGGAAGTTTGGGAAATCGGCAGAATATCACCAAAAACACCGCTTGACGTTGGCAATCTTCGCAATGGCTACGGGTACGATGGTGGTATATCCGTTCCAAATGGAAATTATCCTGCTGGCGGTAGTTATGGATACGGGTATTGATTTGTAAAATTAGCGGTGTTTATCGCTGCTATCCTATTATTATCATCGCCCAACGCCTACGCTGAAGGTTTACGGGTAGAGAAAACGGCCGGTATTATCGCTTTTTTACAAATAACCCTGAAATGGCCGGAATCATGCAGTGCGAACTTTATGAGAATGGACGCATTGCACCAAAAACAGCAGTTTATTTTTTATAAAATGCGTGAAGACGGATATGGCCATGATGATGGATTGTTTTATTATGATGTTCCGTATGGATACTGAAGACTAGAATTTACCATTCAGCATAGCTATATATTTATCTGTCGCTTGCTTGCGATATGTGAGCGTTACAATTTGTTTTGTTCAGTATCTCATACACTAAATTCTCACGTCAGGCGTATTTGAACTGCGAGGCCCGGCAACATTCAGAATCTGTATTGTGTTTGTTACGAAGAACGTTTTGATTTTTACCAGATATTGATTGACTGCATTCGACCCGTATCAGCCACTTACCTCCCATTGCCAGATGACAGCATCCCGACAGTAAGCGGACAGTCAATTCTGCTGTGGTAGATCACAAGTGAGAACACTTGCTTGCTTTATTTTTGGACTAGCGCGATAAAACACTTTAACCATCGGACTAGAATTAACCTGTTCTGGAAAACCTAGAGAAACTCTATTGCTTTACATTCTTCCCCGGACATGACACATCAGGTTGGCTTTTATTCATGCATACGCATACGTGTCGAGATTCTTTACATATAGTGTAACGCAACTTCGTCATCAAGAAAAATAACACCCTTAATTTCAATGTCTTGTTAACATTGGTGCGAAAATTGCTTATATTTTATAAGGAGGTGTCTCATGAAGAATTCGTACATATTGGGTGCTGCGTGCACTGTTCTTTTTGCTCTTGGTAATTCTGCCGCATACGCAGCGCCGACATATTCTGTGCTTGTCGAATCCGATCCAGGCGGCCTAGGGAATCTCAACTATGGTGAGTTTGCTTCGCTGACTGATGTCAAAAACTGGAATGTCAGCTCTTCGCATTTCATCGGCCAAAATCTTTTTGGGTCTGGCGTCAGTGTGGGTGGTTATACCTTTGATGGTTCAAAATATCACGTGCTGGTCGAGTCTGATCCTGGCGGGCTCGGTAACTTAAATCTCGGCACATTTGATACCCTAGCTGATCTAAAGAATTGGAACGTCAGTTCTTCGCATTTCATCGGCCAAAATTTGTTTGGGTCTGGCGTCAGTGTAGGCGGTTTCGCCTATGACGGATCAAAATATCACGTGCTGGTCGAGTCCGATCCTGGCGGGCTCGGTAACTTAAATCTGGGCATATTTGATACCCTGACTGATGTCAAAAACTGGAATGTCAGCTCTTCGCATTTCATCGGCCAAAATCTGTTTGGGTCTGGCGTCAGTCTAAGGGGATTTGAATTTGATGGATCGAAGTATCACGTGCTGGTCGAGTCTGATCCTGGCGGGCTCGGTAACTTAAATCTCGGCACATTTGATACCCTGGCTGATCTAAAGAATTGGAACGTCAGTTCTTCGCATTTCATCGGCCAAAATTTGTTTGGGTCTGGCGTCAGTTTAGGAGGCTTTACGGTCGTTTCCTCAGTCTCAGTCCCAGAACCCGCAACCGTATGGCTATTCAGTACAGCACTGATTGGTTTAATCGGATTCAGCAAACGAAGGAAGGTAGCTTAATTTTCAAAGAATCTAATATGAAGCCCACTGGTGGGGTTTTTTTAGGTCTACGAGTGTTCCGAGTGTACGTACACGTTCTCGGCCCTTCTCGAAATCCCGTGCGCGCTATTCAGTGACCGCTTTTTAAGGTTATCCAGCCGTTTACTGGATACTGGCGACCGGCTGTTGTTGGCCGACGGCCGACTGTCAGGTCACATTAAGATCAATTTAGCGCGGTGTGTTAACACCAAGGGACTTTGTCGTACTTTAACTGCCAAGCGATTTTGTCGTATTCAATAATTACCAAGGGAAATTGACGGATCTATTTGATCAGTGATTTTCTGAATATTCCATTGTGTTTATTCGGAGGTCACAAAGGATGATTATTATGGATTCAAAAGCCCAGCTGTTGATACCGGTTTAAAATTGACCACCCATTACGGTTGAAATTTGACCAGGGTAAAACAGATCGCAGGATACTACGCATCTGTGGATAAGT
>NZ_FOCP01000067.1 GCF_900110145.1 Nitrosomonas marina | reverse complement strand
GCTCTCGCAGCCGCCAATAATACGCCACTTAATTTATCCGAAATCGCCCTGGGCGATGGCAATGGATCTGTGCCTGTGCCTGGACCTTCATCGACTCTGGTCAATGAAGTTTACCGGGCGCCGATTAATTCCATAACCCAGCACCAGGTAAATCCAGGGTGGTATGTCATCGAACTGATTCTTCCTCCTGATGTTGGCGGGTTCTGGATCAGGGAAATGGCAGTTTATGACAATAATGGTGATGCCATATACCTTGGCAACCATGCGCCGGAATACAAGCCTTTGTTGGCAGAGGGATCGACCAGGGATACTATTATTCGCGTTATCGTAGAGACCAGCAATGCTGCGGAAATAGAACTTATAGTTGACCCTAACATTGTTACCGCGACGCATGATTATGTGCTGGACCAGTTCTCCGATCATGTCGCTGAAGCTGACCCTCACCCACAGTATGCGCTCAAAGTTGGCGTGCAGGAACAGCGTTACACGGCGTTTACGACAACCGGCACGGCGCCTGATTTTGTCGGATCTGTAACCCCGGCATTAACGGCTTATGTTGCCGGTCAGCGATTCAGGGTTAAGTTCCATAATCACATAAACAGTTCGGCGACACTGGATATCAACGGCCTTGGCGCATTGTCTCTCAAGCAGTATGAGGCTGACGGATCAAAAGTTGGTGCCGTTGTAGGCATTAACCAGCTTGTGGATGTTGAGTATGACGGTACCGACTTTGTGGTTCTAAATTCAACGTCGGTTGGGCGTGGAGCACTCAGCAAGGACGTTTCTGGAAACTCTGACGTAACGTTGACGCGGGTGGAATCCGCTAATGAAGTAATTATCCTGACAGGCGCATTGACCGGCAATATATCTGTCATTCTGCAGTTATCACATATCCGCACATGGGTAATCAGGAATCTGACTACCGGTGCGTTTACGGTTAATGTGAAAACGCAATCCGGTACCGGTGTTATCTGCGACCAGAACAACAATACACACGTATTCACGGATGGTGTGAATGTGTATAACTCTATGTCCGGCATGCACGGCATTAAATACCCGGTACGGGTGGCTACAATCGCAAATATAGCGAATCTCGCCAGCGGTGCGCCAAACACGCTGGACGGCATTTCTCTCGTTAAAAACGACCGGATTCTTGTTAAAAGCCAGACCACAAAGAGTCAAAACGGCATTTACATTGTCAGCACGGTCGGGACCGGCTCTGACGGCACATGGGTGAGGGCGGGCGATTCTGACGAGAGTCCTGAGAT
>NZ_FOCP01000041.1 GCF_900110145.1 Nitrosomonas marina | reverse complement strand
ATAATCCCGAAATTCTGGTCGGCATTGCTAAATGCAGGAATCTCGGAATTATCGCGCAGCGGGTTAAGCTGTACACCCGGCTCTTCACCGAGTTGTCTAACAAATGCTTGTGATCCGCTCATAACTGATTAATCCCCTTTCTTTGCTTTGCTACCAGAACTGCCTGATTTTTCCGCCGTCTTTGTTGCGCCAGCGCCGCTTTTATTTGCTTCAGGTTGTTGGCTGTTTTGATCATCGCTGCCACCGCCTTTGCCCTGTTTGCCGCTCTTATCATCGTCAGTGCCTTGCCCGCCAGGGTTTTCACCACCTGCAGAGCCGCCATCAGGGTCTGGTTTCTCTCCGTCAGGGTTAGAATCAGGCTCTTCACTTTCATCGCCTTCATCAGAAACCGCCTCGATCGTCAGCGCATGTTTCAGGTTATTCATGGTTGCAATCTGCTCCATGCTGGAAACGGCGCGCGTCAACTGATCAATACTGTTTACCTGTACATGTTTCGAGTTGGAACCATCCGCACTGCACACAGTATCGAGCGTAAGGCCGTTGATTTCAGGGATTGTAATGACGCATGGCATACGGCTTGTTACCGTGACCATCAGTGGGAATTCGGATTCACCGAAAACCTGCTGGACGGTCTGCCTTGCTTCACCCTGAAGGGCTGGCGCCCCCACTTCTATCTTTCTCATCAATGTTCTCCTGTATATAAATTGCTACATCAGATCAAAATCACCTGAATGATTACTGCATGTTGGTAACGTTGATGATTGCGCAACCAAGGGAAGCTGAAATATGCGGATTGACCTCGTTCAGGCTACGACCGTAAACACCAACGCCAGCTTTTAATTCAGTGCTGACACCAAGCGGGATCATGGTTGTCGGAACGGAATCGCCCAGCACGAACGGATTCAAGGCAACAGAACTTGCGCGACCTACGCAGAGAATTTGCGCGGCACCCGCTGTGTCCTGAATGGTTCTTGGTGTGTAGTACACATCATAGAGCCCGAACAATCGACCGATACGGAAAATTCCGGGACGCAGCATAACGCCGGACGGTTGCCAGATATCGCTAGGCAATGACAGGAAGTCCGACATGATGTACTTACCGATATACAGGTGAGAAATGCCATGATCGAACGTATCGATAGCCATTTGTTGGGAAGCAACGCCAAGAGCACTAGCCAGATCGCGCCACGCATCTGAGCGATGCATGTAGGTTTTTCGGTTGGTCCAGTCAAAATCGAATGTAACCTGATTGTTTGCACCCAATCGCAACGCTTTTTCAAGCACTTCATAATGACGCTCACCAGACAATTGACGCTGAATGGCGACCATCGCTTCACCGTGTGCATCCAAGCCCAATTCCTGTGATATCTGAGTGCGCGCATCAGGCGTAACTTGCGTAAACCCACGCCATGGCTTGGCGAACAATGGTCTCGTTCTTACGGCACTCAGCATGCTTGGAATATTTTCAGGCCCTCGCTCGTAGTCAACGAAGCTTTCAACCGCAACCGGAATCGTATCTGGCAATGCTGGAGTGGTTGTTATGGCGAACACACCGGTATCGGTATTAATGTTCCCACCAATTGTGTACGTTTGCGCTGAAATCGTAATTGAGCCGCTCATAACAGAGTTGCCCGAGCCCTCTGAATCCACCTCTCTTGCTGCAACCATGCCCCGGACATACAAAACAGCACGACCGCGAAGCAATTTGATTGCATCCGCCGCCTGATCGCAAGTTGAAGGCGTGTCCTGCAACTTGGTCAGTTTTCCGTCAATATTGCCGGTGCTCACAGCAGGAAACATCGCGTGAATGCGTGAAGATGTCAGGTATGGCTTACCTGAATTAACGCCATCCATTGAGTCGCCTTGCGCATACTGACCGTATGCATGCCCGGCCTCGTGCGACAGGATAGCCAGCTTCGCCTCGTTCGAGCCAATGTCTGCAGGCAAATAGTGAGCGAAGGGAATCGCGTCACCAAACGCTGACAGAATCGCCACGACAGCACGGTTAGGCTGTAGCGACAACTGGTCATGATGCGCAGAACTCGCGCTATCCAGCTTAACCCTGTCCAGCTTGTACTTGTTTGCCGCAAAATCGGTTGCTGCAAAACCCATGTGGATGGCGTAATTGCTGATATCTGGCGGAATGCTGACGCCGTGTTGACGCTGATACGTGCCAACACCGTCAAATATGGCTTTGATGATTTTTGCCCGGTTGCGCTTTTTCTCGTCTTCACTCGCGCCGCAATACGCCTCATCCAGAACAATCTGCATGGACTCAGGAACCTCCACGCCAGTATCGCCCTGATTAACAACTGATCCGGCAAAATCATTAGCGCTTGCAGAATCGAAAGTGTTGCCCTTGGCTGAGTTTTCGAGAAGGCTATTAACAAACTCCGTCGCCATCTCTGCTGATTGGCTGTAGCAATCCTGCTTGACTTGCTGTACTACCGCTTCTTTGGTCATCTTCTGTCCTCGTTTTTATAAACAATTACTCACCCGGACAAATGACCGGGCACTGATACTCGAATGAGCGAGTTAATGTTTATTGTGAAAGGACAGAATTAGCCCAAATGCGGGTTTTTCCGGTTTTAATCGGGTAGCAGGTCCAGATCAGCCCTGCGGTTCATGACATAGCGTGTGGCATACGGCGAGACATTCATAACCGTTTCGATATCGACCACTTCATAAGCCACTTTCACTTCATCAGTAATAACCAGATAGATAACGTAATGCTTGCTGATAAAAAAGTGGCCTTCCATGCCTTCAGGGAATTCCGGCTCGATCAGATAACGAACCTCGGTTGCGCCGATGTTCGCATCCTGCCGGTCCATCATGCTGGCCGGCGTAAAAGCTTCGGCCTGCAGCGCGTAACCGTTGCCAACATGTTCCCAGTCGATATCCTCTTCATCCTCAGAACTGAGCACCATCATCCCGCCAAGGGTAGGCAGTCCGCCAACAACCGGCTCACCGTTGCGGTTGACGATCTTTTTGAACACCTGACATTCCAGTGTATTAGGGTGGTTCATCACCACATTGCGGCGCATCCGGTTAATGCCGCTCGGCACATTGTTTAGCATGATGTTCTACACTCCCAATTTGTCGGCAATCTGCTTATCGGTGAATCCGAACCGGCGCAATACCTCGAGATCCGACTCGGCCAGTTTTCCGGATTTCAATGCGGCCTCAATCTTGCGCGTACCAACAGGCTTGACTTTCACCCGTTTGACTTTCTTGGAGGCAGCATTCAGCGCATTGCGCTCCTGCACACGCGCGCGCTCTTTCGCACGCTGCTCGCTGGTTTTGATTGTCCGCTTCCTTGCGGCCTGTTTCTCTGCCGCTTTGTCAGCCTCAGCCTGGCGCATGTTATGTCTGGCTCTGTTATCCGCTGACGCATGTACTTTTTCCATGTGCTTGGTCAGGAAATTGAGCACCGTTGTCGATGTGTCAATCTCGCTCATGACGCGCAGCACATGCTTGCACGCAACGCCCTTTAAGTTCGGGTTTCTTATTTTCGGGAATCCAAGTTCGTCACGACCGGCGTTAAAATTGCCAATCGTTGAGATATAACGAAAGAAAAATCTATGCCGCCCGCAATCGCAGTCAAAGGCTAGTTTCTGCTTTCTTAACCAGTTAGCGGTCTGTTTAGGCGTTTTATTGTCCTTGGACTTGGCTGACATCAATTTATTGACCGCCGCACTGAAAGCATTAAACCTCACCAGGACATGGTGACGATTGACATCCGAATCCGGTCCTGCATTGGTGATAAAACGCACTTCGTTATTCACAGCCGACACAGGAATTGCCATATTGATCTGTTTGCGAGCTCTGTCTATGTCGGTGTCGGATCCTGCTCCGGGCAGCGGTTTCGATGACGCCAGGTCTATTACCTGTCTGGCCGTAATACCGTCTCCGGTGAAATTGCTTCGCGCAATCTCCATGTTGTGACGGAACTGCGCAAGATCGTTTGCGGTGATTTCCCGCATACTCTTTGGACCGGTTGCGCCCAGTGTCGTGTACAGGGTTCTGGCAGCATCCCATTCCCCTTGAACTTCGCGCTTCGTGAGTATTACAGAATTAACCTTGCGTTCCGCCTCTTCACGCTCACGCTTGTCGGTCTCTGCGCGGCCTTTCGCCTCGCCTACATGCCCCCTGAGTTTCCCAAGAATACTGTCAACCACTGGCGTCTATCTCCCGCGCCGTTCCCAGGTCGGCTTATAGTCTTTGCGGTTATCAGCCACGGATTCAAAGCCAGTACGTCTCTTGATTGTATGAAGCTGACCTTCGGTAGGCAATGTAATGCGGATCTGCGGCAATGGCTGATCGACGGTATCAAGCCCGGCAGCTGCCATTACTGCCAGAAACTCGTCACGGCGCCCGTACACGCGCTGAGAAACAAGGGTTATATCGTGCTTTTCATCAGGCTTGGTCTCGTAGAACAGCGCCGTTTCCCATGGCTTGGTTCTTTGCGCGAAACGCCGGACCTCTTTATAAAAGTCTTTGGCTGCGGTTGAGTTGACATCGATCATATCGAAATTACCTCGCCCCTTCTAAACCGCTCTACCTCGTCATCCATATCGTTCTTGTTGCTATCGCCGCCCATCATCAGCATGCTCAATTCGTCAGCCATGCCAAGCATCTGATCGACCTTTCCGGCTTTTATTGCATGCAAGCACGTCGCAAGCGCAGCCATCTGCCCGCATGTGACGTTTTCAGATATCCGGTAACGCGGTCCGTTGACGTCAATACCGTCTTTCTCGATTGATGATGTAGGATTCGATCTTGCAGCGGTCTCAGAAAATCCTAATCTACTCCCCTTTCCGTTAGAAGCCACACCCTGCTGTAGCGCGTAGAATGCTGAAATAGCGGCCTTGATATCGTCATCCGTGAACAGTCTGTCACGGTCAATGTCAGGGTCGTTTGTAATCACAATACAATCTTTACGGCGCTCTTTCCGGAACTCTGCCTGCACACCGATAGCCAGCACGTTTGTATCGGTGTCGTACAACGAAAACAGCGTGCATGCGCCGCCTCCATACCCTGAGAATGTAGACTGAATCTTTATTGTCATTTGAACACCTCGAAATACCAGAGAAACACCAGGTTCAGAAACAGCAATACAACAATCAGGAATTTGTACAGAGGATTCATTTCATGGTTGAGTATGCCAATCCTCAACAGGATATCCCGGACCGGCATTAGCCAGATCCGCCATGAAAAAATCCAGCATAGCAAGTGATACGGCCATAACAATATGGACCGCCACACGATATCGCCCAGTTCTATTTCCTGGGATTGCAGCATACTGGCATCGTTAGGATTCTTGAGGCTGCCCCTGAGCGTGAGCAACAGAAAGCACAGGCCGATTAAGAGATAACCAATAATTTCATCCTGATACCGTTCAATCACAGCACGTCCTCACGTTTGTTGACGACCTCGACCACAACCGGGTGACCTGCAGGATCATCGGTACCAGGGATTCCCTTGCCATCGTTCGGATCGCCATCTTTAGGCGCGCCAAACAGCGGTATCGATGCATGCAGCGTGATATCGATAGCCAGAATGGTCATGTTTTTGGAATCTGTGTTGATGTTTGAGGCTGGCATGTTAGGGGTCTCTATCTGTACCGGCCAGCCGTCCATCACATGCCCGGCAAACTTATAACTGGCATTGAAACGCCTGCGAAGCGGCGAATCAGCGTACATTAGGAATTGAGCGGCAATCGATCTCGCGGTATCGGACGTATGCGAAAAAATAGCCAGCTGCGCCCTTATGTCACCAGCCATCACCTTGACATCGAAAGCGCGTTTCTTGATATCGTCAGGCAATATCACCCACAAATTGTCGTCAGCAGTCACCTGTCGCGTGTAATCGCGCCCCGACGGAGTGTAATTCTTGTCCATGGCTGCAATAATGACCGGCAACTGTGGCGGCTGCGTTGGTCCATTCTGGGTATCGTTCTTGTAGTACGACTCAATTATGGCCTCGGCATCATCCACCAGCCTGTCTTTTGCCCATCCAATGCTTGTGGCATGACCTCTGGATACGTATTCCTGAAGTGACTTGGTAGTCGGAACGATGTTGTCATAAAAGCCTTCCAGGTATATCCCGAAGGCTTTTTTTACAGGCTCTATCATGAATTATGCTTTTAGCGGTTCATCCCACGGTACATGCGCTCGTATGCCTTATCATTAATGACAACCTCTTCACTATTACCAGCCTGGACAAGCTTTTCGCTACCGAAGCTGTTCACGTCATCGAGAAGCCGATCTTTCGCACCACCATCGACCAGGATATGAGACGAACCACCAGCCGAATCAAGAACAGCAGCCGCGTCAACGTTATGGCTTGCCAGGAATGACATGAGCTGTTCGTTATCTTGCTGCAGGCGCTCGATTGTTTCGTTCGATGCTTCACGCTCGCCCTTGATGCTGTCCAGCAACGCCATCATGTTTCTGGCATGCTCTTCACACTCGGCTGCGTACACATCGTCATAGGTCAGTTCACCAAGGTTTCCGCCCATGGCATCATCCAGCGTTACGCCCCGGAATGAGTTGTTCAGGAAGTTAGGCTCAATCACATAATCAAACCCATAAAACTTGTTTATTGAGGCGTCGATTGCAGACGAAAAGCCGCCTGTTTTGCTGTCGAAAAACAGTTTTTCCGCCAGTTTTCCAGATGCTGTATCGAAAAACTCGGCAATATGTTCGACCGTCCCATCATCAAACATTTTCAGGTGAGTCGTGACAAAAGCGGGCTCAACCGGTACGGGCTTGCCGTTATCCAGTCCGCCCTCGGTCGGGTCCATGCCAAACCGGATTCTTGGCCAGTGGCCGTAGTAACCGATCATGCCGCGCGATTCAACCGTTTCCTGGCATGCGTCACTATTTACAAAGTCAAACAGCGCCCGAATATTGAAATTACGCACCTTGCCGGTGTACTGACGCCCTCTTTCTTTCAATGAATAGCGAATCTTTGGCGTTTTTTGAGGCATAACTATTACTCCGTGATTAGTCAACACGGGTAATAATGCCGACCTGAGACAGGGCATTTATTGCAATTTTCCGCAATTGATCGACCGGCTGCGGAAAATTGGCACTATTGGGAACTCGTTAAGCCATACCATTTTGCAATTGACTAAAAACCATAATTGCCCGGTATGCCAAACATTAAGAAAAGCAGTTTCCTTGCAAAACTCGGAATGCCAGCCAGACGATGGTCTGCTGAACATATCGCCCCTGCGGTCGAGATAAAACAAGAGGACGCCTATTTATACGGCGGCGGATCAACCACTATTGCATCGCTGCTTGGCACCGGACGGCGCGGCGCAAGAGCGCGCCAGAACATCTATAACAAGTGGGATGACATGGAGTCAGACGCCATCGTTTCATCAGCCCTGAAACTGCTTGTTACGTCAGCTTTGGGCGGACATGAAACGACCGGGGACGTGGTTTTTATCGAACAAAAGCCGGATACGGAAAGCAACAAGAAATTGAAAAGCATGACTGAGGAAATCAAAGATACCCTCGGTCCTATCCTGAACAAAAAAGCCTATCAATGCGCGTACACTGGCGCCGCGTTCGGTGACGCATACGCAAGGATTTACTCAAAGGAAGGTACTGGTGTTGTCGATCTTTATACCGATGAACTCGTGCGGCCACAATTGATACAGCCGTATGAACGCGGCAATAGAACGGTTGGATTTCATTCATTTATCAACGAACGTAACCCGGAAAGATTGACCGTAGCGCAGATGGCCAGACTCAAAATGCCGCGCACGCAATGGGTGCCACAGCATGGCGTAGTCGAAAAGGCAATCCGTATGATGATCACTGAGGATGATCTGGATAGCGTTCCGGTCATGCCGAGTATGGCGGGCGGATCGCTGCTTTATAACGTAGAACAGGCTTACGACAACCTGTATGCTTCGCTGATCGGGCTCGTAGGCCAGCGATGGATTGATTCTATCGATGAAAAAATGCTGCAGCTAAACATGGAATCAATGACGCTTGAACAGCAAAAAAGCTTTCTCGCTTCAGTTAAGACAATGTTTGAATCATCAAAAAAGCGGGCGGAAACGGCGGTACAGGAAGGCAAACCGCTACTTGAGCGTATCTGGCACATGATTCCGGTATGGGGTGAAAAGCAACTAACTACTATCAGCAATGCGGACGGCGGGCAAACCGGGCGTACCGGCACCATAACCGTTGAGGATGTTATTTTCCATGCCCGTTTACTGTCTGGCGGTATCGGCGTTGACATGTCAATGATCGGTTTTGCTGACCAGATGGCTGGCGGACTTGGTGAAGGCGGTTTCTTTCGCACATCCGCCCAGGCAGCCGAGAATGCTCGTCATATACGCATTGCGCTGGCTGAATTCATCTATCACATCATCGATATTCATACGCTGAAGAAATATGGTGTTGTTTTCAGCCCAAGCGAGCGACCATGGATCGTTAATTTTTATGGCTCTATTTCTGCGCTTGAAGCCGAGAAACAACGAACCAGACAGGATTCAATGAGCGCCGGCATGACTCTTGTCCAGGTCATGCAGCAGATCAAAGACATGGGCGCAAATGAGAAAATAATGGAAGACTTTTTAACCAAGGAAATGCTGCTTGACGAAGACCAGGCAAAACTCTATGCCACCATCGTCAAGGCCAAAGATGAAGATGAAAACCATGATGACGGCTTCGGAAATCGAAGCGGCGGGGACTTCGGAAATCGAAGCGATGACGATAATAAGATGGACAGCGCATTGCCATATTATGGCGATTACGGCGATATTGACGATGAAGCTGAAGAAATACTCGACGGCATAGGCAATAGCACAACTATACCTATACCTCAAAAAACAGTTCGCTGGCTTGGATTCGACAAACCCATGTCATTGCGCGCTGATTTGCATGCGCTGGCTGAAAGGCACTCTGAATATTACGACGCAGATCCTGACCTTGTATTGTCAGACGTTCAATTTGTTTTAAACAATCCGGATGACTGGTTCATACATAAAGATGAAAGAGTTGTTATATTCAGGGAAAAGGTTGGCACCGGGCGAGCATCCATGATCAGGATAGAAATCGAATCATTAGGGAAAACATTCGTTGTCAGGTCGGTATTTCAGGGCGGGAAGCGGCAAATTGCCACCAAAATGAACAGCAAGAAAAAAGAATTGAAGCGCCTTGGCCTGAGTAGCCCTCTCTCAGATCCGCTCTCTGTGGCCGAATACCTTACGGCACTGGGTCACAGGTCACTGCGTGCTGTTCCACCCTCCGGCGGTTCTCCCAAGGCGTAACAATAGGCTAACACAAAATGTCACTCTATAACAATATCGCAAAAACACTGTCACAGAAAGGCGCTATAGGCTCAGTTATATCAGGCGCCACCAATGCAACAAACACCATCGGTCAGCACGCTGCCAATATGATGGGCGG
Source organism: Nitrosomonas marina (assembly GCF_900110145.1). Taxonomy (GTDB): domain Bacteria; phylum Pseudomonadota; class Gammaproteobacteria; order Burkholderiales; family Nitrosomonadaceae; genus Nitrosomonas; species Nitrosomonas marina. Next base: position 765 of record NZ_FOCP01000041.1, on the reverse strand, counting down.
CGGCGAACTGGCGCAGGCTGTGTCAAAGATAGGTGCTGCCACGGCAACGAATGTTGTCCGCAACGCCATCAACGAACACATACCAATACAGGCACACCGGGCGCTGAATGTTGGCGGCGGCGCGCTTGGCGACATCCTGCAGGGTGATATCAACAACGCCGGACTTAGAATACTCGATTCCGGCCTGTTTAATGAGTCATTACCAGGCATGAGCGCGGTTGCTTCACAAACTCGATATTGGGGACGGCCTACCCCGGTTTTTGGAGGCATCACCCCAACAGAAGCGCAGCGAATATATGAAGACATCAGGCTGGAAAGATTATCAAAAAAGAATTTATTCCTCATCGAAGTATCCAGCGAACTCATGGGTGATACGCTGTGGCCATGGTTCAATATGTTTGCAACGGAACTCGATTATGCGCCATACACTATAACTGGCGAAAAAAAACGTGTAGGCGGCGCAGCGATAGATTCAGTACAAGGCAATGAACCTGTCGAGTTACGCGTAACCACCATGGACAACCATTATGGTGTGCTTAAAAAGTGGTACATCGCGCATCATAACTTTACTGCATCTAATGATGGGACTGTTGGTCTTCCATATCGGTACGCTATTAAGTTCAGAATCGTGCATTCGTTTATTACCGAAGCCAGCATTCCATATAGCGCTTATGAAGATATCGGCTGGTTCCGCCCTTCAAACATCGAATACAGCCTGTCACGGCGTGAGGACGCCATGCAGGAAATACAAATGACATTCTCACA
>NZ_FOCP01000040.1 GCF_900110145.1 Nitrosomonas marina | reverse complement strand
GACTCGAGTTTTTCGCGTTCTTCAGCAGAATTTGCCGCAGCGCTATTGGATTGCCTTGCTGCGCCCAGTTTTTCTGTCTCAATGCTGATTTTTCCTTGAATCTCAGCGATGTTTTTGCGCGCGTTATCAAGCAGCTTGATAGCCTTGTCTGCGTCAACTTCAGGCACATCTGGCGTCCACGTTTCGGCTTTATCCTTTCCCCATGTCTGCCCGCCAGTGGTGCTTTTCCATTCGCCCTTGGCTTCTTTAGCACTATCTGCAGCAGATTTTTGTGCAGCAGGGAATCCTGCTCTCAACATTGGCTTAATACGTTCAACCTTGTCTGCATTGCATTTAAGGTCATCAATCAGCTGTTTACATATCTTGTCAGTGTTTATGCTGACTTGAGATAGTCCAAACAGGTATGACCGGCGCTTATTTTCATCCAGCTGCGCGAATCGCTGCGCTTCCAGCACATAGGGTAAGACAGGAATTTCTGAATGATTGCCTTTGCCGGACGGAACAACGATGCTGAATTTATTCTCGCCGGTAACCACTTCAGCGAAACCGGAGTCATGCTCATCAGATACCAGGAGGCTGTATTCTTTTTTCAAACTGACGCGCGAAGCTTCGCCCGTTAAGGCATGCTGTACCGCGTCACGAATGGACGATTTTCCCGATCCATTGTGGCCGGCAATAAGTGTTACTGGTGTACTGCATTTGATTGATACCGACTTTGCGGACAGGTAGTTTTCCGCATGGATAGACTTAATTTTCATCGTTCTGGCCTCCGTGTTCTACCTCGCCACCCAGTGACTCAATAAGTGCTGTGATAAGCCGTGAATACTCACCAGCGGTGATCATGAATGTCGAATTAAACTCGGCCTCTTTATCACCAGGATCAAAATCTTCACAGGCATTTTCAATGTCACTGAGAGCAATGCCGATCAATTCAAGTCCGCTTATTGCAAACGTGCTGTGCAGAACGAACGAAACGCGATCGTCATAAGTGAGTTCAAGCCTCCTGACACGCTTGCCCTGGGTTAAGTGATTCCTGATCTCTTCAGAATCAAGGTTCTCGTTTTTGTACTTGATTGAACGTTTGTTGTTACCTTCCTCAACCAATTCGCAATCACGACCGACACAAAAACCGTTTTGGTCATGATCCTCAGAAATCAGCATTCCATGCATTGACGAGCCAGTGTCGTATTGCGGAATCACTCTATGCAAGCAGGTAATTCCTGATTCATGCATCAGTTTTAACGCCGCCAACACTTTGTTTTCTGACGTTGTGTCAATGCACAGATAGCCATTTTCTGAGTCGATCCAGATATTGGTAAATTTGCTTGTTACAAAAGCTTTCGGCCACAGTTCGTTGAGAACTGTTTCCTGAATATCCCGCTTGAATCTTTTTGTTTTGGCCATCACCGCATCGCCAGTTTCGCGCACAAATTTTTCAATGCGAAGCTGTACTTCTTTTTTTACAACGGAACTGGGTATCAGCTTTTCCTGTGTTTCCATGACAAGTAAGTAGTGGCCGCCGACGTTGATAATCGGCAGGCCGTCTTTCAGCAGTTTCCACCTGTCACCCAGTTCGTTTGGAACCGAAAGTTTCTCTTTCAGCTTTTCGATATCCGGTGTCCAGCCAGTAGGGACACGGTAAATTGTTAGGTTTTTAATCATGGTTTGTCCTTTTGATTTGATGGCTATTTGATGATCTTTCGCGCTATTAAGAAATCTTCTTTTTATGCTTTTCTAACAACACAGGAAATGTCATAGCAGCCAGACACCCCTTCAAAAAAGGCAACCGCCGTATGGCCGCTTAGGACATATGCCTCGTGACGGACGACGGTTTTTACAGGCTCGTCAACAAAATCTTTTTTCAAGAGCACGGCGGTACCTACTGGATATTTCGCGTTAAAATCGTCACACTCTTTTTGCAGTTTCTTTAAATTAGGCTTTGTCATTGCTTATCCTTGTGGTATTTCCTTTACCTTAATCAGGTGGTGCTATTCCATATCCAGCGGTTTCTGCTCACGCGGTTTTCGTTGAGTCTCAGAAGGCGCGGCTTTCTGTTCTGGCTTTGGCTCGGCCTTTGGTTTTTGTTCTGGTTCTGGTGTCGGTTTTTTGTCAGTTTCCTGCTTCCTGCTCTCGCTGGTAGGTTTCCCCTGATCTCTGCCGGACCTGAGTTCATCTATCGTTCTGCTGTCTGCCTGGTAGGTACCGTCAGGCTGCGGGACAAGATCAACAATGTCTGACTCTTCCTCAGAACTTCTACCCATACCCATGATTACATCAGGCGCATAAATGGATGCAAAGAACGATGCCGCGCGATATTGCAGCATTTGAAAACGCATTGAACCCTGCCATTTTGAGCCGTCTTTTGAGTACCAGCCCTCTTCAACAGCCATTTGCATGGTCACTGGTATTGATTGAACGATCTCGCCTGTGGGATTCTTACGCTGATCAAGTTCTTGAGCCCAGGCTATGCATTCCCAGTTATCAATCTCAACTTCGCGCTCTTCAAAGTTGAATCTTTTTGATTCTTTGTTCCAGGTTGTTTTTTCTCGGTACTTCGCCTTAACCTTTCCGAGATTGTTCAGCTTGAATTTAAGCGGCGAGAATCGCCCCGAAGCATTAATCGCGGCAATCTGGAATTTTGACGACCAGCGCAATTTCCCCTGAATAACGTCAGCGTTTTGCATTACGCTAACCATCGACATACCAACGGTTTTGGCTACTTCTATTGCTACCAGGCAGTTTCCAATAGCAGAGTTGTTTTCGACAACCTTAACGCCGCCTTGCTCTCTTTTCTCAACGAATTGCCTGAAACTCTCTGGCACAGCATCCGAAGTGGACATCGCCTTTGCTATCCTGATGGCAAGGTCAAAGCCTTGTTTTGAGAAAAAATCTATTTTGATGTCATGCGGCATAACATCATTATTTTTCAGTTCTGATAATTGCGTTGTTGTGGACATGCTTAATCTCCTTTGAATATGCAAGAATTCCAGCGCGGGCAGTATTTCTCTGAACACAAAAGCGAGCGCGGATTAGGGTAAAAATTTCCGGTCCGGAACATATAGGATGCAAATTCGATCAAGCCTGGCTGATCTTCTGTGCCAACCATGATTTGCTTGCCGTTTTTGATACTTCCTGTTGCAATTTCCGGCTTGCCTCTGGTGCTTAACCCGATAATTTCAGCTGGATCTGTTATCGAGTCGCCTGTTGAGTGTTCGTAAAGTAATTCATAAGTTCCAACCTGAGCGGCATGGCCTTTTGTGTTGGCCTCGCCTTTCTGGATTGCCGATGCGCCAGTTTTGATATCAGTAATTCCGACTCCCAAGCTTGTTTTACTGACGCGAGCCCGGTCCATTGTGCCGGTTAGCTGAACCACAACACCGTTGCCGCAATCAATGTCGAGCGGTTTTGTAGGCATTTCCACCGCCACAAAATCATATTTTGGCGACCAGTCCATGCAATATTTCGTTGTTAGTGACAGGCCGATAATCTCGGCATTTTTCATCGTTAGGTCGTCTTTTGACGGATCAAATTCGTTGTCTGGATCGTGCAGCTTGTCGATGAATGCGCCAGCTGCGTCATCAGGTTTCAGCCCAGCGTTATCAAGCCTGCTCTGATCAAATACTGCGGTACCATGGTGAACCGACGTACCTAGTGCAGCGCGTAATCCGACCGTGTTACGCATGCCTAGAATGTGTATTCCCTCCCATCGGTAGGCACAATCGAATAGTCCAGCCCATGATGATGCCCGGACCGTTATTGATGGTTGTTTTGCCTCAGTCATGACAATCCCTTTTTAATTTTTTCAAGACTGGCTTGAACTTCAAGCAGTCCGCGAATCTGCGCCAGTTTTGGATCAATGTTTCTCTCCAGTTCCAACGCGCAAGTGGTCGATTCGATCACGTCATGACAGAATTGAAGGTTCTGGTACTCGAGTGATTCTTCATCCACGTGATTAACTTGCGTGTTATTGATCGCCTCGCACAGGCAGTTGATTATTTCGTGAATCGATATGCGCTCCTGCAGCAATATTTCTGCCTGGTGCTGGAAGTCATTCAGCATGGCTCTCGTTCGCCTCTGTGCAGCTTTTTGTTGATCAAAATTCGCTAACTTCATACCGCCTCCGTACATTTACGCTTGGTCTCTAAGCGATTCAGGCAAATCGTTGCGCTGGCTTGGTGGCAGCATGTTTGCTGCTCTTATATCAGCGCGCTGAGTATCGACAGACAGTGAAGCTATGCCGTCGATGTAGTCCTTCCGCCAGGGGATATCCGACCTTCTGCTAATCATTTGCCTGATTGCCTCGTCAGCCGTGAATACCTCGGCATCTGCTATACACTGGGTATAACCTTGACATCCTTTGCGCCAGAACAACATGTTATTGCCTAAGATATTCCGGCTGTCCTGCATGTAATACAGTTCACCGGTCTGTATTTTGTGACTGTGCTCTGCAGCAAAGTAACCAGTTAAGTCGCTGATAAAACCGGCGAGATTTTCCGGTTCAAAAATGAAATTTTCGTTATGCGACACTGAGTGCCTGCTGACTATCTCGGCAATAGCCGGGTATTGACTCACCCATCTTTGCAAGCTTGTGTTATTGGTGTTCATACCTGCCTCTCTGGTGTGTTGTTTATCTTCCGAATAAGGTCAGCCGTTTCGCTGGCAATCTCGGCGGCTTTCTCGTCACCATTGGTTGTCGCATGTTTCAGAACGAATGATCTTGCCTTGATAAGTGCGCTATACAGTTCTGGCGAGGCCGCAATCAGCCGAACGTTCGCGTTCGTTTCTGCTATTCCTTCAGCTAGACCGGCCTCGGCATTAACAAAACATTCAGCAATGGCCTTGCCGCTTTCAGACTCAACCAGCACATTAAATATCTCGCCAGGCATTCTGCGAACTGTCCATGGTCCGGGTGTAAATTTGGTCGCCATCAGACCGCCTTTACGCAGATGTTTGCGAATTCAAACCATTTAGCTGCTTCCGCAGCTGCTGCAGATGTGGACTTAAACAGCCCGTAACAAATAACTACTTTACCGTCTCGCATTTTGATTTTTATCAAGCAGATCATTTGGTTGGCCTCTCTATTTGGTTTATGTTGTTTGCGATTATTTAATCTTTATTTCAACGCACTGAAGACTCTCGTCGTCGCCTTCATAAAGATTCGAATGAATGCCCTTGTTTACTTCGCATTGAATGTGGGTGTCATAGGTGTCAACAATCACGACTTCCACATCTTTAGCAGAAGATGAAAACAACACCCCGATCAATAAATACTTAAACATGGCTTCTCCTTATTGGTTGATGTATTACTTAGGCATGTGGCGAAACTTGCCGCGATGTGTGGCCACTTTGGCCGCGAATGCTTTCGCAAATTTTGCGCCGGCAGGTCTGTTTTTTCTTCTCATCCTGCTTGACCTGCCCGGACCTTTTTTTGTTTGATGGGGTTGTCTGGCCGTGTACCTGTCTGATACTCCGCTGTTGTCAGTTGGAATAACTGGCCATAATCCTGAAAATATGTTGTTCATTTTTCGATATCCAGTTTAGTTATTTGAATCGGGGTAACGTCCTTAACTGCGTAAAAGAGTGGTTGGGAGACATTTTTGTCTAACCAGTTGATCAGCAGGCGTTGAAGCTGTTTAATATGCCGCGTGGAGAGTTCATCCAAATACCCTTCTGCAAAATCTCCAACATCGCCAAAGGCTGATTCCTGAGCATCCTCTATAATGGAGTAAGCGCTAAAGTAATCATCATGTTTTTTATGCACTTTTACGCCTTTATAAATCACCAAAACACTATCGACTTCCGCGAAATCTAAGTTTTCAATGACATCTTGCTCGCTGTAGAAAGTTTCCCCATCCTGAGACCACACAGTGTCCTCACCCCTATCGGTATCACTAAGGTCTGAATATTTTTGGATTATTATCTGATCATCTTTTTCAGTGCGTTGCTCAGATAATATGTGAGCATCCATATACAAATCGTCTGACATCGTTACGTCCTTTTTAGTAGATAGAAGCTGGAAGTCGCTCATGCATTTGATTCAATACAGGATGAGCCGTAACATCCTGTCCGAATCTTTTCTTCACATACCTGCAAAGACGTGCCGCTGTTTCATCACAGCTTGTTTTCGATACAAACGTGATTGTTCCAATGAACAATCCGTCTCTGCGTACGTTGAAAGTTTGTTTCACGTTTGCGCCTTTCATGTTGGTGGAGGCTGGCAGGATTTGAACCTGCTCGGGACGGACGCGAGAACTTTGCTCGCGCTACCCGTAGCATTGCCGGTTAAATGCCGGTTGCTTACCCCTGTGATAGCTAATCACCTGCGTTTCACACACGCCGCAGCCTCCGTTGATCTGTGTCGGTCTTTCCCGACTGTCACTGACTCGCACTGTTACACCGCCATCCCTGAAGCGCTTGTATCTGCGCCAGTTCCCTGATTGCCAGGCCAGACGTTAAGGGCTGCGGTCAGCCTCACCCATCAATGCCGGAATTTATGAATCTGTAAAATCAGTACACCCGCCCATAAAACCAAGTTCTTCTGGAGTAAAGTGCGGGTTGATTCTTGCAAGCAGCGAATCGATCTCACCACATTGCGCTGGTGAACCAAGGTATAAAGCCTCGGTTTGATATGTCTGTGAGCCGTAGCCGTTGCTCTGGTAGATCACGCCTATGACATAGATTGCTTGTGCTTCCTCTGGCTTGACGGTCTGGATGCATGTGGAAGTCTGGTTGTCATTGAAACCGTGTGCTCTGGTGTTGTTCATCTTCAGCTTCATTTCGTAGCCTTCATTTGTGTACTGATCAAGGTCTACGTTGTACTCGCGCCCGATGTGTTTCTCGCAACGCTCAATGGTGGGATGTTCTGCGATGGTTATTGCAGCTGCACCGCGATCGATATCGCCGCCCAGTGCGGCAAGGATTGAAAGAGTGATACTTGAGAACATTTTTTGCTCCTGTGGTTAAAGAATCGTCAATTCAAAAAAAAAGCAGAGGCCGGATAACCAAACTCGATCACCCGGCCTCCAAACCGCTTTCGCGGACTCGTCGTCATCAAAGGGAGAGATGATCTTTCGCTTCACACCTGCGTTTGTAACTTATAGCGTTAAGCGGTGGAGCTATTATCACTATAGTGATTATAAATGTCAATCACTAAAGTGATAAATTGTGATAAAAATTTTTTGTCTAATAATTCCAGGCAATAAAAAACCCGCCGAAGCGGGTCATTCCAATATAAAGTTTCGTGAAACTTGTCCGTTGTTTAAAAGTCTAAAAACCGTTAGAATCTAACGGTAATAACGTATGAAGAAAAACACAAACAAGGTTGTCTCATTCGACCTGACGCCACAAAAAGCAAAGCAAATAATAAGCAAGCTTGCCGAAGATAGTGGCAGGGTATTTATTCTGTCACATGCTGAAGAGCGCATGGTAGAGCGAGATATCACAAGAATGCAGGTTATCAGGTGCCTGAAACACGGGGTGATTGTGGAAGGTCCTTACAGAGATATAAAATTTGGTTTATGGCGACAGACGCTAGAAGTAAGGACTGCCGGGAATGTGATATCCGTTGTTGCCAGCCTCGATAGAGACGACAAAGGTGATTACATCGTAGTGGTAACTGTGTTTTGAATATAATTATTGATTATTAAAAGGTGATTACTATGTCTCACAATGCGTTTCATTATACGTCTTGCGGGCTATCAAACATCTGGCTCAAGAATGGGTACAAGACTATAACAACGAAATATGGCAAAGCCACATCCATTCATGATATTGAGGGATTGCACAGAGCGATTGGGCGACGCCTGATTAACAACAAACCCAAACTTAACGGGTCTGAAATACGGTTCTTAAGAAAGGAATTAGACCTGTCACAGGTTAATTTAGCTGGTCTTTTAGGGGTAGATGAATCAACTGTTCGATCATGGGAAAAGGATCGGGCAGGCGTGCCGCCGCCAGCAGAAAGGGTGATAAGGCTACTGTATAAAGAAAAGATCAATGGAGATAAAGAAATTAACAGCATGCTCGAAAACATAAGCCAGCTTGATCGTGAAATCCATGAATACATGATTCTTCTTGAAGAAACAGAATCCGGCTGGAGTGAGGCGGCATAAGAAAATGGCGGCATCTCAATTGAGTTGTCACCCTTCGTGGATATTTACCAAATAGATTTAAAATTAAAATGAATCTGACCCTTGCAGGATAGCTCTTTGGTTTATTTGTTTGGATTATGGTCTAAAGCAACACGTAGAGCATTAGTTAGCCTGCCTATATTTTTTGGTTTGTGCTCAATTATATCTTGATACTTTTTTCTAAAGTGGTCGCGAAGTTTTGCAAGTGTAATTTGATCCATTTGCTCTCGATAGAGATTATATTCACCAATAACGTAATCAGTATAATCAACATCTACGCCCAACATTTCCAGCTTCTTTAATTCAATGAAGGTTTCATATTCAGATTCAGCATGTTTCATTGCCTCGTCTCTTATATAATCCATGTAACCTTCAAACACAGGATACCCGTTTAGCTTAAGAAGGTTATCTAACTGGTCATGTAGTTGCTTCATGGTTAACTGCTTGCCCATAAGCGCAGAGGACTCCGCGAATAACAAGAATTGTTCAGACAATAAATACATTCTGTACAGCTCATCTTCTGTGAGGTAGTTTTTTCCTGTTTTAGCTTCCTGCTTAGTTGGTAATAATTCCTTAAAACTAATCAACCCCATGTTGTCTTCTGTAGCATCCGCTCTATCTTTAATTAACTTAGAGGCAGTCATCTTAGTTATTGCGTGATGGAACTTATCTTGCAAGAGTGAATAAAACGAACGCACCTCGTCTGAAGTTGGCTCATAATCTGATGCCGACAATTTAAAACAATCTTTAACCTGTGCAAATACATTCTTTTCGCTAGCTCTAAGTTCTCTAATTTTTGCAGCGAGTTCGTTTAGTCTCTTAGGGTCATCGCGTAGCACAGCCTCGTTAATGACATAGCCATCACGAATATACTGTTTAATAATGCCAGTTGCCCAAATCCTAAATTTCGTGGCTTTTTGAGAATTTACTCTGTAACCAACTGAAATAATAGCATCCAGATTATGGTGTTCTATATTCCTTAAGACCTCTCTATCACCTTCGATTTGAACCACCCGGAATTTCCGGGTGGTTGAGTCTCTGTTAAGTTCTCCTTCTTTATAAATATTCGATAGATGCTCGCCAACAGTATTTTTTGCTACTGAAAAAATATCAGATATATTTTTCTGAGTAGCCCAAATAGTGTCATCATCAATGATGACTTTAATATCATCAACACCGTCTTCGGAATAGATTATAGAGTTAATATTTTCTTGGTTATCCATGTGTCAACCTTTTATAAGTTAGGTAGTTATATATAATTACCTTGCACTAATTTCTCAAAATCTTATATGAAACATGCGCATAACTCAAAATGCTATGCCAATGGAGATATGTGTTGTTAATTTTTTACGGTTGGTGCTACATTGATAACCGGCAGCTTTCGCTGCCGGGGTAATACTACCGCAGAAACATGAGCATTACGAAAATAATAATTTTCAGTAACTGCTTGTAGCTTATGCGGATTTTAAGTGAAAATTCAATCATAGCTTTTAAACAATGAATGAAGGGTTTCACAGCGCTGCGAACCCTCAAATTAGAAGGCCGCTTTGATGGTTACGAGAGCCGCGGCGTTACCGTCATGGGTCTTGGCCATCTAACGATGCAATTGCCATCGCACCGGGGATTAACCGCCGTCGCCCATGTCTTAAAGGCATGGTGTGGCGGCAGGTTCCCAATGTTCCCGATTCACCACTTAGCGTCACCGCCGTATTGACCTCCTGTGTTGTTGGTTCATATAAACTACAAACATCCCGAAAAACCATGTGACGACCATTATGTTGTACACAGTTGTATTTATTTTGTTGTCTCTCAGGCAGCAGAAATAATCATCTGCTTCACTGCAGTCAATTTTATGCTCCGGCGCTTTTTCAAAATAAAATATTAAAATCATTGTGATAAAAGCATATACAGCTAAACTCGTAACAACCTTCTTGTCGTGATCATGCGTGGCGAACCAATAAAATCCTGTTATAAAGCAGGGAAACCCAAGCCTCCAGTCACCCGTTATGCCTTGAGCAATAGCGGCAATTACCATTGCTGCTAATGTTATTTCCAAGTACCTTGACGAGTCTTTTCTGGTTATGCCGAGATCAACACTAGCATTTCCACTTTTTGAATCATGATTCATTTCTATTTTTTGTATACTCTGCAAGAACACTCATCATTCAAACACCATCCGGCAAGATAGAAAACGTTATTTCTTTTCTTCCTTTTTTCCATCTGGTTTGTCGTCAGGTTCATTAAATACGTTAATGATTTTTTTTGCGTCTTTACGACGATCCTCCGGTACCTTCAAGGCTTCTCTTGCTAATTCAATTTGCTCTAAATTAACGGAATCAACGTTATAAATACCCATTAAACGTAATAATTCTTCAGCTTTGCTAAGGGTGCCGCGCTTGTCGCCTTTCCCAGTTGCGAGCCATAACGGATCAACACCAAGAACAGAGGCAATAGCGGGTATATAAGATGATCTTTTTCGATAGCCGGATTCAAGACTGCCAATAATAGATTGGTTTTTTACGCCAGCTCTTTTTGCAAGTTCTCCTTGGGTTAATCCCAATTCTTCCCTGCAATTCTTCAGCCTAGACGCCAAATTATTCATATTGTGATTGTAGATAAAAAATCGATCACTTTAGCGCTTGACTAAATAAATCACTTTAGTGATAATATTTGTCATGGACTGGAAAAAAATAATCAAAGAACTTATGGGCGCAGGTTTAACGCAATCGCAAATTGCGTCTAGGTGCAAAACTGGGCAGAGCAATATATCCGGGTTACTGACTGGCAAAAGAAAATCACCTAGCTGGATGTTAGGTGAGCATCTGCGCAATCTTCATAAAAGTGTAGTTAAGCAAAAAGACGACAGAATTAATGAGGATCAAGCAGCATAAAGCACCATTTTGATTATTTCCACTGCGTAATTTTTTGTGGGCAGCTTTTCTTGTCCGTCCGCACCGAGGGGATTTCCTTTTTCCTCTCTGTACCTACCCCTTCGGATGCGGGCATTTTTTCATAGTTTCAGTTTAGCCAGGTA
>NZ_FOCP01000029.1 GCF_900110145.1 Nitrosomonas marina | reverse complement strand
TATGCCCGGCAATCCGCTGCTAATCCTTCCGTATAACAGTCTACCGCTGCCGCCTCCCTTACAATAGCCCGCCTCACGACCAACCGGTATTACCACTCAAGTCCAATCAGCCGTTTACAGACCCGTCTCTGCTGTCTCGCCTTCCCCTAAAACCTTCAGCAACTCGCTGTTCAACTTTACAAAATCAGTCAGACTGCTTATAGGATTAATACTCAGTGTGACCATGCCTTTCCGCACTAATTCTCAGTGTAGTTTATTTGCGAGTTTTATATAATTACTAACAAAATTGTATGCTATATCAAGCCATTTCTTTTAAGGCAGCTGATAACCGACTTTTTTGCCTGGCTGCTTTATTTTTATGAATAATCCCTTTACCAGCAATTGTATCTACCGTGCTAACAGTCTGAATGAAAGCCGCGTTCGCTTTTTCTTTATCCCCTGTTTCGATTAATTTCTTGACTTGTTTAATTGCGGTACGCAATCTTGAGCGCATACTGACATTATGTTCTCGTCTTTTAACCGACTGTCTCGCTCTTTTTCTTGCTTGTGCACTATTTGCCATAAAACCTATTTTCTCCTTACTTCCATCTTGTCCAATTACAATTCTTAGTCAAGAAATAATTATATAATTTTTAATCAATTAATTTACTACACTTCGCACCCTTGCTATCTTTTCTCATACTCGTTGACCTTTATCCAAGATATTAAAAATGCAGGTGCAGACAGGTAGTATTTATTTTGATTTATTTCTCTAAAACTTTTCTTCTTTATGACTACAACAACTACAACAAAATATGTTGCAACAAAATAATATTAATAAGTATCTAATTTAGGAATTTAAAAAACTTATTGACTTGACTAAGAACCCATTTTTAAACATTTAATTGTACTTTTTTCCTCGTAGTATTGCAATTGTAGTTGTAACATTAAATTTCATATTCAAACATAGATTTACTTATTCATTAAAATAGCAATTTTGATCTTCAAGGCAAAAAGTTAGTAAATTATCTATAAAAGCTTATGGCTAAACTTACCTTAAGTAGTAATGTAATTTTTTTGATCTTTTCATTAACCGCTTCAGCCGAAACTATTTATCAATGGAGCGATCCTTGGGGACAAATTCAATACAGTACAACCCCAGTACCGGGTGCTATGGTTTCGGACTTAACGGAATTGCCGCAAAGCAGTCCAACTACAGAACAACAGAAACAGGACGCTATGGTCAGGAAATTACAAAAAATGCAGCAACTGAAACTGCTGCGTAATCAAAATAAAATGGAGAAACTATTATTAGATGAAAAAATGCTTCAAACGAGAAATTATTGCAGACAATTACGAATACAAATAGCTGATCTTCAAGCGCGGAATTTATGGCATTACCCCTTAATTGGTCTCTACTATTTTCCAAATTACTATGGTCATTTACATATCGATTTATCAAAAGAATATCGCAATTACTGCAGATAATCTTTTAAAACTCATTGAATTGCGTAGTAGTGTTAAACATTATATGACCTATAACCCATTTAGCAGTTACTATTCTCACGCTAATATATATTTGTTTTTGTGTCTAATCTTACTTTGAAATCAATCCTAGTCTTCCTTGAAACAGGGTTTACAAGTATAATTCAGTCTCAATTTTTCCCGAGCACACTCGATTTAATGAGCCTACAGGGATATTTCAAGGATTGAAAACATGAAATCGCCAATTCGAATTTCGGTAACTGGAGCGACTGGTCAAATTTGTTATAGTTTGCTGTTTCGTATCGCTGCAGGTGATATGTTAGGCAAGGACCAGCCAATTATATTGCAACTGCTTGACATTCCGAATGCACGTCCGTTATTTGACGGATTAGTCATGGAATTACAGGATTGCGCTTTTCCGCTCCTGACTGAACTCATCACAACTGATGACCCTTACACTGCATTCAAAGATACTGATATTGCGCTTCTTGTTGGGGCGCGCCCGCGCGGTGAGAATATGGAACGCAAAGATCTTTTGGAAGCGAATGGGCCGATATTTATAGAACAGGGAAAGGCGCTGAATGCCGTCGCCAATAGAAACGTTAAGGTTCTGGTGGTAGGTAATCCGGCAAATACAAATGCCTACATTACGCTCAAAAATTCTCCAGATTTGAATCCTAATAATTTTTCTGCCATGCTCAGACTCGATCACAATCGCGCGTTGTCACAAGTTGCAAGAAAACTCTCGAGACCCGTGACTAGTATCAGAAAAATGATTGTTTGGGGTAATCACTCCAACACACAATACCCAGATCTGAGTCACTCAGAAATTAACAATATACCTGTTAAGACTCTTATAGACGATGACAACTGGATAGCTAAAAGTTTTGTCCCTACTGTACAGAAACGAGGTATGGCAATTATTGAAGCCAGGCATGGGCGTTCCAGCGCTGCAAGCGCTGCAAATGCCATTATCAATCATATGCAGGATTGGATATTCGGAACCCGCGAAAATGACTGGACTTCCATGGGTATTTTGTCCGATGGAAGTTATGGTATACCGGAAGGTGTCGTATACAGTTTTCCGGTTACCTGTAGTAATGGCCATTATCAAATAGTTCAAGGACTAGAACTAAGTGATTTTGACAAACGTAAAATGCAGAAAAGCTACGAAGAATTAATAACTGAGCAGAGTACTATTATGCATTTGTTAACATGACGACGGGGGTCAAAATTTTGCTATGACAAGGGTTAGTGCACCGTAATCACTAGAGTGTTCTGACAAAATCCAGCACTTCTTCAACATGGCCCGGTACCTTAACCCCACGCCACTCCTTTCTCAAGATACCTTTTGCATCAATTACGAAAGTGCTACGTTCGATACCGCGCACCTGCTTTCCATACATATTCTTCATCTTTATTACATCAAACTGCTTGCAGACTGTTTCATCTGAGTCACTCAAAAGCTCAAATGGAAAATTCATTTTCTCCTTGAATTTTTCATGTGATTGGATACTGTCACGAGAGATACCTACGACTTCACAGTTTAATTGGATAAAATCAGGATATTTATCCCTGAAGTTTTCTCCCTCGACAGTACATCCAGGCGTATCATCTTTTGGATAAAAATACACAACTAGATGCTTTCCGGCAGTTGATTCAGACAAAGAAAATGTTTTGCTGCCGGTGCTTGGCAGCTTAAAATTGTCAACAGTTTGATTGATTGTCGGCATTTAAATATAAATTGTATCGATCAGAAAAGGGTTTGTTGATTACATGATTAAAATAGTAGTTCCAACCAATATAAGAAAATAAAAAAACATCAGCAAATAAGTATCAAGGAATAATTGAATCAATCTCAATCATGACATTGTTATTGCCAATTGTAACTGGTTCACTTAATCCTTGAAAATCTCCGCTTGATGGAACTGCTTGGCCTGATTTGGATACTCGCGCTTCTACAACAACATTCTCAAAACTCGATAGTTTCATTGCAGGTGTCATCGCCATGGCATCGGTCAGCGTAAATGTTGTTGGCAGATCTCGTACACTTAATCTCAAGATTGCCAACGGCATTTTAGGACCCGATTCTGCGCGAGCATAAATGAATAATGTATCACTTGGATTTGCCTTAGTGGCTAAAGCATCGCTGATAGTTACCCTACCTGAAATTGACAAATTTTTCTGGTCTTGTGTGACACCATCTGATGAAATCTGCTGATGTTCGTTATTACTGTTAGATTGTCCCACAGTATCTTCAGAATCTGTATTAGAAGCTACTAGTTCCTTATTCTGTGAAGTATCCCCTCCAGACATGGATCTGGCTTCTGCTATGCTTTCGCTCACAGATTTTGCAAGTTGTGAATCAGCTGGAATGACTGCCAATAAACGTTCCCAGTAGTTTGCTGCCTGATCGAAATGATTTTTCTCGAATTCAACCGTACCAGCCAAAGCCAGCGCTTTAGGATATTCGGGATCAATACTCAACGCTTTCTGAATCAATTCTGATGGTTCCCCAGCAAGACTGCCCGCGTTTGTCATTGCAAGAACATCAGCATAATCACTTAAAATCTGAGGGTTATCTGGAATTAATTCATTCAGCCTAGCGTATGTAGCGGCAGCTTCTTCGTACTGTTTCATTATCGCATACGTGCGTGCCAACATAAACCAGCCTTCTATATCCTCAGGATTGTTATTCAATCTTGCAATCAAATTTTCCAAAACAGAATTAAAATTATCATGCCCTTCTGGCTTCGCGCTGTCTCCAGCACCGCCACCTTGAGACATCTGGACAGCGTTGGCAAGTTGTGCCTGTGGTAACAAGCCTCGTGTATCTCCGATTTCCAAATATAAATATATGGCAGCTATCGGTAATGTCAGTGCTACCACAGTCGATACTGCAATATTTGCAATTTTATTCGTATTATTAAGTTGTTGGACAGCTTCAGTCCCTTGCACATCTTGCAGCATGCGTTGCTGTAATTCCTGTTTACTTTGGTTATACTGTTCTTGAGTCAGTATGTCGTTTTCAAGATCCCTGTCCAATTCTTTCAGTTGATCACGATAAACGGTTACATTGACCGCATCGCGTTCTACCTTTTCCTCTTGTATATTTCTGACCTTAAGCAGCGTAGGAATTATAAAAAGTAGCGCTACTATAATAAAAATACCTGAAATAACCCAGAAAGCTGTCATACGTTGTTACCTTTATTTTCACTTGTTGAAACATCAGCCTTTTGGTGCTGTTCCAAGGTTGAGGAATGATCCTGGTTGTCTAATTTGGTGTTCTTATTGAGGTGATCTTCAGTTCTCTTATAACTGTCATCGTCAAGCAAGTGAGCTGCTCTTTTGAGTTCCACATCACTGAGAGTAACTTCTTTTATTTCCCGGCGGCGGCCTTTAAGATATTTGACTAAAAACCAGCTGCTAAACAGGAAAAAAATCAGCGGTCCAAACCACAACAATACTGTCGTATTTTTCATTGGTGGGTTATATAAAACAAAATCACCGTAACGATCAACCAGGAAATCAATAATTTCCTCATCGGTTTTATTGGCTTTGATCTGTTCACGGATTATCCTGCGGATATCATTGGAAAAATCAGCCCGAGATTCAGCTATTGATTCATTTTGGCACACCAGACAGCGAAGATCCTCTGTCAAGGTAAGCATCCTTTGCTCTATTTCTGGATTCTCAGCCACTGGAACAGCTTCTTTATATTCAGTCTCGGCCCAGCTTGCCTTTAGCGGTAAAAGTAGAGCAATTCCTAAACTCAGAAATAAAATCAAGACTGAATTAAGTCTGGATATCGTAAACCCATCTGTAAATACGCGTCCTAGACCCAGTGGAAAGAAGACAAATAAGCTCTTCATGTTTGTTTCTGTAATTCAACAATTAACGGAATAATTTTATTTTGTAATGAGTCCACTGTCACAGGACCTATTTGCTTGTGTCTTATAATACCTTGCTTATCGATAACATACGTTTCCGGTACACCGTAAACGCCATAATCTATACCGACTGCTCCATCTGGATCAACTACGCTTGCAATATATGGATCTCCATAATGCTTTAACCATTGTTTGGCTGTCGTATTCTCATCTTTATAATTTAGACCATAAATGGGCACTACACCTGAATTTGCAAGTTGTACCAAAAGTGGATGCTCATCCCGACATGCGACACACCAGGAGGCCCAGACATTCAATAGCCATACCTTACCTATATTTTCTTTTGATGAGAAAATTCTGTCAGGTTCATGTAGGCTGTAAAGTTCAAATTCCGGCGCAGGTTTGTCAATCAATGGCGAAGGAACCTGGCGCGGATTTAATGAAAGCCCAACAAATAAAAATACCGCTAATACCAAGAATGCAAATAAAGGCAGCAAATATCGCATTAAACTTTCCTTGTATCTGAAATAAAAGCCGTACTTCCTTCTGTTACCGCCGGTTTAATTTTATTATCGGTTTCTGCAGGTGCCTGGCCAAACTTTTTGTCGAAGATATTTTTACTCTTCTCTTTTATTTTCAGACGATAACGTTTGTCACTCACGGCCAGAATACCACCAATTGACATCAATAAGCAGCCAAGCCAGATCCAATCAACAAACGGTTTATGATAGGCACGTACAACCCAAGCTTCGTTAGCTAAGGGCTCGCCCAAAGCAACATAAAGATCTCTTAAAAATCCGGTATCGATCGCTGCTTCAGTCATTACCATTCCCGATGCATTGTATGTGCGTTTTTCAGGATAGAGTTTTCTCACAAACTCTCCATCCTTAAACACATCAATTTCCCCACGGACCGACATATAATTAGGACCTACTACGTCTGATACACCATTAAACTGGAATGCGTATTCTTTGATTGATACACGACTACCGATGTCCATACGAACATCCTTTTCCGTTTCATACCCATTAACCAGCGTTACCCCAATAATAAATACTGCGACACCCAAGTGCGCGCAATGCATGCCATAAAAGCTCCTGGATTGTTTGGCCAATCTGACCAATACATTTCCTTGGCCGCTATTGCTTATGCGGTGTTTCAAACTGACCAGTATGCTCATAATAATCCAGAAAGCCAGTAACAGACCAAAACTTACAAGTGGCTTCCATTCCCCCATGTAAAATGGAGCAATAATCGCACTAACAAAGCTCACGCCAGCTGCCCAACGAATACGAACAGCCAGAGATGGCAAATTCATTTGTTTCCAGCGAGAGATCGGACCCAGTCCTATCAGAAATATTGCTGGCGTCATAATTGGCACAAAAACAGCTTCAAAATAAGGTGGTCCAACGGATATTTTACCCAGGTTTAATGCATCGACAATAAGTGGATACAATGTTCCCAGCATCACGCTAGCAGCTGCTACGAGTAGCAATAAATTGTTCGCCAATAACATCGATTCACGTGACAGCAAATCAAATTTTCCACCCAAGCCAACTTTTGGTGCACGCCATGCAAACAGCAACAGTGATAATGTAACTGTAACGAATAAAAATCCAAGTATAAAAACACCTCTCTCGGGATCAGTCGCAAAGGCATGTACGGAAGTGAGAACCCCAGAACGTACTAGGAATGTACCCAATAGACACAGGGCAAATGTACAAATTGCCAGTAATACTGTCCAGCTCTTAAAACTTCCACGTTTTTCGGTTACAGCCAGCGAGTGCATCAGCGCCGTACCTACCAGCCATGGCATAAAAGAGGCATTCTCTACAGGATCCCAAAACCACCATCCTCCCCAGCCTAGCTCATAATAAGCCCACCAGCTTCCGAGCATGATTCCAAATGTCAGGAATACCCAGGCTACAGTAGTCCACGGACGAGACCAACGCGCCCAAGTCGCATCCAATTTTCCACTTAATAGAGCAGCAATTGCAAAAGCAAATGCAACAGAAAATCCTACATAACCCATGTATAACATAGGTGGATGAATAACCATACCCGGGTCCTGCAACAGTGGATTTAAATCGCTGCCTTCTATGGCTGCAGGAAGCAGTCGGTCAAACGGGTTAGACGTCAACAACATAAATGACAGGAATCCAACACTGACCAGGCCCAAAACGCCCAGAACGCGTGCTGTCATATCCTCAGGCAACTGCTTACTGAATACACTGACAGCTATCGACCAACCAGCCAGCATTAATACCCAGAGTAACAGCGAACCTTCATGAGACCCCCAGGTCGCAGCAATCCGATATTGCAATGGAAGCTCTGTATTTGAATTTCGAGCCACATTTACAACAGAAAAATCACTTGTGACGAACGAATAGCCAAGGCATAAAAATGCAATCAAAACAAAAACAAACTGCCCTTGAACAACCGGTTTTGCCAAAGCCATCCAAGCAGTAATACCACGTGACGCACCAATTAATGGTAAGGTGCCTTGTGTAATTGCTAGTAACAACGCAAGAATGAGCGCAAAATTGCCAATTTCTGGAATCATGATGTCAAAATTTATTTGTAGGGTTTTTGTTTATATACAAAAACAAAAACAGTTAGAAACAATCTAAAACACACATGTTTTAGAATCTTTATTTATTGCGTCAGGGAAGCCTTCTGAGCTTTTGCAGCTTCTTCCAATGCTAATGCAGCTTCTGGCGGCATGTAGTTTTCATCATGTTTTGCCAATACCTCATCAGCCACAAAAGTTCCATTGTCATCTAATTTACCCTGTGCGACAACACCTTTACCTTCTCTAAATAAATCCGGGAGTATGCCGGTATAGACAATCTGTATCGTTTCGGATGTGTCTGTTATCGCAAATTTGACTGTTGTGCCTTCTCCACGATTGACGCTTCCTTCTTCGACCAATCCACCAATTCTGAAGTTTTTGCCTATGGGAGCTTCCTTGGCTATAACTTGTGTCGGGCTAAAGAAGAAAACCAAATTGCTTTGAAAAGCATTAAGCACCAAAACAGCTGCAAAACCCAGTGCCGCAACACCGGCAGTTATTACCGCAAGTTTTTTATGACGTGGTTTCATTGCTTATCTCTTCTTTGTTTGAATTTTTGTTTGTTCTTGTATCGGAGATTTCTTGCTCGTTAGTTTTTTTATCTAACTTCGATCCATCTTCCGGAACAGAATACGTTTCTTTGTTTGATTCGTAAATCTGACCATATTTATTAATCAAAGTTCTCCTGCGTTTCGATATCAAGAGTATTTCGCCAATGACACACACAAACGCTACAAAATATGACCCCCATACATAAACGCCATATCCACCCATGGAAAAAAACTCGGACCAGCTTGACCAAATCATTACAGTGCTCCTTTTTCTCTAAGCTCGGCAACCCATGTTGTATGGCTTTCTCTTTCAAGAATAATGACGCGTACGCGTTTTAAAATGACTGCAATTGAATACATCCAGCTTGCAAAGACCATAACCATCATACCGGTTAACATCGTTGCAGCCATTGTGGGTGCCTGTGTAACGCTTACAGATGCACCCTGGTGCAGGGTATTCCACCATTGTACAGAAAAATAGATAATTGGAATATTAATTACACCTACCAGCGCAATTATTGCGCCTGCTTTATCAGCTCTTCGGGGATCATCAATTGCTGCTTGTAGAGACATAAAACCAATGTAAAGAAACAATAAAATCAATTCAGATGTCAATCGCGCATCCCATACCCACCAAGTTCCCCACATCGGTTTTCCCCATAACGAGCCTGTCCATAAAGCCAGAAATGTAAACAAAGCCCCCGTTGGTGCTATGGCAGTTGCCATCATTGATGAAAGTCGAGTATTAAATGCCAATCCAATTCCAGCCCAGAATGCCATAACTACGTATAGAAACATTGACATCCAGGCAGCGGGAACGTGAATAAATATGATTCGGTATGCTTCACCCTGTTGAAAGTCTGTGGGTGCAACGAAAAATCCAATATACAATCCAGCTATTAGCAAACCGAAGGCAATTATTGCGAAGAAAGGGACCATTTTTCCCGCAAGCGTATAAAAGCTCGCGGGTGATGCATATTTATACCAATTGATAGCCATATATAATATTCTTTATAGATATTTGTTATTTTTTTCTGGAATCTGACAACTTCAAAAAACTCAAATAGTTTTGAGTAACAGTTGAAGATTCTATCCTAAAAAGGTCAAATCAAAAAATTCCAATGATTTAAGCCAGCCAACGTTAAATTCTTACCGAACAGTGTTTTCTTGATTCGCCTGTTCTTATTCCATGGATACTCGTAAAGATGCTGCGGCGGCCCAAGGTGCAAAAACGATAGACACTAATAAAAAAGCACCAAGAAGTGACAAGTGTGCATCAAATTCGACGCCAGCCATATTGGCCTCTACCGCACCGGCCCCGAAAATCAATACCGGAATATAGAGTGGCAATACCAACAAAGAAACCAGAACTCCACTACCACGTAACCCCAGGGTTAGACCTGCCCCAATTGCTCCAATCAGGCTTAATACCGGTGTTCCCAGCATTAGTGACAATGTAAGCACAAACAGCGCGTCTAATGGCAAATCATACTGAATACCCAGAACAGGTGCCATCATCACTAACGGAACACCACTAACCAGCCAGTGTGCCAAAGCTTTACCCAAAACAAGAAAAGGCAATGAGTGCGGTGAGAGCAGCATTTGTTCCAACGTGCCGTCAAGATAATCACTGGCAAACAACCTGCCTAAAGACAGCATGGACGCAAGCAATGCTGCAACCCACACGACACCGGGTGCCATCGTGCGCAACATATTCATTTCCGGGCCTACACTCAAAGGAAATAAACTTACAACAATAATAAAGAAAAATAATGTGGTCAGGACGTCGGACCGACGTCGAACAGCTAACAATAAATCGCGTTGAACAATCCAAAAGAACATTTTATGCCAATTGCAGTTGTATGGTTGAGGCAGCAGTTACATCAATATCTTGATGCGTTGTCATAATTACCATGCCCTCTTGCTTCAGATGTTGCTCCAGCAATGCCTGCATAAGCTTTACGGCACTGACATCCAGTGCCGCTAGAGGCTCGTCGAGAATCCATAACTTTGTTTTGCAAACCAGTAGACGCGCAAGCGCTACGCGCCTGCGCTGGCCTTGGGATAATACTTTTGCCGGCAGGGATTCGCGGCCACGCAAGCCCATGTATGTAAGTGCATCCTGTGCTTGTTTATCACTGATCTTTTGTCCTGCAAGTGCACTGGAAATGCGTAAATTCTCTAACGCTGTTAAGTCATCTTTTGTCCCACTCAAATGGCCAATATAGGTCAATTCGCGAAAATACTCACTGCCAAGCGTTCCGATGGCGACATCATTCCAGCTAATTATTCCCATACCAGGGCTGGATAAACCACACAAAATACGTAATAAGCTTGTTTTTCCACTTCCATTCGGTCCGTTTACCTGCATTAACCCACCCGCTTCCAGTTTAAAACTGATGGATTCAAATAGTTTGCGGTCACCGCGTACGCAGGCGAGATTCGTACCTTGAAACATGATTATTTTTGAATTTAAACTCAGGATTATAACGCATTGAGTTGGATCTGTAATATTGTTGTAACTCGAACCAACCCCAAATTTCAGTTGAGTAACCCAATACTTTGACTGTGCAAATATGCACTGGATAACATGCGTTTAGGCTTTAAAACTTGCTGATCCAAGATAATTTCACCTAAACCTAAAAAAGCCTGCTGATAATATAACCGTACAATGTTTTCCTGAAGCGCTTGTTCAGTCATATTCACATCATCACTTCCGGCTATCGTGCGCCCATATAAAATAGCTTGAGTTTGAAATTTATTTAATGATACAGCAGGAAACTGTTGCAAAATACTATCGATTGGCAATAAGCAACGATCCCGCTTCTCCATGTCCATTTTTTCCAGCGTATCAAATGTCTGTACCTGATCCAGGTGAAAGTTTCCGACACACTTGCGTTTCAAATGAATAAGATACCCACTCCCGCACCCTAATGCTTTACCAATATCTTCTGCCAGAACACGTATATAAGTACCTGTCCCACACCGCACCAAGATAACCAATTCATCGCCGGACAACATTTTGATTTGCAGGTCATAAATGTTGACTTTACGTGGTTTTCGCTCAATTTCAGTACCTTTGCGCGCATAAGCATACAATGGTTTACCCTGGTGCTTCAGCGCGCTATACATTGGAGGTATTTGTTCTATTTCCCCTATGAATTGCTTCAACTCGGATTGGCAAAATTGTATGTTTAATTGCGCCTCAGTTACATCATGAAGTTTTTTTATCACTCCTTCTGCATCGCCTGTGGTACTTTGATAACCCAGCTTTATTACAGCTTCATAGGATTTACCTGCGTTTAACAAAACCGAAGTAAATTTGGTTGCTTCCCCCATACAAATCGGTAGCATTCCAGTTGCCAATGGATCTAGTGTGCCTGTATGACCTGATTTGGCAGACGCATATAGATACTTTACCTTTCGAAGCGCATGATTAGACGACATTCCGTATGGTTTGTCTAACAACAATACACCGCTGATGTTACGTCCAGCCATCCTAGAGCCCAGAATTATTTCTTCAAATTTCGAGTTAGTGCAACTAAAAGGATTCTGCCACAATGTATTGCTAGAACATGCGCAGGTATTTTTATAACTTCAGGAATTGTCCTTTTTTTCTTGCGCAACAGCTTCGTCAATTAGTCTCGATAGATAGGCGCCATGCTCAATTGATTGATCGTAGGTAAAAATAAGTTGCGGTACGACACGTAATTTAATTCGTTTAGATAAAGTCGATCTTAAATGCCCACTTGCCTTTGCCAGCGCTTTCTCTATCAGAGAGCTGTTTTCCTGATTATCCAGAGCTGTATAGAAAACTTTTGCATAAGCATAGTCGCGGCTGACTTCAACAGCTGTGATTGTAATTTTACCAAGACGCGGATCTTTAATTTCATGTCTCAATAAATCTGCCAACTCGCGCTGAATTTGGTCAGCTACTCGCAGCTGTCGGTGAAAATCCTTGGACATTAACAAATCAATTTACGCAAAGATGCACGATTAACACAAGACTAGAGCGTGCGACTTGTTTCAATAATCTCGTAGGCCTCTAACTGGTCACCTACTTTAATATCATTGAAATTTTTGAGTGAAACTCCACATTCGAATCCTTCTTTTACCTCTTTCACATCATCTTTGAAACGTTTCAGTGAATCAAGCTCGCAGCTGTGGATAACTTTGCCATCGCGTAATACTCTGATCAATGAGTTTCTTTTAACTGTTCCTTCGAGAACATAACATCCAGCAACCATACCGACTTTTGGAATACGATAGGTTTCTCGAACATCAACAAGGCCCAGTATATTTTCCTTACGTTCAGGTGCCATCATTCCAGAAAGAGCAGCTTTTACTTCGTCGACGGCCTCATAAATAATATTATAGTAGCGTACATCCACGCCGCTTGATGTAATTAATTTCCGCGCGCCTGCATCAGCGCGTACATTAAATCCGATTACCACTGCTTTTGATGCCAGTGACAAATTGATATCAGACTCAATTATTGCGCCAACACCGCTGTGTATGATGTTAACCTTCACCTCATCAGTTGATAGTTTGTGCAACGCATGCGACAACGCTTCACAGGAACCCTGAACATCCGCTTTAATAATCAGGGACAGCACTTTGACGTCTTCTTGCTGGTCAAAAACGTTTTCCAGTTTCGCGGCCTGTTGCTTGGCAAGTTTGACATCGCGGTATTTACCTTGTCTAAACAAAGCGATTTCTCGTGCTTTACGTTCGTCATCAAGTGCTAATACTACATCACCCGCATCCGGCACTTCTGACAAACCCTGAATCTCCACAGGTATTGAGGTGCTAGCCTGCTTGATCAATTTGCCATTTTCATCACTCATGGCACGTACCTTGCCAAACACTGCACCTGCCAACAGAACATCCCCGCGCCTTAACGTACCAGATTGAACTAGAATAGTAGCCACAGGACCACGCCCTTTGTCCAGACGTGACTCAATCACAACGCCCTTAGCCGTTGTTTTCTTGGGGGCTTTAAGTTCTAAAACTTCTGCCTGCAACAATATTGCTTCCAACAGATCATCTATGCCCTGACCCGTTTTAGCCGATACCTCAATGAACATAGTATCTCCACCCCAATCTTCTGGCACAACTTCGTGCGCCACCAACTCCTGTTTTATTCGTTCGACATTGGCCTCCGGTTTATCAACCTTATTGACAGCAACAATCAGTGGTATGCCAGCTGCCTTGGCATGATGAATCGCCTCTATAGTCTGAGGCATAACACCATCATCTGCAGCCACAACCAAAATAACAATGTCAGTAATTTTTGCGCCGCGTGCACGCATAGCCGTAAAAGCTTCATGACCTGGCGTATCCAGGAAGGTAATCATGCCATGATCCGTTTCTACGTGATACGCGCCAATATGCTGCGTAATACCACCTGCCTCGCCACCGGCAACGCGTGAACGACGAATGTAATCAAGCAATGATGTTTTGCCGTGATCGACGTGTCCCATCACTGTGACTACAGGCGCACGCGACTCCAATTGCGCCTCCGCGATCAGCGATTCTGTGTCTGCCAGAAATGCTTCCGGGCTGTCTAACGCCGCATATTTTGCAACATGACCCATTTCTTCAACGACAATCATTGCGGTTTCCTGATCCAGCATTTGATTGATCGTGACCATAGAACCCATATTCATCAACACTTTGATAATATCGGCTGCCTTAACTGACATTTTTTGGGCCAATGCTCCAACGGAGATTGTCTCAGGAACAGTAATTTCTCGAACAATTGGTTCGGTTGGTGCGGAAAAACCATGTTCTTTCTTCGATTCAACGGAAGCTTGTTTTTGATGTTTATCTCTTCGAGTACGCCATCCCTGGCTACCTGAAATATCACCGTGCGTTTTTACACCACGTTTACGGGTAGTTTCTTCTTTCCAGCCCGATTGTTTTACCTGCTTTTTTTTCTTTTCAGTTTTATCAGTTTTTTCGGTTTTGTCTTCTTGTTTTTGTGTCGATTCCTCAGACAATGCTTTATTCTCCGCCGATTCAATACCGACATTTACTGTTGTATCAATCTGCTGTGCCTGTTCTGTCTTCTTACTTGATTCGCGGGACAACTCTTTTTGTTCCACTTTGTCCTCATCTACCTGAGCCGATTCCTTCTTGACATCAGTTGATTGTTCAGGCAACTGAGTGGTTTCTTTGGAAACGGATGTAATAGATTCTGGATGACGTGTCTCCTCTTGTTCAACTTCAGCTTTCTTGCGTGCATGTTTGCGTTGTATTTCTGCTGTCTGCCGCGCTATCAATTCGGCCTGTTTTTTTGCTTCTTCTTCACGTAACGCCATTTGTTCCGCATCTAGCACAGGCTCTGAATGCGATTTGGGTTTCATCTCTGTTTTAGCAGATTTTGCTCCGGCGCTCGCTTCAAAAGTCGGTTTGGTAAAAACACGTCTTTTTCTCACCTCTACCTGAATTGTGCGTGCTCGACCCATGCTATCAGATTTTCGGATCTCCGAGGTTTGTCGACGTGTTAATGTCACTTTGTTTTTTATTTCCTTGGCGCCATGCGTTTTTCTCAAATAATCAAGTAATTGAGCCTTATCCTGCTCTGTCAGATTGTCTTCTGCCACTGATTTCTTTACACCAGCGGCCTGCAACTGCTCAAGCAACACTGCCGGTAGCAAGCCAAGTTCATTAGCAAATTGCTCTACACTTATTTGCGCCATGTATAACCTTTAAACCTTTCATCAAGCAAAACAAAAAACAAAATCGCTGTTGTATCGATTATTTCATTGTATTAATCACAATTTTTATTCAATTTAAACAAACCATGGTTCTCGTGCTTTAATAATCAATTTATTGGCACGTTCAATATCCATTCCAGTCATCTCCACCAAATCGTCGGCTGCCAGATCAGCCAGATCGCTTTGACTACTTATTCCTTTCGCTGCCAGTATGCGTATTGTCTCAATGTCCATACCTTCCAGAGACAACAGATCATTTGCTATATTCTCGACTTTTTCTTCATTGGCGATCGCATCTGTTAGCAGTGCATTACGAGCACGCTCTCTAATTTCGTTGACTATTTCCTCATCTAGAGATTCAATCTCTAGCATTTCATTTAATGGAACATAAGCGACTTCTTCAATCGTTGCAAAACCTTCTTCAATTAAAATTTCTGCAATTTCCTGATCCACATACAACTTGTCAATAAATAGTTGCCTGATAAGTTCAGCTTCCTGTTCATGTTTAGTCTGAGATTCCTGGACAGTCATAATATTAAGATCCCAGCCTGTTAATTCAGAAGCCAAACGCACATTCTGTCCACCACGACCAATAGCCTGAGCAAGATTCTCTTCGTCGACAACTATGTCCATACCGTGTTGTTCTTCATCAACCATGATGCTGCTGATCTCTGCGGGTGCCAGCGCATTAATGATATAGGTGGCCGGGTCGTCAGACCATAGTATGATATCTACTCGTTCGCCAGCCAGCTCACTTATTACCGATTGCACCCTTGATCCACGCATACCTACACAGGTTCCGATGGGGTCTACCCGTTGATCGTTTGATTTTACAGCGATTTTGGCTCGTGATCCGGGATCTCTTGCAGCCGCCTTAATTTCCAAAATGCCCTCTTCTATTTCCGGTACTTCAAGTTCAAACAGTTTCACAAGAAATTCCGGTGTAACTCTTGAAAGTTTCAGTTGAGGTCCTCTGGCGACACGGTCTACTTTGTGCAAATAAGCGCGCACCCGATCACCCACCCGGAGATTTTCTTTAGGAATCATTTGATCACGCGGCAGTTCCGCTTCTATTCTACCCGACTCAACGATTGCATTACCTCGCTCCAATCGTTTTATTGTTCCAGTTACCAGATAGTCACCACGTTCCAGAAAATCATTGAGTGTTTGCTCACGTTCTGCATCACGGATTTTCTGAAAAATAACCTGTTTGGCTGCTTGTGCGCCAATCCGTCCAAATTCGATAGGCTCCAGTGGTTGCTCTGTATAATCGCCGACCTGTATAGCCGTGTTTATTTTTTGTGCATCGGTTAAGGCTATTTGACGTGATGGCTCTTCAACCGCATCATCTTCTACAACCAACCAGCGACGATAGGATTCATAGTCACCAGACTTTCTGTCTATTGAAACCCGAGTGTCGACATCTTCGTGAAATCGTTTTTTCGTCGCAGAAGATAATGCCATTTCCAGCGCGGTGAAAACTATTTCTTTTTCCACAGCTTTTTCACGCGCCAGTGCATCAACCAACAGTAAAATCTCGCGGCTCATAGTCCTCCAGTCAAATTTTTAATTGCTTACAATTTTGGAACCAAACGAGCCTTTCCAATATTGCGCATATCCAGGTCAAACAATTTTCCTTCGACTTCAAGTTTTAAAATGCCATCATTTACTTCCCGCAAAACACCCACAAAATTTCTTTGCCCCTGCAAAGAGATACGTAGCTTTAACCGTATTGTCTCGCCTATGAAGCGAATAAAGTCACTCTCTTTTTTTAGAGGCCTGTCTAAACCAGGAGATGAAACTTCCAGTCGACCGTAATCAATATTTTCGGCGGTTAATAAACGACTCAAATGATTACTGATTGCAACACAATCATCTATCGTTATGCCGTCTTTTTTGTCGACAAAAACTCTAAGCAGTTTACCGCGCGAAAATTGCTCGACATCAACTAACTCATACCCCATGCCTTCAAGCGTTAATTCTAGCAATTTTTCCAGCATCATAGCGGTTAATACAAATAAAAAATGGGCTGTCAAAGCCCATAACGATATTGTCGTAATTTTATCAAATAATTAAAAATTATGAAACAAATATCGAAGATTTCGTTAAAATGCCAAGTAACCTACCAACTAGCATGTACGAAAATTGTCTTCAAATTGTTATCAAAGTATAACCGCCCAGAAACAAGCAGTTTTTTTGGAAACGATATTAGCTAAACAAGGAAGAAAAATGACATATAGAGCAGTCCATACACAGAAAACCACATTGTCTTGGAAAATACGCAGCATTGCCTTGGTGAGCATTCTATCTTTTGGTTTGCCTTTGAATGCTGAGAAAATTGGCAGTGTTTCAACCAAATTCAAATTAATCGGCCCAAATGACAAAATTGTCATTGAAGCATTTGACGATCCAGATATTAAAGGCGCTACCTGCTATTTGAGCAGAGCGAAAACTGGCGGTGTCAGCGGCGCAGTTGGTGTTGCAGAAGACACGTCCGATGCGTCTATCGCGTGCAGACAGGTAGGACCCATTATCCTTCCTGAGGAAATTAAAAATGGCGACTCAGATGGGGAAGAAGTTTTTAAAAAAAATACATCTTTGCTTTTTAAATCATTACAAGTGGTTCGTTTTTATGATTCTAAAAGAAATGTTCTTATCTATTTGACTTATAGTGACCGTATCATAGAGGGTTCGCCAAAAAACAGCATTTCAACTATACCGATTATGCCCTGGCATTAACATCAATACGACCTGCTTGATAATATTTCATGTGCAATGTTAGCTGATGCAGCTTATAACGCTTTTCAACACTTCATTGATCGGTGTTTAGTTTCAATACCTTGATAACAACTCAAAGAAAACTGGCGTCGACACCACACACTAGTGTATAATTCTCTCTTCTGACAAGCGCGGGGTGGAGCAGTCTGGCAGCTCGTCGGGCTCATAACCCGAAGGTCGTAGGTTCAAATCCTACCCCCGCAACCATAATAATCAAGCACTTAGATAATAACAGGCTAGGTGCTTTATTTTTTCCACATAATCATGTCACCATTATGTCACCACTGTTTTTCTATAAAACAGCATGGCTGAGAATTTTGTCTGGGGTTAATATGGATATTGATAAAGAATATATTCATTACCAAGAATCGATCACCAGCTTAACTAGGGCTTGGCGTACTGCTTGTGAACTTGAGAACACACCCCCTGGCAGCGCAATATGGAGCGCAGCATACCGAATGGTATTGATCGAGTATTGCAAACCATTTAAATATTCTTTCGATGAAGTCAAAAAAAGATATAAATTACCAGCCCCACGCTTTGATGAAGAAAAAAAGATATTGCACGAGAAAATAGAAAACTTGCGTGATCAAGTTCTAGCTCATTGTGATATTAGTGTTCTAGAAGCAAAAGTTTATTACAATCCTGAAGCGAAATTTCCCGTACCCTTGATATGCCAAAATAATCTAACTGGCCTGCCAAACATAACAGAAATTAGAGAGCTTATTGAATACGTTTTAGATGAGATATATCCAGAACAGGAAAGATATAATCAGCGCTATGCTGATAGCCATTAAAGCTGTTTTTTTAACTTGGCTGCGCAAAAATTTCGGGCGGGTGCGGTACATAAAGCTTACTGCAGTAGAGATTTGGATAGGCGGGGATTCTTTTTATCTTTTTTGTGGACGTTTAGCACGCCAACGGTTGATCGCGGTACTCAAAGCCCTTCCCTTCAAAGATTTCGCCTCGGGGTATGCCATACCATTGACACCTTGGGAATAATCGCTCTACGTTAATCCTACTATCTGCTTTATTCCAGTCAAAACGCCTGCCACGTGAGAACGACACCGCAGGCACTGAAGCAGTTTCAATTATACTGGCCGCTTACAGCTATTCCGCCAGCCGCGAATTTACCCGTTCACGCCGGGGGAGTTAACTTTAAACTACCGTCTTCAAACCTCTAAACAGGCTTCTAGGCTGCGTCACATAGAACTGTCCGCGCATGTAAGCAACCAGCGCATGTGTCGCATCGCTCAAACCATTCCAGCGGATCAGCTCTAAACGCATATCCTGACGAACAGCCAGTATCAGGCCGGTAGCAAAATCACCAAGAAGAAACTTGCCCGCCGTCATCGACGTTGAAAACAAATCAGCCATACCATCAAGATATTGAGGACGTCCTAGCCATTCACCAGCGGTAACGGTTTCACTGTTTCTGGTGTTGAATTCAGCCGCGTTGGAAATTAGCGATGAAGGCAGATCACCATCATTACCAAGATGTTCACCAACGGCAGCCACGACGCCCGCCCATGTTGCCGGGTCTTGTCCACTTGCCGATTCTTCAATATCTGAATCAGCCAGCAGTGCAGTTATACCAACGGTATCCAACTTAGCAGCGAATGCAGCCGCCAGGCTTGTCCGCAGCAATGAATCCAGATTAGCCGAATCTGCAACCAACTCGACACTTAGAGGCACCTGCGCCACCAACGTTTTTGGTTCCAGTGTTATTGGCGTGAATGTCGGTAATGACGTGCTAATATCCGCCGCCGCTTCAGTGTGAACGTAAACCGTCGGGTCAGCATCGATTCTACTGATTACCGTTTTACCGTCGATTGGCAATGTCATTGCTCCGGCTCGGATCAGTGTGTTCCGCGCTCGAATATCGTCAACAATCCGCGAACCCAAGAACGTTGGAACCGTAGCCGCACCAGTCTCTAATGCGCTATTCTGACGTTGAGCAACACCCATACTTTGCTTAACAAAGTCTCCAATGCTCCATTGCTCTGGCTCATTTCGGTTAACTGGGTGATGCGCAGCAAAACTTTCATCCTTCGCCAGAATAGGCAGCTTCCTGCCGTCACTCGTTACAGCGCAACGTTTCGCTCTTTTGTTGCCGTATAAGCTATCAAGCGTTGCGTCCAGTGCGCCAGGACGGTTTAGCAGCTCTTCCAGCCGGTCAGTTTGACTTTGCAGCTCGTTATACCGCTTATTATGCGCTTCCTGGAATTCGCTGAATGCGGCCTTAACAACTTCTACAGGGTCTTTTTCGCTTACTTGCGTCATATTAAAATTCTCCAAAGTAATTGATTTGAATAATCTTTAAAGCTATGCCTTGCTGCCATTTCGCGCTAACGTCTCGTTAGCCATACAAAACACTTCAGACTTTCGCCATCAATCACAAGAAGCTCGTCTCGTAACTCGCTGCGATTGTTTGTTATCAACGTCTCGTTAGTAACTCTTTGAATTATAACATATATCATGTAATGTGTGGTGTTTTTTTCAATGATTTCAATGACTAAGATAATTAAATTTCTCCGTTTGCATGCATCAAGAAATACTCCATTGCTTCAGGATCGCTTTTGCATTTCTCCAAAACAATGAAATGATCCTCTTCCGGCTCACCAATCTTAAAAAGCCATGCTCTGACCATTTCCAACTGAATCAAATCAGTTGCCGGTCTGTCTGCAACAATATTCATATTTTGATTTTTCGTGCCGGATAAACTAAAAAACTAGCGGTGTGTGAAAAACTGAAAAACTGTGAAAACTGGAAATAGGTATTACTCCAAAGTAAAAGCGCTCCTGTGACCTTAGCCGCTGCACTCGTATGACGCACATCTGAAAGCCGCATGTGGTCTTAGTTTTCACAGTTTTTACAGTTTCTTTAGTTTTATTAGTTTATTTAGATTTTTAGATTTTCAGTTTTTCACATACACCACAGTTTTTCACCAGAACAGCAGCCACGCTAGGCTAATATCCTTCTTTGGCGTTAACGTAGTCTTCCGCCGTCGCCGCGTTAGAAAGTAGGTAATAAGTCTTGGTGTTGTGTTCGCTAATGGTCACGCCCCACACGCTACGCTTCTTCTTTGCTGTGCCCGTGTATCGCTCTAGCACTTTTCGCAGTACCGCTTGTGATATCCCACTGCTTTGATTGGCGTCCCTGATTAGCTCCGTCTTCGGCTTCGCTCCGTTTGATAAAACTTCCGCAATGGCATCAATGGCGGCTTCGTCTTTTTCAAATTGCTTTGCTGCCTCGGCTTCTGCCTTTGCATTGCTCATGTCTGCACCTGATCGCCTTGACACCGAATCCA
Source organism: Nitrosomonas marina (assembly GCF_900110145.1). GTDB lineage: Bacteria > Pseudomonadota > Gammaproteobacteria > Burkholderiales > Nitrosomonadaceae > Nitrosomonas > Nitrosomonas marina. Next base: position 15,463 of record NZ_FOCP01000029.1, on the reverse strand, counting down.
ATAAGTAGCCATATGGACGTTGCTCGATTGAGTAAGTAAAGCAGAGTTCACGTTCAACATTTCCACGGTTTTTAATGTTTTCGAATACCACCACCTTTTCCGTGTCATCCTGTTTTGGCGTGTTGCTGTCGATCAGGTAAGCGCAGTCCGCATCATCAATAACATCCGAAGTCCCGCCAGCCACCAGCCGCTTGTCATCATCCCGCCGCTTGTTGGTGTGTGCCAATAAAATCAGCGTTCCGCCGCCAGTGACAAAGCGCCGCGCCACCGCCATAAAATTTGAACATCCGTCTTTATTCATCAGGTTTGTAAATTTTTTAAGCGTATCGAGCACGATAATCGTGCCATTGGCGGTATTGTCTATGACCATTTGATCCATGTGCCGCGTGAAGTTTTTCGGATCGAAGTCATTGAAACCCGGTACCAACATGTTTATGTTATGATTTTTGAATATTTCACCCTTCGTCACTGCCCCTTTGAATGAGTCGTCAGCATTGACGTAGTAAACGTTCTGCCCATCGATTCGCCCGGCTTCTACGCTGTCAGTTAACATTTTTATAGTAAGTAGCGTCTTACCGGTATTCGGTTTCGCGTACAGCGCCGTCGCCTGGCCTTGTAGTGCGACACCGTCTAAAACAAAAACATCATCGCGCATTTGTTTTTTCATTTCATCTACCATATTGGTCACATTGAATTTTGATAGGTCGAATTTCTCTTCAGGTGGTTCGCAGTCCGGTGCCTTCGCCATGTCCAAAATACTCATGACACACCCCCGGTTATAACGTCGTTCCAATCAGTGCCAGGTGTTGGCGGTGTCAAAACCTTTGCACCGATTGATAATGCTGCCTCGGTAGCTTTTGCCTGCCCAACACCGGAAATGTCGTTATCTGCACAAATGATTATTTCGCTATCTGGTGACAATTCGCGAATATTCCGCGCCACCGGTAAAAGATTGCCCGCGTCAAATGCGATAACAACTCGTTGGCTGGTGTCCTCGTGCAAACTTGCGCCGGTTGCGAAACCTTCGCATATCAATACTGTGTGCGTCAGATCGCCAATAGTGTAAAAACAACCGCGCTTACGTCCGCCGGATAAAAAGCGTTTTGTTCCATCGGCCTCGATAAATTGCAGATTAACCAAGCGGTCAGACTCGTTATAGATCGGAACGATAAGCTTATCCTTATATATCAGCGTTCCATGCGACTGTATCCGCTTTGCCGTCAGATATGGATGATTAATAGCTGGCACAGCGAATTGATTGATATAAGCGGCCTTCTCCGCTGATTTTTCGTGTGCTTGCAACCGTTCCGCTTCGCGCCGCTGTCTAGCTTCGGCAATTTTAATCGGATCATAAGCGGAAATTTTCGAGCCGCTCCTGAATCGCCATGTCTGCGATATGCCGCGTGTATGGTCCATAAACCAACCAGCGGGACATCCATCAAGGTGAAATGTATAGGCCCCGTTCAGTGTGCCCCGCTTGTGGCCTTCTATATAAAACCGGTGAATATTCCCATCGGGTATGATCTCACCAGAAAACTTAATCCCATAGGATTCCATTTCTTGGCGGAATTGCTGCGCAATGATATAATCTTGTGGTAGATAGTTTTGAGATACACTTGCGCCAGCCTGCCCGCTGGCGTTTCTGTTTGTAGGCATGGTTACACCTCCACACCAAGTATTTTCTTGATTTCCTTGACCGGCCAGGCTAATCGGCCATTTATTCTGACAGGTCGAATCAGTCCATTCTCAAAACATGCCCAGGTTCTGAGCGTCTGAGGTTTTCTGTTTAGGTAGTACGAAGCTTGTTCGGTTGGGATGTGTGAGCGTGTGACATGCTCGATTTGTGGGAACTCTTGATTTGAAGCTGTTTGCATTTTGAACCATCCTTTGCCATTAGGCGGTGTTGAGATGGTTTCAGAATAAACATTAAAGTTTGTGCAGTGGGAGTACTGCACTAAGTTTTTTTTCTGGGGTCTTGTGTATGTCGTTTAAGTTGATGCACTGATACTGGTTTCTTTTTTTCTACATTTTTTTTAATCTTCTCGAATGAAAGATTCGGATTCTGTTCTATTTCTTCATTTACCCATTCTTGCCATAGCTTACGCTCTGCGTCTTTACTAGCTTGATCGCCGTAAACTTTTTCATGCCCTAATTTGCCGCCTAATATTGTCTTGCGCCCAGTTTCAGCAAAAGGCGTCATTCGATTTATTTTTGCAGCGCTAATACGCGCAAGATCAGCGTGTAGTACTTTTACACACTTTTCGCGAAGATCATTTATTTGATTATTCCTTTCTAATCTTTCATATACATCATCAGTAATACCCGCAGGCTCATAAAAATATAGTAGTAGGGACGCAAGACAATCTGCAAACGCATATTGCCACATGTCTGGTGATACTCTTTTATCTAAATACCAAAACACTATCTCATTTGCATCGACTATCTCACTTGGCTCGGTATTGCCATTGCTTAAAAGCTCATCCCGCAAAAAATCTGCTAAACATTTTGCAGTACGCATTTCATATTGGTTGCGGTGAGTGTCGTTCCATTGTTCCTCTATCAAATAGATGACATGATCAATTTCACCGTGGTCTTGAAATATCTGTCTCACTATTACGCACCCCTTCAAGCACACCTTCAGGAGATACCACCCCAGGCGGTGAAGGTTTCCGCTTTTCGCCTGGCCGGGCTAGAGGTGGTGAACAGTTATGTTATGTGCGTCTTATGTATTCCAATAACTCATCCAATCGTCTACTAAACCTCTCTTGATCCATGCTTTCTGGTCTTCTGCTCATAATATCAACGTACTTAGCAATTGCCTCTCGCTGATCTTCTGTGGATGTGAGCCTAAGCTCAAAGAATTCATTTATCCATTTAAACTCTTCCTCGATACGCTTATGGTCTAAATTGATAACTGTTGCTTTTCTTGCTTTGGTCTGGGTACAGTTTTGTTTTTCAGCTTGAGGTGCTGTCAGTATTCTGAGTTGTTTTGTATACTTTGTCTTAGCCATGATTTAAACTCCTTTCTAGTTTATATTGTGGTTAGGGGTGTTAGGTGTTGCGTCACCTGATAACCCCGCACTTGCCCGATTCCGTCAGGTGGCGGCTACTGCGTGTAACCCTTGTTTAGTCGTTATGTATTCAATTCCGGCTTGTTCTAATATCCATTTTTCATATTTTCCATGCCATACTGCCAATAACTCAAGCGGTCGATCTATATAATGACGCTCGGCTGTAGCACTTGGCGCATGTCCCATTATCTGCGCTATTACACCTCGCGGCATCTCCACCCACTCAGCCAAACTTGCAAAAGTTCTTCTCAATCCGTGCAGTGTTAAAGATGGTAAACCGGCAATTGATAAAGCTCTATTATGGGGGATACGTGGCTCTACTATGCGGCCACTGGATGATGTAGGGCTGCTAAATACCCATTCATTACGGCGTGGCAATGCAGCTATTAAACTACAAAAATAAGGTGTCAATGGAATTTTACGACCTTCTTCATAAACCTTGTCCTTTATCCATAAACTATTCCATTGAAAATCTACATCTTCCCAACGCAACCAGGCCAGCTCTTCACGTCGACAACCAAGCAATAACAAACCTTGTAGATACGCTGAAATTGCAGGATTGTTTATGTCTCGAACCGCTTTAAACCATATTGGCAAATGCGCTCTTTGCAATACATCAAATTTCTTACTTTTGCGGCTGGGTATCTCGTCCCGTAATTCCTTACTTTCTACCGCTTGAATATCAATGATACTTGCATATTCTGGATATGTTGCACACCATCGCCAAAAGGCACGAAACATCTCAAAACCCTGTCGGGCGTTGTTTGATCTAATTGGCGCTTCTTGCTTCAACCAGCCTTTCAAAACTACTGCGTTAATCTCGACCATTTTCATTTGCAACAATGGAAACAATACGCCCTGCTTCGTGATTCCTCCACCACGCTTCTTTATTTCTCCACCAACCTGGGATAGGTTTTCATGATCTCTTAAATGGCGCTCACCCCATTTTTTGCCGCGCTCAATATGGCGGCGTTGCATTTTGTCTTTTTGGTAAGAAAGATACGCGTTCCAAGCTTCACTAACCAGCATGGATTTACGTTTAGATTCTGATCTCGAAAATTCAGCTATTTTTCTTTTCTCCGCTGCTTCTTGTCTCGGATCAATACCCTTATCAATTAAAACTTGAAATCGACGAGCTTCAGATCTGGCATCTGGAATGCTCCACACTTTAACGTGGCCAATTGTTATTCGGACTGATTTGCCGTGTATCTTGGATTGGAAGATGAAGGATTTTGATCCGCCAGCGGTAGCGATGATACCGAAGCCTTTTGTTTCTTTATCCCAAAGATAAACCCTAGTTTTACCTTCAGGGCATTTAAGGTTATCGACTCTGACACTTGTCAATGTCACCTTATCGGCAGATTCGATAAGTTTTTTTTCTGTCATGCCAATTGCCTATACTTAATTTCATGTCACCAATATGTCACCACGAATTAAGTATATATCGGAATATCAATCAACACAACGAAAAGCGGAATAAAGTGCATCCTATTGTGTTTATTAATCTTTATTGAATTTATTAGATACTGCTCAACACAAATAAATACTACATTATTCGGGCTCATAACCCGAAGGTCGTAGGTTCAAATCCTACCCCCGCAACCAGCTTATCCTGCCTCATAATCATGGGGTTATGAGGATTACCAGGAAGCCTTGATTTACGGGGCTTTTCATTGTTTTCGCAAACAGCATTATTCTTAACTGACGAATTACCTTCCGAAGAAGATTCTTCACCAGCATAAGAATCGTCCTGCCAACCAATTTTTTGATCACCTGATTCGGTCATCATTTTGACTTGCTGCAACAAAGGATCGTTTTCGTTGATTCTTTGCTGCTTTCCTGCTGAAACCGTTAATATTCCAGCCAGGTCGCCATGCAAATCAATAGCGTATTCTTTCCCGTCCGCTTTGGGCGTAAGGACAATTTTGTCAATGAGGCCTCTGAGCAGTTCGGCTGCCTCTGATCTTGTTTCTGTTCTATTGAGTGACTCGCGCAGCGCATTCACCTCTTCCTGGTAGCGTTGAGACATGTTGGGATGTAACAGTACCGGTGCCTCTTCTTTACCATCCAGAAAGCGCTCTAATGCCTCGCGGCGCTCTACAATATTGAGCATCGGCCCTTTAACTTCCGAACCTGGAACGCCATCTTTGATGGCCTGAATGAGCTTTTCTTTCTCAACTTCCAGCTTGGCTAATTCCTTTTTACTACGGTCAATCGCTGCATTTCGTGTTCTGCGCAGCTCATTGATGTGTTTTGTGTACTCTTCACAGAACACCTTCACCAATTCAGGTGTCATCAAATAATGCTGAAGCGCTTCCAGAATGGTGTGCTCCAGATTTTCCTGTTTGATCGTCAGCCTGTTGCTACACGTTCCCTTATTGCGTGAAGTTGAACAGCCGTATCGGTCAGCGGATACTTTGCTCATACCGCCACCACAGCAACCACACGTTAGAAGATAGGAAAATAAGTTCTGAGGGCGTTGTTTCGCCCAGAATTGCGGTTCAGCATCCAATGCTTTCTGCCGTGCTTTGGCACTGTCCCATAAATCCTGGTCAATTATGCGTAAATGTGGCACTTCCGTAATGATCCAGTCTTTTTCAGGGTTAAGTCTGGCAATGCGTTTGCCAGTATCAGGGTCTTTTATGAAACGTTGCCGGTTCCAAACCAACCGGCCAATATAAAGTTCGTTATTGATAATGCCCGTACCGCGTCTTCTGTTGCCATAGATTGTGCTCGCGCCCCATGCTTTACCCGAAGGACATGTAATACCGTTTTTATTCAGCTTATGAGCGATTTTCTTGGGAGAAATACCGGCAGCATAGTCCCGGAATATTTGCCGGATGATTTCTGCTTCTTCCTCTACAATTTCCCGGTCGCCACGGATAGCTTCGCCATTGCTGTCCATTCGCTTGATAACGCGGTAGCCATAGCAAAGGCCACCGCCTGATTTACCTTTCTCAACACGCCCACTTAAACCGCGATGGGTTTTAGCGGCCAAGTCCTTGAGAAACAGGGCATTCATTGTGCCCTTTAGCCCAATGTGAATATCGCTGACTTCGCCCCCATCAGATAGAGTATGAAGTGCTATTCCTGCAAACTGGAACCGTTTATAAATGCCTGCAATATCCTGTTGGTCTCTACTCAGGCGATCCAATCCTTCAGCCAACACGACATCAAACTTACCTGTCATGGCATCATGCATGAGCATTTGGATTCCAGGGCGCATGAGGCTTGCACCGCTTATACCGTGATCGGTATAGGTGTTGATAATTTCCCAGCCTTCTTGCTTGGCCCGTATACTGCAAACGCGGATTTGATCTTCAATCGAAGCGTCACTTTGAAGATCACTGCTATACCTGGCGTATATGGCAACTTTTTGCATGTTTAAGACTCCGTATCTGACTTTTGCGTTAAAGACGTGGTACTCATCAAATGGCGCTTGTAATCTTGTTCGGCTGAACGACGAGCAAGAAAACGAACAACGTCAACAATCCTAGAGTCAATATTATGACTCGATTTTTGGGCAGACTTCCACCCTTTATCATTCCTGGATTGTCGCTTCTCAGTCAACGGAAAATCCTCCACGCAGTTTATTAAACACTGATTTTTTGCGGTTTCTGGAAAAACATCAGTGAAATAAAACCACTGTTTCATTTGGCGAAATCGTTATCGCCGAAATAGAAGCGTGCAAAAACATTGCGCTATTTCTATAATATATTTCTTGCATTAACAAAATCTTAAGAACTGTTTTTTTCATTGTGTGCAATTTCTTGGTTAGGTTTATGACATGATTTTTCACCAGCCATAGGGCTGGTGATGGTTTTCTTAAAAAATTAAGGAATAATCGCGGTAAATGTAGCACCCGCTTGCTCAGCCCAACGTGTCCATTCGTTTCGAATGGTTCTCACATGCTGCACTTGCCACCCGGCTCCCAGGCCATAGAAGGTCAATGCACATCCACTTAAATCAACATCCGGTTTTGGAAGTTTCTGCTTGCCTTGCACAAATAAATTACCGTTAACGTACGAAGACGATTCAATCGCATCGGTGATGACAAGGATATGACTGTTATCAGCGCAGTTGAAACCGGAAGTAAATTCCAGCCATGCCAACAGATTTGTACTGGATTGATCTATGTCCTTTTGTTCAGGCAGTGATTGAATATATTTAGAAACAGCTCCAGCAACTTTTTTTGTATTCATCCGTCGTGAAATCTCAAACGTTGGGTTAAGCAAGTTCAGTGCTTCCGCACGTGAACCAAAAGTTTTAACCTGTACAATGTCACCACTTTTCAATTTGTTAATCTCAGCGGCGACATATTGGCTAGCAATGTGAGCAAAATTGCTATGGGATAGCAGCGGGTTTGAACCTGACAAATCAATACCAATCGTCAGGGTTTTCGCTTGTGCAGATAATGTTGTGAAAACTGTAAATAAAATGATCGGAATATATTTCATGATTTTTTCTCCAAAAGTTTAGGGTTCATGGCGTTGAGGATGTCCTGGTGACGGATTGCCTCAATTTTTGCGATATCTTTCGCAATCTGTTTGGGATCAGCTTTTTGATGTGTTTCGAAACGAAAATCTGCTGAGTATTGGGAATCTTGAAGCCATTTCTTATGTGGTAACAACGCATCGGAAATAGCGCTTATGACTTCATTGGCTATAATCGTGCGGATATAGTGATCATCCCATATGAGCAAATCGCCTAATTCGGAACCTAGCTCTGAATATTCTTTTTGTTTGCGCAGAATAATCTTGTGATCATTGATAGCGGTCTTGGCGCGGGAAATCCGGTCAAATACAGCCTCCAGATTGGTGATAATTATCGTCAGCAATTTATGCGCAACAAAAATATTCACGATGGCCAATCCACCAATGCCGATAGAAAAGGCAAGCACAGCCAGTGGATTGGTCACATGATCGAAGAAGGTTTCCACCCACCCTTGCTCTGCGGCTTCTGGGATAGCGCCAAACATGATCGGCATTTCCATTTCGACCATGCTGTTCAGGCCATCCGCAAAAAGAATAGCGGCGATTAATAGGCCTATACCGCACAAATAAAGTGGTATCAAAAACTCGACACTTTTCTCGACGATCTTTACCGCCCAATTATCGGCTTTGGTTTTCAGTAATAGGTGAAAACCGATGATCATGATTGCGGCTGTCAGGCCCATCAATGTCGGAGACCAATACTCGTTCGTGTCACCGGCAAGGTAATCGAAAACGCGATACACGATTTCCCATTCGATATAAACCACAACAGCGAGAACAAGACCTACCAGTACTGTCGTGCAGATAACCAAGGGCGCTTTTGCAGCGGCGTCAACATGGCTCTTGCATACGGCTTGAAAGCGCATAAGCTCTTCGACGCTAAACAATTCATCTGATTTGTTCATCTTTGTTTCCTCTTTGTTTGTGAATAAGCTCAAGATATGAACCGCGAGTTGCCTGAAATTGCTCGGCACTTGGCATCATGAGACGCATAGCAGCCGCATAACCTTCATTGCGACATTCATCCTGTTTTCTCAGAAGCTCAGAACGTTTTTCCTGAACTCCTAATTTTTGATCCATAAATGTTTGATGTAATGGTGTTAATGGTGGCATAAGCAGATTTGAAGCAGCATCGGCAATGCGTTCAATCGCTTGCGGCCTATTTTTTTCAAAGGGTAGTTTTTCCATTGATTACCTCCTTTCATTAGGTTGAGAATTTTCAGGAACCGAAATGGCTTTCTCATTCACAATTTCCGGCTCATTAATGATGTTTTCTGGATTTTCTGGTGGCTTATCAGAAGCCGTACCGACCTGACCCGTTTGCTTAGGAATTACAGGGGCGTTGCTATGATGATCAAAGAAACCACGTGTGAATCGTCGAAGAAATGTTTCCTTATGCTCAGGATCAGTCGCATATTTCCAGACAGGCAATGCCTTGTAGTAAGGCTCGTTTTTAAGCTTAAGAGCACGCAAGCCAGCTCTTGTTACAATGAGGTTGTTGCTGCTAGGTGTCAGGAAACGCTTAACCTGATCTGTATCCATCACGGACACCTCGCGATAGAGCTTATGGCCCGCGTAACGATCTCTTCTGACATAAGATTTCTTACCGAGAATCTGTGATAAATGTCCGGCTGTGTCATAGTGGTTGGTAGCCATCCAGAAAACGGCGTCTGCTTCACCGGAAAATGTAGCCCAGGTTTTGGGATACACTTTTTTCATTAACTCGATATTTTGTGAAATCCCCAGTACGGTCTGGCCGTAGCTTCGTGCCACAGCCAGCATGACCTCAAAAGTATCGTTATGTCCCTGACTTGGAAGCTCATCTATGATGGTTAAGCACTGACCATTCCTCTTTTTTTCGTACTCAAAGGTATAAGCCGTCATATTGGTCAGCAACCGGCAAAACGGAGCCAGTTCTTCGCGAACAGACAGAATTGGCGCTGTCAGTGACAAAACAATGTCATCACGTATTTTTAGGTCATTGAGCGGCAAGGTTGTTTTGTATAAAATCTTGCGCACAGCCGGAATATCAAGCCATTTGGTTTGCTCCTGCAAGGTGGAGCGTACATTGCCACCAGTGTCTTCACTGGCGCTGGCCAATGCGGCGGCAGCTCCGACAATGGCTCCCCCAAAGGCTTTGTTATTCAGCATGGAACGCAACAATACTTGTTGCGCTACATCGTCTTTGGTTTTTTCTTTGCCGGTTTCTCCGTCAAATACACGATAACCGTTGATGAGCAAATTTCGTACGTAAGGCAGGTGATGCTCATTTTCCGGGTGATAGCTGATGACATGCAGTATCAAGCCGACAAGATAGCCCCGCGCTGTATCTGTGAAATAAGGTGTTCTTGAGGTGCTTGGGGTAATGATCATTGCCTGAGCAATACGAATTGCCCAGAGTACGGCAATTTCTGTCCCTTCACGCATCATTGCAGTTTTGATGCAATCAAGAGCGTTAAAACAAGCGCTTGTTGCTTTTGAAATGCCGTAAGGATCGAGAACGTACCATGTGCGCCAATCATGTTCAGAAAGAGCATTTGTGATTTGCGCTTTAGGATCAATGCACAATGCGCTATTACGCCAGGTTGATAATATCGTGATCAATGCGGTCGTCTTACCGGCACCGGTCATGGCGTACATAAACAGGTGACGTTCAACTTTGATCCCGATAGGTTGAAGTAGTCCAACACCCCAGGCGAATGCTCTACCCAGCAATACATGACCTGGTTTATACAAATGTGTGAGTGTTTCAAGCGCATTGGCAAAACCACCAGTGGCACGGTTTCCCAAACGGAAAGTGCGCTCAAACCAAATAATGAGATGAACCAGCGCTTTTACCACTATTCGCCATGGCAACCGAGGCCATAGGTGATATTGATCCGGGTGGTAAAGACCAGTCGCCCTTGCGATCAGTATCACAATCGTTCGAAGCGCAAAGAGATAGAGCGGGATGTTTACGCCATATACGGTCATTGAATAGGCAAGACTTTCAGGCATAAATCCTGATTGTTCTGCGATATATTCGCCAGGAAACCAGAGAGCGCTAATGAAAGCGTCCATTAGTATCTCCTTTGCTCAAAGCCGAATATTCTTAGAGTAATTGCCCAGATGCCCCTGATAATGGCCATCCAGATCAACCAGCTTAAAAATCCGGCAAAAACGACGAATAATGCCGGATCAATAATTGCCACATCGATTTGTAAAAACTTTAAAATAAACCTGAGTGCAAATTCACCAGGAATCAAAAATGTCTCGAATGGTTTCATACACCTACCTTTAATTGTTAGTTGCTCTCCATCCCGCACTTCTCTGGCGTGTTACTAAGAGCGTTTTTGAGCGTCTTTACCAAAGTTTTGAAAATTTTTTCACACTTAGAAAAAGATATGACGAACGACTTGGCGAAATCCGGGGAATTTTGGCGAATCTACGATTGAGGCATCTAAATGATCAGTACCGCCTCAAAATAATCTCGATTATTTTGTTGACATAAGAGAAAGACATGGATTAATAATTAATAGATTGAATGCCTTCCAGATAAAGCAGAATATGAAGAAAGAAAGTCTAGCGGAATGGTTGATAAACAATCCGATCCTGATATGCATTTGCCATTCAACGGCTTGTCGGACGTTAATGAACCAAAAATAGAAGCTGGAACGGAATACACGGAAGACGAAATTGATCGGATCATTGCGTCCGTTAAAGAAAAGCAGATAAAACTTGGTGAATGTTATTACCAGCAAGGATTGATAAAAGAACTAAAGCTTAAAGATAACGAGGCTTACGCAGCCTTTAAGCAGGCGGTCAACTGTCATCCAGATAATATTGAATTCTTAAATGCTGCTGGATTATCAGGGACGAAAGTGGGTGATTATGAACAGGCCGAGCAGTTTCTAAGCCAAGCATTAAAATTTAGCATCGATAGATTTGGTAAAAACCACCCAGATACCGCTACCGCCTACAACAACTTGGCATCAAACCTTGATGCGCAAGGAAGGCTCGACGAAGCTCAATCGTTCCGCCAGTGTATACCCTGTAACGCCCAAGATAATGCCATTTGATGTTCTAACCTTCTCCATATATGCCATTATTCTCAGTAATAGAGCATCTCATAGGCTCCTAATACTAAAGCGAGAAGACATGCGCATCATTTCAGCCATAGCTCAATTACCCACTGTTTTCTGTTAATCTATAAGTCCACTCAATTAATAATTCTTCAATTTATTTATGGAGCAAGATATTGCTACGCACGATTACAGTGCCCTGCTAAATTCAATTTACGCTGCAATGGGAAGGCAAGGAAAAGCCAATACAATGGAAATGTTTGGCAAAGGTATTGACAACCTCGAACATACTTGGGAGGCCTATCATTTCATTGGTTTTGTAAGAGAAATTTTCGAAGTCAACCACCCTGGGTTAATGAATAATTTCTTAGCCCTATTGAGAGACATAAAAATTGGTGCATATAGCGAAGATTTTCGAAAGCTACCAGCAGCGCAAGGTTTTACTCAAGTTAGAGCGGAGGCGCTTTTTAAAGGCATAGTAAAAATAAGATGTATTAAAGATAGTGATTTTACAGAGCGTGATCTTCTTCTTGAGTTTCTTACATTTTGCCAACAACCCTTTGTAAAAAAAGATAAAGACAAAATCATAACTAAAGCTAGAGTCATATCTATCCTCTACAGTGAAGGATTAGATAGTAACACCCCAAGCAATCAAAACGATCCGGTTTTAATCGAGAAAGCACAGACAAGATTAAATGAAGAAATTGAAAAGTTAAAAAAATATTCAATTATCAACGACGAATCTACGCGGGGAGATGAGAAACAGTACAAGAATAATCGACCTATTGCCATTGAGCTAACTGAAAAACAAATTGCTTATTTTTGTAAGGAAGTAGCGCAACTTCCAGACCCAATTCGGAAAGAATTGGAAGATAAGATCAAGAGACGAGAAATGCTAATTTCTGAGCTTGAGACAACAGTTTCAGAATTGCAAAAAAGAATTGAAGAGTTATTAAATAGTGATTATGTCACCGAGGAAATAAAATTATTAATTGAAGCTGGAAGAATAGATGAAGCAGAAGTCAAAGTTGACCAGATCGTAGAAAACACCATTAAAGAGGTTGAAAAGCAACAGCAAAAGCTTGGTGAATATTATTTTCAGCAAGGAAAAATTAAAGAACTCAAACTTAAATATATAGAAGCATACATAGCACTTAAACAGGCAGTCAATTGCCAACCTGACAATACAGAATTTTTAAGAGCTGCTGGATTGTTAGGTGCAAGAGTTGCTGATTATGCACAAGCACAGCATTTTTTAAATAATTCACTGAAACTTACAATCAGTAAATACGGTGAAATCCATTCTGATTCTGCGGATAGTTACAACAATTTGGCTGTATCTCTTGATGGTCAAGGAAAATATACTGAGGCTGAAACTTTTTATCGCAAAGCTTTGAGTATTCGTCAGGACGTTCTCGAAGAAGGTGATCCATATATTGCGGCTAGTTATAATAATTTGGCGTCAAACCTCGATGCTCAGGGAAAATATACTGAGGCCGAACCTTTGCTTCGCAAAAGCTTTGATTTGTGTCAGCTTTTTTTTGATGATGCCGATCCAGTTATTAGTACCAACCTCATGAATTTGGCATCAAACCTCGATGCTCAGGGAAAATTTGAAGAAGCTGAACTCATGCATCGCAAGGGCCTTGGTATTCACCTGAACGCCTTAGGTGAAAATCATCCTAAGACGGCGAATCATTACAATAATCTGGCTTTCAATCTAAAAGCTCAGGGAAAATATAAAGAGGCTGAAGCTTTTTATCGCAAAAGTCTTAATATTTCTCAGTGTTTTCTCGGTGATAACCATCCCAATACCGTGACCGGCTACAATAATCTGGCATCAACTCTTGATGCCCAGGCTAAATATGAGGAAGCCGAATCTTTATATCGCAATAGCATTGCTATCTCTCAACACACCTTCGGTGAAGATCATCCGGTTACTGCATTATGCGGCCACAATCTGGCATTGAACCTCATTGCTCAGGATAGATATAGTGATGCTGAGCCTTTTTGTCGAAAAAGTCTTGAAATCCGCCAACGTTTTCTTGGCGATAATAATTCCATTACCATAACCAGTTACTCCACTCTGGGATCAATTCTTAAAGCTCAGGAAAAATACGACGAAGCTGAATTCTGTTATCGCAAGAGCCTTGAAATCTGTCTGCAAATTTTAGGCGAGAATCATCCTTTAACAGCAGGAATGTATAATGCTCTAGGATCAATTTTCCATGTTCAAAAGAAATATGATCAGTCTGAGCCTTTATGTCGTAAAGCTCTTGAAATCCGGCTACGTATCTTTGGTGAAGACCACCCCGAGACTGCGGTCAGCTACGGCAATCTGGGAGCGATTCTTATTATCCAGAAAAAACATGACGAGGCCGAAGATATGTGTCGCAAAGGCCTTGATATCAATCAGCGAGTCTTCGGTGAAAATCATCCCAGAATAGCGAACTGTTACAACAATCTTGCAGCAAACTTCAAAGCTCAAGGAAAATTTGATGCTGCTGAACCTTTATATCGCAAAAGTTATGAATTGTTATCAAGATTACTAGGAAAGAATCATCGAACTACGAAATTGGTCTTGAGTAAATGGCAGGAAAACAAACCTTAAAAAGAAGCAAATAAACACCCTCCTTATCGTATAAGACTATCAGCTCTTTATTTGTATTTAATTCTTTAAGACCAGCTGTGGGTTATATCCACGCTTATAAGAATCCATCGATGTATGGCGTTAAACAACTTGGAATTCATTAGTCATTTCCGCGTCTAAAGTTCCGACATACTAAAAATTATGACACTATAAATTGTTACTTTTTGACTCAAACCCCTGATTCACGTTATGGCAGAGGTGGTGCATTGTATAGAGCGAAGTTGGAAGAAAGGATGTAACGGGTGTCGAAAAAGCCGACATTTATTTATGTCGGCTTAATGAAGCCGGGTTTATTCGAGTGACAAAATAAATTCAGCGAGAATTCTGGCGTTTTCTGCGTTGACCATGGCATTGGGCGGCATGGGAACGGGGCCCCAAACACCGTTACTGCCGTTCTGGATTTTATCACTCAGATACGCTACAGCATCGGCCCGGCCTGCATATTGCTTTGCAACATCCCTTAATGACGGGCCAACCAGTCTGGTATCAACATTATGACAGTTCAGGCAACCGCTGTTTTTTGTCAACGCCAATCCGTCTTGCGGCGTTGGTGGTGGCGTATTTGTGCCCTGATCGCTAAGAGCGTCCAAATCTGCGTCAAGTTTTTCAAAATTCACCTGAAATATTAAACGCCCCGGCGTGGAATTTGAAGGATTGCGCGTAAAGCTGCCGTCCTCCTGCCTGATCCAGCTCTCTCGCGTAAACAGATCATAAATCGCTTCCGCATCGGTTGAAAAACAATCCGGTACGACCGCGTTTGTCGTTGTGGTTGTCAGGCTCTGCGTCGCCTCACGAATGCGGGGGATTGTGATGCCCAATAAGTCAGGCGCACGCAAACCCGACAGCCGCACGGACTGGCATATATCTGTGTGAACAACCAGATTGGTCAGATTGGACGGTGTGTTTAACGTACAGAGCGTTCTGTTTTCAGCATCGCTTAAGATTCCCTGTATTGTTGCAGCTATCGTCGGATTATCAAATTCAATGCCCGATAATTTCGTTGACGTTAACGTTGTGGTGCTCAGTACGGAAATATTTGTTGGCGCGGTTGAGTATTGCGGCTCGCAAATCTCCCTGTTTATGAGGCTGAAACGAGCTATAGTCAAATCTGGTGTATGGAGAATCAAGCGGCCTGCTGCTTTTGATCCCCATTTTGTTTAACGCCGTCAACGAATTTTGCACCTTCAA
>NZ_FOCP01000033.1 GCF_900110145.1 Nitrosomonas marina | reverse complement strand
CTAATAGCCGTATTGATGAGTTGTTGCCGTTAACGCCGGAATTTATCGAAGCATTAAAACAAGAAAAATTATAGATGGTCGCGCCGGACGCTTACCGTCAATTTCCCTTGGTAATTATTGAATACGACAAAATCGCTTGGCAGTTAAAGTACGACAAAGTCCCTTGGTGTTAACACTATTATTTGTACTGATTTAGACCCGATCAGACAGTTAACGGTTAATTGGAAGTAACTGCCAGACCGGGCCTGAGATGGTACAGCTTTCTCGTCAGCTGTTTCGATGTTGAAGATGTTGCTGCTCATTTTAAATCCCAATGCATGTGCTTATAGTAGAAACTTTTGCCAGAAGCAATACGCATGCGATTTATTGATATGCTGCCCTGATCATTTTAACGGTGTCGGTCGTGTTGTTTATGTCACTGGCAATCATACGGAAATTAACCAGTGCCGCTTCGTAACCGTTATAGTGCTCGGTAATGGCCGCAGCAGTCGCATCGGTTACGACCATAACCTCAAAACCCTGTTCAATCAACTCGCGCATATGGGATTCGGCGCATAGATTGGCTGACATGCCGCCCAGAATAACTTTGTCAATTCCTGCTTTTCGAAGCTGCAAAACCAAATCATTGCTTTCAGGGCCATAAACTTTATGGGGACTAGTAACTACCGTCTTGCCATTGTTAATGTATGGCTTATACCTCTGCAACCAATCGGCACCGGAGTTTTCAAATTTATTCGTATCCAGTGCGCCTGGCCGGTCAAACATTCCAATGTTGTGCATCAGTTTTTCCAGTGTCCCTTCAAATTTCCAGGTATGGTCGTGCGGATAATAATAGTGTGGCGAGACAAAGACCTGCATGTCGACCTCATTCGCTATTTTAAATAATTGCTCGATATTATCTACGGTCATATTATCCATGACACTTTTTCCAACCACGCCCCAAGCTACACCTTCTGGCGAGAGAAAATCATTTTGAGGATCAGTGATCACTATAGCGGTTTTACCTTTTTCGATTGTGAATCCAGGCAAAGGCAACCCATCATTTTCCTTTTTCATCATTTCTTTCCTTTAAAAGTTGATGGTTATTCATATCTTTATTTCAGGTGAAGCGAGTCGGGAGTCAGTGTTTCTCTTGATGCGAGACGTACAAAAATTTATTTCGACTCAGTTTGTTTACTTATTCACTTCAAGCAGCAGCGCCATTTTGAAAACCGATAAACCTATAAGAGCTTATGCCAAAGGTCGGTCGGGGTTATGGCAAGCAATATTAAAGTTATGCAGCGCCTCTCAAATCAGTTTTGTTCCATTCAAAAGGCTTAAATGCTTTGTCAAGATCGGTCACAGCTATGTGATTGGTGTAATTGGACATTACCTTTAGGGCAGTTCCTAATACAACTTCCAGAACATGTCGCTGTGTGTAACCGGCATTCAGGAACGCTTCTAGATCATAATGTTCAGGCCACCCGCGTGTTTCATTGATCACGATGGCAAACTGACGAAGGGCCTCAAGCCTGGCATCTGCAATGGGTGTTCCTGCGCGAAGAGAGTCAATCACATCACCCGATACGCCTCCCATTTCAGAAAGCGCGGTGTGCGCCGACATGCAGTAAGTGCAACCGTTCAACATGTTATTTGTCATTAGGATGACTTGTCTCTCAGTTTCACTGAAGCTGGTTTTATCAAAGATACTGGCAAGCGTTGTATAACCTTCTAGCAATGCTGGCGCTTCGGCCATTGCTGCGTAAAGGTTGGGGATAAATTGAAGTGTATCCTGTGTGCCTTGCAAAATAGCTTTGCTGCGTTCGGGAGCAGATTCGATTGTATGTGTTTTAAAGTTAATCATTTTTTTTCCTTTCATAAAAAAATTTCATTTCACACATTGTCTTTTGTTACTTGTCTATAACTATTTCAGGATTTGATACCTGGGCTCCATAAGTTTCTCCATTCGTGTTTGTACACATAAAGTAAACCGATCGGTGCAAACAAACATATACCGATCGGTTTATATAGTCAACCTATATTTATTAAAATTTAGTCATATGCAATATGGATTTGTAATATGTTCTGCTTGTATATCAATAAAATAAACGATATTTCGTATAGATATATTTACTTCCGTTACAGTAAAAAATATACTGTACGGTATACTCTATAAAAGGAATGGCAATGACAAAAAATTCAAAAAGAGAGCAAATCATTAACGTAGCCCTCAACCTGTTCTATAAAGAAGGATTTAATGCAACGGGTGTTGAAAAAATTCGCGAAGTGGCTAACGTCTCAAAAAAAACGCTCTACAATCACTTCAAATCCAAGGATGAATTAATTTTGGTTGTGCTTCGGCGTCGGGACGAGCAATTCAGGAATAATTTTATGAGAGCGGTTGAGCGCTTCGGCACGACACCGGCAGAACGATTGGTGTCTGTTTTCGATGCTGCCGATGAATGGTTCAACAGCAAGGGGTTTTGTGGATGTATGTTCATTAACGCCTCTGCCGAGTTTACTGCCGCCGATAATCCAATCCATGTTGCTTCCGCCGAACATAAACGATTGATGTATGAATATGTAAAGTCTTTGGCTGAGAAAGCTGGTGCCGAGAATCCGGCAGAACTATCTAAACAACTTAACCTTCTGATCGAAGGTGCAACTGTCCAGGCTCATGTGAGTGGAGACAGGAATGCCGCACAAACAGCAAAGAAAATGGGAAAGATATTTATAAAATCTGCTCTAAATTAAAGGCCGTATTTTGGATGGTGTACAGCTTACGAGAACTGAAATATCATTAAACTTGCAAATTTATCATCTGAAATTGCTTGTAAATGTGTCTCAAGGTGTCATTTATTCATTAATAATGGTGCGTTCTATTGTCTTTATTTGTCCATCCCATTTAGAAACGAATATCCAAACGCATAGAATCATTTGGTGAACCGTTGCGCGGGTTTTTGCAACATATTCTGCAATGATAATCACCGAGTGCTTTTTCTGGATTTGTTGACACAGATAAGCAAAATCCCGCAAGTTCTGCGGCCATTTGTTCTTGCTAGAAAAAGACTGGCCGAGATTGCAATACAGTTCTTGTTTCAACCACTATAACCGTGTATCGGGATTAATTGTTAAATTTGATCTGTAGATTAATGAATATGTGGATTTGCAAAATGAACGTGCAAAGTGGTTAAAATGATTAGTAAATAGACTTGACGTTTATTCAATGATGAAGAAACTGTAATCCAAGTTACATCACAGCTTGAATATAACATTTTATAACTTATAATATGTATGATTCCTAGCAAGTATTGATCCGGTCGCAAGCCAAGAAAAAGCTGCAAAGCTTGCCCAGACCGGAACGGTTCAGGGTTGCTGAAAAAATTGTGCAATTGGGATGTAATCCGGATGATGAAACACTGGATATCAAAAAAATCGAAGGAAAACCATATTTTCGGCTAAGAGTTGGTAACTGGCACGTCATTTTTGACAGACAGGACGCAGTCAAAATAATTGCGGTGGAAAAAATAAAACCGCGTGGAGATGCTTACAAATGATATTGCAAAAAATCAAATCCATTAACGGCAAGGATGAGTATGTTTTATTACCCATGCCCGTTTATCATGCGCTGAAAGAACAGATTGAGCATGAACTGGCTGCTTATGAAACCGGATATGGCGATGATCAGAAATATGTGCCTTTTGTTCTTGAAGACTATGTAGACAATCCGGTCGTTCTTGCGCGCATCAAGGCTGGTATTACGCAGGAAGAACTTGCTAATAGACTGGGTGTCAGTCAGGCCTATATTAGTCAGACTGAACGTCGTAGTCATGTAACTAATAAACTGCTGGAGCGGGTACGGATTGCTCTAAAAGAAACGGCATGAAACTAACAGATGCTTACGATGCCGGTCTCCTTTTTAATACTTTTTGCACTTTGATATTGAATTCACCCAGTAGATAGAAAACTCCTTGCCAGGTCGGGGTGTGTCACTGGCCTCGACGTCCTTTGCATCGGCCACCTCATCTGCCCAGCCCCGGTCGTCGCCATCGGCTTCCAGCCCGTTCTGGTCGGCTCCTCGAACAGGAGCGTATACTAGGCGCGTAAGTAGTGCGAAGTGATCTGAGCCAATGTGCGGCATACGCTCGATCGAACGCACCGTGAAATGGTCCGAATGAAACAGGTGATCCAGTGGCCAGCGTGCTATGCGGTAGTCGGCATGAAAGGTATTGTACATACCGCGCCCGACCCGAGGATCCAGCAACCCACTGAGTTTACGAAATAGGCGCGTCGTTGCCGACCAGGCCACATCGTTGAGATCCCCGGTAACTATTACTGGCTGGTCGCTGGACGCTACACTGCGTGCCACCACTACCAGCTCGGCATCACGCTCAGCTGACTCTGGATTCTCCGTAGGGCTAGGTGGTGCCGGATGTAGGAAGTGCATACGCACGTTCGAGCCATCACGCAGTGTCAGCAGGGCATGCATCGAAGGCACATCTTCTTCGACGAGATAGTCCACTGTTACCTCAGACAGGGGTAAACGGGAGTACACATGCATACCGTAGAGATTGTCTAGCGGGCACTTTATGCTGTGCGGCATCTGCTCCGCCAGAACATCCAGGCGGTCCTGCCACCACTGGTCTGATTCCAGAGTCACCAGCACGTCAGGTTTGCATTTCTGTACCAATGCCAGCAACGCATCAGCGTTGCGGTTCGGTGTGAGGACATTAGCGGTGATGATGCTTAGCGCTCTTTCGGGATTATCATCGATGGCTGCCTTCACCTCCACCGGCCAAAACGGCGTGTAGGGCAGGATCCACCATATCTGCCAGAAGAGACAAAAGGATGTAACTCCCAATGAAATCAGACCCAGAGGGTGGCTCAGGTCCAACAAAACCACTTCGGCCGCCAGCAGAATCGCTGCAAGGACTGCAAGCTGCAGCCGTGGAAAATCCATCCCTCTCACAAGCCAGTGCGGGTTACGCGACAGTGGAAGTAACGTCGCCACCAGTAGCAGCAACGCCAATACCGTAAAGACGATCAACGACATCATAATTTTGTCTCCTCGTGTGCAAACTGCGATATACGGTCCAGCAGCCTTTGAGTACCGCGATCAACTATTGACGTGATGAACGTCCACAAAAAAGATAAAAAGAATCCCCGACAATCCAAGCCTCTGAGGCAGTTAGCATTATGTACCGCACCCGCCCAAAATTTTTGCGCAGCCAAGTTAAAAAAACAGCTTTAATGGCTGTCAGCATAGCGCTGATTATATCTTTCCTGTTCTTGATATATCTCATTTAAAACGTATTCAATAAGCTCTCTAATTTTTGTTATGTTAGGCAGGTCAGTTAGCTTATTTTGGATTATCAAGGGTTCGGGAAATTTCGCTTCAGGTTTGTAAAAAACTTCTGCTTCTAGAACGCTAATATCACAATGAGCTAGAACTTGATCCCGCAAATCTTCTATTTTCTTATGCAATATCTTTTTTCTGCATCAAAGTGAGGGACTGATAAGGCATATCTTTTTCTAGCTTCATCGAAAGAATTTTTAAATGGCTTGCAATACTCGATCAATACCATTCGGTATGCTGCGCTCCATATAGCACTGCCGGGGGGTGTGCTTTCAAGTTCACAAGCAGTACGCCAAGCCCTGTTTAAACTGGTGATTGATTCTTGGTAATGAATATATTCTTTATCAATATCCATATAAACCCCAGACTAATTTTCAGCCATGCTGTTTTATAGAAACATGGTTGTAATCCTGCGCTCGTGATAACGTGTCGCTCTATTGGCTAATTCGGTAACGTTACCGGTTTAGTTTCTATCTGTCATTGGATGACAGTAATGGTGTAGTCGGACTATGCTTTCCTTAATTGTTCAATTTTGGCGGTAGGCTTCACAGAATTTTTTTCTCAAACAGTTCCGGATGGCGTAATCGGTATGAGGCTGATGCCCCAATATGCGGCAAGCCGTGAATGGTGTCAAGCTGGTTTGCGGGAGCCAAAAGCAAGTCAGGCATGTCATGAGCCGCTGTTGAAATTGGTTGTTGTTGTAAAAGATACGCCGCGTCAGAAACGGCGCCTTGCAAATTCTCCGCAACAATTTCAACCTGTTCGATAGCGCCGGCAAAGTATTTAAGTTTTTCTGCGGTGAATGTGCTGCTGGAACGTTCCCACAGTTCAAACATGACATGGTAGGCGGTTGGAATGTCGTTATTCATGATAAATTACTCCAATAAGTTGATAAAGATTAATGTCGACCGTAACCCCGGTTGGTTTTATCGGTTTGCCTATCTTCGGTAACTTGTTGAAATAATTGGTGCTGTTGAGAGGAGTCGAACCTCCGACCTACTGATTACGAAACAGATCAATACCGCAAAAAACTATTTAGTATCATGCAGTTATTATTTTATACCGTAGCCTTGCGTAATTTTGCGTATTTTTAAAATCATATAGTTACATTTTGCGTAGTTACGTTCTGGCTACGTTTACGCTACGGTCAGTGCGTCACTTTATTGGACGGCAAACTGTTCACATATTTTGATAAATGGTCAGAATTTAAGTGGGCATAACGCAAAACCATTTCATAGTTTGACCATCCGCCTAATTCCTGCAATACGTGAAGAGGGCAGCCGTTTTGAACCATCCAGCTTGCCCATGTGTGGCGCAAGTCATGCCACCGGAAATCTTTGATTCCTGCCCGGTCAAGCGCTTTCCACCAAGCTTTGGTGCTGACATTTCTTATCTTGTTGCCGCCGTATGTAAAGATATACGTGTCGTTTTTGCCTTTTTGTTCCAATATTATCTGTATTGCTGCTTCGGATAACGGTACCGGGATCGCTTTCTTTGCCTTTGCTTGGTCCGGATGTATCCATGCGAATTTACGATCAATATCAACCTGTGACCAGGTTAGGCCGGATACATTTGACTGGCGCAGGCCGGTCTCCAGCGTGAATCTAGCCATGTCTCTTAAGTGCGTAGGTAATTCTCTCAGTAGCCGGTCGGCTTCATCGTGCGTCAGCCATCGAATGCGTTTTTTTGGCTCTGGAAGCATCTTTATTTTTGGATGCTTATCAATCCATTCCCATTCGTGTTGCGCGCGCCTGAGTATCGCTCTGACGACCGCAAG
The DNA here is from genome assembly GCF_900110145.1 of Nitrosomonas marina. Taxonomy (GTDB): domain Bacteria; phylum Pseudomonadota; class Gammaproteobacteria; order Burkholderiales; family Nitrosomonadaceae; genus Nitrosomonas; species Nitrosomonas marina. The sequence goes on along the minus strand of NZ_FOCP01000033.1, from coordinate 7,342 downwards.
GGTTCGGTTTGTGGTGGCGTTAGTTACGCCTTCGGATGATCTGCTTTTTGTTAGCAGATCGATATCGTCTCTGGTGATGCTGTCTAGCGTCCTGCCTCGCAGGTAATCATCCAGCCAGCGAAGGTGCATGAGATCATCATGCTGCGTTGATTTATGCTTTGTTTCTTCCAACCATCTTACTACCGCGTCTTCCCATAAATACTTCGGTTTGTCGCCTAGTTTATCTTGCTTCCAAAGTTCCGACTTTAATGTGTCGTGGAATTTTTGGGCTTCGTTTTTGTTTTTAGTCCCAGTAGATCTGCATATCGGTTTGCAGCCTGGGATTGTGATTTTGATCCACCAGAACGCTGAATCCTTGCGTTTGTAGAGTGACATTGCGTATCGACCTTTTCCCCATCATTTTTTTTGTATTGTTGTCTGAAATGATTGCTCAAGTCAATTAGGTAAAAACGCCATTCCCTGCCAACCTTGAATGCCGGTATTTCGCCGTCTCTAGCCATTCTCCTGATAGTTGCAATGTGGATATCTAGAATTTCTGAGGCTTTTTTTATGCCAATCATTTTGTCTGGATTGTTGGTATCACTCATTTTTTTAGATTCTTAGTAAATTCCAAGCAAGTCTCTTCAGTTTCAATCTTCACAACTTCAAAATATTGGTCCGGATATTTTTCTACAAATTCGTCGTATGTGATTAATGCCATGCGCTCTGAAGATATCTCATAAACAGGGTGTAGAAAATTCCCGTTCGCAGTTTTAATCAGCTGTCTTACTACATACTTTATTTGCATTTTTTATTACGCTCTCAACGTGAATCCTTATTTTTTCAGCTGCAGACAGGTGCCCGACATCGTTATTACACTGGCTATGCGCTAAAACCATGTTGTGCGTGTTGTCAGGGCCGCCGTGCGTTATTGACACCAAATGTTCCCGTGTAAAATCATGCCCAAGTTCTTTTTGACAAAAGAAACATAGGTTGCCGTCACGCTTGAATAGTGAAATTATGATCGGCGTGCGTTTCTTCCTAGCCATGCGTTTCCGGGTAGTTTTCGGTGCTGCACGCCATTTCAGGTTATTCCTGTATGCGTTCCACGCCTCAAGCGATCCGCCAGTAAAATTAACCTGCTCTGCCTTGTTCCGGTAAATAACAGATGTTTCATCGCCAGCCCTGAACCGCATCAACTCCCATTCGCTGGTCGGTTCAAGGACTTCCGCGCCTCTGGCGGTTAGCCATTGGCTGAAATTGTCCTTACGCTTTGTTATTGTTTTGCTGTTCATTGTGATGATTCCAACAATTCACCCAAACACTCGCTTATCACTTTCACAGGAACGCCCGGCAACCTATCTTTGATTGTTTTAAACAAGCCTTCCGGTGACTTATTGCCAGCATTTGCACGCACGATAAGCAGCACTTCGGCTTTGATTTGATCGTAGTTGTCATGGTTGGTCATCGTGTTCATGTGTTATTTCCCATAAAGCGCCCATACCGGCTGAATGGCACATATAGCATAAGCTGATCCAGCAACATGACCCCATTGTTCAGTGAATACTCTCCATCCTTTCTTAACGCTACCGTCTATGTCGTGATCATCGTTATAATCAACTTGCTTAAGCCATGATTTGACCACTTCAACCGATCCATCTAGATCCATTGGGCATGGCAAGGGGAGGGCGTCATTAACGCCCTCGTTTGTCCAATACAGTATCATGGTGGGGGTTCCGTCTTCCGCTTTCTCTATATGATTGTAAGGATTTTCTGGCGGTCTAAATTTATCTATTCTGAATAATTTTGCAGTTCCACCGGGTGCGTTTCTCCAGATTAATTGCATAGCAAGATGCAAATCATCGAAACCTTCCGAGGTGATGTCTATCTTTCTGTTATCCATGATTTATTAACCTCCTGTTGAAGATCCTGTATATTCGCTGAACTGAATATCATTGATTCCAGGGTTTTTAATGCCCATGACTTCAGCCCATTGCAGAATATCTTTAACGCTTCTGGTGATTTCAAAAACTCTGCTGTGACGTCGCTGTATAAAGTCATTTTCGCCTATCTGCTCGCAAAAACTTATCGTTGCAACAATGCTTGATTCACTCATGCCGACTCCTGATAAATAATTAATGTGATCACGCTAAACATGTGGCTTCCTGCTCATTTGGCTGCGTCATTACGCTCGTAGTCGACATACGATGCAGAGCCTATCGAGCACTATCTGCATTGATTCCCGTCTATCCATGGATGTTCGCTAAGGACTCTCACCGTCGCGGCCACCGTGTTTAACGCGATCACGTTAATCATCAGATCCTCTTAACCCCGATAACCCACACCCAGGGGTTCTTGTCCCATTCATTCTTGCCGTGGATCATTCCCCACAGATTCTTGTATGCTTCCTTCGCAAATATTCCCTCGTTATCGTGATCGGGGCGTGGATCAAAATACAGCCTGTGCCATTGCCCGGAACTATCTACATCCCCGCCACCAAATACAGCCAATCCCTCTCTGCCAACATCGTCATCACTAATATCCTGCACGCGCTCGACACGCAAACTGGTTATTTCAAGGGTAATTCTCGAAGCCCATCGTGGCATGTGAATAGATGGACATGACGGTCTTGAGTACCACCATTTAATGTCTGACCAAGCCATATCAGCGGAATATCTTGCCAGTGGCTTATCATCTATATAATCCTCTATAGTACTTTCCCTAACCCAAAGTTTCTCTCCAACAGTACCGTATGGACAAGCCTTTAACAGTTCCTCATACGTCAGATTGTGCAGGCGACCGCGTTTATCCCTGAACTGACAGGCATAGCCCTTGGTGTCCGCTCTGTCGAAGCCGATTATTTTTCCGTACTTGGCCAATCGTTTGACGATCCGGCGCGTTTGGGTTTTGCGGCCTTCGAGAGTGGCGACCACCATCGGATCGCTGTAGATTATTGGTTTCTCTTTCATTTATTATGGATTCGGTGATTATTGATCAAATTACGCAGTTACCAGACCTTCGCCCCTGCACTTGTGGCAACTACTCATGCCGCTATGGACCGGGCCTGCAACAAATTCCCATCCAGATCCCTTGCACTCAGGGCAGATGATTTTTGACATCTGCCTTTTAAGTTCGCGTTTTAGTTGTTCGTTCTCGGCTTGCAATGGATTTGGGATAGCATCATGGCCATGCGCCATGCCATAGTTCTCGTGAGCACCTTCGACCCAACAAACTACGGTATCAATTTGTTCTTTTGTCGCTTCAATTCCGGCATCTTCGAACGCTTCTTGTATGCATGTTTCCCAGTAGTTCATTGCCTTTCCTTTAGATAATCCTTGTGCTTCCGGATCATCTTTAAACATGAATTGCAAGTCACTTTGCTCTCGTCATAGGTGTGGTTTCCATGTTCACGGATTTGCACAGCTCTATCGCCAGAACAACATGCCGCCCATCCGGGCAATCTGTTTCCGCCACTGAATATGATTTCACCTGCATAGTGTGTTTTCATGGCTTATCACGCGCCTCCATAATCAACGCCATTTCTACTTCTGTGGGATTTCTTATTTCACCGCAATCACGACACTTCATCTTTGTGTATTCAACAGGGTAGGTGTTAGTTGGTTCGTATTTGTGTTCGCTACCGTTCAGACAGTCAGCAACATGCGTCGCATAGTAAAAATGAATTGATGTTGTGAACACGAATTCTTTGCCGCACGAGCCGCATCCCTGTCTATGCAACTTGTCCTCTTCATATCCATAACCATCATCATGGTTGATCTCTTGAGATTCGCCGCAGTACGGGCAGTGCGCTTCATCCATCATTTATCACGCGCCTCTGTGATTATTTTCTCTATTGCATCCATGACAGCATCGCATTGACTTTTTGATTCAAACCAAACGGCAAAACGCTTCCTGGTTGATGAAATCCCTATCCCGGTTTTTGTTAATTGACCGCGGTGCTTGACCGGACAAGGCAGCTCTTCACCATTCAGCGTAAACGTGCGCTTGTGGGCGGGTGGTGTCCATGATGCGTCTGTTTTCCAATCTAACCACTGCACGCCACCGGTCTTTGTGTTATGTTCAACTATTAGAGCACCAAGGAAATACCCTGTTATAGTGTACTGATTGCCGTCTTTATCGTATAAAACGCTACCCACCCAAACCGGTTTGTCCTCTATCACGGTTACGGCGAATTCAACAATCCACGAATCTTCAAAACTACAGATTTGAGGATGTTCTGAAAAATACCTCCATACAGGATTATCTTCTGGATGCCACCTGATACACTCCCACGGTTTAACCTTAGTCCCCGCGCACATGTCATGTATGCGCCCCCAGTATTCACGATTTAGTTCGACTACTTTGTCCATGATTACTCCTTATGGCACGGATGATCCATGCCGTAGATGCTTCGGTATTCGTCGTTTGTTACCACATTAAATATGGTCACTCTGTCTGCTGTATGCGCATACAAGGCAATGTCGTATTTGCCTTCACTATTTTCACTGCAATCCATATCAATCTCGACTGGTCCTGTGTCAGTGATTATTAGCGCCTTCTTGTCTTTTGCAGGGTTGTACTGAAAAAGCTCTCCTTTAAAATATCCGAGTGCTTTGTTATCGACTGCAGTACCAATAAACACTCCCAAAACTGCGCTACTTGCCAGTGCGCACGCAGTTGCATAGATGACTAGAAATTTGCCTAAAATCTTATTCATTATTGAGTTTCCACAGAATGCTGGTCTTGCGTGATTGATTTAATGCGACCCTTGATATCAGCATAGGTCGGGTTTTTGTCTTCATTTACTGCGATGCCTGTGCTTTTTATTGTTGCAAAAAACCCGTCATGAGGATTCCTCATCGGCTCAACATCTATAAATTCATGCACCTTTCCAGCTTTGCTGATTACGTAATCTCCAGGTATTGGTAGTGGAGATATGCATCCCATTACTTTTGTTGGATCATCTGATCCCCACTGATACTCAATGTTGTGACCAAAAAACGAGTGTCTAACGTCATGCACTATGTTTTCTCTACTCACTTGATATCCTCCAGATCCGTAATCGATATAACAGCAACATCAATATCCAGTGTGCCGTAAACCCTTAAAACAGCTTCCTTGTATGCGCTATTCAATTGACTGCCATGTACCTTTTTAAATGCGCTGATAGTGCCGCTCATACGATTTTTCGTACCGTATCCGCGTGACAGAATGGCTGGCCGCCCAGGTATGCATGTTTTCTCGTTCCAGCGTGGACCGTACCGGCGAAGTTCGTCAGTTTTGGTGCCGGCCTCGAACTGTTCATACGCCCATGCATTGAGTGGGATGAAAAGCGGTTTCATTATTTCCCGAGCCTCCTGTTCGTATTTTCAAAACCGATATCCACAAATCATGCCTCTTATGTCACTCATGCGGAAAAATAGCTGTAGTTTTTCTTTTATATGGTATTTGTCGGCTTTGTTTATCAGGTAGATGTAGCATGGATTTAACCGTAGGCCATCGATACACACCGCTTCATTGACGTGCTCTATTCTTAATCCTATGCCGGTCCCTTCGCATCTAAGACAGGTATTCTTGTAAGTGCTGTATTTAGTGTGTGTTTCAACCTTCCCGCTACCCTCACATTCAGGGCATCTGTGGTTTGTTCTGGATTTGTATTCCATGAACCGAATGTTATCTTCGGGTATTTCGACTGGGCTGTACGGCTTCTCGCATTCTGTCGACACAATCTCTTGCAGCACTCTGCCAACTCCAGATATTTTTTTGTTTTTCGTGTGATCAAGAATCCCTGATACGTCGTATCTATTCTTATTGGCGGCAACAAATATTGATCTGTCTGTTGCGACAATATTATCTCCGTATACAAATGGCCTTTTGATCTCTGGCATCCCATTAAACACGGGATCGCAAGCATGATAAAAAATCTCTGGTAACGGCTCTAGGTCCGGTTGATTTTGTTGTGGACTCATTTGCTAACCCTTGCAATTCCATTCCTGTCATTGAAAATTATCGTTATTTTTTCCGATCTCAATAACAGCAAGGGGTTGCTTGTGAAGATATATCCGCTTACGTCCGCATTTCCACAACGCGTCTCGACAAAAGCAAATCCATCAATTTTTTTGTGCAGCTTGGTGATCGCGCTATGAATTGCCTCAGAAACATCCATTTTCCCTATGATCATTTTCAGTCCTATGTGAGTTCGTAAATAATCCTGCTGGCTTCCTTTTCATCAATACCCGCTATCGCCGCAGTTATTTCTGCAGATAGTCTGTAAGTCACCCTGCAACTCATAACTACAGCCTTTACATTGCCCTCAGAACTTCGCTTTATCCTGGCTATCGAGTAATACTGGGTAAAACCTCCAGACGACAATTCATTGCCATTTTTGTCGGCAAGGTGCCCGGCTCTCCTTGTCATTTCGTAATGCTCTTTGCGCTTCCCTCTGGCCATCAACGACTCTTGCGACACAAGGAAATTGACCAGTTCCGCTATTTGTTTGCAAGACAGATAACACTTGTTCGGCATGACTTTCTCAATGCGCCCCACTGATCCGCTCGCAGGCTTCTTAACTGGCGTGGCTTTATCATCGTTTGCAGGCATCATCAGACGGAGCCACATGATCTGGTCTTGCTGTTGCTTGGCTGATAGCTTCATGCTGCCTCCTGACTTTGTTCATCATCAGCAACAACTTCGCCGTTCTCAACCCAGTACGCTGTAATGGTCTCGGGAAGGGATGCTGGTCTTTTCTTCATCGTTCCGAAAATGATGCATGAGTCGAGTTCGCCTGCTTGCGCTAACTCATCCAGCCAGTAGATAAGGCTGCTGCGATTGCCAAGGTCCAGAACATCAAAGCGGTCTAGTACCAGCGTTTTAATGCCTGAAATGTACGATATTGCCTCGGCAATCATCGCATCGACGCGCCATTGCTCAGATTCAGATAGCAGTGCATAAGGAATGCTTTTGCCACCATCCTTGGTTGCGGTGATGTTCATTTCGCTGTCGATAACAGGGTGCAGCATCCAGGATGCCATTGCATTTGATTTCAGGCGGTCATTGATCGGTTTCAATGCTGTTTTAAGCAACTCACCCGGTATTCCACTTGGTGATAGTGCATCTGCTATTGCCAGCCATTCCATGATGTCCTGGTGCAGGTTTTTGGCCTTGTCGATTACCAGCGCACGGTTTGAATGCTGATCCACAATATCTTTGTATTTTTGTTCATCAGTGCGCCACTGGTTTAACTGATTGTTGAGTTCTTTTATCTCGGTCTGCAGTGGCTCGATATCGATAACTGAAGATCCTGTATCGCCGGATTTACCCAATTGCTCAAGTTTTGCTTTCGCATCTTCAGCGAGCGCAATAT
>NZ_FOCP01000039.1 GCF_900110145.1 Nitrosomonas marina | reverse complement strand
TGCCCTGCCTTTAATAGCCATGGTTAGAGCCTTATCACAATAGGTCCGTCAAATGTGCGGACCTTGATTTCAGAATTAAGCGGAATAAACACGTAGCCGCCTTCGACAACAAGTCCAAGCGCCATGTTAATCTCGCGCACGCGTTGTATAGAGGCCACTTTCTGGCTATGGATTGCCAGCGCCCGCTCGATCTCTACCGCTTTGTCGATAGCAAGAATTGATGATGTGCCGACTTGTTTTGCAGTATTAATCTCAATCGATTGCAATATCTCCGCAATGCTCACAGAGCCCATATAAGCAGCCCGGTTAATCTCGGTGGCCGCGATGATTGAGGATGTGCTGGACGGGATGATTTGCAGCGCAGCATTGAACTCTGACGCGCTGGCTATAACCCCGGCTTTCTGTCCGGACACCTGGATTGCCGCGTCAATCTCTCTCGCTGAATCGAGTATGATTGTCTCTATAACAGTCACAAAACCCGCAGCGTCACGCTCGACAGCCTGAATGATTTCGGATCGTTTTGCTGCTGATATCAACAAGGACGCATTACGTTCTGAGGATGCATTGATCGCCCCGTATTTTGCAGCACCGAGATCCCCTGCCCGGTCAGCCTCCAAAGCCTGCTGTATGGAAAGCATGGATACCGGTACAAGCAAGCCGGATATGTTTGATTCCCTTGCGGACTCAATCAAATTAGATGACGAACCGAATAATGCCGGCGCGATATTTGATTCCGCCACCTGAACGATCGAGCTCGCTTTGGTGCCTGATATAGCCGGCGCAGCATCACGTTCCTGAGCCTGCCCTATCGGTATCTGATCTGGCGCAGAAAGCATCATGGATTGATCAATTTCAGTTACCTGTACAACAGGTGATGATTTATATCCTGATAGCTGCAATGCGCTGTCAATCTCGGGGACGACGTTTACAACACCTGATTGCAGGCTGTTAATGATAGATGCCCGGTTACGTTCAGAAGCAACCGTTATTTGCGCAACCTTTTCGCTATCAATGGCCAGCGCCGCATCGGTTTCGATCGATGGTAATAATTGCCCGGCAAAAAGCGATACCAGCATACCGGCTGTATCGATCTCGGCCGCAGCATCAATTGTTTCGGATTTGAGACCGGCAATAATGCTTGCCGTGTTGATTTCAATTACGGCCTGGACCGCACCTTGTTTGCTGCCATGGACAGCCGGCGCGTTATTGACCTCTTGCGCGGAGTTGATGTTGTGTAGTGACAATGGCGTTAATGCAATGGCCGCATCGCGCTCGGTCGCCTGGTTAATTGGCAATTGACTGGAATCGAAAAGAAGGTTTGCCCGGTTAAATTCCTGCGTAGCAATCAGCGCGGATGACTTGGCCGAACCAAGCAAAACCGCGTCACCAATCTCTATACCCGGATTAATACTTTGTCTATAGGATGATGACAGGATAATGGCAGCATTGTGTTCTATGGCCGGGCTGATAGCTATCGGCGCAGGTCCATAATCCCAAAAACTGCGAACCGGACCGCCAAGACCAAGCCTTGTTATTTGCATGAATTACACCAATACGGCAACCGCCGTTTCATCGACCGCCGCGGCGACTTCGGTAATGGTCGCAGTGTTGGTCGCAGCGTCATACGACTGAATCAATGCGCGCTGATCCTTTAATGCAGCTGGCGCACTGAATACAAGCGCAGCATTCTTGTAAATTACGTTGCTGGCGCCATTCGGAGCGCCCCCGCCAACGGTCGCAAGTACCGCCGTTGTGGTCGTGCCACCTGCAGCGAAAGTAACCGGCACGGCACGCAACGCATGTTCCTTGAGATTGGTTGCAGCACTGGCATTGCCATCAATCGCCTCGGTGTCAGCCGGAACGCGGCCATTTACGAGAGCATTCACCGTCCTTGTGTCGATAGAATCAATCTTCGTTTTAATCACGCTGTCTTCATCCATGAACTGCTGAACAAGCGTTGCCGATGCATCATCAATGCGAACCCTGCCCTCCGCGTCGATTGCATGCAGTTCTGAATTTACCGGGAACTTGTCAGTGATTGTTCCCAGGTCGGCAGCGATTGACGCACCGACAGGAGCGCCTAATCTTGTGTAATTGTCGCCTGATTGCGGGAACCCGGTGTAAACCTGAACCGTTGCTGGTACCGCTCCGGCACCGATAAATGTAAATGCAATATGATTGTAGTTTGTTTCCGCCTGCGATGGCGCATACGAATGATACCCGTTGCCCTCATGCGTGCACGCGCCACTTCCAACTGATCCGATTGTCTGCGCCCCATTGTCGCCAGTTATGTAAACCGTAACCGAACCAGTAAAGGCGGAACCATCGGATGCTGAAACCATTTGTGCACCGATAGATTGACCTGCTACATTCTTTTTCATTGCATTCCCACGATTACGTTAGAACCAAAAGCCCAGGCAGGATTAAAACCGCCACCAGAAGAAAGCCCGCCAATTGAAAAGTACAATTCTTCAACGCTCTCTGGTCTGTTTGACCTTATCAATCGTTGCGGATCAATCTCGTTTGCGCCGTACCCTGCACCGTTTCTGGTAACAGGGTGACGACCGGTCAAGTCCATAAACCCGTCAACTGCTGACGTTTTGAAATGCGCATGCAGTGCGCGCCTGTCCCACCAGTCGAATTCGTGAAGCGGCTTGCCTGCGGCTATCGCAACCAAATCATCTTGCGTCAGCCCGAATCCGTTGACGAATATCGCATCCGACAGCCTGCCGTTAAAAGCATACGTGGCGTCTGAAGTCAGGTCCGAGCGTAACCCGAACTGCATATCCGTGCCGCTTGGTAAATAACCGGACGATATAGCCACACCGGAACCCTCGGATACCTGCTCGGGGTCGTTTAGTTCGCACAGTAAAGAATAATAATTACCGCCCCTGCGCGTTAATCCGCCGATATACCAGACACCCGCAGACAACGCCCCGCCACCGGCATACGAATCTCCCAATGTGTGGATTTTGCACGCCAGCCCGTTTGATGGGTCGTTATAGATTTGCACGGTATTGAACTCGCCATACGATCCGCCGATTGAAGCTATGTATCCATAGTTGGCCACACTGTTCATCTGCCAAACAAGGAGCCTGAAAAAATCGCTGTTTGGTATATAGAAATCAGGGTGAATCGGTATCGTATACCTGCGGCCTGCATTAGATGTGGCGGTATCTATTGCCATTACACATCCTGATAATTTACGCCGGTGCGCTTGACTGTGTTACCGCTTGCGGCAAGCGCAACACCCGAACTGTTAACAAGCCTGATCTTGTAATACTTCGGCAAATCCTTAAAAAGTTTCGTTTTATCTACTGCCGTAGTGCCGTTAAGTTGCACGTCGCACACATGATCCATATTAGGGACCTCGGTTGTTGATGTGGCGCCTGTGGCCGCACCTTTCTGGATATAAACAGAAACGTACCCGGTTGACGCGGAAGCGCCGGCGACATGAATGCTTATCAGTGCGTCTTTGTGCAGATCCGTACTGTTGTCAATCTCCGCACTTGACACGCCCGCTCCACTTGCAAGACCGTCTAACCCGGTTGATAAATCGGTAGATTGAACTGCTGCGAATAATGGCTTTAGTGACATGGACTATCCTCGCAATGCTTTTGAAATATCCTGATGCGTTACACGCCTGCCAAACAAATAGACGGAACGCTCAATTGGCTTTGTAGCCAGAGCAAGCAGGCTGTTCTTGTCTGTCTCGGTTATTTTGCTGGCTGAAACCCAGGAATCTAAAAGCGCAACATTTTGAGCCTTTGTAAAATCAATGCCGTCTGTAGCGCCGTTGCATATCGATTGAAGCACAAGTGCAGAAGAGCGAAGCGGGTCAGATTGAGCGCTCGCCGTGTCTTCAATGACACCCCGTATCGACTGCGCCGCCCAAATCAGGAAATCGTTACGAGATACCCATCCAACCACATCAACCGTTGACGAGTTTAATAATTCCGCGATAGCCAGATCATTCTTGTCTGTCACGTAGGCTGAGTAGCCAAGACTCTGAGGATCATTGGCTATTTCATTATTGATTGCCTGATAATCCATCAGCCTGTCACCCTAAAAGATATTATGTGCGCGACATTTACAGCGCCCGCACTGATTGTTTCTTTTGCAAAATTTGCCAGCATTTAACTACGATCCAGTTTGTTTTCTGTATCGTAGTCAATGCTGGAGTCATTTTATGCCGGGTTTTCCGTGTCTGGACTAGGACTGCGCGCGAAACGCAACCAGACTAAAAATTTAAACACAAGAGCTTTAAACTTTTTAATCTACTGAGCGGGCTAATGTGAAATTGACTGAAAAAATCCGGCGCATTAAAAGATGGCGTGATAAGAAAGGGCTTATTGGACTAATGCGCCGGATAACTCTATAAAATATCTAATGCAAACCAACCATCCGACTACGCTGGTTACGCTGTTACAATACGCTGGTTGGCGCGGTAGCAGTACTTTAACATCAAAGGATTTCGCTTAATACGTAAGTACATTGTACATAGCATTTCTCACTCCGACAAATAATAATGATTCTTATTTTGTTAAAATATTGTGAATACTTTGTTAAAAACATTATTTATCAATGTCATCGAAAAGACTAATTTTTTTCATTGAAAGCAAAATGAATAAGTGAAGGGTCGCGTTTCAGAATGTAGTGCGCGATCCCTTCAAAAACACTACTCATTCACCGCCACTTCAGTAATCTCCGGTGGAAGCAGTTTTGCCAATTTCTCAAGACCTTCAGGTGTTACCCTGGCCTGTGGCGTGACTTTTTCGGTTCCGTCCGACCTCAAAACAGTGGTCGACTTGTGCTCCATCAGACCTCTGTTGAGTTTGTCTTGATATGCGCAGTAATGTGCACATCCGATACGCTTGTATATCCAGCCATGACGCTGTAACCATGTGAATAGATTCTTCGGACGAATCTGCAATGTCTTGGCCGCATCTGTAATGCACAGCGAACCCTCAGCCTTTGAAATCCGGTTCAATGCTTCCGAATCTTCCTTCAGTTCCTCAACCTTGTGTTCAAGCGCGATACGTTCCTTCTCTGCCTCCATAGCCATTTCTATCAATTGAAGGCGCGACAGATTTGCAGGGTTGCGATCCTTTGATCGTAATTTTTGCGCCATTTCCCAAAATGCCTTTACCAGCCTTTTCTTGAATTCACGAGCAATGTCACTGTTACGCATGTAAGTTAAAAGCAGTGTTGCTTGCTGTTCATTTAGGATTGCAATCTCTCGTCGCTGGGTACCACCTGCTGTTTCAAAGGGTGACATTTTAAATTCAACCCTTCCAAATTCTTCTAAATCAGACAGATAGTTCCTGACAAGCTGAATCACAGCCTTATGCTCAACTTTTGTACCCTGCGCAATCGCCAGGGTTGTAGTTACCGGCTGATCACCAGTGATGGTTACGATACTCATCGGTGAATCTACAGAATCCGTCCCATTCATTCTTTGTGCACTGGTACTCATATTTATACTCCCCTCTGCAAATCGATAACAGCAGACCCAATCTTAGGCTTCCGGCCAGCCACCGAATCCGCGCTTTTCCGCACGCGTTCATGCGGGAATGGGATGATTTCGCATTTCGCTTTGGACTCACCGAGCAACCTGCGTATTTCGCGCATCAACGCTACAGCACCGATACCCATTTTTAAATGCCTGACAACCTTCTTCTCCGCTTCCGAAGCAGTATCAATAAAGTGACGCCATTCTTTGATAGCCTTATCTGAGCGCATTTTCGGTGTGATAACATCTACATTGCCAAAGCGCGGCCCTCTTCTGCGTTTTACCGGTGATTTTGTGGGCGTTGATTTATCTTTAGCCATGAGACACCTCCCCGAAGCTGAATGCCTGACCGTTGACGCACAAACGCTGGATTGCATCGACCGGTATGGAGCGATAACAGCCCTTCTCCATATCGAAGACGGTTAACAGGTTGTGATGCTTTGCGTCGTAAGCTTTATCACCGCCGCGCAAGTGTTTCTTGACACCTAACCGACAAATCATTTTTCTCAGTTCACCGTTACTGCGCTTGATAAACTCGACTGAAAATATGGTGCCGTCAGATACGAGGTTTTTGAGGTTCTTCAGGTTCAGGCGAGTTGGCGAAGGTTGTGACTCTTCCGCTTCAGACCCAATCTTCTTAATTGCGTCCAAGCCTGCCTGAATGCCGTTGTTCTCGTAATAATATCCGGATGGATTCGCTGTATTGCCTATTGCTTCTACTACGGCGTTTTTTTCTTCCCGAGTCAATGTACTCCCGTTGACCAGGATCACAGCATTGGAACAAGCAATCGCGTTTTGAGATTCTGAAGTACTGGATGATTCTGCCAGCAGCACTGACAGTTTGTTGGATAGTTCTGTATACTTTGTAGCAGCCATTATTAACTCCTTGCTAGTTAGTTGTGGTTAGAGTTAGGAAGGAGTTGCAGCTCTTTCTTAACTCGACAAAGTCCATATTAGACTTTTAATATATAAAGGTCAACTATTATATTTACTTTTATAGTATTTTTTAGTCTAATATAGATTATGGAACTAATAACAGGCGCTCAAATACGAATGGCCAGAGGATATTTGCGATGGTCAATAAAGGATTTGTCTAATAAGGCAGCGATCGGAACAACTACGATTAAACGTATGGAATCTGCGAATGGTGTTCCCGATATTAAAACCAGTATTCTTCAAAAAATTCGCTTAACTTTTGAAGATCAAGGAATTATATTCATACCCCAGAATGGCGCCGGCCCAGGTGTTCGGTTAAAAAATCCTCTTGAAGCTGATCAGGTGTGATTTGTGGGCGAAACTGTAGTACAAGTTTCTCACTTTAGCCGGGGGAGTGGGAGAGTAGGTCAATATGAAAATCGATTGTTTACGCCTCTAAACCGACTGTGAGGCAGCGTAAACGCCTAAGCTCTCCTGTTAGCTGCTCAATCGTCTATCATTCGCTTTTTAAATGATAGACGATGGTAAGTTTGAGCTGAACATATTGCGTGGAATTGTCTACCCAGAATGGGTGCATTATATTCGATTAAAAGGAGAAACAAGGTGATACAAAATTCTAATAGTTCCAGATGCCATCATCACCTTCTTTCAGGCACGATCCATTAGCATCTAGTCCGTATGGACACTCTATTTTTTCACCAGCAATTTTTTTTTCATAATTCTCTCTTTCTCTTTCATTAATCGTCACCGTAGGACGACCACACGCGGCAATCAGCATAACTGACAGAACAAAAGTAACTACATTAACACGCTTCATAAACTAACTCCCTATAAGCCTTATCATAAATTTACCGTGGGATAAATAAATTCTCATGAAGCGATATGCCTTCATGGAAACATATGCATAAAGTTGCCCGCCCGAAAATCAACTATTAGATTTCTCAAGAGACAGTCGGCATGGACGAACAAAAAAGTGGATAAGACGAACGTCGTACCATGTAGACATTGAATCTCCCGCAGGAAAAGTGCCTGATCTGCGAAAAACAGGTGTTGTTCAGTCCAATTGTGTACCAGATATGATTCGCAGCCTGCTCCGACAAGGTGAGCACAAAGCTGAACAACTTGATGTTCATATTCCCTTTGTTTTTTTCATGATGATCCCAGAAATTTTAAAGTGGAATTGTCCATTATTTATTTAATTGAATAAATACCGCTTCCTAGATAACATTATTCCATTAATGGAACAATCGGATTGCGGGATTTTTGGATGACATAACTTTTTTGTGGAAGTTGATAGTACCTAGTGCTTTAGCAGTGTTTCAATTGCCAGTCTTGTACCAGCTCACTGGTGTAGTGCACAACCGACGAGTTTGCACTTACACGATTCATTTTCGCTTTACATCGATGAAGATGCAGGTTTTTCTCTACTTTGACAACTTGCAGTCAGATGCATATGGTGACGAGTTTTGGCTAATAGCTGAACATGGCATAAGAAACTGTTAATGATCTCACTGAATGGCGGTGAATTGCCGCGTTAAATCAGATTCAGAGTAATCAAATACTTCAAGAACGCTCTCCCCCACTTTTTCGTCCATCTTTGCCTTGCATTGCGCCACTTGTGTGAATCTAGAGTAGACTCTAAGAGGAATTTCAATATCCTGTTAAGTTCTACCCAGACGCTCCTGTAAGAACTTAATGAAGTGCTGTGTTTTTGCGGGCAGTAACCGAGTTTCAGTAACGGCATAGACGGATACCGGAGTTCCATGCCATTGGGGAAGTACGCGCCGCAATCGTCCATTGGCGAGATCGTCAGCGACAATTTTCTCCAGCATCATGATGATGCCCATATCAAGAGTTGCCAATCGGCAAATCATTCCGATACTATTGAGCCTGAAACGACTACCAATAGAAATTTTGGTTGTGTTCATCCCGTCATAGAGTGTCCAAGTATTGGCTTTCATTATAGTCAGACACTGATGACGCGCTAAATCTGTTGGCTTAACAGGATCTCCAGAACGGTCAAGATAACCGGGTGAGGCGTAAAGATACGCAGGAAGCACTGCTAGTGGACGCGCGATCAATTGCGAATTTTCTGGCTCTCCCATACGGATTGCAACATCGAAAGGCTCGCTTACCAGATCAACCCATCTTGACGTAAGATCAAAGTCGAAGACGATACCCGGATAGAGTTTTGCAAATTCGGTGATCAAAGGTGCCATGTAGGTCACCGCAAAGTCTACAGGCAGAGAAGCGCGTAGCACACCACTGGGCTGTGCAAGCATTTCGCCAAGTTGTTCATGCGCGAGTTTGGCTTCATTGACGATACGCTTACAGCGCTCATAGTAAATCTGGCCGGCCTCAGTTAACTCAATCTTGCGTGTTGTACGGTGTAAAAGGCGCAACCCAATTGCCTTTTCCAGCATACTGATTCGCCGCGACAGGGTTGAATTCGGCATTCCAATAATATCTGCAGCACCGCGAAAGCTCTTGGCCTTAACAACTTCCACAAACAGGGCCATGTCATTCAGAAATTCCATAATTAATGCTCCATTGATGGAGCAATGTTATCCGAAAGAGAGTATTTATTCTACATAGGAAGCAGTAGATAATTCAATTCTGAAAATTTTGAGAAAATCATCATGAAGAAAAACGAGGAAAGCATTAAAAAGGAAACATGAGAATCAACCTGTTAGGTCTTGCCATGATTCTATTGGGCTTGACTGCAAGAGACACAATAGCCAAGGAAGGCGCTGACCAGTATCCAAACGGTGCCGAGAATTGGCTGGCGGGTGCAGCACCACCTGCTGGTAACTACTTCCTTAACTATTCCGGTCACTACAGTGGTTCCTTACGTAATGGCGACAGCAATGAGGTATCAGAAGCATCACTCGATACTTGGTTCAATGCTTTTCGCTTTATCCACATATCTGAAACGCGTATTCTGGGGGGTAATTTTAGTGCGCACATTGTCATACCAATAGTGCATCAAAGTATGAATTGTAGTGACTGTACCTCAATTTCCGGACTCGGTGACATAACTATCAGTCCGGTCGGTTTCTCCTGGCATTTGGGTGACTGGCACTGGGTGGCAGCAATGGATATTCGCATGCCTACCGGCAAGTATAAAGCCGGGAAACCGGAGAAGAGTATCGGCACCAACTATTGGAGTATCGAACCACTTTTTGCAGTAACCTGGCTCTCCGAAAAAGGATGGGAAATTTCTAATAAATTTATGTATAACATCAAGGATACGAATAAGGAATTTCGTACCACCACCGGCGAACCGCAAATGGATTACGCATCCGGTGACGAACTCCATATTGACTTTCTTGTCGGAAAGCGTTTTGGTTTGTGGGGTATTGGACTTTCGGGCTACTACCTAAAACAGACAACCAACGACAAACTCGATGGGCAAATAATTTCTCCGGCACTCGGTCCTTGGTCGCCTGGGCGCAAAGGTGAAGTGCTTGCGATCGGCCCCAGCGTGATCTACAACAGTCCAACCGGAACAATATTGATTGGACAATTGCAAAATGAAATGTATGCAACGAATCGTTTCCAGGGTTACATGGCCTGGCTGAGATTGAACATCCCCTTCTGATATTTGGCTGTCACTCAACAACCGAAATTTACTAGGTGTAGGTTTAAAAATTTAGTTGTTGAGAGCGTTGTTACGAAGCTTAAATCGTTAGGAGTCGTTACCGGTTTCAAATAATCACAGTGACGCGTGACGCGATCAAGTAAAGCGTTTGTCATTTTTTCATCGCCAAAAACTTGCACCCACTCAGCAAACAACTGATTATTTTAAATACGATATAAACGCATGCAAGCCTAATAGTGGTATATTTTCTCCATAAAAAGTTGATACGAATTTACCTTCAAGTGAAACAAGTCAACCCGTGTATGGTTGTTGACGGTAATGAATCAACGTGGCAACTCCATTAATTGGGAAGTACAGTTTATTGATACCGGATGTTACTAAAATAGCCATTGCCACCAATATACTGGTTTTATAATTGCAATAAACGCGCTGCCAGATGCAGCGCGTAGAATATCAAGTGCAGGAAGTTAATACAAAACCTTAGTACCATTCATTAATAGTTCTGTCCTGTAAAACAAAACTTTCTCTCAAGACAAATAAACCATTAATTAGATATGGTTTATTTTCAATTAAATATGACGTTAAACTGAATATTTGGCTGAATAGAGGAAATTGTTAATGGACACACTAGATTTGACATTATCCCGTTTAGATCACAGTTTTGGAACGATCTTTATTGCAATATTTTTGTTACTGTTATTCTTCACAGTTTTAATCAAGTCGTTTAAGACCAAACACGCAAATATTTCGTACCGCCCTCTACCCAGTTTGTTTACACCCGCAGAATCATCTTTTTATCGAGTGTTGAAACAAGCAGTCTCTGATAAGTTTGAGATATTTGGGGCCGTTCGTATCGCTAATGTTATAGAACCGGATACAAATCTCCCTCCAAAATTGAGACAAGCCGCTTTTGATCAAATAATATCAAAACATTTTGATTATGTGATTTGCGATCCAGACACATTATCTATTATAGCTGTCATCGAATTGGATGACCAAAACAATAACGCCGACCAAAATACGAATCGTGACCGGCTGGTCAATGAAATTTGCCAAAGTGCCAACATCAAACTCATACGGTTCGATGCAAAACCAACATACCAGGCCCAATATGTGCGCAAAGCCATAAATGACGTCTTAAACACCCGTTCCTTAATGAATTAATACAAATCTGGAAATGTTATTTTCTACTTTTTTGCTGCTTTGACTCTTAAACAAATTAATTAGAAATCTCGCAAAAAGGTAACAGGATGACAACCAGATCGGCAACTGAGGCGATGCATATCATTACCAACTCTGGAGAAGTTTTTAATATGCTTATCACTCAACAACAAAACAATACTTGGATTGCAACGGTAATATACGAGATGAATTGCGCTCTTCAGCATGAAAGCATATATCAAAATGACAGAGACACTGCTTTCCAAGTGGCATATGATTTTATAAAAAACAATATTGACAGATTCGCGATTATTCAGCCTGTATAGTATTGATCACCTGAATTTTCTTGAATCAAAGGATATTTCTTATATGGCGCGTTGTTTAGGTACTATTGTTAGTAATGACAATAAACGGATCTGCCACCATACTCTATATAGGTGCAAAAATTGCGGAAATATCGGTTGTGATTTCAATTACGTCATCGGCTGTTCGAGTCAGGGATTCCTGAATGGCAAATGCATTATTTGCGGCGAAAGTGGACAAATCGAAGTATTTGATACAGGTAAATGACTTCATTTACTTACACTACCCCTTTTCATACCGCCGGACTAAACTGCCACCTGTAACATTATTGCAATATTTCATTGTTAGTCTCGAGATCTCTTCTTTCAGTACTCACAGTTTTCTGATTGAATGTCATTGAAATAAGGAATCGTAAAATGATGCCTGGAGCTAATAATGAAGTTTTGCTTATAATTACCAAGTCAGGAAAAATTCATGATATGAACATTCACCAACAAAAGAATGGCACATGGACTGCTACTGTAATTTTTGACGTAAACGGTATTTTAAAGTACGAAACCATAACTAAAACAAAGAGGGATAGTGCATTTCGTTCTGCTTGCGAATTCGTTAGGAAAAATATTGATGAGTTCGCTTATGTACATTCACTATAAAACCAGCAACAGTCAATGCGAGTATACAATTGTTGCAGCAGCTTGCTAATACGACAGGCCAGCTGTCAGAAAGCCGGCCTGCTTGCGGTTTTTTAAACTTCCTCAGATGAGCCTCGCACCAGCGTAATACCTAACAAACCCATAAACATCAACGCTATATTGGTTGGCTCAGGTATCGGCACCGTTACATCTGGCGTTG
>NZ_FOCP01000037.1 GCF_900110145.1 Nitrosomonas marina | reverse complement strand
CTTGTTCCGAGAAACTCAAATGTTGTTATTCCCAAAACGCTGAAAATTCCGGCACCAAATGACGCATTCTGAATTTCACCCATTCCATCAGCAAAGCGGTTACCTGAAACACCATCCACATTTGAGCTAGCTGTGCTGTTCAGTACCGATGTATTGATATCGAACACATCAAGCGATGTCACGGGACCCAGAGATACGCCACCGGAAGCGCCCGCAAAAACAGTGGTTTTGCTTTCGTTATAGGGTGGCGGCGCGACCCCTTGCGATAACTGATCGACTCCAGCCGGATTTCCATTCAGAAGATCCACAATATTCTGAGAGGCAAAATCAAGGTCGACCTGTAAACCATAGCCCTCGCTTTTTCCCTGAATTACTGTTGCATGCGAAGAAACCGCAAAAAGCAAGGCTGCTATTAAAACCATACCCATACTCAAAAATTTCTTTGCAGGCAAATTAAGGCCTGCATATTTCTCTAACATACCTGACATAAATTCTCCTCTTTTGAAAAAATTAGCCTGACGGAATGAGCAGTCATAGCTTAATCAGCAAAAAACATGCCATAACAGAAAGCCGTTGCGTTTTATATCCCTGACATTTCACGCAATTCTTTTACAGATATACACTGCAAATAAAACCGACTATTTTAGTCAACTATTAACAATATTGCTCAAATGGTTATTTTATGCTTTTAAAAAAATCACCTTGAACTCATTCAATAGCACATCACATATAACAACGTCTTCTATTTGAAATTTTAGAGCGGCAAAATAATGAAAAGCATGTTATTTGCTTTAGATTCATGGCTGACGTTGCTTAAAAAATATACATTTTCCTTGTCTGTAAATAAACTGAAAAAAATGGAGAATTTTTAAAAACCGACATAACAGGAAGGAAGGTAGTGTCGCCTACAGTTAGAGCCTACTTAAAAACTCAGCAATTTTTTATTGACCAATGAACCATGATTCGCTGAATTTCTGAATAAGCTCTATTGTGCCTGATTGAATTTTTGAATTTAATCCAGAATCCATAATACTGCAGTGAGTATGATACCAAGCTCTGATATTTCAACTAACGCACCAGTAGTATCACCGGTGGTTCCATGAATGCGTTGTATCATAAGCCGGCGTAACAGTAAAAATATCACGGCGGCTGCGAACAGCAGCCAAATGTAATCGAAGCTCGTCAAGTACACTAGTAATACTGGTGTTGTCGTCACCACTAATGTATTCAGTACGTACGGCTGATGATTTGCCAAAGTTGCGCCTAAGCCCGGGTTGCGTACATAAGGCGTAGTCAAAAACAACAAGACGACTAGTGCTCTAGCCAGTACAGCTGCATAAATGATTACAATACCCTGTTGCGCGATAATTAAAGTATGCAGTGCAGCAAATTTTAGTAAAACCAGCAAAATGACGGCCGTCACACCAGCGGCACCACAATGCGGATCCTTCATGATTGCAAGTGTTTTATCTGTGTCTCCCATACCGCCTACCCAGGCATCAGCACTGTCTGCCAAGCCGTCCAGATGTAAACCACCTGTTAACAAAATCCAACTCGCCGTTAAAACAGCTGCGGCGACCAGTGGCGGTGATGTATCAAGTAGTCCACACAGTAATGCCAGAATCCAGCCAATGATTAAACCGACAAGCGGATAAAACAACAGTGAATGGCCAAGTGTTTTTTCGTCCGGCATGGATGCAAGGCGAACTGGCAGGCTGGTCAGAAATTGTAGTGCGACCAGGAAAGCGCACAACATACGCATGGTAAAAATCATCAATCGGTGTAACATGTACCGAAATTTACACAGAAAATATTGCTGCTCCGTTTTAATTCAATTGACTGCAGCATTGCAAAAGGGACCACATATTCCAAAAGATGTGTCAATGGCTTATTGTGGATATGGCAGAACAATACACGCATTACGCCGCCGTGAACGATCAATAAGATGCGCCGCTTGTTTTGATTGTGTTCAGTCACACATTGCGACAATATATCTTGCCATGCATCTATTACGCGTGCGCTGAAATCCGCTAAAGGCTCGGATTCTGGCGGCGAATGATCGAATGGGTTTTTCCAAAAAAGCGTTAGCGCATCGGCGTCATTCTGCATTATTTCGGTGGCACTACGTCCCTCCCAGATACCGAAATGTATCTCTCGAAATCGAGCCTCCTCAACCAGAGGTATATCATAATTTTCGGCTAAAGCGTGTGCAAATGATGAGCAGCGATAGAGTGGTGATGTGACAATCTGATTCCATTGTTGCGGCATTTGCGCCACACGTCGTTGCATTTGCTGCCAGCCCGTGTCGCTTAGATGCGCCTCGGTACTGCCATAAAAACGGCCCGGTGAAACAGTTTCACCGTGTCTGAGTAAATCAATCTGCGCTACGGTCGTTTCAGCCATACTTTAAGTGCGGTTCTCAACGCGCGCAGACGTGAATGTTGCCATTTCGTTATGTAACGCACAGGCCTGACGCAACAAGCTGATCGCCAGCGCTGCGCCGCTACCTTCACCGAGACGCATGCTCAAATCAAACAAAGGATCGGCCTTGAGTGCTTGAAGTATAAAAATGTGACCGGGCTCAGCACTGCGATGTGCGAATAAAAACCAGCGACAGCTATGTGGACGAATCGATTCGGCGGTCAATGCTGCAACCGAACTGATAAATCCGTCAATCATCACCGGTATTCGCAACTGTGCACAACGAATATAAGCTCCAACCAGTGCGGCAATCTCAAAACCTCCCAAGCGGCGCAATGCTTCCAGCGGAATTGCGGTATAAGCATGGTGCCGTTGAAGCGCACGAACGATTACATTGGTTTTATGCATAATACCCTGCTCGTTAAGGCCACTACCCGGCCCTACCAGCTGTGCTGGTTCGATATCGAGTAGGGCACACGCCAGCGCGGTGGCGCTAGTGGTATTTCCAATACCCATATCACCACCTACAAATAATTGTTGTTTGTATTTGTAGGCACGTTCTGCATATTCACGTCCAATCGCCAGCGCTGCAGCAAGTTGTTTGTTATCTAAAGCAGCTGTATGTAGAAAATTTCTCGTGCCGGGTCCGAGCGGTTGATGGCTAATTTCATATAATGCCAATTGGCTTTTTTCGAGCGGATAGCGCGTGCCCAGGTTGACAATATCCAACCGTGCATCCAATATGCGCGCCAAGACGTTAATTGCAGCACCACCCGAGGCAAAATTTAATAGCATCTGACCAGTAACCGTTTGTGGATAGGCTGAAACTTGTTCATCGGCAACGCCATGATCGGCAGCAAAAACTGTAATCTGCACATGGTCGACGGCAGGCTGGTCCGTATGCTGCATGGCAGCCAATTGAATCGCCAGTTCTTCCAGTCGACCCAAAGCACCAGTGGGTTTGGTCAGGTTATCCTGACGTTGCCGGGCTGACTGACGCGATTTTTCATCTAAAACTGCTGGCATTTTATTTAGCCAGTCTAACGTTAAGGCTTCATGCACGGATGCCACCTTTAAGAAAATGCGGCAGACCCGCGATTGTCAGTATGACATGCTGGCATTGCTGTGCGAGCAATTGATGCAGTTTGCCAGCCTCTTCGCAGTAGCGACGCGTTAATTCACCCATTGGAACGACGCCCATACTGGTTTCATTGCTGACCAAAATAACAGGCCCCGGCAATTGCGGCAAAAGGGACAATAAAGCCATACGTTGCCGTTCAAATAAAGTGTCATCTTCATGCAATAACAGATTGGTCAACCAAAGAGTTAAGCAGTCTACCAGGATGCATTTATCCGTTTCGGCGTTTTGCTGCAAAGTATCGGCGAGATATACCGGCTCTTCGATAACGTACCAATGTTTGGGGCGGTTAGCACGGTGCAACGCTATGCGCGCCTGCATTTCATCATCTTCTGAAGTTGCTGTAGCAATATAGGTAACTGGCAAATGCGTCTGAATTGCAAGCTTTTCTGCCATACGACTTTTGCCGGAACGAATACCGCCCAGAATCAGTGTCTTGTCCATAATTATCAGATATTACTGTGTAGATGTTCGGTTAGCCAGCGCGGATGAGTACCTGAGAAATATTCGAAGCACCGAATTACACGCGTCGGCATTTTAAAGTTTTTATTCTCGATCATGCTTTGACTATACTGTTCGCAGTACATTGGAAAGTGATGCATCCAGCCGTTGCCAATCAGAGTCAGTACACGGCAGGCCAAAACGCAAACTTGGCGGATCATCAAACAAACGTACCAAAATACCCTGATAAGCAAGTTTTTCAAAGAGTTCACTGGCATTCTCGCAACGTATCCACTGAAAGAACGCACAACCGCCGTCAGGTCTGAGACCATGTTGAGAGAGCAATAAATACAGGCGGCGACCAGCCTGTTGCAAGAACTGCCGCGCTGTATGTTGCCAGTCGGAGTCCAGTAATGCCTGAATGGCCATCCAGCGTGCAGGTGTGCTGACGGCCCACGGGCCAAGCCGATGATTGAGCGCAGTCAACAGCTCGGAATGCGCACAGACAAAGCCAACGCGTGCACCGGCCAACCCAAAAAATTTCCCAAGAGAACGCAACACAATTAACCCTGGTTTTGTCGCATAGGAAACGATGCTGGATTCAGGCGTGGCATCCATATAGGCTTCATCGACAATTAGCCAGCCGCCGCTTTCGATCAATCGCTTGTGCCATGCCATTAGCTGCGACGTTTGAAAAGTGGCCCCGGTAGGGTTATTGGGATGAATCAGCACCAATACATCTGTTTCCGGTAGTACAGAGCTGATTTGTTCAGGTGCTAGCGGTGTAACCGTATGGCCAAAACGCCGCCACATTGCGGCATGTTCTGCATAACCTGGTGTAAGCACGCCAACACGGGACGATGGCCGCAATTGCGGCAGAATCTGAATGGCAGCCTGAGAGCCGGCCGTCGGTAGCAAGGCATCCGCACCGTAATATCGGCATGCGACGGCATTCAGTTCGTCGATATCTTCCGGTAATCGCGACCAGGTCGAAGCGGGGGGAATTTTGACCGGCCAGCTGTTCGGATTGATGCCAGTGGACAGATCGAGCCACTGTTTCATCGGGATGTCAAAACAAATTGCCGCTTCACGTAAGCGTCCCCCATGATGCAGTATGCCGGAGCCGTGTTTCCGATCAAACGGATGTTGAGTATTCAATACACCGCTCCCCAACGTAAATGATCATCAACCAAAAAAATAAAGAACGCCGGATCAGGTGAAGCGCTGCCTCGATATCTGTAATAACCGGTGTACGCTCCGTACCAAGAATAGCGCGATGTTCCAGTTTCCCATGATAACGAGCAGGTCCTCCGAGTGAAATATTCAGGCTACCTGCTCCTGCCGCCATAACAGAGCCAGCATTTGGACTTTTCCAGACTGATCCCTGTTTAAACCAGCACGCAAAAGCGTTGCTCGAATTGCCCATTAGCGCGTAACTCAAGGCCGTTAACCGAGCCGGAATGTAGTTCAGGCAGTCGTCCAAACGCGCTGCCGCCCAGCCAAAACGATGGTAACGCGTATTACGATAACCCCACATGGCGTCTAATGTGTTGATCAAGCGGTATGCGACCACGCCAGCCGCACCAGCCACAACAAACCAGAATATCGCACCAAAAATTGCATCATTGCCATTTTCAAGAACAGATTCTATCGTGCCCTTAGTGATATCGGTTCGATTAAGACCGGCCGTGTCGCGGCTTACCAATAAGCTTAAACGTTCACTTGCCAAAAACAAATTTTCTTCGAGTAGTGCGTTTTTGACCGACCTGGCATGCATTGTCAGGCTATTCCAACCGATCGCGAGATATAACACCACGATATCGATAATGATGGAATTTATTAAGAGCTGGATAAACTCAATCAGCACAACCGGCAGCAGGACGAGCAACAGAACGGCATGGATACCGTTTTTCTTCGAACAAGCATAAATGCGATGTTCAATAGCCAAGGCTGCATTACCAAACCCCACAAGCGGATGAAAACGACGCGGCTCTCCGAACCATGCATCCAGTACCGACGCTGCGAGAACAATTAATGCGGCACTCATAATTCAGTGCTGTTCCAGGTATTTTGAAACACCAGCTCGCACAACGGACGTTCATCTGCCCAACCATTTAGCTTAAGCATTGGTGCAGGATAAAATGCATCAACATGACCAAGACATATAATTGCGACAGGTTTGCTGCCAGGTGGCATATTCAGCAGTCGCGCGAGCTGTACGGGATCAAATAATGATACCCAGCCCATGCCAAGGCCTTCTGCGCGAGCCGCAAGCCACATATTCTGAATGGCGCAGGCCACGGAAGCCAGATCCATTTCAGGCATAGTTCGTCTGCCGAAAATATGCTGTTCTCGCTTATCGCTCAATGCCGCCACAAACAATTCCCCGCATTCTCGAATACCTTCAACTTTCATTTCCATGAATTGATTGCTTCGTTTACCCAAAGCTTCAGCTGTATGGAGCCTCTCTTCGTCTACCAGCAATGCAAGTTTTTGACGCAAGTCATGATCTTTAATATGGATAAATCTCCACGGTTGCATTAGACCAACGCTTGGTGCTTGATGAGCGGCGGCAAGCAAATGTTTTAACACAGTCGGATCGACCGGGTCTGGTCGAAAATGACGCATGTCGCGGCGCTCAGCTATGGCACGGTAAACGGCTAAACGTTCGGACTTGCTATAACGATGATCGTTGCTCATGGTTGAAATAATGCGGCGACAACAGCGGGATTGGATGGAAAATACCAGTGAATATAAGAGGCAGTTAATTTACCGTCCTGAAATATTGGCTCCGGCTTTAGGCTTTTCCGTGTGGGTTGCGTCAAGCTGGATGATTCAAGTGATGTTTCCAACTTCGAATAATGAAAAGTGTGGCCACGCAATTCACCGTTAGGAAACGTTCCCGAATGCAGGCCCAAATTAACTAAACGGTTTTGCATGGTGGCTTTGCCGGGAAGAATATCCATCATATTACCTTGCTGCCCGCTGCTATCAGTTAATGTGGTTAGCAAATAGAGCATTCCGCCGCATTCAGCAACAATGGCTTTTCCTGCGGCATGATGGTCACGAATCGCCTCTCGCATGGTTTGATTGGTCGCCAGCTTTTCCAGGTGTAACTCAGGATAGCCACCTGGTAGATAAAGGCTGTCTGCATCTGGCAATACTCTGTCATTTAACGGGGAAAAAGCCATCAGTTTTGCGCCCATGGCTTGTAGTAGGTTTAAATTGGCGCGGTAGATAAATGAAAATGCGTTGTCTGATGCGACAGCAATGCGAACGTTTTTAAGCGTATGAGGCAACGCATTAAGCGCGACACCCGGCGCACTAAAGGCAACCGCTTGTGGTAATGTGTTTAACGCTGTTTCCTCTGAAAACTGTCGTGCAAATTTATCCAGGCGTCGATCGATATCATCGACTTCATCAGCCTGAACCAGGCCTAAATGGCGACTGGGTATCAGGCTGTTTTGTTCGCTAAAGATTGCGCCGAACCAGGGCAGATCGGGCGATAAACTTTCTTGCAGCATTTCTGCATGCGATTTGCTGGCGACCCGGTTGGCTAATATTCCGGCAAAATGTAAATCAGGCCGATATGTGGCCAAACCATGCGCAACCGCACCAAACGTTTGAGCCATAGCAGTTGCGTCAATAACAGCAAGGACGGGAATACCGAATGCCGCTGCAATGTCCGCACTAGATGGTTCGCCATCGAAGAGCCCCATGACACCTTCGATCAGAATCAAATCTGCTCTACTCGCGGCCTGATACAATAGTTGTTGGCAATGTGCTTTACCACCCATCCATAAATCTAATTGATACACCGGGTTGCCGGAGGCTTGCTCCAGAATCATCGGGTCCAGAAAATCCGGTCCGATTTTAAACACATGCACACGGCGGCCTTGATTACGATGTAGTCTTGCCAATGCAGCTGTTATGGTTGTTTTGCCCTGACCAGAAGCAGGCGCTGACACTAGCAGCGCGGGACAGTGTTTCACAAATCAATGCCTTTTTGTGCGGTTATGCCTGCTCGAAAAGCATGCTTGATGTCATTCATTTCAGTGACGGTATCTGCCGCTTCGAGCAAATCTTTCGGTGCGGCACGCCCGGTAATCACCACATGTTGCATGGGTGGGCGGCTTCCCAGGTCGGTTAATACAGTTTCCAAATCTAACCAGCCAAATTTGAGTGGATAGGTCAGCTCATCCAATACCACCAGGTTCAGCGATGGATCTTGTAGCATTTCACGTACCACCGCCCAACCTTTTTTTGCCGTTTCGATATCACGTACCAAATTTTGTGTTTCCCAGGTAAAGCCTTCACCCAGAACGTGCCAGACGACACTGTCTTGCTGACGGAAAAAAGCTTCTTCGCCAGTGTCTGAACGCCCCTTGATGAACTGCGCGACCCCCGCTTTCATGCCATGACCAAGAATGCGCGCTACCATGCCAAATGCAGAGCTTGACTTGCCTTTACCGTTGCCGGTGAGCACCAGTAGCAAGCCTTTCTCCTGGTCTGCACGAGCGATAGCTTTATCTACCACTTCTTTTTTACGCTGCATACGATTGCGATGACGCTGTTCTCGATTTGGCTTTTCCATAGGTTATCCCGCAGTCGTATGGCGTTTGTTAGATGGGATTAACACACACGCAGCATGTATCGCTACCGCAATAGCAACATAAAAGACAAATGCCTCGAAAAAGAGCGGCAGGTGCTTCATAAATCGCTCGCTAAATTCAACCAGTGTTTTTTCTTCGAAATGACCAGAGAACAAATAGAATCCGCCGCTGGAAAACATTCTACATACCAAGGTACTTACGATAAGACTCAAGGAAAGCGGCAGGAAAGTGCGCCACGAGAAACCGTGCTGATTGGCGTACCAACGACCGGCAAGCCAGAGCGAAGCGTACGCAGGTAATAAAAAGAAATAAGCCGGTGTCAGGCAAAAGCCACTCGCACCGCCCCAGGTATATCCCGCAAAATCCAGTATCCAAGCGAACGTGAAAAATCCGGGTAGTAACCAGGCTGAACGCAAATACACACCAGCAAGAAAGAATACTGCCCAAGAAGCACTGGGCAGGTTTTGCAGGGAAGCGAAATGATGACCACGTGTGACGATCATGAGTAAAGCAAGTAAGACGCCGATTATGATTTGATTGCGAGTGGCTAGTGCCAGCATGTTTTATGTCCTCTACAATGAGTTAGCTTGATGGTTGATAACGTAGTGTGACGAAAAAATTTCGTCCGGGTTGGTTAAAGAAAGAAGCGGTTTCGTAGTGTTTATCAAATAAATTCTCAATGCGTCCCTGCAGACGCCAGTTTTTATTGATGCGGTATTCTGAGCGCAGGTCTAAACGGGTATAGCTATCCAGTTTGCGTGTATTCGACAAATTATCAAAGCGTTCACCTTCGGCCAAAAACATCGCTCCGATGGTGATTTTGTCAAAGAAGGTACGATTGGTGTCCAGGCGAAAAGTCTGCTCCGCACGTCTGGCCAGTACATTACCCCTGTTTGCACCGGAAGAACGGTTTTCAGGGTCAAGGAAAGTCAGATTTCCATTAATCCACCAACCTTTGATCCGGGTGTTAACAACGGCTTCAAGGCCGCGGATACGCGCTTTATCGACGTTATCAGGAAAGAATCTTTCTGTTGCATCATCAAATGCAGTTGCGATTAAATTATCGATGTGGGTTTCATACACATTCAATGACCATGCCCCCCAGTCTTTTTTTCCCTTGATACCGAGTTCATAACTGCGTGATTCCTCAGGGCGCAGATTGGGATTGCCAAAGCCAGGAAAATAAAGCTCGTTAAATGTCGGCGCTTTATAGGCGCTACCGAAATTGGCAGTAATTCGTGTATTGTCCGAAATAGGATAACCCCACCCGGCCCCACCTGTGACACGGCCGCCAAATTGCTGGTTTTCATCATGGCGTAATGAAAATTGCATGTCATGCTTGGCAAATCTTGCTTGATGTTGACCAAAAACCGCCCAATTGTTACGGGATGTGATAGCGTAGTCCGCCGTGCTTTCGACATGATCATTTTGGTAATCAAACCCCAAGGTGGTGAGATGATTTTTGCCAAAGGTCAAGTCATTGAGTAACGTGACATTGTCACGACGAGTATTAAATTGGCTGAAAAAATCCCTCCCCTGAAAATTATCTGAATTTTGTTTACTACGGCCAGCAATCACACTGGCACGCCACAAATCGGTAAGTGAATAGCGTACGATACCACCAAGAACCTGCTGTGTGATGATAGATCTGTTCGGACTAAAAGAGCTGCCATCAAATTGTGTTCTGCCCGCTGAGTGCATAAAATTGGCATCAATTTCTAGTCCATTCTTAAAGCGATAACCTGCTCGTGCAGAACCTGCAATATTACGGTAGCCGTCGCGGTCTGGTTCATTGGTAAAACAACCGGCACCACCAGGAGATGGCTTGCCATTGCAAGCGTTAAATCCATTGCTGCCTTGCCCGCTGGCGGTTAGATTAAACCAACCCTGTTTGTTACGCCCTGATAGTCCAGCCGAGCCATTGATGGAACCATAACTGCCGCCACCAAAACTAAAGTTGGGCGTTAAACCAGTTCTACCTTCACCTTTGCGTGTAAAAATGTGGATAACACCACCAATAGCTTCAGAACCATATAAGCTAGATCGTGGACCGCGCACGATTTCAATACGTTCAATCTGCTCTATCGGAATGTTCTGGAATGCCGTGGTGCCACTGGTTGCTGAGCCGACTTTGATGTTATCAATCATCACCAACAAATGATCAGCGTTAGTACCACGCAAGAAAACGGACGTATTTTTTCCTGGCCCACCTTTATTGGCGATGCTAACGCCTGGCAAACCACGAAACAAATCCTGAATTGAGCGTGCTTGTTGACGTTCAATGTCTGCACGCGAAACGACAGTTACCGAGGCTAGCGAACT
Organism: Nitrosomonas marina; assembly: GCF_900110145.1. Taxonomy (GTDB): domain Bacteria; phylum Pseudomonadota; class Gammaproteobacteria; order Burkholderiales; family Nitrosomonadaceae; genus Nitrosomonas; species Nitrosomonas marina. The sequence goes on along the minus strand of NZ_FOCP01000037.1, from coordinate 1,709 downwards.
ATCCGCCGTCTGAGATGTTCGCGTTGCGGTGACTATAATTGGTTTTTCTTGATTAGTATATGAATCTGTTTCTGCGAAAGCAGTTGTAAAGACGATTGTTGCGGCTGCGCCCATTGAACGCACAGCCGTCGCCGAATACCGGCAAATAGGCATATTTCTCCTCCGCGCCGCCCGCGCGTGATCTGTTTTTTAAGACTTGCAGAGGATAATGACCTAAAAGCCAGTGCAGATAATATGATATACCGCGATCCGTCAATTGCCCTCCGCAATACCGTGTGTACTTCAGGCCGGTCTCCGGACTCATGAGCGGAACGTTCCATACTTACGCCTTCCCATACGCATTGCTGTACAGTGGCTCGATGCAAGTCTTTAAGAAAAATAATTTTCTAACTCATTTACCGTTGCGGGGGCAGTGCTGGCTTTGTACGAAATCGATCGCGAACGCACCAGCTTCCCGTTTAACCTTCAATGTATATTAAAGGCACCCGAGGTAGGGCGCGAAGACTACAGAAACAGTCCATGCGTGTCAAGTCCATACCTGCAATGAAGTGATGTCACTGGTACGGGTTATCAACCCTGGATGAATACGAATTTCAAATTTTTCCCAGAAAAAATAAACATTCTGAGAGGCTCAAACATTGATTGACAGCAGAATGGCAAGAGCAGGACTGAATTGGACAGTTCGGGAACCAGCATTAAAGGCGAATGTAATGCCAAATACGGTTATTAATTTTGAAAAAGACCGCGGCGTTAATTCATCGACGATAAAGGCATTAAGGCTGCATTTCTTGAGACTGGCCTTGTGCGATTTGATAGCGACAACCTGCATTTGGGTTGATAAGAATTCTGCCACTGACGGGATGAGCGATTAGTTCAACAGGGCAACAAAAGCGATTGACATTATTTATATGTTGCGTTGATATATGTGCATGCTCAAGCGTTACCACAACAAATTCTTTGCCTTAACCCAATAATGCACTTGACCAAATCACACATTCCGAACTAAGATTTTCAGGTGTGACTTGTGGCTGATGAAGTTTCAACGTGACATTAGATTTATTGATCAACACCTTATTTTAAAAACAAAGGAGATTTTCATGAGATATACGTTCTTAGTTACCATCCTTTTAGTTTTAGCTGGTACAGCCCTATTATCTGGATGCGGCGAACCTAAGCCCTATAATAAACCACCAAGCTTATATGAGGATCCTGAATCAGGTGAAAGACTGGGAGCCCCTCCTGGTAAAGAATAAGCTGATCGATTCTCAAACGGCTCCTGTCAGTTTTCAGGGGCTGTTTTCAGGGGCTGCTTGCTACTTAATAAAATTTCACGCTTTCAACACAGTCCTCGTCAACAGGTTGCACCGTTTCATTCTCTCTTGTCGTACACCAGAAATAATTATAGCTCGCCGCCACAGGTATGGACATTTTTAGCGTGCCACTCAAGCGCTATGGCTTTGAAAGTGTTCTCAGCTGCATAACGAGCAGCTTCTTTTTAACCACCTTGATTAGTGAAGGATCGGAATTGTTAGCAAGATGATTTTTGGCTTCATCACGTTTCTTTCTGGCTTCTTTCAAACTGACATCAGGATATGAGCCAAAGGCTAATGTCTTTGAGCTATAGTCAAATCTGGTGTATGGAGAATCAAGCGGCCTGCTGCTTTTGATCCCCATTTTGTTTAACGCCGTCAACGAATTTTGCACCTTCA
>NZ_FOCP01000038.1 GCF_900110145.1 Nitrosomonas marina | reverse complement strand
CCACTACCAGATCCAGCATCAGCATGACCTGTCCTTCACCGATAATCCTCATCCCCTCCCAAAGACTACTCAGTCAGGTTAACCCTGTCAAGAAAATTGAATTCATTTACATCTTTCCAATCAAATCGTCTGTTCGTTACTTTCACTTGCTATGGTCACATCCTGATTCAATTCAGGTAAATCGATCTGTTTTTTTCGTGTGTTGTGAAACGACAAGCCTGTTCCAGCAGGAATTAATCGCCCTACTATTACATTCTCCTTCAAGCCTCTTAACTCATCTTTCTTACCCATAATAGCAGCCTCAGTTAGAACTCGCGTCGTTTCTTGGAACGATGCGGCAGATATAAATGAATCTGTTGACAACGAAGCTTTTGTAATACCAAGTAACATATATTCATACGTTGCTGTCGTTTTTTTATCTGCTATTAACCGCTCATTTTCAATCAGCAAATCTGCACGCTCTACCTGTTCTCCTTGTATGAAGGACGAATCGCCCGGACTGATGATCTGTACCCTCCTGAGCATTTGACGGACGATCACCTCAATATGCTTATCATTAATTTTTACACCCTGTAACCGATAAACATCCTGTACTTCATCAGTAATATAGCGTGCCAGCGCTTCGACACCCTGCAATCTGAGAATATCCCGTGGATCTGCTGGTCCATCAACAATCACCTCTCCTTTGTTCACAACCTGGCCATCATGTGCCATCACGTGCTTATCTTTGGGAATCAGATATTCATGAGCTACGCCTTCCAGATCGGTGATTACGAGGCGTTGTTTACCTTTGGTATCCTTACCAAATGATACATTACCTGTAACTTCAGCCAGCATACCCGCATCTTTGGGCGAACGGGCTTCAAACAATTCTGCAACTCGCGGTAGTCCGCCTGTGATATCTCTGGTTTTGGATGTTTCCTGCGGAATACGTGCGATAACCTCACCCACACTTACTTGCTGTCCATCACGTACCGTGATAATACATCCAATCTGGAATGTAATGCTGACAGGTTGATTGCTTCCCGCAATCTTGATTTCCTGACCCTCATCGTCAAGAAACTTGACCAGTGGACGCAGCCCTTTGGATTGAATTACACCGCGTCTTTTTGGGTCAATAACAACAAGTGTTGACAGACCGGTCACTTCATCTATTTGCTTTGCAACTGTTACGCCTTCTTCGACATTCTCGAAACGTACCTTTCCAGTATATTCTGTAATGATAGGACGTGTGTGCGGATCCCATGTCGTCAGTATCTGCCCAGCTTTAACGCTTTCGCCGTCGCGAACAAGCAATGTTGCACCATAAGGTGCTCGATGGCGTTCACGCTCACGGCCATTTTCATCGGTAATTATAACTTCACCACTTCGTGAAATTGCAATTAACTCGTTTTGAGCGTTGGTCACATAACGCATTGTCGATGAATATTGAACGACGCCGCTTGATTTGCTTTCTACTTGACTCGCAACCGCAGTCCTTGATGCAGCACCACCGATATGGAACGTGCGCATGGTTAGCTGTGTACCGGGTTCGCCAATGGATTGTGCTGCTATCACACCAACAGCCTCACCTACATTAACAAGTGATCCGCGACCAAGATCCCGGCCATAACATTTGGCGCATAAGCCATAACGTGTTTCGCACGTCAGCGGGGTACGTACTTTTACTTCATCTATTCCATATGATTCAATTAGATCAACAGCTGTTTCATCTAGCAGGGTTCCGGCAGGATATAGCATTTCCTGGTTTTCAGGATTAACTACATCGTTTACGATAACGCGTCCTAATATACGTTCGCGCAGCGCCTCTATGATTTCACCGCCTTCAATGAGTGCTTTCATATTGACACCTTCAACTGTATTACAGTCGTCTTCGGTCACTACCAGATCCTGCGTTACGTCTACTAATCGACGTGTCAAATAACCTGAGTTTGCGGTTTTCAGAGCAGTATCAGCCAAACCCTTGCGCGCACCGTGTGTAGAAATAAAATACTGCAATACATTCAGACCTTCGCGGAAATTTGCTGTAATAGGTGTTTCAATAATAGAGCCATCAGGTTTTGCCATTAAACCACGCATACCAGATAGCTGACGTATCTGTGCTGCTGAACCCCGGGCTCCGGAATCCGCCATCATGTAAATTGAATTAAATGATTCTTGCAGTACTTCTTTGCCAGATCCATCCAGTTTCACTTGACCTGTTTCTTGCTCAAGCACACGCTCGACCCCGAGCTGCTCCATCATGGCCTTGGCAACCTGGTCACCTGCCCGCCCCCAGATATCAACGACTTTGTTGTAACGTTCACCCTGTGTCACCAAACCAGAAGTATATTGCCCTTCTATCTCTTTCACCTCGTTCTCTGCAGCAGCAATCAGATCACTTTTCTGTTTAGGTATCAACATGTCATCTGCACAGATTGAGATACCGGCCTTGGTGGCGTAGCTAAAACCCGCATACATGAGTTTATCTGCAAAAATGACAGTTTCCCTCAATCCACTGCGCCTAAAACTGGCATTGATCAGTCTTGAGATTTCCTTTTTCTTGAGGGTTTTGTTGAGTAATGAAAACGGTAGACCGGGTGGAAAATTTTCAAACAGCAGCGTACGCCCCACTGTTGTTTCATAACGAGTTATTTTTTCGCGTTGTTCACCATCCGTATCCGTTTCATATTCCTTGATACGGACATTTATTTTGGCGTTTAATTCAACCTGGCGACTTTCATAGGCGCGTGAAACCTCACTGATATCTGAAAAAAACATGCCTTCTCCGCGTGCGCCCATTTTTTCGCGTGTCGTGTAATACAAACCCAGCACAATATCTTGAGAAGGAACAATTATGGGCTCACCATTCGCAGGTGATAATACATTATTGGTTGACATCATCAAGGTTCGACATTCCATTTGTGCCTCAAGGGACAATGGTACATGAACCGCCATTTGGTCTCCGTCAAAGTCGGCATTGAATGCAGCACAGACCAAAGGATGTAATTGAATGGCCTTGCCTTCAATCAGCACCGGCTCAAATGCCTGGATTCCTAAGCGATGCAGTGTAGGTGCACGGTTGAGCATCACCGGGTGTTCTCTGATGACTTCTTCGAGAATATCCCAAACGACCGGGCTCTCATTCTCAACTTCGCGCTTCGCTGCTTTGATGGTGCTGGCAATTCCCATTACTTCAAGCCTGTTAAAAATAAAAGGCTTAAACAATTCAAGCGCCATTTTTTTGGGCAGACCGCACTGATGAAGTTTGAGCTGAGGACCAACAACAATTACTGAACGCCCGGAATAATCCACGCGTTTACCCAATAGATTCTGGCGGAAGCGACCGCCCTTACCTTTGATCATATCCGCCAGCGACTTTAAAGCACGTTTATTTGCGCCAGTCATTGCTTTACCTCTTCGCCCATTATCCAGCAGAGAATCGACTGCCTCTTGCAACATGCGCTTCTCGTTTCTGACAATAATCTCCGGTGCCTTTAGTTCCAGCAAACGCTTTAAACGATTGTTCCTGTTAATCACACGCCGGTAAAGATCATTCAGATCCGATGTTGCAAATCGCCCGCCATCCAAAGGCACCAGCGGCCTCAGATCTGGGGGCAACACTGGCAGAACAGATAAAATCATCCACTGAGGCTTAATGCCCGATTTATTGAAAGCCTCAAGAACTTTCAAACGTTTGGATATTTTTTTTATTTTGGTTTCTGAACCCGTGCTCTCCATTTCCCGGCGTAGATTATCTATTTCTTCATGGATATCAAGATTTGCCAGTAAATCCCGCACAGCTTCAGCACCCATGGCAGCACTAAAATCATCGCCATATTCTTCGGTTTTGGCCAAGTAATCATCTTCTGTCAACAACTGGCAGCGGATCAGTGGTGTCATTCCAGGGTCCGTCACAACATATGCTTCGAAATAAAGAATACGTTCAATATCACGCAATGTCATGTCCAGCACCATACCCAGGCGTGAGGGCAGGGATTTCAAAAACCATATATGCGCGACAGGTGATGCCAATTCAATATGACCCATGCGTTCACGACGCACTTTGGACAATGTCACTTCAACGCCACATTTCTCACAAATCACACCACGATGCTTAAGTCGTTTATATTTACCACACAAGCATTCATAGTCTTTTACAGGACCAAAGATTTTTGCACAAAAAAGGCCATCTCTCTCGGGTTTGAATGTACGATAATTAATAGTTTCAGGTTTTTTGACCTCACCATATGACCATGAACGAATTTTTTCTGGTGATGCAAGGCCGATGCGTATTGCATCGAATTCTTCCTTGTGGGTAACCTGTTTAAATAAGTCTAGCAGTGCTTTCATTTGTCACTCCTGTATTTCAAGAGGCAATACAATTATTGAATATTTGTAGCTTTCGCGTCCAATCGGAAAAGCTTTACCTTCAAAATGATGTCTTTTTTAAGTCCTGGCAATTAATCCTGCTCCAGATCAATATCCATTCCCAGCGAGCGTATTTCTTTTACCAGTACATTAAATGACTCTGGCATACCTGCATCAATTTTATGATCTCCCTTGACTATACTTTCATATACTTTTGTACGTCCCGTTACATCATCAGATTTGACAGTGAGCATTTCCTGCAGTGTATAGGACGCACCATAGGCCTCCAGTGCCCATACCTCCATTTCACCAAACCGTTGGCCTCCAAACTGAGCCTTACCACCTAACGGCTGTTGCGTAACAAGACTGTATGGACCTGTAGAACGTGCATGCATTTTGTCGTCTACCAGATGATGGAGCTTCAAGACATGCATGTAGCCGACTGTCACCGGACGATCAAATGCTTCCCCGGTTCGTCCATCGTAAAGCGTAATCTGACCTGAACGTGGTAAATCAGCGAGTTCGAGCATGTTTTTAATTTCATCCTCAGTAGCCCCGTCAAAAACGGGCGTTGCGAATGGAACACCCTGCGTTAGATTTTGGGCCAGCGATAAAATTTCTTCATCTTTTAACAAATCAATCTCTTCTTTTTTGCCGCTTTTGTTATAAATGGTATCAAAAAAAGTTTTTAATTCAGCCGCACTCTTTTGTGCTTGCAACATCGTTTCAATTTTTTTACCTAATCCTTTTGCGGCCCATCCTAAATGAACCTCAAGAATCTGACCTACATTCATCCGTGACGGCACACCTAATGGATTCAGCACAACATCCACTGGTGTTCCATCAGCCATGTAAGGCATATCTTCCAGCGGCACTATTTTTGAAATCACACCTTTATTACCATGGCGTCCAGCCATTTTATCACCGGGTTGCAGACGCCTTTTGACTGCAATGTAAATCTTAACCATTTTTTGAACGCCAGGCGGCAGTTCATCACCCTGTGTAAGTTTTTTCTTTTTCTCTTCGAAAGCTTCATCAAAAGCTTTTCGTTTCAGCGCCATACTTTCACGCATCTGTTCGAGCTGAATACTTGCCTCTTCATCCGACAATCGAATATCAAACCAAAAGTGGGGATCCATGTTCTGCAAATATTCAGCTGTAATTGTCGTTCCTCTTTTGATTTTTTGAGGGCCGCCCGTAGCCGACTTACCGACCAGCAAGCGTTCAATTCGCGCAAATGCATCTTCTTCCACAATCCGCATCTGATCCGCCAGATCTTTCTTGTATCTGCTAAGCTCATCGTCAATAATTTGCTGTGCACGTTTATCGCGCTCTATTCCTTCTCGCGTAAATACCTGCACATCGATAACAGTTCCTGATATGCCGGAAGGCACCCGTAAGGATGTATCCTTAACATCAGAGGCTTTTTCTCCGAATATGGCTCGTAATAGTTTTTCTTCCGGCGTTAACTGTGTCTCTCCTTTTGGTGTCACTTTACCGACAAGCACATCACCTGCCTCTACTTCTGCACCAATATAGACAATGCCGGATTCATCCAGGCGACCCAGCTGCTGCTCTGATAAATTGGGAATATCAGATGTAATTTCTTCGGTACCCAGCTTGGTATCTCGACTGACAACGGATAGCTCTTCAATATGAATTGAAGTAAATCGATCTTCAGAAACTATCCGCTCTGAAATTAGAATCGAGTCTTCAAAGTTATACCCGTTCCAGGGCATGAATGCCACAAGCATATTTTGTCCCAATGCCAGTTCACCCATATCTGTTGAAGCGCCGTCTGCAATCACATCACCTTTCTCAATCTGATCACCGGTTTTTACAAGTGGTCGCTGATTAATATTGGTATTTTGATTGGACCGTGTATATTTGATCAGATTATAGATATCGACACCCACTTCCCCGGCGCTTGTTTCTGCATCGTGTACCCGTACAACGATTCGGCTTGCATCAACGTAATCGACAACTCCGCCCCGATCCGCACGCACAGTCGTACCGGAGTGAACAGCCACAACACGTTCGATCCCCGTACCGACCAGTGGTTTTTCCGCGCGCAAGCAAGGCACAGCCTGGCGTTGCATGTTCGACCCCATTAATGCACGGTTAGCATCATCATGCTCGAGGAACGGTATCAGTGAAGCTGCCACTGACACAATTTGCGCTGGCGCCACATCGACGTGTTCGATACGTTCGGGAGAAGAAAGAGTAAATTCATTTTTATGCCGGCACGATACGATCTCACTGACGAATTTTCCGTCCTCATCAAGCGCTGCATTGGCTTGAGCGATAATAAATTTACCTTCCTCAATCGCAGATAAATAATGAATTTCATCGGTTACACGACCGTCCTCCACCTTGCGATAAGGTGTTTCGATAAAACCGTATTCATTGGTGCGCGCATATAATGCGAGTGAATTGATCAAACCGATATTGGGTCCTTCAGGAGTTTCAATTGGACAAACGCGGCCATAATGTGTCGGATGGACATCCCGCACTTCAAAACCTGCTCGTTCTCGCGTTAGTCCGCCTGGACCCAATGCCGATATTCGGCGTTTATGCGTGATCTCCGAGAGCGGATTTGTCTGGTCCATAAACTGTGACAGCTGGCTGGACCCAAAAAACTCACGTGCCGCGGCTGATACCGGTTTTGCATTGATCAAATCGTGTGGCATTAAATTTTCAGATTCTGCCTGACTCAACCGCTCTTTTACAGCGCGTTCAACACGTACTAAACCAGATCTGAATTGATTTTCAGCCAGTTCGCCTACTGATCTGACACGACGGTTGCCCAAATGGTCTATATCATCAATTTCACCACGACCGTTTCGTAATTCCACAAGAATTTTAATAACCGCTACAATGTCTTCATTTGATAAAGTTTGTGAGCCGGTCAATTCTTCCCTGCCTACACGACGATTAAACTTCATTCTGCCTACCACAGATAAATCATAGCGATCGGAAGAATAAAACAGGCCTCCGAATAAAGCCTTGACGGCCTCTTCTGTTGGGGGCTCTCCAGGACGCATCATCCGATAGATAGCAACCTGAGCCGTTGTCTCATCTATTGTTTCATCGATTTTAAGTGTCTGGGAAATATATGGACCATAATTCAAATCATTGACATACAATGTATTGATTTTACGAATATCAGCTTCTTTGAACTTGACCAGCATGTCATCGGTAATTTCATCATTGACCGATGCAATGATTTCCCCAGTCTTCTGATCAATTACGTTATGGGCAAGTATCCTGCCAAGTAAAAATTCTTCAGGTACCTCAAGCTGATTCATCTTGGCTTCCTGCAGTTCACGGATATGCCTTGCCGTTATTCTTTTATCTTTTTGAACAACCACTCCACCATCACTGGTTTTTATATCAAAGCTGGCTACTTCGCCTCTCAAACGCTCGGGGACAAGATCAAAAGAAATAGAATTGTCATTGAAGGAAAATCCATCAAAAATAAAAAACTCCTCCAGAATCTGCTCAACTGTATAACCTATCGCTTTAAGCAATGTTGTAACAGGCATTTTACGGCGGCGATCAATTCGAAAGAACAAACAATCCTTTGGATCAAATTCGAAATCAAGCCATGAGCCACGATAGGGGATAATTCGTGCAGAAAAGAGCAATTTACCTGACGAATGGGTTTTACCACGATCGTGCTCAAAAAACACACCTGGCGAACGGTGTAACTGTGAAACAATGACGCGTTCAGTTCCATTTATCACGAATGATCCCGTATTGGTCATCAATGGAATTTCACCCATATAAACTTCCTGTTCTTTCACTTCCTTAACAGTCGGTTTGGATATTTCTTTATCCATGATCGTCAATCTCACCTTGGCCCGCAAGGACGACGCATAGGTTAAACCGCGTTGCTGACATTCTTTAACGTCAAAAACCGGCGCGCCCAATTCATAACTTATAAAATCCAGTCGCGCGTTTTTGGTATGACTTTCAATAGGAAAAATTGAATTAAAGGCAGCTTGCAGGCCTTGATCTTTTCGTTTATTGATTGGTGTATGCTCTTGCAAAAAAGAAGCGTAGGATTCGAGCTGAGTTGAAAGAAGAAAGGGAATAGGCAAGACGCTATCCCGTTTAGCAAAACTTTTACGGATACGTTTTTTCTCAGTGAACGAATAACCCATTGAATTTCTCCGGGAGAAAAGAATAAAGAACTATGGAAAGTACTAAAACAGATGAATCTGAAAACATCAGACAAATGAAACACCAAAGGCTGGCAGCAGAATTTGCAGCCAGCCTTAGTACGTCTAGCAATAAAATTATTTGATTTCGCAGGTTGCGCCTGCTTCAACCAGTTGTTTTTGGATAGCTTCGGCGTCTTCTTTTGAAACACCTTCCTTGATAGGTTTAGGTGCGCCATCGACCAAATCCTTGGCCTCTTTCAATCCCAGACCCGTAACTGCTCTAACCACCTTAATTACATTTACCTTGCTTGAACCCGCAGCAGTCAACATAACGGTAAATTCAGTTTGTTCGGCAGCATCCGGCCCACCACCACCGCCACCACTCGGTGCTGCTACTGCAACAGCTGCCGCTGCTGCTGAAACACCGAATTTTTCTTCCATTTCTTTGATAAGCTCAGACAGTTCAAGCACTGTCATATTTGCTATTGCATCTAAAATTTCATCTTTGGATACTGCCATTGTTTTCTCCTGGTTATAAGCTGATAAATATAATTGATGTATCTTGGTTAAGAAATTGGGCGATTATTTACTGTCACGTACCGCTGCCAGACCACGTACAAATTTTGTAGGCACTTCGTTCAGTGTTTGCACAAATTTAGCAATTGGCGCCTGCATCGTTCCCAATAGTTTAGAAAGCAGTTCTTCTCGGCTCGGAAGAGCTGCCAGCGCAGTTACATCTTCCCGCGACATTACGCTTTCACCCATAGCGCCAATTTTTATCACGAACTTTTCGTTTTCTTTTGAAAATTCATGCAAAACTTTGGCAGCAGCTACAGGATCCGAGCTGATACCATACGCAAGTGGGCCAACCATATGCTCAGAAAGTTCTGCATAAGGTGTTCCTTCTACAGCGCGCCGCACCAATGAGTTTTTGATGACGCGAAAATATATACCCGCTTCACGTGCTTTTGCACGCAATTGCGTCATTTGACCAACTTCCATTCCTCGATACTCAGCCATGATAATAGTCTGCGCACTTGCAACTTGTGCACTGACTTCTTTCACGATGGCTTTTTTCTCTTCAAGATTAAGACTCAAGGTTCATTCTCCATCAGTAAAAGCAGTTTCCAGATTCAGTTGCTGATACAGCTGGTTTCTGAAGACTGCACACTGGCGACCTTAAACCAGGAAAAACTCCTGTTTGGGTACACCATCTGCGTTGGGTTCTAACGATCGAATTAGCAACATCATGCTCATTAGAGTTTAAGCTTATACAGTGAACAGACTGCCCCAACGGTCTTTGATAACCCATCCGGTTGTTAGTCATTCGAAAACAACCTGATGGCCCAAAGTTTTTTGTTACTGCAAAATAGTTGTCTGATCTATGCGCACACCGATACCCATAGTGCTGGATACTGACACACGCCTCAGATACGCGCCCTTTGAAGTTGCCGGTTTAGCTTTATTCAACGCATCAACCAGTGCAGCAAGATTTTTCTTCAATGCTTCAATTTCAAAAGATGCTCGACCGATTGTACAATGCACGATACCGGTTTTGTCTGCACGAAATTGAACTTGTCCTGCCTTTGCGTTTTTAACAGCGGTAGCCACATCAGTTGTCACAGTACCTACTTTCGGATTGGGCATTAAACTGCGCGGCCCAAGAATCTGGCCAAGCTGGCCGACAACACGCATTGCATCCGGACTCGCAATGGCGACATCAAAATTAATGTTCCCCGCCTTAACTTCAGCAGCGAGATCCTCAAACCCGACAATATCTGCACCTGCTTCTTCTGCCGCCTTAGCATTATCGCCTTGCGCGAACACAGCTACCCTAACAGTTTTGCCCGTTCCGGCTGGTAATACGACAGAACCACGCACTGCTTGGTCTGATTTTTTTGCATCAATTCCGAGATTGACAGCCACGTCAATTGATTCATCGAATTTTGCATTGGCAGTATCTTTGACCAAGCTCAATCCTTCATCAAGCAGGTAAATTTTATTCCGGTCTACTTTTTCTGAAATATTTTGATAACGATTGGATTTACGTGCCATTTTATATGCCCTCGACCTCGATACCCATACTTCTCGCGCTGCCGGCAATTGTTCGAACCGCTGCATCCGTATCTGCTGCGGTTAGATCGGGTGTTTTAGTTTTTGCTATTTCCTCAACTTGGCTTCTGGTCAATTTTCCAACCTTATCCACATGTGGCTTGGCACTTCCTTTTCCGACTCCTGCCGCTTTTTTGATAAGCACCGACGCAGGAGTTGTTTTCATCACAAATGTAAAACTTTTATCCGCATAAGCCGTGATCACAACAGGAACAGGCAAACCCGGTTCCAATTTTTGCGTTGCAGCGTTAAATGCTTTACAAAATTCCATAATATTCAATTGACGCTGGCCGAGCGCCGGACCAATAGGCGGGCTCGGATTGGCCTTGCCAGCAGGCACCTGCAACTTGATATATCCTATGATTTTTTTTGCCACTGATACTCTCCTAATTGGGTGATAACGAGCGATAAACTCTTCCCTGTTTGAAATACAATTACCGATTTGATATGCAGAAACGGAAACAATCCACTATTAAACAAGTGTTACCGCAATATTCTGCTAAGACTTTTCGACCTGGTTAAAGTCAAGCTCTACAGGCGTCGGTCTACCAAATATGGATACGGACACCCTGAGCTTGTTTTTTTCATAATTAACGTCTTCTACACTTCCATGAAAATCTGTAAAGGGACCATCTTTCACCCGAACAGCTTCTCCGAGTTCAAACAGAATTTTAGGCTTGGGTTTTTCAATCCCCTCCTGAATTTGGTGCAGTATATTATCAACTTCCTTTTGGCTGATCGGAGTCGGTTTCATTGCTGAACCACCTACGAAACCAGTCACCTTGTCAGTATTTTTGACCAAATGCCAAGTATCATCAGACATTTCCATTTCAACCAACACATAGCCCGGGAAAAACTTGCGCTCGCTGATATTTTTCTGGCCACCCTTCATTTCAACCACTTCTTCAACGGGTACCAGAATGCGTCCAAATTTCTCCTGCATATCCGCTCTGTTGATACGGTCGACTAATGCACGCTGCACACTTTTCTCGAAACCAGAATATGCATGCACCACATACCATTTTTTGCTCATTTTATTTCCAGAAGAATGTGGTCAAACATCCTGGTCCATCATTAGTTTGACAATCGACATCAGTGCCGCATCAATTAGCCATAAAAATAATGCCATCGCCACCACAAATGCAAAAACCACACCCGATGTTTGCAATGTTTCTTTACGATTTGGCCACACTACTTTCCTGGTTTCTTCGGAGGATTCTCTACAAAACGAATAAAAGTTTTGTCCTTGCGTCGTATAACGTGCCACAAAAGCTGCTAACAACAACCCCACAAGCACTGACAGCACACGAATTACCATTGCGCTTTCACTCAAGTAGGTAAACCCGACGACACCGGTTAAAATGAATAAAAATACAAGCCCAAGCTTTAATTTGTTCACGCTTAAGAACCCTTCACGTTTTCTTATCAACTATGTATGAAAATGACTTGAGTGAGATTTCATGTGATTCTTGGCAGGCCAGGAGGGCATCGAACCCCCAACCTTCGGTTTTGGAGACCGACGCTCTGCCAATTGAGCTACTGGCCTTCTTAACATGGGAAGCTATTCGCCATAGTTGGCTATGGCTGAATTCTAAACTAATCTCTCAGATCTACTCAACAATCAAATATGTTTTTTACTCTACTTATTCTATTATCTTGGCGACCACACCAGCCCCGACCGTTCTTCCGCCTTCCCGAATCGCAAAACGCAAACCCTCGTCCATCGCAATCGGCGCTATCAGATTCACCGTCACCGATATATTATCTCC
>NZ_FOCP01000045.1 GCF_900110145.1 Nitrosomonas marina | reverse complement strand
CCTGCCTAAAATTTAGGCAGGATACGTGAATTACCTGGTCAATTTTCAACCGGTACAACTAGCTTTTTCTGGTCAATTTTCGACCGGTGTCAACAAAATCAGACGATCATCCGATCAGGCTGAAGCGTTTTTGTTCCAAATTTTCCAGCAAGGTATGGTAGGGATCTATAAATTCTTGCACGCCTTCCTCTTCCAGTTGCTTGCTGACTACCTCAAGATCTATGCCGAGTTCACCAAGTTGCCTCGGTATGACTGCGGCCATATCCAGTTCCTGCTCAATTCGTTCTGCAGGTTGTCCATGATCACGGTAAGCCGACAGGGTTTGTAATGTCATTGTATTGACCGTTTCACGACCAATGAGCGGCTCGATATATTTGATATCGCTGTATGCAGGATCTTTTGCGCTTGTACTTGCCCATAACAGGCGCTGTGGCCGCGCGCCTTTTCGGGCCAGTTCCTGCCAGTATTCGCTGTCTGTCCACTTACGGTAGTGCTGATAAGCCAGTCGGGCGCTGGCGACAGCAGCCTGGCCGCGCAGCGGGTGTGTAATATTCACTGATTCATTTTCAGCAAGCTTATCAAGTTGCTTGTCTACCAGTGTATCAATTCGACTCAGAAAAAAGCTCGCTACCGAGGCAATATGTTCTATGGGTTTGTGTTGCGAGGCGCGTTTTTGCAGTCCGCCGATAAAGGCATTAGCGACTTCCTGATAGCGCGTAATTCCGAACAACAGGGTAACATTCACGTTTATGCCGGCGGTGATTAATTGCGTGATTGCTGGCAGGCCATCGCGAGTGGCAGGGACTTTGATCATCACATTGGGTCGATCCAGTTTTATCCACAAACGTTTGGCTTCAGCAACTGTGCTTTCCGTGTTATATGCAAGATAAGGAGACACTTCCAGGCTGACAAAGCCATCCTGCCCGTTCGATTCTTCATAAACCGGGCGGAACAAATCAGCGGCCCGTTGAACGTCTTCAATAGCCAGTATTTCATATATCTCGCTGGCACTGGTTCCGTTTCGGGCGAGTAACGTTACTGCCTGGTCGTAATCGTCATGTTCAATGATTGCCTTTTCAAAAATGGCGGGATTGGAAGTGATGCCGGCCAAACCGTCGCTTATTATCATTCTGGCGACCTCGCCATTGTCGAGGATGCCGCGCTGGATATAGTCGAGCCATACACTTTGTCCCAGTGTTTTGAGTTTCTGCAACGGACTGGTTGTCTTCATCATGCCTCCTTTCAAACATGTGTCCACACATCACTTCACGACAGTACTTTATCACCTGACCACCACAAAATAAGGTTATTTTCAGCAGGTATCAGCGCATCGTGATGGCATGCGACGACCCGGGGTGTAAAATCGGCGTAAGGGCGAGAGGTGTTTATATTGCCTTTATATACATACCCGTTGACGGTTCCAGGTATTCGGGCATGCTGGTGCATTTCCAGGCAGACTGGAGCAGTGTCAGGCTCGATCGGGTCTGCGTAAATCTGAACTTCAACGGATTCGGGAGAAATTTCTCCGAAATAAGCCTGTATTTCATATGTCCAGCCTTCGTTTTCTGCGGATATGGACAGATTACTCAAATGAACATCATTCCAAAACTGGACGAGCTGTTCATTCCATCGGTGCAATTTTTTGCCAATTTTTCCGCCTTGAGCAATACGGTTATGAAAGCCAATAGCAGCAGGCATGTACAGTTTTTCGACATATTCACGTACCATGCGGTTGGTGCTGAATTGCGGTGCGAGCGTTGACATGCTTGCGCGTACTTTTGCCACCCATGCGCGGGGAATGCCTGCTGCATCGCGATTATAGAACATGGGTACAATTTCTTCTTCCAGCAGGCGATACAATTGTTCTGCTTCTATGTGGTTCCATTCCGGTTCGTGATGTGTCATGCCGTCGCCGAGCGCCCAGCCGACATCTGGCGTGTGTGCTTCGGCCCACCATCCGTCCAGTTCCGAGAGATTCAAACCGCCATTGACCAGTACTTTCATGCCGCTGGTGCCACTTGCTTCCCAGGGACGAAGCGGTGTGTTAATCCACACATCGATACCCTGAACCATTTCCTGCGCGAGTGCAATATCGTAATCTTCAAGAAAAACCACACGTTTACGGACTTCCTGGCGCTCGGCAAATTTGGCCCATTGCTGAATAAAGCGTTTACCTTCGGTATCGTTAGGATGCGCCTTGCCAGCAACGACAATCTGTACCGGTTTTTCCGGGTTGAGTAACAGATTGATCAGTCGTTCGGGGTCATGCAGCAGCAGGTTAGGGCGCTTGTAAGCGGTGAAGCGGCGGGCAAATCCAAGTGTGAGTATATTGGGATCAAGAATCTGATCCACCTGCTGAACGGTATCAGTTTTTAAGGCACGGTGTTCAAACTGTCTGCGAAGCCTCTGGCGTGCATGCCGTACCAGATCAGCACGTTCCTGACCGCAAAAATCCCATAAAACCTCATCGTCAAGCAATTCGATTGCAGATGCCAGTGTGTTCTCGGAGCTGAGCCAGCGATCCTTGCCACAAGTGCGGGTCCAGATTTCATCGGCCCAGGGTGAATCCCATGACGGTACATGAACGCCATTGGTTACATATGTTACGGGCACTTCGCATGACGGCCATGACGGGTAGAGGCTCTGGAAAATACCCTGGCTAACCGTACGGTGCAGGTGGCTCACGCCATTGACTCTGGCGCAGGTGCGCGCCGCCAGATATGCCATATTGAATGGCTCATCGCTATCGTTGCCGTTGCGGCGTCCCAGAGCTATCAGTTTTTCAAGGGCTACATCCAGCGCCTTCGCATAAATGACGCCGTACTTAGCGATTAAATCGCGTGGAAATGAATCAAAACCGGCGGCTACCGGCGTGTGTGTGGTAAACAGGTTGCCGGGCCGGGTGGTCCAGAGGGCTTGCCAGAAATCCACCTGATTTTTTTCCATAAAGCAACGTGCCCGCTCCAAGGTTACAAATGCCGCGTGACCTTCGTTCAGATGGCAGACATCAATCTCGAGCCCCAAAGCCTGGATCAATCGCCAACCACCTATACCCAGTGCAATTTCCTGAACCAGACGCATTTCTTCTCCGCCACCGTATAATTTGCTGGTGATACCGCGATCCAGCGGGCTGTTCAAGGGATCATTGCTGTCGAGCAGAAACAAGCGAATCCGACCAACCCTTACTTCCCAGACATGCAGGCGCACAGTACGGCCCGGCAGTTCAATAGGAATGGACAGCCAGGCGCCATTATGCGCGAGTACCGGCCACAGCGGCATAGTGCTGGAGTCGTTGTAGGGATAGACTTCTTGTTGCCATAGTGTTTCATCAAGAATCTGGCGGAAATAACCCTCCTGGTAGAGCAGGCCGATTGCAGTTACCGGTACGGCCAGATCGCTTGCTGCTTTGAGATAATCACCCGCCAGTACGCCAAGCCCCCCCGCGTATAAAGGCAGAGCCTGGCCCAGACCGAACTCCATACTGAAATAGGCCACACCTTTTAAAGGTGAATCCGCATACACTTCTCCAAACCATCCACAGCAGTTGCAGTAAGTGCTGCGCGCCTCGGACAGATTGTTCAAATGGTGTTTGAACTGAGCATTTCGATTGAGTTCTTCCAGGCGCTCACGGGACAGATTCTGCAAGACGACCAATGGATTTTCACTCTGTTCCCATAGCACGGGATCCATTGCTTTCCATACAGTATCGCCGGCATGGCTCCAGGTCCAGCGCAGGTCAGTCGCCAGCTCTGCGATTTGTTCCACAAGGAGAATCAGATCGGAAGGCAGATCCTGATGATAATGAATCATCAGTAGCGGTATTGTCATGGGTTCTCGTGAGTTTCGTTCACTGTTTGTATTCATATGTACGAGACAAGAGTGTGTTGAAAATCATTCAACGGTTTTCAATGATATGTTCCTGACCATTTCCAGTTGATGATCTCGGGCATATCCTTTCCATAGGTTGTTATAAAGTGGCGGTGCTCAATAAGCTTGTCGCGGACAAACTGTTTTATATATCCACCAGTCTGATTTAGTTTGGCGACACGATCCACGACATCGCTTACCAAATGAAAACGGTCCAGGTCGTTACGTACGACCATATCAAATGGTGTCGTAGTGGTGCCTTCTTCCTTGTAACCACGCACATGCAGATTGTTATGATTGGTACGACGGTAGGTCAGCCGGTGAATCAACCAGGGGTAACCATGATAAGCGAAGATGATGGGTTTATCTTTTGTAAACATGGCGTCAAAATCCTTATCCGGTAATCCATGCGGATGTTCTTCTCTGGGCTGCAGGGTCATCAGATCGACGATATTGATGACCCGAATTCTCAGTTCGGGGGCTTGCTGACGAAGCAATTCGACAGCAGCAAGCGTTTCAAGAGTAGGGACATCGCCCGCGCAGGCCATGACTACATCCGGTTCTTTCCCCTGGTCGTTACTTGCCCATTCCCAGATGCCGATGCCGGCGCTTCAGTGCTTGATGGCGGCATCGATACTCAGCCATTGCGGCTGCTGCTGTTTGCCGGCAACAATGACATTGATGAAGTCTCGACTACGCAGGCATTTATCCGTGACAGTCAGCAGCGTATTGGCGTCAGGTGGAAGGAAAACACGAATGATGTCGGCTTTTTTATTGACGACATGATCAATGAAGCCAGGATCCTGATGCGAAAAGCCATTGTGATCCTGACGCCAGACATGGGATGTCAGCAAGTAATTCAACGATGCGATGGGGCGTCGCCAGGGAATTTCCTTGCTGACCTTTAGCCATTTGGCATGCTGGTTGAACATGGAATCAACAATATGGATGAACGCTTCATAACAGGAAAAAATTCCGTGGCGACCGGTCAACAGATATCCCTCAAGCCAGCCTTGGCAGGTATGTTCACTGAGAATTTCCATCACCCGGCCGTTCGGTGCAAGATGATCATCGTCCGGGAGTATTTCAGCCATCCAGGTGCGATCAGTAACTTCAAACAATGCACCAAGACGGTTTGAGTTTGTTTCGTCCGGTCCCATTACGCGGAAATTGCGCGAGCGATCGTTGAGTTTCATGACATCGCGTAATAGATAACCCATGATGCGGGTTGATTCAGCCTCTACCTGACCCGGATGCGGTACTGAGACTGCATAGTCACGGAAATCTGGAATGTTCAGTTCCTTGAGTAACAATCCACCATTGGTGTGCGGATTGGCGCTCATACGACGGGGACCCTCGGGGGCCAGTTCAGCAAGCTCGAGTCTTAATGCGCCGTTTTTGTCAAATAACTGCTCCGGTTTGTAGCTTTTCATCCATTGTTCCAGCAGTTGGATATGTTCCGGCTTGGTAGATAATTCTGCCAATGGAACCTGGTGTGAGCGCCAATAACCTTCCGTTTTCAAACCGCCCACCTCAGCGGGGCCGGTCCAGCCTTTTGGCGTGCGCAGGATTATCATCGGCCAGCGTGGACGCGTTACATTCCCGGTTTTCCGTGCATTAGTTTGAATGGCCTTGATGTCAGTGATAACAGTGTCGAGTGTGGCCGCCATGCTCTGATGCATGGTTTCGGGGTCAGATCCTTCGACCCAGTAGGGTGTATGACCATATCCAACGAAAAGACTTTCAAGCTCTTCATGACTTAAACGTGCGAGCACAGTCGGATTGGCTATTTTATAGCCGTTCAGATGCAGTATGGGTAGTACTGCTCCATCCAGGACGGGGTTCAGAAATTTGTTGGAATGCCATGCGGTTGCTAACGGGCCGGTCTCCGCTTCACCATCGCCAACAACGCAACATGCAATGAGATCGGGATTGTCAAAAACTGCACCGTACGCGTGCGAGAGCGCATAGCCCAGCTCTCCGCCTTCATGAATCGAACCAGGCGTTTCGGGCGCGCAGTGACTCGGAATTCCGCCAGGAAAAGAAAACTGTCTGAACAGTTTCTTCATGCCTGACTCATTTTGCGGTACGCTGGGGTAAATTTCACTGTATGTGCCTTCAAGCCAGGTGTGGGCGACAAAGCCGGGACCGCCGTGACCGGGGCCGGTAACGTATATCATGTTCAGTTTGTTTGTTTTATTGATCCGGTTCAGGTGCGTGTATATGAAGTTTAATCCTGGCGTGGTTCCCCAGTGCCCGAGCAATCTGGGTTTGATATGTTCCAGGGTCAGCGGTTTCGTTAAAAGCGGATTGTCGAGCAGGTAGATCTGGCCAACGGACAGATAATTTGATGCCTTCCAATAGGCGTTTATCTTACGCAGTTCCTCGATCGATAGTGGCTGAGGCCGGGAGGATGATTCAATACTGGTCTGTTCCATTTCCTGCTCCTTCACAAGATGATACGACCGGTTCCAGCTTTGTTATCAGGTCTTAAATGGTTGAACAAATCATTTTGTTATTGTTCCGAAAAAATAATAACTAAAAAACAACTAGATACAGTAATTTTTTTCGATAGTATTTGTTACATGGCGGGCGATCATGCGCTCCTCATCGGTTGGAACAACCCATACAGATACTGGACTTTTTGTGGTGCTGATCTGATGCCTGCCGATTACATTTGCCGCTTTATCAATATGGATACCTAGCCAGGATGCGTGGCGGCAAATCCGTTCGCGAATACGGTGAGCATGTTCACCGATACCGGCTGTAAAAACAAGTGCGTCCAGGCCGCTTAAGGCTGCGGTCAGTGAACCCAGTTCCCGATTTGCCCGATAAACAAATAGATCAATTGCTTCTTTCGCATGAAGATCATTGCTGTCCAGCAATTCCTGCATATCGCTGCTGATTCCGGATACGTCGATCAGACCTGATTGATAATTCAGAAGATCACTGACAGCGTCAATATCCATTCCTTTTTCTTTCACCAGAAAAAAAACCACGGCAGGGTCCAGTGTGCCGCAACGGGTACCCATGGGCAATCCATCCAGCGGGCTGAAGGACATGGTGGTGGCAATACTTTTGCGCGACTGCATTGCGCACATGCTGGCGCCTTGCCCAAGGTGCGCAACAATGACGCGGCCCTCGGCTGCGTTACCCATATATTCTGGCAATATATTGTAAGCGTCCAACCCCGCCATCTATAAATTAGAATCAGATCTGTTTATCCTCGGGCATTTTCAAAGGAGGATGAGCGATGACTACACAGGAACAGCAGTTACGTCATATCAGGGCGTGGCAGTCGAGCGGATTGTCGCAGACGTCTTATTGTCGCAAGCATGGCCTGAACAGCAAGACTTTTGGAAACTGGCTGCGTACTTACCGGAGAACGCAATTGCGTAGTCAACCGGGATCAATGGTACCGGTGACGATTACACCGGCTGTGCCGGTTACAGATTACTTGAGGCTGCGTTGTTCAGGCGGTCATACACTCGAAGTACCGGCGAATGTATCGCCGCAATGGCTGGGCGAATTGTTGAAATGTCTGGACTGATTGCTCATGTTGGACAAATCTGGATGGTCGTTGAGCCGGTGGA
>NZ_FOCP01000018.1 GCF_900110145.1 Nitrosomonas marina | reverse complement strand
CTGGAATGGACATGACAGCCATTGCAGGTTTTCTGTTCGCCAGGGCGCAGGCTTTGCCAGGTCTGGTCGGTATTGAGCGTGCGTCCATCGCAATCGATGCCTTGCATGAGGTATGGCATGTTGGCAGGCATTCGCACCAGAAAGCTGGTATCGGGATGGCCGCTGGCGTCAATTGCACGACTGCCGTCGGCATGACGGTTCAATACCGGAAATTCACCGAGAATCGTTACGCGTTCACCGGCTATATTGGCTATTTCGTAAACAGTATTTCTGTTGCGGTTGGGCATATTGCCGAGAATACGAACGCCGCACAGTTCTTCGTCGGTGTAGTCAATAGTGTCGGTGCCCTGGAGATTGAACTGATGTTCGCCGGTGAAATGAATGCCGTCCATGGGATGGGTCTCGCGATCGGTGACCGAAGCGGCGCCAAGCAGTCCGAAAGGTGTGCCGGTCTCCAGGCTTGGATGACTGGTGCGCACATCCGCTCTTTCGATGGTATCGGGATGATCGACACCATGAATATTGGCGTAGGGCACCACGGCGCGTCCCATGATTTCATGCCAGTCTTTTGAATCGACAACCATTTCCAGGTCACCCGGGTGCTGAGACGGAACCTGTGTGGCGCGATAGAGTCCGACATCGCACCCCGGCGTATCCATTTTCAGCGAGGTGACCAGGTTCATCGCTACACCGCTGCCTGAACCACTGGTTAAAGGTGGTGCAGTTTTGCCGAGTTCAGCATATATTGAATTATAGGCAACCGTACTGCATGCACCTTTACCCCATGCCATCATCAGGCCATTATTCGGTAATGCTGCAGGATGACCGAGTTTGCCGGCATAAGGCAACGGATCAGCGTAATTGGGATGGTTGACTTTCTGGGCTCCAAATCTGCCCATAGTATAAGATGGCATATCATCGCTATGCGCCCAGGCAGCGAAATTAATGGCATCACGAGGGGCATAGAGGTCAGCATGATTTGTGGCTTCATGTGGCCCTATACCTTCCTGCCCTTCGGGTTCCTGCATGACGCCGACAAGAAGCCCGAGTGCATTATTGTTCCCGCGGTAATAATCGGCGAACCAGATTCGTTCATCGGATGTCTGGGTGATAAAGTGCGCAGCCTTGTGGTCTGCGCCAAAGTAGCTTTTTGTATGATCACCGCTGTGTTGTCCGTAGATCGGGAAGTTTTTCGCACCATCGGGATCCTGTGCATAAATGTGGAACAGATTGTCGATTGTGGTGTGGCTGCCTGCACTATTATTTGTGTAACGAAACGGCAGGCCGCCGAATATCTGCCAGCTTGAGTAGGCCAGACGGCCATTTCTGAGCATAAACGGATGCTGTTCCTGTGATAGTGAATGGTGACTGGCCAGATCCGGATTTTTACCATCGATATCTACGGTCCATATCCGCGTGCCTTTTCTCGATTCGGTGGTGCCCCATACAACTGTACTGGTATGGTCGTCCCTGGTCGAAGTAAACGCGATGCGCTGATTGCTGATGAACGCAGGGCCTGAGTCGTATACGCCTGTGATAAACGGCATAACCTTTATTTGTTTGGTTGACAGGGTATAAAAGTGCAGATGTGCGCCCGTTGTAACCAGCCGTTTGTTTGGCAAATCGTAATATCCAAGGTTTTTGGGTTCTGCATCCGGATGTACAACTTGCGAATGGATTTGCTCTCGGTAATTGGTCAGGCTTCCGCGAAAAACGGAAAAAGCGATTGTGTTGCCGTCAAAAGAAACCGCCGCATCGAGCGCTGCACAAGCATTCGATTGTGTTGAAGTGGACGAACAGTCGAATATGACAGTTTCAACGCCGTTAGGATCGCGATAAACCAAATCGCAAGGGGCGCTGAAGTTCGAGAAAAAATTGGTGACATCCGGCAGCACGTCATAGATGTCGAGACCGGTCATGGTTCTGGTCACCGTTTGCGATTGACCATTGATGGTGACGTTGGCAGTCAGATCAAACGCATCCGATGTCCGTTCACAGCGGGAATAGACGATGGCCTCTTGAGCATACACATGAGGTAACTCCAGAACCGCGAATAATAAAAATAAAAATAAGTATTTGAATATTTTTTTGAATAAAAAATACCTATTCTTGAAATGGTTATAACGGCCAGCCTGCATTTGCATTAATTTCTCCTCGAAATGTTCCGGGCAAAAATAGGGCAAACCTATGAAAAAATCCGGGAGGAGAAAGCTAAGAAGGGTATGCGCAGATTCTCAATGCAAACGTAGAAGCATTAAAGATTTTACGGTTCAGCGTTGTGCTGGCTAAAAAAGTTTCCTCTACCTCTAGTCAAAGAGGTTAACCTACATTGCATTGCTGGCATTCTTTTACAGAACCAACTAGCGGCCGTAGCTATCCGTTTTTGCAGCTAACGCTTTTCCGATGTCTTCACTTTTGGTTTAGGTATCTGGCAGCCCCGCTGTCTGGTCAAGACCGGTAGCTTTGCGCCTCCACTTCCCAATGGATTTGCCTTTATCAGTGCCTTATTAAATAATATTTCCTGACTAAAGAATATTTGTATGAGACTTAACGGCTGTTTTGAATATATCTAAACCGAGAATAAAAGCACCTTTGTGCTCGTATTTTTATGATTGGTGAAAAATTTTAATATTCAGTAGCTTGCCAATTCATGGGCAAAAATTTTCGTTGGTACATTGCAGTGTTTTTTAATGCTGGCAGTGATAAATAAATGCTTCTTGTTAAGAGTAAGATATGGAGATGGCTGCGTAATATCGGTATGAATAAGTGAGCTGTTGGAAGAGATGAAATGAGCATCCATCTGTTCCTCAGACTGGAATCAAATGTTACATAACCGGACAGTTTTGTGCTGATGTTCAGCATAAAACTGTCCGGAAATTTTCAGTCATTAGATTTGGTGGGATAGCAGGGAGAGGCTATTTATGATGATTGTTTATTTAAAATTTTGTAATCAGTCATTTAGTGTTGATGTTCGGTAAATTGTCGCATAGCTTCTAGCGCAATGGATAAGTGCTCAATCGCAATGCGTGAGCGTCCATCATCAGCCTGATTGATCGCTTTGACAAGATGCTGAATTGCAGTGGTGATATGTACTCTGCCTTCAGTATTGTTTTGTTCAATCGCTACGATCTCAGCCTTTTTAACATATTTGAGGCTTTCTTTCGCATGCTCATGAATATGATGTGCGTGTGCTTTATGAGATTTTGCCGTTTTTGCATGATCGATAGCTTCCAGCATCCATCTTTTTCCACCATCGAAATCATCGTCTTTATAGTTTGAAGCATTAGCCAATGTATTGAAAAGTAATGAAAAAATTACTAGGATCAGATGTGCAGATAGAGAATTCATGATATATGGCCCTTATTGAATAAAATTGTCATGATGTGCTGTATTTGTTTTAAACTTTGCGCATATTTTGTCATAATGGCATTTATTTGAAGCATTCGATTGACAGCAAGTTCAAAACTTTCTCCTGTAAAGTAACAAAATTTTTACTTTATCGAGGAGAAGAAACTTAACTGCCACACCCTTTTTGTGATTGGGCTGGAAGGCCGATCTGACGTATCTTACCGTTTTATAGTAAGAGTTGTGAAAGACCATTTAAGAGAAGGATGTTATATGAATATTCTAATGACTGGCGGAACCGGGTTTATTGGTCAATCACTGTGTCCCGATCTGCTTTCTGATGGACATTCGGTTACTGTTTATAGCCGTTATCCCAATAAAGTCAAATCTATTTTTGGCGATCAGTTAGAGCAGATCAACTCGCTCAGAAATTTAAGGGAGGATGATCATTTTGATGCTATTTTTAATTTTGCAGGCGCTCCAATCTTTGCGCACAGATGGTCTGATGAACGCAAGCAAGTGCTTTTGGACAGTCGACTAAAAACTACCCGGCAACTGCTGGATTACATGGCGCGTGCGAAAGCAAAACCAAACGTCCTGTTAAGCGGTTCGGCGATTGGTTTTTATGGTGACCAGGGAGATGCGCTACTTGATGAATTTTCTGTCGGACGAGACGATTTCGGTCATCGTTTGTGCGCAGCCTGGGAACATGAAGCAGAAGCGGCAAAAGAACTGGGCGTTCGTGTCTGTTTTCTCCGCACTGGTTTGGTTATTGGTAAGCATGGCGGTTTTCTGGAGCAGATGATACAACCGTTCAAATGGGGCCTTGGTGGCAGAATTGGTTCCGGTAGTCAATGGATGTCCTGGATACATATGGATGACTATGTTGCCATGTGTCAAACATTGCTGAATAACAATACACTTGAGGGTATCTTCAATTTGACTGCACCTAATCCAGTCACTAATCGAGATTTTACCCATGCGCTTGCTACACAACTGAAAAGACCTGCATTATTGCCCATGCCGGAATTGGCTCTGAAATTAATGCTTGGAGAGAGGGCTGAGTTACTGCTGGGTAGTCAACGGGTCATACCCAAGCGTTTACAGGAAGCTGGATTTGATTTTAAATACCCGACGTTGGATGCTGCACTGGCTGATGTACTTTAACTGACGTCGGCTGCGTCCGGTCTCTTTGTATTGCCGTGCAATCGTGAATCAAGCAGACAAACTGTTTAAATGCAGTAACTGGTTTAGCTGGCGTATATCAAGATACTGATCAATACTATCAGCCAAACGGTTAATCGCAGCATCGCATATTGTACGATAATTCGGGGTTTGACTACAGCTTTCGAGTCCGGCCCAGTTAAGTAGCGCAGAGCAGGCATCAGATGATTCAAACAGGCCGTGAAGGTAGCCGCCCATGATCAGGCCGTCTTCACTCATTGCGCCATCGGTTCCCTGTAAGAAATAAGTCATGGGCTTGTATTTTTTATTAAATACGGATACACCGTTATGAATTTCATAACCTGTGACGGAGGTACCGGAACAAGCAAGTGTTCCCTCAACATTGCGCAATAACTTGTCCGGTCGTAAAGTCGTTTGCATGTCAAAAAACGCCAGTCCCTGGCTGCTGCCGGATTCGCCTTCAAGGCCTGCTGGATCTTGAATCAGCTTGCCCAGCATTTGGAATCCGCCGCAGATACCGATCAGTTTCCCACCATAACGGAGATGTCTGCGAATAGCCAGTACCCAACCTTGTTCACGTAACCAGTCAAGATCTGCACGCACACTTTTCGAGCCTGGCAGAATGATCAGGTCAGCAGCAGGAATTGCTTCACCAGGCCCGACAAACTGCATGTTTACCTTGGGGTGCAGCCGTAATGGATCAAAATCGGTATGGTTGCTGATTCGCGGTAACGCAGGAACAATTACCCGCAGGCATTTGTGTTCGACAGGTGCTATAAAATCGGGCGTGTGCGGAAGCGCATCTTCGGCCTCAAGATGTAATCCCTGTAAATAGGGAAGTACACCTAGCACGGGTTTGCCAGTATATTCTTCCAGCCAGTCCAGCCCGGGCTGCAGTAATGCCACGTCACCCCGGAACCGGTTGATGATGAATCCTTTTACCCGTGCTTTTTCGGATTCACTGAGCAAAGCCAGTGTGCCAACCAGATGCGCAAACACGCCACCACGATCGATATCTGCTATTAGAATTACCGGGCAATCCACAGCTTCGGCGAAACCCATATTGGCAATATCGTTGGCACGGAGATTGATTTCGGCAGGCGAACCCGCACCTTCAACGATAATTCTGTCATACTGGGCAGCGAGGCGCGTATGGGATTCAAGTACTGCACGCATCGCTATCGATTTATAGCGATGGAAGCTATGCGCATGCATATTGGATACAGCATGACCGTGAATAATCACTTGAGCACTTTTGTCTGTATTTGGTTTGAGCAACACCGGATTCATATCCGTATGCGGCGATAGACCCGCAGCGAAAGCCTGCACAGCTTGCGAGCGACCAATCTCGCCTCCGTCAATACTCACTACACTGTTGAGTGCCATGTTCTGCGGTTTGAAGGGCGCGACCCGTACTCCTTGACGTGACAGCCATCGGCACAGGGCGGTTACCAGCATACTTTTCCCGGCATCGGAAGTGGTGCCCTGAATCATGAGTGTTTGTGTGTTCATCAGAAATTATGGCGTAGTTGGGGTGTGTTGCGTTTGTTATAAATCTATGCCTTTTTGTGCGGTTATTCCAGACCGGAACGCATGTTTGATATCCCGCATTTCGGTTACTGTGTCGGCTGCTTCACAGAGTAGGTCAGGCGCACCTCGTCCAGTAATAACGACATGCTGCATAAACGGACGTTGTCGTAAGTCGTTTAACACCAGTTCCATATCCAGCCAGCCAAACTTGAGCGGATATGTCAATTCATCAATTATCACTAGATCGTATGTGGCATCGCGCAGCATGGTCTGTACGACAGACCAGCCTTTTCGCGCCGTTTCTGAATCGTGTTCAAGATTCTGCGTGTCCCAGGTGAAACCTTCACCGAGCACATGCCAGGTCACTTCAGCATGCTGCCGGAAAAACACCTCTTCACCTGTGTCCGACCGGCCTTTGATAAATTGTGCAACCCCTACACGCATACCGTGACCAAGTGCGCGCGCAGCCATACCAAATGCAGAGCTTGATTTGCCTTTGCCGTTGCCGGTCAGAATCAGCAACAGACCCTTCTCCTGGCCGGCGCGCGCAATGGAAGCATCTACAACCTGCTTTTGTCGCTGCATGCGCTGTCGATACCGGGCTGCCTTGTCGACAGCATTCGATCCTGCCATGTGTCAACCAACAGGCTGTTTGTGAGTGCCTGGCTGGCAATACAGCTGCACGAACAGTATATGTGCCGCTGTGGCAGTGCCGGTATAGATGACAAATGACTTAATGTACAATGGGAAATAAGTCATTGAGCGTACAATAAATTCAGTCCATGATGTATCGGCAAAACGATCTGAGAAAAAGTAAAAGCCGCCACTGGAGAGTAATTCACACAATGTAACCCCTGCTATCATGCTGAATGCCAGCGGTATCAGCGTTTGCCATGCAAACTGGTACTGACCTGCATACCAGCGACCCGCAAGCCATAAGGATGCATAGGCTGGCAGCAGAAAGCCATATGCCGGTGTCAGACAGAAAGCACTGGCGCCACCCCATGCGTATGCGGCAAAGTCGAGCCACCAGCTCAGCGCAAGAAATCCCAGCAGGGGCCATGCCGTTCTTAGATAAATACCAGCAATGAAAAACACAGCCCAGGAGGCTCCTGGCAGGTTATATGTGGTAGAAAAATGATAGTCGCGTGTGGCGAACATCAGTATCGCCAGTACCGATGCAATCATTAACTGGTGCCGGTTTGATAACGGTATTGAAGAAGAAATTGAAGTCATTGCTTTATTTTACTCCTTGTTGTTAAGGCTGGTATCGCAACATCGCGAAGAAATTGCGGCCTGGTTGATTGAAAAATGCGGCTGTTTCATAATGTTCGTTAAACAAATTCTCAATGCGTCCCTGAATCCGCCAGTGCTTGCTTAATTGGTATTCTGCGCGTAAGTCAAATTTGACATAGCTATCCAGTTTACGCGTATTTGCAAGATCGTCAAAACGCTCGCCTTCTGCCAGAAACATGGTGCCAACCAAATATTTGCCAAACTGACGATCTGCGTTGAGCCGAAAGGATTGTCTTGCCCGTCTGGGCAAAACGTTACCATAGTTTGAATCAGAAGAGCGATTTTCAGGGTCTAAAAAAGTAAGGTTACTGTTGAACATCCACCCTTTAATTTGTGTGTTAAAAACTGCTTCCAGGCCTCTTATACGTGCCTGATTGATATTATCGACTTCGAATGAGTCAGAATCAAATGCGATCAATTCATTAACACGGGTTTCGTATACATTAAGAGACCAATCGCCCCAGTCCATTCTGCCGCGCAGCCCGAATTCAAGGCTGCGTGATCGCTCAGGATTCAGATTGGGGTTACCTGAGATTGGGTAGTACAATTCATTAAATGTAGGCGCCTTGAACGCGGTGCCAAAGTTTGCCAACAGGCGTACTGAATCGGTAATTTTATAACCGGTTCCAACTCCACCGGTCAGGCGTGTTCCGAATTGTTCATTCACATCGACACGTCCAGATAGCTGACCGTCAAATGATGCGATACTTGCCTGATGCTGTGTAAAAACACCCCAGTTATTGCGTGAAGTGACGGTGAATGCTTCGGTACTGTCGACCCGGTCATTCTGATAATCCATGCCGATTGTCAGTATATGATCTTTATGCACGGTAAAATCGTTCAGAAGAGAAATGGTATCGCGCACAGTATTAAACCGTGATGTCAATATGCGGCCGTTAAAACTGTCAAGATAGTCCTTGCTCCGGCCAGCGATCAGATTGAACCGCCAGAATTCCAAAGGTGAAAATTTAAATGTCCCTCCAAAAACCTGTTGCTGTAATTCGGATTTGTTTGGAGACAGAAATCCCGGAAAAGGGTCGCTGGCATCGAACTGGGTTTTACCATCTGACTGCATGAAATTAAGACCGATTTCCATGCCGTTTTTGAAACGGTAGCCAGCGTTGGCCGATCCCGCAACATTCCGGTATCCATCCCGGTCGGGATCAGGATTGCCTGAGAAACAACCGGCAGTTGCCGATCCGGAACAGCTGTTAAAACCCTCGGTACCTCTGCCACTTGCTGTCAAATTGAACCAGCCCTGCTTGCTATTTCCTGACAGACCCACTGAACCATTTAGTGAGCCGTAACTGCCGCCACCGAAACTGAATGTTGGTTTTAAACCCGGTTTACCGTCACCTTTTCGGGTAAAAATCTGAATGACCCCGCCAATGGCTTCCGAACCATACAGGCTTGAACGTGGGCCGCGCACAATCTCAATGCGTTCAATTTGTTCAATTGGAATATTTTCAAAGGGTGTGGTGCCCGATGTTGCATTGCCGACCTTAATCCCATCGATCAACACGAGAATATGGTCAGTTTCGGTTCCGCGCATCTGCATAAATGTGCTTTTACCCGGGCCACCGTTATTGACGATATTTATTCCGGGAGTACCACGCAATAGGTCGTGCACGGAGCGTGCCTGCTGACGCACGATATCTTTACGGGTAATTACCGTCATTGATGCCAGAACCGCATCGGGTGTTTGGGCGGTTCGCGTTGCTGTTACAGTGACAGGTTCTTTCTGATGTGTTTGCACATGGCTGAAAGTCAAGCCGGTTGAGCTTGCAGCAATGTAATACAACAGTGCCGCCGTAATAAATACCCGGATTCTTCGTTTTAACATTTTTTCCTTCGCGCCGCCCGCGCGTTGTCGGTATAAATTAATAGCGAAGGAGAAGAAAACAGACTGCTCAGTTAACAGCGGGAAACAGGAATCTGAATATTGCCCTCCGCAATACGCTTGTATTTACTTCAGGCCGGTCTCCGGACTCATGAACGCAAATCACACCAGGTTTGCGCCTTCCCATGTGACAATTCAGCACAGTGACATTATGCAAACCAGAAAGAAAACCTGAAATGCGGGTTTTCTTCGTTCATCTACCGTTGCGGGGGCAGCGCTGGACTTGTTCTGTCGATAATTGAACGCACCAGCTTCCCGTTTAACCTTGTGTTAACTGTAGTAACAAGGCACCCGAGGCAAGGAAGCGAAGGCTACAGAAATGATAGTTTAATGTCAAGACTGTTGCTATATCAAACCGTTATTGATACACCTGAAAAATCAGTTTTTATAAAGAATGTACGGAAATCGTTATTTTTGCGTCCAATTATAAACTTTGATACAGTCGGCACTGTGTACCAACCATCGCTTTTAATCCTGTTGAATCGATGCAAGCAACCGTCAGGCATCGTTCTGCCATGAAACAAACCGTCGCGGTTATTGGCGCCGGCAGTTCCGGACTTGCCGCTGCGCGGCATTTTCTTGCGCATGGTTTTGAAGTACATGTATTTGAGCGCGAAGATGATCTGGGTGGTAACTGGAATTATGGAAAACCGTGTGCGCGTATTTATCGTACAACGCATACCATATCTTCAAAACCTGGAACAGAATTTCCCGATTTTCCGATGCCGCAGGAATTTCCGGACTATCCCCATCACACACTGGTTCTTGCGTATTTGCGCGGTTACGCGGAACATTTCGGTCTGATCGAGCATATTCATTTTTCAACAGGCGTACGTAAGGTCGCACCGGTCAATGAAAACGACGAACGTACCCGATGGCTCTTGACATTCGAACGCGGGCACAGCAGACGCTTCGATATTCTTGTCATTGCCAATGGACATAACTGGTATCCCAAATGGCCGGAGTATCCCGGCGTATTCTCGGGGCGCAAGTTGCACTCAGCAGAGTACCGTACACCGGATATATTCAGCGGCAGACGCGTACTGGTGGTTGGTGGTGGTAACAGCGGTTGCGATATTGCAGTGGAAGCCAGTCTGGTTGCAGAGCATGTCTGGCACAGCACGCGTCGGGGTTACTGGTACATGCCGAAATATTTATTGGGCCATCCCGCCGATCAGGTCGGCGATCTGATGCTTACACTCAGGCTGCCGTTATGGCTGCGGCGGTTGGCAGCGAGCATAATGTACCGGTTGCTGGTTGGCACGCCTGAAAAAACGGGATTGCCGCGCCCGGATCATCGTTTTTTTGAAACCCACCCAGTCATTAATTCGTTGCTGCCATATTATGTTGTACAGGGAGATATCACACCCAGACCCGATATTGCGCGATTTGATGGAAACACGGTTTATTTTGTAAATACTTCATCAGTTGAAGTTGATCTGATAGTATTTGCTACAGGTTATTTGATTCACATTCCATTTATTGACGAGCGTCATTTGAACTGGCAGAGTGGCCGGCCTAGACTGTTTCTCAATATTTTCCATCCGGCGTACGATTCGTTGTTTGTATCAGGATTGATACAACCCGATAGCGGCCAGTTCGGTCTAGTACACTGGCAGATGTTGCTGGCTGCACAATTCGCAGCTGCGGTACGCGACGGCCGGCAGGCAGCCGATCTGCTGCGACGTCAAAAAGCAGAATCGCAGCTCGATCTTGGCGGAGGTATCTGTTATAAGGATACAAGCCGCCATTACCTGGAAGTGGAACACTGGCGATACCGCCAGCTATTACAGAAATGGATCAAGCGGTTTCCATGAATTGGCATCAGCTTCTGCATTAGGCAGATAAACGGCAGTAAAAGCCACAAACATCAATCAATGTCAGCGTATGTTTTTTTTTGCGGGAGCAGGCAGCAAGCGCTACCAAGCTGATTTTCCCAAAGGCAACCGATTTACAGTTAAAAAAAAGCAAGACATAATCTAGAGAAAATATACACTTTGACAGGTTTTCAATTCAAGTCATTCATTCTTCTTTCTTTTAATTGGCAGCTGCTTTAATTTTGCAGTAAGCTAATGAATTTGATGATTAAATATTTGCAATGTGAAAAAAATTTAGGAGTACCTGTATGACTGATTTTAAGACACAAAAACCACAATATATACAACTGTTTAATTGGTTCTTTGGACTGTGCATCTGCTTTACATGCGCATGGGCGCAGGCACAGGCAGTTGAAACAAGTGACGAAGAATTAATCAACGCTGCTGCAAAAGGTAACGTGCCTTTGGTCAAACAAATGCTCGACGATGAACAGGACTTGTCTCAGGACACAATCAACAAAGCATTTTTTGCGGGTATACAAAAAGGAAGCAAACCAATTGTTCAGCGCCTGATTGAAAGAGGTGCTGACATAGAATACCGGGGTGACAACGGTTATACCGCATTAATTCAGGCTGCACGGGACGGCCGAAATCATTTGGTCGAACTGCTGTTACCATTGGGTGCGGCTGTCAATGCCACGGCCACTGATACGGGAGAAACGGCTTTGATACTGGCTGCCAAAAGAGACCGCAGGGAGGTTATGCAACAATTACTGGCTGCCAATGCTGATTTGAATGTGCAGCGAGACAGCGATGGCATGACAGCGCTGATGCTGGCCGCTCGCGGCGGACATCAGCAGGCAACGCATATGTTGCTCGAGGCCGGGGCCAATGTTGATTTTCAGCTGGAGAACGGAGCTACGGCATTGATGCTGGCAGCGCAGCATGGTCATCTCGGCGTAATCTATGTATTATTGGCGGCCAATGCGGACGTGAATATCAAAGCAGAGAACGGCGCCACGGCCCTGACACTGGCAAATGTTTACCGCCATGGCGAAGCAGCAGAAATGCTTAAAAAAGCTGGTGCCCGATGAAATATTTTTTTAAAAAACCTATTCTTGATTTTTTGTTCAAGAATTGATTAACAACCATAGTAGTAAAGGATATATCAAAATGAAAATTAAGACTGTTTTATTACTTGTTGCACCGTTGATTGCATTGCCTGGTTGTGGAGGCGAATCATCAGGTGATAAATCAGCCGGCGATTCAGCGACTCAGACAATGACCGAGGTGACAGCAGCGGATGAGTTACCGTCTTTTCTAAGTGAGGGGTTGTCAGAGGAGGAAATAAACGAACTTAGAGAACAGATACTGCCTGGCAGTACTGAAGACGGCAAAACACCGGGTGAAAAATTTCAGGAACTGCTTGAAAAGGCAAAAGCGGGTGATCCTGTTGCACAAAACGGTCTCGGCGTTATGTACTATACTGGTGAAGCGGTTTCCAAAACGGTAACCGGACAGGTACTGGATAATGATGCAGAACTGGCTGCAGGCTGGTTTTATCGTTCCGCAGAACAGGGATATGCTGATGCGCAGTTTAATCTTGGCTTACTGTATGCAAATGGCGAAGGCGTAGAGCAGGATATGCAACAAGCGGTTGAGTTGTTCAAGCAGGCAGCTGAGCAAGGTCATGTTGACGCACAAAATAATCTGGGTGCGATGTATTATGTAGGCGAAGGCGTTATCCGCGACGAAGAAATAGCGATTGAATGGTTCGAAAAGGCAGCTGCTCAGGGAAACGAGGAAGCAAAAGAAAATCTTGAAGCTATCATGGCCGCAAGATCACAGTAACATTCCTCTTTGTGAAATAAAATCCTCAGCCTGTTGATCGCTAACGAGCAATGAATATTTACGACGGTTCAGAGCAATTTATTTAGTCTAACGGTGGTTTTTACGCGCGAACCTGGTATTTTCTTTGGAAATCGTGCAGCTACAACTACCGATCATAAAGAGTAAAAGTGAAATAAACGCTGTGTAATACATGTTCTGGCGCTTTCCTGCATAAAATGCTTGATTATGATGTTTTTCGAAACCGATCTGGATCTTCATGGACAAAAAAGAACAAATCAATTTCTGGTATGTTGTTGCTGCAGTGCTCGGTGTACTGTTCCTTCAAAGCCTGTATAGTCAGTACACACAGATCGAACCGATTCCGTACAGCCGTTTTCAACATCTACTTGAACAGGGCCAGATTGAAAAGATCTCGATCACCGACCAGCATCTATACGGCTCCCTTAAAACACGACATGCAGACGGTTTCAAGGAGTTTGTCACTACGCGGGTAGAACCGGAATTTGCCGAAGAGCTGGAAAAATATCATGTTGAGTACAGCGGTATTGTAAAAAGCACCTGGATACGCGATATCCTGTCCTGGTTGTTGCCAATGGCAATTTTTATCGGAATCTGGCTGTTTATCATCCGCCGTATGGGTGGTGGTGTCAGTGAAGGTATGATGTCGATCGGTAAAAGCCGCGCCAAGGTGTTTGTCGAGAAGGAAACAAAAGTAACATTTGCCGATGTTGCGGGTGTTGATGAGGCCAAGGAAGAACTGGTTGAAATCATCAATTTTCTGAAAGATCCTTCTGGCTACGGGCGCCTGGGCGGACGTGCGCCAAAGGGCATTTTGCTGGTGGGGCCGCCCGGTACCGGCAAAACCCTGCTGGCGCGAGCTGTGGCTGGGGAGGCAGGCGTACCTTTTTTCTCCATTTCCGGTTCCGAGTTTGTCGAAATGTTTGTCGGAGTGGGTGCGGCACGAGTTCGTGACTTGTTTGAACAGGCACGCCAGATGGCGCCCGCGATCATTTTCATTGACGAACTTGATGCACTGGGCCGTGCCCGTGGCGCTTACGGTCTTGGTGGCGGACATGATGAAAAAGAACAAACGTTGAATCAGCTGCTGGCAGAGCTTGATGGCTTTGATCCTACCAGCGGTATCGTGCTGTTGGGCGCTACCAATCGTCCAGAGATTCTTGATCCGGCGCTGCTGCGCGCTGGACGGTTCGATCGCCAGGTGCTGGTTGATAGGCCAGACAAACTGGGTCGTGAACAAATACTTGCGGTTCATATCCGGAAAGTGATGCTGGATATCGATGTGCAAATCGATCAAATTGCGGCTTTGACACCCGGATTCACAGGCGCGGATCTGGCCAATCTGATCAATGAAGCTGCACTGCTTGCTACACGGCGGAACGCGACCTCGGTCACGATGGATGATTTTAACAATGCCATAGAACGTATTGTTGCAGGTCTTGAAAAACGTAACCGGTTACTAAACCCTAATGAAAGACGGGTAGTGGCGTTTCATGAACTCGGTCATGCCATGGTTGCGCTGGCACTGCCAAACACCGACGAGGTGCATAAAATTTCTATCATTCCACGCGGTATCGGGGCCCTTGGTTACACTATCCAGCGACCGACAGAGGACCGCTTTTTGATGACCCGGGTTGAACTACAGAACAAAATGGCAGTTTTGCTTGGGGGGAGGGCTGCCGAGCAGATTGTCTTTAAGGAGATATCGACAGGTGCCGCTGATGATCTGGCGCGTGCAACAGATGTTGCACGCGCTATGGTTTTGCGCTACGGCATGAGTGATGCGTTGGGACATGTGGCCTATGACCGGGAGCAATCCGCCTTTTTGCAACCGAACATACCCATGCCGCAGACACGTACATACAGTGAAGAAACGGCCAACCGTGTTGACGCAACGGTACGAGAGTTGATTGACCATGCATTGGAACGTGCTGTTAATATACTGGAGACCAACAGAGCCTTGCTGGATCAGACAGCTGAAGATTTATTAAAAACTGAAACACTTAACCAGCCAGAGATTGAAGCGTTAAAACGGAAGATACAGAAAAAAGAGGGAGAATGGTAACAGGGGTTTTGTCTGATGGCTGGCGCATACGCCTGGATGACGAGAGTGAAGTGGGGATGATTGCTGATTTATCTAGTTGTTTAATTCCTTTAAGTCATTAATGAAATCATGTATACGCGCTGCATTTGCTCCGAGATCGCTGACTCCAACACGCGAAACTGAGCGCATGTCCACTTGTGTAAATTCTCCGTTACGTTGTACTCGTATGATTATATCGTCTTTAAACGCCATGACGGGCGTGGTGGCGGTTGCTTCGATGATACCCTGATCAGCAGAAGCAGTTGCAATATTCCAGCCATGAGATTTGACTAATTGCAGGGCCTGTTCAAATACAACAGACACAGGTCGGTCGAGCTGCAGTGGTTTCAGGTCGGGATAGCCTGATTGTTGTAGCTGGGCAAGATTGTCCGGTGTCAGACGATCCAGCGGGTTATCGGTGGCTTTGCGTAACGACGGTATAGCTTTAAACCGCGGCGGATTATTGAGGTCTGTGCTGATATCATGAATGCGAGGCAGGTCTGATGCGGCCAGCATTGTAAACACTGTTGGCATGGCCACGATAAAGCCCGACAATGAACCGGTTAAGGATGAAAGAGCGCTTCTTCGTCGATACATGGCGATAAATAGTCCGACAATACCCAGAAGAGCAGCTATTAGCCCAGAGAGGGCTGATATTGCCAGTCCGGGTAGCGCAATCTGAAAGCCGACAGCCTCCATACGGTGGAGAATAACAGCCGCGGCTGCAAGTAATCCTGAGAAAAGCGCCAGCCAGGTGCTGAATTTGCCAAGATTTATGTGTTTGAGCATATGTTTAAGGTCAGAAATTACTTGCCGCGCCAATGCACGGAATACAGATCGTGGCGTCTGTCCTTGAGATTCTGTACTGTACCTGCATTGCGTGCAGTACGTAACGAATCCGGACGCACATCGGCCAGTGCTATTGTTTCAACATTCGGGGTTGTATCCGCAGCAATTCCATCCCGGGAGAATGGAAAATCACATGGCGTCAGGATACAACTTTGCGCATACTGGACATCCATGTTTGCCACATTTGGCAAGTTGCCCACGTTGCCTGACATCACTACATAGACCTGATTTTCCACAGCGCGCGCCTGGCTACAATAGCGCACGCGCAGATATCCCAGTCGTTCCGCGGTACAGAACGGTACAAAAATCAGAAAGACGCCCTGGTCGACAAGATGTCGCGCCAGTTCCGGAAATTCGGCATCGTAGCAAATCAATACGCCAATCGAGCCGCAATCCGTTTCAATGGCTTTCAACGTGCTTCCGCCCTCAATATTCCACCAGTATACTTCGTCGGGTGTCGGGTGAATTTTCGGTTGCTGGTGGATGGAGCCATCACGCAAAAATATATATGAAATATTTTCAACACGACCGGACGGCATGTGCGTCGGATGCGTACCCGCTATGATGTTTATATTGTAGCGTAATGCCATATCGCGCATCGCTTTGGTAAAACGTTCGGTGTATTTTGTCAGTGCCGCAATCGATTCTGCCGGAGACAGACGTTGATCTTCAATCGAGAGTAACTGCAGTGTGAACAGTTCGGGGAAAACCACGAAGTCGCCATTATAATCTGCAATAACGTCGACAAAATACTCAATAAAGCTGATAAATTCGTCAAACGAGCTTACTTTTCGCATCATGTACTGTACAGTGCCAATGCGAACCGTTTCCTGCATGCGGCCACCGAAGTTTTTGTGGCGTTTGATCTCTGATTCTTCCGGTACGCCAGGATTGTACCAGATCAGGTGTACGCCATAGCCTAGTGAATCCCGATCTTCAGGCAAATAATCTTTGATGACGCCGAGAACTTCGAAGTTATTGTGTAACTGGAACGAAAGTACCGGATCGCGCAGAGTTTTTTGTACAATTTGCTGCACGTATGATTCGATATCTGGGTAGCGTCTGGCTCTTTTGGCGTAACTGGGCAGTCTGCCTGCAAAAATGATGCCTTTTAGGCCGAGATCCTGGCAGAGCTGTTTGCGGGTATTATAAAACCGCTGGCCAATCCGATAGCCGCGGAAATTTGGATCTACACAGACTTCCATTCCGTACAGATATTCGCCATCCGGATTATGCCGCGAGGCATAGCCATTACCGGTGATTTCAACCCAGGTATGCGGCCGCAGCGCGATCTTTCCCGAAATTCTGAAACTGGCGCAATAGCCAACCAGTTCTTCATCATAAACGGCTACGAGCTGGCCTTCGGAAAAACGGTTTATCTGGCCGTTCAATGCACCTTCAGTATAGGCTGGAATATTGGTGTTCTGGTATACCCGCGCAACGAGTTCAGCCAGTGCGGGTACATCTTTTAGGGTCGCATTACGTACTGTCAGACGGCCGGATTTTTTATTGATTTTTGATCCAGGATTTGCGGATTTCATGACCGTTACGAATGTGGGCGGTTCGATCTGCGCTGCCGTTGCCAGTATATGACAACGCCGAGGGTACAAGCGATAAACAGCATAATCATGATATCGCGCAGGTAATCTTTAATCAGTGCTTCGTTCTCGCCTATAAAAAAACCGAGCAGTGTCAGTATGATTACCCAGATGCCGGCGCCAAGACTGGTGTAAAAGCAAAATATCGGCAAATGCATGCGTGCCAGGCCAGCCGGTATTGAGATATACTGGCGGACCATTGGAATCAGGCGGCCGGTAAAAGTGGAGATATGCCCATGGCGCTGAAAAAAAATCTCCATTTTTTGGAGATGCGCCTCGTTAAACATGACATACTTGCCGTAATGCAGTAAGAATGGCCGACCAAGCCATACTGCCAGATAGTAGTTGACGAGCGCGCCAATGAGGCTACCGGCAATTCCGCATAAAATAACAGCCAGGATCTGCATATCACCTTTTGAGGCAAGGTATCCGGCCGGGATCATGATGACCTCACTCGGAAAAGGTACAAAACTCGATTCAAGCAGCATCAGGATAAATATCCCTGGATAGCCAAGGCTGCCGACGGTGTTGACAATCCATTCAATTATTTCTGCAATCAATCTGGTCAATCCTGTTCAGATAATAAACGAAACATTTCAGCGTCATACTACGGCACCGTCATTTTCCGGTTTCTTTTCTTCCGGTTGCAGCAGGTCCTCACGTTTGACACCGAAAAGGATTAAAATCGAACTGGCAACCATGATAGAGGAATAGATGCCAAACCAAATACCTATGGTTAACGCCAGTGCGAAATAATACAAAACTTCGCCACCGAATAACAGCATGGAGATGATCACCATTTGCGTGCTGCCGTGCGTCATGATTGTGCGTGCCATGGTTCGCGTAATGGCATTGTTGATGACATCTTTGACTGGTACTTTCCGCAGTTTGCGGAAGTTTTCACGTATGCGGTCAAAAATGACTACGGATTCATTGACGGAATAACCCAGTACCGCGAGTACCGCTGCCAGTACGGTCAGTGAAAATTCCCACTGGAAGAATGCAAAGAAACCCAGAATGATGATGACATCGTGCAGGTTGGCGATAATTCCTGCAATACCGAATTTCCATTCAAAACGAACTGCGAGATAGGCCACGATGCCGAGCGAAACAAATAACAGGGCCAGCGCTCCATTCTCCAGCAGTTCCTGACCGACTTGCGGTCCGACAAATTCAACGCGGCGCATTTCAACCGTACTGTCAGCCTCGCGCAATGCATCCAGCACTGTTTCCGACAGTTGCGCACTGGAGTATTCTGGAATCACCGGTAGACGAATCATTACATCACGAGAAGTACCGAAATTCTGCACAGTCACGTCCGTCATATCCATGCCCGCAAGTATTTCTCTGATTCTATTCAAATCGGCTGTCTGTTCGTAACTGACTTCAAGTACCGTTCCACCTGTAAAATCAACGCCAAAATTTAATCCTCTGGTCGCGATAAAAAATACGGACAGAATGAATGTCGTGATAGAGATCACCGCCGCAACGCGCCGCCAGCTCATAAATGGGATGTCGCGGCTGAATCTGAAAAATTCCATTGATTATTCCTTTAAAAAACCTGTTTGAATCACGTTTTGCGGGTTATTTTTTCTTGCCTTTGCGGGTTGTCTGCTTTCGTTTTCCCCGTACCCGCGTCGATTTTTGGGGCTGGTTATCGGTTGCTTCCGGTTTGTTTTCACTTGCTGCAGACGATTGAGATTCCTCCGGTATCGCTTCGGTTTCAGATGAGGAGCCCGTTTCAGTGTCTTTTCCTGCCCTATTTCCTGTCACCGGTTCAGCTTTGGCAGCAGCTGATTTGTTGTTTTGTGCCTGTGGCGAGGCTGTGGATTCAGTTGCTGCAACAACAGATTCTTGCGGAAAAGCGTATTTGAACTGCTTCCTGGTGTTATCAGTTTTGGGAATCCAGATCTTGCCGATGGGGACAACTTCCAGTTTGCGGCGGCTGCCGTACATATAGTTGACCATGCCACGCGATACAAAGATTGCAGTAAACACGGATGTCAGGATGCCGAGACAAAGCACTACCGCGAATCCTTTTACCGGTCCGGAACCGAAAGCAAACAGTGCGATGCCGGCTATCAACGTTGTGATATTCGAGTCGAGAATCGTTCCGGTGGCACGTTCGTATCCGGCACTTATCGCAAGCTGCGGCGAGACACCGGCACGCAACTCATCGCGTATTCGTTCATTAATCAGTACATTGGCATCGATAGCCATACCAACGGTCAACGCCAGCGCGGCCATACCGGGAAGTGTCAGGGTGGCCTGCAGAATGGACAACAGGCCGACCAGTAACAGCAGATTAAGACTCAGCGCCAGTACAGAAATGACACCGAATGCCATGTAATACACCATAATGAAGATAGCAACTGCCACAAAGCCGTAAAGCGTTGAATTAAATCCTCTGGCAATATTGTCTGCTCCGAGGCTCGGACCGACGGTACGTTCCTCAATAATATCCATGGGAGCGGCCAATGCACCGGCGCGCAGCAGCAGCGAGACATCGCGCGCTTCCATCGTTGTCATACGGCCGCTGATCTGTACCCGTCCGCCACCGATTTCTTCGCGAATAACGGGAGCGGTGACGACTTCAGCCTGGTTGCGTTCGATTAACAGGATCGCCATACGTCTGCCGACATTTTCTCGCGTCAGTTTTTTGAAGATCTGCGCTCCGTTGTTATCCAGCCGAATATGGACGGCTGGCTGATTGTCCTCATTGAAGCCGGGCTGTGCATCGGTAATGCGGTCACCGGTCAGCAATACCTGTTTTTTGACCAATATGGGGCCACTGCCGCGCTCTTCGTAAAGTTCGGTACCAAATGGAATACGTCCCTGTAACGCTGCATCGAGATCGCGTTCCTCATCGACCATGCGTATTTCCAGTGTGGCTGTTCGACCCAGGATTTCTTTCGCCTTGGCGGTATCCTGAACACCCGGCAACTGCACAATGACGCGGTCAGCGCCTGCTTTCTGAATAATCGGTTCGGCAACACCCAGTTCATTGACACGATTTCGAAGCGTCGTAATATTCTGCTGTACAGTAGAGTCCTGCATCTGGATCATCGCTTCCGGCCTGATAGAGGCAGTCAGATTAAAACGATTGTTCGTCTGTTCCTCTTTAAATAGCAAGTCTTCGTAGGTCGTTCGCAATTCATCAAGTGCCTGTGATCGCGATTCGGCGTCGCGAAACTTGACTGTTAATGTGTCGCCCAGTCTTTCAACGCCGGCATAAGAAATTCTTTTTTCGCGTAAAGTCGAACGGATATCGTTGCTGTGCCGGTCAAGCGTTTTGCTGACAGCGCCTTCCATATCGACCTCGAGCATGAAATGAACGCCGCCGCGCAGGTCGAGACCGAGATACATTGGCAGTGCCCCCAGTTCGGTCAGCCACTG
The DNA here is from genome assembly GCF_900110145.1 of Nitrosomonas marina. Lineage (GTDB taxonomy): Bacteria > Pseudomonadota > Gammaproteobacteria > Burkholderiales > Nitrosomonadaceae > Nitrosomonas > Nitrosomonas marina. The sequence continues at coordinate 49,365 of NZ_FOCP01000018.1, read as the reverse complement.
GGGTGAATTGGGCAGCAGATTGAGCGCGATCATATAGTCGTCACCCAGCGTCGATTGGAGTAGATCCTTGGCTTTGATTTGTGTGTCGGTATCTTCAAAGCGTACCTTGATACTGCCTTCTTCCAGAAAAAGTCCGTTGCTATCAATGCCGGCATTGGCCAGGGTGGTCTCAACCCGTTGCAGCAGACCAGTGTCTGCCTGGGTTGCCATTCTCAATGGTGAAATTTGTACAGCGGGAGATTCGCCAAAGAAATTTGGCAGGGTATAGAGCAGTCCGAGCAACAAGGAAACCGCAATAATCAGGTATTTCCAAAGCGGGTAGCGGTTCATGAGTATTCAGTTTGTGTGTGTTGTTATATATCGAAAGAGGCTGTTCAGCAGGCCATGACCTGTTGGTCAGATAGCCCGGTCAGATTGAAAAAAGGTTAATTTTTGTCGCCCGGCTTGGATGTATCCTCGTTACTGCCCTCAGGCGCGTTATCCGGTGAATCGGTGGCATCGTCCGTTTTTTTGGTTTCCGCATTTGTCGCTGCGGGTGAGGCCTTAACTGATTTTTTTGCTGGTTTGCCGCCTTTGGAGGGTTCGATACTCTTTAACGTACCTTTTGGCAATAGCGTCTGGATGGAGGATTTCAGCACAATGACTTCAAGACTGGGCGCTATTTCAACGACGACATAGCTTTCACTGACATTAAGTATTAAACCCAATATGCCGCCATTGGTGATAACTTCATCGCCTCTTTGCAGGTTTTCAACCATCTGCTTGTGTTCTTTGGCGCGTTTCGCCTGTGGACGAATAAGCAGCAGCCAGAAAATAACAAAAATACCTATCAACAAAATGAGGTTTGCCCAGCCTGCTTCTGTCTGTCCGGATTCGGCCGCCTGCGCGTATGCTTCACTAATCAGCATGATATTTCTCCAGGTTAACGGTTAATCAAAAAAGTGCACATATTAGCATGATGCAGGCTTATCACTGAAATTCCCGAGCAAATTTTTCTACAAATTCACCGAATTGCGCCTGCTCGATCGCGGTGCGTATTTCTGTCATGAGATGCTGATAATAAAACAGATTATGAACCGTGTTCAGGTGGGCGCCGAGCATTTCGTTGATACGCTGAAGATGGTGCAGATAGGCGCGGGTGAAATTACGGCAGGTATAACATGCGCACTGGTCGTCCGGAGGCGCGGTGTCCAGCCGGTAACGGCTGTTGCGCAGCTTGATAATGCCATTACGGGTATATAACCAGCCGTTACGCGCGTTGCGCGTGGGCAGCACGCAATCGAACATGTCGATGCCTTGCGCAACCGCATGCACGATATCGGCTGGTGTGCCAACGCCCATCAGGTAACGTGGTTTATCTGCAGGTAAGAGTGGCGCGGTATGTTCCAGAATACGCCGCATATCGGCTTTGGGCTCGCCAACCGATAAACCGCCAACGGCGTAGCCGTCGAAACCGATCGATACCAGACCCGCCAGTGAACGATCGCGCAGACTTTCGTACATGCCGCCCTGCACGATGCCGAATAAAGCATTGGTATTGCCTTCGTGCGCCCGTCTGGAACGTTCGGCCCAGCGCAGACTGAGTTCCATTGAATCTTTTGTGGCGGTTTCATCTGCCGGATACGGCGTACATTCATCGAATATCATCACAATATCCGAATTAAGAATACGTTGAATACGCATGGATTCCTCAGGTGTTAAAAAACAGCGGTCACCGTTTACCGGCGAGCTGAACTTTACGCCTTGCTCGGTGATTTTGCGCAAATCTCCAAGACTGTAGACCTGGAATCCACCGGAATCCGTCAGAATCGGCCCGTTCCAGTGCATAAAACCGTGCAATCCGCCATGTGCAGCAATGACTTCCAGTCCCGGACGCAGCCACAGATGAAATGTGTTACCCAGAATGATTTGGGCATGAATGTTTTGCAGCATTTCGGGAGATATGCCCTTGACCGCACCATAAGTGCCTACGGGCATAAATGCTGGCGTTTCAACCTGTCCATGCGCTAGTGTCAGCGTTCCCCGGCGTGCTGCCTGATCAGTTCCTTTCAGATTGAATTTCATGGTTTTCTCTCGATCAGCATTGCGTCGCCGTAACTGAAAAAACGATATTGTTGTTTAATCGCATGCTGGTAGGCGTTGCGTATGTTGCTCATACCGCCGAATGCGCTGACCAGCATAATCAGGGTGGATCGCGGCAAATGAAAATTGGTCAACAAACGATCTGCTACCTGAAAACGATAACCTGGTGTAATAAAAATATCGGTTTCGCCAGAGCCTGCAGTCACCTGACCGTGATATTGTGCAGCAGAAGCTTCGAGCGCCCGTAATGATGTCGTGCCGACTGCCAGAATACGACCGCCATTTTTTTTTGCATGACCGATTGCATCAGCCGTTTGTTGAGGAATATGAAACAGTTCGCTGTGCATGGTATGGTCGGTAATCGTTTCAACGCGCACCGGTTGAAACGTGCCAGCACCAACATGCAGGGTTACATACGTGATCATGACGCCTTTTGCCCGCAGCAGGTTCAGTATATTTTCGTCAAAATGCAGGCCGGCGGTCGGTGCTGCGACTGCACCTGCATTTTTGGCATATACTGTCTGATAACGTGATTCATCTGCAGAGGAAGCCGAACGGCTGATATAGGGTGGTAACGGTAGTTGGCCGAAGCGTTCCAGCAATTCATAAATGGATTGCGGGTGATCGAAACGTAACGTATAGAACGCATTTTCCCGATCTAAAACCGTGACAGGAATCTCGTCGGCCAGAAACAGCTGACTATTTGGTCTGGGTGCATGGCTGGCCCGTATTGCAGCTTGCACATGATGCTCGTCGAGCACACGTTCCACCAGAATCTCGATTTTACCGCCGCTACTTTTTCTTCCAAACAATCTGGCCTTGATGACACGTGTGTCGTTGAACACGGCGACATCTCCTGATCGCAGATATTCGGGCAGGCAGGAAAACTGTAAATCGCGTATTTGGCCGCTGGTGCTGTCCAGATGCAACAATCGGCTGCTGGCACGTTGTTGGGCTGGATGCTGAGCGATAAGTTCTGGCGGCAGATCGAAATCAAACTCCCGTATATTCATTTAATTGGCAGATCAGCGCCGATAAAAAATCGTCGGGGTATGTTGCTTATTGAACGTACTGAAAATGTGTGATTCTGCATTCTATACATTGAGGCGAAGACAGGGCTCGAATTTATCGGAAATGCGCAATTATATACTGAAGGTCGTATTTTTACCGGCGCGGCTTGCTGAAGCGGGTAATTTCAGTAATAATTGCCATCTTTTGCTGCTGCAAAAAAATAGCTGGCACATGCCGAGGTGGCGGAATTGGTAGACGCACTGGATTCAAAATCCAGCGATGGTGACATCATGGGGGTTCGATTCCCCCCTTCGGCACCAGTAAATATAAGGGTTTCATAATTTATTGGTTTTTCATTTGCTCCGCAAAAACTGATTTGATCCGCAAAAATATTATTTTGTTGGCTCGACGATATCACCTTTTCTGTTCCTGACGTAGTGCTCGGTCATGCTGATTGTCGTATGCCCAAGCAGCTTTTGCGCTTGTCTTATGTCACCGCTTTTTTCTGTTTTGTCGGTTCCGGCCTTGCTGCGCAGGTCTCTTAGTTGAAATTCGTTATTCTCTATTCCAGCGGCTTTTCTGGCGCGGTAAAAGTGTCCTTGTAGCGTTCTTAGCGTCATAGGCTGGCCGGTCTCGTCTATGATCAACGAGAAGCACCTGATTTTGTAGGTTGACTTGCGGGCCAGTATTCTCTGTATGAGCAGGTGCAGCTCGCCTTTAATTCTGATCCTGAGTTTTTTTCCTGTTTTGTTCTGTTTTATTTCAATACATCCGTCAGTAATATCTGTTTCTCTCATTTTTAAAACATCGGATGGTCGTTGTCCGGTTAAGTACGCGAGATCCATTGCATCTTTGAGCGGTATGCTTGCGGATTGATATACTGCTGAAAATGTTTTGTCATCTATATAGATGCTCTTGCGGCCAGTCTCTTTGAACCCCTTTATTCCTGCGCATGGGTTTTCCCTGTTGGTGTATCCCCATTCACGGGCCTTGTTCCAGATATGACTGAATAGAGCCTTTTCGCGATTCGCATGCAGAACGTTACGCCAATCAAGGTACTGCCTTATGTGTATCGGTTCTATTTTTTCAAGTGGAGCAGGGGGGTTGTCAAAGAATTTGAACAGGTGTGACAGTTCCAGCATGTTGCCTTTTTGTGTTGCTGGTGCTTTTGTGGGAATAACTTCTTTTATATAGCGCTCTGCTACATATCGGAATGTAATAATTTTCGGGTGCTGCGGGGTTACATTTACTTTTAACTCAGACCATTTCTTTACGGCCAGAGCATAGTCACTTCCAAGAGGTATTTCTTTGCGTGGCTTGCCGCCAGTGTCGAAATAGTAGTAAATCTTTCCGCTACTGCTTTTTCTGGCGCGAAGATGTGGCGGCAAATTAAAATTAACGCTTGGTTTCCTGCCCATGATTTTATTTTAAAGCGTTAGATTGCCACGGCTTTTCTATTTGATCAACTTTCCCGCCTTCTACCGCTTTTATCGCAACAATCGGTTCGCCTGATGGGTTGATGAAAAATGGTATTCCCATAGATCGCAACGCGGCAATCTGACAGGATTTTCTTTTCTTTTTCGTCAGTCTTGCAACGGCTTTGTAATCAAGGAAAATATCCATAATGTTGCAGATTTATTATCGGGGATCGATGAAGGATATGGCTAAGAAGCTGTGAGATTATCTGATCAACGGCGCGGCAAGTGTAGGCCGACAGCCTCAGCTCCTTTCTGGGTGCAGTGATAATAATCAAATTGATAAGAAGGGTTTGACCTGTCTATATAGTGCTTGCCTTTGCGCATCAAGCCCTTTTTGACAAGTGCTTTTAACGTCTCGATGTTATGATGGTTTTCGTCTGCGGCGTAATAATTTCTGTATACCTGGTCTTCAGATTGTGATCCAGTTAGTGTGTGCGTCAGTGTTTTTATTTCTTCTTCGGTCAGATCGGCATTGTTCGTCATATCAACTATCTCCTATTTTCGGTCATATTTCTTAAAGCGTCTTCTGTTTTTTTCTCAGATTCCTTTTCAAATATCTCATGGATAGATTTAAACGCGAAACCAGCAGAAAATGCTGCTAGCGAATCAAGAAAGAGACCGTCGTTATTGACGATGCTTTTACCGTGTTTTGTTGCAGACAACCATATATCATAGTATTTTGTGATGTAATCAAATGATTCGTCTACTGACACTTGACTCAATGATTCTATTCCATGCCTTCCCCGTAGTTCTTCTACAGCCTTCTTGGATATCTCTCGAGATTCTTTTAATAGATTCAGGTTATGATCGGTAATGATCTTGAATCCGTTTGCTGGTTCTTTGTTCATTTTTCTCCTGATATTTATTCGATGTCCATGCTTTTCTCAATAGCGTTTAGCGTCAGTCAGTTATTCCCGTTACAACACTAAGTATTACTCCGAAAACAACGCCGTACAGTGCCCAAAATGCAGGCTCAGTAATAATATTAAATTCTTCCAGAAACCAGCCGCCAGAACCGAATACGATTGCAAGCATGCCCGTTATTCCAATGCTTTTCATTGTCTCTCTTCGCACTCCATATTTTCATAGTCAATAAACTCATAAATGATTGCGGATAGAAATAAGGCAACACCGGTTGCCACATAGCCATAACTTGCAATTATTAATGCTGCGATAACTTCGGGAGCAATGCCGAGATTTATTCGTATAGTGATAGGGCTATCTGATTTCCGATATTCACCGCATATTAATCCATCGCACAAAAAGAAAAGAGAGCCTATTAGATACATCCATACATATATTTGAAAAACCTTTTGTATGTCTTCTGATCCATTTGAGAACGCATACACACCCGCAATTAATAAAGAAATTTGAGCTGCTTCTAATTTGCTTCTGACAAGTAACATGCCAATTAACCTCTTAGTTTATGAACGTAACCTGATCCAGTCGGCAGCTTGCCGGTCGGTTTTTCTTCGGTTATGAATGATGAACTGGATGATCCGGTGATTTTGGCGTGATCGATTTCTATTTTTGCCGTGTTGATGATCGTCTGAGCCACATCAGAAACCGCTTTAGCGCGGTCGATGTCCATCGGCCTTTCTTCATTGCGCAGGTCTTTGAGTGTGTCGAAAAGAATTTCTCTCAAATCGTTAACGTCGTTCATTGATCTTCCTTTTTAATTGCCCGTTGAGTTGTATCAGTTCCGCCAGGTATTTCGGCAGGTTGTGTACCGTGTTTCTTTGCATCAGTTCCGCTCTGGTGATCAGTTGCAAATTGTTGATGTCGCAGTTTTGTTTGTTGCCGTCGATAAATACGATTGCATGACCTTTTGGCGGATAGCTGCCGTGATGTTTTTTCCAGACTTCTCGATGTAGCAGTCGCCACTTAAACCGGCCTTCAGCGACTTTGATCTCGATGTATCCATCTTTTGACAGCCTGGTGCTGCCGACCGGCCTGTGGTTGGCCGGCTTCATTCCTCGCCTGAACCAGTGTTTACTCGAGTTCCCGACAGATGGATGCGCCTTGCCCTTGTTAAATGGGACGATTCCTTCCGTGAATCTTCCTTCGCTGTTTATTCCATGTCTTTGGCGATACTCGTCGCTTTTGTGTATCTTCAATCTTTTGCGCCTGCCGCGTATCTGCTTGACCGTATAGCGTCCACCAAACAATTCAACCAGCTCGGCTTCGGTGCTGTCCGGGTAGTGCTTGATGAACAGCGCCGTATCTTCGGCTGTCCAGGTGGCGCGTTTTGTCATCGCTAGACAGTACCGGTCATTGTTGTCAGCAATCTGCCGTCGCTGCCGCGCAGCTCGATCTCGATTGATCGCGCTTTCAGTGCTATGATCGGGTCGCCGACCATTATAAGCAGCGGTGATTTGCCTTTGCCGTCGTGCGGTTCTGCGTAGATGTATCCTTCAATATTTCCGCGCAGTCTGGATATTGCCGATGTTATTTCTCTATCTACATCCATTTTCCCGATAATCATTTTTTACCTTCTTTATATTCGTCGATCGCAAGCTCAACCAGGTTAAGCAATGATTCTTTTTGGTGGTGCGTGTATTCCTTTATTTTCTGGGCTTTCTTTGTCGACCAGTGATTTATGCTGTCTATAGACACGTCGCCAGCAGCCGACATTAGTAAAAGTGTATACAGCACGTCTCCTAGTTCTTTCTGCAGTAATTCACGGTTCGTTGAGCTCATGTCTTTTGGATGGCATGATTCATATCCGTGCCTCAGTATCTTTCCTATTGCTTGCAAGCATTCGCCCATTTCCTCTGCCAGAATAGACAGCCTCTCGGTTTCGGCTGGCGGTAAGTTGTTATAGTTATGGTCGTTATGGGTTGTCATCACTCCTCCTTGTTCAGCGTTTCCGTGTTTCGTTTTGTTTGATCTGGTATGGCGTCTCGATCAGCCCGTTCAGGTAGCCGTGTTTCCGGCTGTATGTCAGGCATTCGTTGCGGTTGTGGTCGCGGCTGTAGCTGGCGTGTACCCAGCCTGAATGTGGGTCTCTTGGGTCGAAGTGCTCTAGTATCAGTTGATCGAATTGCAGGTAGTCTCTGATCCATCGCGCAAGGCATAAGTTACTGATGCCGGGTACCTCGATGTCTGCCGCCTGTCCGGTCATGTGCTGGCTTTTGCTGCTGCCGCCTATCGTTGCGTTCAGGCCGGGCGATCTGTAGCCGCTGCTTGGGCTGAACGGCTGGTTGAATCTGGCGCGTACCGGCTCGAGTATGTTTGCGCACAGACAGCGCAGGTTTTCGACCGCTCCGGCGTCTGGCGTGTTATCCAGTCCCAGCCGGGTAGCGGTCTGGGATTTGATCAGCTCGCCCAGGGTGAAGTGTTGGGTTAGTCTGGTGTTGGTGTTGATGGGTTTCATGTGGTTACCTCATCCCTAAGACCGTGCCGCTAATTTCTCCAATACGGAAAAACAGTTGATTATCAATCGTATTGTATGAGTCAGCATTGTTGATCAAAAAAATGTAGCAAGGATTCACGCGCACCTGATCGACGCAAACATGACCCCAGATTGGGATCGTTGGATGATCGCCTGTTCCGTCGCAGGACAAGCATTCGATTTCGTACTCATTGAATGATGTGGACAGGTATACATATCCGTTACCATCGCATTCGTAGCACTCGCCATGCGTTACTTTTGCATCCATGAAACTAACGATCTCATCGTCATCTATATCGATCTTCTGCCAAGGCTTGATACACTCTGTCTGTTTAATTCTGTTTATTATTTTTTCTGTGTTTTCAGATAATGAGTCCGCCGATTCTTCCAGACCCGAGGTATCGTATTTATTTTTGTCGGCTATAATTATCATGCTCATATCTGTGGATACCACGTGGTTGCCGCAAATATATGGTTTCTGCATGATTGGTCTCGCCTTCTGGTGCTGGTTGCAGACGTTGTAGAAAATATCTGGCAATGATGGCTTTTTCATATTTCCTCCTAGAAAGGGATATCGTCTTCCATATCATCAAACCCGTTACCGGCTGGCGGTTGGGGTTGGGTTGCGTTGCTAGTCTGGGCTGGTTGGGCTGACTGGTTCCGGGTATCGAGCATTTTCATTTTGTCGACGATGATCTCGGTCGTGTACCGGTCGATGCCGTCTTTGTCGGTCCACTTCCTTGTTTCGAGTCGGCCTTCAAAATATGCCTGGCTGCCTTTCTTGAGATATTCGCCGATGATTTCGGCCAGCTTTCGGTACGCAGTTAAACGGTGCCATTCGGTTTTTTCCTGCTTCTCGCCGTTGCGGTCTTTCCATTTTTCCGACGTTGCCAGTGATACGTTCGCAACGGCTGTGCCGTCGTACATGTAGTTGATGTTCGGGTCTTTGCCGAGGCGTCCGATTAATATGACTTTGTTGACTGATGACATGGTTATCCTTCCCAACCGTCTTTTGTTTGTTTTGTCACTTCGCGGGACACTGTAACTACGTTTGATGTGCCGCCGTTGACTACCTTTGCATACTCCATGATCATGTAATGCAATGAATCTGCTGCCGGCATTGGATTGCCGTCGTCGTCGAGTACGGCGCCGTCAAAACATGCCCGGCCAGCGTTATTCAATATCATGCCGATAAGATTTATCTTCATTGTTCTGTCCTTGTTGGGCGGAATCGGAAGGATTTGAACCTTCGCACCAGAGTTCCCAATTCTGATTCGTACTGTCAATATTCGATGGGATGTCAAATATTCGTACCGGCCGCAGGCGTTCAGCCTGCCGCTCTGCCACTGAGCTACGATTCCCGCTAATCAATGCCGGGCTTTCACCGGCTCCGCCTTGTGGCTGTGGAGGAATTTATAAACCTGTTAAGTCGGTACACCCGGCCATGATTCCCAGTTCTGGCGGGGTAAAGTGCGGGTTGATGCTGGCCAGTAGTGAATCGATCTCGCCGCATTGCGCTGGCGATCCCAGGTATAGGACTTCTGTTTCATAGGTCTGGGAACCGAAGCCGTTGTTCTGGTACACCACGCCAATTATGTAGATCGCTTGTGCTTCCTCTGGCTTGACGGTCTGGACGCATGTGGAAGTCTGGTTGTCATTGAAACCGTGTGCTCTGGTGTTATTCAGCTTGAGTTTCATCTCATAGCCTTTGTTTTCGTATGTATCCAGACGAGCGTTATGCGTGCGCCCGATGTGTTTTTCACACTGCGCAAGGGTTGGGTGTTCTGCGATTGTCAGCGCAGCCGCGCCTCGATCGATGTCGCCGCCTAATGCTGCGAGTATTGATAAAACTATGCTTTTAAACATTGCTTGGTTCTCCTTGGTGGTTAAAAAATCGTTGGTTGGTTAGTAGGATTTGCCGCCAGCGGCGCGACGGTTTTCGGGTTTGTGATCCGGACGGTTGGCGTTGTATTCCAGTTTTTCCGCCATGGCTCCGGCTAGGTCGAGGTTCATGCCGTGGGATAAATCAAGGATTCTGATCATTGCATCGGCCAGCTCGACTTCAATCATTTTTCTGTGCGGCAGCTTGTCATCCATCATGCTTTTGCGATGGCCTTCCATGGCCTCGCTGATCTCGCTGTGCACAAGGCAGAGCATTTCACCTACATTACGTTTGCCGCGCATGTCTTCGCCGGTTGCCAGGTCGCGCCACCAACCGTTATTTAATGCCTGTGTATGGCATACGGTCTGCAGGAACCGGAGCGACTCGACGATGTTTTCTTTATCTAGTGTGTTCATGATTGCTTCCTTTTTGCTTTCAGTTCGTTGATCCATTTGCGGGACAATCCTGTTTTGGCCATGATCTGCATCACGGTTTTGCCTTCGCTGATCATTTCCTTAGCCGTTCGCGTTGGCGTGACTGCCTCACCGTTTCGCATGATGTCGCTGTACAGCTTCTTGAAAACGACTATGCTGATCTGGTCGCCCTTGCCGTTGTCCAGCGATCCGCTCTCAATCATGCGGTCGTATAGCTGGTCGGCGGTTATGCGCTTCATGCGCTGGCTGTTAATGTGATCGATGATCGCCTGCTTAAGCCGCGCCTTGTCCGCCTTGCTGGTTTTGGGTGACTTGGTAAACCGTCTCGGCGCTTTCCTAATCACCGGCTCATCAATCGCGCAGGGACTACGCATGATGCCTAGATCGATGAGCCAGTGCTGTTGCGCGGTTAGCATTTACTTTGCCCAGCTACCGAAAAAGAAAGGCAGTCCGGTTTCTGTTTTAACGCGGTCGATGATGGTTTTGCATGCCGCTTCATAAACCTTCTCAGGCCGGATCAGCTCGTACCAGAACACGGCCTTGCCTTCTCGCACTCGATAGCGCAGCCGTGCGTCTATCTGGTAGTGCTCACCGTTCCAGAAAACGGGAATGCCGATTGCAAGCCGGTCGAACATGGTCATTCTGGCGATGGTTGCCTCGTCATCGTCTTGGACGAATTGCATCTGGACGCCGCCGCTTTGCAGTCTTATGTGTGATTTCAGGCGCATGTCCTGGCTTTGCTCGAACTGCACAGCCATTTCCAGCAGCTGGCTGCCGGTCGGCATGCCGTCAACATTGGCAATGTCGTCAAGGTTGCGTTCGATGAACAAGGCGAAGTCGACCTGTGGCATGGCTTTGCCGTCATTCTCAATCCAGTTTCCGTACTCAATTGATTGTTTTGGTTTGAACCTTACCGTGTGGTCACACCATGACGGATCGTCTTTGGCGTGGTCGTCCAGTACGGATATAATGGTCAGGTTGTTGTTCGCGTAATCAGCGCCGCAATAGATTGTTGATGTTGATCCGATAGCATGCCTTGCAACATAAGCGATAAAGCTGTCAACATCTTGCGCGACTGCCTCGCCTTTTATTCTTATGGGTCTATCCAGCAGCTTTTCGTCATCGAACGATTCAGCCTTCCAGCCGGGCGGCAGGGCAATGCGCTTGATGTGCTTCTCGCTGCCGAGTTCAAACGGTTTTTTGGTTTCCCTGGCGACCGTCTGCGCTATGTTTTCAGTTCCACTTTCTGCGTCTTTGTATTCCGGGTATGACATGATTATTTGGCCTCGTTTACGTTTTTGATTTCACCCTTTTCAGCCTTGATCACGTTCAGATCGAGTTTCTGCTGTTTGGGGTTCTCGGTACTCAAGCCGCCGTCTTCGGTAGCGAACATGAGCGTTTCATGGTGCTCGGTATCAGGCGCGCTCAATTTGGCCGCGCCCTTGATGGTCATCGCGTTGCCCTTGGTTGCCTTGGCTACGTTGATGGTGACGACCAATTTGCCAGATTTTCCGGTCTCTTCTACTGCCTGCACGAGTGTTTGCAGTTTGTTTTCTACGCTGGTCACCAGACTGCCATTGCCGATCTGGCGCAGCGTTGTGATTACTGACTGATTCATAGTTCAATGTCTCCGTGGGTTGGTTGATGAAAAATTTGCAGGATGGTGTATTCAAGCTGCTCGATGCACAGATCGCGCTCTACGATCTCCTGCTGTGCTGCTCTGGCGATCTCGCTGCGGTTGGTGTGATCGCTCCAGGTGACTGCAATCATGCCGATGATTGCCAGTGCGGCGATGATCGTTTGCGCGTCCAGCTTGCGGGTTTTGTAGTGGCGCATATCGGTGTTTTTCATGCCGTTTCCTCCTCGATCAGCAGCGCGTCGACTGCGTTTTTCAGTTCGTCTATGCTTGCTGTGTTCATGATTAGGGTTTCGTCTGGCAGTGGCTCGATCAGGTTTTCGCTTTTGTGCTTGCTGACCTTGTGCGGGTTGCTCGGACGGGTGATGTGCCATATCTCGCCGCCTTGAGATCTGATGCGTCTGGCTTCGTTTTCGAACCGCACGTCGCTAATGACGATTGACTGCTGAGGCGCGAGTTGCATGTTGAAATCGATTTTGCGCTGCAGCAGCATTCCCCACAGGTCGGGATTCACAATTTCACGTCCCCATTCAGTGCCCAGCGTTTGCATGAGCTGTCTAGGTGATTTGCCGATACCGATTAATGGGGTATCTTTGTATTGCCGGTTTTCCAGCCGGTCGATTGACACGCCCAGCATTGCGGCCAGTGCTTCTTTGATCGGCATGGCAAAGGACAGGTGATAGAAGCCGTGTTTATCGTGCAGGTAGTCGGCTACTGTTGTTTTTCCGCATCCTGCCGGGCCGGTAAGTCCGATTAGTTTCATGATTAAAATACCCGGTAGATGAATGTCAGTCCGGACAAAACCATGATGAGCAGCGCAATTGATTCGATTGCAAGAGCGACTTTCGCAATCATGTATTTGCGGCGCAATTTTTCAACGTATATTTGTGGATATAGTGTTGAGTGTTTTTTGCTGTTCATGGTCAGTAGTCCTGTTGATCCTTTGGTGTAGTAGTCGAGCGGTCTGGCGGTCATGTCGTTGGTTCCTCCTGCTGGCTGCGCTGGTCGTGGAATTTGCCGAGAGCTGTATCTACACTTATCTTGAGAATTTCATCTTTCAAGATAATCAGTTTTCTTGCGCAAAAAATCCTGTGATCATCCGGTACGGCTGTCTCAATTTCTTTTGCAAATTCATTTGTTGCTTTTATTACCGCCGAGATAACGCGCAAACCTGACTTTTCGTGCTGCGGTATCGATTCGCTTGATAGCGAGTGGTCAATGGTTAATTTCGCCAGCATCAGGCATTGCTGCAACGTGATTGGGTCATCTCTGGCGAATGCTTCGTTGCCATGGGTTATTACATCGCTCATGGATACATCGCTTTGCAGTAGTTCCATGGCTTCGTCGATGTGGATCAGGTCTTCCTCGGCGATGTCGAGCTGGTCTGCAATCTCTTTGCTGATCGGGGTGATAACCAGTTTTTCCGACAAATCTTCGCCCGGTTGCCACTCTGTGGTGGCTTCTGATTCGTGATACATGTTCGCCAGTCTGGTTATGCTTTGCGGGCTTAGGTCGCCCGCGTCACAGTCATAAATTACGGTTGTCATGTTTCCTCCACTGTTTCGTTTTGTGTTTTGTTGCGTTGTTTTGAGGTATGTTAGGCATTCCTAATTAACATGTCAATAGGTATTCCTAATTTTTATGATAAAATTTTCATTCCGTGATTAGCGGATTGATTAATTTTTTATTGGGAGGTGTTATGGCAGGTAAGGATGAAGCGATAGATGTTGATCAAATCAACGAAGTATTTGACGAAACAAAAAGGTCTCTAAGGCGGGTAAGTGATAGCCAAAGAGATTTGAACGAAAGAATCATAGAATTGCTTGAATCTCAGCGCCGGGATATTCTGGACGGCGTAACGAAAGGTTCATGGCGCAGAGGCATTCAGCCGCATGTGGCTTGGATTGGTATGGGCGCGCTATTCATCGCAGGGATGGTTTGCGGGTATATGCTGGGGTGATTTTGATAGCTGTCAAGGATTCCTTGACAGCTCGTTTGATAAGGAGGTTTTTATGTGGCCGTGGGAAATGAAATGGTTGTTTGACTATACCGACTCTGAAGCGCAGGCGAATGCAGATTTCCAGATAGAGTGCATCAATTCACTGGAAAGAGCTGCAAACAATCTGCTGATATTACTGCTGACCGGCGCTGGCGGCGCGCTTGCCCTGTTTGTTTCGATCAGAAATGATGGCGCGCCTTTGTGGTTGCAGGGCGGGATGCTGGCCTCTTCTGTTTATCTGTTCGCCATTGCCTGCGTTCTGGTTTTGAAGTGCATGCAGGCTTCTGATATAGCTCCGCCGACAAATGACCCAAAAAATTTGTATAACTCAAAAACGGCGATGATGAATTGCCTGGTATTAAAAAAAGAGATACTGGAAAGCAAACAGCGCTGCATCGAGTCGAACAGGGATTGCGCCAACATCAAGGGAAAGTGGCTCAATATAGTAAGTATCATGGCAACCGCGACACCGGTCGTTTTCGGGATAGGCGCGGCTGCTTTCCGGCTGATCTGGTGATTACCGGGCGTCTTTCGGTTTTCTCTTTTCTTGGTCTGACGGCCAGCGTTTTTTTGTTTTCTTTGGATCTTCGATTTTCATATTGATTCAAACGGTTTTATATCCAGCGCGACGCCGTAGCTTGCGGTGTCGCCGTTCTTCAGCTCATGACCGCCGGTAATGGTGGCTTTGCACTTCGTGATCTGTCCGGTCAGTTTCTTGGCTCCAAGCCTCCGCCTGAAACTTCTAGCATCGTCGCGGCTTAGGTGGCCTACGGTGTAGTTATCAATATCCACCCTGACGGCCTTGTCATCATACGGGTTGTTGTCGTCCGGGATCAGGAAGGCGTCAAGCGGGTCGACCATGTCGCCTTCTTTGTAGTTACTGACCCATGATTGGTATATTCTCGATATGGCCGGCTGATAATACGACTCGCCGACAATATCAAAATCAAATTCATTTAGCTGCGGCCATTCGTGTATTTGTTCTGGTATTGTGTACCGGTTTTTTGCGGGCTGCTGCTGTTGCGCTGTTCGGTTTGACGCTGGCTTTGTTTTCGTCGCCGGTCGGTTCTGTTTGTTTTTCTGCGGCTGGCTTGGGAAAAGCCATTTTGACAGGATCATCAAGCCAACTATGGCTGATGTGTAGATGATGGTATTTGCAATAGACGTGCTGTTTATCAATATCATCACCGATGCGAACGCAATAAATGCTGTTAGGTAGTAATACATTGATTATGTTTTATTTATCTATTCCCTTGCACCTGCATAAATCTTTATGACAGAAATTATTTATTTCCAGGACCCTAGTGTTTTTCGTTTCCGTTTTTATCGTTTCCGTATTTAACTTTTGGTTGACAGACCGCATGAACATTGCGTTCAAGCTGTCCTAGGTATTCCTCGGGCGCGTTTTTTATTATATCTATCAGTGCGTCTCTCTTTTTGTCGCCAGTGTATTCTGGAGGCGCGTACATCTCGCCTTTGCCTGTACCTAGCCACACTTGGTTGACGCCAAGGAATTCAGCGGCAAGTTTTAACTTTATGCCGATGATGTTTTTTGTTTCCCCATTAAACCAATCTGTAACGGATGGCTGAGCGACGCCACAATACTCCGCGAGGTCTTTTTGTTTCGCTCCCGGTTTATTGTTCAAGGCAAGCCTTAGTCGTTCTGCAAGCGTAGTTGTTCCCATAGTAGGGAAGTCTAATACTAAAAACATAAGGAGTGCCTATTGACAATTAAATTAGGAATGCCTAATATTGACAAGAAACAGGAGACTTTGTGGAAGCAAGAGAAATTATTGAACTGTTCGGCGGCGTATCCAAGGTTGCCAATCTTTTCAAAATTGCCAATTCGTCTGTATCCGAATGGAAAGTAAAAAACCGGATACCGGATGACAAGATGATCATCCTTGCGGCACGCATCGAGAAGAAAACGCAGGATGCAAACAAGCCGTTTGGACGCAAGGAAATACGCCCGAATGATTGGCATGAAGTCTGGCCTGAACTCGCAAATGATCATAGTAATAAACACGCAGTAAACGAATAAATCAGTTCCTCCCGGTGCCGCGTCCGTTATCGCGGCAGTGTGCAGTTGTTGCAGCGCCCGGCCATGTCCTTCTCTGCTCTATCTCCATGGCCGGGCATTGCGCAGCTTAATACTAGCGGCGGGAGGGTTTTTTGGAAACGGTCTTTTTCGGGAGGAGCGACCATGAACATACTTGACCATGTCCACAGCAAGGCGTTGAGTTACCCGGGCGGCATTGCGGCGCTGGCTGTGAGAATGGGTATTCCGTACTCAACACTCAAGAGCAAACTCAATCCTAATTGCGCGACGCATCATTTATACGTTCAGGAATATGAGCGGCTTATTGCGATTCTTGATACAGATGATTTTGCGCGATTCCATGCGGCTGAGAGAGACGGGGTGTTTGTCAAATCTCACAAACTTGACGCTGTTTCAGATATGGAATTGCTTGACCTGTTTCTGGAACGCGAATCCAGGTATGGCAAATTTGCCGCCCGCGTACGCACTTCACTTGAAGACGGAGGCATAGACAAGCGCGAATACGACGACCTGATGCGGTTGTTTGATGAGGTGTCCGAGACGCGCGAACAGATCAAGGCAAGAATCAAGTCGATCCACGATCAAACGATGGAACGCGAATCAAGACTGAAAGCGATCAAGTGAGGCGGTCGTGATGTGGATTGATTTATTTGTACATATCGTTGGTATTTTTGCCGGTCTTAGCTTGGTATTCGGCGCTTATATAACCGGGCTGATGATATTTGATATGTTGTTTAAGGGGCGCGATGAATCGAAAGATTGATTTCCCGCGCATTGCGCAGGCCGCTCTGTCGCGATGGAATACGCTGCTGCCGTCATGGATACCTGGCGGCAAGGTCTCGGGGCATGAGTATTTTGGGCTGAACCCGACGCGATCAGACAGGCACAAGGGATCGTTCGCGGTCAATATCAATACCGGCCAGTGGGGCGATTTCTCGACCGGCGAAAAGGGCGGGGATTTTATCAGCCTGTATGCGTATCTGCATTCGGTAAGACAGAAAGATGCGGCAATTGCGCTGGCTGAGATTGTCGGTATTTCCGACGATGTGCCGGCAAACAATAACCATGCGCCAGCTGAACCAGAGGGTAAGCCGGATTCGCGCAAAAAGTCGCCATGGACACCTGTTTTACCCGTTCCGCAGGATGCGCCGAAACCACCAAGGGCGCATGTCAAGCGCGGTATTCCTGATTATGTTTATCGGTATCTTGATGCTGACGGGCTGCTGATCGGCTATATCTACCGCTTTAAAACTTCGACCGGCGGCAAAGAGACGATACCGCTTTCTTTCTGCAGGAATGCGGATACCGGCGATCTGCAATGGCGCTGGGTTTCGTTTTCTGAACCCAGGCCGATTTATAAGCTGGATCGTCTGGCAAAGTATCCAGACAGACCGGTTTTGCTGGTTGAAGGCGAGAAGTGCGTTGACTTTGCTGAGCCAGTTATTGAGGGTAATTTTGTTGTTGTCAGTTGGCCGGGTGGGTCGAAGGCAATCGGCAAGGTTGACTGGTCGCCACTGGCTGGCAGGTCGATTTATGCCTGGGCGGATTGCGATTCAAAACGCGAGCCGTTATCGAAAGATGACAAGGCGAATGGGGTTGATCCACTCACAAAGCCATTGCTGCCTGAATCGAAACAGCCGGGCATGCGTGCAATGCGCGATATTTGCCGGATGCTGAAGGACATTGACCCGGATACTGATTTCAAGTTTGTGAATATCCCGAAACCGGGCGATAAACCGGACGGTTGGGACGTTGCCGACGCTATTGATGATGGCGCGCAGATGAATGATCTGATCGCCATGATTAATGATGTCCGCACCGATAAGCAGCAGCCGAAGCAGCAAAAGCAGGATGGCGGGCTGCTGATGAGCAACGGGCGCATTGTGCCTTGTTTGTCGAATATTTACGACATTATCAGCGCTGATATTAACTGGCGGGGCGTGCTGGCGTTCAATGAGTTTTCGTATGTGATATGCAAGCGCAACAAGCCGCCGTTCACGTCGAGCGATTCTGAAGAATGGGACGCGAATGACGACGTGCAGACGGCCATGTGGCTTACCCGCAATTATGCTTTTGCGCCGTCTCCTGCGCAGGTTGCCGAGGCTGTTGAGGCATTGGCCAGGGCTAATACTTTTCATCCCGTCAGGGACTATCTGAATTCGCTTGAGTGGGACGGCCAGTCGCGTGTTGATGACTGGATAACGGATTATATCGGCGCGCCGAAGAATGATTACATCATGCGTGTGTCACGCTGGTTTTTGATGGGCATGGTTGCGCGCGTGATGGAACCGGGCGTGAAGTTTGACTGCTGCCTGGTACTGGAAGGCGCGCAGGGGCGGAGGAAGTCGTCCATGTTGCGCGCTCTTGCCGGTGAATGGTTCGGTGATACCGATCTGGACCTGCACAACAAAGACTCTATGAATTCAATACGCGGCAAGTGGTTGTATGAATTTGCCGAGCTGGATTCGCTGGCACGGGCTGAAGCCGCCCGGCAAAAGTCGTTTTTATCCAGGCAGGTTGATGAATTCAGACCGCCATACGGCAGGCGTGACATACGCAGCCCGCGCCAGCTTGTATTCGGGGGGTCGACTAATGAATGGTCATGGAACAAGGATACAACCGGTGGGCGCCGGTTCTGGCCGGTCGTGTGCGATCAGGAGATTGATTGCGAGGGGCTGGCCGCTGTGCGCGATCAGCTGTTTGCTGAAGCATATCACTTGTACAAGAAAGGCAAGCGGTTCTGGCCGACGTCTGAAGAACAGCGCACGATATTCGATCCCGAACAAGTCAAACGTCATCAGCATGATTCGTTTATCGACATGCTGGAGAAGTATGTCGAGGAGCAGTACGACCTGTTCTCGATGGCGGATGCTGCGTATTACCTGAAGATTGATCCGGCGCGTTTGTCTCGTGATGTGCAGACGCGTATCGGCAAGGCGCTGCAGGCGCTTGGTTGCACCAAGAAAGAAAAGAAAACGAATGCTGTCAGCCGGTTTTGGTACAAGCCACCGGAAAGAAGTGAGGCAGGGTCGAGTACCGGCGACAGTAATGGGGGTGAACGTGATATACCTTTCTAAAATGTTCCATACCTTCCATACCTGCTTGCTGAGGTATGGAACCCTGAAAGCCGCATGGATAGGGCTGTTTCCATACCTTCCATACCTTCCATACCTGAATCCCGCGCGCATACGTAGGCGCACGCACGCACACACACGCGCGCGCGTATATGCGCGTAAAAACAAGTATGGAACGTATGGAAGGTATGGAAGAAGTACGCCAGCAAAGGGTTTCAATATTCCACACCTTGGTTTTGAAGTGTGGAAGGTATGGAAACTGGAGACTGAATGAGCAAGATTGATGCGAAGTATGTCAGGGAAAACATGCCCGAGTGCGTAGCATTTGCCGATCATTGCCGTGAATTGTTCGGCGATGATGTTCGGATGACCTGGGCGAAAGAGAACGGCATTGAACTCGGCCAGCAGTTGACTGGTGATGTTGTCAAGTTGAGCGAGATTGATTTGACGCCCATGGATGGAGGCAAGCGCAGATGAAGGGAAGCCGCGCATTGCCGCATTTTTATTACGGTGATCCGGCGGATGTTGTCGAGCGCAGGCAGCTTGACTCGCTTGGTTGCCGGTTGTGTGTCAGTCATAAAGTTGTGCTTGACCGTGTTGTCTGCACGGATGGCAGGAACGAACGTCAGGTCGGCGTTCCGGGTATTGGGTATCGTTGCAAACTGTTTAAGGAGGCTGTTTAGATGATTGATGAGAATTGCGTTGAATCACGCCTGACGCGCTGGGCAAGAATAAAGATGCAAACGGGCGTTAAGCTCGGTTTCCCGGAGCGGTCCGCGTTCATGAACATGACGCCAGCAGGTAGCGATCCTGTTATTGATCCAGGCGTCGACCTGGAATTCCAGCAAACCGATCTGGCTTACAATCAATTACCGGAGATACCGAAGCTGGTTATCAGAAAAGAATTTCTATCAACCTGCAAGAATGAAGCCAGCAAAGCCTATCAGCTGGGGATTGCGATCAGGACTTTCCGCCAGTACAAACACAATGCATACAAGCTGATGGCAAATTTATTGAACGCACACTTGACACATGATGCCGAAAAAGTGTATAAATCTGCTAATCTTTAAATAAATGCGTCCAGAATAAATCTGGAAACAGCCAGACAAGCCGGAATCTTGCGATTTCGGCTTTTTTTATGCCCGTATCTGCCAAAAAGCCGTGTGGTTATCCAGGGTGCAATGTCTTGGTTAGATGCGGCAATAGATGCGATCATCATAAGAAAGTACAAAAAGAACTGCACGACAAGCACAGAGGCAGTTCCTCAGAACGCGGTTACGGGGCGAAGTGGCGCAAAGAGAGAGACAAGTATTTAGTTTCTCACCCTTATTGTTGCGAACATTTAAAGCAAAACAAATATGTGATTGCCACTGTTGTCGATCACAAGATTCCGCATAGGCTTTACGAGGCAAAGCAAACCGGCGACCGGAACCTTATATTAGCAGCGATGCGCTTATTCTGGGATAGGAAAAACTGGCAGCCGATGTGCAAACCTTGTCATGACAGAAAAACATTCATCGAAGACGGAGCTTTCAGCAGACCGAGGGGCGGGTCGAAAGTCTGAGACGCAGAGCCAAAAGACCGACCGCCTAGTCAATTTTTTACGGGATGTAATTTTTAGGGGGGGGGTACATCTCTACCAACGGGTATTTTTATGGGTAATGTTCTTGAATATCGGCGCAATAACCAGGGAAAACAACAGCAGCGCGAGACAATACTCGACGATGCCGCGCCGGAAGTAGCAATACCAGATTGCCCGCCTCACTTAAAAGACGAAGCACTCAGCGAATATAAGCGTATTTGCGAGGAACTTAAAAAGCTCGGGCTTATTTCCCGTATTGATAGAGCAGCCATTTCAGCGTATTGCAAGGCATGGTCAGAAGTCGTTTATTGCGAGATAAAAATTGATGAAGAAAACGCTAATGACCCAAGAGGTCAGGCTGGCTTTATAGCGTACACGCCGAACGGATACCAGCAGATGTCAGTGTGGGTACAGGTTAGGAATCGGGCAAGCGAGAGAATGATGTCGTTTCTAAAAGAGTTCGGCATGACACCAAGGTCAAGGCGCAAATCATCACAGTTTGATAACACACCTTCATTACCATTTGGCGATGGATGGGAAAATCTCTAGGGTATTACACAGATACAGCAATCAGTTACGCAAAATCAGTTTTATCTGGAAAGACACCAGCGTGCAAGTGGGTGAAGGCAGCATGCAGGCGACAGCTTGATGATCTTGATTTCTGGTTGAAAGATTCTGGATACAGGTTTGAGTATGCGCCCGATCAGGCAGAGCATGTCTGCAAGTTTATCGAACTTCTGCCGCACATAAAGGGCAAGTGGGCTGGAACAAGAATAAAGTTGGAAGCGTGGCAGATATTTATTCTGACCACAGTATTCGGCTGGTATCACAAAGACGGATACAGGAGATACCGTACAGTCTATATTGAGGTGCCAAGGAAGAACGCAAAGAGCACATTGACCAGCGGTGTTTCGCTGTACATGCTGACAGCAGACGCAGAACCTGGCGCTGAAATATTCTCTGCGGCCACTACTGCAAAGCAGGCGCGAATTGTTTTTGATGTCGCTAAAAAGATGGTCGAGCGCACACCAGGATTGCGCCGCAGATACAAAGTAAAACCGCTCGAGCACAGCATAAAAGAAAATGAAAACGGCGGCGAGTACGTCCCGCTGTCTGCCGAAGGTTCGACGCTTGACGGCCTGAATATACACTTTGCGTCAGTCGATGAGCTCCACGCTCATAAGACAAGAGCAGTCTATGACGTGCTTGACACAGCAATGGGCGCGCGCAGTCAGCCCATGCTATGGAGTATTACCACGGCAGGAAGCGACCAGAGCGGAATATGCTACGAGCAGAGGGATTACGTAACAAGTTTGCTAAACGGTACATTGATAAAGCACGACGGTCTGGGATACCCAATCAAGGGGAGCGTCGCCAACGACGACAGTTACTTCGGAATCATATACACCATTGATGATGATGATAACTGGAGCGATCCTTCGTGCTGGGAAAAAGCAAACCCAAATTACGGCGTATCGGTTTACGAGGATGATCTACAAAAGGGTGCGCTTCATGCGGAGCGCATGCCTGGCACACGTAACAATTTCAAAACCAAGCGACTTAATGTTTGGGTTAATGCGTCAATAGATTGGATGGATATGCGCAAATGGGAACATTGCGTTGACAATGAAATTGACATCAGCGATTTTGCGGGCGAGAAGTGCTGGACGGGTATGGACCTGGCGGAAAAGAGCGACTTCGCGGCGCTCGTCACAGTGTTCTGGCGGAATGGTCACCTATACGTTTTCCCAAGGTTGTATCTCAATGACGAAGCCATTGAAACATCAAAAAACAGCCAGATGATTGTGTGGCGCGACGAGGGTCATATTATCGGTAATGAAGGCGATATAACTGATTTTGACAATGTCAGAGACGACCTGGTCAAACTAAAAAACAATCATGATCTTCAGGAAGTTCCATTTGATCCGGCAATGGGAATGTACTTTGTCACCAAACTGACCAACGATTACGAATTGCCAATGGTCCAGGTAGCACAAAAATCCACCGTGTTTTCCCCGGCCGCGACAGAGTTGGAGAACCTGGTACTCGAAAGGAAGATACATTTTAAATCTAACCCGGCATTTTCTTGGATGATCAGCAACGTAGTAATGTCTGAGCCGTCAAAATTTTCAGGACTCAGAAGTCCGCACAAGACAAATTCAGCGAACAAAATTGACGGAGCAATCGCGTTGCTTCTGGCAATATCCCGCGCGATGCTGGCTGAAGACAAGGGCAGTATCGACGAATTCATAAACGAACCAATCTACGGATGAACTTTATTACATCAATTTTCAGATGGTTCGGTTTCGGTGGTCGGGCTTTATCAAACATACCTGGCAAGCAGGACAGCAGACCGTCAAACAGCCTGATAGAGGACACGCCAGCTGTCAGCGTTGACGCCGCCCTGCAGATTTCAACAGTCTGGGGATGCGTTTCGTTACTGGCGAGGGTTATCAGTACGCTGCCGATAATGGTTTACGCGCAGAAAGACGGTATGCGCGATCTGGCGAGAGATTCTTCTCTGTGGCAATTGCTGCATGAATCGCCCAATGCGCGCATGACGCCTGTCGAGTTCTGGACGGCGATGATACTGAATCTATTGTTTCGCGGTAATGCTTATGCACGAATAGACAGATCATCGAACGGCGAGCCTTATTCGCTATGGCCAATGCCAGCCGATCAGATAGAAATGGACATCCTTAAGGACGGAACAGCTGTTTACTATTATTCGATAGGCGGCGATGTTGCCGCACTGGCTGAGGATAGCGTGTTGCATATCAAGGAAATGGGGAACGGCATCACCGGGCTTTCAAGACTTGACTACATGAAGGCAACAACAGCAGAGGTAAAAAGCAGCCAGTCTGCAGCAAACAAGATGTTTGCAAGCGGAGGGAAGCCGACCGGCGTATTGATGGTTGATAATCTGTTGAGCAAAGAGCAGCGCGAAAAACTGAAACAGAACTTTGCGGAGATGGCTGAAGGCAACACATCGCGCCTGTATATCCTTGAGGCAAGCATGAAGTACCAGCAAATAAACATATCACCAGAGGATATGCAGCTGCTTGAAACGCGCAATTTTGGTGTTGAAGAAATATGCCGATGGTTCGGCGTTCCGTCCGTGCTTGTTAATCAGAACAGCGCAACAACCTGGGGATCTGGTGTTAAAGAAATTATCGACGGATTTTTTAAAACAACAGTCGGTCCAGCGCTTGTCAATTTCCAGCAGGCTATCAGAAAACGCGTAATGACCAGCTCGCAAAGGGTCAGATTTACAGCTGAGTTTAACGCCGACGCACTGCTGAGAGCAAACATCAAAGACCGCATGGAAGTTTACGCTAAAGCCGTTCAGAACGGATTAAAAACACGAAACGAGTGCAGGCAGCTGGAAAACGATCCGCCCAAAGACGGCGGCGACGAATTAACGGCGCAAACAAATCTCGCGCCACTGAATATGCTAGGAAAGATAAAACCCGGAGGCGGAAATGCTACAGAAAACACTATCGCTCAGTGAGTGCAAGATAAAAGCGGACAGCAACGGAAAGGGCAGTTTCAGCGGTTACGCGTCCGTATTCAATCAGGTTGACTCCTACGGTGACACCATATTGCCGGGCGCATACAAAGACACGCTGGAAGTAAACGGCCTCCCGAAAATGTTTCTGCAGCATGAATCATGGGAACTGCCAATCGGTAAATGGTTAAAGGCAGAGGAAGACGACCACGGACTGCTTGTAGAGGGCGAGCTTACACTAGGAATGACAAGGGCTAACGATACTTATGCAGCACTGAAACATGGCACGCTTGACGGCCTGTCGATAGGCTACAAACTAGCCGCCAGCGATTACAAATATCAGGAAGACACCGACGGACTGCTTATTGAAAAAGTAAGTTTTCTCGGCGAGATCAGCCCAGTTGTTTATCCGGCCGACAGGTCGGCAAGGATCGATCTAGGTTCAGTCAAAAGCGAACTGGATGACATCAGGACAATACGAGACTTTGAGCTTTTCCTGCGGGATGCAGGCAATCTCAGCAAAGGGTTGGCAGGTGCGATAGTCAACCGCGCAAAAATCGTATTCGGTCAGCGGGATGCTGACGATGGGATTGAGGCGAAGGCATCGCAAGAACTGGAAGAAGTGATCAAACGCATCAACCAGAAAGTTTCTAACTTAACAATTAAAGGATAGAAATGTCTGACCAATTAGAAAAACTCATCAAATCGATGGAAGGCATCGAAGCGAAAATAAACGACTTCGACGCCAAGGCATCCGAGGAAATTAAAAACATCGGCAAGGTATCGTATGACACCGCCGAAGCGCTAAAGAACTTCGGCATCAAGCAACAGGAACTGGCCGACGAAGTTATGCAGCTCAAACAGCGCGGCGTTGTAACCGGTGACACAGAAGCGGCATCCGAAGGATGGGGCGATCAGTTCGTGAAGTCAGAGGAATACCAGGCTAAGTTGCATTTGCTCAAAGGTCGCCGTCAGGTCGGGTCGGTTGGTTTTGAGGTTAAAAACACGCTGACCGGATCGGACACCAATGTCGCGCCTGATCGCAAACCCGGAATTGTTCCGGGATCGTTCGCGCCGTTGACGCTCGAATCATTCCTGCCAAGTTTGCCGACCACAAGCAATGCTATTGAGTTTACCAAGGAAAACGTATTTACTAATAGCGCAGCGGAAGCGGCAGAGGGTGCTGAAAAAGGCGAATCAGCACTGACATGGACGCTGGAAAGCATGCACGTCTCAACAGTGGCGCACTGGATCAAGATTAGCCGCCAACTCGCCGCCGACAACGTAGCGCTGGCAGCCTATGTCGATACCCGCATGCGTTATGGCGTAAACCGGAAAATTGAGACGCAGCTTGTTTCAGGCAACGGCACTGCGCCAAACATTAGCGGGATATTGGACACAGGAAATTTTACGGCTCACGGGTATGCTGATGCTGCACTTGGCAGCACGTTGAAAAAACTTGTGCTTATCCGCAAGGTTATTGGCGATCTTGAAGCTGCTGGCGATTATCCTGATGGCATCATTTTGAACCCGGCAGATTGGGCGACGATTGATATTGATCTGTTTACAACTGCAGCGGGCCAAAGTCTGCGTACAGTAAACGAGGCCGGTCAGCGCGTGTTGTTCGGCGTACCTGTCATAACATCGGTTGGGATGACTGCTGATAATTTTGCTGTTGGCAACTTCTCAATGGCCTGTACGGTACACAACCGAGAGGGCGTTATTGTTGAAATGTCAGACAGCGATGACGACAACTTCACCAAGAACCTTATCACGATTCGGGCTGAACGACGCCTGGCATTAGTGACAGAACGTCCGGCAGCGATTCGAGCGGGCGATCTGACGCCAGCATAAACTAAGTAATTATTCCAACAGAGAAGCCGCGTACATGCGCGGCTTTTTTATTGCGAGGTATATATGGCAGAACAGGTAAGGGTAAAGATCAGGGGAATAGTTGTCACGTCCAGATACGGGACACTCACGACCGGACAAATACTCAGAACAGACGCTGAGTATGCGCGCCACCTGGTAGAGCAGTGCCACGCTGGCGACTATATGGATACAGCCAAATCTGACGATCACCAGATCGAGAACAAGCAAGCAAAACAGGTAAAGAGAACAAAGCGCAATGGCGACTAACATTATCACACCGCCTGCAGAATACCCGGTAACAGTAGCCGAGATGCGTGACTGGCTGCATGAAACCGTGTCGACCAGTCAGGATGATGTGATAACCAGCAATATCGCCTCAGCGGTCGATCTCTTTGAAGGAGAGACAGGACGCAAGTTAATAACGCAGACGTTAGAACAAACCGAAGATAACTTCCCGGAAGCGATTAATTTCGATTTTCTGCCGGTGATAAGCATCACCAGTATCAAATATGACGACGATGACGGTACAGAGCAGACGTTATCGTCACTTGATTACAAGCTGGACAACAGCAGTCCGAATAAAGGCTGGATCGTTCCAGCTGTCGGCAAGATATGGCCTAGTACATACGCGACCGCAATTAATACTGTACGCGTTCAATATGTGGCCGGGTACGGAGCAGCAGCTGCAGTGCCGGAAGACATAAAGAACTGGATCAAGGCGCACGCTGCAGACCTGTACCACAGGCGCGGAGAGATCAGCCACGAAAGCGCTGTCAATCATCCGTATTTTCAGCGTATAGCCGCCAAGTACAGGACTTATCGATAATGTCAGAACCAACAATAGGCGAACTGAACCGCAAGATCACTATCGAGCGGGTGACCCAAATAAAGGATTCCGAGGGAGGATTGACCGACGATCCGTCCGTATTTGTATCGGACGTTTGGGCTAGCGTTGACAATTATTCGGGCAATGAACCATCGATCACAAAACACGGCGGACAGCCCGGCGTATCTCGCGTTTTATTCAAGATGCGCTACGTGTCCGGCGTCGATAGCACGATGCGCGTCGTTTATGACGGCAAATACTATGCAATAAAACACGTAAGCAATTACAAAGAAAAAAACAGGTGGCTGTATCTGGACTGCGAGACAGGGAAAAACTCGGGACATTAATTAAGGAGGAAACATGGCGGACGGTGTTTTTAATATTTCAAAGGGCGCATTTGCTGAAAAGATCAGAGATGCTGCGGCTAATGTCGGGATTCTGTTATTGAAAGCGAACGAGGCCGAATCGACGCTAGTCGACCGGGATACTGTTGCATTGTTGCTGGCTGAAGCTGGTACGACAGAGGCGGACTTCACAAACTACGCACGCAAGACAGGTCTGACCGGGACTGTGACCGTGGACGACACGAATGATCGCGTTGATTGCGACGTACCAGACCAGACATGGAGCAGCGCTGGCGGCGCATCAAATAACACGCTCACAAAGGCAATCGTGTTTTATGAAGAATCAGCCGCAGATTCCGGGCGCATTCCGCTGACGCATCACGACTTTGCTGAGACAACGACAGGCAGCGATATTACGCTGCAGGTCAATGCGTCAGGGTTTGCGCGCGCAGCTTAACTGTTTACATGTAAACATTAGTCACTTGTTATTACACATAGGATCGCAAATGAAAACAGCACAATTACCAGCATGGGCGAAAGCGCTCGCACCCGGAAAGATCGAGATTCAGGCCAGTGTATTTTATCCTGAATGGCTTGCATTGCTTGGCGTCGCAGAAAAAGACATCAATCAATACTGGCTGGAATGCGCATTCCAATGTGCAAAGATGGATATCCAGTTTGCAGTTGCAGGAACGGAATTAATGCCGTCACCTGGAGGCGCACTGGTCATACTCGTCAAAGACGACGATAAGGTCACTGGTCGATGGGCGCAGAAAAACTACCCTGAAGGCAAGGGCGTCGACGCGGCAACAAGGGGCAAGGAAGCACGCGAGCATTACCGCCGGATTCGTCAGGTTCCGTCAATTTAGGGATTAATTGCAATGCCTTCGATTAACTATTCTGCAATTGCGGATCGGGCTGTAGAAATAATTGGTATCGCGGACCCTGCTCAATATCAGGTCGCATACGACGCCATGGTGGCCGAAACCGACACCATTCCAGTTTCTCGTGAATTACGGATAACGGAAGGCGAGATATTGTCAGGTATGGGACTTTCAAACGGGGCGGCATTCATCGACAAGCTCGTCGCTTCAATTCATGCATCAGCTTTGCGGCTGCTTCAGGCTAAAGGGATAAACGTTATTGACGCGGAAAGCAAAGCTGTGATGACGAATTTACTTAACGGCGGGACCATTAATCAGGATGAGTATGACTGGGTTGCGTCTTATTACAGCGAGACGATTGCAAGATGGCCGGGTCTTAAGCCTGGGCACGTGCAAAACGCACTCGAGAAAAGGATCGGAGGACAAATCTAATGGCATCAGGTGACGTTGAATATTCACCCGGATCGCAGACGACAGTTATAACCGGCGCAGCGACACGGGCAAGCGGCGCGTTTTCCACTTCAGGCGAACAGACAAACACGCTTTCTGGCAACAAATACCCGTTTGCGAATGCGTCGCTGAGCTGCTCGTTTTCAGTTGCGCCGTCAGAAGGCGATCTGGTTCATTTGTATGTCAGGGGACTTAATATTGACGGAACGAGCGACGCAACCGAGCCGGAGGACGGATACGAGCATATTCACATCGGATCATTCCCGGTAAAAGATGTGACGAGTCAGCAATACATTCTGTTGCCGAATGTCCCCCTGTTATACGGCGATCAGTCGTTTTATATTGAAAACGACGCGGATCAGACCATGGATTCCGATTACGTCGTCAAGATCACGCCGCTAACATTTAACCAGGCCGCGTAATGTCAGACTTGCTTATACCTGATTCACGGTTAGAAATACCGCAGATACTATTCCCGCGCCGCAAGCCGGTCGGTGTATCTGTCGCGGTTGATCGTGCGCACTGGTTCAGCAAGTATCTTGATCATGCTTATTTGCCGGATAACTCAGACTTGCTGCGTGATATGTTCGGCAACAATGACCTGGTAACATCCGGCTGTACATTTAAAAACGGCAAACTGATCACATCAGGCAGCGGACATGCCGGCAGCCTGTCATACGCACCAATGGATCGCGGCTTCCTGCTGCTTGATATGGCGTGGCAGGAAACATACGACACCGGACCGCACGACATATTCAGCAGTTTTGTATCAGGCGGTAACGTTCGCATTTATTACAATCAGTTCGGCCCGCCGTATCAGTTTGAAATGCTCACGCGCGGCGGTTTCGGTGCGACTGATACGCTTAATGTAGGCAGTGACGACCCGTCCAGCTCGGACATTGCCGACAAGATCACATATCTGTTTACCTGGGATTTTTCGGGTGATGTTGCCATATACATGAATGGCAGGCAGATCGCCAGTATCACATCGACCACGACAGCAGACTCGCAAACAGCGACATCAAATCTGCTTGAAAACGTGCAGTCCCATGTTTACGCGATTTATGCAGGTGGACGATCTGTTCCGCCAGCAGCAGCCAAGGCGATCACCGCAGACCCGTATCAGATATTTATCCCCGCCCATAAAAGTAAAGCGTCATTGATTTACTTTGGCGCTACTGGCGGGGCGTCAACAGTCACCATCGGCCTGGCGACAGAATCAGACAGCGCATTTGCTGCAAGCAGATTAAAATCCAGACAGATTGCGCAGCCATCAGAATCAGATACAGGTTTTGCTGCATCTTCGTTAAAGTCGTCAGAGATCGGGCAAGCCAGCGAATCAGATAGCGCGTTTTCTATTGGACGCGCTAAACTCAGGTCGATACTTCAATCGACCGAAGCCGACACAGCGTTTGCTGTGACCAGCTCAGGCGGCGTATTTATCGGGCAAGCATCAGAAACAGACTCAGCATTCAGCGCAGCCAGCGCGAAACTACGATCAATCGTTCAGGCTATTGAATCTGATACCGGCAGCCTGTTCACCTGGGTGAAGCTGCGTTATATTGGGTTATCGAATGAGACTGATTCAGCATTTGCAATGTCGACAGTCGGGAATGTGCCGATAGGGCTGGCACTGGAGGCGAACACCGCTCAGATTGTCGACATACTCAAAACGCTCGGCATTGGTCTGGGATCAGAGACCGATTCAGGCTTCACAGTAACCAGTCTCAAGTCAAGGCAGATCGGCCTGTCACTTGAATCTGACGCGGCGTTTGACGTATCAGTCAGCAAACAGAGAACAATCAGCCAATCATCGGAGGCCGACACAGCATTCCCGTTTTCAAGCGACGGTTCAATCACGGTATTGATTGGATTGGCCACGGAAGCGGACAGCGCGCTTGCTGCAGCAAGGAACAAAACGCGGGTGATCAGCATCGGGAACGAAACAGACGCGGCGTTTGATATGGACGCACTGTTCAGTGGCGCGATCGGTCATGCATCAGAGACTGATTCAGCGTTCTTGATCGATAGATCAAAAGCGACATCAATCGGGCTGGCGACTGAAACAGACACAGCATTGATATTTACCAGCGATAGCGTGATCACTGTCCGCGCACCATCAGGCACAGGCTATTCACCTGGGCGCGTGATCAGTGTCAGACCGGCGCAGACATACCCGAAAAGGATTCACTGATGACCGTTATCGTTGAAGGCATCGGCGATCTGCAAAAAGCGTTTGCGGATCATAAGCAGCAGATCAGCACAAAAACCGTCCGGCGCATGGTGGCCAGCGGTGCGGGTGTATTGCGTACCGAGGCGAAAAAGATCGCCCGTCAAAAGGGGCTTAAGAAAACCGGCGCCATGATTCGTAACATAGCGATCAAGCGGGAACGCAGAACACCGCCTGGCGTTACTCAATATAACGTCGGCGTGAGGCATGGGCGTGATCTAGGCAAACGACATACCAAGTTTTTGGCGTTATCCAAAACGGGACGTATTGTCACTCGTCGGGAAAACGATCCTTTCTATTGGCGTTTCCTTGAAGCCGGGACAAAGTACATTCAGGCAAACCATTTCATCAAGCAATCGCTTGAAAACAAGCGCGCTGAAGCAATCGCCAGAATGGGCGAAAAGCTGCAGCAGGAATTAGCAAAAGCAAACCGCGCAGCAAGGTAGAAGCATTTTATGAATTTACGTGCAGACATTAATAGCGCGTTATCCCCGCTGGCAGAGGTGTACCCGGTAAGACTCCCTGATTCGCCGGTATTCCCAGCTGTTGTGTACAGGATAGACACAGAGCCAGAGACGGGATGGACCCCGCCAGACGTGTACAGTCAACATGACGTTGAGATGTTTATCTACAGCTCGTCCTTATCTCAACTCATGACTATTAGAGATCAAATAAAAACACTTATGTCCACATTGAGTGATGGCAATGGTGCGGAAAGTGAAGGGGACGCGGACTATGAAGACGACGCGCGCGTGTATGCGTATTACATGGATTTCAGGATCAGGACCAGAGAATTAACCTAACGGAGGGAACAAATGGCAGACAAGCTGATGCGCAATGTTGCGCTATTGATTAAACAAGAGGTTACGTACGGCACCGATCCGACGCCCGCCGCTGGCACTAATGCAATTCTGGCGCAGGTATCGAACCCGCAGCCGGTGCAGACTCAATTCGAGGAACGCAACACAGTGAAGGCGTATCTAGGCTCAAGCGGCAGTGTGCAGGTCGCGGCATGGTCAACGATCACCGTTCAGTTCGAGCTGGCCGGATCATCAGGCACAGGCACCGCGCCACCATGGGGACCGCTGCTTGAAGCGTGCGGATTCTCTGAAGTGGCCACACCGGCGACCGACGTTGTCTATACCCCGGTATCCAGCAGCTTTGAATCAGTCACGATCTACTATTACCTGGACGGACTGCTGCACAAAATGACCGGTGCTTTTGGTAACGCGACATTTACCATTAATTCGCGCGGCATTCCGGTTTGTTCTATTGACTTCACCGGGCTGTATAATGCGACAGCAGACGCGGCGATACCTGGCGGCGTTGATTACTCCGCATTCCAGACTCCGCAGGCGGTGAACAATACCAACACAACCGCATTCAGCCTGCACGGCGCATCGCCGATTCTGGACACACTCAGCATATCAGTTAACAACACAGTGCCGTACCAGAACATGGTCGGGGAAGAACGTGTATCTATCACGGACCGCCGCATGAGCGCGAATGCGTCATTCAAGATGACCAGTGTTGCAACGAAAGCATGGCACAGCCTG
This sequence comes from Nitrosomonas marina, assembly GCF_900110145.1. Classification (GTDB taxonomy): domain Bacteria; phylum Pseudomonadota; class Gammaproteobacteria; order Burkholderiales; family Nitrosomonadaceae; genus Nitrosomonas; species Nitrosomonas marina. The sequence goes on along the minus strand of NZ_FOCP01000018.1, from coordinate 17,064 downwards.
ATACAGGCAGGCACGACCGGAGCGCTGGCACTCACGCACGGCACCACGGCGGGCAGTATATTTGATTTTGACGCGCCAGCCGCGCAGCTTAAAGAACCGTCCTATTCAGATAAGGACGGCGTTGTCATGCTCAACCTGGGCATGGACTTGTTGCCGAATTCCGGCAATGACGAGCTGGTGATTACCATCACCTAACCCACAGAATAAACAGCCGCAGCAACCTTGTACGCCCGGTTCGCCGGGCGTTTTTTTGAACGGGAGAAACAATGGCATTCAAGATCAGCAAAAAACCGACATTCATGGCACGCGTTGAAGTCGACACACCGAACCATAAAGGCGGGCATGACCGCTCTACATTCATGGCCGAATTTGCTCGCTCCAATACCGAAGAACTGTTAGAGCTGAACGAGTTGAAACCATCAGATCTGATGCGCCGCAAGCTGGTTGGATGGGCTGATTTTCTTGATGACGACAATCAGCCGGTCGAATTCAACCCGGATACATTGGAGTCACTGCTCGCAGTACCGGAGGCATTGGCAGCGCTTCGCATTGCGTTCTGGAAGTCAGTCGTTAAGGGACGCGAAAAAAACTAGAATCGGTCGCCCGTTTCTGGATGGGTGACCGGCAAGAATCAATCAGAATCGACGGCGACGTCATAAAAGGATTAATGCAGGCCAATGCTCCGCCCGAAGTCATTGAAGCCGCCAGACGCAATTCTGAAGGGTCGGATTTTCAGGAGTGCGAAGTCTGGGAGGAAAACTGGGAATCGCTACTGTTTTTTCTGGCGATTGATACGCAATGGATCGTCGCGCCGATGGGTGGCTATATCGGGCTGAACTATTCATCAATCAAAGCAGTGATGTGGATACAGGACATCAGAAAAAAACGCAGAAAAGAAATATTCGCAGACCTGCAGATCATCGAAAAAACAATCTTAAAAATACAAGCGGAAAGACGGAATAAATGAGCGCACTTGGTAGCCTGGTCGTAAAGCTCGCACTCGACCATGCTGAGTACACAAAAGGACTGGACCGAAACAGCCAGGCCGCGCTTAAGTTCGCCCGTGATACGCAGCGCACATTTGACGGCGCAACGAATAACATCAAGGGATTCCTCACGCGGTCAGCCGGGCAGGTTGCCGCGTTGGTCGGGACGGTGGCCGGTGTCAGCGCATCCCTGAATACCGCACTGGATTTTGACAGGTCACTGGCCGAAGTATCAACGCTGCTTGACGGCGCGGCAGACAGTACGCGCGAACTGGAATTTGAAGCGCAGCGGCTTGCCAAGCAATTCGGCACAATGCCGGTCGAGCAGGTCAAGGCGTTTTACCAGGTTATCTCGGCAGGCGCATCCGACGCAGCAGAAGCAACCGACATATTGACCGCAGCTAATAAACTGGCGGTCGGCGGTGTGACACAGGTCGACGTTGCCGTGGACGGTTTGACGTCAATTCTAAACGCATACGGCGATCAGGTTGAATCAGTAACGGCGGTATCAGACACGCTGTTTGTTGGCATGCGCAGCGGCAAAACGACCATCGGCGAACTGTCAACAAATCTCGGTAAAGTTGCGCCCATTGCCGCGTCGCTGAATGTCGGCTTTGATGAACTGGTTGCAACCGTCGCAGCATTAACCAAGGGCGGCATATCGACAACAGAGAGCATCACCGGCGTACGCGCGATTCTCGCAGCCGTAGCGAAACCGACCAAAGAAGCAACAGACTTATCCGAAGGGCTTGGCATTCAGTTCAATTCCGCTGGTCTGCAGGCGAAAGGGTTTGCCGGTTTCCTTGATGAAGTAGTTACCAAAACCGGAGGCAGCACGGATAAGCTCGCGCAATTGTTCGGCGGCGTTGAGGCGCTTGTTCCGGTCATGGCGTTGGCTGGCAATGCCGGTCAGGACTTCAGCGACATCATGGGACAGATGGGCGAGAAGGCCGGAGCTACTGAAGACGCATTTAACAAGATGGCGGACAGTCGCGGCTTTAAAATTGACAAGTTGATGGCTTCCATCAATTCCATTGCATTGACGCTTGGCGCAACATTGGCCGATGTGCTAGCACCTGCTGCAGACTGGGCTGCTCAGGCAATGGATAGATTGTTCGGCAATAGCGGGCAGGTGCCAGCTATCCAGAAACAGGAAGAGGCGCTCGCGAAAATGCGCAATGAGCTCTCCTCGCTGACTGAACCGACGGGCGTTCCTATTCTAGATGATCTCTATAAGGGTGTCTTCTTTGATAAACGTCGCGCTGATGAATTGGCACAACGGATCGAAGACGGAGAAGAGGACCTGAGAAAACTCAGGGAATCCTTGAAAAAGACATCTGACGCAGCCAGCGACCTGAACAAACCGCTGACCGATCTCGACGAACCTTTAAGCAACATACCGCCAAAAGCCAGCTCAGGCTCAAAGTCGCTTGATGCGTTAACCAAATCCATTCAGGAAACGGATCGCGAAGCTGAGGAAATGCAACGCGAAATAAGCCGCCTGACTTCCGCATACGATCCACTGATCAAACGCAATGAAGAGCTGGCGAGAGTAGCAAAACTTGCTGCAGCCGGTTTGCGTCCTGATATTGCCGATCAGGAATATATCAGGATCATCAACGAATACATTGCAGCAACAGACACCGCCGCCGATTCTGTCGCAGAAATCACGACGCAGACAGCACTCTTTGGCGAAAAAACGATTGATGTATTCGGAACGAATGAACAATTCATCATATCCGGTATGCGGCGCATACAGGGATCGGTCGCTGACAGCCTGTTCAATTTCTTCGACGACGGCCTTGACGGCATGGTTCGCAGCGTTAAAAACGCAGTCGGGCGCATCATTGCTGAATTCGCATCGATCAAGCTGCTGCAGGGTAGCGGACTGGGCGCGCTGTTTGGCTTGGGCAGCTCTGCTGCGCTTGCGTCTACGGGTGGTGGCGGTTTCAACTTGGCAAGCGCTGGATCAGGCATTCTCGACTTTGCAAGTTCTGGTTTCGGTGCGTCAAATTTATTCAATTCTTTCGCGACTTCAGGTGTCGGGCAGAATCTTGGCCTGTCCGTCACAGGTCCAGTCCCCAATTTTGGGCAATTGACCAGCCTTGGTTCAGGGTTTAGCGCAGCGTCAGCAGCGCTCGCGGGTGTTGGCATTGGCACCGGTCTCGGGTCAGCTATTGGTGGCGATAGAAAAGTGCTTGGAGTTGGAAGCGCAACTTCCAGCCTGATCGGCTCTATCCTGGGCGGTCCTGTTGGCGGCATCCTTGCTGGAAGCATTAATCGATTGTTTGGCCGAAAAGCATTCAAATTCCAGGACGACACCCTGCTAGGTAATCTGACGGTTGATGGATTTGATGGCGTGCTGTCAGAGCGTCATCAGGCAAAAGGCAGCGTTTTCAAATCATCCCGCGACGACAATATAATTGTTGATACACGCACAGGCGAATTGCTAAACGAATTCGGCAGACTGTCTGAAAGCGGAGTGTCTGGCAGGCTGGATAAGTTTATCGAACCAGCAATCTCTCAAGCCCTGGAGATCGGCAACGTTCTCGACGAGAGCATGCAGCAGATCACTGATTCCGTCACCAGTGCAGCGGAAAAACTCGGCATTGGCACTGAATCGCTGAATGATTTTTCATTTGCTGTTGACCTGGTAACAGAAAAAGGTCAGCAAATCAGCGATGCGGATATTGCCGGAGTGATCGCAGCGGCCAGCAATGAAATGGTCGAGCAATTATTGATACCGTCTATCACCGGAATGTCACGCAGCGGCGAGGCGGCAGTCGATACACTCGTGCGCGTCGGTAACGAATTCCAGACACTTGAAAACGGACTGATACTCGCTGGCGACAGTGCAGCGCATGCACGCGAACAGGTACAGGCGCTGGGGCTTGAGAAGGTCAGCGAGATTGTTGCAGGCTTCGGCGGTTTTGAAGAATTCAGCAAACAGCAAAGCGATTTTTTCAACAATGTGTTGAACGAATCGCAGCAGCTTGAAGTCGTTGAAGAACGCGTGAAAGGCGTCATGAACGAGATCGGCATCAATTTCATACCGACGCTTGACGATCTGTTCAAAGCGTTCCGGTCCGGCAATGCCGAGCTGGTAAAACTTGCGTTTACCTATGATGATCTGATTGTCGATTTTCACAGGCTGAAAGATGCTGCAGACAAAGCAGCAGAATCTATCAGAGAACCCGGTCAGGACTTCACGTCAGACGACTACAAGCACATGATCAATGTCATTGGCAAGGAACGCGCAGCATTCAAGGTAGCCCGCCGCGAACTGCAGACAGGGATAGACAGATCAGCGGAGATACGCGAGGCAGACATACGCGGACTGACCGAACGCGCAGAAAAACAGAAAGACCTGATCCGCGAGCGGTACGAGTTGGAAGAAAGACTGCTCGACCGCGCAAAAGAAAAGGGCGGCGTAATCAGCAGCTTTATCGATTCGCTGCAAAGCGCAGCACGCAACATCCTGCCGGACACGTTTAACGATGCGCTTAACCTGGTGACAGGTTCAATCAATTCTGTACGCGGCGGGGCTGACATTACGTCAGTCATTACCGACAGATTACGAGATTCAATCGGCAACCTGTCGGGGCTGACCAGCGCGAATTTTTCAACGTTTGAAGAATTCAAGATAGCACAGGGTGAAGCAGCCAGCGCAGTCAACGAACTGGCCGCTCTCGGAGAAAACCAGCTGTCTGTTGAGCAGCTGACACTTGACCAGCTTGAGCAGCAGACAGACCTGCTGAAGGAGTTGCTTGACCGCGATCTGAACAGGGTAGATTCAGGATTGCAGTTCGACATCAATGCGCTGGATTCGTTTGGCGGCATCACCACGGCTGGCGACACGTACAAAAAGATCGTTGCGAATCAGTTTGCACGCACAGCGTTTATTCTGGAAAACGACCTGAACCCGAACCCGGCAGCAATAGCAGACGCACGCAGCCGCGCCGGTATTATCGCGGGAACATCAACCGCGCAATTGCACCGGTCATTGCCGACAGGGCACAGCCAGTTCGGCGCAGGGCTGCAGTCGACCGATCACATGAACCGGTTGCTGCTTGAAGAAATAGCAAAACTGAAACAGGCCATTGACGAAGGGACGGATGCCAGCAAAAAAACAGCCAGAATCCTTTCTAACGTTACGCCGAATGGAAACGCAATACAGACATCATAAATGGCGAAAGTATTAATACCAGAGGTCATCACAGACGCGATGATGACGGCCAGCTCTATTGCCGAACCGGCTGCGTCTGGCGAGGATGCGTATAACCCTGCTACACCATATACAGCTGGAGCGACAGTTAGCGTCATCGACACAGATCAGCATGATGTTTTTGTAGCGATACAGGACACCACCGGCAACGCACCAGTACCGTTGCCCGGCGAATCAGCATACTGGCTGCACCTGTACCGCCGCACAAACAGATTTAACATGTGGGAATTGAAGACTAATTACGTTACCAGCGGAACGTCGCCAGTCACCTACACATTAACGCCAGGAGTTCGGTTTGATTCGTTCGCGCTGGGCGGCACCACTGCGGATTTCGCAACGTTACGCGTCAAAGACTTTGCGTCGAACATCATTTTTGAAGAAACCAAGGAAACGCGCAGACGACCGGTTGTCGATTATTACGATTACTTTTACATGCCGTTTTATGACATCCCGATCCTGATATGGGAAGACATACCCGGACCGTCGACGGGAACAATCGAACTGGAGCTGACCGGCAGCGGAGCATTGGATACGCAGTTCGCCTGCTTTGGGACATCCGTTTACCTGGGCGCATTGCAGTATGACGGGCTTGATGACGTCGAGAATTTTTCATTGATCGAGCGGCGCGACACCGGGGAGATTGTTCTGTTACCAAAGAAAAGCGTACCGGTTAATGACATCCAATTATTGGTGGACAGGGAATACCTGCAATCAATCCGCAGCGCGCGAGAGAGGCTGAATGCTGCTGTCGGCATTTGGTACGGCGTTGATCAGGATGTTCCGGATTACCACGAACCATTCCTGATGCGTGGCCTGTACCGTGAATTCAAAATCAATGCAAAGCCCAGAGAGGCGCACATAAAACTGTTATTAAAAGGCGTTTAATATATGTCAGTAGACTTGCCACCAACTCCGAAACCAAGCTCAAGCCAGACAAGACCGGCCTTTATTTCTTCAATGGCTGCGCTTGTTGACTGGTTTTATACCGCCATGGCGCAATTCAATACAGACATCACGGCGCTGAATTTCAATTCAACCAATGGCACCAGCTCGACATCCATTGCAATCGGAACTGGCAGCAAGTCATTTGTTGCCGACACATCCAAAAGCTGGGTTAAGGGCATGACGCTGAAGCTTGCAAAGGATGCAAGCAATTGGATGCTAGGCGAGGTAAATTCGTATAACTCTGGAACCGGCGCGCTTGATATGAATATTCGGCGCGTGCTCGGTTCGGGCACATATAACGATTGGACTATCAGTCTGGCAGCACCGAACCCGGAGGGATCGGTCGTTTTCCTGGGATCGGTTGAAGCGTCAGCATCCGCTCAGATTGACATAGAAAACGATTTCGATGAATACGACTGCTACAGGATTATCGGAACGGGGATACATTACAACGTGACGACCACTGTCGCATTGCGTTGCCGGTTAAAGATCGGCGGCTCATACGATGCCGGCTCGAATTATCTCTATTCAGATAATGGCGCCGCAGGTTCGGCGCAGAGTTATATCCAGCTTGCCAGCGATATTGCGGATACGGGAGGCGTTCATATCGATTTTATCATGGACATTTTCAAGCCGTCGTCAGCGCTTCCGAAAACACTGATATGCAATACTGTGTTGTATAACGGCACAACAATGGGCGCAATGGTTCGAGGTAATAACTCAGGCACCGGCGCATTGACAGGCGTTCGTTTCTATCCGTCGACAGCAAACATCACCGGCGGCAAATTCTCACTCTACGGAATCAAAAATGCCTAGATACCGCATGACGCTCAGCGGACCTGTGCAGTTTACCGAAGCAGAGGAAGCCGCAGCAGACGCCGAAGAACTGGAGTTTTTCAGGCAGAACAAACGCGCGGAACTAAAATCAGCATACGAATCAACGCTGTCTGCAGACATCGACTACAACAGCAAAACATACTCGGCCACAAAAGAACGCCGCGAACTGTTGAGCGAGATTTTATCGGTCGGCAGCGTACCGGAAGGCATGTACCTGATCGATGTAAACGGCGACCAGAACCCGATGACATACGCCGACATACAGGCAATCGGTCAGGCTTTACTGTCGCGTTGATTGACCGCTAATTCAAATTTTAATACCAAGCTCGCAGCGGTTGATGCAGCGACAGACGTTGCCAGCGTTGAAGCGGTGACATGGTGAACATCCAGACAATGGAGACGTAATGTCCGAACAATGCCCGAAAGCCGAGAAGATCGGCATGCTCGAAGCGAAACTGGACAGCGTGCAGTCGTCGCTGGAAAGACTGGAGGTAATGATAAAGGCAAACACAGAGACACGGATTTACCAGGATGCTTTCAAAGCCGGAGAGAAAAGCGGGGCAAAAAAATTCATGTTCTTTATTGATACAGTCTCAAGGGTTATCGGGGTGTGTGTCGTTCTTGGTTTCTTGTATGCAGCAGGCTCTGCGGTCGGCGTTGCAGAATTTTTCACGAAGCTGATCAACAGCTTTAAATAGGTTATGACTCGTTCAGCGCAGTTTCTGGCAGTCCCGCTAAAACTGACAGGTAAACAATCAGGCATCGTGCAAACCACACGGGCAGGAGAAAGCATTGGTGAACGAGTCATATTTGATTATATCGACACAGCCAGGCGCATTGCGTTTGAAGTGTACCGGGATACCGGATACAGGCTCGACCTGTACGAACTGAGGCAGGAGACAGTGCTTGCGCTGGTTGAGGCGTACCGCAAGGGCGGTGATCCGGCAACATTTGAAAAATACGCGGTCATGCGGATGTATGGACGGGCAAGGGATTACGCCCGCAGTCAGCTTGGCTCTCACGGTATAGGCAAGCGCACGCACAAGCTGGCGGAACATGTTGATATAACCGAGTGCTATGACATACCGGACGGAGTCGATCCGGTCAACGTATGCGCCGCCAGGCAGTTACTCGAAATTATCGACCAACTGCCTGATAGAGTCCGGCGGATTATCTGGGCGGTACATGTCGATGACCGCGAATATGGCGACATAGCCGAAAAGCTTGGATACGCAAATGGTTCGGGCGCATGGAAGGCGCAGCGCAAAGCTGTCAACAAGATAAAGGAAATGCTATGAATAGCAGGCTATTTCAGTCGATACCGATCGGCAGCAGGAAGTCGGAAATAACCAGAATATCATTGTACTGCCATGTATTTCTATCTGTTTCGGTTATTGCCGGCATTTGGCTTACCGGCGGAACTGTTACAGCTGAGGTTGCGGGTTGGATTCTCGGCGCTCCTGTCGTTTTATCCGGCAGCATGGCTGTAGCAAATGCTGCAGAACATAAGGCAAAATCAAAAACGGAGACTGAAAAATGATACCGATACCATGGTCGATTGTGGTCAGATTTGCATTCAAAGCCGCGCCGTATGCTATTGGCGTTGTGGTCGTTGGGATGTTGCTATGGTCGGTTTATTCCTGGGATCAGGGGCGACTGAAAGATTCATACAGAGAAGGGTACGCAGCCAGAGAAGCAATCGCAGTCAAAGCCGAGCGCGACCTGTTGAAGCAAAAAGAAAAGATCGTAGCCAAGCGCATGAAGGAAGAAAAGCATCGCAGGGAACTTGATAAACAACATTTAAACGAGGTGCTCAATGCAGAACGCGAACGTAATAAAAAGCTGCTTGATGATATTGCTGATCTTGGTAATAAGCGCATGTACGCCGCTGTCAAAAAAAGAAAACCGGACAACTGTGGTCGAGAAGGAATGCATGCCGGTGGAGTTTCAGGAGTCGATGATAGAGAGACCGAAAGACTCGAACTATCTGCAGAGACTCAACGAGATATTCAGACCTTCGGAATAGATGTTCAGCAGATCGTCAACAAATATTTGACGCTGGTCGATTTCATCGAAAAGAATCAAGGCGAGTGCCTGAAGATTGTCGGCAAGTCTTTATCAGAAACAACTCCCAGATAGCAGGGTGCATTCTCCTGCCTCACGCCTTGCCCTTTTGCTCCGCAAAAAAAATTAGTCCGTATGAATAAAAGGCTGTAGCTGATTAAAAATTAATCTTTTGCGAATCAATAAATGAAATAAACAATTGATATAAAAACAAAATGACCTAGATTCAAAATCCAGCGATGGTGACATCATGGGGGTTCGATTCCCCCCCTCGGCACCAAGTAAGGCTTTCATAAAGTCTCATATCACATAAAATTCCTTGTATCTATTCGGTTTTTTAAAAACTGATTATCTCATAAAATCGCATAACATCTTTTGACATATTAGCAGAATGACGGTATTTTTGACGGTACTTTTTGATATCGTCTTGCGAGATACCGTCAAATGCTCACAGATACCGCAGTACGTCAGGCTAAACCGAAAGACAAGCCCTACAAAATGGGTGACAGCGGCGGATTGTATTTGCTGGTCAAATCCAACGGTAAATACTGGCGTATGGATTACCGCTATGCTGGAAAACGGAAAACCTTGGCCATTGGCGTATACCCTCAAGTTTCGCTGGTTAATGCCCGGAAAAAACGCGATGAAGCGAAAGAGCATCTGTCAAACGATAGCGATCTTTCACTAATCAAAGCCATAAGAAAGCAGCACGCACTTCACGCTGCCGACAACACCTTCAAAACCGTAGCACTTGAATGGCACGCTAAAAATGTCCATACCTGGGCGGCTTCCACAGCACACAGCATCAAACGTTATCTGGAAAAAGATATTTTTCCGTGGCTGGGTAACCGTACCATCAACGATATAACTGCACCGGAACTGCTGGCTGTATTGCGCAGAGTAGAAAGCCGTGGCGCGCACGAGAAAGCGCACCGGTGCCGCGAATATGCTGGTCGGGTATTTCGGTATGCTGTAGCAACCGGACGCGCTGAACGCGATCCCAGCGGCGATTTGAAGGGTGCATTGACGCCGGTTAAATCCAGACATCATGCCAGTATTACTGATCCCAAAGGAGTAGGGGAGTTGCTGCGTTCAATTCAAGGTTTCAGCGGTTCCTTTATTACCAAGTGCGCGTTACAGCTTGCACCACTGGTTTTTGTACGTCCCGGCGAATTGCGTCATGCCGAATGGTTGGAAATCGACTTTGATAAGCAGGAATGGCGCATACCCGGAGAAAAAATGAAAATGAAAGAATTGCATATTGTTCCGTTGTCACAACAGGCTATTGCAATCCTGCAATCCATACATCCACTGACGGGCACCGGAAAATATATTTTTCCAAGCATACGTAGCAATTCGCGGCCAATGTCTGAAAATACGGTTAATGCTGCATTACGGCGCATGGGGTATGAAAAAGACGAAATGACCGGGCACGGTTTTCGCAGCATAGCCAGTACATTGCTACATGAAAACGGATGGCCAGAGCAGGTGATAGAACGACAATTAGCCCATGTAGAACGAAACAAAGTTGCAGCAGCATATAACTTTGCTGAGCACTTGCCAAAACGCAGGGAGATGATGCAATGGTGGTCAAATTATCTGGATGATCTGGCGATGGGTGCCAAGATTGTCAAATTTCCAAAAACTTGATTACGGTCTGACTACGCCTAGCTCGACGGAGCAAAAGTCGGGAAGCCTTACCCGATTGGCGTGGTTCTGAATAAAGGGACGTTAAAGGTGCGTCATGAAGGATTATGAGAGATACGGTATTCCAGATAATCTTTTTTTGGATACTTCAAATATAGATAAATATGGCCATGCAGTCTTTTATGCTGTTACTGATGAATCTCCATTCGACATTGGATCAGCCGATTTAGATGATGCAAGTCGTTCTCTTTGGGGTGCTGCTGAATATTGGACTGCGTTGGAAGCATCTTTATTAATTGCAGGTTTAGACCCTAATCATCCGAACCTTTACGCAGTATGTGAGAAGTGCACACGTGATAGTGATGGTTTATCTATAACAACAGATTATTTCTGGATACATGAATTTAAATTCTTTGCGGCCAATGAAAATTTGTTTTTGTTTAAACGAACTTCTATTTATCCTGAAGCTCCTCCCATTGAATGGATAAAATTTTATAAACAAAAAATATACCAAAAATCTATACAACATGACTTTCATGATATGGATGGAAAAAAATGGTTAGATTACTATAATCTTGAACTTAGTAAAGTTGATCAAAAAAATTTTGTTACTAAACAAGAATCAACCAGAAAAACAGATAATTTATTACGTGCCTTTGTAGCTATAGCGATTGATGACTACGCCTATAACCCTAAGGACGCCAAATCAAATACTCCCCAAGAAATAGCTGATGCATTAAGCCGATACGGAGTTGATTTTGATCCAAAGACAATTCGACGTTGGCTTAAAGAAGGCACAGACTTGTTACCTAAAAAATAACGGTTAAACCTTAATGGAAATTACCGTTTGCAATCAGGATATTTCCGTACAGTCTAAAAAGCTTTTCTTATGATGTTGCCTGTGATTAACAAATACAGGAATCAATCATATGAAACTAAACGAAACTTCAATTCCTGAAGCGCTTAAAAACTTCGATGATCTTCCCGATTCAGCGCAAGTACGATTGCCAGTCTTAACAGGTTTATACGGTTGCTCGCCTGCAACGATTTGGCGCTGTGTAAAAGCTGGAATCATTCCACAACCTGAAAAACTGACGCCCCGAACCAGCAGCTGGAACGTAGGAAAACTGCGCAAAGCTCGAAACAACAATCAGGGGGTGTGATATGGACAAAAAAATACCGCCCCATAAAGAAGCGGCTTTTCAAGTAATTAATCGACAGTTTACAGGCGATAACGCAAAACAGCAATGTGCACGATTATTGCAGGCTTTAAAAGTATTCAGCATCAATACATTTGAGGCCAGCCGTGGGTTAGGCGTGTATCATCCACCGGCACGCGTTTTGCAGCTGCGTAAACAAGGTCACGATATTGTGACAGTCTGGCAGACCATAGAAGCTGAAAACGGCGATAAGCATCGCGTTGGTTGCTATTTACTCCGCAGCGGGGTGAGCCATGAGTCATGAAACCTGGCTGGAACGGCTTGAAATGCTGCTGGTGCGATTTTCTCATTTGGGTATTGGTGCAGATGTGGCCTCACTCGGTTTAATTGAACTATGGTCGTTGTACGTTTATCTATCCCGGCTGACGGATGGTTAAACGATGGCGAGCAGTCACTTTTTCCGAATGGGCAAGGTGAAAGGTAAAAATGGTATTCTGAACGCTGCAAAACACAATAAACGCACATTACAGGCCGAACGTGGTGCAGGTGCGAATATTGATGCGTTCAGATCGCCATTGAACTATTCACTGACTGACCCTGCAACAGCAGAACAGCTCGACCGTGCTGCAAAAGTGCTGATGGTGCAGGCGGGTATAGACAAACCGCGTGCCAATCAGGTGATGGGGCTGGAAATCGTTTTCAGCCTGCCTGCTAATTGGCATGAACAAGATACCCGTCCATTTTTTCAGGATTGTATGACATGGGCTAGAGATAATATGCCGGGTGTATTGTTGTCGTTTGACGTTCATCTTGATGAAAGCGCGCCACATGCACACGCGCTGATTTTGCCTTTAGTCAATGGCAGAATGAAAGGCAACGAAATCATGGGCGGTAAGGGTAAGCTCATGCACTGGATTAATCGATTTTATTCAGATGTCGCCATAAACTACGGTTTCAGCAGAAACCAGAGCAGATACCTTGCTGGGAAGCAAAAGGAAGCGATTGATAAACAGGTTTTATCCCGTCTGGCAGCTGATCCGGTTATCAAGTCAACAATATGGCCATGTGTACGTGATGCGATTCGTAAAGACCCGTTACCCTATGCGCAGATACTCGGTCTTGAGTACCGGCAAAAGACAGGCAACAAACGAAAGTCATTCACGCAGATCATGACATCTAAGGGCAAAGGAAAATCGATAAACACTATATAGTGTTACAGCACTAAGAATCAGTAAACACTATCCTGTGTATAGTGTTTTGTCATCATGATGTTGATTATTGATTAAGCGTTTCATAATGATCAATTGAATTACTATGTGTGTATCAGATTTTTTTATTTCGAGGTGACTCAGTAAACTTTGATACTCTTCAATAGGGAATTTCAATAAGACTACATTATATTCGCACTATACCCTCTGATTCATTTTTATGCTGACTTTACTTTATCCAGACCTAATTCCTATTATTCAAGAGATGCCTGCTGGTATTTTATCAATAAATGTGGAAGATAAAGCATGTCCAATGTTTATAGTTAAAGCACCAAAAGAATATATTCTTGCTGCTAAAATCAATGCAGGATTTAAGATTTACTTGGCACCTGTACAGATTGATAATCAGAGAACGTTTGGATTCGTTACAGCATTTTTCGATGATGAAGATGAACCTTTGGTTATTAGGACGCCTTTATTTGCAGATGATTTTGCAAGAATATTACTTGATTCATTGAGAAATGGACAAATCAATGTCCATTTTTTTGATGAGTTAGCGCGTGAGCAACTGGTTTATCGCGCAGAAGTAACGATTCCTGATGTGACTCAAAAGAAAATCAACAAATTATCTCTATTGAAACCTTCTCGTCCCAATGCCCGCGTGATTATAGATGAGATGAGTGAATGGTTTAGTTTGCGTACTTCTTGTGATGATAATGAGGCTATTAATGTTTTTTTTAGTGAATTAACTTTTGGTGAGACCCTTTTTATACAAGATATGCGACCAGAACGACATGCTTATCATGGTTCGCGTGGGCATAGTCATACTTTTTTAGAAAGAGAAGAGGCGGGAAGGTATCAAGAAGAAGATGTAATCAATTGTTTATTATTAATTTTTGAGGCAGATAAAATCTATCATAGCCCCAAAAGAGTATATGATGGGGAAGAAATATGTGATATTTTGGTGGTTACTGATTCTAAGTTATTAATTATTCAAACAAAGGATAGCCCAAATACTGAACGGATTAGTCGGCAAAGTCTTTCCAGAAAACGCAGTAACGTGTTACGAGCACTTAAAAAAGCTATTAATCAGGTAAAAGGGGCGGTAGGTTACTGTCAACGCATCAAGGACAAATTGGAGTTTGTTATCAATGGCAATCAATATTCCATTGATACTAGTGGGTTAGAGGTTATGGCATTAGTAGTTGTTAAAGAATTGTTCAACAATCAATATATTGAATACAGTGAATTATTGCTTGACCTTTTTGAAGATAAAGCAGTTCCGTGTATAGCATTGGATTATCCTGAGCTTTATTTGTTCTGCGTACACCTTCGGAATGAGGATTCCTTTTTCGCTGCTTTTAACACATTGTTAGCTCATGCCGTTACGCATGGTAGTTATCCTAGGCTTCGATTTGGTTTGGGCGAAAAGATTTTGTGAAGCATTTAACTGTTATATTAATTAACAAAATGCACAATAAGTAACAATTAGCATGTTGCACTTGCTCTAGTTTTTGGTTTGTTATGTTTTTTTGTAAAAAGTCAGCATTTGACAGCAGGTTAATCCGAACAGGCAAGCATGGTTCAATGTTTTGATTTATTTATTTACACCGTGCTACTTCTTTTTTCTCGAGAAATGATCAAAGTAAGCTTAATTATCATATAAAAGCAGCCTGATAGCAGGTGTAAGCAGGTCAACCTGATAAAATGCGCAGTATGTAATGAATTGTTATCATTTGTTAGCATATGAACGAAAAACAGCGACAAGCTATTTTGTTATTGGCATCAGGTAAGACTGGTGTAAAGGTTGCAGAGTCGCTGCAGGTTACACCTAAAACCGTCAGTACATGGCGATCCCAGCCCGAATTTAAAGCGGAACTGAATAAACATTTATTGGACATTCAATCAGCGCATTCTGAACGCTTGCGCAGCTTATGCACGACTGCATTGCAGACTATAGAAAACTGCTTGAATGATGAAAGTATTTCTGCAAAGGACAAACTTAGGGCAAGTTTTAAAGTATTACATTTGGCAAAGGTTCAGCCTTTAGAAATTGGTTCGATTGATGCGGTTGAATTGGAATTCGATGAAAAATTAAGACTATAATTTAAATAAACGTTTCTCTAGACTTAATTTTTAATTTGGTGACAATTTTACTTGAATGTGACTTATAAGGATCGACCAAAAAATTCAACCAATAAGTTGGTACAAAAAATAATTAATAAGAAAGGCTGTTTGTGAAGATTTGTTATTATGATGAATCTGGTGACGATGGTTTTCCCTCTTTTTCATCTCCAATATTTGTATTGAGCGCTTTATATTTTGATTATTCTCACTGGAAAATAATCCATGAACAAATCAGGAATTTTAGGCGAGAACTAAAAGAGCAATTTAACTTTCCCGTAAAGTTAGAGCTTCATTCAAAGTATTTTTTATTAGATAAAGACCCTTACAGAAATATGGGGTTTGATGTCGTTAAGAGAAAACTTGTAATTTCACTATTCTGCAAATTTATTGGTTCACTAGATATACGTATTGTAAATATTCTAATAAATAAACAAGTAATTAGAAGTCCTAACTTTGATGTGCTTAATACTGCACTTACATATTCTATTCAGCGGATTGAGAATGATATAGATTTGGAAAATAATCCGAAAACTAAATTTTTAATAATAACCGATGATGGAAGGGTTGATAAAATGCGGAAAACAACGAGATCTATTCAGAAAATAAACTATGTTCCTTCAAAATTTGGTTATAGCCCATTGCGAAAAGATATAAAGTCTTTAATAGAAGATCCATTGCCCAAAAATTCCAAAGAATCTTATTTTATTCAAATCACAGATTTAGTAGCATATATAGTTTACTTATATGGAATTAAGATGTGTAAAGCAGGGGATTTCCCTAGCAGACTCAAAAAACATTTGACTGATGCTGAAATTAAAGATTGGTTAAATTTATTGAAGCCAAGTTTAAATCTTAATGCAGCTCAAGATAATGAATTTGGAATTAAGATACAGCCAAGAAGCTAAGGGTGGAAAACCACCCTTTCGCTTTGCTTATAAACACCACCTACAACGTATTCACGCTTTTAGTGGTTCGCTTTAATTATGACTACAAAAGATGATGAAATCAAGTCAGATGGTAATTGGTGAGGCAGAGTTGGAATATTTTCCCAAAAAATAATTACCAGTCTTTCTTAGCAATTTCTGCTAGTTAAATAATTACGTGAAATTTATTTTTGATTGAATTGTAGGCATAGCTAGAAGGTTTTTTAATACCCTTTGGCTAATTGATATGAAATAATTTAATTTCATACTTTTTCTTTGTAATTGATATTACGGCATCAATAAAATTATCTTTAGCAGTGTTATGCATACATAAATTTTTAATTCTTTTTTTATTGAGGGTGTGAAGTGCTAAGGGCTGCATTGAAGACTACCTGTAAAAACTCATATTGTGAATAAACGTATATTGTCGAATCAGCCTTAAAATTTGATGGTACTTTTGATGGTATATCTAAGATATATAAATATTTATTTATTTAACTTCATATCATTAAACTAGCTTTTTGGTTTCCCCCCTCACCAAGCAAGGCTTTTATAAAGTCTCATATATCACATAAAATCCCTTGTATTTATTCGGTTTTTTAAAAACTGATTGCCTCATAAAATCGCATAACATCTTTTGATATATCAGCGGAATGACAGTATTTTTGACGGCACTTTTTGATACCGTGTTGCCAGATACCATCAAATGCCCACAGATGCAATGCCGCAATACGTCAGGCTAGACCAAGAATAAAATGGGAGACAGCGGTGGACTGTATTTGCTGATCAAATCCAGTGGCAGATACTGGCGCATGAATTACCGCTTTGCCGGTAAGCAAAAGACATTGAGCTATGATTATTTCTGGTGTATGACAAGGGAAGAGAAAGCGGTGTAACCTGTTGGTATAGATCTCGGCAGATCAACCAATAAAAAGAGGAAAA
>NZ_FOCP01000036.1 GCF_900110145.1 Nitrosomonas marina | reverse complement strand
ATAATCCCGAAATTCTGGTCGGCATTGCTAAATGCAGGAATCTCGGAATTATCGCGCAGCGGGTTAAGCTGTACACCCGGCTCTTCACCGAGTTGCCTGACAAATGCTTGTGATCCGCTCATAACTGATTAATCCCCTTTCTTTGCTTTGCTACCAGAACTGCCTGATTTTGCCGCTGTCTTTGTTGCACCAGCGCCGCTTTTATTTGCTTCAGGTTGTTGGCTGTTTTGGTCATCACCACCACCGCTTTTGTCCTGTTTGCCGTTCTGATCATCGTCAGCGCTCTGCCCGCCAGTGTTTTCACCACCTGCAGAGCCGCCATCAGGGCCAGGATTCTGGTCTTCAGGGTTATCACCCTCGCCCTCATCACCTTCAGCCGAAACCACCTCGATCGTCAATGCGTGGCGTACCCTGCTTAATCCGGCAATCTGCTCCATGCTGGAAACAGCGCGTGTCAGCCGGTCAATATCGTCAATCATGACTTCTTTTGAATTGCGACCCTCGCTGTTACACACATGCAGAAGCTCCAGACCGCCTATCTCCGGCAAGGTGATGTCGCAAGGCATATGGTTCGTCACCCTGGCCATAATCGGAAATTCAGCATCTCCGAATACATCCTTCACCGTCTTCCTTTCGTTACCCTGGAGCGCTGGCGCCCCGATTTCCATCTTTCTCATTTGCGATACTCCTTGTAATACTGTCAGTGATATTTCAGCTTCAAACCAGTTACTGTAGATTTGTCACATTGATCACCGCGCAGCCAAGTTGAGCAGGAAGGTATGGATTTACTTCAGTAAAGCTTCTGCCGTAGACGCCAACACCCTGTTTCAGGTCCGTTCCAACACCAAGCGGAATCATGGTGGTCGGTACGGAATCCCCGAGAACAAACGGATTAAGGGCAACGGAACTTGCCCGACCAATACCGAGAATTTGACCCGAACCGGCAGTATCCTGAATGTTCTTGGGCGTGTAATAGACTTCGTAACGCCCGAACAGACGGCCGATACGGAAAATACCGGGACGTTCGACAACGCCGGAAGGCACAAAGATATCAGTAGGCAATGACAGGAAGTCGGCCATAATGTGCTTACCAACGTACAAATGGGTAATGCCATGATCGAACGTATTGATCGCCATTTGCTGAGACGCTGCACCAAGCGGTGTGGCAAGATCGCGCCACGCATCCGAACGATGCATATATGTTTTTCGGTTTGTCCAGTCGTAATCGAACTTTACGGCATTATTCAGTGCCAGGCGACCAGCTTTCGCAAGCACTTCGTAGTGTCGTTCATCGGATAGCTGGCGCTGAATTGCGATAATCGATTCGCCGTGCGCATCCAGCCCCAATTCCTGGGATATCTGTGTGCGCGCATCAGGTGTAATGTTCGTGTATCCGCGCCATGCCTTAGCGAACAACTTGAACGGCTCGACTGACGACTGGAATCTCGGGATCAGTTCAGGTGCACGCTCATAATCGATAAAGCCTTCCACTGTGACAACGTTCGTTACTGGCATGGCAGGTGTTGTGGTAATCGCAAAAACACCTGTATCTGTATTTATAGTTCCGCCGATATTGTATGTCGTGCCTGACAGAGTGACGGATCCGCTGACGACTGAATTGCCAGTACCTGAAGCTGAAATTTCTTCAGCGGCGCGTATGCCGTTTACGTAAACAATCGATCTGCCGCGCAACAATTTGATTGTGGCAGCTCCCTGGTCACAAGTTTCAAATGTATCCTGCAGCGTTGTCAGCGCACCGTTCACGTCACCAGTCGAAACAGCCGGATTTAATGTATGGATTCTTGACGGGGTAAGATAGGCATTACCGCAATTGACACCGTCCATAGAGGCGTTTTGTGAATACATACCGTAATCGCTGCCGGCCTGGTGCATAAGGATGGCCAATCTCGCCTCGTTCGAGCCGATATCTGCGGGCAGGTAGTGGGCGAAGGGAATCGCATCACCCATCGATGAAATTATCGCCACCACAGCTCGATTTGGTTGCAGTGACAACTGGTCGTGATGAACAGAGTTTGCCGAATCCAGTTGCGGAAATTTGTTTCTTGCATGGTCGGTTGTCGCATACGCCATGTGAATGGCATGCTGGACTATATCGGCCGGAACGCCAAGGCCATGCTGGGATTCATAGGTATTGATACCGTCAAAGATTGCCCGGATTATTCGCGTCCTGTTGTGCTGCTTTTCGGTATCATTGCTCCCCGCATAAGCTTCGTCCAGAATAATCTGCATATCCTCAGGTACCGGAACACCGGTATCCTGGTTAATTGCAGAACCAATGAAATCATTGGCAGTTGCTGAATCGAATGTGCCACCGCTTACTGAGTTTTCACGCAGAGAATCAACAAAAGCGGAAACCTTCTCGGTTTTTTGGCTATGATATTCCTGCTGGGTTCGTCTGACTGCTGTTGTCGTCATCTTCTGTCCTCGTTGATAAACAATTACTCACCCGGACACATGACCGGGCACTGATACTCGAATGAGCGAGTTAATGTTTATTGTGAAAGGACAGAAAAAGCCTAAATGTGGGTTTTTCCGGTTTTAGAAGTGTTCTGCAGACATAAAAAAACCGCCCGGAGACGGTCTTGATCTATATTTGTAATTTCAGGTCGTTAATCTGTTAGTTTGATAATGCTTGGCTCACCAAAGCGGATAATTTTGTAACTGGAATTTATCCATATGACCTGAAACTTTTGGTATCCAAAGATGCGGATCATTCATGGTAAAAATAATTCATATTTTCATATAAATTGGCACTATAATTTACCTGCTAGTTATATGAGCACGCAGGAGGAAATACTCTATGTGGTTCCGTGAAATTGCTAAATCAGAAGAACCAGGAAAAGAAGAACTGAAAATGTTTGTAAAGAACATACGTGATTTTCTTGGTTACGTATTGGAACATAAAAATCACTTTTCATTTCTTTGGGAAGAATCTCCTGAGCTGTATGATTTGGCGTGGGAAACATTCAGATACGATATCGCAAAAGGCGCCGGATTAGATCTGGATAATGCTATTGAAGGAATCCCACAACCAGTGTTACGCCAGCACGGACTTCTTGGACGACCCCTTCGTTTTAAATTCAGAGTGCTCAACAGCATCGCAGAGCAGTGGGATAAAATAAAAGACCAATTTTCCATAAGAGAATGGTTCAAAAAGATAATCGATGCTATTGATGCCATTCTTGATTCCTTGATTGATGCAACCAATGGGGTTGGCGGGTTAATTAAAGAGTTTAAGGATGCTTTAAGTGCCTTAGTACCAATATCACCTAACACGGGATCTATGCAATCTCCAAGATGAACCTTCGGTTTCGCCTCAATGCTTGAGTAAAAAAACAATCACTACCATGATCAAACTGTTGTTTGGCGCATAGAACAATAAACGGGTGATGCTCACTGGCTGATACATGGTTATTCTGATGAACAGAAAGCCATTATATTTTGTTAACCTATTTGTATTACAGTACAAATTTTATAGTCTGTCCTGTCTAATGTAGCCTTATTTCCACACTTGAAATGTGGGCCGTAATTGCAACAGATTATGAGTTCAAAATTCGAATTGAGTTGCAACCGACCTGTTCTCCCTTGGTATGATCTGCGACAGCGCTAAATTAACAGCACAAATTACAAAACATTAGTCTTACGTTCTAAAGATCACAGTCGAGAATACATTTTTCGTTGAAACAAATAACTGAAAATGAATAAATATACCGATCCTCACATTGAAAAATCCGCACTTATCACGATAGATACTCAAAACGATTTTACGCTGAACAACGCGCCGGCACAGATCGATGGAACAGATGTCATCGTACCTAATATGGTTAGGCTCCTAACCGCTTATCGTAAAAATGGCTTGCCAATTATTCATGTAGTGAGACTCTATCTAAAAAACGGTTCAAACGTTGATGTATGCCGCAAGCAAGCCGTAGAAGAAGGAAGGGAAATCGTCGCGCCTGATTCCAGTGGCGCAGAACTGGTTGATGAATTAAAACCTGATCGAAGCTTAAGACTAGATGCTGGTTTACTTTTGTCTGGAAACATACAAGAATTCGATCAAAATGAGTACGTCATATATAAACCACGTTGGGGCGCATTTTACAAAACGATGCTGGAAAACTTCTTGAAAGAACGGGCAATAGATACAGTTATATTTTCAGGATGTAATTTTCCAAATTGTCCAAGAACAAGCATTTATCAGGCCAGTGAACGGGATTTTCGCATTGTGTTGGTGAAAGATGCCATTTCTCGGCTATATCCCATAGGCGAAGAAGAGATGCAAAATATCGGTGTCAATCTGTTGGAAACAAATGATATTGAAAATATGCTGGTTTAACCTAAATATATAAAAAATTGAGTTTCTGAATCGTGAAATGCAAAGAAAGCTGCATGATCAATCTAAACAAATACCCATAATACGATTCCAGATCAAATCCAAAAAGCATACACAAGTGCAAACGAATCATGCATGTTGATGAATGTAAATTACTAGCCCAATATAACCAGTGGATGAACAGGCGGCTATACGATGTATGCAGCCACCTATCGGACGAGGAACGAAAAAAAGAGCGAAAAGCCTTTTTCGGGTCCATACACGGCACCCTTAATCATTTGTTGCTGGGGGATCAAGTCTGGTTAGGCCGCTTTGAAAACAAACCCGTTCAGGTGGAATCGCTCGCACAAGAGCTCTATTCCGATTTCGATCAGCTCAGGAATGAGCGCGCCCTGATGGATGCACGGATTATACAATGGACTGAAAAACTATCTGATAAGGTACTGGATGGAAATCTGACATATACCAGTATTGTTCATCCAGTGGAACGCACCCAGAAAATGGCTATAGCCGTAATCCATTTTTTCAATCACCAGACGCATCATAGAGGCCAGTTAACAGCATTGCTGAATCAGTGTGGCCTGGATTATGGCGTAACTGACTTGATCTGGATGCCGGAAATCGATACCTGAATCGGGCAAAGCCGAAGCAATCAGTTTCAGCCACTTGTAATCAGGTAGGTACCGGTACCAACCATGAGAACGCCTGAAAATCAGTCGAACAAATCCAAATCACTTCTACGATTCATGACAAAGCGTGTTGCATACGGTGAGACATTCATAACAGTTTCGATATCCACCACCTCATACGCCACTCTTACTTCATCAGTAATCACCATATAGATAACGAAATGTTTCCTGATAAAGAAATGGCCTTCCATACCTTCAGGGAATTCCGGCTCGATCAGGTATCGGACCACATTCGGACCAATGTTCGCGTCTTGACGATCCGTCATACTGGCCGGCGAGAATGTTTCAGCCTCCAGTGCGTACCCGCTTCCAACATGTTCCCAGGATACGCTCTCTTCATCCTCGGAACTGAGAACCATCGCCCCACCTAGCGTAGGCAATCCACCAACAACAGGCTCACCATTACGGTTGACTGTTTTTTTGAATACCTGGCATTCCCATGTATTAGGGTGGTTGATAACTACATTGCGACGCATCCGGTTAATACCGCTTGGAACATTGTTTAGCATGATGTTCTACACTCCCAACTTGTCGGCGATCTGTTTGTCGCTGAACCCGAATCTTCGCAATACCTCAAGATCCGACTCGGCCAACTTCCCGGATTTCAACGCGGATTCAATCTTGCGCGTATTAACAGGTTTGACCTTCACCCGTTTAACTTTCTTTGCGGCAACATTCAGCGCATTGCGCTCCTGTGCTCGTGCGCGATCCTGGGCGCGCTGTTCACTGGTTTTGATTGTCCGCCTTCTTGCGGCCTGTTTCTGCGCTGCTTCGTCAGCCTCAGCCTGGCGCATTTGATGTTTAGAGGTATTGTTTGCAGATGCATGTACTTTTTCCATGTGCTTTGTAAGGAAACTAAGCACTGTTGCTGACGTGTCAATCTCGCTCATGACACGCAACACATGTTTACATGCAACACCCTTCAGATTCGGGTTTCGTATTTTCGGGTAACCAAGTTCATCACGGCCGGCATTGAAATTTCCAATCGTGGAGATATAACGAAAGAAAAATCTATGCCGTTTGCAATCACAGTCAAACGCGAGTTTCTGCTTTCTTAGCCAGTTTGCGGTCTGTTTCGGTGTGCTCCTGTCTTTCGATTTTGCAGCGAGCATTTTGTTGGCGGCTTCAGAAAATGCGTTAAAGCGGACCAGGACATGATGGCGATTAACATCCGAATCCGGCCCGGCATTTGTGATAAAACGTACTTCATTATTTACGGCTGACACGGGTATTGCCATGTTTATCTGTCTGCGGGCCCTGTCTATATCGGTTTCCGGGTTTTTCGCACCTAAGGCTGGCGGTAACGGTTTCGATGATGCCAAATCTATAACCTGCCTGGCAGTAATGCCGTTACCTTTGAAATTACTCTGCGCCATACGCATGTTGTGACGGTACTGTGCAAGATCGTTTGCAGTGATTGCCCGCATGCTCTTCGGACCGGTAGCGCCCAGTGTCGTGTACAGCGTTCTGGCAGCATCCCACTCCCCTTGAACTTCGCGCTTCGTGAGTATTACAGAATCGGCCTTGCGTTCTGCTTGCTCGCGTTCACGTTTGTCTTCCTGTGCTCGACCCCTCGCCTCGCCAACATGCCCTCTAAGCTTGCCGAAAATACTGTCAGCCACTAGCCTTTACCTCCTGTGCCGTTCCCAGGTTGGCTTAAAATCGTTGCGGTTATCTGCTATGGATTCAAAGCCCGTACGTCTCTTGATTGCATAGAGCTGGCCTTCAGTCGGTAAAACAATACGGACCTGAGGCAATGGCTGATCGACAGTATCAAGCCCGGCCGCAGCCATTACCACGAGAAACTCATCACGACGCCCATACACGCGCTGGGAAACAAGGGTTATATCGTGTCTTTCATCCGGTTTCGTCTCGTAGAACAATGCCGTTTCCCATGGCTTTGTTCTTTGCGCGAAACGCCGGATCTCCTTGTAAAAGTTTTTAGCAGCGGTTGAATTGACATCGATCATATAGAAACGATTTCTCCGCTCATCAATCGCGTTAATTCACTAGCCATTTCCAGTGTCTGCTCGATCTTTCCGGCTTTTATTGCATGCAAACACGTTGCGAGTGCGGCCATCTGTCCGCATGTAACGTTTTCTGATATTCGATAACGCGGCCCATTGACATCGATGCCGTCTTTCTCGATAGATGATGCCGGATTCGCCCTGGCCGCACGATCAGAGAACGTTAACCTGGTATCCTTGCCGTCAGATGCGACACCTTGCTGCAACGCGTAAAACGCTGAAATAGCGTCTTTGATATCATCATCCGTAAACAGCTTGTCACGGTCTATATCCAACTCGTTTGTAATAACAACACAATCCTCACGGCGTTCTTTCCGATATTCCGCCTGAACACTGATAGCCAATACATTAGTATCAGTATCAAGCAATGAAAACAGCGTGCATGCGCCGCCGTTATAACCTGAGAACGTTGACTGGATCTTTATTGCCACCTGAACACCTCGAAATACCAGAGAAAAACCAGATTCAGGAACAGCAGCACAGCAATCAGGAATTTGTACAGCGGATTCATTTCATGGTTAAGTATGCCAATCCTCAACAGGATGTCCCTGACCGGCATTAACCAGATCGGCCATGAGAAAATCCAGCATAACAAGTGATACGGCCACAGGAATATCGAACGCCATACAATCTCACCGAGTTCTATCTCCTGTGATTGCAGCAGAGTCAAATCGCCTGAATTCTTCATGCTGCCCCTAAGTGTGAGCAACAGAAAGCACAGGCCTATTAGCAAATAACCAATAATCTCATCCTGGTATCGCTCGATCACAACGCATCCTCGCGATTGTTAATGACTTCCACCACAACCGGATGACCTGCAGGATCATCGGTACCTGGAATAC
Source organism: Nitrosomonas marina (assembly GCF_900110145.1). Lineage (GTDB taxonomy): Bacteria > Pseudomonadota > Gammaproteobacteria > Burkholderiales > Nitrosomonadaceae > Nitrosomonas > Nitrosomonas marina. The sequence goes on along the minus strand of NZ_FOCP01000036.1, from coordinate 4,761 downwards.
CCTTACCATCGTTCGGATCACCTTCTTTAGGCGCACCAAACAGCGGTATCGACGCATGTAACGTGATATCGATCGCCAGAATGGTCATGTTCTTAATCCCTTCAACCTTGATATCAGAAGCAGGGATATCCGGCGTCTCTATTTGTACCGGCCAGCCATCTATCCCCTGCCCGGCAAATTCATAGCTCGCATTAAAGCGCCTTCGAAACGGTGAATCCACATACAGAAGGAATTGCGCTGCAAGTGACCGCGCTGTATCGGGCGTATGCGCGAAAATGGCCAGCTGCGCACGAATATCACCGGCCATCACCTTGATATCGAAAGCGCGTTCTTTGACATCATTCGGCAGTATCAGCCACAAGTTATCGTCGACCGTTACCTGCCGCGTGTAATCGCGCCCGGACGGGATATAAGTCTTTTCGGTAGCCATTAGAATGACTGGTAATTCTGGCGGTTGCGTTGGCCCGTCGTTGGTGTCGTTCTTGTAATACGATTCGAGCATGGCCTCGGCATCATCTACCAGCCTGTCTTTTGTCCACCCCACACTTGTAGCGTAGCCCCTGGACACGTATTCTTGTAATGACCCGGTTGTCGGAACGACACTGTTATAGAAGCCTTCCATATATGCGCTGAAGGCTTTTTTGACTGGTTCGATCATGCGTTAACGAGTCATGCGTGTGAGCATGCGTTTATACACTTTGCTCTCGATAACAGCCTCTTCACGCTTGCCGGTTTGAGGCAGGGTTTCATTCTTGAAACCGTTAACGTCATCAAGCAATTCTTTGGTTGCATTCATATCAACCATTACGTGAGAAGAACTGCCGGCAGTATCCAGAACCGCAGTCGGATCCACGTTATGTCTTGCCAAAAACGATATAAGCTGCTCGTTTTCTTGCTGCAGGCGTTCAATCGTTTCGTTCGATACTTCACGCTCACCCTTGATGCTGTCTAGCAGCATGATTATGCCCTGTGTGTATTCCTCTTGTTCCGCTGCATAAACATCATCAAGTGTTATTTCCTTGTCATCCAGATCACCGCCCAGAACGTCATCCATTGTTATGCCACGAAACGAATTGGCAAGGAAATTAGGCTGAATAACATAATCGAAGCCATGAAATTCGGGTTTGGATTGATCAATAGCTGATGACCAGCCGCCAACCTTGTCATCAAACAATCTCGCAGCCAATCTTCCTGACGGTGTATCAAGGAATTCAGCCTTGTGCTCAATCACACCATTCTCATCAATTTTCAGGTGTGTCGTCACAAGCGCATGCTCGACCGGTGTGAATTTGCCATTATCAAAAACACCTTCTACTGGTGTCATTCCGAACCGTATTCTAGGCATGTGACCGTAATAACCCGTCATACCACGTGATGCGACTGTTTCCTGGCATGCGGAACCATTAATGCTGTCATACAGCGCTTTGATATTGAAATTGCGCGGTTGTCCGGTGTGCTGACGCCCTCTGTCTTTCAGCGAGTAGCGTATGATTGGTGTCTCTTTGATAGGCATATCTTTTACTCCGTGGTTAGTCAACACGGGTAATAATGCCGGCCTGACATTCGGTATTTCTCGCAATTTTCCGCTATTGATCTGCCCGGCTGCGGAAAATCGGCATTATTGGGAGCCCGTTACAACATACCATTTTGCAATTGAATAAAAATCCATAATTGCCCTGGTATGCCAAACATCAAAAAATCCAGTTTCCTTGCGAAACTTGGAATGCCAACCAGACGATGGTCGGCTGAATACATCGCTCCTGCAAGTGAGATCAAAGAGCAGGATTCCTACCTTCACGGCGGCGGAACAACCACTATTGCATCATTGCTTGGCACCGGAAGGCGCGGTGCAAGAGCACGCCAGCTGATCTACAGCAAATGGGAGGATATGGAATCTGACGCCATTGTTTCTTCCGCTTTGAAGTTGCTGGTCACATCGGCATTAGGCGGTCATGAAACAACCGGCGATGTCGTTTTTATCGAACAAAAGCCAGAAACCGAGAAAAACAAAAAGCTCAAAGATATGACTGAGGAAATAAAAGACACCCTCGGCCCTATCCTGAATAAAAAAGCGTATCAGTGCGCATATACAGGCGCAGCATTCGGTGATTCATATGCAAGGATTTACTCAAAGGAAGGCGCTGGTGTCGTCGATCTTTACACCGACGAGCTTGTACGGCCTCAACTGATACAGCCGTTTGAGCGCGGCAATCGCACAGTCGGTTTCCAGGTTTTTCTGGGCGAAAGAAATCTTGAAAAACTTAATGTGGCTCAGCTCGCAAGGATGAAAATGCCGCGTACGCAATGGATACCACAGCATGGCGTAGTCGAAAAGGCGATCAGGATGATGATCACTGAGGATGATCTGGACAGCGTACCAATCATGCCTAGTATGGCGGGCGGTTCACTGCTTTATAACGCTGAACAGGCTTATGACAACCTCTACGCTTCGCTTATCGGGCTCGTAGGTCAGCGATGGATTGACTCTATCGATGAAAAAATGCTGCAGTTAAACATGGAATCGATGACGCTTGAGCAGCAAAAAAGTTTTCTCGCGTCGGTTAAAACAATGCTGGAATCATCCAAGAAACGGGCAGAAACGGCAGTACAGGAAGGAAAGCCACTGCTCGAACGTATCTGGCACATGATTCCGGTATGGGGTGAGAAACAACTGACCACGGTTAGCAATGCGGACGGTGGGCAAACCGGGCGTACCGGCACCATAACCGTCGAAGACGTCATTTTCCATGCAAGACTTCTGTCTGGCGCTATTGGCGTGGATATGTCAATGATAGGTTTTGCTGACCAGATGGCTGGCGGACTTGGTGAAGGCGGCTTCTTTCGCACATCCGCGCAGGCAGCCGAGAATGCTCGTCATATACGTACTGCACTGGCTGATTTCATCTATCACATTATCGATATCCATACGTTGAAGAAATATGGTGTCGTTTTCCATGCAAGCGAGCGACCATGGACCGTTAATTTTTACGGTTCAATTTCTGCGCTTGAATCGGAAAAACAAAAAACCAGATCAGACGCAATGAACGCCGGCATGATTCTGGTTCAAGCCATGCAGCAAATGAAGGATATCGGCGCTACTGAAGAAATCATGGAAGACTTTTTAACCAAGGAAATGTTGCTTGACGAAGACCAGGCGAAAATATATGCGGCAATAGTCAAGGCAAAGGATGAGGATGAAAACCATGATGATGGCTTCGGAAATCGAAGCGATGACGGTTTCAAGATGGATAGCGCATTGCCATATTGTGGCGATTACGGCGATATTGACGATGAAGCGGAAGAAATACTCGACGGCATAGGCAATAGCACCACTATACCGATACCTCAAAAAACAATTAAATGGCTTGGATTCGACAAACCCATGTCATTGCGGGCTGATTTACATGCACTCGCGCAAAAACATGATGAAGTCTACGATAACGATCCGGACCAGGTGTTAGAAGATATCCAGTTTGTAATCAACAAGCCTGATGACTGGTTCATCCATCATAACAACAGAATAGCAATCTTCAGGGAACGTATAGGGTCGGGGGATATACCGCTTGTACGGATTGAGTTTGAATTAAATATTAGAGGGTCATCAATAACCGTGATCGCACGGTCTGTTTATGCAAGCAAAAAGAGACAAATAGCAAAGAAAATGCAGCATAAAAAAAGAATTTTGGCACGCCTTGGGCCGGGAGAGAAGCGCCCCGGATTGCTAACTGTCTCCGAGTACCTTTCGGCATTGGGTGACAGGTCATAGCTTCTCGCTCAGTCATGCACTCACACATGATGAACAGTCCCAATCAAGGAACCACATTGCACGCCTTCCGGCGTCGCTCCCAAAGCGTTAACAATAGGCTAACACAAAATGTCACTCTATAACAATATCGCAAAAACCCTGTCACAGAAAGGCGCAATCGGATCTGCAATAACCGGTGCGACATCCATAACCGGTAATATAGGACGCCATGCGGCAAACATGATGGGAGGCGGTGAACTGGCGCAGGCCGTATCAAGGATAGGTGCGGCCACGGCAACGAATGTTGTCCGCAATGCCATCAATGAGCACATACCGATACAGGCGCACCGGGCACTAAATGTGGGCGGAGGCGTGCTTGGTGACATCCTGCAGGGTGACATCAATTCAGCAGGACTGCGTGTACTCGATTCAGGATTATTAAACGACATCCTGCCAGGCATGAGCGCGGTTGCATCACAAACGGCATACTGGGGACGCCCAACCCCGGTATTTGGAGGCATCACACCTACTGAAGCGCAACAAATATACGAAACAATGCGATGGGCGAAGCTATCCAAGAAAAACCTGTACCTCATCGAAGTATCCAGCGAATTAATGGGTGACTGGGTGTCGCCATGGTTCAACATGTTTGCAACCGACATGGACTATGCCCCTTACACCATATCAGGCGAGAAAAAACGCATCGGCGGCGCTATTGTGGACAGCGTTCAGGGCAATGAGCCGGTTGAATTGCGAGTAACCACCATGGATGACAAGTTCGGCACGCTGCGCAAGTGGTATATAGCACACCATTACTTTACAGCAGCCAGCGATGGAACTGTCGGGCTTCCGGCCATGTACGCCATTAAATTCCGGATCGTTCACTCGTTTATCACCAACAACAGCACCCCGCGCGGCGCCTATGAAGATATCGGCTGGTTCCGCCCTTCAAACATCGAATACAGCCTGTCACGGCGTGAGGACGCCATGCAGGAAATACAAATGACATTCTCACA
>NZ_FOCP01000034.1 GCF_900110145.1 Nitrosomonas marina | reverse complement strand
ACGGCTGGTTCTAACCGCTTAGATTATTTTTATACGCCGCTATGATTGCAAGTTCAGCTACAAAAACACAGATTTTGAGTTTTCACACAGTCTGGACCGAAAGCAGTATGCTGCCCTCCATACCGTATTTGTTAAAGTCAAACAATCCTATTACCAACAAGCCGGTTTGGCTGATAATGGCAAACGCCAGCAGCCGACGGATATTAATCTGCATCAGTGCCAGCAATGCGCCGTAAAAGATACCGATCAACCCTAATGTAGTAACAAACCATGTCCATTGCTCCGCAACTTCTGGAAGCAGTGGAATCAAGAAACGCATTGCGCCATAGATACCCAGTTTTAAACTGACCAGGAAAATACTGGCACTTGCCACCGTACCCTGTTCAGCCAATACGGGCAGCCATCCATGAAACGGAAAAAGCGGCATGCGTATGGCAAAACCAAAAAACAGCAGGAAAAAGATTAAGGTTGCATATTCGAGCTTGACGTCATTTTCTTTCAATACCAGCCAATCGAACGACAACACATCGGTAGTTACCATAATGCCAAAGCCCAACATCAGAAAGCCGGCCAGCACCATAAACAGTCCGCTTCCCCAGTGCTGTAAAAGCAGTGCAACAACCCAGCGGCGATTCTGCCCCGACCCGGCCCTGAGCGTCATCAAAACAACCGGGATCAGTTCTAGAAAACACCAGAACCAGAATTGCATCGCATTCATTGCAGTAAATGCACCAATTAAAATACCCTGGTAGCCCAGCATGCATGCAATATGTATTTTGTCCGACACACGCCTGGTCGTCAGCGTGTAAATCATTGCAAGCACAGCCAATACGGCGGTAACCACCACAAAGAGTATGCTGGTGCCATCAACACCAACACTATAAGTCAATCCAGAAAGCTGGTATTTTTCGTAGAATTGAACACCTACCACCTGTGCTGGGTCAAAGGTATTTAGCATATACAAACTGAGCAATAGCGTCAGTATCGCGCCTCCGATACCCAATCGCAACGCAACACCAGGCTGGGAGGTTATGATTACCAGCACCATGGTGACCAGTGGAATCAGTGTCAGCACCGACAGAATGGGAAAACCCACTATATCGGTACTTAAAATTATATTCGCATTATCCATGAATTCCTCAAATTGAAGCGGCAAGCATTAACACAATGAAAACAAATAACACCAGATAACGCGGCTTCAGTATCAGCAGTTCAAACGTGTTAGCCGCTTGACCGAGTTTTCGTCCCATCGTAACCAGATCCATCCCGATACCCCGAAGAACCAAACGTTCTTCAAACCAGTTCATGATATTTGCAATCCATTCCAGCAATTTACCAACAATTCCTTTCCCTTTTACAAATTCAACATGAACTTCTTCCAGTCTGTTTTTGTGCGTTTTGTTCTCCAGCTGCGTCAGAGTGGTGATCGCGGTAAATGAAGACGCCGGATCGCCCATTGCACGGTCTATGATATTTTTGTCAAAACGATCAAGATCGTAACCTAACCCGTTCACAGGTCTCACCAGCGTTCTGTCGGTAATGGGGTCCAGCCAGAATCGTTGCAATGAAGCAATATATAGCCATCTTTTGTTCGCAACAGTTTCAGGCACCGGTTTCATTGGATTGCCATGCACATAATGTAATAGCGATGGAGCGGTAAGGACCTGATAACTTCTTACAATGGCGTGCGCACACAGATGCCACATTGCCAATTCCCATAAACCCAATCCGCATTCGAGAAACATCAGTCCGAGCTGTCCTGAAATGGCAAAGCACAGTGAGCTTTTAACGTCTGTTTGTGTAAGCCCGACAATGAAACTATAGACTGCGGTCAATAAACCTACTACTACCAGCAGGCCCATGGTTAAAGGGGCCTGTTCGATGACCGGGCGCAATAAAATAATCAAAAAAATACCTGCGTGTATCATTACGGCGCCATAAAATACTGCACTGGATGGGGTCGGTCCTTCCATCGCACGGGCCAACCAGGGCGTAAATGGCAATTGCGCCGATTTGGCCATAGCAGCAACCACAAAACAAAGACTCATGATAGTCACAGTAGGGGTAGCCATACTTTCCGCCACACTGTTTAAGTCAAGCCAGTTGATTGTGTCGCCAAAATAAAAAGCCAGCGCTATACCAAGAATGAATCCGGTATCACCAATGCGGTTCGTTACAAATACACGCGTCGCGTTGATTCCTGCGATCGGACGATCGTAAGCAAAGGATATTAACAAGTAAGAGCACAAACCGGCTATTTCCCAGCCGAAAAAAGTAGCTGCTGCATTACCCGAAAGTACTAACAACAATATCGACGAGGAAAAAAGGCTTAGAACAAAAAAGAAACGATGGAATCCAGATTCCTTATGAATATAATTTGTAGAGAAGCGAGTTACGATAACCAAGATAATCGCAAATAAAACAGCGACAATCACGCTAAAGCCTGAGGTGATGAAATTCAGTTCAATTTCAAGGTCGCCGCTGTCAAGCCATTGTACTGCTGTCAGACTACCTTGATTGTGACCCAAAAGATCGGCTACCAGCAGGGCTATCGCGGCTACACAAGACAGATAAATCGCATTTTTTGCTATATCCGCACTTTTAGCTTCACCCTTTTGACCACTGATCTGGTTGAACAGATGACCAAAGCCGATTAATATTGCCGCAACAAAAGGCAGCAATGGAATAAAGATGACCAGATAGTCCATGTCAGGCTCCCGTCATGTCAGGTTGTTTGATCAGAACCGGCGACAGCGGCACATCGACATCCTGATAATATGCAATCGATGATTCAACCTCCGGTATCGCAATTGCTTCGGGGTTCCACGGTACAAAACCCACACCCCGTTCAAAGCACGATATCTGTCCCGTATCAGGATCGATCGCGCTCAGTAATACCCAACCACCGCCAACAAGCTCCTGAATACTGGGCTGACGTCCGTAGATTTCTCCTAAAACTTCGGTTTTTGCTTCAACCAGAATCTGTAAACGCACTGGCTCGTGTATCTCTACCATCTGCTTGGGCAATCCGGTACGGATATCGCTGCTGGTGCCTTCCATTACACCAAACAATCCGGTAATGTTATGTGGGATCTTGGTGCTACAACCGAAACGATCGTTATCGATGGTTGAAAAGTAATACTCAAGGTTAATCCCCGCACCAACAGGTCCCACTGCAAGCAGAACATTCTCAAGCGCTTTACCTTCTGGATCCTGGGTAGGATCGTAGGAAATCAGAAATGCGCGCCTGTCGAGAAAGACACCTTGCGAAATGGAACGTCGCCCAACAATCGCCGAAGCATTCGTTGCATGCCCATATTCAGGACGAACCTGGCTCAGGTCATTTGATCTCAAATGTACATGAGCAATCCCTCCGGATGGTGTTTTTGGATGTTTTGCGGAGTAAAATCTACGGCATCGCTCATGTGCAGAAGCATCTCTTGCACGTATCATATCAATGCGTACCGATTCGAAATGCTGCTTAAGATTTTCAGGAATATCCTCGACATCATACCAGGTAATAACGTCGCTGCAGGTATCGTGCTCTGCCCCGACAAACCAGGAATCATCAGGTATTTGAATACCTCTTTCGGCGAGTAACCGGCGAATAGCCGGACGGTTGGCCATTGCAGCAAAAAGCCTGGCATTAGGGCCGCCGCGCTTACCACTGCAGGCACCACAATCATGCGCCGCTTCATGTGGATTATTCTGGCTAGTCGAACCATGTGCCATTAAAGAGACAATTTTTGCAAATCCATACGTCAGACCCGTAGCTTTCATGAAAGCTGCAAGACGATCTGCCTGTTCCTGATCGTTAAACCCAAGTCGCGGCTGCTCAGGTATTGCAGGTTTGTCCGGTTCAATTGCATTAAACTGTAATTCAGTTGGCACTTTTTTATCAATCTTTTCACGTATGCGACTGTTAAATGCCAGAATCTGTTTGGGTACGAAGGTACGCCCGAGCAACCCAATAAAAATAATCGGAGCCAATGCATCAATCATTGCATGAGACAGAACCAGACTGCGTCGTAACGACTGATTCAGCAGATACGCAAGTTTATGATAAAAACTGTGACCTTTCAGATGTGCCTGATAAATCGACTCTGTGCCCTTTCTGGGCACTTCATCGACATTATGAGAAGGCACAACAACAATCGGACACAAGGCTGTGCGATGATGATCGTCCAACCCTTTGTAATTGATCGGCAACCCAAAAAAACCGGCGGCTCCAAGAGTTTCAATTTTGGGGTTTATTTCTTCAAGCTGGCGACGAATACTTTCTTCACGTTCATCAATGCAAAAAACAATTTGTGCATCTGGACGCTGTTCGCGCGTCGCCCATCTGCCGCGTTTTTGATTGGCTCGAATCGCATTTAAGAAAGCTTCACGGTAATGATATTCATACGCATAAAGCCAGATCTTGCACCGTTCGGTTGGTGTAAATTTATCCAGCATGGACAGCATGCGCAGTAAATCGTTTTTTTGCATCTGTTGTATATCGGCAGCGACTAGTCCCAGATGCTGGCACAATCGAAATAAACGCCAGCCACTGTTAAAAGCAGCATTTTCCTGGTCGCTTTCAACCAATGGACTGAATTGCCAGGTCCATATCAAATCTGCAAGATTCTGCCATTCCTCCTGCTGTTGACGTTCTGACCCCGTACGTTCGATCAAATCATTGGCAAGTGTGGTCAGGTATTCGGGCAGCTCCCCTTGGTACAGGAATTTTCTGACCATAAACTCAGACAGGTTTTTTCGAAAATAATACTCAATGGTTCCGAGCCGTGCTTCGATTTTCCAGTTATCCTTACAGGCCTGATTTAACCATAACCGGTCGAGTGTCAAACGTATGGCCAGATAATCCGCTAGATGAATCGGTGCGTTATTTTCGGTTTCATATTCCGGATGATGCTGCCGCCAGTTGATCAGCCCGGACCAGCCAGGCAATTCGAGTGCCAGGCGTCGTAAATAACCTTCCCATTTTGCTTCCGGTATTTCCATTTGGGTTAGTTGCATGATAATGCAGTCAACCGGATCTTCAGGCGTTTCGCTGACTATATACTGCCAGTCAGGCAAGTCATGTAAGAACGGGTTTACATCAAACTGAACGGTTGCTCGCCAGGATGCGTATAATCCCATTTTACCGCGCTCTGGTAACTGCCAGGCAGCAACACCTTCATCCAGCACAGATGCGCAGATACGAATCATCTGTGGACGGATCGAATACAAAATATCAATACCGCTCAATGCTTTAACAAGTCCGCGCAGCGTAATCTTATCTCCAATCTGGGACAACAGATCACCAAGCATCACTTCAGCTTCTTTTCGTGTTTTCTGATGCACCGGAATATCTTCGTCACGAGCAAGATTGGTATTTACCTTCTCCAGCCATTTCTGCGCTTCTTCTTCCGAAAGATCCAACATATTTTCCGGATGCAGGTCAACCAGCTCAATATCCAGTTTATTTAGAATACTTTCCCACAGCTGTCTTACGACAATGTGCTGATCACCTGTCTCGGCAAGCAGGCGTTGACGGGATGAATCTGACACATCATGCTGTATTGTGTTCAACGCATTATTTTCCTCGATTTGCCAGTTAAGCTGACTAATGGAAAGCGTTGGCAACTCATGCACCATTGCCGCCCGGTAGATGTCTTTATTTTTAACAACAGACCTGCTGGTTTGAATTACTATATCTTCCGCCTGTAAATCCTTTTGTTGAGCGAGTACAGCAAAAATATCATTGTCTGTTATTCTGTTCTGTTTATACAGCTCGCGGTTTTGTGTTTCGGATAAATATCCAAACACGCCGGTCAATGCTTCGTATTCCGCCAATGCCTGTTCGAATGGAAAATGCTGAAAGCCATGTATCGTATTGTGATGAACAAACTCATGAATGGGACCTTGTCCGGGCAGGACATGGTCCATATGATGAATTGCTTCAATGATACGTTCGCGTGGATCAAGTGATTCTGAGGTCATATGCATCAATCCTATTGAATACTTTGACTGATAAAGTCATGCATCTGGGTAATGGTCGCTACGGACAAATCTATAAGTGGCGAAGGCCACAAACCCATCAGCACAATTGCTGCCACTAGAATAATGGCTGCTACCAATTCGTATAATTTTAAATCTTCAATTTCGCGCATTTGCGGCTTGACTGGTCCTGTGAACAACATACCCACTGTCCGCATGGCATATGCGGCACTGATGAGAATACTCAAACCAAGAAACAGCATGAGATTACCCCATTGCTGATAACCGCCAATGACTGCGTGCAGTTCAGCAACAAAGCCGACTGTACCGGGCATACCCATCGCTGCAAATAACGTAATTGTCATGAAAAAGGCAAATCGCGGCATCACCTGGACCAAAGAGCTGTAGTCGAGGATATTCCGCGTGTGGGTACGCTCATACAGCAAACCGACCAGCAGAAACAGCGCCCCGGCAACCAGTCCATGGGCGGTCATTTGCAGTACCGCCCCGGTCAGACCGGTAAAATTCAAGGTTGCTATACCAAGTAGCACAATACCCATGTGACTCACCGAAGAGTACGCCACCATGGCTTTGAGATCGGATTGCCGCCAGGCAAGCACGCCACCGTATATCATACCGAACAATGCGATGAACAATAGATAGGGCTGTACAATCAATGTCGCTTCCGGCAGCATCACAACAACACGAATCAAACCGTAAGCACCCATCTTGAGCAGAATACCCGACAGCAAAATACTGACCGGGCTGGGTGCTTCCACGTGCGCCAAAGGCAACCAACCGTGAAGGGGGAAAACGGGCATCTTGACGCCAAAACCAATCAGAAAACCGAGTAATACCCATAATTGCTCGTCTCTTGGCATACTACGAGCCGCTTCGGTCATATCAGCCATCAACGTTCCGCCGTGTTCTGGCATATACTGGCTGATCGCCAACAGACTCACCAGCATGAAAATCGAACCGCCCATGGTATATAACACGAAGTTAATACTGGCGACATGACGGCGCGTTCCACCCCAGCGTGCAATGAGAATAAAAAGCGGAATGAGCGTTAATTCCCAGAATATATAAAACAACGACCAATCCTGGGAGAGGAAGACGCCCAGCATGCCCAGTTCCAGCAGCAAGACGCTTATATAGTAACTTTTGATATTATGAACGACACTAAAGGATGCGAGTAACGCAATCAGGGTCAACATGGCTGCCAGAACCACCATTGGCAAAGACAGCCCGTCAACACCCAAAGCGAACGCCGAATTAAAGTTCGGGTTATAGATAAACTGCTCGTAATACTGTATATCGCCGTATAGCTGATTGTAGTCGACAACAAGCCAACAGCTGAACAAAAATACTACAGTTGCAAAAAGATTCGCAGTAAAACGAATCTGACTGGCATTACCGCCTGGCAGGATTGCCAGAACAAGAATACCTAGAAGTGGCGTCAATAACAGTGTACTGAGTATCCCCATTATATTAATTTAACCTTCTTACTTAAAAAAGCAATCACTCAGTTAAAGAAATAATGAGGACTGAACATGTTCAGCACATGTTCAATGTACACCGCATTTTAAAACGCGTTAACTGTTTTAATCCGGTAATCCAACCAAACTCGTCAGCATAGACTTGCGACCCATCTTCATGAAAAAAAATGATAACTGATCAGTCAGTCAACGAAACAAACCATCTGATTCTGGCCAGACCACTGTATTTGTTAACAAATAAAACACTTCTTATTTTCACGAGAGAGCAATAACCGTGTTTGTTGTACATCTGTGCTCCAACGCCCTGTTTAAAAAAACAGCTGAACCCACTTTGAACGTTATGCACGATATTTTCTTATTTCTTTTATGAGCTAATTACTATATCAACAAGTGAATATCAGCTCTTTAATTTTGTGGACGTACCAGCAATATGGAAGACTCCACAAGACTAACCAACTGTTCAGCCACGGAGCCGACAACGAAACGCTCCAGGCCCCTACGGTTAGCAGTGCCCACCACTAGCAAATCCGCACCCCAATCTTTCACCGCATCTCCGATGGCGTCTGAGATTCCATTCGTACCGTATGCAATATTTGCTTCCAGCAAACGGGTTTCAATACTCAATGCGTTGACCGATTCCTCTGATTTTTCCAATAGAGCTTGGCCTGCCGCTTTGTCAGCAGCTTCCTCACCCGTAATACAGTGCACGATACATAAACCGGCGTTATATGAATTAGCGATATTCTCTGCTTCCTCCAGAGCACTTTGTGCTGTTTCACTGCCATCTATTGCTACCATGATTTTCTTATACATTATGTATCCCTTTTGATTGTATCCTAGGTTTAAAAAGGACAGGCCTTACAAATCCATCTAGTCCAGAAATGGTTTGGCCCGCCCTTCGTTACTCATGCAAATAATGAATCCGATTGATTTGATTATTGCAAGTTGCCGCTATCGCGTTTCAGGTTTTCAAAATAACGCTTGACAACGTCTCTTCCAGGCATGTTGTCATGCTTGGTGTATACCATGTAATGAATTACAGCATGGGCAACCAAGGCAATAATCAGGCCCTCGAAAATGCCCAGTTCGAAAACCAGCAGACCTGTTGCAATTGCCAGCATCATTGCGTACGGACCATAGTGCGTTACGTGTACCAGACCGGCAATCATCTTGTAACCCGAGAACATCATGATCGCTGCCAACGCAAATTTTGGCAGGTATTCCAGATATTCGGAGTTGAACAAGAAAAATGCAACCACTGAGCCAATGAACACCAGCGAAAATTTGGTATACGCGCCTGCCAGTCTGTTGGTGGTACTTTTCGCCAGGCCGTCCAGATTGGTCATACCGCCGAAGAAGCTGGAACCCATGTTTGCGATCCAGATCGCCAGCAGACTGTTGTTACTGTTACATTTACGCTTCAGCGGATCGATTTTTTCAATCGCAGCGTTACTCATCACCTGCTCGATCACGTCAATCGTCGCCAGCATTGCGCAGAACAGCACCATCAGCACCAACATCATAATGGTAACATCAGCTGAGGGTATCGGTATTCTAAAATAAAGGTCGACATCTTCAACCGTAATCATTGGCACCTGTATAAACAGACCCACAAGTGCACCACCAATGATCAATACAAAATACGGTATGGCTGGCTGTATATCCTTGAATTTAGAGAATAAAACAATAAATACTGCCATGCCTACCGCCGATATCGCACACATTATTATCCGAGCAGTATTCCAGAACTCTTCAGTAACGGCTGCTTCCGGAATTTCATACGTGAATTCGAAGAATTTCAAGAAGATCTTCAGGCCAATACCGGCTAACAGTCCTTCAACCAGATAGACCGGCACCGCAACCAGTAGATATTTCTGTCAGTTGTAATACCAGCAGACTGCCTGCATCGCTGCCGTCAGGAAAATACAAAAAGCCATGTTTTCCATGCCAAACGAAGCGACGCCGAGTGCTAGAGCGGGCGCCAGACCGGCAGCAATACCGGCACTGCCAATGTAGTTGCCGGGTCTGAACCAGGCCATCGTCCAGCCAACAAAGCTGGCAAATACGACGGTGGCCAAACCGACTTTAATCGGATAATCGGACATCATCGCGATACCGATCGACAGCGGGATCGCCATAGTACCGGTGATAATACCGGCAAACATATCGCGCATGGCATATTTCGCCTGGAACGCCGCCGCGCCAAAATGTTTATCCGCTGTCAGTACAACAGATCCATCAGGCGCCAGATTTTCACCGGATGCAGCGGGCGAACCGCTTGACGGATTAATTTCTTTTTCAGAACTCATATAAAACTTTCTCCCCAATTATAATTTTAAAACTCGTTTCGTTTTACTTTTGACTTGCTTAAATGTGCAGCGAAAATTTAACACAGGGGATGTGAAAAATTCGTGAAGAAAGATTATGGTTTTGATAATCAAAAAATTTTATTTAATTATTCTAAATAATATGTTTATAATCAATGTGTTATTCACATACTGATCACGCATATACGGAGAATTCCACTATTCCATAAAATAGCCATCCAAAATTTCAATTTTTTATTCTATTTATTGATTTTCATAATGTTATATGTTTTATCAATTCAATAAATGTCAAATTCGCAAAAATCCAGAACAAGGTTGTTTTCTGAACAGTTTCTACATTTTTTTCTACCGGCCAGCTTGAAAACTCTTAGCCATTCAGCCGATATAATTCTCCATATTTAGCACTAAGATATTCAATCAAACGCATACCATTTAGCGGTTCGCCGGTTATCCCGAGCACCAGCTCCCGAGGTGTGTACAGCCTTCCCTGACTGTGTATATTTTCGTTTAACCAGTGTTTGATTGGCGCAAACTCCCCTGCTGCAATTTTGCTCTCAATATCTCCTATATCCCTTTGTGCCGCTGCGTAGAATTGACAAGCATAAATCGCACCCAGCGTATACGAAGGAAAATAACCAAATGCACCCGCACTCCAATGTGAATCCTGCAGTACACCCAGCGTATCGTTTGGAGGGCTAATGCCAAGGTACGAAACCATTTTTTCGTTCCATACCGCCGGCAGATCTTCGACTGCGATCTTATCTTCAAACAAATCTTTTTCGATTTCAAAACGCAAAATGACATGCAAAGGATAGGTCAATTCATCCGCTTCCACTCTGATTAACCCGGGTTGACAGGCGTTGACGGCCTGGTACAGTGAATCTGCCGTTTTATTCTGAAAATTTCCTGGAAAGGTTTTTGAAATCAATTCAAAATAATGAGTACAGAATACTCTGCTTTGTCCAATCATGCGCTCCCAGAAAAGCGACTGCGATTCATGTATACCCATCGTTAACGATTCGGAAACCGGCAAATCTTCGTATCCCGGCATACGTCCCTGCTCATACAATGCATGCCCGGTTTCATGGATAGCGGCATATAATGATTCAATAAAATCCTGTTCGGTATAACGTGTCGTAATGCGCACATCTGTCGGATGGCTGCCACCACAAAACGGATGAACTGACACATCCATGCGCCCTTTTTGAAAATCGAATCCGATATCTTTACTGATTTTTCGCGCCAATTCCGCTTGCTTATCGATCGAAAAATAACCTTTTAAGAAACTGGTATCCGGTTGATAATCATGGCCCTTAATCGAATCGATCAGCGGTATCAGGGCTGATTTCAACTGATCAAAAATTACGGAAATTTCAGCCGCAGTTGTTCCCCGTTCAAACAGATCAAGATTAGCATCATACGGCCGCATCTCTGGGAAAGCACAGTTGGCCCATTCTTTCTTAAGCGCCAGAAACTCCTGAATAACCGGAGCAAAACTATCAAATCTATTATCCCGTCGCGCCTGCACCCAAATGGACTGGCCACGAGAGCCCAACTCAGCCAATGCTTGCACAAGTCGTCGGGGAATTCGTGTCATTAAATCATATTGACGTTTGGCTTCCAGAATATTGCACCGCTCAATTGCGTTCTCCTGATTACATTTTTCCTGCAACAATTCGAGGCATTCGCCCAAAGACGGATGCGTCATACGCTCATGAATGATGCCGGCGAGCGTTGCAATCTGCTTGGAACGTGCCTGTGCCGCACCTACTGGCATCATAACTTCCTGGTCCCACCCCATCGTACTCATCACACCATTCAAATGTGAAATTTCCTCCAATTTCTCAACCAGGCTTTGATAAAGGTTATTTGTATTCACAACACCCCCATTATTTAATTTAAAAACATGATGTTACTATATTACCACTACATTCTTGTCAAATATTGTGTAATTTTGTCACACGCGCGTCATGAATTACCTGTATACTTACGCCCGTTTTCTTTGGAAAGAATGATATCGATGACTTCAATCAGACTTTCAAGATTGTCATTGATGGATGTTTCCAAGGTAGAACGCGGAATATTGATTTACAGGCCAAGTTTTGATGCTGTCATGCATGAGGTTTTACCTACTTCTAATAATTAAATCAATTTACTTCTCGTGATTGCTTTATTGATGAAATTTTCTGGCCACCGTATCCATCGATTTAAACGGCATTCTGATATAACAGTATCGCCTATATCCTGCATGCCAAATGTTCTATTTAAAAATATATGGAATATCTGATTTCTGATTCTGAACAGATATATCCATAAAACAAAAAAAGCGTCTTCATTCTGACGCAAAAAGGTCTGAATGTTCAGGGTGCGAACGTACTGAATAAAAAAAACCACCAGTCAACATAGATCGCAGTTAAGAGTAATTATTATTTACACAAATTAACTCAGGGTTTTGTAATGCGTATAAGAATTAAACTTATTTTTACTATTATCTTATTCTGTCTGTTTGAGCTATCAATCGCTTATGCTCAAGAGCCAATAGTCTATTCCAGGTGCAAACGTACGACCGACACTTTTGATCTGACTGCCAATGTGACCATTAATGGTCAATCACAAACGGTGACCAGAACCATGACCGGTCTCGACATCTACGACGTACTGCCGGATGTCACCAATTTTTTCTCGAATTTCAGCGCCCCTTGCGATTTGGTTTATCGCGATCCTAACGGCGTTGAAACTGTCATATTCGACTGTTCGTCCACTTCAACACAATCGAATGCTTGTGCAGCGCTCGATGCGGCGGTTTCTTTTGACGGCAACACAATCGCTTTTTCCGTTTTTCGCGGAAGCCTGACCAATTACCGGGAACACATCCATTCGCAAGTTGTGCATCCAGACGCAGATCCTGTGGATCTCGGTTACTATGACTTCCCGAACAAACGGCTGGCCACAACGGGCGCACATCTGCATTTTTACAACGTTTCAACCAAACAAATACAGGCCTTGCCATTTAATACCGGCGTATACGACTCAGGCCCAGCGTTCATCAGCAATCAGCGCATCGCGTTTACTTCGACCAGGGACGACCATACCACCACAGTTGTCTGGGGTACCACCGAATCAAAAAAAGGAACCCGGATCTGGACTGTTGACATCGACGGTAAAAATCCGGATCTGGCCAGTCACCATTCACTGTCACAGGAACAGCACCCGTTTATGCTCAGAGACGGCCGCGTGGCCTACTCAAGCTGGCAGATATTCGGCGGCCTGCCGTTTCGCTATTCCAATAATGGTGCCGGCACTCATACCACAATTGATAATCTGTTCCACATTTATGCACAGGATCCCGATGGTGCAGAAAACTTTCCGATCTACGGACAGCACAGCGGTGATCATACAAAAAGCTACTTTGGCGCAGACCACAAGGCGGCGCATTTTATCACACAGACATCCGATGACCGAATCTGGTTCGCCGACTACTATCGTCAAAACAACAAAGGGCTTGGCGTTTTAGTTGGTGTCATGCCCGAACCGAAAGGACAGGAAGGCAAAAGTCCCCATGAAGTTACAAGTCACGCTGATTTTTTTGTTCCTCGTGATGCCATTAATTTTGCAGACTGGACACACAGTGATGACACATCATCTTTCACGCTGGGTTGGCTGGGCGCTCAGCCGATCTCACACCCCAATTACGCTGACCCGTTGCCTTTTGCCGGCAAACTCGGCCATCCGGCAGCTTTGCCGAATAATGGCCTGATGATGGCATGGGGTAAAGGCGCGTGCAGTGTGGTGGTAAACAATTCGGTTTTTAACGAGCTTGGCAAGCAGGCTCCGCCACTGACCAGTGGTGGCGGCAGCGGAGTTGCCATGAACCTGGTCACTTCACTGGAAATGGATACGCCGGGGTGCGACGTTGGGCTTTATCGCGCCACACAGATTCCGTCTCAGCACCCGGGTGACCTGGAAATGGTTGTCGATTCAAAAGACTGGCATGAAATCATGGGACGCGCCGTGGTGCCCTACGCCAATATTCATGGTGTCGATCACCCCGATACCATCGAAAGAGCGGATGTGCGCACCAGTCATCCAAGCCTGGAGACCGGCACACCTTTCGGACTGCTTGGCGCCGCTTCGGTTACCGATCGCGAAACCGATCCCAAGGATGGCATTCATTTCATCGGTGAACATCAGTTCAATCTCCAGGGCACCGACACTATTGACTACACCGACGACGAACTGTGCGGCGTTCGTATTCTGGGCAATATGCCCAACCGCAACAGAAACGTTGTTAACGAGATTGCCAATATAGCCGGCGAACGCGTAACGATTCTCGGTGAATTTCCGGTATTGAACCGTCATGCCGACGGCAGTCGTGCAATTGACGCCAGCGGCCATCCCGATACCAGCTTTCTGGTACGAATGCCTGCCAACATGCCATACCTCATGCAAGGTATCGATTGCGATGGACGCACGCTCAATACCGACCAGACCTGGCAAAGCCTGCGCCCTGGCGAACAGAAAACCTGCAATGGCTGTCATGTCCATTCCAG
>NZ_FOCP01000032.1 GCF_900110145.1 Nitrosomonas marina | reverse complement strand
CGATATCGTTTGCATTAATTGTAGTCAGAAGAATTGCCGGGAAGCACTTCACCAAAGTAATGGAAAAACAGCGTGCCGGTAAACATCAATACCTGTGCACGGTTTTCCCAGTCACGGTCCGGATTATCCAGCTGCAAGAAACAGTCGCGCAACCTCTTGGCTTTAAGGAATCGCTGCGGCGTGCCCTCATAAAGCGTCGCATTGAATATGGCGCCTGTCGTGAGCAAATTGATCATCATGTTATCGATCGAGCCCTGCACAGTCTCAAAGAACGCAACCGGTCCCTGGTGCGCAACCTTTACCTGTTGAGGCTGGTACATCATTGCACCGAGAGGTAGCGGCACTTCAATTTCTCCGGCTGACGACAGTTCAGGTTCTGGTGCCTGCTTGCAAAGCAGGTAATTCGGCTCGTATCCGTCGATTACAAACGTAAAGTCGCTTGAAATAACCTTAGCGCCTAGCGCTTTCGTAACATCATATTGCCCTTTCAAATACTGCGCGTTGCTTATGGCCATGATTTGTTTCCCTATCAGAATTACACAAATATCGATAGGCAAACTTTATTTCACCGCACTTTCAATAAACGCGGGTTTTTCCGGTTTGAAGCAATAAAAAACCGCCCGTAGGCGGTTTTGATTTACATTTGCAATTTCAGGTCGTTAATTTGTTAATTTGTTAATTTGATGATACCTGGCTCGCCAATAGATTGAAGTGTCTTTATATTCGATAAACTATTACATTAATCATGCAACAAACTCCACTCGACGTTGAACATTTTCAACGTCGAGACTGGGCAATTTAAATACAGATTATTACAGATAGAGATAATGAAATACCAGTGCTTCCAAGTTCGTTCTAGTGTTTGTGGCCGCATTTGCACCCCGGAGTATGCAAATGATTACCTAGCCTCTGTTTAGGCTGTAACGAGCGTATTGCGTTCTCGCGTCCACTCGCCATATAGCCATGAACTGTAGGTGCAGATAGAATCAATTTTGTTAGCACTCCTTCACATTTCGGACAATTAGGTGCCCTCGCGTTAATAGAATGCCGTGCTTCTAGCCGCAGGTTACACGGTATACACTTGTAATCATAATTCGGCATCTTTTACTCCTTAATTTTTCGATTACCAAAATTATTCCCATCGTGTTGGTTGTTTACCTTTTACACCGAATTGAACAGCGGTAACATCGGTTCTTGCACGTTTTTCAATGTCAAGCGTCGGCGCTCTTAATCGACGCGTCTCAACTTCCCAGATCCAGCCACTAATTACCGTATCCTTAGGTATAAGTGGATGATTCCTAAACGCCTCGACTGTCTTCATACAGGTTACATCCACATCATCCATCATACCTATCCACTTTGCGAATGCTCCATTCTCCAGCTTCAATTCGGGCAGAGTAGGGTCCAAAGTAATATTATCGGTATCAACGCCTTTGTCGCGGAAGTGTTTTTCTAAATCCTTCGCATCTGCCGACAGCATTCCACACTGCGTATGTTGAACAATAACAATTTCCTTCGTGCCGAAAAAATTACATGTCAGCATGGCGGAGCGTATTGCATCGTCGGTCACAATCCCGCCTGCATTCCGAAAACAATGCGCGTCCCCACCTCCGGCAGGTGAATCTACATGAATGCCCAACGCCTCATCTACTGGCAATCGTTCGTCCATGCATGCAAGCACCCACAAATTGAGATTGTTTGCTCCGTCTGGCCCGTAACGCCGACGCTTTGACCAGTGATCATAGGTTTCAGTATGAGTAATTAATTTCTCTTTAAGTGTCATTATTCTCTCCTTAGTGAATTTCACGAATCACGTAACTTTTTAAAGCTGCGTTCCGTATTTAATATAAAGCAAATTTTGTGCCACAAATAAATTCACTATGGATCAATGGGTTAAGAATAATGCCGCAACACTCGTGCGTACTGACACTTCCTAGCCGATTAATGCTTGGTAGAAAATAATTTGTTTAATCATAAGGATAGGAGAATAGAAGTATTTGTTCTTTAGGAAGAACAACTTCACAGAAAGGAATCGTGATTTTGGGTAAATCCAAAGGAATTCAGTTCATGCTAAAAATTATAATAGATGGCCGGATAGTCAAGGAAAATGCCGAAATGCATTTGGATCAATCTGGTGCTGTGTTAATTTCTGATGAACTGCTCGTGGTGTTATCTGTAGGGATTGAGCAACCTCTTTAATATTTCCCCTAGAATAGGCAAGTAACTCTTCTAGCATTGCTTTTTCAACTTCATCTGCGGCCTTTTTTTTGGCTTCTTTTAACGTATAAGGCGCATCATGAGCAGATATTGAAGTAAGAATAGATTTAGCTTTCCCAAGCTTTCTCGGCAACGCAACCTGTTCCAGTACTTCCCCGGAGGCAAATAAAAACGATCGTTCCAGAATATTCTCGAGTTCTCTGACATTACCAGGCCAATCGTAGCTAATTAGTTGCTCCAATGCGCGACTACCCAGTTTATTAGGTTTCTTACGGTATTTTTCAGAAAGTCTGGCTAAAATAGAGACAGCCAACGGCGAAATATCTTCAGGCCTTTCGCGCAACGGAGGTATATAGATCGGCACCACGCTGAGGCGGTAGTATAGATCACGACGAAAATCGCCCTGAGCAACAAGCTTATCAAACTGACTACTAGCGGCGGCTATGACCCTAACATTGGCAACTAAGCTCTGTCGACCCCCTACTCGCTCAAATTCATTTTCTTGAAGTACGCGTAATAACCGTGCCTGACTTAGAAGTGGAAGCGAATCAATTTCATCTAAAAACAACGTACTATTGTTTGCACGCTCGAAATAGCCTTGATGCACTTCGTAAGCACCGGTAAAAGCACCGCGCTCGTGTCCAAACAGTACACTCTCAACCAGATTCTCCGGGATAGCCCCACAGTTTATTGCAAGAAACTTGTTGTTCCAGCGTTCACTCATTGCATGCACGGCGCGCGCTATGACTTCCTTGCCAACACCGGTTTCGCCAGTAATTAACACATTCGCTGTTGTTGGCGCGATAATTTCAACAGATTCCAATACCTGACGCATACTTGTTGATTGGGCCACAACACGTGGTTTATCTGCAGGATTTGATTTGATATCAAACCAAACCTTGCTCAGTTGTTTTTCCACACGCGCGCTGACATCTGCTGAAGCAGCCTTACCGACGATGACTTCTCCTTTCTTGCGATACTCATCACCACCGGGATATTGGCCTGCTTCATTCGGATCAGTATGAACGCAGACATCACACATGCCGTCCCCAACGGCGATGCGTTTATTAAGAACGACTTTTGCATAACCAAAATTATGCGCTGCAATCCCACCGAACACGCTTGAAGTCATTCGGCACAATTCTGGCGCATGCTTAACCGCTTCCCCAAAGGGGCAGCGGGTATTGATAACGCGCACAGTTCCAGATTCGCTGGAAGCAGGAGAAAAGCAGCCCCCTATTTGATTTTTAATCTCTACAATTAGATCGCGGTATTGGGCCTGATCCAACAGCCCTATGAGACCACGCTCCTCACGGTATACTGACTCGAAACAAGCACCTGCGCTCAAACCCAATTTTTCAATCTTGTTTATCTGCTCATCATCATTATCAGGTCTGCATTGCTGGCTTAACTCCAGACTCTGTGTTACAAATGTCTGCAGAAAATTTATAGGATTAAGCCGCGAAAAAGAATACTTGGACATAGTCACTCCTGGAGTGAGATCGACTTTGGAATAATTAGAGTCATACCCTGTTCTGCAGCATCACCATTTCAGCAGCAGTACAGGCATGCGTACGGCCACTTAAACATCCTACCTAGCTAGCTATAATATTACGCGAAACTATAAGATTCACCATCTTCCGGCACCAATACACGCTGCGTCATGTGGTTTTTGCCAAGAAATTCGCGCAGCTCTTTTCTGGATACTGTTGCATGGTTCACTGATTCCATATGGCTGGCTATGACGATCGCATTTGGTGCAGCTTTATAAACCTCATATACATCCTGTTTTCCCATGATAATGGATGCGCCCCCAATAACTTTGGCATCGCAGCTATTGACAACGACTATATCTGGATTGTACTTTTTTAAGTTGTCTTCTACTGCCTGACACCAGATCGTATCTCCAGCAATATAAAGTGTTTTTTCATCTGGGTGCTTGAAAACGATGCCGCTTACATCTCCCAATATTTCTTTCATGTCCTTCAATACATTATCGCTGCCATGCAGCCCAGGTGTTTTGATCAGCGTTATGCCATCTATATAATTAGTTTCGTTCAATATGTGAACATTATTAAAACCTACTGATCGGATCGATTGCGCGTCTTTTTCATGTTGCGTAAAAAAAAGCATATCTTTGGGTATCGATTCTTTAGCTACATTGTCCCAATGATCGGGGTGGTCATGCGTCAAGATTACGACATCCACATCAACGATTTCGCTGATAGACATTGGTAATTCAGCCGTTGGATTACGTATATGATCATTAACTGTACCTCCAAAACCCGGTAGTGCTCCTTTTTCTGCCAGCCAAGGATCAATCAAGAATTTTTTACCTGCGTACTCTATGTGCAGTGTTGCATTTCTTATTTGCCTGAATTTCATAAAAAAGCTCCTCTATTTAATTCATTAGAGTTAATCGCGCTCTGAATTGTTCAAGTTTCTGCAAATTTGTTTCCCCCGTACGAGTAACATAAACTCCAAACAGATATCGTTAATCGTTCGGTGAAAATATAAAGACATTTTAACTTTAAGACAACAAACCACCGCCCAAAAAATCACCCATTCACCGCCACTTCAGTAATCTCCGGTGGAAGCAATTTTGCCAACTTCTCAAGACCTTCAGGTGTCACTCTAGCCTGTATCGTGTGTTTATCAGTTCCGTCCGACCTCAAAACGGTGGTCGACTTGTGTTCCATCAATCCCTTGTTGAGTTTGTCCTGATACGCGCAGTAATGTGCACAACCAATACGCCTGTATATCCAGTGATGACGCTGTAGCCACGAAAACAGACTCTTAGGCTTGACCTGCAGAGTCTTGGCCGCATCAGTGATACACAATGAACCCTCAGCCTTTGAAATCCGGCTCAATGCTTCGGAATCCGCCGTCAATTCCTTGTTCTTTTCTTCCAGCGCCAGAACTTTCTCCGTGTAGCTTAACAATAGACCGCGCATCGCCGAAGGATCATTTAATACTTCATGCACATCAACCGGCTTCGGTTCTCGCGCAATACGCTCGCACTCAATGAAATATTGCCGGGCTTGTTTGCCTTTTTCGTTGCGTTCGACCATTGATAGTTCTTTGGCCATGTCCAATGTAATATGATATTCGGTGATTTTCACATTTTTACGCTCCCCAATTTTGGGGAACGTTAAAACATAATCTCTATCTTCAATAAAATCATATTGATTGATTCTGTCTTTGATCCACGTTGAAAAATCTTTCCCAACTTCCAAAAATTCATGCAACTCCCGCGCCTTCACAGTCTGAATACTCTCACCGTTAATTTCTGACCGCGATACTGGTATCAATGATTCTTGATTCAGTTGATTAGCATTCATTTTTTAATTCCTTTATCCAGTTCAAGAAATGTAGGCTCAATCTTGCCGTTCCGGCAGAGCGCCAAATCAGCGTTTTTCCGCTTACGCTCCTGCGGGAATGGAATGACTTTGCATTTCGCCATGGACTCACCAAGCAATCTGCGTATTTCTTGCATCACGGCTTCAGGGCCAATACCCACTTTTACATGCCTGACAACGTTTTTTTCTGCTTCGGTAGCGGTGGAAAGAAAATGATGAAATTCGTTAATGGCTTTCTTAATGCGCATTTCATGGGTCAGGTGTATTGTCTTTGCGCTTGATTTTCTCTTAGCCATGAGACACCTCCCTGAAACTGAATGCCTGACCGTTCACGCACAAACGCTGAATAGCATCGACCGGTATGGAGCGATAACCGCCCTTTTCCATATCGAAGACGGTTAACAGGTTGTGATGCTTCGCGTTGTACGCTTTATCACCGCCGCGCAGATGTTTTTTGACACCTAGCCGACAAATCATTTTTCTCAGTTCGCCATTACTGCGTTTGATAAACTCGACTGAAAATATGGTGCCGTCAGATACGAGGTTTTTTAGGTTCTTCAGGTTAAGGCGAGTTGGAGCAGCAGATTGTGATGCTGAAACTTCAGTTTCAATCTTCTTGATTGCGTCTAGGCCGGCCTGAATGCCGTTGCTCTCGTAATAATATCCGGATGGATTCGCTGTATTGCCTATTGCTTCTACTACGGCGTTTCTCTCTTCCCGAGTCAACGCACTTTCGTTGACCATGATCACAGCATTAGAACAAGCAATCGCGTTTTGAGATTCAGAGTTACCAGGTGACTCAGCAAGCAACACTGACAGTTTGTTGGATAGTTCTGTATACTTTGTAGCAGCCATTTTCAACTCCTGAGTAGTTGGTTTTGGTTAGAGCCTGATTGGTGTTCCCGCACCTTTCAGGCTTGTTTTTTCCGTTACGGAGTAATAATATTACGCTTAGACGCAAATTAAGTCAAACTTTATTTACGCTATAGCGTATAATCATTACTATGACGCCAAAACAATGTAAAATGGCTCGAGCTGGATTAGGTTGGACAGTAAGTGAGTTAGCTCAACGAGCAGGTACAAGACCAGCAACAATTAGCAACTTCGAAAGAGGTGGCACTGCTCTAACAACGACTGCAGAATTATTAAAAAAAGCCATTTTATCTACTGGCCGAGTAACATTTAATGGAGAAAACTGCGTTTGCGTGGAGGAGTAATGACAGTGTTGGGCTATTACAGCAAAACCTCTGTGTATTCTGAATACTTTCGATATTGAAACGCCCACTTACGACCCTGCAGAGACATTCGTCGTGATCAGTCGCCTTTTGAGTATTAATTATTCATGCCAGCTAGTGCTCCTACACGAATCCAATGATTTAACCGGGACAAATGTTAACGATATATTGAGGAGTCACACCTATTCAATATATCGACCAGTTGTTGACTTACAGCAATGGACAAAATAAGATTTTTTAAACAGTATATCCTCTCGGGTTCTGTGTTTATTACAGGCATCATCGTCTCAGTCGTCATCCATACTTTAGTACTTGAGAACAAAAGCAATCAAAGCGATATTGCGTTTAAGGCCCTAGCCAGCAACTGTGCCAACGCCATAGTCGAGGGTTTCTCTCATACTTTGTTCGCTATTGAATCCGTAGGTGCCCTGTATGGCTCTTCGCAGAACATTTCCTTTAGTCAATTCGACGCGTTCGTTACACCGCTACTTGAGCGTTTCCCAACCATTACTGCACTGAGCTGGGTCCCTTTAGTCAATCACAACGAGCGCGAAGATTTCGAACGGACCGCCCGACAGCTGTTTCCCGGATTCCGCATTACTGAAAGTGACGAGCAAAACGAAATAGTAAACTCAACCACGCGACAGATATACTTCCCCGTATATTTCATTCGCCCCTATGAGGGCAACGAAGCTGCGCAAGGCTTTGACCTTTACTCGAACCCTGTTCGGCGTGCTGCTATTGATCATGCGAGCGACAGTACGAAAACTACCAGCACTGCACGACTTCGTCTGGTCCAAGAGAACGGTGATCAACATAGCGTATTAATTATCCATCCCGTATTTCATCATAGTATTTCTGCCAAAGACCAACGTAAGCTCATGGGCGTTGCGTCTGCCGTGTATCGTATCGGAGACGGCGTGGAAAAAGCCTTGTCGCATGTACACTCTGATGGCCTGAATATCTGGTTGTTTGACCGTTCTTCCGAACCTGACAAGCAATTTCTATACTTACACACACCGGAAGATCAGGAAACAAAAAAGGAAGAAATGGAAACCATGCTAGCTGATAACACTAGAAAATACGTACATGAATTCAAACTAGGCGAACGTAACTTTGAATTAATATTAACCCCAGCATCTGACTATTTCACGCTCGATGAAGGCTATGATATTTGGTTGCCTTTGATCCTTGGACTGGGATTCACTAGTTTGCTTGCCGCCTATTTGTCACTCATACGCCGTCGGTCCCAGGAGCTAGCAGCCGGTCAACAAGTCCTTGAACAGCAAATAAACGAGCGGGTTAATGCAGAAAAAAAACTACGGGAAGCAAACCAAAGCTTGGAAGAGCTTAGCCGTAAAGACCACGTAATGGGGCTAGCGAATCGGCGTTATTTCGACGAGCACCTTCAAAATGAATGGTTGCGCGCCACTCGAGATGGCACTTCTCTATCGCTGCTTATTGGAGACGTTGATTTTTTCAAAGCCTATAATGATACATATGGCCATGTCGCTGGAGACAAGTGTCTTCAAATAATAGCAAAGATTCTATCCGATGTAGTTGATCGACCAGGTGACCTT
The DNA here is from genome assembly GCF_900110145.1 of Nitrosomonas marina. GTDB lineage: Bacteria > Pseudomonadota > Gammaproteobacteria > Burkholderiales > Nitrosomonadaceae > Nitrosomonas > Nitrosomonas marina. Next base: position 9,384 of record NZ_FOCP01000032.1, on the reverse strand, counting down.
CCGGCACGTTACGGCGGGGAAGAAATAGCCGTCATATTACCGTCCACATCAGAGGCCGGGGCCTACAAAATTGCCGAGAGCATACGTCTCGCAATAGCTGAAATGGCGTTGCCCCATGAGCAATCCCCGATAGCCAAGGTGGTATCGATGAGCATAGGTTGTGGAACGGCTTTACCGAAACAAGGAAGCTCGATGGAGAACTTTATTCGGGCAGTAGACGATGCTTTATATTGCGCCAAACAGAAAGGTAGAAACCAAACAGTAGTCGCTGAGTAGGCAAAAATGAGGTTACAGATCCAAATATTTTTGCTTTAACTTCGGTGCGATACCAGACACTCCGCCGATATAGAACTCGAAGGTTCGCTTTTGGCCGAAGGAGACTCTAAGCAGTCGGCGGGTGAGAGAATCCATTTTCAACAGAAATAATGCCTCAGATCACCGGCAGCTAAAAGTAGTATAAGGAACGAACGGCGCTTTTTGCTCTGTTAGGCCATTATGGTTCCCTTGGAACCGGAGACACAAATCCCGGGGGTTTTACTGCCAGCACAGAACATTGCAATTGATCCAGAATCGCCTCCGCTGTATTCCCTATGATAAAACCTGGAATACCTGTGCGCGCCACCGTGCCCATAACGACCAGATCTGCCTTTAATTCTTTGACCAACGCCGGTATCGCCTTTTGCGCCGATCCCATGAGCAAGTGAACCCGGGGAGTTAAGTACTTGTATGCTTCTGCGCTTATTTGTTCGCTGATCATTCGAATCAAGGTATCCATGCCAGCTTTGTGTTGTGCGTGGGTGGCCTCAACCATACTCATCTCGGCTGCTTTGGGATTATCCGCCCATAAACTCACAAAGCCTGCCTCGGGCGCATCCCACACATGCACAAGATGCAACTGGGCAAAATCGGATAGCGCGAGTGAACTGGCCATACCGAGAATCAGTTGATTCAATGCTTGCTCGTCGGATTCGATCTCGTAGGGATCGAAGTCCACGGCGGCAACGATACGTTCATAGTTGGGTTTTTCTTTTGGTTTCATTAACCAAATTGGGCAAGGACATTTACGCAGCAGGTGCATATCATCGGAGCCGAACAGCCGCTCGACCCAATCGGGATTCTCAGCGAGCTTGATGACCAGATCGTAATCGTTTCGCAGCACAGCACGAATCACCTCGAGAAATTTTATGCCAACGAGAATCTCGATACCGAAGTCTAAGTGTTTCGTGTAAGGCGCGATCAACGACTTCAGCATCTGCCGCCGCTGCGCAATCATCGCCGCCGTCAGATCGGCAGAAGCAGGACCGCCCGGCGGTATCCCGATCTTTGCCGTTTGCTCGGGAATGACATCAATAATCGTCAGTCGCGCCTGGTTGTTCTGCGCCAGCGACACCGCCCGTGCGATAGCAGTATCCTGTGCGATGGACTGTTCAAAGACATACAAGAGGTTATTAAATAATTTCATCCCATTTCTCCAACTTTTCCGGGGTTTCCGTCGCGCACGTCCGTTAGCAGTCTTTCAGCTGCTTCTTTTGCCGCATCCGCATAAGGCATTAACACCATATCGATACCATCTCGCTCGAACTGGCGCGCATCCCGATGACTGGCGCTGGCGATAGCGACTTTGCCAAGATATTTATTCTGGCGCAGACCATGAAGCAGAGTACGGTTAATAGTTTGGTCACGTACAGTGCTGACAACCCAACGTGTGTGTGCCAGAGGCAAGGTCGCCACTAACTCCGGATCTTCCGCATCACCGTAATGTACCTGATAGCCATCACGTATATGTTGTTGTACGGTGGTAGGGTCGAAGTCCACTGCAAGCACTCTACAACCTTGGCCGCGAAGATTCTCCGCAAGTGATGCGCCATAGCGACCCAGCCCAAACAGCAATACGTCCACTTCGCCTTTCTCTCCCAGTAAACTGTCGAGTTCCCGATGGGGTACCTTGCGCTCAAATAACGACAGCCAAGGCGCGAGACGTTCATAAATAGCGTGGGAATAGAGGATCATGTAGGTGGACGCGCTGATAGTGATCAATCCCACTAGCGTAATCAATCCTACAGTCTCCTGTTGCAGATGACCCAGGCTCAGTCCAAGTGCAGCCAGCACCAAGGAGAACTCACTGATCTGGGCCACCGTCAATCCAGCGAGAAATCCGGTACGTTTACGGTATCCCATATAGCCCATTATGATCATCACGATGATCGGGTTGCCAATAAGCACAAACAGCGAGAACACTATAGAAGTGCTGATTTGCGCGTCCAGCGTGCTGAGGTCAAGGATCGCCCCCAGTTCAATAAAGAAAAATAGCAACAAAAAATCACGCAGACTAACCAGGCGCGCGGCAACTTGTTCACGGAATGGTGTCGAGGCAATGGAAACACCAGCTAGGAAGGCGCCTACTTCCTTGCTGAAGCCCAGGGCATCTCCGGCGACGGCACCCAGCACAGCCCAAGCGATGGCAAACAACATCAACAGCTCCGACGAATGGGCCAGGCGATGCAACAGTCCCGGCAGGACATAGCGCATCAACAAGGCCACGACCAGCAGCATGGCGGTCCCTTTGAGAACAACCTGCATGGCTTCCCACCCCATGTTGACCTCGCCACCTGCCTGTCCAAAGGCGGTCAGGCCAATCATTACCAGCACCACCACAATGTCCTGCACGATAAGAAAACCGACCGCGATACGACCGTGCAGCGCATCCACTTCACGTTTGTCAGAAAGCAGCTTGACTATGATAATGGTACTGGAAAAGGTGAGTGCCACCGCCACATAAATTGCGGCCACATGAGACATACCTAACAACAGCGCGAGCAGGTAGCCTATCATGGAGGTAAAAAACACTTGTCCAAGGCCGCAAGCAAGTGCCACTGGACCTACGGTACGTATGATATGCAGATCAAGTTTCAAACCCACTACGAACAGCAGCAGTGCGATACCGAGCCGGGCGAACAGCTCGATTTCACTACTGTACGCGACCAGGCCCAGGGCAGAAGGACCGACCAGAATACCTACGGCAATGAAAGCCACGATCAAGGGCTGACGCAACAGCTGAGCCAGCGCCCCGCCAACAACTGCAAGACCAAGAATGGCCCCGATTTGTATGAATATATTCTCAATCATTGCAACGGATTATCCGTGGTTTCCTGCCTTACTTTAATTAGACGTCCGAAATACCGCAATATATTACGCCAAAAACGAAACCCGATAAGTTGCATGCTATCTCATTAATTTTTTAATAAAAAATATAAAATCTAATTAAGACACCGGTTTTGTATACCTTCCCTCTGCACATCTGATAAATCCAGATGATATTTGTCCACGATATAAAGAAAACTGTCTACGTATGTACAGTGATACTCAGTATTATCTGGCATCCAGTCAATAGGAGATCTGTCGCCCTTGCTTCTATTGGCGGACGCTGATACGGGCAACAAATTTTCAATATCATTATAGAATTGCTGCTTAAGTGTTGACGACCAGTTTGCAGCACCATGCCCGTGCGCAAAACCAACTGGTACTATATGGTCAATATCCAGATCGGATGAATCAGTAAATTCTGTAGCAGTATACGGATCTAACCACAGGCCAGCGCTTATATCACATGACTCGTTTGTGCCAGAATTTTGATTAAATATTTTTAAAACCTCATCCCTGGTGTCACGACAATCTCTATCCTCATCAATCCATCTACCCCAGAGATCTCTATCGTAATCAACTGAAGCTTGGTGATTCTCTGCTTTATGGCGTGAATAGAATAAATTGAAACATTTAGAAGTATTGTCGAGTTCTAATCCCGCTTGATAATTTGCAGCGCCTACTTTTATGTCGAAAACTGTCAATATTCGCGTTATAAACGAAAACTTGCCGCTATATTCAGTACATTCTTCTGCAGATTCCTCTAGTGCAGTAATACAAAACTTATCACCGCTTAAGGCTACCTCCAGGTCATATGCGCCATTAATAGTATTTACGCATTGTAAATTTGCGGTTTTATCTGTGTAATTGCTTGGAGTCTCGTTAAATTCACCGCGCAATATTTGCGTATTTTGACTTGCAACAGGATAACTTCCCGGCGTTGTATCCGGTTTTGGCTCCGGGACAGGTACTGTAGGAGTTGATGGAGAAGAAGGCTCTGTATCATGGCAATGGTATCCGGTACCGCCCGCATTATCGTTGTGACAACCTTCTGAGTTAGTCCGCCCACCGTGTGAGTAAACAGAAGTTGAAAATAGAAAAAGTAATATAAATACCGAGAGCTTCATATTTAGACTTCGTTTCCTGTCTTATTTATTATCTAAACCTAAAAACCTCTTTGCTTCAAAGGTTTTATTGATATGAAATCAGTATATTACATTGAATATTGATAAAATCGATAGGATTATTTATGTGGTGATGCTCAATTACGGCCGTATCGCCTGATATTGATCCGGCATGGTGACCTAAACAAACATGGTTGTTACTCAGGTGAATAACAACTCACTGCAGATTCATTTTATGTTGCAACCGGGTGACATTTAGTTGAAGGAACTGCTGCGTTTGCGTGGAGGAAAAGTGATTTATGGATTTTGTAGAATCAACCCCTTACTTTATCGAGTTGAAGTATGTCAAAGATAGCTACTTACACTAGCTGCTCTTTTCTAGTTAAGCAACAACACATCGAATACCGCCTAAGTGGATCCGTCACTACACACGAACCGGAAGCGAGACCGACGGTTGAATCGGCACCAGCGTTTTGGCATAAGCACGCAGAATTTCGTTATATAGATCCGTGTGCTTGGGCGCATTAACCGTAATAATCAACGCATAACGAATTTTTTCGGCACTGGTTGTAGGTGCACCCGCTTCGCGGGCATTGTAGTGAATATCGAATACTGGGTTTTCCAGACTGCTGCCACGCATGTGCTTGACGCCATGCAGTACTGTTTCCCACTTACCCAAATCAGAACGACGTTCCTCTTCTGTGGCATAGTTCTTCATATCAAAGAAACTTTTAGTTTCCGCATTCAATCTGCCTTTTTTCACCTTCTTATCGTTAGGTCGGAAGACAATTTCCAGACCTGCACGTGTGTAGGCGACCGCATCTTGAGGGTCAGTTGGCGAGGTATAGCAAAAGGTTGCCTTTAAATGAACGTTTCCAGTTAATCCGTTGGTAGGTAGCGGTAGTGGAGCACGCAAGTACTTGCCGGGCTTTAATTCCCCCTGATAAACTACCCTCGCCACACCGCTCGTACAGGTAATAATTTCTATCAAATCTTCCGGGACCTTACCCCAACCTACTTCGACTTTATCATGGGTAGATGGGTCAGCAGCGTGAATGAGTAATGCCTTGACCGCCAATGGAGTCAGATCCGCACCAAGGATAGCCCGAATCCCAACAGCACTTCTTAATAGATACGGGGATGCAAAGCTAGTGCCCAGCTGGGGCACAAGGTTCGGCTTCGCTCCTTCCGACAATACGTGGAAATATTTTGAATTTCCGGCATCACCACCGAAAGCCATGAGATCCGGTTTAACTACGCCTGGGCTTCGGCCAGGGCCAACTGCGCTGTAAGCTGCACGCCCCCACGTCTTGTCAGTGTTATTAGCGGCTCCCACAGATAGCGCATTTACACAGTCAGATGGCACCTGTACGCGGGCATTTCCAACCGACCGATCCATTTCGCCGTTATTGCCAACAGCAACTGTCATCAAGGTCTCACCATCGCTTAGCAGATCATCAATCACAGAAGTCCAAGCATGCACATCTGTGTCATCGATCGGAAGATCCGGTCCCAAGCTGAGATTAATGAACTGATACTGGCGAGACAGCAGCACTTCTTCGACAAATCCCAGTGTACGATACAATTCCATTGGATCTTCTTCTCTGGTTTCACAATCCAAGACACGCAGGTGATCAACATAGGAATAAGGACGCTCTGCTCTACTGTTTGGCGTAATAGGTCCAAACAAAAATGCCGAAGTCACGCTCAGGCCATGTTCCAAACCATCCGGATCATTGGCCGCACTCTCATCCAGCGTACGGTAGACTCGTATCCATGGGGCAATACTATGCTGATCAGGCAGGCCGCCATCAAGAATGGCCACCTTGGGTTCGGCAGACAACGGTTGGTCGTTCGGCAGACTGCACGCTACTGCCACACCAGCTGAACGCTGCACTGGGCGCATACCGCGCAGTTTCGGCATGGGTCGGACAACTCGTACAAAGGAAAACAGGGCCATTTTTTTGACGGCGTCCTTGTTCCCTTCCACAGGCAGGAACCACAGATTCCCAGCACTGAACGCCAATCTAGTATGAATCGTAACACCCACCTCGGCAGCATACCTAGCAAAAGCGCGTTGCACGAATTGATTGTTTCCTCCGGGAAGCAAATGAATACCAACTTCGAAAAAACGCTCTTTTTCTTTGCCGAGAGAGACAATGCGGTCTTTCGGCTCAAAACTAGAAAAACGCTCGATACGAGCAAAATCCTTTGCTTCATTGGATCCATCTTCCAATTGTCCCGCCCAATCCTTTAACTGGCGGAATACTTGGCGTCTGGCAACTACAAAAAGCTCTGTGGTGGTCGACTCATTGGGTGCACCCTTCTTCGACCAAGCCTCCGGCGTTAACTTAACAGCTTTACTTCCGACCGATTCAAGACCCGTACTGCGTAGCATAGCTATAGGGAAGTAGGAACGTGCTATGTAGCTTGGATTAAGTGCAAGACGAGCCACTCCCAGATCCCCGGGGCAAGCCTCGGCGGGCAAGCGATCGAGACTCATCGCAACTTCAACGAACTGAGGCATCAGTCGATTCCTCGCCTGCTGCAAGGTATACACTTCAGCTTTGCCCATGCTGCGTTTAGGCCCTTTGATTTCATGAGTCAGCAACTCACCTCGTCCTATCAAAAAATTGGTTTGACTCATGCCTCACGTCTCCGCTTTTTAGGAATAACCGTTGATCCTCCTGTCGTGTATTTACGAATAGTGTCCCGACTCACACCGGTAATATCTGAAATGCTATGCTGAGATAGGTGAGTCTGCTTTGCCAGCAATACCGCCATCTCGATACGACCCTGCCGATCCAGAGATAAAGCGCGCGCCTTGATGAACTCCTCAATTAAGTCAGCATCCGGTGTTGTCCCCAGCGCCACAGCCCGTCGGAAGCGATGTATTTCCCTCTCAATATCACTAAAGGATTGGTCGCGAAACGCAAAGGTCAGAATCTCAATCCAACGACTGAAAAGTGCGAAATCCGGTCCTAAAAACCGCTTTATAGCTTCTTTGACAGCTTCAGGCCTCGGTACTTTGAATTCAACAACCAGATCAAACCTTCGCCACAGTGCTGGATCGATCAGTTCCGGATGATTGGTAGCAGCGAGCAATAATCCCGTTGCAGGCCATTCATCTACTTCCTGCAGGATTACCGTTACTAGACGCTTCAATTCTCCAACATCACTGTCATCGCTGCGTCGTTTAGCAATCGCATCGATCTCATCCAGCAACAGGACACAGGGGCCACGTTTGGCAAAATCCAACGCTGCACGCAAGTTGCTGCCACTACGTCCTAACAAGCTACTCATCACCGTTGTCAGATCAAGCACATATAATGACACGCCAAGCTGTGCAGCTAACCATCGTGCCGTTAGTGTTTTGCCCACACCAGGTTGACCTACAAAAATTGCAGAACGGGTCGGTGTTAAACCTAGCGAGGCGAGACGCGCAACCTGCTTTCGCTCCTGAATCAACTGCCCAAGGGTCTCCTCCAAATCAGTTGACAACAGTGGCGCCTCTCGATCCGAGTTATCCTTGAACACCTTCAGCAATGACAAACGCGATTCATCATCAACCGGTAACATCTGATCCGAAAGTGGTGATGACGTTGCTTTGCGTAACGGTGCCCCCGCACGACGTGGTTTGGCGCGTAGGAACAAGTCCATCTGCTCAGCCAACTCAGGCTCGGTGCCACGGTATTTCCTGACCAGCCTTGCAGCGAACAGGCGCACATCCTCGGTTTGCTCAGCTAGCGCCAGTCTAACGATTTGGGCTAAATCAGCTTTTAATCCATTCAATTCGCCCATAAATATAGCAATACCTTGTTTATATAGTGTTTTTAACTTATTAATACTGGACTAATGGCATTATCGCATATTTCATAAACTGGTGTGAAGTTGATTGTGACGATTTTCGCTAACAAATGCTAGATTGACTTTTCGGCGCAAAATATAATACATATTTCACACTGATAGCAGTTCCAGCCGATCAAAATCATCCCACACATTTGGTTTATTACAAAAACAAGGAAAGACTATGAGTTTTGCACAAATGACACGATGCGTTATCTAACATAGAGGTTACATAAAAAACCCACCGAAGTGGGTTTTAGGGCTAAGGGTTGATTGTAACAATACTTACTTGTATTAGCCTCCAGCGTTATCACCTATGCTTGCGCTTAACCTTCTTTTTTCTCGAACTCTGCTATCTACATCACATTCACTAACATCACACAGTATCTTGTTTCCTAGTATTGATGACCGGCAACGACCGTCCATGTAATGAGCAAAACAGCAGCCACGATAATCACGGCACACCATGATCATTCAACCACCTCGACAATGCCTTCCAACTCAAGCTTCACGGCCTTGAAATAGGCCTTCAGCGTCTCCCGTTCACGGTATAACTCCCACATCTTATCGCTTAGTTCTGACTCTGAGACTCGTATGTCTTGAACGTCTTGATAAACTCCTTGGGCGACTCGTACTCCAGGTTTACTGGCGGGTTTAACACCGACGCCGGTACTTTCGGCTTGTCCGCGCATGGCGTTTTCATTACAGGCGGTGCTTTTGGTACGGAACTGCACCCTGCGAGCATCAGCAAGATCACTATTAAGCTGATTAAGTGTTTCGTCTTTTTCATTGATTGCCCTCAATAGGTTTACTTCATTCTGTTCGTTCTGCTTTGCAACACGCTCCATGGCCTCGCCAAGCTCTTTGGCGAGAACTTCACGTTGCTCCGCATACATTTCAAGCCACTCCGCTTTTTCCAGTTTTTTGCCGTGATTGATACCACCGATCCATGAACCGCCGATTGAAACCAGAAAAGCGATTATTCCAATTAACCATATCTGCATTTATTTCTCCTTGGCGTCTTGCCTGTCCTTTGAATAGTAGCGATACAGATAACCGAGCAACGCTAACGGCAGTCCGTCTTTGGATGCGATAACGGTAGCAACCTCAGTGGCAGTAAAATCGCTATCCAGCGCTTTCATGGCAAACAGAAAAGACTCATGCGACGCCATGAACAAGTACCCCATGATGACAATCATGAATATCCGTCTAAACAGCATCTTGTTTTCAAACTGATCCTCAGCCCATCCCATTTTTAAATCCCTCCTATGGG
>NZ_FOCP01000049.1 GCF_900110145.1 Nitrosomonas marina | reverse complement strand
TTTCTCATTTCTTCAGTACTTCGAATGATTAATAATCCTTCCGCAAAAACCAGATATCCAAATCTCGAAATGGCATGGAAGGCATGGAGAAAATCACAAGGGAGAGTGATGCAAGGGCTCATAAACCGACGCAATGCGGAGTGGAGAATCTACTCTGAAGGAGTCTATGAATGGTGGTAATTAATAATAAACTAATACAGATTAGCTGTAATTTGTATTATTGTCGTGCTAAAGGGAAATTCGCTGGTGCTTCAATATTCGGAGGATTTATCATGCGATCGGACAACATTACTTGAGTAACCCGCGATCTACCAAATATTTTCGACCTTTTTGTTCGATGAGCCAAACCTGTTCGTTTAAGTAATCCATATCATACGTGTAATATTTGGTGGTAAATATGTCAAACAATGAACCTATATATCTTAATTCCACCAATTCTCTAATGTGGAATTCGGCAAGTTGCTTATCGATCCATAAAGTCGTTGCTATTCTATCAGTAGACAATACACTTGTAGCAAGAAGTAAAAGCATTATCTCCTGTATTGGATCAAGTTTTTTTTTCATGATTCCTCCCTGGTTGATGACTCGGTCAGCGGGGCCTGAAGTAAGGCGCTAATTTTGGACAGGAGAAGAGTGTTTGGATTTGTTTTACTTACAATTACCTGGCAAGCTACTAATCTATTATCATTTTTAATCAATCCCATGACGCTTGATATCTTGTATTGACACGATTAGTGTCTATGCTTTGCAACAAGTATGGACAAATAATTCAAGCTCAAATCTAAATTGACAGAAATTTATAAACCGGGTAATTAGCAGATCAAGCCCGAGCTAGTCTTATAGTTAATCCCAACGCTTAATAAATAGTTCTTCCAGCTTTGCGGAGTCATTAATCGGGCACGTAAAACCTTGTATTTCTGAATGGTAATTATTTGTGCACCTGGCTATTTGGTTCAATGTTGCGACGCCATATTTGTCCCAGCATTGTTGGTTAGTCATTCCAAGAGTTGGGCAATCATCTTCAGGATTTGCGTATTTGTTGTTGATTGTTACATCTTCTATTACATGGTCTGGGGATTGTTCGTAGAAGAAATACTCAAAATTTTCTCCAGGTTGTCTGTTGTAGTTAAGAACAAATAAATGAGATTCTTTTGTTCTTGCCGTTAACGAGAACGATCTTTCTAGGTTTGATATGATGTCCGCAGAAGTCATTGATAAATACTTATTAGATGGGCCAGTATTTTGGACAAACTCGACATTGTTAATAAGTGTGTGTTTTGTAGATACTATAGGTGAATGCTCTCTTACGTTGACATAATTACGTAAATAACTATTTTCGATTATTGTTATTTTTGGAGGCATATCGCCTTGTAATGAGTATTTATCGGGCTGTAAAAAAGCAGGTAAATCAATTCCTAGATTAAAACCTTCAACTCTGATGTTTTTTAATACTGTGTGACCCGATCTATATCGGGTGTTTGTTAAATCAACGCCCTTATTGATTGTATAAATGTGGTTTTGATTAGATATAGTTTGATCACTTACCAGCGTCATGTCGGCATATACGGCGAAAGTATTCCGCTGTGAATAAATACCCGTCTGCTTGATATTCCAAAGGAGGTAATTATTGATTTTTCCAACCATACCTGAAAAGCCTACCCATAAACCAACACCGCTAGCATAAATTTCATTTTCCTGTGAAATCCTAACTTTGGGTGCCCAAGTGCCAGAATAGTCCGTCCATTGACTTAAGTCGTCTATATCAGCACCTCTGTGTTTCGGCGTTAAAGGCTGATTAAACCAGAAACCACTGGGGCGGGAGTTATACATGACTCCAGCAAAAGCGGCATTAGCAGCTACGTTTCCCAAGAGATAGTTATCGTTGCCGGTAAACCAGTAAGCGGAACCTTCGTATCCAAAATCCGCAAAACCGAGAGGCCTGTCAGTTCCGGCCACACCACCATATCTTGGCTCATAAAGGCTGGTAATGATGGTGCCGGATTTAACAGCAAAATTGTTTGTAAATCGATTTTCTTTTTCATTACCTTCTTCGGTTATGAAGCTTGCACCTTCTGTATCATAAACAACGTTACTGTCTATCAAACCAAAATGGGAGTTATGTACTGTGATTCCCCATTTTGCACCGTTGTCTACGGAGTTACCCATAATTACGAATTGATAACCTGTATTGTCGGGATTGACGGGGCCCATCAGGTGATGCATGTGTATCGGGTAACGGCCAATTTGATTAGTACCAATATGTTTAACTTCACCATTCTCGATAATAGTATTATCAAGAGGTTTTGAGGTAGTTCTTCCCAAATCAACAAACGCAGTGTATCTAATATCGACGTTCGCTCTTTCAGTAAATAACAGATGTCCTCTTACTCCGTAAGGGTCTTCTGAGCTTATCCGAATATTTCTTGTCAAATTTCCAACATGAGGCATCCCAACTATATTTCCATCTGTATCACGGCCGCCAAGATGATCAAAATCTAATGGTTTAGATAAAGTAATTGTTTTATCAGAAATATCAGTGATAATCAGTTCTTCCAGTTGAAGCTCAATAGGGGTGACTGGATCGATTTGCCATTTTCTAATCAATGGAGTTTGTCTTGTGTCCGGGAGTACGAGCTTATCTCCAACTGACCAGCCGGATGGGTTAACTTCAAGGGAGAGTCTGGTTTGACCTGATTTTGGTTCTTGAGCTAGTCTCGCCCAAGTCGGTGTCATCTCTTTACCATGCATGCTGATTTCACCAAAAACAATCATCCCGGTGCCGAATTGTAAAGGGTCGTATGTGTCAGTTACGGGATCTGATTCTAGGACGGCAAGCGGACGATTTGCAATAATTAATTCGGCAAGGATGTTGTGTTTAACAGGGTTTGATACCGTGCCAATTTCTAATCGACCTTGTGAATATACTAAAATGGTTCCTGCTTTGATTTTGGTGTTAATTTCGGTGTCGAATGTTAAAATTCCTTTTATACCTATAGCAGCCAGAGAAACGTCGCTGACTCCATTGTAATTGACGGTATGGCCTTGCTCTATCCTAACAACATCGTTAGCTTCTGGTAGCCTGTTTTCTTGCCAGGTGGAAAGATCGAACCAATTTCCATTTTGCTTCGAAGTTATTGTTGGTTTTGATGCGAAATCAGGAACCACATCTTTGGCAGAATTAATTAACGTTGGTTCATTTTGTAATACGACTGGTGGATGAAAATTTGTCTCCTCATTTGAATTCAGCTCGTCATCCTGGTTTCCATATACGGCAGTTACAGAAATAGAATACAAGATTATAGGAATTGCTATTTTGTTAACTAAAATCATAAGTACCTCCACATACGAAAAATTGCCATGGTAATAGTGGCTTGTTATGAACTCCTCAGTGTGAAAGGGTCTTAGAATTAATAACTTTTGTTTGAACAGCCAGCTATTGATGTCGAAAAGTGGTACTTTCCAACAAGTGATACTTTTAAAAGTATGATGACTTTGAATGTCGAACCTACTAGATATGCTGATTTTCAAAGCTTCAATTAGAAGGGTTTTTTTGCGTTTGTTTTCCCTTTTAATGCGATTTTGTAGTAAAAACTTTTAGTTAATACAAGATTGAAAAGTACAGACTATTTGTTTTATTTCTTGCGAATTTTATTAAGTTAATCACTCAGCCCACCCGTAACAACATGTGCAATCCTACGGTCCTTAACATCCTGTCCGACTTCGTTAGAATTGATGACTATAGGCTGCTGATTGCGTTTTCCTGAACCCGACGTAAGCTGTTCAGATATTGACGGCGCGTCGGGTATTTTGTGTTGTATGGTTGGTATTTTTGGCGCAGCTGGTGTCTGAGCAGATACAGTCTGTGTTCTGGTGATGCTTGGTGTCTGCAGTGATGCCATGTAGCTGGCGTATTTGGTGTCCACGTCAGATAGACCGTTAAGGCCACCATTTATGCCTCTTCTAACTCCTTTGGTATTTCCAGCTCTTGCCATATCCCCCAGATTGTTCTTTTGCCAGTACCAGGCAGCGATTTTTGCTGCCATATCGGGTTTTGAAGCAAGATCAGGGTATTTAGTCAAATCAACACCGATTGCTTTGCTTGCCGCTTCGTAGTTGTTTCGCCCGGTAAGCTGTATATGCCCGCGCCCACGGAATTTATACGCATCGCCCGGATTAACGTTACCCATACGACCGCCGTACATGATCTCTGCTACGGCTTCAGGTCCTTGCGCCATGGCTTGCTCTATTGCCGTGCGACCTTTGCTTTTGGCGGTTTTGCTGACTTCCATAATCCTGTCTGCGCTTCGATAATTAAAACTCTCTTCCATGCGTGTGAATCCGGCTGATTCGTGCGACATTTGCGCCATGAACATTGCGCGCTCTTTTGGATCTGTTATGCCTGCCCGGTCCATTTGACGTATTAGGGCGTCTTCATTTCTTGAAGCGGAACCGGATAATTTTGATCCTGCCTTGTTGGT
>NZ_FOCP01000069.1 GCF_900110145.1 Nitrosomonas marina | reverse complement strand
AAATGGCGTTGTGATTTGCCGCAATAACGATTGTTCCTGCTGAAAACATTCCGCAATGGTTTGTGCAAAATCAGGATGCTTCCTGTTTGACAGCTCGTGACAACGCTGCGCCAGCCAACGGTTTAAGTCATCCAGGGTTTCAAATCTTACGCGCGGTGTAAACAGCCATTCCCTGACATTACCCACCTGATTCTCTATCTGCCCTTTCTCCCATCCAGCTGCCGGTGTGCAGGCAACGGGTTCAAACAGATAATGGTTCGCCAATGCCATAAACCGCCGGTTGAACTTTCTCTCCTTGCCGGTCAAAACCGTATCAACAATCGTCCTGGGATTATCATAAACCATCTGCAACGGCGCGCCTCCAAAGAACACAAATGCCTGATTATGGGCATCCATCAGCATTTCCTGCGCTTCCCTGATATAGGCGACTACAAACATTTTGCGGCTGTAACACAAACGGAAATGCGCCACTTTGACGATTTGCTCTAGCCCACCCAGCTCAACAACTTCCTGACTCCAGTCAAATTGACAGACTTCGCCGGGTTTAAACACCAAAGGAACAAACGCATGCTTAGGTGTCGGCGTATCCTTGTTCTCTGCTTTCCACTGCTTTACAAAACGCCGAACACTGTCATAAGCGCCTGCGTAGCCTTCAGCGATCAAACCTTCATATAATCGCATCGCTGTTCGGCGCTGCTTTTTCGGCAGAAATGCTTCTGTTTCCAGCCAGTTAGTCAATAACGCCTTAAATTCACCCAGCTTCGGCGCGCATTGCGTTTGGCGACGATATTCCGGTTCAACCTCCGTCTTTAAATGTTTCCTGACTGTAGGACGGGATAAACCCAATGAACGGGCAATTGAACTGATATTTTCCTTACTGACAAAATGTCGCCTTCTGATTTCGGCAATTATATCCATTTCTATCACTCCAAAATTCTCCGGCAAAATGCCGGTAATTTATCATCTCAGAGTGGATACTTTTCAACGCCGATTTATCCAAAATCCTGGTAAGTTTTACATGCCGATTGACA
>NZ_FOCP01000030.1 GCF_900110145.1 Nitrosomonas marina | reverse complement strand
TTGAAGGTGCAAAATTCGTTGACGGCGTTAAACAAAATGGGGATCAAAAGCAGCAGGCCGCTTGATTCTCCATACACCAGATTTGACTATAGCTCCAATAACCCTTGTGTATTTCCCCCGCTCGCATTTTCAAATGGTTTTATGCTAAATTCGATTCAGCAGTTAAAAAGTCAGAAAACATACACATCACTGTTTTATTATTCAAACACCTATTGCAACACTGAATCATGAATGAATCCTGGCAACACGGTTATGCGCATGTCAACGGCATTCAGCTGCACTATGTAACGCAGGGTAAAGGTCCGCTTGTCATTCTTCTGCACGGTTTTCCGGAATTCTGGTACTCCTGGCGGCACCAGATTCCTGCGCTGGCACAGCACTTTCGCGTTGTCGCACCCGATCTACGCGGCTACAACGACAGCGAAAAACCGCCGGGCGTGTCGAGCTACCGTGTGGATATGCTTACCGCCGATGTCATGGGATTGATTCGTGCATTCGACGAGGAAAAAGCAATCATTGTCGGTCATGACTGGGGCGGCGGCATCGCCTGGGTATTTGCAGTGGAATATCCCGAGGCAACGGAAAAACTGATTGTATTGAATTGCCCGCATCCAACTGCATTTCAGCAACACCTCAGAACCAACTGGCGTCAATTACGGCGCAGCTGGTATATGTTCTTTTTTCAGCTCCCCTGGCTGCCGGAATTCGGCATACGCCTGAATTTGCGGTGGTTTGTTGAAAAGGCCTTTCGTGGCATGGCGATTCGAAAGGACGTATTCACAACCGATGAATTGCAACAATACGCCGAAGCACTGCAAAAGCCTGGCGCGCTGACCGCAGCGATCAACTACTACCGCGCGGCGTTTCGCGAGCGGGTCCGTCACGGCGAACGCGCATTCGACCAGATCATGTGCCCGACACTGCTGATCTGGGCAGAGGAAGACACCGCGCTGGGTAAGGAACTCACCTGCAACATGGAGCCCTGCTTCGCCGGTCGCTTCGAAATCAGGTACATTCCCCGGTGCAGTCATTGGGTACAGCAGGAGCAGCCTGAGCTGGTGAACCAATATCTATTCGAATTTTTGATGGATGGCGCAGATTGTAATCAGAAAAATGGAGCGTAATGACCAACAAGTATCACAGAAAAGCAGAAAATGGGGTTTTGCATTAATATCAATACTTTCTTTACCTCCTATATATTATGGAAGTATCTAGGAGCTATGGTTAAGTTTGATCGCTGGGTTTGCGAAGATGAGCATTTAACAGAATTAATAGACTAAACAAAGAAAACAATTAAAAACAGATTTGACACATTTTCCATTTTGATGAATTTGGCGTGCACTATCGGTTAGCCGGGATTCTTAAAAAGGCCGGATGCTAACGTATGCTGAATGGCAAGACCTGACCTCGCGAGTCTCGAGTCTCTTCGCGTACATGAGTATTTTCTATGGTTTCAAACTGCCAGACTCAGCGGTATTGTTGTTTCGAGCGTCCGTTGGAGTCATTCGTTAGCGGTCATTTTTCCAAAAAAATCAAAAATTATTCTGTTGATTTCGGATGATTGATAGCAAGATCTTTGCTTTCGTCCGACCACCACTTTAAATACTCCTCCGCACATTTTTTTCCCGAAGCAACAAGATCCTTTTTTAAACTATCGCTAAGATCGAAATCTGTCGTACCAACACCCAGAGAGTCTATATACACAGTTCTATGCCAATCGTCATTATGGAGATGCTGGCTGTCTTGGGCTGCAAGAACCGTTTTAATCAGTTGCATCGTATAATCTAAAAAATTATCAATATCTGCGTGCTGAGGTTCTTGTCCGTCACGAAACACTCCTTTTTCTTTTGCAGAATCCAGGCGAAAACCCAACGTTTCTTTATTATAAATATACTGACTGCTTTTTGGAGATTTTTCAGCTAAAACCAAATTTGCCGATTCATAGTATTTTGGAATCCGTTTTAGATCATTATTTTCGAGATACTTTTCTCTATCAAACAATTTAACAGGATAGTTATTAATAGCCCCGCCATCGACAAACACATCTTTCCGATCGTCTCTAATGGCCCTGAAAAACAGAGGTATCGACATTGACCTTCTGACTGCATCTACGACTCTCATGCGTGGCGTATGCTCGGGAGAATAGACCTCTCCGAATTGTGTTGATAAGTTTGAAGCATAAACGTAAAGATCTTTTCCGGAATGCTCGCTGATGGCCTTAAATGTAATGTTGGAGCTCCCTGTCTTCTTCTTTAACAGCTCACCAATCCATTCCCTGAAAAAATCGCCCTTATACCAGCCATATTCTTCTCTCAAGCGATTCATGTCGCGAAGAGTACCCCAGCTATCATCTTTGAAATCATTAAAATCAAGCGTGCTTAATACGTTTAGTATTTCTTGATTGCCAAATCCGGAGGCGAACAGTACAGCGTTGATTGATCCTGCAGATGTTCCGCCGACTCTTTTTATGTTTTCCAGAATTCTCTCCTTTTCTAAAACCTTCATTGCACCAACATATGCAATTCCTTTTACGCCACCACCTTCGAATACCAAGTTTTTGAATGGATATTTCATATTTGCTCTCCTCAAATAATCAATATGTGACATGAATCAGGCTTTATTCAGATTGTCTTTTACCTTCCTGTCGTCTTCCCTCAGCTTGAGCTGACGTGCGGCACGTACTTCATCCAGACGCCCGACCGGCGTGGTATGCGGTGCGGTATGCAGTGTTTCAGGACGATCGACTGCTTCCTGTGCAATCGCCTTCATCGCTTCGGCAAATGCATCGAGTGTCTGTTTGCTTTCCGTTTCGGTGGGTTCAATCATCAGCGCTTCGGGAACAATCAACGGAAAATAGATAGTTGGCGGATGAAATCCGTAATCAAGCAGCCGCTTGCTGATGTCCACCGCACGCACGCTGCTGCCCTCGATTTTTCCCTGCAGCACGAATTCATGCATGCAGGTGCGATCATGGGACAATGGATAGACGCCTCGCAGCTTTTCGCGAAGATAGTTGGCATTGAGCACCGCGTGCAGTGCATTCTGTTTCAGACCTTCGGCGCCATGCTGCAGGATGTAGGCATACGCGCGGACAAATACACCGAAGCTGCCGAAGTGGCTGTTCATCCGTCCAATGGTTTTTTCCGGTATAAAAAGCATATAACCGGGGTCTGGTTTCTCCACGTTATCAATCCGGCGCACCAGCGGGCCGGGCAGATATGCGGCCAGTTTCTCGCCCGCACCCAGCGGGCCGGAGCCGGGACCGCCGCCGCCATGCGGCGTGCCGAACGTTTTGTGCAGATTGTAGTGCATGACATCGATACCCAGATCCCCCGGCCGCACCACACCGGCGAGCGCGTTCATGTTGGCGCCGTCGCCGTAAACCAGTCCGCCGCAGTCATGCACACACCGAACAATAGTTTCGATGTCACGCTCGAACAAACCCAGTGTATTGGGGTTTGTGAGCATTAATCCGGCAACGGTATCGTCGCAGGCTGCATTGAGCGCGGCGAGGTCAAGGTTACCATGCTCGTCCGACGGGATTTCAAGTGTTTCGAAACCAGCCATCGTCGTCGACGCCGGATTGGTGCCGTGCGCCGAATCCGGAATCAGGATCTGGGTGCGTCCGGTTTCACCGCAGTTGCGGAAAAAAGCGCGCATCATCAGCAGCGCGGTCAATTCACCCTGCGCGCCCGCCGTGGGTTGCAGTGAAACGGCCGCGAACCCGCCGATTTCCTTCAGCCATTCCTGCAGATCGTGCATCAGTTTCAGGTTCCCCTGCACCGTTTCATCCGGCTGCAACGGATGCGATTGCGCAAAACCTTCAGACCGGGCGCATGCCTCGCTGATTTTCGGGTTGTACTTCATGGTGCACGACCCCAGCGGATAAAATCCGCCGTCGACGCTGAAGTTTCGCTGCGCCAGATGGATAAAATGCCGTACCACGTCAAGCTCGGAAAGCCCGGGAAGTCCGATAGTTTCAGTGTCTTTGCGCAACAATGCGCCGGGCAGTGCAGTCTTGGGTACATCACATTCTGGCATCAGGTTCGTGCCGCGACCCACGGCACTCAGCTCATACACCGTTTTTTCAGAATTTCTGTAATCGATTTCAGGCATGATCAACGCCCTCCATTCTTATCGCGTCACAGTAACCAGCGCATCAACCAGCCGGTCGATCGCTGCTTTGGTATTCATCTCGGTCACCGCGATCAACATCTGCCGCTCGAAGCCGGGATAGCAGGCGCCCAGGTCAAAACCGCCGATAACGCCGTATTCCTCGCGCAATATCCGGTTGACCTCATCGACCGGCCGCGGCAGTTGCACATAGAATTCCTTAAAAAAAGGTTTACTTGGTGCATGCGCGTTGACTTCCAGTCCTGTTTTTTCGGCCAGTTGCTGTGCAGCATAATGACTTTTGTGAAAACACAGTGCTGCCACCTTGCGCAAGCCGGATTCACCAAGTGTTGCCAGATACGTTGCCGCCGCCAGCGCCATCAGTCCAGAATTGGTGCAGATATTGCTGGTGGCACGAGCGCGCCGGATATGCTGCTCACGCGCCGCAAGGGTCAACACATAGCCGCGCCGACCGGACTGGTCGACCGTTTCGCCGACCACCCGCCCGGGCATATGACGCACATAAGTCGTGCGTGTAGCAAAAATCCCGAGATACGGACCGCCGAATGAAAGGGGTATACCAAGCGGCTGCCCATCGGCTATCACAACATCGGCACCGTAGGAACCCGGCGATTGAAACAGGCCAAGCGCGATGGGGTCTGCTACTACAATCAAAAGCGCCCCGGCCTGGTGTACCTTCTCCGCAATGCCGGTGATATTTTCAAACTGCCCCAGAAAATTCGGATTCTGAATAACCAGCGCGGCTACCTGATCATCCAGCTGCGATAACAGACTGTCCAGTTCATCCGGTACCGTGTTTTCACCGACCAGTGACACTTCGCTGCCGTGCAGGTAGGTCCTTACCGTTTCACGGTAATGTGGATTGATCGCGGGCGACAGAACGATTTTCTGTCGGTTGCCTGAAGCCAGATCAAGCGCCATGCGCACTGCTTCTGCCAGTGCGGTCGCACCGTCATAGTGACTGGCGTTGGTCACGCCCATTCCAGTTAACTGGCAGATCATGCTCTCATATTCGAACATGGCCTGCAGCATCCCCTGGCTGGCCTCTGGCTGGTATGGGGTATACGCGGTAAAAAACTCACCACGGCGAATGACATAATCAACCGTTGCCGGAACATAATGATGATACGCGCCCGCACCCAGAAAGCATTCATGACTCGATGCATTCGCATTACGACCAGCTACTTTGCGCAAGTGCGCTTCCAGTTCCATCTGCGACAGCGGCGAAGGCAAGGTCAGATCCGGAAAACGAACATGCTCAGGAATATCCGCAAACAGCGCTTCCAGCTGCGACAATCCCAGCGTGCTGAGCATCTCGCGAAGTTCGGTTTCAGTATGCGGCAAAAAATTCATTTGCTGTACCATTCTTGCTAAAGCATCGTTTTCACCAGCGTTCTTCGGCGGTAACCGGTAACAACACGAATATAACCATCACCCGCCAATTCCCGGTCAAGCATGGCGTCGCCAGTATCAAACCGGAGCACAGGCGTTTTTGCGAGCTTGGCAGGTGTGGCAATTACAATGATATTGCTACAGCCTATGTCCCGGATAACAGCAGGGCTGAGCTGCGAATTCCCCCTGCCCAGCACGAATCCCTGCGCACCGATTGGACTGAGAACCAGTTTACGCGCTTTGAATCTGCCGAGCAATGCAAGTATCTGCTGTTCGTTCAGATCGCCGCCGATACATTCTCCATCGACAACAGCATCAACACCCAGCAGCGTTTTATCAATACCCCAGCGATCACCAACCGATTTGACTGTGCTTCCAGCGCCCAGAAATACGAGCGCCGGTGTTTCACGCTGAAACTGTTCCAACAGATAGTCCGCAATGCCCGCCCTGATCGCCGTATCGTCGACATTTTCGATCAAGGCCTTGGATGATTGCATATACCTGGGTTCGAATGGCGTCAACGCGGCATGATACAACTTGACCTTCCATTCACCTGCCCGGTAGCTTGCCTCATCCAGATCCAGCACTTCTGTCTGCACAGTCGTCAACCGATTCTGCAAAAAAGCGAGCATGGTTTCGGCACAACGCACGGGATTGGTGGCGAAAACTCCCGAAAACATTTTGACGCCCGAAGGAATGCCCAGAATCGGTACGCTAATTCCGGCAACGCTGCAAATATCCCGCGCGGTACCATCACCACCGCAAAAAACGATCAAGTCCACTTTCTGTGCCATAAAACCGCGCACCGCTCGCCGCGTATCTTCCGCCGAGGATTTTCCAGTTACTGTATGAACAATCTCTATAACGTTCATTGGAATGCCGGCTGTTTTCAACACCGCTTCGCCCATTTCCCCTGAACAGGTCAACCATCGTAACGGAAAATCCGTTGCTTGCGACATCAGCTGAATAAACCTGCACAGGGTTTCCGTTGCACGCAGGTGTGCCGCAGGCCGGGCTCCCAGCGCTCGAGCCTGATTCTCCATGCCATCCGTGCCTTTCAACCCAACCCGGCCGCCCATACCCGCAATCGGATTGATCAGAATTCCGACACATTTCTTCTCACGCATACGCTCACACACCCTGTCCACGCCCCTCTCCTTTACCCAGCAATAAAAAGCAATGATGCCGGGCTGGTACACTGTGCAATGCCGCTTGCCTTGCGATATGCTTCCTGAATTTTCTCAATCAGGTGCATGAATGGTTAAAAGTATTTTTCAACTGACTTGAAGAAACAAGTATGGTTAAATATAACGCAGACTGGGGATGCACAGAAAACAATTTGATTTTCATCGTCTGTCTGAACTTATCAACCGGCCCGGCACTGAACATGAACCAGAACAGATATCAAATCATCAGGATTATTTTGTTTTTCTGCTTCGCCGCACTGTTATCCGCTTGCGATAATGGAAATGTCAGCCCCGGGACCTGGTCTCAATTTCATGCCGATAATCGAAGCCAGGGATTTATCGCAGTCAACAGTTCACCAGCGATCACGCCGCTTTGGAAGCGTGATGTCGGGCCGGTCGCTCATTCATCCCCCGTAGTTGCCATGGACGGCTCAATACTCCTCGGCACCGCTGAAGGCAGACTCGTTATCGTCAATCCGAATGGCACAATCAAGTGTGCAGTCGATTTATCAACCGGCGTCATCCTCTCCACGCCTGCAATAGCATCAAACGGAAATTCCTACATCGTATCAATCCGGGAAGTGGACTCCGACTCCTACCTGAGTACATTACACAGTATTACACCGGAGTGCGAACCCCGTTGGTCATATACATTCCCCGACGTCAATGAAATCATTCGGGGCCATACTTCCGCATCACCCAAGGTCATGGAGTCGAGCCGTGGTATTCATGTTTTTCTTCCAGTCAGGTTTTCTCGCCAGCGGGATGGCGCTGATAACGATGATTACGAAGATGGATTAAACGAACTGTTTGTTTTCAATGACCGCGGCAGCGTGATTGACCGCCGGACGATTGGCGGCTGTTTGCGTGTTACAGGAGGAGGGAGCGACATCAGTGGTCTGCTGAGTGATATCTGGGACATCATCAGCGACTTTCCAAAAGGCACCGCAGTTATCGGCGATGCCTTCGGCCCCCTGTATGAACAATTTGGATGGCTGGACCCGACACCGGCCCTGGTGGATTTATCAACGATAGCACAGCCGGAGCGTCCTTTGATTATTGTTGCCGACAATTGCCTTGGACTGCGCATGACCGGATTTCACTGGCGGCTCGATCTGGCCGCGCCTCAGCTAAACAGAATCTGGACCTATGACGACGATAGCGACAAAAATTATTTTTCGTCACCGGCCGTTTTTAGTAACGGCCTACTGGTGATTGCCCGGGAGGATGGTGTCATTCAGGGTTTTGACCCGGAAACCGGCGCCAAGCTGTGGAGCCAGAATGTTGGTGAGGCAGTGATGGCCACACCCGCCTCTATTGGAAGACAGATATTTTTAAACTCGCTCCACCGGCTGCATGTTCTGGAATCAAATGGAGCGTTTGCCGATGTACCCATTGTCTCGACTTACCTCGGTGGCGGACAGACCATCGCCTCGCCGGCTGTTTCAGCCAATTATGTTTACTACAGCACGACAACAGGCCTGCGTACCCGATCATTCGATTTCTTTACCCGCGCCAACGACAGCGATGCCATTGGCGGGGTATCTTCGCCTGCTATTTCTCCGGACGGAATTGTTTATAACGTGATCATCGAGAATGGCACAAGCTACCTGATGGCATATCCGGCCAGAGCGCAACCGCAGGTCCCCTGATTCTCTGGTAGGCCCGGCATGAAAGGCAGTACAGTACCATTATTAACCCCTGAGTATCGCCACTTCACAGACAGGAGCGGTTCACGGTTGACAGGTGTTGCAGCAGACTGAAAACGAAGTCTGCTACACATTGAACCTGAAGTGCATTACATCCCCGTCCCTGACGATATATTCCTTACCTTCGAGGCGCATTTTACCGGCTTCCTTGGCGCCCTGTTCGCCGTTGCAGGCAACAAAATCTTCATAACTGATCACCTCGGCGCGAATAAAGCCCTTTTCAAAGTCGGTATGGATAACGCCTGCGGCCTGAGGTGCGGTGTCACCTTTGTGAATGGTCCACGCCCTGACCTCCTTGACACCTGCTGTAAAGTAAGTCTGCAGTCCCAGCAAGTCATAGGCGGCGCGCACCAGGCGATTGAGCCCCGGCTCTTCCAGGCCGATATCCTCAAGAAAAACCTGTTTGTCTTCATCGGCCAGATCTGCGATTTCGGATTCCAGCGACGCGCAGATTGCAACTACCGGTGCGCTCTCCTGCGCCGCATATTCCTTGACATTATCAAGCAACGGATTGTTTTGAAAACCGTTGTCATCAACGTTGGCAACATAGATTGCCGGCTTGGCAGTCAGCAGACACAGTGGTTTGAGTAACTGTTGCTGGTCATGATCAAGTTCAAGTGAGCGCGCGGGTTTGCCCTGGTCCAGATGCACCTGCACGGTTTCAAGAAAACCGCACAGTTTGATTGCCTCCTTGTTACCCGACTTGGCTATTTTGGATTCACGCAGCAACGCTTTCTCAACTGTTGCCATATCAGCCAACACGAGTTCTGTCTGTATCACTTCAATGTCGGACACGGGATCCACACGGCCCGCAACATGCGTAACATTGTCATTGGAAAAACAACGCACCATGTTAACAATGCCATCCGTCTCCCGGATATTTGCCAGAAATTTATTGCCCAGCCCTTCTCCCTTGGACGCGCCTGCCACCAGCCCGGCGATATCGACAAACTCCACAATGGCAGGTTGAACTTTCTGCGGTTTGACGATTTCCGTCAGCTTCTGCAGACGTGGATCGGGCACCTCAACAATACCGACATTTGGATCAATGGTACAAAAAGGATAATTTTCAGCAGCGATGCCCGCTTTGGTCAACGCATTAAATAAAGTCGATTTGCCAACGTTGGGCAAACCCACAATACCGCATTTCAGGCTCATAATCGGGTACTCATTCGGGTTTATTGAATTGCTTAATCGTTAAGATACAGGGTGGCTTACTTGGTATGCAGTTTCAGCATGGCTGTCTGAAAATCGCCTTGTGCGATCAGCGGCCATATCTGCAGACTCCGATCTATCGCCTCATTGATCAACCTGGACTCTTCTTTTCCGGGCGGGTGCAGCACAAACCGCACCACATCACTGCGATCGCCCGGATGCCCGATACCAATCCGTAACCGCCAGAAATCCCGGGTTCCCAATTGAGCGGCAATATCCTTGAGACCATTGTGCCCTCCCAGACCGCCGCCGCATTTTAGTTTAACCGCACCGGGCAATAAATCGAGTTCATCATGAATAACGAGAATTTCATCGGGTTGAATCTTGTAAAACCGGCATAACGCTGCGACTGAATGGCCACTGCGATTCATGTATGTCTGCGGCTCAAGCAACCATAAATCAGCCGAATTCATGTTGACGCGCGCGCACAATGCGTTAAAACGCGCCTCAGGCCTTAGCGTTACTTTCAGTTCATCTGCCAGGCAATCAATCCAGACAAAACCGGCATTATGGCGCGTATGCTCATATTCTTTTCCCGGATTACCCAGTCCGACAATCAGCTTCATCGCAATTCAAACGTGTTTCAGTGTTCACAAGTCCTAAAACAAAAATCTGCTGGATTTTATAATCAAATCCAGCAGATTTCTTAGGCCACCATTTAAGCGGTTTGTTACTCCTCTGACGCCTCGGCCTCTCCTTCCGCTTCGCCACCTTCTCCTGTAGATTCGCTCGACAGAACAGAACGCGGTATGGTAATTGTTGCCACGGCCTGATCATCGCCTTTGACCAGTGCCGTAATTTCAACATTCTCCGGAACAGTGATATCACTGAGATGCAAAGTATGCCCTGCTGCAAGATCAATCAGATCAACGGTAATAAATTCGGGCAGGTCTTTTGGTAAGCAAGTGACATCTACTTCAGTTAATACATGGCTGACAATTCCACCCGATGTTTTAACGCCCGGCGCAATATCTGCATTGATAAAATGCAACGGTACTTTCATGTGAATTTTCTTCTTTTGATCCACACGTTGAAAATCCAAATGGAGGACCAGCTGTTTATATGGGTGCATTTGCACATCACGTAACAACACCTGCTCTTTTGCGCCACCTACGTTCAGCGTCAATATCGATGCATGAAACGCCTCCATCTTTAGCTTGTAAAACATATCGTTATGATCCAGCTCAATGGCCTGGGGCGTATCCTCTCCACCATAAATGATCCCCGGCACTTTGCCGGAACCACGCAGGCGGCGGCTCGCACCTTTTCCCTGCAGCGTGCGCTTTTCGGCACTGACTTCAATCTTCATTTAATTTCTCCACAAAAAAATGATTTGTCCGCGACCAAACAAATCGATTACACACGAGTGAAACATTCACTCCATAAACAGCGAGCTGAGGGAGCTTTCATTACTGATACGCACCATTGTCTCAGCCAGCAGATTTGCAACACTTAACTGACAGATTTTTTCGCACGCTGTAGACTCTTCCTTCAGCGGTATGGTGTCCGTCACCACCAGTTTATCCAGATTCGAATTGTTGATGCGCTCAACAGCATTACCCGATAATACCGGATGCGTCGAATAGGCGATCACGGCAACAGCGCCCTCGTCTTTTAGGGCATCCGCTGCTTTGCACAGCGTATTGGCCGTATCGACAAGATCGTCGATGATAACGCAGGTTCTGCCTTTCACTTCGCCGATGATATTCATGATCCTTGCTTCATTGGGCTTCGGTCGGCGTTTATCGATAATTGCCAGATCGCATTCCAAACGTTTTGCCATGTGCCTGGCCCGGACAACACCGCCTACATCGGGAGAAACCACAACAAGGTCCTGATAGTCATGCTTCCAGACATCGCCCAACAGGATGGGCATACCATAAACATTATCGACAGGAATATCAAAAAAACCCTGAATCTGATCAGAATGAAGATCCATCGTCAGCACCCGGTCCACACCAACACTGGTCAGCATGTTGGCGACCACCTTGGCGGTAATCGGCACCCTGACTGAACGCGGTCTTCTGTCCTGGCGCGCGTAACCGAAATAAGGTATGGCCGCAGTAATTCTTCCTGCAGATGCACGTTTAAGCGCATCAACCATTACCAGAATCTCCATCAGGCTGTCATTGGTAGGTGCACATGTCGACTGCAGGACGAAAACATCCTTACCACGCACATTCTCGAGAATTTCCACCATAATTTCACCGTCGCTGAAACGGCCCACCGTGGCGCGCCCCAGATGGATATTAAGGTGCTTGACAACATCATGGGCCAGCTGCGGATGAGCCGTACCGGTGAATACCATTAAACTGTCGTAAGACATTATATTGATTTAGGCATATGTTAGACAGGCATACCAGGAATGCTTTCGGCTTCTGTCAATATAGACCGGCAAATAACGCGGTGTGGTATCAGCCTGTCCGCCAGCATTTTTCTGAATGCTCTGGAAGTTTTTATAATGGCTGGGGAGGTAGGGATCGAACCTACGAATGCCGGAATCAAAATCCGGTGCCTTACCACTTGGCTACTCCCCATTATTTTTTAAAGCAGTGTATATTGGATGACATTCCAATCCACGTGCCACAAACCCTGTCATATCATCCGGCAAGCAGGCATAGGCCGCACGCGCTTCGCGCTCCGTCGCAAACTCGGCAAACACGCAGGCACCAGACCCACTCATGGCAGCTATTGTAGTATTTTTCAGCTGCTTTAGCCACTCTAATCTGACCGCCACTTCCGGATAAAGATGGCATACCACAGGCTCGAGATCATTATGTCCCTGCCATATGGAAAAGGGCGGTATTTTGATAGGAATCGTGTTTCGTGTCAATTCTTTACTTGAAAAAATTTCTGCGGTTGACACATGAACGGGTGGAATAATCACCAGATACCATGCCGCGGGCAGTTTCAGGGCAGACAATTTTTCACCGACGCCTTCGGCGAAAGCATTTTGCCCGAAAATGAACACCGGCACGTCCGCACCGAGCTGCAATCCCAGCTCCAGCAACGTTTCCCTGTCAAGGTTCAAATTCCATAATCTGTTCAACGCTACCAGGGTTGTCGCCGCATCTGAGCTCCCGCCACCGAGACCGCCGCCCATGGGAATTTTTTTTTCAAGGGATATGTCGACACCCAGATTGCTTCCACTCTTTGCCTGCAGGCATTTTGCAGCACGCACGCATAAATTCTGATCCGCGGGCACACCCATTGTTTCTGCAGACAGCTTTATCTTGCCGTCATCACGTAACGTAAAATTTAATTCATCTGAGAAATCCAGCAGACGGAAAACTGTCTGCAGCAAATGATAGCCATCCGGCCGCTGACCTACTACGTGCAGAAACAGGTTAAGCTTGGCCGGGGCGGAACAGGTCAGTGTCGTTATTGATGGCATCAGTTTTTGAAAATATCACTACCGGATCAGATCTCGGTCCAGTTATCCACGACCAGCCGGATCATTAAACCTTCAATGTGCAGCTCAACAATTCTTGGCCGCACCATTTGGCGGTTGAACGACTCATCATCGTGCTGATAATACTGCCTATATATAATCTCCCAGCCATCCTGCCGGATTGCGATTATGCGGTCTTCGCTGTCAAAATCGACAGTTGCCCGACTCAATGGTGAATGCACTCCCTGAACCCAGTATCGCAAACCATTCAGAGGCAAGCGCCACCCGAGCAGCTCAGCAGTCAAATCTTCCACGTTGTCCGCATAAAAAGTTTCCTGTTTGGACGTAGTCAACGTGACACCACTTCGTTTTCTGACGATCTCGGCAACCGCCTGACCAAGTGGCGACAACAGCATTAGCGTATCCTCGACGCTTGTATGCTGCCAATGGACATTCCCGGAAAATCGCTGCTGTTCGTTACGTACCGCCACCCTGCCGAGCAATTCAAAGCCATCCGCCATAGCGGTAACACGATCTGTCGCAGGTTCAAAAACCTCCGTTCTGGCAACCTGATCTGTCTGAATTGTCAACCCGGCACAACCAGCAAGCAAGGGCAGACAAATAAAAAGCGCCCACCATCTGCCGTTTCCCGAGTATTGGCCAGGAGTACCGAAAAAGAAATAACGTACCATTTTTCAAGTCGGGTCGTTCGAAGATGGAGACTTGATCGTCAATGATGTTGATAAAAATGTAAACAGAAACCCGATCGCCGGTTGGTTACTTTACGGTATCAGCGTGTCAGATATTGACACGTTTTTCTTCCTGTTGGAAATCAGGCAATACAATATTCAGTTCCAGCGTTTCCTGATTTTCATCCTGCTCGAATTTCACCGAGATGGCTTCCTGATCGACATGAACGTATTTGCGTATCACTTCGAGCAGTTCTTTTTGTAACTGCGGAAGATACGAGGGACGATTGCGTTCGGTTCGTTCATGCGCAACCAGAATCTGCAGTCTTTCTTTCGCAATGGCTGCCGATTTTGGCTTGGACGCTCTGAAATAGTCCAACAAACTCATAATCTGCCTCCGAATAGTTTCCTGAAGAATCCTTTTTTGTCGTCAATAAAACGATGCGGGCGATCTTCTCCAAGATAACGCGCGACCACATCCTGATAGGCCAGTCCTGCTTCGCTTTTGTCATCCAGTATTACTGGGATACCCGCGTTAGAAGCCGTTAATACAGACTTTGATTCAGGAATGATGCCCAGCAATTGAAGTGATAAAATATCCTGAACATCGTCGAGCCCAAGCATCTCACCGGATTTCACCCGATTCGGATCGTAACGTGTCAGCAACAAGTATTCCCGAACCGGCTCCTCGTTCCGTTCGGCCCGACGCGATTTACTGGCCAGAATACCCAGCATGCGATCCGAATCACGTACTGACGAAACTTCAGGATTGGTTACAACAAATGCATCGTCCGCATAGTAAAGTGCGAGATTCGCGCCTTTCTCGATTCCCGCAGGGGAGTCGCAGACGATATATTTGAATTCTTTTGCCAGCTCTTCCAGAACCCTGCCAACACCTTCCAGCGTCAATGCATCCTTGTCCCGGGTTTGCGAAGCCGGCAGAATAAAAAGCTGGTTGCAGTTCTTATCACGAATCAGAGCCTGGTTAAGACTCGCCTCCCCATTGATTACATTGATAAAATCATAAACAACACGGCGCTCACAGCCCATAATCAAATCGAGATTGCGCAATCCCACATCAAAATCGATTACAGCGGTTTTATGGCCTTTTTTTGCCAATCCCATGGCAATCGCCGCACTTGTTGTTGTTTTACCAACACCACCTTTTCCTGATGTCACAACAATAATTCTTGCCAATTGAGTCTCCTTAGCTAAAATTTAGGCAATTTCATTAATAATTAACGCGTGGTCCTGCAAATAAATCTGCACCGGTTTCTTTTGTGTTGTTTTGGTGATATGTTCGCTGGTCTTGTAATCTCCAGCGATAGACACAAGTTCAGCCTGCAAATCCAGACAGAATATCCGTGCACTGGTATTACCCTGTACACCCGCTAACGCTCGGCCACGTAAAGTATTATAGACATGAATATTTCCTTCAGCCATAATCTCTGCGCCGGCGCTAACCTGCGACATCACCACTAAATCCCCTGGCGCATAGATCCGTTGCCCTGAACGCACAGGCTGTGTAACAAGCATAGTCCTGACAGGTTGAACAGGCGCCACGGATTGAACCGGCAAGTCCGCAGTTGCTGAAGTTGCAGTTGCTTTCGGATTCTTGTCTTCCCCATTCATTGATTCTGCAGTCGGGTTTTCGTTACCGGCGTCCGTCGCTACCGCGGCGCGCCTGTCGTGCTGTGCAAGCGCTCCGGCGTCATGATCGCGGCCGGCATCGACTGGTATGGATAGTTTCTGTGCCTGGCTGTTCTGCTGCTCGGTGCCGCCGCGAAGTCCAATCGGAAACAAACCGATTCTGCGCAACGTTTCAACAATCTCGGTTACGTTGAAATCCAGCTCTGATTTATTCAGTTCACGCACATCGATCACCAGCGGAGAATGTTTGAAAAAATCCGGTGCCATACTGATCTTCTCTTGCAATGTCTGCTCGATAGCAGCAATGTCATTAGTGTTCAAAATCAAGATAGGCGTAAAAAAAGTAGTACTTTTGAATTCAAGGACAGACGATGAATTAAGCATTTTTTGTGGACTCGTCGACATCTTTCATCAATTGTTGGATTGGGATTGGCTCTCGTAATTATACAGATAGATCAGAATTGGTCATATCGATGCCATCATTTATATTTAGCCCGCAGAATATTTTCAGCAAATTTCTCGACAATAATCCATACCCTTGAATTGTGTGCCTGATATTGTCTTTTCACGACTATTTGATGTCTGGATCCATTCAGGCGAAAACATGCCACTTGACTATACGTGGGTAATTATAACTTGTTTACAAACCAGCAGTACGGTTATCAGAAAAATGTAATTTTCCTACAACACAGTTTTAATGATATTGTGGTGTTAATACATAATTACTGTACGAGTGACTTATAACGACTATGGTTCGAAAATTGTTATTTTTCCTGGTCGCAACTGCCTGCACCACGTCATTACTGTTCGGCTTGTTGATTTTTCTGATCATTGACGAAAAACCGTATGTCGAACAGCAGACACAAGTTTCTCCCGAACATATAGAACGCTTTAGGCAAGCGTTTGATCAACACCGCCAGCGTATACTGAACAACCGTATTGTGACAATCAGTATTCATCCAGAAGATGCGGATATCGCAGCAAATTATCTGGTAAAACATCTGGCCAATGGTCACGCACAAATGCACATAGCACACCGCCAGGCAAAAATCCGGGCCAGTCTGCCACTACCTTTTAATGCAGTCCCGGGATTTATTAACCTTGAAGCCACTTTCGTGGAAAGCGACTGGCTGCCAAAACCACATGCGGTCAGTATCGGTCACATTTCAATACCGGATGCTATCAGTCAGTTTTTAGTCAATCAGGCAATCCGCTGGCTGCACAATCACTCCAGCTACGACACGATATTATCTGCAGTCAAGCACATGCGCATTTCAGCCACCGCTCTCAGGATCCGGTATCAGTGGCAAGGGGGACTCAATTTGTCAAACGGCCATTTTCCCGTACTCCGCAAATCTGAACAACAACGCGTTAACCGCTATTACAATCTGCTTACCCAAAGCAACCGGCACCGGCCTGAACTCGACCTGTCGCAGGTCTTGCAGCCACTCATGCAAATGGCTACACGATATTCAGTTAATAATCCAGCACAAAAAGAAAACCGCGCAGCCATACTGGCAGCAACATTTTACATCATGGGTCTGCCCCTCAATTTTCTGGTACCTGAAGCAGCGGATCGCCCATTTCTGCATCGTCCGGTCGTAACCCTCGATGGTCGCAGGGATTTTGCCCAGCATTTTATTATTTCAGCGGCTATTACTGCTTACGCTGACACGGCTTTGTCTGACGCCATCGGACTTTACAAGGAAATTGAAGATAAACGCAGTGGCAGCGGTTTTTCATTTAACGATATCGCGGCAGACCGTGCCGGCACCCGGTTCGGGGAAATTGCCACAGCCAGTCATACAGACGCGGTCCGATTACAGCAACTGGTCAATCAGGGAATTGATGACAAAGGTCTCATGCCGAAATGGGATGATCTTCCCGAATCATTGTCCAAAACCGTTTTCAGGCAACAGTACGGTAACTTTGATACACCGGCATATCATCACCTGGTCAGTACGATTGAACAGCGCGTGGAATCATTGCCTTTTGTATACTGAACCCCTATAACGACCGCCCTTTATACAGCCTGATGGGTTGGTTGCTTTATTGAGCATAAATCACTGCTTAAGCCGTTTAATAGTTTCCAGCAGCACTTCATTGTCCGGGTCTTTTTCGAGCGCGGATTGCCAGACGTCCTCAGCGTCTTCGCGCGCACCCTGAACCCATAGCACTTCACCCAGATGCGCAGCGATTTCACTATCCTGACTGATTGCAAAAGCACGATTTAAATAATTCAATCCGTCTGTTATATTCCCCATCCGGTAATAAACCCAGCCCAGGCTGTCCATGATATACGGATCATCTGGCGACAGCTCGACTGCTTTTTTAATTAGCTGCAGCGCCTCGGGCAAGTGTAGACCACGCTCCGCAAAACTGTATCCCAGTGCATTATAGGCATGCGCATTGTCCGGCTTGAGCTCGATTAATTTCCGTAAATCTTTTTCCAGAATTTCAAACTTCCCGATTTTGTCAGCAGCCAGCGCCCGGTCATACAGCAATTCCGGGTAATCGGGCAATTTTTCCAACCCGCGATCGAGGATTCTGAATACTTCCTGATGAGAACCCGCACGACGCATGATCTGTGCTTCGGCCAGAATCAAATGTGCAGTTTGCTGATCGTTTGCTGCCGGTAACTGTTGAATATGCGAACGCGCATCATCCAGTTGTCCTTTTTGCGCCAGCAAGTCGGCATAACGAATCTGCGCGGGCAAATATCGCCCGCCTCGCTTGACCTGCCGGTAAGATTCCATCGCCAGGTCGGACTGTTGCATTTCCTCATAAACTCTGGCCAGATGAAAGTGTATCGCACTGGCGTCCTTATAGCCCAAAGCCAGTGCTCTTTTCAGGCTCGTTTCCGTCATATCAAAATCGTACAGTTCCGTTGAAATCAGTCCAATCACCACCATGATTTCCGCATCCTCGAGATTCCTGTCAAAGAGAATTCGTAACTGTTTCTGTGCCAGTTCTTTCTCATTCAGCTCAACCAGAAGCCGTGCATAAGCAATTCGCACTTCGGTTGTTTCCGGGTATTTCTTAAGAAAGGCGCGGTAGAAATTGGCGGCATCAATATTGGAATGCCGTTGCAACATTCTGCCGTTCTGTACGGCGGCAATCTCCCAGTCAGGACGCAGTGAAAGCGCCTGTTCCATCTCAGCCTGAGCCGTTTCATATTCACCGGCAAACCAGGCCGCCTGCGAAATAGCAAAATGCACCTCCGGCAATTTTGGATACGGTACAGCCAGCTTGTGGATCAATCGCAGTATTTCACTTTTATTTGGATTACGGGACAAAAGCTGGTTGAGCTGCATGAACGCCGCACCGACATTTTCCTTGTCTGAGGCCAGTAATTTTTCCAGGTGAGGAAACGCTGCATCCAGTTTACCGAAATTAACCAGCATCGCAGCGTATGTCTGTCGTGCATCAAGTGAATCCGGATCGAATTCGACCCACATTGATGCAGCTTTTTCAGCCGCAAACGGCTGGCGTGCATGCAGCGCAATTTCACTGGCACGTTTGGCAATACGCGGGTCGCGCGTCATGTGCGCCAGTTTCAGGTAACGGCTGACGGCGATCTCAAGATTGCCACGCTGCAATGCAGTTTCAGCAAGCAGAAAATCAAATAGTATCGGTGCGGTCAGTTCCAGCCTGGGCAACTTCGTTTCATCGATTTGTTCTTCTGCGTTGTCATGACTGGAATTGTCCGAATCGGCGGCTTTTTCGGATTGGGTGGATTTTTTCGCTATTTCACCATCTTCCTGTACGGGAAGCTGGGCGCACGCAGTCAGACCAAGTATCAACAGAAGAACAAGAGTGTTAAGTTTCATTAAAAATCCAGAGACAATAAAAGTAAAAAAACAGTGCGCTGACAATGCTTGAACCTTGACAGGACAGATGAACAATCTCGTTGTTTCCTATTATTTTAATAGATTCTGTTTTACTTTTCACTGAATATAACCCGGCAAAACCGTGCATTTCTAATACACTGGACAATCAAAGCAAATCGCATTCAGCGTATGCATGAAACGGGCTTATAATTCCCAATTGATATTATTGTTCCCACACTCTGTCTGCACAAACAGGTCATGATCGAGAAAATCTATAGATATTCATCCATGATCACATTAATTGTATTTGAGAACACAGTTATTCTACAAAAGTTCATTGATATGAATAATTACAAAACAAGTGGTTAACGCACATCGAGTATGATTTCAACCATATGCGCCTGCCCTTCGCGGTGATAGTGCAGTTCGACCGACTGTCTCGCTTGCAGCGTTTTCAGAATCTCGGAATATGAGGCCAGATCGTTGATTTGCTGATCGGCCAGACGTATCAGGATATCACCTGTCTGTAGTCGCGCTTGATGCGCGGGGGTTCCGGCTATGACGCTGTCAACGCGTACGCCCTGTCCACGGTATGCAAAATCCGGGACCGTACCCAGTCGGGCGCGGCGTCTGGCTTTGGGCTCGCCTGCCTGCTGCGCACCGTGCGCCGTACCGGATTGCAGCGTCACAGTCAACGGTTCGATACGGCTGGCCAGATACTCAGCTGTTTCTTTAAGCACAGCCGCAACTTTGACAAGTCCGGCAGCATCAATTTTATCAACCGTATCGCCAGGCGCATGATAGTCTTCGTGCGCACGCCCGAAAAACTGCACTGCCGGTATGCCCGCCTCGATAAAGGCTGCCTGGTCACTGGACCCGAAGTCGTCAAGCACCGCATTAACCGAAATGCCCGTCACAAAGCCCGCGCCACGAAAGACATGCACCAGTTCCTGTGCACTGCCAGCTCCCAGTATAGTGACAGGGAGCTCGCCCAGACGCCCCACGGTATCGAGATTCAGCATGGCAGTTACTTTTTCAGCAGGATAATCTTTCATATGATTGATATAATACTTCGATCCCAGCAATCCGGACTCTTCACCGGTAAAAGCGATAAACACGATACTGCGTTCCGGCCGCCACTTTGAAGCGACCTGACGCGCCAGCTCGAGCATTACAGCCACACCGCTGGCGTTATCATCCGCACCATAGTGAATTTTTCCCTGATTACCTGTACGCACATCCGGCCAGCCCGTACCAAGATGATCGTAATGTGCACCGATCACTACGCTCTCCTCGGTCAATTGCGGATTATTACCAGGCAGAATACCGACCACATTGCGCAAAGTAATTGTCCCCTTGGTCGTGCCGACATTCTGCTGCCAATTCTGGAAATAGCTGCCACCGTCACCACCTGGCTGCAAACCTGCCTGCTGAAATTGCTGTGCAATATAGTGAGCAGCTTCATCGAGCTCGGCACTGCCCAATTCGCGCCCCATCAACGCCTCGCCGGCCAGATAGGTGATATCCTTGATCATACGGCTGGCCGAAAAAACCGGTGGCAATTGCGCCAGCGCCACGCGTTTTTCCAGTTTGGCCATATAAACGGGATTTTCTGATTCATCGTCGGGTTGCCGGACAACAGCCGATAACGGTGACTGAATAACCGGCCATTGACCTTTATGGATATTCGCCAGGTCGTCGCCTTCAAAAGCCAGATAACTGTATTTGCGATAATGCGGCAGCTTTCGGGCCAGCTCGGCAACAGCCGGCGGATTATGTGCAGCCACCCAAAGGATCGTCTTGTCTGCTTGCGACGGTTGACGCGCGGTCAATACTATCGCATGAGCATCATCTGTAAACGCCCGTTCGTTCAGTGTCAACCGCCTTCCATCAAATCGTACAGCATGTTCTGTCAATATGTCTGCAGCTTGTCCGGCAAAACGGTTCTGCCAGCCCATGATCCAGACCATACGATCGGATGGCAGGTTTTCCAGCTGATCATCGCGCTTTATTTCAAACCGGCCCGGTTGCGACCGCTGCCAGGTTTCAGCCAGTTTTGCATATGCCTCCCGCATGTGCGCATCTTCATCACTGGGCAAAATCAGCAGCGGTGACTCGGCGCCAAATCCCTGCGAAAGCGCTGGCGGTATTTCACGGCTGTCCAGACGCCTGAAAACATCAAACTGGGGATCGATCTCCACACGCAGCGGACGCGATTGAAAATCCAATTCAATTACCTGTTCGCGCTGCTTCATGTCCACCTGCGTCTGATATGCCTGCGTTTCACCCTCCAGGTAGACCGCGACAGGCACCTGTAGTTGATACACCTCGTCTTGCTGTGATTGTTTGAATCTGATTTTAAGCGCGTAACCATGCGGTGTTTTTTTTGCGACCGCATTCTGCAAAGTCAGTTCGGGTGCACCGGCGCGATGTACCCATTGCTCAAAAAATGTGGAAAAATCACCAGATCCCAGTTCACCAAACAGGGCCTGCAGATCGTCAAAACCCGCCTGCTTGAATTTATACTGGTCATACAATTGCCGCAGCATACGAATAAACGTCTCGTCGCCGACCTGCCTTCGCAACATATGAAAAAACATCATGGTTTTTCCGTATCCGACCGCTTCAGAACTCGAACTATGACGTGCAACAAAACGCGCAATGGGAAAATCTTTTTTCTTGCCAACGAAATCGGCGTATTTTTGCAACACGTCGCGCCGATATTCCTCACCTTTGCCACGCTGTTCGTTAACCAGGTGATCGGCTAGATACGCCGTGAGTCCTTCCGCCCAATTGCCTCTGGTGTAATCGACGAACACACCATTACCCCAGTAGTTATGCAATATCTCATGCGGATACGATGAATGCAGAATAAATGGAAAGCGAATCACCTTTGGTCCGAGCAGAGTGAACGAAGGCATGCCATAACCGGTTTCCCAGAAATTCTCGACCAGCGCAAATTTGCTGTAAGGATAAGAACCGATCAGCTTGCCATACATACCGATATATTGCGCCGTGACATCCAGATACCGTTGCGCAAGCGGCTCATCCACCTCGCGCAGGTATACCATTGTCTGCACTGCGCCTGCAGATTGACTGTAACGCTGGTAACGACCGGCAACAAGGTAAATATCATCCTGCGGATTCAATTCCTCCCAGACCACAACAGTACCGGATTCATCAATATGATCGCTGATCAGCGAGCCCTGGCTGACCGCATCCCATTGGGACGGCAATCGCACGTTCATGCGAAACGACACCATCGGTTCACTAAAATGGGGATACCAGACACTCGAACTGGCAAGAAATACGCCTTCAGATGAAATGACACCAGGCGTGTAACTGAAACTGCGTGCATACTCCTGTCCTGGTTCCTGAACAGCATGATGAATGGTGCCGCTGTAATGCAGGGTCACCGGTTCGGACAAGGATTCCGGTATCAACGTATAATGCCGCAAGGGCACAGATGCGCTTTTTAGCGCACCTGTTTCAGCGGGCACCACCTTGCCACCTCCTACGGCATCAATCGTCAGATGAGCATGCAGACTGAATTGAATCGCTGTTGAAGCGCTCTCTAGGTAGTGTTGTGGAATCTTGATCCGGTCGACAACTTTGATTTCTGCTGAATCCGGTACGATTGACACATCCATCTGGTGATGAAATATCTCACCGTAGCTCAATGCGGCCATGCTGCAGAACAGCATGGCAAGACTGGTTATGAGAACAATTAATAATTGACACGTTTTATAGACATTCATGTATTCAGATTTATCCAGGTCATATCAAATTACAGAACCGCAGACGGCGGTATTGAATAGCAACAAGGCTGTATTGGCGTTCAAGCATACCCCATATATTTTGGTAAATCCATCCGCGCGATAAAGCCTGGCAGCTGAACATGCATAGCAAACTCGACAAAACAATGCCCTCGGTCAGACTCGCTACCGCGCTTATTTTACTGACGCTGATCTTTTTGTCCGGTTGTCAGCAACTTGCCAAACAGGTACAACCAACCGACGGTATCCAGACAACCAGCACACCCTACCAGCGCAAAGACTGGCCGCACTGGATTGATGCAGACAGGGACTGCCAGAACACCCGACAGGAAATGCTCATTGCAACCAGCCGTATACCTGTTCAATTCAAAGACGCGCGTCGGTGCACTGTCAAGACCGGCGTATGGATCGGCCCTTACACTGGCAGAAAATTCACAAAAGCTTCCGATGTCGACATCGATCATATCGTGCCGCTCGCACATGCCCACAGGCATGGTGCAGACAATTGGACGCGCGCGCAGCGTCGCACATTCGCTAACGATTTCGACAATCTGCTCGTCGTCGATGATGCCACCAACCAGGCCAAATCCGACAAAGCTCCACATGAATGGCTGCCGCCAGACAGGTCGTTCTGGTGCGAATACGGCCGCCGCTGGCAACATGTCAAGGACAAGTACCGGCTGATTTACAGCAGAGAGGAGCGTAACGCTCTAAAACGGCTAGCTGCCGATTGTTTGCCTAGATAAAGGGCATAAAAAACACGGCGCAACCCATTTTAAATAAAATGCCACAGTGCCAGTTACATTTCTTATAATCAAAAACATTTCCAAATCGATACGCAGTCGATATCACATAAAACCAACCACCGAGACCATACCGCAAGAGATTCGGTTGCATCGGTCAACGGACATTGTCACCAGACTGCTTTATTTGCAAAAACCCGTTCTGGCGAATGGCACACAGCGCAGTCTGATTGACATATCGTATGCCGCAAAATCGATAAGCAGCGTTAGATTAAAAATGCGATACGAGGCTAAAACGGACGAAAATATGTTGATTTAACCAATAACCAAACCTGTTTTCGTCCGCTGCTGACAAGGCGGCGACTATACAGACTGCTTCTCAGCTATCCGCTAATAATTCCACTGCAACTGAAACCGCATCAAATTAGCATCTTTCACATGGACCAGGTTTTTGACGTTGGTTCTGTCCATGTGCGAGTAAGCGATAACGAATTCAACTTCCGGTCGTATCTGCCATTCAAGACCCGCTTCGATTTCCCGGACACGGGCGAATGGCGCATTATCCGCGAACTTCTCCGCACCGTCATATTTTTGCCACTTGAAATACGGAATAAGAGGGCCCCACGAACTGTCGTATTTATACATCGCCTGTACGTAACCACCGTTGATATTGCCGGATACGATACGCGTCCTGTCATCGTTCAATTGTGGTGACTTGCCCCAGTTCCATTCAGCCTGGAGACCGAATGGTTGCGGATATAAAATCGCATGAAGCCCGATACGCGCATCGCGATAACCTTTTTTATTGAAGGACGGTGCTGCGAGAATGCCGGCATCGGCGTTTGCCGCGACCGTCGGTACAAAGCGACCGGTGTAGCCATACACGCCGGCTTCGAAAATCTGTCCGTTACTGAACTGGAACGGATATGTCAGCCGTGCAGCAAAGTGCAGATTGTCATTTTTGTCGCGTTCGTTAATACCCTGACCAGTATACGCGCCAATACCGATGACACCATAGTCTCCTGATCCTTTAAGCCCTTTCTTCAAGTAGCTGAAACGCTTCTGGATATGCTCGGGCGTCCAGTAAAAGAACACGCCCGTGTCCCGTTCGTTGCGAACACCAGTACTGAGCGGATCTGCACGTTCGAAAGCCAGACGGTCGCGGCTGGACTGCAACAACTCGAAACTGTTCGGAATCTTCGACATACCCGGACGCACACGAAACTCCTTTTTCTTATCGAAGTACAGGTCGCCATACATATCACGCACCGAAACATCGCCGCCAGCGAATTCTGTCTGCATATAAAGTTTCAGATGATCGGTGATATCGCCCTGGAATACCAGTCGCGCACGGCGAATGAAATAATTGGTATCTTCTTCGATCGATTTGTCACCGGGCGACGACAGATTTTCCA
The DNA here is from genome assembly GCF_900110145.1 of Nitrosomonas marina. Taxonomy (GTDB): domain Bacteria; phylum Pseudomonadota; class Gammaproteobacteria; order Burkholderiales; family Nitrosomonadaceae; genus Nitrosomonas; species Nitrosomonas marina. The sequence goes on along the minus strand of NZ_FOCP01000030.1, from coordinate 8,507 downwards.
GATCACCACCTAGACCGGCACTTTGACGAAACTGCGTATATCCGCCGATCTTGATTCTGTCATACCATTTCGTCTCCTCTTTTGCTGCAGTTTTTTCCGCCTCGGGTTCAGGCGCCAGAACCGGCTCAGGCTGTTCAGCTGCCGCCTGTATTGCCTGTTGTTGTTCTTCCAGCCTGGTTTCCAGCGCTTTGAGTTCTTGCATCTTATGATCGATTCTCGCCTCAATCGCCTGTGCGTTTTTTTCGTCAGCCTGGACAGCTGCATTTCCGGCCCGTCTCACGGGCTCAAAATCACCAAGCTTTACCCGGTTCTTTCCCGGCGTGGTATATACCTGATTGGTTTTCGTATCGACAAAGAGCGTCAACGCCGACTGTACATAGGGTGCATTTGTAAGCAACAGGATTGCCGCAAAACACGGCAATATTTTCCGCCCCAGGCCGAACAGACTTTTCCTTCCCTTCCATCCAAAATTACTCATGCTTTCTCCAGTAAAAATTCCGGAGAGAAGGTTATTACAGAAATATTACATTTATATTACATTAGCAAATTTGTAATATTTAACGGACGGCAGAAGCAGAATCAGCAAGTAATTCAGTCAAAACTCTGGACACACCGTTTTGCCATCCGGGCAAATACAGGTTGAATGTTTTCTGAATCTTCGCTGCATCCAGCCGTGAATTTAACGGACGTTTTGCCGGTGTCGGATAGTCACTACTGGGAATCGGATGCAGAGCCTGGGGCAGCACTTTCAAAGGCAAACCGGTTTTGGCCGCATGAGTAAGTATAAAATGCGCAAATCCGTACCAGGATATGCAGCCTTGCGCGGTCAGATGATACAATCCGCTGACAGAAGCTTCTTGTTTCCGGGCATGTAATGCGCGAATAATATGCGCAGTCACATCAGCGATCAGTTCAGCGCCCGTTGGTGCGCCGAACTGATCGTCAACAATTCGCAGTTGATCGCGTTCTTGGGCAAGCCTGAGCATGGTTTTGACAAAATTATTGCCATAAGCGGCATATACCCAGCTGGTGCGCAAAATAATATGCGCGCAACCGGATGCAATGATGTGTTTTTCTCCGCTCAATTTGGTTTTCCCGTACACACTCAGCGGATTTGCCGCTGCGGTTTCTGTTCGGGGTTGATCACCACTGCCGTCAAACACATAATCAGTCGAATAGTGAATCAGCCATGCGTTCAGCCGTTTGGCTTCATCTGCGAGCACAGCCGGCGCTACGGCATTGATGGTTTGCGCCAGTTCCGGTTCCTGTTCCGCTTTATCAACCGCGGTGTACGCCGCCGCATTGATAATGATGTCCGGCCTGACAGTTTCTACTGTTTGGCGAATACCCCTGATATTCGCCAGATTACCACATAAAACAGAACTGTCCGATCCCAGAACAATCAACTGATCCGGCGCTGCCAGCGGAGCCAGGCTGCGCTGCAGTTCCCAGCCAATCTGGCCATTTTTACCGAACAGCAGTATTTTCATGAGCGCTCCGGCCGTAATGCTGGTCAATCCACTGACGGTAACTGCCGGTCTGAACACTGGCTATCCAGTCCTGATTGTCCAGATACCATTGCACTGTTTTGCGAATACCGCTGTCAAATGTTTCAGCGGGTTTCCAGTTCAAATCACGCTCTATTTTGCGGGCATCAATAGCGTAACGCGTGTCGTGACCCGGACGATCCGCCACATACGTGATCAGTTTGTGATAATCGCCAACCGGGGATGACACGACCAGTTCCTGCAGTAGTGCACAGATGGTTTGCACAATGTCGATATTTCGCTTTTCGTTCCACCCCCCGATATTATATGTTTCACCCGGCTTTCCGGTCTCCAGCACACGGCGCAGCGCACTGCAATGATCGGATACATATAGCCAATCGCGTATTTGCCTGCCATCCCCATAAACAGGCATCGGCTTGCCTGCAAGAGCGTTAGTGATCATAAGTGGAATCAGTTTTTCCGGAAACTGGTATGGCCCGTAGTTATTGGAGCAATTTGTCATCAGTATCGGCAAGCCGTACGTTTTGTGATATGCATTGACCAGATGATCGCTGGATGCTTTGCTGGCTGAATACGGGCTGCTTGGCTGATATCGGTGCGTTTCCGTAAAGGCCGCTTCTTTCGATTCCAAAGAACCAAACACTTCGTCAGTCGAGACATGCAGAAAACGAAAACCGCATTTTGCCTGTTCATCAAGCGTTAACCAGTGCGCGTGAACCGCTTCAAGAAGCTGGAACGTACCTACAATATTAGTCTGAATGAATTCACCGGGCCCGTGGATCGACCGATCGACATGGCTCTCGGCCGCAAGGTTGATCACCGCTCTTGGAGAATACTGCTCAAGCAGCTCTGACACCAGTTCCTGACAGCCGATATCCCCCTTTACAAAAATATATCGGCTGTCATTCGATACCGAAGCCAGATTCTGCAGATTTCCCGCATACGTCAACTTGTCCAGATTGATAACGGCTTCATTAGATTGCATCAACCATTCTCGAATGAAATTTGAACCGATGAAACCCGCTCCGCCTGTTACTAAAATCATATAATTCGCCTATAGTAAACCACGAAAACAATTATTCCCCGGGATTTTCTGGTAGCCATTCGGGCACAATTCCCATCTCATTGGACGTAGCCTGCAATTCGCAATCTGCACCAATACCCGGTACCCACGCCAGCTTATCGCCACAGAAAATTAATGGTAAGGAACATCGTTGCCACGGTGGCACAGCGGCTTCCTGCATCAGGTTCTTCAGACTGCGCCGTGGCCGCTTACAATCGGGTGTAAAATGTTCTCCGCCCTCTCGCACCCTGATGTACACCGTTTTCTGCTTTAATTTGTAAGCGCTCAACCCTCTGCCCTGTATCGATACAAAACGCAGCGAGCCACCCAGTTCCGCAAGCTGCATGCACGGTTCCCCTTGCCATGTTTGCTGAAAATGTCTGGGTGGTGGTTTCTGCACAGGCAGGATATACATACGGTCCTTAAAATATCGAATTTCGGCATTGTCGATCACTACCCGCAACTGTGTGTCTTTTTTGGCACAATGCAGCTGATTCAGTATCTCATCAAGCTTGACCGTTGCCGGTAGTTGGATATTATGTTTATGTAACATATACCGTAGTAGATTTCTGGCGCGCGGCAGATTGAGCTCGCGCAGCGTTGGGACATCTATACTGCCGCCATTCAGGCAGCTTTTTGCATCCATTTCCGCCAGTTCGTCGAGCAACAGGACCGCCTCGGCCATATGCCGACTGGATCGCAGCAGTGTCTTCGAATAAGCCGGAAAACGCCTGTGCAATATCGGCAATAATTCATGACGAAGAAAATTCCGGTTAAAATTCCGGTCATCATTGCTTTCGTCATGAATCCAGTCCAGTCCATGCCGGCGCGCATAGGTTACAATTTTGGCGCGAGGCACGTTAAGTAACGGTCTTAAAATTGATGGCGACGCATGGTCAGCCTGTTTGCGCATGACAGGCATGGCGCTCAATCCCCTGACACCCGCCCCGCGTAGCAATTGCAGCAGCAGTGTTTCGGCCTGATCGTCCCGATGTTGCGCCAAAACCAGATAATCACCATCCAGCTGACTGAAAACACGATATCTTTTTTTTCGCGCAATAGCTTCAAGACTCGCTCCCCGGGTTTTCTCAACTTTCAGGTACGCAACCAAAACGGGAATATCGTATCCATAGCATTGACGACAACAAAAATGACTCCAGGCTGCGCTCTGTGGGCTGATTCCATGATTCACATGCACTGCAGATAATTCAAACAGCATTCGCCTGGATACAATCGATAATACATCAAGCAGTACAACTGAATCGACACCGCCGCTCAAACCGACAGTCAGGCGATTTCCCGGCTTGATGGTTTTCCGTAATACTGTTTCGACTTCGTCTACCAGATAATCCGTGTTATTCGATTTTTTCCTCCTTGAACGAACCATACATCATCAATCGTTCCAGACGCTTTTCAATAAGCGCGTCACCAGAATAACCCTGCAGCTTTCTGAGTGAATCCTGTATCACAGATTTCACCGATTGCATCATAGCCGGATAGTTGCGGTGCGCACCGCCAACCGGTTCGGCAATAATACTGTCAATTAAATGCGCTGCTTTAAGCCGTTCGGCAGTGATGCCCATTATTTCTGCCGCCTCTGGCGCTTTATCCGCACTTTTCCAGAGTATCGATGCACAGCCTTCAGGTGATATAACCGAGTAAGTGGCGTATTGGAGCATATGCACCATGTCACCGACTGCGATCGCCAGCGCACCACCCGAACCGCCTTCACCAATGACGATACACACTATAGGCACGTTGAGTTCAGCCATCACATACAGGTTTTTTCCGATCGCCTCGGATTGCCCGCGTTCTTCAGCATCTATACCAGGATACGCACCCGGTGTATCAATAAAGGTAATCAGGGGTATGGAAAATTTCTCGGCCAAACGCATTAATCGCAATGCCTTACGATATCCTTCCGGTTTAGGCATACCAAAATTTCGATGAATTTTCTCTCGCGTGTCCCGTCCTTTCTGATGGCCAATCACCATTACCGCATGACCATTAAAACGCGCCAGCCCACCAACGATGGCATGATCGTCAGCGAAGTTGCGGTCGCCGTGCAATTCTTCAAAGTCCGAAAAAATATGTTCAATATAATCCAGTGTATAAGGACGTTGCGGATGTCTCGCAACTTGTGAAATCTGCCATGGCGTCAGTTTCGCATAAACACTTTTGGTCAAAGCTTCACTTTTTGTCTTCAGTCGCTCAATTTCCGCTGAAATATCCAATGCGGAATCCTCCTGGGCGAATCGCAGTTCTTCAATTTTTGATTCGAACTCTGCAATACTCTGCTCAAAATCCAGAAAAGTGATTTTCATGTAAGCATAAAAAAAAATTTTAAAACGTGATGATACAGGATTTAGCTTTGAATCTGCATGCATGAATGCATTCAGAGCGGTTATTATCGCTTTTCCACAACCCTGCCGTGTTTTTCCAGCGGAAAAAAACTCAACTCATTTTTGTGTGTCTAACAGCAAAAACATATCTTATTTTCAAAGAATAATGCACGATCGCTGCGTTCAATGAGCAAAATTATAAATGAAGTTCAATGAATAAAGCCTGGTCACTTTTCGCGGTGTGTACTTCACGTATAAATTCGCGTAGTGTACTCGGCAAATTTCAGCGCAAGAAGATACGGAGGAAACATGAAAAGAAGAACTTTCCTGATCGGTGCAGGCGTGACGGCATTGGCACCATTGGCTGTTTTTTACTCTTCAAGGCAGGCACAGGCGCTAACATCTGCGACAGTTCAACGTTTGAAAAAACCGCATACAGCGTGGCGCAATATGATTTCACTGGAAGCCTATAAGATTTTGTTTGAAGAGCATACCGAACCACCCGGCAGCAGCTCGCTTAATGACGAATATCGCGAAGGCACGTATATTTGTGCAGCTTGCTATTTGCCTTTATTTGAAAGTCAGTATAAATACGACAGCGGTACCGGGTGGCCGAGCTTCACACAACCGATTGCTGGACATATCGACACCAAAAAGGATTACAAACTTATCATTCCACGTACTGAATATCACTGTGCACGATGCGGCGGGCATCAGGGGCATGTATTTAAGGATGGCCCCAAACCGCGTGGCGAACGCTGGTGCAACAACGGGTTGGCGTTGAAATTTATTGTTCATACGGAATCGCTTCCGCCATTGAGAGGATAAGGACAGATGATGCAATCAAACAGACATCACATCATCAACAGCACCGCTCTTTTCATGCTGGCGATCATTACGGCTCAGACAACCGCATGCCAGCAGCCCGGCAACGATACTCCGCAGCAACCCATTGTGCATTCTGTACCTGAAGAAAATATAGGCATCGCTATTTTTGCCGGCGGTTGCTTCTGGTGCACCGAATCGGATTTTGATAAGGTACCCGGCGTCATCTCCACAACATCCGGATTTATCGGGGGCACGGTTGCCAATCCGACCTACAAGCAGGTCGTGGTCGGCAACACGGGACACATCGAAGCAGTCAGGATTGAATACGATAAGTCCATTACCACTTACGCAGCACTGCTGGAAGCTTTCTGGCCCACGATTGACCCAGTGTTTAAAGGTGGCCAGTTCTGCGATATCGGCCCGCAATATCGCAGCGCAATTTTTTATCTAAATCCCGAACAACAGGCTTTGGCCGCAGCTTCCAAGGCTGCCCTGGAAGCCAGCGGTCGTTTTGAACAACCTATTGCGACTGAAATTTTGCCGGCCACTCAATTTTATTCGGCCGAAGAATACCATCAGGATTACTATTTGAAGAATCCACTGCGCTATACATTCTACCGTAGCAATTGCGGACGCGACGACCGCCTGCAACAGCTTTGGGAAGATGAGCATTAATCCTGCCACACCCTATATTTCTCTGGGAAATCTGACACCCGATGCATTTCTGCAACAATATTGGCAGAAAAAACCACTGTTGGTCCGTAATGCTTTACCGGGATTTCAGGGGTTGTTGTCTCGCAAGGAGCTGTTTCAGCTGGCTGCCAATGACGAGGCACAATCACGCCTGGTGATTCAAAAGGATAGACAATGGCTGTTGAAGCACGGCCCTCTGGGAAAACGAGATCTTCCAGGTTCAACTGAAAATAACTGGTCATTGCTGGTGCAGGACGTCAATCATTTTTTACCATCGGCTAATCGTTTATTATTGAAATTCGGATTTATTCCGTTTTCACGACTGGATGACCTGATGGTAAGCTACGCGCCAGCAGGTGGTGGTATCGGGCCTCATTACGATTCCTATGATGTGTTTCTGTTGCAGGGCCCTGGACGCAGACGCTGGGAGATAGCTGCTAATTATGACAATCAGCTCGTTGCAGATGCTCCGATAAAAATTCTTCAGCATTTTAATGCTGAAGAATCATGGGTGCTGGAACCGGGCGACATGTTATACCTGCCACCGAACTATGCCCATCATGGTGTTGCAGTGGATGCCTGCATGACCTATTCCATCGGCTTCCGGGCACCCAGTCATCAGGAATTGATCCATCAGTTTCTGGTTTATTTACAGGATCATTTGCATACCGAAGGGTGGTATAACGACCCCGATTTAAAGTGTCAAAGCAGACCTTGGGAAATCCATCCTGATCTGCTGCTGCAGACCGTTCAGATTCTAAACAAAATCAAATGGCAGGCAACGGACGTGGAAAATTTTCTCGGTATCTACCTGACGGAACCCAAAGCACATGTTTTTTTTGACAGACCCCAAGACCCTTTATCATCTGAAGCATTTGATACCGCTATCTGCACAAGAAAATTCCGGCTTAGGCTTAATTTAAAAAGCCGGATGCTCACCGGGCACCGGCAGATCTTTCTCAATGGTGAAAGTTACCCGGTCAGTCCGGCAACAGAAAATGCACTGTGCATACTCGCCAACCGTGAAGAGATTTCGACCGACAGTCCGTTGAATGACGAATCAAGAAAAATTCTTTATCAATGGTATGTTAACGGCTTTATCGAGGTAACTTCACACTCCTGAGCACGGCATGCCCCAAAATATTTTCGTTGATCTTTTTTAAAAGGTACTGGACATATATTTTTGAATCTGGTATTAAGATTATGGTCCCTCGATATTTGAAGGACAATAGAGCTGTTTAACAAAATTAATTCGTAAAAATTCTAGAATAGGAGATTTTAAGCATGAAATACTCTTTATTTATAGCTGCTTTACTGGCAATGTTTTTAGTAGGTTGTGGTGATGGTGGAAAACCAGGTCAATATCCACCAAGCCTGTATGAAGATGATACAGGAGAAAGACTGGGCGCACCCGCCGGTCAGAAATAATTGACTGATTAACTAGCAAACGGCTCCTGTCGATTGGCAGGAGCCGTTTTTTATGCAGGATTAACCCCTGGAACAATTCTCTTTATTACAATTCAACTCAAATCTTCTGGTAACTATCAAATCATCACGGTTATCGTTCAAAACTGTTTCCTTCATTTACCATTTAGCGCCAAAAATACTATTGGTAACAAATAAAATTATCCGCTTTTAATTTTAGTGCTGTGAATCCATATTGAGAGTCATTGCGAGACTGGAACGGCGGATTTATGCAACAGCTTTTCATTGTGTTTAATTACTGGCCCCGATTCATCAAAGCAGGCATATAGATCGTTTTCAAACAATCCGTTTACTGCTTTGTATATCGGTGCTGCCTGCCAGCACTCGTACTTTCAGCAAGTATGACTGGCGGGGAGTATTCGAAATTCTGTGTCATTTCTTTACTATTAAATAATATAAGAGCGACGCATGAATAGCTGCGCACCCCACCGTCTTTACGACACCACACATAAAATGTCGAGCATTCCAACCTGATTAGCGGTTGCCGAATTGCGAGCTATAGTCAAATCTGGTGTATGGAGAATCAAGCGGCCTGCTGCTTTTGATCCCCATTTTGTTTAACGCCGTCAACGAATTTTGCACCTTCAA
>NZ_FOCP01000028.1 GCF_900110145.1 Nitrosomonas marina | reverse complement strand
TGCGAATACGCAAATGTACGCTGATACCAGATCCAGAATATCGCTACCGCAAGCATCAGCCCAAGACCTATCTTGTAGTACTTGGAGTCGTACCACAATGACATGTCGTAGTCAGCACTCGCAGCGCCACTCGTTCCCATTGTTGTTGCCATCTTTATTCCTCCTTACTTACTTGTTAATTAATACTACCTTCTCTTGTCTCTAATACTAATTAATTAGTACTGCTCTTTTTACAACAGCTCAAGCGCCTTCTTCCCTAGACACTCCTTACGCTGCGTCCCACAGGCTAGTCGACCTTACACCATAAAGTCAAGTCATTTGTCATAAAATCTCCACTTAAACCATAGGGACTTCGAGTATATTAATTTTTTCTTCACTTTTTAACAAGATTGTTTACATATTTTGTTGATATCCCGTTTAAAAGTCTTTTAAAAACAGGCACCAAAACAGCTGTCAATATACTCTCATTGGAACAATCAAGTCCATGTGCTTTCAGCTTAACTGCACCAAATCTTGCGAAACTGCATTTCATCAAAACCAATCGTTGCCCGTTTCCCATCGGTGATAAGCGGTCTTTTGATCAAGCGGCCATTGCCTGATAACAGGACAAAAATTTCCTTGTCAGATAATACAGGTAATTTATCTTTAATTTTTAGTTCGCGATAATGCACACCACTGGTGTTGAAAAGCTTCTTTAACGGCGCTTCCGCAAACTCGACAATTGCGGCTATCTCCTCTGAAGATGGTGGATTCTCAGTAATATCAATAAACTCATATGTAATACCAGCCTGCTGCAAAAATTTTTCTGCCTTACGACAGGTTTCGCATTTTTTATAGCCATAAAATTTAATCATTCTCTTCCACTCAGACAATCTAAAAAAAAACAACAAACCAAGTGTCACATCATTAGAAATGCATTTGATATTGATCAGGTATTAGTGCGAACAAATCCGGAATAGGCGCATTCAGCCCGAGCCTCTAAGAAATGTTCTCTCTATCAGGATACAATGCTTCCAATCATCATTGTTGATTTGTTTATTTCACCTTGATTACCAACTTGAAATCTGAAGGTAAAGCCAGAATTAAGCTATCATCCCGACATATATGACACACTCAAGCATTTTTTGTGAATTAGAATGGTTAATAACATCGCATCATTTTTCCACCCATATCATAGAAAAGCGGTATTAAACGTCAAATTCAACTACTTCTCCAATACCAATACGTAACGACTGTGTTTAATCCGTGTTGTACTATAATGACGACCAAACACTCATAACCAAATAAATCAGAAACAATTCCAGCCCATGAGTATCACCGAAATTAAACAATACATGCAATCCGTTGGCCAACAGGCGCGTACAGCCTCGCGGCTAGTTGCGAAAACTGAAACTATTGCCAAGAATCGGGCGTTAATCGCGATGGCAGATGCAATCAAACGAGAAGAACAGAAATTGCTGTCGGAAAATACCAGGGATGTGGAAAACGCTAAAGCGAAAGGGCTCGATACTGCCATGATCGACCGTTTAACCCTGTCTCAGAAAGGGATTACAAATATGGTCGAAGGACTCATGCAAATTGCTTCGCTTGCGGATCCGATTGGTGAAATCACCAATATGAATTATCGTCCATCCGGTATTCAGGTTGGCAGAATGCGTGTTCCTCTTGGCGTAATTGGAATTATTTACGAAGCGCGCCCGAATGTGACCGCTGATGCTGCTGGACTTTGCCTAAAAGCCGGTAATGCGGCTATTCTTCGTGGAGGTTCGGAAGCGATTCACAGTAATCAGGCAATTGCCGCATGTGTAAGAGAAGGACTCGTAACAGCCGGTTTACCTGAATCCGCCGTACAGGTCATTGAAACGACTGACCGAGCAGCAGTTGGTGAACTAATTACAATGAAAGACTATGTAGATGTAATTGTCCCGCGCGGCGGAAAGGGTTTGATTGAACGCATTTCAAATGAAGCGCGCGTGCCGGTAATCAAGCATCTGGACGGCATTTGCCATGTGTATATTGATGATCAGGCAGATTTCGACAAGGCAATCAGAATTTCCGACAATGCCAAAACCCAACGCTATGGTACCTGTAATACCATGGAGACCCTGCTGATAAATGTGAATATAGCACCCAAAATACTGCCGGCGCTGGGTGAAATCTATCTAAAAAAAAATGTTGAAATGCGTGGCGATGAAGCGGCACGTGCTATATTTGCAAACATGAAACCCGCGATAGAGGAAGATTGGTCGACCGAATATCTTGCACCGGTTCTTAGCATTCGTATCGTAAACGACCTTGACCAGGCAATTGACCATATTAACCATTACGGCTCACAACACACCGATGCAATTATTACTGAAAATTATTCGCGCGCACGTCGCTTTCTGCGAGAAGTCGATTCCAGTTCGGTTATGGTCAATACCACGACACGCTTTGCGGATGGATTTGAGTACGGGCTCGGCGCCGAAATCGGTATCTCCACAGATAAAATACATGCACGCGGCCCGGTTGGACTGGAAGGATTAACCAGTCAAAAATATGTTGTGCTGGGTGATGGGCAAATCAGGCAATAATTACTGCAATATCATTCGCGTGTCTTTTCATTCTATTAAATCAATGCAATGAACCAGGAAATTGAAATAAAAGTCCCTGATATCGGCGACTTTAGCGATGTATCCGTCATTGAAGTGCTTGTTTCTGCGGGTGACAGAGTGGAAAAGGAAACCTCGCTAATTACTCTTGAAACCGACAAAGCAACTATGGAAGTACCATCACCCCAGGCCGGTGTAATTAAAACTATCGCGGTCAAGGTCGGCGACAAGGTGTCAGAAGGATCACCCATTGCAACACTGGATGTCACCGAGCAAACAGCGACACCCGAACGCACAGAACCAGCAGCAAACAGAACCGAAAATACAATAGAGAAATCCGGCAAGCAGCAACAAAAGGAAACGTCGCCTCCATTCACCCAAAAAACATCAGAACAGACTCAGTCACAAAACGACACTCCACGAGGCGACCTGCATGCAGAAGTGGTTGTACTTGGTGCAGGACCAGGTGGATATACCGCAGCCTTCCGGGCGGCTGATTTGGGTAAAAAAGTCATTTTAATCGAGCGCTACGCCACTTTGGGCGGCGTTTGCCTGAATGTCGGCTGCATTCCATCAAAAGCCTTATTACATGTCGCAAGAATCATCACTGAAGCTGAAGAGGCCGAAAACCAGGGTATTACATTCGGCAAACCCAAAATTTCGCTTGAAAAACTAGGCGCGTGGAAAAAAACTGTTATAGACAAATTGACCAAAGGACTCAATACACTGGCAAAACAGCGAGAGGTGGACATTCTGCATGGTACCGGCCAATTCGTGTCGCCAAATATGCTTCAAGTAGTTACTGAATCAGGTTCAAAATCCGTTTCGTTCGAACACTGCATTATCGCCGCCGGATCAAGTGTGAGCCGCATCCCTGGGCTACCGCATGATGATCCGCGCATTATCGATTCCACCGGAGCGCTCAAGCTCGAAACAATACCAAAACATCTGCTGGTCATCGGCGGCGGGATTATTGGCCTGGAAATGGCCACGGTTTACTCTGCACTTGGTAGCAAAATCAGTATTGTGGAATTTATGGACCAGCTTATTCCAAGTGCAGATGCTGATCTGATCAAACCATTGTACAGAAGACTCAAGAAACGGTATGAAGCAATATATTTGAATACACGTGTCACCAACATAGATGCCAAGAAATCCGGCTTGACCGTCAGCTTTGAGGGCGAGAACGCTACTGGCCCGCAGACATATGACAGTATCCTGATAGCAACAGGTCGCCACCCTAACGGTTTCAAAATTGGCGCAGAGAGCATCGGCATACAAATAGATGACAAGGGTTTTATTCGTGTCGACAATCAGTTACGCACCAATTTCTCGCATATTTTTGCGATCGGCGATATTGCTGGCAATCCCATGCTTGCCCATAAAGCAACCTATGAGGGCAAGCTTGCAGCTGAAGTAATCGCAGGACATAAAGTCGCATTTGATGCACGTGCAATTCCTTCTGTGGCCTACACCGATCCGGAAATTGCCTGGATGGGACTAACAGAACGCGAGGCCCGACAGCAGGGTATAGATTATGAAAAAGTCAGTTTTCCATGGGCGGCCAGTGGACGTGCTATTTCCATGGCACGCGATGAGGGCCTGACGCAATTGATTATGGACAAAAAAACACGGAAGATTCTCGGTGCCGGCATTGCTGGAGTCAATGCTGGAGAATTGATCGCGGAAACCATGCTGGCACTGGAAATGGGTGCTAACATGGAAGATATCGGTTTGACGATTCATCCGCACCCCACACTGTCCGAAACTGTGTTTTTTGCGGCCGAAATGGCTGAAGGCACGATCACCGATTTATTCGTACCCAAAAAATACAGGTAATTTTAAAATAATCAATCGATTGATAAAGCTGACAAGACTGATTGAAGATACACTGGTTTTGTGCTACAACACCTGATATATTCAAAGAGCCTGCGTAGGCAGATTTCACGTACGCATGCATCGGTCGCATTTAGGACCTCATCCGTTTTCACATGCTAATTACAAGAAATACAGTAGATTGGAAGATAAGAGATAGCTACTGTTTACATATCGAGGGGAACTGTATATGGCGCTTTATAGAAACCACGTCATCGCCCGCCTGTTGATTTTATTATTCTGCTGCATCAGTCTGAACATAGGGGCTACCCATATTTCTAAACCTGTTCTAGTTGAACCTAAAACTCAGTATCTGGTTGGAGAAAAAGTCGTTGTCAATGGGTGGGTTGACTACAATGCACAACCTACGGCGGATGTTTTGCTGAATTTTCGTGTTACGACTGAGAAAGGGACTCTTATTGCTGAAAAATCCCACACCAGCGATAAGCAGGGACATTTTCAATTCGAGCTAGAAACCAGAAATCTGCAGCCTGGTTTATATACAATCACGATTACTTCCCATTGTCTGGAAATTCACCGCGATATCTGCTCCTATAATGAAGAAAAGTTGACTTTCGATCTGAACAATCCTTAACACTGCCGGTCAATAATTTACCTGTTTTTTACAAAAGACAGTTGGAGACTTAATCGATCACCGGTAAAATCAAGTTGCAATTCTATGCCCGTTTTTCTGCAGTGGCGTCCTGAACAAAAACCAGATTATTTATTCAAATTTAGGCCATAAACTTTATGCTGTTTCACACCCGAAAAAAGCCATTCCTACCAAACACAATTTCAATCAGTTTTTCGGTCATCTGTTTAACTGTTTTTTCAGGTTGTCAAACAACAGATCCTCACTCAACGAATACACATGCAGCAGAACAGCTGCTTTTCTCCAGACAAAATAACCTCGAGGAACGCATGGCTGAATTGAACAGACGCGAAGATGCCCTGATCACGCGCGAAGCGGCCATAAGTGCGAGAGAAAGTGAATTGGTTACCTTGTTTTCAGAATTATTGAAAGAAAAAAAACTGCTGGAAAGTCAACAAATACAGTTAGAAAATCAAATTAGCACCGCTGCCCGCAAAAACAATCCGCCCGCTCCTCCTACTTCTACACCCAGGACCGCAGCAAAAAAACCGCAAAACACATCCAAAAATACTTCAGCCTCACAAAATAAAGCTGTCAAGGACGACATCACGATCCTCGGCGGCCTTGAGTATGTTTATCTTGATCCTCCAGGGATCAACCTGAGCGCACGAATTGATACAGGCGCGCAAACTTCTTCCCTAAATGCGCTTGATATGGTTGAATTTGAGCGCGATGGTAAACCTTACATAAAATTCAACATTATAGATCCCGAAACAAAGGAAAAATTAGAATTAACTCGCCGGATTCGCGGATATACCAAAATCAAAAAACATAAGACCGAATCCCAACGCCGACCTATCGTTCAGTTGCGGGTAAAACTGGGAAATCTTGATGAACAAATCAGTTTCACATTGATAGACCGAAGTAAATTTGAGCAACAGGTACTAATTGGCAGAAACTTCTTACGTGATCTTGCTGTTGTGGATGTCAGTAAGGAATTCACAAAACCCAAAACAACTCCGAATACCAGACAATAATGCAAGCTCAGGCAAGACTGTACTCCGCTGTTTTACTGATTTTTTTCATCGGTATCGGATTAATTTTATATAAACATCTGGCGCTCGGGTTTCCATTAATGCCTGATGATAAAAAATTTGTCTGGACAATAGAAGCAAAAATAGATTTCCAGGCGCAGGGAGACCCCGTTATTATTTCTCTCGCACTCCCTCCCAAAGAACCGAATCTGACCTTTATGGAAGAGGATTTTGCATCATCCGACTACGGTTTCAGTGAGTTGACATCAAATAACGAGCGCCGCGGCCAATGGAGTAAACGAACCGCAAAGGGAGCACAAACAGCATATTACAGACTGAGTGTGTACGAAAACGACAAACTCGTTGAAGATCAACCGATTGATGAACCAGAGCCACCCAAAGAACCCGAATTGGACGAAGTCTTCATGACTGCTTCCATGACCTTGCTTGAGCAGGTACGCGCCCGATCCGCAAACGCGGAAATTTTTACGCGTGAGTTGATACAGACACTGAATTCGAAATCACCCAATCAAAACCAGCGCCTGTTGCGAAATGATAAAGCCGGAGAAGATTATAAAACAAACCTGATACTTGATTTGCTCGCGCTTGAGGGTATCAGTGCACGTGTCGTTCGAGGTCTGTTTCTTGAAGATGGCCGAAGACGACAATCACTGACTAATTTTGTTGAAATCCACGATGGTAGCCAATGGATTCTGTTTAATCAGGATACAGGAAAAAGCGGCAAGCCAAAAAATTTTCTGATCTGGCAACGTGGCGGCCAGTCATTACTTGATGTTGTCGGCGGCAAGAATTCCCAGGTTTCATTTTCTATTATCAAAAATACGCACTCCACGAGAAATCTTGTCGTCAACAGCAGCCAGAACAAACAGGCAGCAATTATAGATTTTTCCATTTACAGTCTGCCTATTGAGCAACAAAATGCTTTCAAAATGATTCTTTTGCTGCCAATTGGAGCACTGGTCGTTGTTATTATGAGGATACTCGTTGGTATTCGCACCTCTGGCACGTTTATGCCCATTCTGATTGCACTGGCACTGATTCAAACTACGCTGGTCACCGGTATTGTTATCTTTCTTATCGTTGTTGGTACAGGACTGATGATAAGATCATACCTGTCCCGCTTGAATCTATTGCTTGTTGCGCGAATCTCAGCAGTTATAATTGTTGTTATTACCATAATTGCGAGTATCAGTATTATCAGCAACAAACTGGGATTAAGCCAGGCGCTTACGGTCACATTCTTTCCGATGGTCATACTGGCCTGGACAATTGAACGCATGTCCGTGCTTTGGGAGGAAGATGGCCCCAGGGAAGTATTGATTCAGGGTGCAGGCAGTTTACTGACCGCCATTATTGCCTATTTATTCATGACAAATCGTACCGTTGAATACCTGACATTCAATTTTCCTGAGCTGATGCTGGTCAATCTGGCGTTGATTCTGATTCTGGGCCAGTACACCGGCTACCGCTTAACCGAGCTATACCGATTTCATACTATGGGCAAACGTCATGCTATTGACAAGCATTAAACGCCTGAAAAGCATGGGTATTATTGGTATGAACCAGCGTAATTTCGGGCTGGTTTCCCGCTATAATCCACGCCATCTCTATCCGTTGGTCGATGACAAACTAAAGACCAAACAACTCGCCCAACAAGCCGGCATTACTGTTCCCAAGCTGCTTGGCACACTGCATTATCAGCATGATGTCAAACAACTCAAAAACATATTAAGCCCGTATCAGGAGTTCGTTATCAAGCCTGTTAAAGGTAGTGGCGGCAAGGGTATTCTGGTCATTACCGAGCAGGCTCATAATCTGTACTACAAACCCAGCGGTGACGCAGTCAGGCTTACACATATTGAACGTCATGTCTCGAATATTTTAAGTGGATTGCATAGTCTCGGTGGAAAACCTGACTCGGTCATGATCGAATCATTGATTCACATAGACCCGGTTTTTGCCAATTACAGTTATGAAGGGGTACCGGATTTGCGTGTTATTGTCCTGAAAGGATATCCGATTATGGCGATGCTGCGACTGGCCACGCATGCTTCGGACGGCAGAGCCAATTTACATCAAGGAGCTGTAGGCGTAGGTATTGATATTGATACAGGAGAAGCGCTGCACGCAGTACAGTATGGAGATCCCGTCTATCACCATCCAGATACCCGCAAATCTTTTCATGATTTAACAGTACCCCACTGGAACAAGCTGCTGACACTGGCCGCTGCTTGCTATGAAATAACCGGACTCGGTTATCTGGGTGTTGATATTGTTCTTGACAGAGACCATGGGCCCATGATCATCGAATTGAACGCACGACCTGGATTATCGATACAGGTTGCCAATTTCGCCGGACTCGCACCTCGTGTAGCAGCTGTAGAAGCGCTGATACAGGTCGACCCTGACCCTCGGGTTCGGGTCGAATTCAGCAAAAAAAACTTTGCGGCGGCGCGCAACCTGTTTCGTTCCCGCAGAAAAATAAGCCAATCCTTGCAACGATCGCTAAGTCTTACCTTGAGCTAGCTATTTCAGTATCGTTATTATCATTGCCGGACTCTTCGGCCATATGTTTTTCGCCCTGTCCGAGCACGAGCTCATTAGCATGACTACGGTCTGTCAGTTCGCTCTTAAAACCTAGGCCGGTTGTTTCGACAACTTTGCTGAGCGTCGAGCGTGCTGCATACATACCCATACCCAAATGAAAAAGCGTCTTAAAAGACACTGATCGTTTGATTAATATCGATACAAGCTTAACCACATTAACCGTTCCATCCGCATAAACAGCGTCCAGCAATACCGGTGGTGGTGAAAACTCAAGTGGATCGACGATTGCACGAATAGCGATAAAGGGCAGGTCCATGTGCGCCGCAAATTCTGCAATAATTGCAGACTCCATATCAGCAGCGCAAGCGCCTGTCTCTTCTGCAAGCTTTAATTTTTCTTGTCGTGATGACAACGGGCTTTGGGTATCAGCCAGCGTTCCCCCGACAACAGTCAGGTAAGAAGGCAGCATCTCTGCAATACGTTCGCGCCATTCAAGGGTTACCGGCAGTTTTCTTCCCTTGCAATACGTAGCCTCAGGCAGTACAAGATCTCCAGGTATCAGTTTGTCATCCAATGCAGCCGCCACCCCAAAACTGATCAACACATCCACGCCGTATTCATGCAGGATCTGAGATGCCTTTAACGCACCTGCACCGCCCATACCACCAAGACACAACCGTGTTCTTGGTGCTATTCTGGCAATTTTAAAAAGAGGAAAGCGTAACTTCATTAAACAGCTTGCCTCGGATTTTAGTGCGGACACTATGCCCACGATACTTTCACTCATGTTTTATTTCCTTTGGTCAAGGTACGATAACGTCCCAGTGCCCAGACCGGAAAATAATTGGAATAACCATGATATTTCAGATAAAAAACCCGCGGAAAACCGGGCGCTGTGAACCAAGGTTCATCCCATAATCCACCAGGCGCTTGATTACGCAATAAATAATCCACACCAGTTCGTACTGACTTGTTGTTGACTTCGCCTGCAGCCATTAATCCGAGGATCGCCCAAGCTGTCTGAAATGACGTGCTGGTCTCAAACTGACCGGCCTGTTGCGTATCAAAATAAGAATAATTTGTTTCGCCCCAGCCACCGTCCTCCCGCTGTATTGATTTTAACCATTGCACCGCACGCCGGATTGACATGTGATTTGGGTCCATCCCAGCCAGTTTCAGCGCCTCAAGCACTGACCATGTGCCATAGATATAATTTGTGCCCCAGCGTCCAAACCAAGATCCATTGGCTTCCTGTTCGCTTAACAGGAATTCTATCCCGCGCTGGACAGCTTCCTGATAACGTTCAGCGTTATAAAGACTGAGTGAACCGACACAGCGGGCTGTGACATCGCTGGTTGGCGGATCAATCAGCGCACCGTGGTCAGCGAATGGGATTTCATTAAGGTAATGATAAGTATTATCCACATCAAATGCAGCAAAACCACCGTTACTTGATTGCATTCCCGCCAACCAGTCAACGGCTCGAGCAATCGATTGTTCATATGCACCTTTAAGATCCTCTGGTGCCTGATTTTGCGTTTGCACCAAGGCCCAGACAACGGCCGCGGTATCATCCAGGTCCGGATAATGCGGATTAGCGTACTGAAATGCCCACCCGCCACCTGGCAGTGCCGGACATTTGTCACGCCAATCGCCCGGCTCATCCAATATCTGTTTTGTTAACAACCAGTCCATCGCTGCACGTACAGGCTGCTGATCTGTATCTTCATCTTCCTGCAACGCCAATCCACTTAATACCGTATCCCAGACTGGTGACGTACAAGGTTGACACCATGCCTGTTCATCCTCGAAAACCAGCAAGCCTTCCAGCGCCTTACGGCATAATTCACGATCGGGATGATCTTTCGGATATCCCAACAGCGCCAGTGCTTCATAGGCATTGACCATTGCCGGAAAAATGGCGCCTATTCCGCATTCACCATTTAAACGCTCCAACGTCCACTGTTCCGCACGACGTATTGAATATCGTCGCATAAATTCAGGCAGTTGCGGTTCAAACTTTGACAAAATGCGCTCAACCCACATAAAAAAACGTTTCAAGCGTGTTTCCGCTCGAGGAAAATAATTTTTCTCTTGCTCGGGCGGCACTGTAAACAATTCACGAATATTCACCCGGCGCGGATTGGCAGCTTTGGCTTTCAAGGTACACAAAATGGATAAGGGAACCATGACAGTTCGTGACCAATACGAAATCTTGCTCAAATGAAATGGAAACCATTTCGGCAGCAGAATCAACTCTGATGGAACTACAGGCACGCCCCGCCAGGGAATTTGCTGATACATTGCCAACAGCAAGCGAGTAAACACATTGGAACTGGCTGCTCCACCATATTGAAGAATCGCCTCTCGCGCTCGAACCATGTGCGGCTCATCGGGTGAGTCTCCAACCAGTTTTAATGCATAATAGGATTTTACCGAGCAGCTGATATCAAAATCACCGCCATAATATAAGGGCCAACCATCATGTGATTTGTCCTGCTTTGAACGGATAAAACGGGCAATTTTCTGTTCAAGTGCAACATCCACTTCATCCATAAAATGCATCATCAGAATATATTCCGCAGGTATCGTGCAGTCTGCTTCAAGCGGAAAACACCAATGACCGTCCTGATTCTGCATGGCCAGCAAAGCTGAACGCGCCTTATTCAATTGACTTTTCAGCAACACGGTTTCATCTTCGCTGTCTTTGACCGAATCTATTTGTGTCTGATCCACTGTTATGCGCTCTTGCATCCCGTTCATATATAGTCCAAGTAAATAGTCAAATCATCTCTGAGAGTATCAGATACCCTGTTCACTCAAGCCCTTACCTTGGTTTTTCTGTTGAACAGCTTCCTCGGAATGATCGTCTTCCGAAGATTCATTACCAGAAACCGGCCTTTTGTGATTGATATCGAAAGGATTATCCTGGAAGGGCTCGTCGTCATACAAATTCAGCGGCGGATCACCGTCGTAAACCAAAAATTCACGCTGTTGCAGCGATGCTTCCCGGACAAACAAGTAGGGATCCAGTGCTGCCTGATCTCGAATGCGCATTGGTCCCGCCAGGCGCGCCCGCTTGTCGATGGCCCCAAGAACTGTCAATGGAGCAAAAACTCCGGCACCGGCTACAGCACCAACATAAAAAAGTACATTGGTAAACATAGATACAGGCACACTCGCCACATCCCGTTCGCTGCTCGGGCCCAAAATAGGGATAAACAGATATGAACCCGGTTCAAACCCCCATACACCCAATGTCTGCCCAAAATCCTCGTCATGCTTTTCCAGCCCCATATGCGTCGCCATATCAAACAGACCGAATAAGCCAACTGTTGAATTGATGACGAAACGCAAACCATCCGCAAACCCCTGCTTGATCTTGCCTTGTAAAAAAGCATTTAAAACAACATTCGGATACGATACGTTATCGTAAAAATTCCCAATTGATCGCTGCGCGGCATTCGGCACATAATCCACATATGCATCGACTACCGGTTCAAACAATACGCGATCGACTTTGTCGGTAAAGTCATAGGAAACACGGTTGATATCTTCATGCGGATCGACCGGATCAATATTTGCATCATCTTTTTTGGACCATGAAGCGCAACCCTGCAGAAACATGACTAGAAATAACCAAAAAAATACTTTCCGCACCCAGCTTGTTCTCTTTTCTTTCATCAACGTAAGGACAGTAACACTACCCATCGCCCCAAAATTTCCAATTTCAGTGCAAAACAGTGTATTTTATACGAGACACAAGCATCGTGTCATGGAATTAACGTTCAACACGGCTATACCCTTTGTTGCATGGGCAAGCGTCGGGTAATCAACCCCTCGTCACAGAGCCACTCTATTTCATCAGCAAGCGCCTGATACACCGAATTTTGCGGTAGCCCCAGTTCCTGAATTGCCTTTTCACTGTCAAAATACAACGGGTAACGTGCCAGTCTCACCCCGGTCAACGGTGCTCTTGGCTGGTTTCGGGTCACATAATCTGCAATAAATTCAGAAAATGCACCTGCTGCCAATGCAGCCCAGTATGGAATTCGAATTTTGGGCATCGCAAGGCCGGTAATTTCCTCTATCATTCGCAGCAACTCGCTTAGCATCAAATTTTTATTGCCAAGTATGTATCGATCACCGGACCGACCATGTTCGGCTGCCAGTATATGACCGGCAGCAACGTCCCGCACGTCAATCAGATTAAAACCACATTCAAGATATGCGGGCGGTCGCGTATTGATAAAATCAAGAATCATACGCGTTGGCGGAGTAACTCTTCGATCACCCGGACCAACCGGCAGTGCCGGTGCAACAATAACAACAGGCATGCCGTTTTCTACCGCTTCAACAGCAGCCTGTTCAGCGAGAAATTTTGAACGGCTGTAAGGCCCGGGCAATTTGTGAATGGGGCGTCTGGTTATCACTTCGGCTCCGGTCTCCCATCGCGATTTTCCCACAAAAATCGACTCTGTAGACGTATGTACAAAAACTTCAAGATCGCACTTTTGAGCTTCTTTTAGCATCATACAGGTGCCTTCGTAATTGACACGCCTGAAGTCATTTTTGTCATGAGCCCACAAATTCGGATTTGCCGCCAGATGGTATATTCTCTGCACACCTTTTAACGCGTTTTTGACGACATCGGCATCGCACACGGAACCACGTACCGCCTCGACGTATGATGGCAACGGCACACCCGGCAATTCCAGAACTCTTACTTCATCGCCGCGCTCATGAAGCTGTTGAACCAAATGCAAGCCAATAAAACCGCCGCCACCAGTAACCAACGAGCGTCGTATACTCACTTACACTCCTGTTTTCGCAGCATAAAAATTATTTTTTTACTAATCAAATCAAACAACCTGCTAATATCCAGGCAGTATTTATCATAAATACTGCAAGATTCCACACTATCGATGCGATTGCACGACATTCTGGTCTTGTCTGAGCCCTGCTGTTAACTTGCGCTCTCCCTGAACAGTCTCGACCAGTTTCAGTGCCTGCAATTCCATTTCTATCGCCAGCGCATCTACTTTTGCACGAAAATGGCGATAAAAAATCATACTCGGAATAGCAACGAGTATACCAAAGGCTGCATTATAAAGTGCGACAGAAATGCCGTAAGCCAGCTGCGCCGGATTGCTTCCCGTCGGAGAATTGGAACCAAAAATTTCAATCATGCCGACCAGCGTTCCAAATAAACCCATTAATGGGCTTAGTGCGGCTATTGTCCCCAGTGTCGTCAGATAACGATCCAGATCATGCGTCACGACACGCCCGGCCTCTTCGATGGATTCCTTCATGATTTCACGTGGGCTGTGCTCGTTTTGCAATCCAGCGGCAAAAACCTTTCCCAGCGGGGAATGCTGCTGAAGTTTGGTAACCATGTCCAAAGTGACGCCGCTTCTTTTATATTCGTTTAACACTCTCGGCAGCAAGTCTTTCGGTGCCACCACATTTTGACGCAATGACCATATTCGCTCGCCAATAATACCTACAGCTATAATGGAAGCTAAAATAATAGGCCATATCGGCCAGCCCGCTGCTTCAATTAACGATAACACCCGGCATTCTCCTCACGTTTGTTAGACTGGATTGAATTTATCAACTAAAAAAAAACAGGTACCCTGATTCCAGAATCAATTACAAAATGCATCTTGCTGATTTGTGTTCGGAAACTGGCAATACTTGCCAATCATATCTGTGAATAACCTTGTGGATATCCCCTGAATATTAAGTATTAAGTCATCAGAATAAAACAGTATTTTTGCAAAAACAAATTTTACACAATTTGAATTGTCATTTATAAACAACAAATTATAATAAATATATGATTGATTGATCACGAAGCCGGTTATAGTATCAATTTCACTGGTAAATGTGGATCATTTTTAAATCTGATAACATTTAGTTTCATACAGTTGAAACACAACACACGGCTGACACGATCATTTGGGCGGATCACATACCTCTATGAATTTACCATCTGCACTCGAAATTACCCAGACAATTATAACGGTAAGTGAACTGAACAGTAACGTTAAAACCGTTCTCGAGAATAACTTTCCTTTATTATGGGTCAATGGTGAGATTTCAAATCTTAAACGATACCCATCCGGACACTGGTATTTTTCACTCAAAGACGCCGATGCCCAGGTTCGCTGTGTTATGTTCCGACATAAAAACCAGTATCTTGACTGGCAACCCAGGGATGGCACTCAGGTTGAAGTGCTCGCGCTGGTAACACTATATGAGGCGCGCGGCGATTATCAGCTGAATGTCGAAACTGTACGGCGTGCAGGTCTGGGCACATTATATGAAGCTTTCGAACGCCTGAAGAAACAACTTGATAGAGATGGCCTGTTCGACCCGGACCGGAAAAAAAAACTTCCCGCTTTCCCGCGTCAGATCGGCATTATTACCTCTCCTGCGACGGCGGCATTACATGATGTGATTACCACGCTGAAACGCCGCTTGCCGTCACTGCCAATAGTCATTTATCCAACGCCGGTACAAGGCAGAGATGCTGCGATAAACATTGCCTCCGCAATTGTCGCAGCCTCGGCACGACATGAATGCGATGTCTTGATTTTATGCAGAGGCGGCGGCAGCATAGAGGATTTATGGGCATTTAATGAAGAAACAGTCGCGAGGGCCATCGCCGCCTGCACAGTCCCTGTAATCAGCGGTATTGGCCATGAAACTGATTTCACCATTGCTGATTTCGTAGCCGACAGGCGCGCGCCCACACCGACTGCAGCTGCAGAAATATCCAGCCCGGAAATAACAGAACTGAAACAGCGGTTATCCAGACAACATCAGAAACTGCACCATGCTATAACACGCAAGCTAGAAAACAGTATGCAGAAAATCGATCTGCTCACACACCGGCATACACACCCAGGCGAACGCATTCAAAACCAGTTATCACACCTTCAGCATTTACAGGAGCGTCTCATTGCCAGCATCACATACCATATCGACAAACGATTTTGGGTAACCCGATCATATTACCAGCGCATCCTGTCCAGTCGACCCAATCTTACACCGGTAGCAGAGCAGCAAAAAAGAATAGCTGAACAGCTTTCACAGACATGCTTACGAAAGATTGAAATAATGGCAACAAAACTACAACACCGCCAGGAACAGTTAATACAGCTAAACCCGCAATCCATCTTAAACCGGGGATACAGTATTACTTATTCTTCCGAAGGCAAAATCGTAAGCAAAGCGAATCAGGTCAGTGCAGGTGATAAAATTCAGGTAAAATTCGCTCAAGGGCATGTCAATGCCAATGTAACCAAAACCTGTAATAACAGCAATAAAACAAAAAAGACCAATCCCCGGTCCGATAATTACTGAACATCAACAAATCCCAAAAAGGAAAATTTCAATGCCTAAACCGTTTCTCTTACTGGGCGCTATCAATACTTTTATCTGCATTGCGCTGGGTGCTTTTGGTGCACATGGTTTAAAAAGCGTCCTCACCGATGACATGCAGACTATTTTCCATACCGGCTTGCAGTATCACTTATACCACTCGTTTGGCTTGCTGATCATTGGTCTCCTGTTAATCCACTACGCCAAATCTCGTTTGATTGAACTGTCCGGTTGGCTGATGCTGCTCGGCATCATTCTATTCAGCTTTAATTTATATCTGCTTAGCCTGACCGAAATACGTGCTTTTGGTATCATCACACCATTTGGTGGTTTTTCTTATATAGTTTCCTGGGTTGTACTTGCCATTGCGCTTTGGAAAGACAGCCCGTCTGTTGATTAACAAGTCCTTGAATGCGCGGCCGCTGCAGTTTTTCGCCCCCTGTCCGCGGGGGGTTGAGGCCATGCTGGCTGACGAGCTGTCGAAACTGGGCGCCGCTATGGTTCTATCAGCGAATGGCGGCGTGCACTTTCAGGGAAACTGGAAAACCTGTTATCAGGCCAACCTCGGCAGCCGCATTGCAAGTCGCATTTTATGGCAAATCACCAGCACAACTTATCGCAGCGAGCAGGACGTTTACGATACCACACTGGCATTACCCTGGCATGAGTGGTTCTCATCCGAATTAACCGTACGTGTCAATCTGGCAGCAATTAAATGCCCATTACGCAGCCTTGATTTTGTTACGCTGAGAATCAAGGATGCCGTCTGCGACAAATTCCGTAAAATAACCGGCAAACGTCCCAGTATTGATACCGTACATCCCGACATCCGCATACACGGTTTTTTAAACGCAAACGAATTTACGCTCTATCTGGACACATCCGGCGATGCGTTATTTAAGCGAGGCTACCGAAAAGCAGCTGGAAATGCACCTATACGCGAAAATCTGGCAGCGGGCATTTTATCTTTAACCGGTTGGCAACCTGGCAAGCCACTGCTTGACCCCATGTGTGGCAGCGGAACATTTCTGCTTGAAGCCGCCCAAATCGCGTTAAATATCGCACCGGGATCACAACGGCATTTCGCATTTGAAAAATTCAAGCAATTCGACCAAGCCCAATGGATTAAACTCAAAAAAGAAGCATTGAGCAAACAGCACCCGGCAACCCGGCAGCCCATTTACGGCAGCGATCTATACGGATATGCACTTTCGGATGCGCGAACCAATCTGGAAGCCGCTGGTTTACTTGATGCCGTACACCTGAAACAGGCCAATGTGCTGGAGATCACCGCACCGACACCGCAGGGTATTCTGATAACCAATCCGCCTTATGGCGTCCGCATTGGAGAAACACAGTCGTTAGCTGAATTTTACCCAAAACTGGGTGATATATTGAAAAGCAAGTTCAGCGGCTGGACTGCCTATATATTATCCGCCGACACCATGTTACCAAAAACAATTCGGCTTAAGGCAACACGCCGCACGCCTTTATTCAACGGTGCACTCGAATGCCGCTTGCTCGAATATAAAATGATCGAGGGAAGTTTGAAGAGAAATAAAACACCTGAGTAATATATTCCTGCATCAACCCCGCATGATTCAACGGTTTGAGATTTACTTGTACAGCCAGGTTCTAATGTTTCCAACCATAACCACTGCAGCGCGCAATTTCTTCCTGCACTCTCGATTCGCCCCAGTTCAGCACAGTCGCGACGTTTCCACCGATTCGGCGCAAATCTGTTTCGGTCAGCTTCGCGAGAATCAGCAGTGGCAACCGGCGGCGCAGCAGATCGTCCAGGTGCATAACCATCTCGTCGGCTGCGCAGTGCATGAGATCGGCCTGGATCAACGGTAAGGACGGAACAATGCGTGCAGCCAGATCCGGTCGTTGTTCAATATCCTTCAGAATGTCTGAAACCTTACTACCATGACGCCGAATCAGCCACAACGCACTTTCCGGGTCAACTTTCAGTTCCGCAGCCAGTGCCTGCATTGTTTCAGACCAGCGCAAAAAGCTGTCCAGCGATGTGACCGGTTCCTTTGAGTCCTGCGGCGACCAGGGCAGCTTGCGGTTTCGGGTTGCGCAGGGCGCGTCAATATTCAATTCTTCACAGACCCGGTCGACAATCTGAGCGGCATCCTGCCGGGCTGACGTTAATTTTCCACCAATCGAATAGTGAACACCGTTTGAAGCAGTTCTCACTACCCAGTCCCGGCTGACGGATGAGGGTGATTCAGCTGAACCGGCAGTCGCTTCATGCTTCAGTACCCGTACACCGGCAAAAGCGCCGACAATATCACTGCGCGTCCAGGGTTCGCGCAAATAATCATTGACCGCATTCAGCAGATAATCGACTTCTGTTTCGTCGACGTCGATACGATTCAGCAGACCCTGGTAGGTGGTGTCGGTTGTTCCCAGTAATGTCAATCCATACCATGGGATCATAAAAAAAACGCGCCCGTCCGAACGGGCTGTAAGCAGCAGCGCCTCTTCCAGACCAAGCTGTGGCATGACCATATGAATACCGCGGGTCAACAAACAATTTTCCGGACGTCGATTGTCCGCTGCTATCCAGGGACCCGTTGTATTAACAATCTGTTTCGCCTGAATTGTATACGTCCGCCCCGCCGGTTCATCGTAAACAGCCGCACCTGTAGCCTGCTGGCCGGTTTCTATCAGGTCGGTCAGTTTGCAGTAGTTGACACATACCGCACCGGCATTCATGGCACCTTGTACCAGTTCCAGCACCAGCCGTGCGTCGTCGGTCTGCGCATCGGCGTACGTAAAACCGCCCTTCAGCGTATCAGCTTTTAAAAAAGGAAAACGTGCGCTCAATTGCCGACGGTTGAAATAGCGATGTCGTTTCGACGCTTGTTGTCCAACCGCAAGCAAATCATACGCCATCAGCCCCAGCTTCAAGCGCAGCAAACCGACCCGGCTGTTCGCATACACAGGTACGCCAAAACGCAGTGGCCATACCCGGTGGGGCGCAACCATCATCAACATTTCACGCTCGGTCAGCGTTTTCCGCACCAATCCGAATTCAAATTGCTCAAGATACCGAAAACCGCCGTGAATCAGCTTGCTGGATGCAGAAGAAGTAGCGCTGCCCCAATCACCCTGATCGATCAGCGCAACATTCAGGCCGCGCAATACGGCATCATAAGCCGTCCAGGCACCGTAAATTCCGCCACCGCATACAAGCAGATCGAACGTCTGACTTTCTAGCCGTTCGGGATTTCTGTTCATGCACCACCCGGTCTCGCATTCCGCATTTCAATCGCCTTGTCCGGCACATCGCTGATCAGTATATCGACACCCAGTTGTAGCGCCTTGTTGATCTGATCATCCGTATTACAGGTATATACGATAATGCGTTTATAGTGTGCACGCAGCAGATCTGTCAGATGCTGATCCAGCAAAGCTATTGGCAAACAGAATCCGTAAAGAAACGTACAGTCGTTCAATGTTTGCTGCACGTCCGCGATGGTCTGGTGATCGTCAATATTGCAAACCAGAGGCGTATCGCAACCCTGCTGATGCGCATAAACCAGACTCTGCAAATTAAATGACGATACCAGTAAACGGTCAGCAGTCCGGCTGCCTGATACTTCTTTAATGAGATTAATCACACGGCGCATTTTGATTTCATGGCGAATGACGGGTTCCCTGTCATGGTTTTTGACTTCGATCAGCAAGCGGCAATGCTGATTGTAATCATTCAGAAACGTTTTCAGCGTCATGATGCCTTTATCGCCGGTTTGCGGAAAATTCAACGTTTCCAGTTGCGCCAAATCAAAATCATCGATATGTTGACCGGCCAGACCGATTTTATCGAGAGACTCGTCGTGCCAGAGCACCGCCACTTCATCACGACTAAGCTGCACATCGGTTTCAATACCGTCAATTGCATATAGCAATGCATGCTCGAAAGCCGCGCGCGTGTTTTCCATGGCTTCCCTGCTTGCGCCGCGATGGGCAAAAACCTGGCATATACCGGACTGTTGCTGCAAAATTTTCTACTCCGTTATGAATTCTCTGTCATTCAGACTGCAGTAATTCAATAATATCCTCGTTCCTGGCAATTTCCAACGCTGTCTTGCCGCTATCACTTTTAATCGACACATCCGCATCATGTTCGAGCAGCAACTTTACCGCTTCAACATGATCGTGCATCGCTGACCACATCAACGCAGTGACGCCGTCATCATTCTGAAGATCTATTTGCGCGCCTTTTTCCAGCAGCACCTTCATCACCGGAACCTGTCCATTTTGCGCAGCCAGAATCAACGGCGTAAAACCATTTCTGGCTTTATGATCGATCTTAGCACCGGATGCAAGCAGTATTTCAACTACTTCCTTTTGTCCAACCAGAGCGGCCAGCGTCAATGCTGTAGCACCGTTCTGATCGGGCTGATCCATCGAAATACCCTTATCCAGCAGGGCCTTGACGATTTCAATATAGCCGTTCTGTGCGGCGACGTGCAATGGCGTAGTCTGATTGGCGGCGATAAGATCAACCGGCGCATCTTTCGCCAGCAAAGTATTTACAATCGCTGTATGGCCGTTTCGTGCTGCCATATACAATGCTGTCGTGCCATCAGAAGCCTGAGTATCAATACGGGCATTTTTTGCCAGTAATTTATCGACGATAGTTTCTCTGCCTTCAAGAGCAGCGATCATTAATGCGGTCAGATTATCTTCCGTTCCAAGGTTAACATTGATCTTCTGTGCCAACAGCGCATCAACTATGCTGTCATAACCTTCCTGAACTGCCAGCATCAGGGCTGATATGCCATCGCTTGTCTGCAGATTCACCCGCGCACCTTTTGCCAGCAAGGCCTTGACCACGGTAGCATGCCCGTTTTTGGTGGCCAGAATCAATGCCGTCGCCCCGCCGTTGTTCTGAATATCCAGATGCGCATCCTTTTCCAGCAGCATGGTTACAATATTTTCATAACCATACTGCGATGCAATCATCAAAGGCGTAAATCCCTTTTCATTTTGCAGATCAGGACTCACACCTTTGCCCAGCAATTCGCTGACAATCTTGTCTTTGCCGGAAAATGCAGCCTTCATCAATTCGGTTTGATCATCGGCTGGCCCGGTTGCAGTGACTCCGGCGGCATTTTGTGCGTATGCCAGACCGTCGGCAGCCTTTAGCGGTAAAATGACCGCTAGCAATACAAGTAAAAGAGTTTTCAAATATTGTTTAAAATTTTCGGTATCATTCATTGAGCACACCTGTTCTGGAATCTAATCTTTTATAATTGATTTATAGGGAATAACGCAAGCGCCTAACCCAAAGCCTGTTATTCTAACCCAGAATTTCATCAAACATGTTTTATAACCAGAGCACGTTTCTAATATTGTGCTTGACCATGATAAAAAAACGATGATTGATTTGATAATTCCCGACTGGCCGGTTCCCGGCCATATCAAAGCACTGTTTACAACGCGATGCGGTGGATTCAGCAATGGCGTCTACGCCTCTTTCAATCTGGGCATGCACGTACACGACAATTCGAAGACTGTCCTTAAAAACAGGTCTTTGCTGCGCAATTATCTACCCAATGATCCACATTGGCTCGTACAAGTGCACGGATCCCGTCATATCTGGATCAATCAGGGCGGCACACAGCTGCAGGAAGAAGTCGCAGATGCCGCGTTAAGCCGTCAGCACAATACCGTTTGCGCAATCATGGTAGCCGATTGCCTGCCGGTTTTGTTATGCGATATGGCAGGAACCGTAGTCGGCGTAGTGCATGCCGGATGGCGCGGATTAGCAGCCGGTATCATCGAACAAACCATTGCAGCAATGCAAACCGGGAACAATACTTTGATGGCGTGGCTTGGTCCAGCCATTGGTCCTGAACATTTCGAAGTCGGCGATGATGTCAGAGCGGTTTTCGTTGACCATGATCAGCGAAGCGCCAAAGCCTTTCAACAAGCAGGTTCTTCTACACAATCGGAACCCAAATGGTTTGCAGATATTTTTCAGCTTGCGCAGCAACGCCTGGCCTGTGCGGGCGTAACACGCATATATGGCGGAGGTGTTTGCACATACAGTGATCCGGCACGTTTTTTCTCATACCGCCGGGATGGTGAAACCGGACGCATGGCGGCGATGATCTGGATGGAAAAACCGGCAAACAGACCAAATTAGTTCATTCACCCCGTGCATCAGCGTATAATCCCGCCTTTCCAATTGATTTTACTTTATGTCGACGCTTTCCTGGATCGTAGCAGCCAGCTTTACCGGTGGGGTACTGAGCCTGCTTCTGGCCGCCTTACTCACGCTGAACACTCGCAAAGCCTGGGTTTTAAAGCTTGTTTCTTTCGCAATCGGCGCATTGCTGGGTGCCGCGTTTCTTAATATCCTGCCGGAGGCCTTTGAACTTTCTGACAACCCCGCTCAAGTTACCATTCTGGTGCTATTTGGAATTTTACTGTTTTTCATTCTGGAAAAACTTGTGCTTTGGCGTCACTGCCATATGGAAGACTGCGAAGCACACAGTCCGGCAACTGCCGCAGAACAGACAGTGCCCACTGTAGCGACCGTAACGGCGAGCAGCTATTATACAAATGAGCATGAGCACGACCGCGGTCGTAGCGGCATGATGATCATGATCGGAGACACCTTCCATAATTTCGTCGACGGCATTCTGATCGCGGCTGCTTTTATGGTGGACACACAACTTGGCATCGTTACTTCCATCGCGATCATTGCACATGAAATACCGCAGGAAGCCGGCGATTTCATCATTCTGCTTAATTCAGGTTATTCCCGCCGCATGGCGTTTTTGATGAATCTGTTATCCAGTTTTGCAACGCTTGTCGGCGGTGTTCTCGCTTATTTTATGCTTAACACACTCGATTTTCTGATATTGCCATTGCTGGGACTGGCCTCAGCCAGCATGATTTACGTTGCCCTGTCCGATTTAATACCGGGCCTGCACAAACGTCCTGAGATTGGCGCTACCATACAGCAAGTCACATTAATTCTTGCGGGAATCGGTCTGATCTGGTTTGTCGGGTTATTTGCCCACGGACACTGACTATCCGTGAGAATACCCGATATACCAGCTTCGTATTCATGCATATACAAATCAAAACCGATTCAGAACCAGCCGCCAATGGTTGATGATATTTACACTATTTATCATTTTATATAAACTTGACTCATGAAAAGAGTCACTCAAATACACTCCTCTGCAAGTTCTTTCCAAATTAGTTCAAGTAGTTTTTAATGAAAACCATATCGCTGCGAGACATAATGATGGTCTTCTATTTCGCAGCCCTTTTACCCATCGCCTGGCTGATTCCGGAACGGTATTGGGATTTCCTGACCGGTTTTCTAGGAAAAACGCATATCAAGCTGTTTGGAGACAATGGAACACACTTAAATCGACTGGTCTCTCAGATTCCGACGATCAAACCATACGAGATCAAAGTCGCATTCCGTCAACACAATCACTGGGAGCTGCTTGAGAATTTACGGGAATATGCTCCCTGGGGATGGAATCCTAAAATAGAAATCAGCGGCCAGCACCATATACTCAAGGCACTGGAGAAAAATAAAGGTGTGATTTTATGGTTTTGTCCATTTGCGCATGCTGATCTTGTTTTTAAAAAAGGATTGTATCAGGCGGGATATCGCATCACACACCTGAGCAGTTATACGCACGGCTTCTCTGACACCCGTTTTGGTATGCATGTTCTAAATCCGGTAAAAACAAACATCGAAAAACGGTATCTGAAAGAACGCTGCCTGATCACGCGAAACGGTTCGGGACAGGCCATGCGCCGCCTGGTCTCCAGGCTTCAGGAAAATGAAATCGTTTCGATAACGGCTATTCATTCTGGCCGTCGTTACGGAGAACGCCCTTTTCTGGGTGGCCGCATACGACTGGCTAAAGGCGCGCCCAGTCTCGCACTGACAACTGGCGCTACCTTGCTTCCGGTATTTATTGTGCCCGCTTTCAACGGTTACGCTATTAACATAGCGCCACCCCTTGAATCTCAAAGTCCACAGATTGATGAAGCTGAAGAGGAAATGATCAGTGCATACGTACCCATTCTTGAACAAAATGTATTGGAACATCCCGGACTCTGGCGGGGCTGGTGGCCACCTTTCAACCTCTGGAAAATCGATCCAGACTGATCTTAGCCGGAATACCTGACAGACCTGAATTTAATTTTCCTTTGCTCTATCCGCTAACAACATAGATTGTTTACAAATTACCAGTATTAATCAAGAACCCAAAAAAACAGTTTCTGCATTTTTGAAAAACACAGGAAAAAGTATGCGTATCGCAATTGTTGGTTCCGGCGCAATGGGTATATTCATTGGGCACGGCATCCAGAAGGCCGGACATGAAGTTACCATGATTGATCTGCCGGACCGGGTGAAGCGACTGAAAAAAGCAGGCCGGATTACTGTAGCTGACCAGAATGGTCTGGAATCATCTGTAAATCCGTCTTTGATTACTTCAGATTTTGTTGAGGCTGGAAAACATCAAATTATAATATTGGCCACCAAAGCCCAAGACCTGCCGGGCGCAGCGGAAAACATTGCCAAGCTTACCGATGGCAGTTCAACTATTATTCCCATCCAAAATGGAATACCCTGGTGGTATCTTCATGGGCTCTCAGATCGTTTTAAAGAAGCGCAGATTAACTGCCTGGATCCAGAGGGCCTGTTGAATCGCCATATCAACCCCTCGCAAGTTATTGGCTGTGTCGCCTATCCTGCAGTCATGCTGGAAGATAATGGACGTGCCCGACACATTGAGGGAAAACGATTCTCAATCGGCGAAGTCATTGGCCCACAAAGCGAACGCACGCAGACAGTTGCAAATCTGTTTCAAAAGTCTGGATTTAAATGTCTGGTAATTGACGATATTCGATCAGAAATCTGGCTGAAGGCATGGGGAGCCTTATCTATCAATCCCATCAGCGCTTTAACGCATGCAACGATGGAAGATATCTGCACATTTCCCAATACACGCGAACTGGTCGCCAGAATGATGGAAGAGGCCCAGCAGGTTGCCGAGACGCTAGGAGCACATTTCAGGCATACCATCGAAAAACGCATAGAAGGCGCCAGGGCTGTTGGTCCGCATAAAACATCCATGCTGCAAGACCTGGAAAACGGGCACGCGCTTGAGCTGGATGCGCTAATGCTGGCTGTACTGGAGCTTGCAAAACTCACAGGTATACAGACACCAACTATTCGTAACATATATGCCTGCGCCTCGTTGTTGAACTGGAATATTCAAAAAAGACATGAAATGAAAGAAGACGCATAAAACTGTCTCATGTTAAATAATGCCATTCATCACTTCCTGTCTTTCTGTCTCATAGTACACGATCAGTTTCTATAAAACATGATTGCGATTCTGGACACAACAACTCGCATAAGCTATCAAGTATTATTACACTGGCTCTTTTACCAGTAGCCCCACTGAGAAGCTGCGGAACACTTCTGCCGCACTCAAAAAAACCTGGTCGTCAACACGCGTGCTGGTGACGCGTTCACCGGTAAAAACATTGCGGTACGTCTGTATTTCCCATTGGTTTGCGGGTAATTCGACAAAGGTGTCACGCCAGATGGATGCACCGATAGGCAAGTCATTTTCTTCGGTTAACAGTGGTACGAATTCGCGGGCAGCGACTGCTATGACAGTTTCGCCTTCATGGCAGCGTGCGAACGCGCAGATATGATCGGCCCGGAGACCTTGTGCAGCCAGGCCTGTATAACCGCCGTGCTGAAAAAGCTGTTGGTATCGACGGCGCAGTTTCAGGGTTTTCCAGGTCAGGTAGAGCTTGGCATGGCCATTGCCAATCTGCTCAAGCAACTGCCGTGCAAAACCGGGCAGGTCTGTGCAGGCCTCGGATTCCGTCTTGAGCGACTTCAACAACCGGTTGCGCTCCCGATAATCTACGGGCTGCCGGTTGTCCGGGTCAACCAGATTAAACGTCCATAGCTCATTGCCCTGATAAATGTCGGGTATACCGGGTATCGTCAGTTTCATCAGTGTTTGCGATAGGCTGTTAAATAACCCGAAACGTGCAACGCGCTGCTGAAACGGTAAAAAATCAGCGAGAAAAGCATTGTGTTCCGGGTTGGCATATACCAACGCACCAACAAAACTGCGAATGGCTTCTTCATATTCCTCGTTAGGATTGATCCATGAAGTATGCACCTTCGCTTCCCTGATGGCCTTGAGCATATAATCTTCAATGCGCTGGCGTAATGATTCAAGCACATCAGTGTCTTCGAACAGGTGTCCTGATTGTAGCGGCCATACGCCGATCAAAGTCTGATAAATCAGATATTCGTCGTTGCGCGAAGGGGCACTTTCATGATTGATCAGTCTCTTTTTGTGGCGATTCAGACGACTCCAGCGATTCAGGCGCCGTTGCCATTCATCCGGGATTTCTGACAATACATTTATGCGCGCGCGAACGTCCTCGCTGCGTTTACTGTCATGCGTGGATGTAGTGACCATGGCTTGTGGCCAGTGCATTAGCCGCTGTTTGTTGGCCTGGTGAAAAGCAGCAACAGAAATACCAAATGCGCAGGGATTAAACCCGACGTCGTTTAACGATGTCAGACGGTTATAAATATAGAACGTTGTATCTTCAAGCCCCTTGGCCATCACAGGCGATGTATATTGTTGAAACTTGAGAACAAACTGAACAACTTTACGCCGCGTGCTGTTGCGGTAAGCGTCCAAACGCGTCAATGTCAACAACTGTCCGATAAAATCAAAAATCAGAATGTCGGTCGCCGGATTGTGCTTTTTTGCCTGCGCGATCGCCCATTGCACATAGCGTAAATCTTCTTCGCTGATTTGCGTGGCAGTGATGTACGTACGATAAACCGGGAAACAGGCAACCACCTCACCCAATGCATCGCGCAACGCCTGATAGGTAAAATCACGGGTGCGCCGGTTGGTTTGCGCAATATGACTGAGTAAGTTAGCCAACACCGTCAATTCGCTTGACAGCATACGATGGGTAATCAGCTTTTTACGGTCGTAGAGCAAACTTTCATATTCGAGATTCAATCCGATAAACCGGCTGTAAATGCGATTGACGTGACGTTCGGATTGCTGCCGAACAAAAATACCATTGAGCAGAAATGCCGAATCATATCCAGTGGTCCCGCTGACAGGCCAATCGGACGGCAAGTGCTCGAAATTGGCCAGAATTTTCTCGATCCACAGTCCGAAAAATGCATTATCCGACTCCGACTGTGTGTCAACTTGTTTACGAACTAATTGCTGCAATTGATGGTAATAGGCGCAGGGATCAGACAAGCCGTCAGGATGATCAATGCGAAGACCGTTGATTTGCCCGTCATGCACCATTTGCAGTATAAGCTGATGCGTTACATTAAAGACTTCACTGTTTTCCATCCTCAAGGCAGCCAGTTCGTTGATGTCGAAAAAGCGCCTGTAATTGATTTCTTCGGTAGCGACTTTCCAGTAAGACAGCCGGTAAGCCTGTGCTTCCAACAACTGGTGCAGTCGGTCAAAACTGCCGGGTTGATTGACATCGCCGTTAAACACATCCAGATTAGCCTGAATAAAGGTATGCGCTTCAGTATGCTTGGAATAGAGTTCGGCCAGATGATGCTTGCATGCCATGGCACTCTGACGGCGATACTTGCGCAGAGAATCAGAAAGGTTGTTGCGGTCTGGCAGGGATTTGCAAGCGGCAATGACTACGGTAAGCGCTTCAAAAAGTCTTTGATTTTTGTCATTCTGCTGTGTCAGTCGGTCAATATGAAGGCTCAGAATAAATGGATAGGTAAGTGGATCAATTGGAAAAAGGTGTTCGTAATAACGCACGTTAAAAGTACCGTTCTTATTGTCGAACTCGAGCTTCAGCTCACCGTTTTCAAGAACTGATCCGTAGTGATCGCCGAGAAAGGGCAACAGCACCTTGTTACTCAGCGCCGGATTTGCCGGGTGCCAGTCGATATCGAAATAATCCGCATAAACCGATGCTTCGCCATTTTCCAATACGTCCAGCCACCAGTTGTTGTCGTCGCCTCCAACGCCCATATGGTTGGGCACAATATCAACGACCTGCCCCATGCCGTAATGGTGAAGCCTTTCAATATAAGCATCAAAGTCGGCTTTTGTGCCAATTTCAGGATTCAGCGCGTTATGATCAACAATATTGTAACCGTGCAGACTGCCAGTACGCGCTTTTAAAAACGGAGAAGCATACACGTGGCTGATACCCAATGCATGCAGATATGCAATCATATCTGCGGCATCGGCAAACGTGAATCCACGGTTAAACTGCAGACGGTATGTCGAACTGGGTGCACTCGATGGACTCACTATGCAGCTCCTTTACTCAGATACCAGATCACGGACCAGGGCGGCAAAACGTCGACGCCATTCAGATCGCTGCTGGTACTATGCGTGGCATACAGCAATTTCCATGGAGAAAAACTACAGCCGCTCAGTACATCATCTCCAAGGTTGGCCATTAGCGATAATTGCGTATTATCGGCCAGTACCCAGCTTACCCTCAATCCATGACCACCCAATAGACCGAACGCTGCCGATTGCTGAATCAAACCGGACAGACAAGGCACAATATAACGATGACGCAGGGCAAGCAGCTCACGATACAACGTCAGCCAGGA
Organism: Nitrosomonas marina; assembly: GCF_900110145.1. Taxonomy (GTDB): domain Bacteria; phylum Pseudomonadota; class Gammaproteobacteria; order Burkholderiales; family Nitrosomonadaceae; genus Nitrosomonas; species Nitrosomonas marina. Next base: position 10,149 of record NZ_FOCP01000028.1, on the reverse strand, counting down.
TGCATGCTCGGGACGGTCACAATCCAGCCAGTTCAGTACGGCCTGCTGGAATGTACTCTCTTCCATTGGATTGGGAATGCGCGCACGCGCATCAGGATTACTGAATTCCGGAAAACGGGCGAATTCCTCACGGCGGCCGTTGACAACCGCGTCAGCCAGCTCCGGGCCAAAATCACAAAAAAATGGAAATGGCTGGCGGCTGCCCCACTCTTCGCCCATAAACAGCAATGGTGGTGACGGTGCAAGCAATAAAATCGCTGCCGCAGCATGAATTTGCTGTAGCGATGCAAGCGTCTGGATACGCTCGCCAAAAGCACGGTTACCTACCTGATCATGATTCTGCAAAAAGGACACAAAAGCTGTTGGCGGCAAATGGCGGCTCGGTTCGCCGCGGAGTTCCCCGTTCCGGTAAGGAGAACAATCACCCTGATAAGCAAACCCTTCCGCCAGACAGCGCCCCAGGTGTGATATTGGATTCTGTGCATAGTCCAAGTAATAACCGTCGCTTTCACCCGTAAGCAATACATGCAGAGCATGATGTATATCATCGTTCCATTGTGCGGTATACGCGCACGGCTTGTGCACGGCACCATGTTCAAGGTAATGCGCCGCGTTATGATCGTTCTCCAGGATCAGATGAATATGGCGTTCATTGGGAAAAGCTGTCTGCACTCGTTGAGCCAGTTCGGTCAGAATATCCGGTTGAGAATCATCCAGAATGGCGTGAACAGCATCCAGCCGCAAACCGTCGATATGATATTCTTTCAGCCAGTACAGCGCATTATGAATAAAAAACTGCCGTACCCAGTGACTGTGTTCGTCGTCGAAATTGATGGCAGCACCCCAGGGAGTCCGATGTTTCTCAGTGAAAAACTGAGGTGCGTAAAGATGCAGGTAATTACCCTCCGGTCCGAAATGGTTGTAAACCACATCCAAGAATACCATCAGATTGCGCGCATGTGCCGCGTCAATCAAAGCTTTGAGATCTTCGGGCCGGCCGTAGCGACTGTCTGGTGCAAACAGATAGGTACCATCATAACCCCAGTTGTGTTTTCCTGGAAAATCGGCAACCGGCATCAATTCAATCGCGGTAACACCCAGATCTCTCAAGTAATCCAGTTTTTCCATTACGCCGGCAAAATTACCTTCAGGTGTAAAACTGCCGACATGCAACTCGTAAATAACGGCTTCATTCCAGGGTCGCCCCATCCAGCGGGCATCCTGCCAGCGCCAGCTGGAAGAATCTATGACTTCACTTGGCCCGTGCACATCTTCAGGCTGGAAGCGCGAGGCCGGATCCGGTACGCATTTGTCGCCATCAATGCAGAAGCGGTAATGAGTCCCCGGTCGTGCAGATGTTGTCGTGGTTTCATACCAGCCGTCTACTGCCGCCGCCATCGGTAATTTTTCTTCTTTAAAACCATCATACAGACAAACATCTACCGTATTTGCCTCAGGCGCCCAAAGTCGGAACCGCACTTTCCCGCAGGTTTGCAGCTCTGCACCAAATGGCATTTGATAAGATGTATTGTCAGACATACAGTATTATGGCTTCATAAATCATGAATTTCCTGATTCAGGCTGGAACAGGAAAGTTCTATACGGTCCTGCGATTCGTATAGCAACGCGACCATTAGCGCCAGGTATTCGCGCAAATGGCGGGTGATGAGAAAATTGTCGCGCACAAAAACTCTGGCTTTCTCACCCATTTCACGAATTTTTTCGGGCTGATACAACAGGTAGCGGATCCGCAGGGCGGCACCTTCTGGCGTACTCGCAAGAAAACCGGTATGGTGGTTAATTACCTGCAATCGAATACCGCCCACATCACCGCCAATCACGGGCTTGCCTTTCCACATCGCTTCAGTGACAGTCAAACCGAAACCTTCGCGAATCGATTTTTGCAATGTGATGTCCGCGGCACGCTGTAGCGCATTTATTTCCAGATGCGCATCAGATGGCAGCAGAAGAATATGGATATCAGGATCGCCATACGCAGCCTCCTGCACTTCACCAAGCACCACCCCGCCCTCAGGATCATCCGTTGCTTCGCCACCCGCCAATACCAGTTGCAGCGAGGGCAGATATTTTTTGGCCAGTTGATAGGCCTCGATTACTCCAATAGGGTCCTTGAAACGGTCAAAACGGGACACCTGAAGAATCAGCGGACGCTCGGGGTCCAGTCTATATTTTTCATAAACCTGTCGAACTGCACCGGGTTCCAATTCAATATTTTTATCGCTGAGCGGATCTATGCTGGGGGGTATCAGATAAATCGGGTGAGGCAATTCATGAGCAAAAGCAGCCAGAGAGAAAATGCTGGCATCATACGGCACAATGAACTTCCGAAGATACTTCCAGACAGGTCGATAGGGATGGCTGGCGTCAATATGACAGCGCCAGATCCATTTACCCTTACGATTAGGAAAATGCTGCAGCAACGCAGCCGGCTGAGGATCATGAATAAAGACAAAATCAGCTTCTGTGAGCGATTCTCGCAACGATTCGGCATTCTCTGCATTCGTTCTCTCATAAACACCAAGCAGCTTGTCGCTCAAATGAATCTGATTACCCTGCAGGGTATTATGCATGCCCTTAGTGCATTCATAAAACTGACTCTCTCCGGTGATCACTTCCCAGCTTGCATCAATACCGAGTTCCTGCATGAGTGGTATCATTTTCGTCAGAATTTCGGCAACTCCACCGCCTACACGCGTGGAATTGACGTGTACAACTCTAGCACCGTGAAAAGGTGCTGCAAGCTGCTGCAGGTGGGCAATGACATCATTACCGCAGATTTGTGCATAATCATCCAGCAGGCTCATGTACCGGCTCCTGAAAATATGTCTGAAACAGTTGCGCGAGTTGAATACGCAATTCGGCCAGACTGCCAAAATAAGGATCCAAACCCGCAATATGCTTCCGCAAGCCATTGAACTGGTCGCCAAATCCAGCGAGCCAGTCGCTGAAATCGTCGCACCGGTGCTGAGTGCGCCTGCGGGCATCAATAAAATGATAAAAAATGCTGCTGGTCGAGAACTGCTCTATTGCTGATGCCAGTTCGGCCGGCTGCTGCAAGCGCCGTTCAGTATCAAAGACGATAATTTGCGATCGTATAAATTCGAACTGCTGGGTGGCGCGCATCCAGAGCAGACTTTCACATTCGTCCAGACGCATGTCAATCAACTCAATGATTTCATGGCGTAACAACTCAAGATCTGTAAAATCAGTCGGGTCCAATGCAGCAAGCCGTTCGGCAAGCATGGCGTCGTGTATGCCATGGCGAATCCATGCAGCAAAGTCATTATTGAATTCACGTTCTTCAAAACGCGCCTGTAGAAGACCGCCCCAGTAATGATGATAGATGCTGGATTCATCAATCTGGGTGATTTCGTTCCTGAATTCCTGCAGCATGCGCGCTCTCCTGCCAGTCGCCAGCGCAACCAGCGCGCAATCTTTAATTAAAAATGGGCCGGGACGATTTTCTGATTCTGATACTGTGCCTGCGGGAGTGTCGTCAAGCGTTGTCATAGATGATGCCTCCTTCTTGTTATAGCATTATCGGATCAGATACACGGTGATGCTGCAAACGCCACATTACTTATCCGTATCGGGCACTTGGTCTGATTGTCAAACCCGCAGTTCAAATTTAAACAGTCATTGCAGTGATTTGCAAGACTGTTTTTCGGGCGTCTTACCCGAAATCGCTTACATCCAGACCATCATACCCATCTCCAGCTGATGAGTCAGTAACGTATGGTAAGGATAAATACGAATAAAATATTCCTGTTTGCCACAAAGCTCGGGAGACAGTCTTAATTCAAAAATATGTGCGTCTTGTTCTTGGATACCGGTATATTCAAAGCTGAAATGATTAAAATTGCTAAGCCGTGTTTTCTTGTACTGCCGGCAGATCAGCATCTCAACGATCACATCTTCAGGTTTTAATCCGTTCAGTTTGGCCGCTATTTTAAAATGCAGAACATCATTAAAACAGGCCCGCGTAGGCGGTATATCCAGGCGACGGATTTCAACACCGTGCCAGGCGCTTTTAATTCGCGACTTCCACGCAGCGATCTCTCGTGCGCCTGAAAATTGGTTTGGTCTGTAGCGATCATTCTGGCGACTGGCCGGATAGTAGAAATTATTCAGATATTGTTCCACCATTCGCGATGCACTAAAACTTGGCAGCAATGATGCCATTGAATGTTTGGCCATTCTGACCCATTCAGGAGAATAACCGAACTTGCTGCGGTTGTAATACAAGGGTATTACCTGATCCTGTAATATTTCATAGAGCGCCAGACTTTCTTCCTGATCGCGCACAACTGCCTCCATGTTTTCAGGTCCCGGTTTAATGGCCCAGCCATTCAGGCCATCGTACCCTTCCTCCCACCATCCATCAAGAACACTCAAGTTGAGTGAACCATTGATTCCGGCCTTAATACCTGAAGTGCCACTGGCTTCCAGCGGGTAAATTGGATTATTGAGCCAGACATCTACACCGGCAACCAATCGTCTGGCCAGCCTCAGATCGTATCCCTCAACAAGCAACAACCTGCCTTCAAAATCGGGCATATGTGCAATCTGGCTGACACGACGAATCAAATCCTGGCCAGGCACATCAGCTGGATGCGCTTTCCCCGCGAAAATCAGCAGTACCGGACATTCCTCGTCCTGCACGATTTTGCGCAGCCAGTTCAAATTTTCAAAAAGTAATGTGGCACGCTTGTAAGTGGCAAAACGGCGCGCAAAACCGATAGTCAATACATTGGGGTTGACCGGATCGGTGAATTTCAGCAGGCGGTCAAGGTGCGCCTCGGAACCATGATTGCGCGTATTCTGCTCAGCCAGACGATCACGGATACCAAACAGCATTTGCGACTTTAAAGACTGTCTGATACTCCAGAACATATGATCTGGAATATCATAAATCTGTTGCCAGAATGTCGTGTCACACAATTTCGTCCGCCAGCCATATCCCAGATAACGGTCAAACAGATCGGTCCATTCCTGTGCCAGAAAAGTCGGCACATGAACACCGTTTGTAATATAAGTCATGGGATTTTCCTCCGGCTCGATTTGCGGCCACAAATCCTGACAGATCTTTGCAGAGACGTCGCCATGAATTTTGCTGACGCCATTATGTGTGCGCGATCCACGAACAGCGAGCGCTGTCATGTTGAAATCCGTGCTGCTGGCTGTCTGACCCAGCGCCATAAAAGCTTCGTGAGTGACATCCAATTCGTGGTAAAAGGGCTCGAAATAGCGTTGCACCATTTCTTCGCTGAAATGATCGTGCCCGGCCGGCACTGCTGTATGCGTGGTAAAAATCGTGTTGGATGCTACCGCCTCCAGTGCGCTGGCAAAATCAAGATCCCCGCGCATCAGAATACGAATACGCTCAGGTATCATAAACGCCGCGTGACCTTCATTAATATGCCAAATCGTCGGCTTTATTCGCATTTCATGCAAAGCGCGCACACCGCCTATACCCAGGATAATCTCCTGTTCTATGCGCATGGTTTTGTCGCCACCATACAGTTTATGCGTAATGTCACGATCCTGCTGAGAATTTTCCGGCAAGTCGGTATCCAGCAGGTAGAGCGTTACCCGACCAATTTTGGCCATCCATATCTTGACCGTTACCTGCCGTCCCGGGAACGCAACTTGAATTCGTACTTCAGTGCCATCGTCATGCAGAACCGGCGATACGGGTAGATCTTCAAAATCCGAATCGGTATAGACGGCACGCTGGTTTCCCTGGTTATCAATTGTCTGGGAAAAGTATCCTTGGCGATAAAGCAGTCCGACAGCCACAAACGGCAGGTGCAGATCGCTTGCCGCTTTACAGTGGTCGCCGGCGAGAATACCGAGGCCGCCGGAATAAATTGGCAAGCTTTCATGAAAACCGAACTCAAAACAGAAATACACAATCTGGTCTTTCGTCCGCAACCCGTTGGTTTTGTCCCGTTGCGACGGTTCGTATAGATAGGAATCAAACGTCGATAAAATACTGTCGTAGGTCGTCAGGAAATTGGGATCTTCTGCTGCCTTCAGCAATACGGATTCATCCGCACGTTTGAGAAAAGCTTTTGGATTGTGTCCGACGGCGCTCCACAAAACAGGATCCAATCTGGAAAACAACATACGTGTAGCACGATCCCAGCTGTACCAGAGATTATTCGCCAGTTCCTCCAGACGCTCCAGTCTGGGCGGTATTTTAGGGTTGATGGTAATGGTATAAGTAGTTTTAGAAAACATAATTCAACAAAGCCATTCAGGCTTACAATCAAGTATTTATCTGTTAGGTATCACAATCACTTTCCCGATCTTTTCATAGTCAATTACCAAAGTGCGGAAATATTCAGAAGAAAATCGCCAGATACTGTCTGTCCGGGGTATCTTCATGAGATAAAGCATGACTCAAAATGCGCATACTGGCTTTCATTAATCCACATTTAACTCGGTACAGCATGCGTCTCGTTTTCCAAGTCGGTTTTCAGTATGCATGTCGCCAATAGGTACCGTCTACTCGAATATCGTTTTCAACGGCTTGTCATCATTAATTTCCTGGCACCGTTTTTGGCGCCCAGCAAGCTGATATCAGGATTGCTAATCACCTGAACCGGAATAGTCTGCATCAGGCCGGAAAACCGGCCTTTACGACAAAACTCCCGTATAAACGCGCCCCCCCGCAGTGTATCAATTATTTTGGGGGCGATTCCACCGGCAATATATACGCCATTTTTACATAACCCCGCAAGCGCCAGGTTGCCTGCATAAGCACCATATATCTCGGCAAACAATTCCAGGGATTTGATTGCAACGGAGTGTTTTTCTTCGACTGCAAGCGCCGTAATCGCTGCGCCGCTGTCCTCATCCAACTGAAACTGCGAAATATTCGATGATTCTGTCTGATTTTCCAGCAAAAATCTAAAAATTTGCGTTAGCCCCGCTCCTGACAACAGGCGCTCCACTGAAACACGCTGGAATTTGTTCTGCAATCGTTCAAGCAGTCGAATCTGCAATGCATTTGTCGGCGCAAAATCGATATGGCCAGCCTCTGTCGGCAACGGCCGGTAACCGTTCCCATGCCAGACGAGCCATGCCACACCCATACCTGTACCAGCTCCCAGTATCACGCGCATTGCTTTCGGTTCAGCGCGGCCTGACTGCAACACTACCAGATCTTCGGGTGCCAGATCATCAACAGCCATAGCAGCCGCTTCGAAATCATTCAGCAACTTTACATGATCGATTGAAAATGCCCTTGCAATCAGCGCTGCATCAAGCAACCAGGGCAGATTGGTCAATTGTGAACGTTGATCGACAATCGGACCTGCTACGGCAAAACAGGCAGCGACAAGACTGCAAGTTGCAGTATCGAACTCGACCTCATTCAGAAAATTGTTGAGCATGTCCGCAAATGAACGATATTCACCACTGCGGTATCGACGTAAACTACTTGTCTGAAATGTTTCATCGACACATTCAGCCATTTGCAACAGAGTTTTGGTGCCGCCTATATCACCATAAATAATGTATTTTCGCATGTGCTTAATAAAATCAGCCAAGCTACACTGATAAAAAAACGGGCTTCTGCATCTCCCTGCGCCTCGCCGCGCAATCCAAATACCATCTTCCTTGATCTCCATTGAGCAAGCAACGCACAGCATACCACAACGCATATTCTGAAAATCACCGCAGCTTCATTAGACTACCAAACAGATCAACGACTGATACATGTCAATTTAGCTGCAACCATTTGCAACTAAACCAGTTCAACCTTATTCTTAACTCTATACAAGAACATATTTCTGCAAATTTAAATTACTTGTTTTATAATTGCATAACAAAAGGTTATCGTTTCATTCAGGAAAAACGGCAGACTGAAACAACTCTGTTAAACTATCTGCTAACAGATAGCCCGGGGTAAATAATAAAATAAGCATGCAGCACAACGTACCGGGTTTGACTGTCAGTGCCTGAATAGCTTGCGGGATGGCAAACAATGAAATCAGGAAACAAAAAATCGGCGACTGACACCACTTATCTTTGGCAAGGCATGGCTGTTATCAAGTTTGCTTTGCTGTTCGCATTGCTGAATCTGTCAGGACTGACAGAAGCTTTCGCCGGGGAAGCAATAGTGTACTCGCGGTGTGAACGCACAACAACCGAAATGGATGTAACTGCCGATGTTGTCCTGAATGGCAAGAGACAAACTGTTACCCGGCGCATGAGCGGACTCGATATTTATGATGTTTTACCAGATATCACCAATTTTCTGGGCGACTTCAGTGCCCCGTGTGATTTGATCTACCGTAATCCGGATGGTGTCGAAACGATTATTTATGACTGTTCATCCAGTTCTACCCCGGCTGATTCCTGTGCCGCGCTCGATCCGGCTGTCTCTTTCGACGCCGAAATTATCGTTTTTTCAGTTTTTCGAGGCAGCCTGAGATTTTATCAGGAACATATCCATTCACAGGCTGTACACCCGGATGCCGAACCTGAGGATCTTGGCTATTATGATTTTCCGAATAAACTGCTGACCACAACAGGCGCGCATCTACATGCGTACCATATCCCCAGCGGGCAAATACGATTCATACCATTTATTCCGGGAGTCTATGATTCCGGTCCGACTTTCATCAGCAACCAGCGCATCGCATTTACCTCGACCAGAGACGACCATACCACCACTGTAGTCTGGGGCACAACCGAATCCAGGATGGGTACCCGGATTTGGACCATGGATGTCAACAGTAAAAACCCTGACCTGGCCAGCCATCATTCACTGTCTCAGGAGCAGCATCCATTTATGCTCAAAAATGGCAGACTGGCCTATTCAAGCTGGCAGATCTTCGGCGGCCTGCCGTTTCGTTATTCCAATAATGGTGCAGGCACCCATACCACGATCGACAATCTGTTCCATATTTATGCTCAGGATCCCGATGGTGCAGAAAACTTCCCGATCTACGGACAGCACAGCGGCGATCACGCAAAAAGTTATTTTGGCGCAGATCACAAAGCGGCGCATTTTATCACCCAGACTGCCGATGAACGAATCTGGTTTGCCGATTATTACCGTAGTAACAATAAAGGGCTCGGCTTACTGATTGGTGTCATGCAGGAACCTGAAGGGCTGGAGGGAATTGGTCCTCAGGAAGCTTCAAGCGATGCCGATGTTTTTATACCGCGTGACATTATTAATTTTGCTTCCTGGGCCCACAGTGACGATATGCCTTCTTTTCCCATGAGCGGGCCAACTGTAACGCACCCGAACTACGCAGACCCGCTACCATTTGCCGGAAAACTCGGTCATCCGGCAGCCTTGCCGAATAATGGTCTGATGGTAGCATGGGGCAAAGGCGCGTGCAGCACAGTTGCCCATCATGAAATTTTCTCAGCGCTTGGCAGAATTACACCCCCTTTTACCAGTGGATCGGGGGGAGGGGTTGCGATGAATCTGATCACTTCACTGGAAATGGATACGCCGGGATGCGACGTTGGGCTTTATCGCGCCACACAGATTCCGTCTCAGCACCCGGGCGACCTGGAAATGATTGTCGATTCAAAAGACTGGCATGAAATCATGGGACGCGCCGTAGTGCCCTACGCCAATATTCATGGTGTCGATCATCCCGATACCATCCAAAGAGCGGATGTGCGCACCAGTCATCCGAGCCTGGAAACCGGCACACCTTTCGGACTGCTCGGCGCTGCTTCCATTACTGACCGCGAGACCCATCCCAAGAACGGCATTCATTTCTTCGGCGAGCACCAGTTCAATCTTCAGGGAACTGATACCATTGACTACACCGACGACGAACTGTGCGGCGTTCGTATTCTGGGTATCATGCCTAACCGAAATAGAAACGTTGTTTATGAAATTGCCAATATAGCCGGCGAACGCGTATCGATTCTCGGTGAATTTCCGGTATTGAACCGTCATGCCGATGGCAGCCGTGCGATTGATGCCAGTGACCATCCCGATACCAGCTTTCTGGTGCGAATGCCTGCCAATATGGCATACCTCATGCAAGGCATTGATTGCGATGGACGCACGCTCAATACCGACCAGACCTGGCAAAGCCTGCGCCCTGGCGAACAGAAAACCTGCAATGGCTGTCATGTCCATTCCAG
>NZ_FOCP01000056.1 GCF_900110145.1 Nitrosomonas marina | reverse complement strand
AGCTGTTGATACCGGTTTAAAATTGACCACCCATTACGGTTGAAATTTGACCAGGGTAAAACAGATCGCAGGATACTACGCATCTGTGGATAAGTCGACCAGACTGAGTTGGTGTTTTGCCTCCTGTTGATGTTTTGGTTTGTTGTCATTGACTACAAATTAACCAGATTTTCTTCTGGTGAATACTTTTCTTTTTCCCGCTGCTGTATTCTGATCTTTGCATTGGCAGTGCTTTGTTTGTAGCGGAAAGACTCATTGCCGGTTTCGATGATGTGGCAATGGTGCGTGAGTCGATCCAGAAGCGCGGTAGTCATTTTGGCATCGATGAATACGTTGCTCCATTCTGCGAATGCGAGGTTGGTAGTGATAATGACACTGGTGCGTTCATACAACCTGGAGAGCAGATGAAACAATAGTGCGCCACCGGCTTGTGAGAATGGCAGATAACCCAGTTCGTCGAGTATGATCAGATCGATCTGCAACAGCCGCAAGGCATGCCTGCCTTGTTTGCCCGCTGATTTTTCCTGTTCCAGACTATTGGCCAGATCGATGGCGCTGAAGAAGCGCACTTTTTTATTGTGATGCTGTATGCCTGAAGTGCCAATGGCAATGGCCAGGTGTGTTTTGCCAGTACCGGTGCCGCCGACCAGCACCAGGTTCTGTGCAGCGGCGGTAAATTCCATCGTGGCCAGTTGATATATCAGTTGCTGATCGACTTTGGACTGACTGAAATCGAACCCCTGTAAGTGGCGCTGCACCGGGAATCTGGCAGCTTGTGTCTGATAGCGAATGGAACGGAGGTTGCGCTCGGTTGCTTCGGCCTGGAGCAGTTGAGACAGAATCCGGTCTGCTGACTCTAGATTCGTCATCTGGTCTGGCGTATTCTGCTGCCTCAGTTCAGTATAACAACCCGCCATGCCATATAATTTCAGCGCTTTGAACTGCGTGATAATATCAGACATGGGGCACCTCTTTAGTGTTCAGGCGATCATAGCGCGCCGTATCGGCCTGCGGTTCTTCCTTGAGCTTCAGCGTCGTTTCCACTGACGACGGCACGTCGGTGTGTTTCAGTCGTGCCAATACATTGGTAACATGTTCGGCACTGGGTGCACCGGATTCGAGCACCAGTTCAACAGCGACCAGCACCGCTTCCAGTCCATGCGTCGGCACCAGGCTGAGTACCTTGGCCATGATTCGATCGGCCTGCTGACGCTCTCTGCGCCGCAGTGCAGTTTGCAACTGCAGCAAGGGTGCCGGTAATTCAGCAAATGGCGCGCCGTTGCGCAAAGCCCCCGGCTTCTTCTCGATGACCGGGATATAATGTTGCCAGTCATAACTGACCTGATCGCTATCCAACAGGCGGGTATGACAGGCTGTCACGGCATTGTCATGGACGATCTCGATACGGTTGGCATACTGATGAACGGCCACCATCTGATTGACCAGGCGACAGGGAACAGAATAACGGTTACGCAGTAATGTGACCAGACATGTGCTGGATACACGCGCCAATACCTCGATATAACCATCGAACGGTGCTGGCATTGGCATCAAGTACAGTTGCTCTTGTTCCAGTACATCGGCAAGGGTGATGCCGGTATAGTCCGGATGTTGTATTTCTGACCACAGCGCGCGGCAGCGTACTTCCAGCCAGTGGTTCAAATCATCGAATGAACTGAATGGCTGCTGTTTGGCTTCATTCCAGATGCGGCGGCGCATATCCTGAACATTCTTCTCAACAACACCCTTTTCCCAGCCAGAAGCCACATTGCAAAAATCAGGATCGAACAGGTAATGCGCTGTCATCGCAAAGAAGCGTGTATTGACTACGCGCCCGTTGCCTTTGGATACCTTGTCCACGGCAGTCTTCATGTTGTCGTAAATGCCGCGTTTCGGCACACCGCCAAAAGCTGCAAATGCACGGGTATGCGCATCAAACAACATTTCGTGACTTTGTGACGGATAGCCGGACAACATAAAAGCGCGGCTGGCGCATAGCTTGGTATGTGCAGCCAATACTTTACGGTGAATACCACCGATCACCAGCCACTCTTCGCTCCGGTCAAACTGAAACGCTTCACCCAACGCAAACTTCAGCGGTACATACGCTGTTTTACTCTGACTTCCTTGATTGCGCCAGTTGCGGATGAAATCGCACACAATCGTATAACCGCCAACATAGCCGTCCTTCCTGATTTCCTGGAACAGCATTTTGGCAGTACGTCGGTCTTTTTTGGGACGACGCGCATCCGCTTCCAGCGCCAGCAACAACCTGGATTCAAACGGTGTCAGCTTGCCGGGCTTCTTCGCTCTTTGATATTTCACTGCGCTGTCGCTTGGCGCTTTCAACCACTTCTTGATCGTGTTCCGCGACAGGCTCGTTCTTCGTTGAATCTCATTAATCGACAGATGTTCACGGTAAAACATCCGCCGTATCTTTGCATACATAACCATGGTAATCACCTCTTAAATTCTCCTGCCTAAAATTTAGGCAGGATACGTGAATTACCTGGTCAATTTTCAACCGGTACAACTAGCTTTTTCTGGTCAATTTTCGACCGGTGTCAACA
>NZ_FOCP01000027.1 GCF_900110145.1 Nitrosomonas marina | reverse complement strand
CCGTCAGCGTCGTCTTACCATGATCCACATGTCCTATCGTGCCCACATTTACGTGTGGTTTCGAACGCTCAAACTTGCTCTTTGCCATGACCTGTCCTTTATGCTTTTAACCTTATTTCTTGTTAATGACCGCTTCGGCTACATTTTTAGGTGCCTCAGCATAATGCTTAAATTCCATTGAATACGTAGCCCGGCCTTGAGTTGCCGATCTCAATGCAGTTGAATAACCAAACATTTCCGCCAATGGCACTTCTGCGCGAATCACTTTCATGCCAGGCACATCATCCATACCCTGAATCATTCCACGTCTCGAAGACAAATCACCTACAACATTACCCATAAACTCTTCCGGCGATTCCACTTCGACCGCCATCATTGGCTCAAGCAGCACTGGATTTGCCTTTCTCATCCCATCTTTAAATGCCATTGATGCCGCCATTTTGAAAGCATTCTCATTTGAATCCACGTCGTGATACGAACCATCAAACAGCGTTACTTTTACATCAACGACCGGAAAACCCGCTAATATACCATTTGGCAGAGTGTCAATCAAACCTTTTTCAACTGCTGGTATATATTCGCGTGGAACTACGCCACCTTTAATTTCATCTACAAACTCAAATCCTTTACCGGCTTCATTCGGTTCCATTTTTAGCCAAACGTGACCATATTGCCCGCGTCCACCTGATTGCTTAACGAATTTACCTTCAATTTCAACAAGTTTTTTGATTGCTTCCCTGTATGCCACCTGAGGAGCGCCCACATTAGCCTCGACGCCAAATTCACGCTTCATCCGATCTACAATGATTTCCAGATGCAGTTCACCCATTCCAGAAATGATTGTTTGCCCAGATTCTTCATCGGTTCGCACCCTAAAAGACGGATCCTCCTGAGCAAGTCTGTTCAATGCAATACCCATTTTTTCCTGATCCAGCTTTGTCTTTGGCTCAACCGCTACATGTATGACCGGATCCGGAAAATCCATTTTTTCTAATGTGATAATCGAATCGGGCGTACATAAAGTATCACCTGTTGTCACATCTTTCAGACCTACTGCAGCGGCGATATCCCCTGCCCTAACTTCCTTAATTTCCTCACGCTGATTTGCATGCATTTGAAGAATACGACCTATTCTTTCTTTTCGTGCCTTGATCGGGTTATATACCGAGTCACCAGAATTAACTACACCCGAATAAACCCTGAAGAAAATTAATTGCCCAACGTACGGGTCTGTAGCAACTTTGAAGGCCAGAGCGGCGAATGGAGCATTATCATCAGATGTTCTTTTCTCAGCATCCCCATTTTCTTTCGTACCCTGTATGGCTAGCACATCTGTTGGTGACGGCATATAATCCAATACCGCATCCAGCATTGCTTGTACACCCTTATTTTTAAAAGCCGTGCCGCACAACATGGGAACAATTTCATTATTAATGGTTCTCAGACGAATTCCTTTCTTGACATCTGAAATATCCAGATCACCATTTTCAAGGTACTTATTCATCAGATCTTCATCAGCTTCTGCCGCTGTCTCGAGCATCTTTTCACGCCATTCCTGAGCTTCGTTCTTCAGATTTTCCGGAATATCGCGCTCTTCAAACTTAAGGCCCTTGGTTTCTTCATCCCAATAAATGGCTTTCATTTTAACCAGGTCCACAATACCCTCGAACTTATCTTCAGCGCCTATCGGTAGTTGTATTGGCACAGGCGTCGCTTTCAACCGCGTTTGTATCTGCTCATGAACGCGCATAAAATCTGCACCTGATCTGTCCATCTTATTCACAAACGCCAAGCGCGGAACATGATATTTATTTGCTTGCCGCCAAACCGTTTCAGTTTGCGGCTGAACTCCACCTACAGCACAAAATACTGTACACGCTCCATCAAGAACGCGCAGTGAACGCTCAACCTCAATGGTAAAATCGACGTGCCCCGGGGTATCGATGATATTGATACGATGCTCGGGGTAGCTGCCATCCATACCTTTCCAAAAACAAGTTGTAGCTGCCGAAGTTATAGTAATTCCTCTTTCCTGCTCCTGCTCCATCCAATCCATGGTGGCAGCGCCATCATGCACTTCACCAATTTTATGCGATACGCCAGTATAGAAGAGCACTCGCTCAGTAGTGGTTGTTTTACCAGCGTCGATATGCGCCATAATTCCGATATTTCTATATCGCTCTATTGGTGTCTTTCTTGCCACAGTCAATTGCCCTACTAAAAAAATTATTGTATTAAGAGTACTAGTTTACAAAAATCAAAATCTGAAATGAGAAAATGCTTTGTTGGATTCCGCCATTCTGTGCACTTCTTCCTTTTTCTTGACAGCCCCACCTCTGCCTTCAGCTGCTTCTGCCAATTCACCCGCCAATCGCATATCCATCGATTTTTCACTTCTCTTTCTTGCCGCATCCCGCAACCATCGCATCGCCAAAGCATTCCGACGTATTGAGCGCACTTCCACAGGCACCTGATAATTCGCACCCCCAACGCGGCGACTTTTTACCTCAACTAACGGGCGCACATTTGTTAGAGCCTGAGTAAACACTTCCATTGGATCTCCGCCAGTTTTCTTTTCAATATGTTCTAACGCTCCGTATATTATTCTTTCAGCCACGGATTTTTTTCCGCGCGTCATTAACACATTGACGAATTTAGCAAGTTCGATATTATGAAATTTAGGATCCGGCAATATTTCACGCTTTGGCACTTCTCTACGTCTTGGCATTATTCTTTATCCTTTGGGGTAATAAATCATTAAGCAGTTTTAGGCTTTTTCGAGCCATATTTAGATCGCGCCTGTTTACGATCCTTCACACCCGCAGTATCTAAACTACCCCTCACTGTGTGATAGCGTACGCCAGGCAAATCTTTTACCCTGCCGCCCCGAATCAGCACTACTGAATGCTCCTGGAGATTATGTCCTTCACCGCCAATATAACTTGATACTTCGTAACCATTTGTCAGTCTGACCCTGGCCACTTTACGCAGCGCCGAGTTCGGTTTCTTTGGTGTCGTAGTGTAAACCCTTGTACAAACACCTCTTTTCTGCGGGCAACTTTCTAGTGCAGGCACATTACTTTTTACGCGCTTTGCTTCGCGCGGCTTGCGTACTAATTGACTAATAGTCGGCATATTACTATGTCCTAAAAAACTGGGACGGCAAAAGCCGTCCAAACTTATTTACTTAGATTTTTTGCTACCACTTTCAGCGAATAGGTCTTACCGCACCAGCTCTTTGATTTCGGCTCTAAGTGCTTGTGCGATAGAAAAGACTGCGGATTTTATGGGGTTTTCCAGTTTGTGTCAAGGTTTAGTTCAATCGTCCAGGAAGAATAAATTTATTGATTCACAACTATAAAGGAGGGTATCCGCCATGATTATCTTTCAGCACAAACACTCTGGTTTGTCCTCGATAACAATTTGTATTGATTCTTAATCCAGAATCAATCTCTGAAATTCTGATATTGTAAGGGAAAATCAGTGACCGTACGCTTCACTAACTGTATTGCTTCTTGCAATATATCCTTTTTTGCTCCCGAAACACGAACACTATCGCCCTGTATACTTGCCTGTACTTTCAATTTATTTTCTTTAAGGATCTTGACAATTTTTTTAGCTAAATCTGAGTCCAATCCTGTTTTGACACAAACTTCCTGTTTTACTTTGTTACCACTAATTTTCTCTAGCTGTTTTTTTTCCAGGCAACGAACATCTATTTTACGTTTAGTAAGTTTTGAGCGCAGTATATCCAGAACCTGCTCAAGCTTAAACTCATCATCAGCATATACGGTAAGCAACAATTCAGACTGCTCGACTCGTGCGTCTGTTCCTTTGAAGTCAAATCTTGAGCTTACTTCTTTATTCGTCTGATCAACAGCATTTCTTACTTCATGGCCATCAACTTCTGAAACGATGTCAAATGTTGGCATCCACGCCACCTCACAAAAATGATGTATCAATTATGGACAATCATATTTATTTTATTTTAGCTGCTATACGCAAGCGAAGCGCATTGAGCCTGATAAATCCCGCGGCATCGGCCTGATTGTAAGCACCTGCATCATCCTCGAAAGTTGCCACATTCTCATCGAACAGTGAATGTGTTCTTGAATCCCTCCCAACGATAATGACATTTCCTTTATATAATTTCAGCCTTGCCCATCCATTGACATTTTGCTGAGTTCCATCAATCAGTGCCTGTAATGTTTTACGCTCCGGGCTCCACCAGTAACCATTATAAATTAATGCAGCGTATCGCGGCATCAATTCATCTTTCAGATGCGCGACTTCTCTATCCAGAGTGATAGACTCCACAGCCCTGTGGGCGCGTAATAAAACCGCACCCCCCGGCGTTTCATAACAGCCACGCGATTTCATACCTACATATCTATTTTCCACCAGATCCAGTCTTCCAATACCATGTTTTCCGCCGAGCTGATTCAGTGTCGTTAATATTTGCGCTGGTGTCATTGAGTTTCCATTGAGCGCTACCGCATCCCCGCGCTCAAACTCAATTTCCACGTACTCTGCTGTATCAGGCGCATTTTCAGGAGAAACACTCCAGCGCCACATGGATTCTTCAGGCTCGACAGCTGGATTCTCCAGACCACGACCCTCATAGGATATATGGAGTAAATTAGCATCCATACTGTATGGCGACCCTTCCTTTCTTTTCATTTCGACAGGGATACGATGCGACTCTGCATATTTCAGAAGTTTTTCCCGTGAAGTCAAATCCCATTCGCGCCATGGTGCAATGATTTGGATATCAGGTTGCAGCGCGTAATATCCCAATTCAAATCGCACCTGATCATTCCCCTTTCCTGTAGCGCCATGAGACACAGCATCCGCACCTGTCTCCTGTGCAATCTCTATCTGCCTCTTGGCAATTAGCGGACGCGCTATGCTGGTTCCCAACAAATACTCGCCTTCATATATGGCATTGGCTCTGAACATAGGAAAGACAAAATCACGTACAAACTCTTCCCGCAGGTCTTCAATATAGATTTCGTTGACACCCAGTTGTTGCGCCTTTGCACGTGCAGGCTCAACCTCTTCACCCTGACCAATATCTGCAGTAAATGTTACCACCTCACACTGATAGGTATCCTGCAACCATTTGAGAATAACCGATGTATCCAGTCCGCCTGAAAAGGCAAGTACTACTTTATTTATTTTTTTCATGTTGTAATTATCCGTGAATTACCAGGCTGCACTTTCAATGCATCACAATCAACTGTGCCGTATCTTCCCAAGCAGCAAGTACTCCATCAACGCCTTTTGTGTGTGCAGGCGATTTTCAGCCTCATCCCACACAACAGATTGAGGACCATCAATAACCTCTGCAGCTACTTCCTCGCCTCGATGGGCAGGCAGGCAATGCATAAAAACAGCTTCTTTGTCTGCCAGGGACATCATTTCCGCATCCACGCAAAAATCTGAAAAATCTGCTTTTCTTTGTTCAGCCTCGGCTTCAAAACCCATACTAATCCAGACATCTGTCGTTACCAGATCCACATTCCTGACCGCATCGTGCGGGTTAGAAAACAATTCAAAATTTTTTGTACCGACTAAGCCTATCCGTTCTGCATTGACTTCATAACCAGGCGGCGCGGAAACATGAACTTTAAAATCGAATATCTCCGCAGCTTGCAACCACGAATTACACATATTGTTTACATCACCAATCCAGGCCACTTTCTTACCCGCGATATTTTCCCTGTGTTCTATATAGGTAAAAATATCTCCCATTATCTGGCAGGGATGATATTCATCGGTTAGGCCATTAATAACAGGAACACGGGAATGCTGCGTAAAACGTTCTAAAATATCGTGTTCGTGCGTGCGAATCATTATCAGATCTACCATACGTGATATCACACGCGCAGCATCCTCTACCGGCTCTCCACGCCCCAGTTGTGTATCACGAGTCGAAAGGTAAATTGCCGTGCCGCCAAGCTGATTCATACCAGCTTCAAACGACAATCGCGTTCTGGTTGAATTTTTGTCAAAAATCATCGCCAACGTTCGGTCTACCAGTGGCCAATATTGATGATATTCTTTAAACGCATGCTTCATCCACCGGGTACGTTCGAACAAATGTTCATATTCTTCCCGGCTTAAATCAGTGACCTGCAGAAAATGCTTCAATTGCATAAAATAACAACAGTCGTGGCTGAGAGATAGCACATAAGCCCACCATCTAACCAGCTACAACAAACTCCTTTATTAATTGACAGACCGTATCCACGACCAAAACGGCCTCTTCCTGCTTCATCACGAGCGCTGGAAGTAAACGAACCACCTTCTCAGAGGTCACATTGATTAGCAGTTTCTGTTCCAACGCCCTTCTCACCAGTTCAGTGCAAGGCATCGCAAGCTCAATACCAATCATCAATCCCTGGCTTCTTATCTCAACAACTTTATCCAGTCCAGCTAGCTGCGATTCCAGACGATCATGAATAAACTTTCCCAAGGCGCTGGCATGATTAATAAGTTCATCTTCCTCAAGCACTGCAAGAGTCTCAATGGCAGCCGTACACGCTAATGGGTTGCCACCAAATGTTGATGCGTGATTGCCCGGTTTAAATGTATTTGCAGCTATGCCCCGGGCCAGACAGCTACCAATCGGAACACCCGACCCCAAACCCTTGGCGAGCGTCATTACATCGGGAACAATTTCGCTATGTTGAAACGCAAACCATTTTCCGCTACGCCCGATTCCCGATTGAACTTCATCAAGCATCAACAACCAGCCGTACTCGTCACATATCGTGCGCAATTCATGCAAATAATGCGCCTGTGGAATATTTACCCCACCCTCTCCCTGGAACGGCTCAACCAGGACCGCAACTACATTCTTGTTGTTAACAGCAACCTGCCGCACAGCTTCCAGATTATTGTATGGTACGCGCACGAAACCAGACAACAGCGGTTCAAATCCCGCTTGCACCTTACGGTTACCAGTCGCTGTCAATGTCGCCATAGTACGACCGTGAAATGCGCGTTCCATAACAACGATGGTTGGCAAAGACACGCCCTTGTTATGGCCGTAAAGCCGCGCAAGCTTGATGGCGGCTTCATTCGCTTCAGCTCCAGAATTGCAAAAAAAAGCCTTTTCCATACCTGACAATGAAATCAGTCTGGCAGCAAGCTGTTCCTGCTTTTCGATAAAATAAATATTGGATGTATGTATCAACGTGCGAGCCTGCCTACACAGCGCTTCCGCCAACCGTGGATGGCAATGCCCCAATCCGCATACAGCCACCCCTGATAGCGCATCAAGATATTTCTCGCCCGCGTCACTCCACAGCCAGACACCTTCACCTTTGACGAAAGTGACAGGAAGCTGTGCATAAGTATTCATCACATATGACATGTCTTTATTCTGCTCGCTTATTGTACATTTTAAAAGTTACCCAGAGAAAATTTAAGACTTTAATTCAGTGTGATACATTCACTTATCCCGCCACACCCAAATTTAAAAAAAGCTATAATCTTCGCCTATATCATTTGTATTTTCAAGCTTTTTTTCTGTTACCGGCATACCATGCATCGTTTTTTTCGACTACGGCACGTTAAAGTTCCAGAGGAAGAATTCCAACATGGTAAAATAAAAGAATTTTGACTTGCCGGAAATCCAAGCCAGCACTTTTACTTTAACCAGCTGTTTCTTAATTAATCATAAAAAATGAATCAATTCGCCAAAGAAACTCTGCCAGTAAGCCTCGAAGAGGAAATGCGCCGATCATATCTCGATTATGCTATGAGCGTTATAGTTGGGCGCGCACTGCCCGATGTCCGAGATGGTCTTAAACCAGTCCATCGGCGCATACTTTTTGCAATGCATGAATTATCAAACGACTGGAACCGACCATATAAAAAATCAGCCCGTATCGTTGGTGATGTTATTGGTAAATACCATCCACACGGCGACACTGCAGTTTACGATACCATTGTACGCATGGCACAGAACTTTTCTTTGCGCTATATGCTGATAGACGGCCAGGGAAACTTTGGTTCCATTGATGGTGATAATGCAGCTGCAATGCGTTATACGGAAATCCGTATGTCACGTATTGCTCATGAATTGCTTGTCGATCTTGATAAGGAAACGGTTGATTTCGGACCCAATTATGATGAATCAGAGCAAGAACCTCTTATTCTTCCAACCAAAATACCCAATCTCCTGATCAACGGATCCTCTGGCATCGCGGTGGGCATGGCGACCAATATACCACCACATAATCTGATTGAAGTGATTGAAGCAAGTCTGAAGCTTCTGAAAAACCCTGAAACCAGTGTCGAGGAGCTGATCGAATGCATCCCTGCGCCCGATTTTCCAACTGCCGGTATCATATATGGCATCAACGGTGTGCATGACGGATATCGCACAGGACGCGGCCGGGTTGTGATGCGTGCACGTACTCATTTTGAAGACCTGGACAAAGGCAGTCGCCAAGCCATCATAGTTGATGAATTGCCCTATCAGGTAAATAAGGCCAACTTACTCATGCGAATCGGTGAATTGGTTCGTGATAAAAAAATAGAAGGTATTTCTGATTTGCGCGATGAATCAGATAAATCCGGCATGCGCATTGTCATTGAACTAAAACGTGGCGAACTTCCCGAAGTTATCCTCAATAAGCTGTATAAAGATACGCAAATGCAGGATACTTTCGGCATGAACATGGTTGCCTTGCTGGATGGTCAGCCACGACAATTGAATTTAAAGCAAATTCTCGCTGCTTTCCTTCGCCATCGGCGCGAAATAGTAACACGAAGAACCGTATTTGAACTCAAAAAGGCGCGTGAACGCGGGCACATACTCGAAGGGCTGGCCGTTTCGCTATCTAATGTTGATGAAATTATTGCGCTCATCAAATCATCTGCAACACCTTCAGATGCCAAGAAAGCACTCATGTCAAGAACATGGCGTTCTTCACTGGTCGAAGAAATGCTCGCAAGAGCCGTGGCCGACATACAAACGTTGCGCCCGGAAGGGCTGGCGCCTGATTTTGGGCTGCAATCGCAGGGCTACAGGCTATCCGACGTACAGGCACAGGCTATTCTGGACTTACGCCTACAGCGACTGACCGGCCTCGAACAAGACAAAATTGTTGACGAATATAAAGACGTAATGGACAAAATTGTCGATTTTTTGGACATTCTGGCCACTCCTGGAAGAATTACTGACATTATCAGCGACGAGCTTGAAACCATACGGCAGCAGTTTGGCGATAAACGCCGTAGTGAAATTGTTATCGACACGCAGGATCTGAGTATCGAAGATCTCATTGCTCCTGCAGATGTAGTCGTTACACTTTCCCACACCGGTTATATCAAATCACAAATACTTGACGAATACCGGGCACAAAAACGCGGCGGACGCGGCAAACAGGCCGCTAGCACCAAAGAAGATGATTTTATTGACAATCTGTTTATTGCCAATACGCATGACTATATTTTGTGTTTTTCCAGTCGCGGGCGCGTTTACTGGATAAAAGTATACTCAGTACCACTGGGCGGACGAACATCTCGCGGAAAACCAATCATAAATCTGGTTCAGCTGGAAGATGACGAAAAAATCAATGCCATTCTACCTGTCAAAACATTTGACGAGAATTGGTTTGTTTTCATGGCGACGGCAACAGGAACCGTCAAGAAAACACCCTTATCGGAATTTTCGAGACCTCGCAGCAATGGTATTATCGCCATCGGATTAAACGAAGACGATTATCTAATCGGTGTTGCATTGACAAACGGTCACTCCGACGTGATGCTGTTTTCCGATCATGGCAAGGCCATGCGCTTTAATGAAAATGACGTACGCCCAATGGGTCGTAGTGCTCGCGGCGTACGCGGTATGAAGCTGGGCCCGGAACAAAAAGTCATTTCATTGCTTGTTGCAGAAGACGAAACTCAAGCCGTTCTGACTGTAACCGAAAATGGCTACGGAAAACGTACACCGATCGGCGAATACACGCGCCATAGCCGTGGAACACAAGGCATGATTGCTATTAAAACTAGCAAACGCAATGGCAAGGTCGTCACCGCAAAACTTGTCAAACCCGATGATGAAATCATGCTGATCACATCCGGGGGCGTCATGATACGAACACGCGTCAACGAAGTACGGGAAATGAGCCGTGCTACCCAGGGTGTCACACTGATAAATCTCGACGAAGGAGAAAAACTGGCAGGGTTGGAAAAAGTTATTGAAAGCACAGAGGAATAATCAGACAAAGCGTTTTCGTTAATTCAAACAAATCTAATAGTTTTCCAGGCACGACAAAAATGAATCAAATCTATAACTTTAGCGCAGGCCCAGCAGTATTACCCAGGGAAGTTTTGCAACAGGCACGCGATGAAATGCTGGACTGGCATGGAAGCGGCATGTCGGTTATGGAAATGAGTCACCGCGGCCGAGAATTTACCTCGATCATAGAGGACCTGGAGCAAGATTTACGCGAACTGATAAACATTCCGTCTAACTACAAACTATTATTTCTTCAGGGCGGCGCATCCAGCCAGTTTGCAATGGTGCCCATGAATTTGCTTCGCAGCAAAACCAAAGCTGATTACATTCATACCGGGCAATGGTCTGATAAAGCCATAAAAGAAGCAAAGCGTTACTGTCAGGTCAACATTGCCGCTTCTTCCGAGGACGCCCGTTTTACGTATGTTCCCACACAAGACCAGTGGCGTCTTGATAACAATGCGGCATACATACACCTGACATCCAATGAAACCATTGGTGGTGTAGAGTATCACTGGTCACCGGAATTTCCTGCCGATAAAAATAATATACCGGTAGTAGCCGATATGTCTTCAAATATTCTATCGCGGCCGCTGGATGTAACCCGGTATGGACTGATCTACGCAGGCGCACAGAAAAATCTTGGGCCAGCGGGTCTGGTAATAGTCATTATCCGTGAAGACCTAGCTGGCTTCGTTCAGCCGGGAACACCAACACTGTTTGATTACCAGGTGCACATCAACAATAACTCCATGTATAACACGCCCCCTACCTACGCAATTTACATTACGGGCCTGGTTACGAAATGGTTAAAGCGGCAAGGCGGTCTCTCGGCTATTGAGCAAACCAACATTCGCAAAGCAGCGCTGCTTTATGAATTAATAGATGCCTGTGAATTTTACCAGTGCCCTGTCACCAAGCATGATCGATCCCGAATGAACATTCCATTTACGCTGAAAGATCCCGCACTGGACAACATGTTTCTGGAACAAGCCGAAGCAAAAGGCCTGATCCAGCTAAAAGGTCATCGCTCTGTAGGCGGTATGCGTGCATCGCTATATAACGCCATGCCTATCGATGGCGTTGTACAACTGGTTGAGTTCATGAAAGAGTTTGCTAAAAAAAATGCCTGAGTATCAACAAACAGTCTTCAAGGTTCTGACTTTGAATC
The DNA here is from genome assembly GCF_900110145.1 of Nitrosomonas marina. Classification (GTDB taxonomy): domain Bacteria; phylum Pseudomonadota; class Gammaproteobacteria; order Burkholderiales; family Nitrosomonadaceae; genus Nitrosomonas; species Nitrosomonas marina. The sequence goes on along the minus strand of NZ_FOCP01000027.1, from coordinate 31,922 downwards.
ATATTGCTTCCGCAGGACTGGAATGTTTCCCCAGAGACAATTACCAGGTCGGCGAGAATAGCGCACAACCAGACGCCATTCTGGTCCGTTCGCACAACATGCTGAACATGGATATTCCCCGAACAGTACTGGCCGTTGGGCGCGCTGGTGCAGGTACCAACAACATTCCGGTCAAGGCCATGAGCGAACGCGGTATTCCAGTATTCAATACCCCGGGCGCCAATGCCAATGCCGTTAAAGAACTGGTGCTTGCAGGTTTATTTCTGGCCGCACGTAATCTGTTGCCCGCATTGCGTTATGTCGAAACGCTGCAAGGTGATGACGATACTCTGCATACACTCGCAGAACGTGAAAAAAAGCGCTTTTCGGGTATAGAGTTACCAGGACGCACACTTGGCATAGTTGGCTTGGGTGAAATAGGCAGGTTAGTCGCCGATGCGGCGCTTAAACTCGGTATGAAGGTCATCGGATATGATCCCAACATTACAGTTGAATCCGCCTGGAGCTTATCGTCGGAAGTCAAAAAAGCACAGAGCATTGAAGCCTTGTTGCGTGCCAGTGATTTTATCACCGTACACGTGCCCTTACTCGATACCACCCGCCACCTTATCAATGAAAAAAGCATCAGTAATATGAAGCAAGGCGCAATCCTGCTGAATTTTTCGCGTAATGCTATCGTCGATGAAGAGGCGGTATTGGACGGGATTTCGTCGGGAAGAATAAAGTCATATGTATGCGACTTTCCTAGTCGTAAATTACAGCGTCATGAATCCGTCGTCACCTTGCCGCATCTAGGCGCTTCCACACTGGAAGCGGAACAAAACTGTGCGGTAATGGTTGTGAATCAGCTCGTCGATTTTCTGCAAAATGGCAACATCACCAATACCGTTAATTTCCCCAATACCAGTATGGAACGGGAATCGTCCTATCGGATTGCCGTAGCCAATTCAAATGTTCCCAATATCGTAGGACAGATTTCTACGGATCTGGCAAAAGCCGGATTGAACATTCATAACATGGTAAACAAATCTCGGGGTGAAATGGCTTATACGCTGGTCGATGTTGACAGTCCGGTTCCACTGCAGTTAATTAACAAAATCTCTTCGATTTCAGGTGTTTTATCTGCACGCTATGTGCCTTTCCCGACTCGACAGGTTAATTGATCAATCCTATGACTCTTGAACAATTAAAACAGTTACGCAACGAGATTGATAAAATTGACAACGAAATACTGCAACTCGTCAATAAGCGCGCTGCACTCGCTCAGCAAATCGGCTTGATTAAAAAAAGCAACATTATTTACCGGCCGGAACGTGAAGCACAGATACTGGCACGGGTACAACAGGATAATCCCGGGCCGCTGGATAATGCGCGCATAGCCCAGCTTTTCACAGAAATCATGTCGATTTGCCGGGCACTGGAAAAGCCAATGACAGTGGCCTGTCTGGGACCACAAGGTACATTCTCGGAAGAGGCAGCGACCAGGCGCTTTGGAGGCGCCTTTACCACACTTCCATGTGATTCTATTGATGCAGTATTTCGCAATGTTGAATCCGGCAATGCAGGCTATGGTGTGGTGCCAGTGGAGAATTCTACCGAAGGCGCGGTAGGCCGTACACTGGATCTACTGCTGCAAACTTCGCTGACAGTCTGTGGAGAAATTCAGCTACCTGTCCATCAATCTCTGATGGCTTTACAAACTGATCTGACAAAAATTGAAAAAATATATTCTCACCCGCAATCTTTTGCACAGTGTCATCACTGGCTGCAGACAAAGCTGCCCGGAATTTCCAACACTGCCTATATCAATACCAGTAGTAATGCTGACGCTGCCCGTCTGGCCGCACAAGACTCGCATGCTGCGGCCATCGCTGGTAAAAGAGCAGCGGATTTTTACGGACTGAAAATCTGCGCAGAAAATATCGAAGATGACTCTAAAAACACCACGCGCTTTCTAGTGCTCGGAACCCAACAGGTAGCGCCTTCCGGTAAAGATAAAACGTCTCTGGTCATGTCTACGGGTAATTATGCTGGTGCCATTCATAAATTATTGACACCGTTTTCTGTTCATAATGTCAGTATGACTCGTCTCGAATCCCGTCCTTCACGTACTCATCTATGGCAGTATGTTTTTTTTGTCGATATCGAAGGTCATCAAAAAGACGCCAATGTTGCAGAAGCGCTCAAGGAACTCAATGAAAAAGCCGCATTCCTGAAAATTCTTGGATCGTATCCGGCATCCTAGGATGCGCCCGACAGCCTGGAATTGACCAACCATACACATTTACCAGCTTTATAATTATCAACAAAAACTGAACATTATGAATCTATGTGATTTTGCACCGGAATATATACGCGCTATACATCCCTACCAGCCTGGCAAGCCCATATCAGAACTGGCTAGAGAAATGGGACTAGATGAACGCAGCATTGTAAAACTGGCTTCCAATGAAAACCCCCTGGGAACCAGCCCATTAGCGCTTGAAGCCATGATTCATGCATTACATGATGGCGCCCGTTATCCGGACGGAAGCGGTTTTGAGCTCAAACAAGCATTATCCAAGCTGTATGCAGTTGATACCGAGCAAATCGTTCTCGGCAACGGCTCTAATGACGTACTCGATCTCGCAGCACGCGTGTTCCTGAAACCTGGTGCAGCTGCCGTATATTCTCAACATGCATTTGCGGTCTATCCCCTTGTGACACAAACAATTGGTGCAAACGGTATTTCCGTGTCAGCAAGGGAATACGGCCATGATTTGCCGGCCATGCTTGACGCGATCACGCAGGAAACACGTATGGTGTTCATCGCCAGCCCTAACAACCCAACCGGTACATTATCACCCCCCGATGATTTGTTGCGTTTCATGGAACGCGTGTCAAAAGATGTGCTAGTCGTTCTTGACGAGGCCTACAATGAATATCTGCCCCCGGCTAACCAGTCTGACAGTATCAACTGGCTCAAGCGATTCCCCAATCTGGTTATCACACGCACTTTCTCCAAGGTCTATGGACTCGCCGGTGTACGCGTAGGTTTCGGTCTCGCACATCCGCAAGTTGCCAATCTCATGAACCGTGTACGCCAGCCATTTAACGTCAACAGTATCGGACTGGTCGGTGCTCTTGCAGCACTGCAGGATAGAGAATTCATCCAGCGCTCGTATGCTCTCAATCGCGCAGGCATGCTGCAACTCACCGATGGGTTCCGCAAACTCGGCATCGAATATATTCCATCGTATGGCAATTTCATTACATTCAGAGTCGAAGGTGACGCCGCAAACACAAGCCTTGTTTTTCAAAACCTGTTGCGTCAGGGTGTTATAGTTCGACCGCTCGGCATTTACGAAATGCCGCATCATCTGAGAGTTACCATCGGGCTCGAATCGGAAAATCAAAGATTCCTCAGTGCATTAGCAAACGCACTGGGAGAACTTGCGTGATTATTGTTATCAACGAAGAGAAGACTGACAAGCAAATTTGAATTTCACTACCAGTACGCTATCAATATGATATTGATAGCGTACTAAATTCAATCGACCATGAAGTCGATATCGCACGAATCAAATCACTTTGAATTTACTGAAAGGCACTGCCCAGATCTAATTGTAGATCGAACACTTAAATCATTATCAAAATATTCATGACACGTATCACGCTGAACAAACTAGTTATTATCGGTGTCGGTCTGATTGGCGGTTCGTTTGGTCTTGCAATACGCAAGGCGGGCATCGCCAGCAAGATAGTCGGTATCGGACGCAGTCAGGAAAATATGCAGCGCGCGCTGGCTCTTGGCGTGATTGATGAAATTGCAACGGATTTGCCATCGGCGCTTGAAGGAACTGATTTTATTCTGCTAGCCATGCCTGTCGGCCAAACCGAACACATCATGGCACAGATTGCACCATGTCTGGAGCACAGTACTGTCATCTCGGACGCTGGCAGCACCAAACAGGATGTCGTCACAGCAGCCCGCAATCATTTAGGCGTTCATCTGAAAAACTTCGTTCCCGGGCACCCGATTGCAGGTGCCGAATACAGCGGCGTTCTGGCAGCGCAGAATGACCTGTATATTAACAAACATGTCATTCTCACCCCTATTGAAGAAACACAGAAAATGGCAATTGAATTGACCTCAGCACTATGGCTGGCTTGTGGAGCGAAGGTCTCGCTTATGCGTATCGAAGAGCATGATGAGATACTTGCCGCCACCAGTCATTTGCCGCATATGCTAGCATTCACTCTAATGAATTACCTGCACAAAAATTCAAATAATTCAGAAAACTTACTGCGCTTTGTCGGCAGTGGGTTTCGTGATTTTACTCGTATCGCCAGCAGTTCACCAGAAATGTGGCGCGATATCTGCTTAGCTAACCGGGAAGCGCTAGTAAAACAGATATCAGCGTATCAGGAAGAATTAAGCTGTCTACAGTCTATGTTGACAAACAGTGACGGAAAAGCACTAAAAGAATCATTCTCTCAGGCACGAAAAATGCGTGAAGACTGGTTGAACCGAAAAACCTGAAATCGCGTTTCTTACTACTGTCAGAACGCCTGTTACTCTAAACAAAAGCCACGAAACATAAGAAACCTGAATATCTCTGAACTGATTCCACACTTCGATCCGGATTCTGGTTTCTGAACATCCCGATTGCACTCTCCTTTTTCACAACAAAAAAATTTCTTAATGATGGCCTTGAAATTCTTCGAGACAGGCCTTATTATTGCTAGCACTCATTGATAGCGAGTGCTAATAATTTTCCAGATTATAAAATCCTGGGCTTATCAGAACAGAATATCAATTGATTGACTCAATATTTCAAATAGTTGCGTAAATTTTTTAATAGGAGACAAAAGCATGAAAATTCGTCCATTACATGACCGCGTAATCGTTAAACGGCTGGAGGAAGAGCGCAAAACAGCATCGGGGATTGTGATTCCAGACAGCGCCACTGAAAAGCCCGATCAGGGTGAAATTCTAGCGGTCGGTAAAGGTAAGGCAAGTGACGATGGCAATGTACGCGCATTAGAAGTTAAAGTGGGCGATAAAGTATTGTTCGGCAAATATTCCGGTCAGGCTGTCAAAGTTGAGGGCGAAGAGCTGTTGGTGATGCGCGAAGAAGACATCATGGGTGTCATTGAAAGCTGATGTTATCCGGCTAAATTAAGATGTGTCTTGCAAAACTATAAGTTAAAGAATTAGGAGAAAGAAAATTATGTCAGCAAAAGAAGTAAAATTTGGAGATGTAGCACGCCATAAACTGATTGATGGAGTCAATGTACTGGCTGATGCAGTTAAAGTAACGCTGGGACCAAAGGGTCGTAATGTTGTGCTAGACCGCGCTTACGGCGCACCAACAATTACCAAGGATGGTGTTTCAGTCGCTAAAGAAATCGAACTGAAAGACAAGTTTGAAAATATGGGCGCTCAAATGCTCAAGGAAGTGTCCAGCAAGACATCCGATGTAGCTGGTGACGGAACAACAACCGCAACTGTATTGGCACAATCTATTGTTAAAGAAGGCATGCGCTATGTCGCCGCAGGAATGAACCCGATGGATTTGAAGCGCGGTATTGACAAGGCTGTCAGTGCTACAGTGGAGGAATTGAAAAAAATGTCAAAACCATGTGCGACAGCAAAAGAAATCGCTCAGGTTGGCAGCATCTCTGCAAATTCAGATGCTGAAATTGGCAAAATTATTGCTGACGCGATGGACAAAGTAGGTAAAGAAGGTGTGATTTCAGTTGAGGACGGCTCAGGGCTCGAGAATGAACTGGAAGTGGTTGAAGGCATGCAATTTGACCGTGGCTACCTGTCTCCTTATTTTGTCAGCAGTGCTGAAAAACAAATCGCATTACTGGAAGATCCTTATATTCTGTTGCACGATAAAAAGGTATCCAATATACGGGACTTACTGCCTGTACTGGAGCAAGTTGCCAAGGCCAGCAAACCATTACTGATTATTGCAGAAGATATTGAAGGCGAAGCGCTGGCTACACTGGTGGTAAATAATATTCGCGGCATCTTGAAAACATGCGCAGTTAAAGCACCAGGATTCGGTGATCGCCGAAAAGCCATGTTGGAGGATATCGCCATTCTGACCGGCGGTACTGTTATTTCAGAAGAAGTTGGTTTGTCGCTTGAAAAAGTCACACTGGATAATCTAGGCCAGGCAAAACGCGTCGAAGTTGGCAAAGAAAATACGACAATCATTGATGGCGCGGGCGATGCAGCCAATATCGAAGGCCGTGTCAAACAGATTCGCGCACTCATTGAAGAAGCAAGCAGCGATTATGATAAAGAGAAACTTCAAGAACGGGTAGCCAAACTTGCCGGCGGTGTTGCATTGATTAAAGTCGGCGCTGCGACCGAAGTAGAAATGAAAGAGAAAAAGGCACGTGTTGAAGATGCTTTGCATGCAACACGCGCAGCTGTCGAAGAAGGCGTCATCGCCGGCGGCGGTGTCGCACTGCTGAGAACAATACCGGTTATCAATAAACTGAAAGGAGAGAACCATGATCAGGATGCCGGAATCAAGATCGTTATACGCGCACTCGAAGAGCCACTGCGTCAGATTGTGCTGAACTCAGGCGATGAACCTTCTGTTGTTGTCAACAAAGTAGTTGAGGGCAACGGTAACTTCGGCTATAACGCAGCTACAGGAGAGTACGGAGACATGGTTGAAAGCGGCGTCCTGGATCCTACCAAAGTAACGCGCTCCGCTCTACAAAATGCTGCATCTGTTGCCAGTTTGATTCTGACAACTGACGCCATGGTTGCCGAATTACCGAAAGAGGAACCTGCGGGTGGCCCGGCCGGCATGGGCGGCATGGGCGGCATGGGCGGCATGGGCGGCATGGATATGTAATACCCCCACAGCGTTATGGTTCATTGCCGTAGCGAGCCTGCCAATATCAAGCAACAACCCTGTTGGCATCGGGTTGTTGCTTTTTTTTAAGTGCGTGTAAACCAGATGATCTGATTTAGCAGGAATGCCTGGGAATACAAAACAAGAACATCACTTATTCTTTTATCGAGCTACCAGATACATGATACAGTTTGCCACATGAGCCAGTATAGAAATTATTCACCACCCGAAAACCTGTTGCAAAATCGCGTCATTCTTGTGACAGGCGCTGGACAGGGTTTAGGACGCACCGCGGCAATTGCTTTTGCAAAACATGGTGCAATCGTCATACTGCATGGCAAATCAACCAAGAAACTGGAACGCGTATATGACGAGATTGAATCACTCGATATTACGCAACCTGTCATTTACCCACTGGATCTGGAAAAAGCAGCAGAAAAAGATTACAACCTGTTAGCGCAGGCGATTACTGAACAATTGGGACGACTCGACGGCATCTTGCATAATGCAGCTTTTCTTCATGGCCCGAGTCCCATGGAATCTCAAACACTCGAACAATGGCAGACCCTGTTACAAGTCAATCTGATAGCGCCATTTGCATTGACCAAGGCCTGCTTGCCACTGTTGAAAACCGCGCCTGATGCCAGCATCATTATGACGGGAAGCACACATGGTCATGACCCCAAAGCATACTGGGGAGGATTTTCGGTTGCCAAGGCAGGAATTGAAGCATTCGTAAAAATACAGGCAGATGAATGGAGTATGTTGCCTAATGTACGTATCAACGCATTAATTCCCGGAGCGGTTAATACACCACAACGCGTAAAAACGCATCCCGGAGAAGTAAAAAAAACGTTACCTCAACCGGAAGACCTGATGCCTGTATACTTGTTTCTTATGGGCCCTGAAAGCAGAGCAATAACAGGCGAAATCATTCTATGCTAAATGCAGCATTTAATACTAAATTCCAGTTAAACGGGTATAATCATAAGGTTGTATAAGACACACGCTAAAAGGAAATTCAAAACAAGAACTGAGCGAAAGTGGCGGAATTGGTAGACGCACCAGATTTAGGTTCTGGCGCCGCAAGGTGTGGGGGTTCGAGTCCCCCCTTTCGCACCATAAGTTTATTTGTCTTTGCTGTTATTCGATATTCGGCTTACTGCATGCTAATTACAAAGCTAAGCTCTTTTTTTTGTAGTCACAATATATTATTGTACACTTGAACATTTATTTTTTACCTTGTTATTCAATCAGTCAGGAATTTTAATGCAATCAAATGTAGAAAATCTCGGAGCCCTTGAACGTCGCATCGATATATCCATTCCACAAGACCAGATACAGGAAGAAGTGAACAAGCGCCTGAAACAACTGGCAAAGAAAGTCAAGATGCATGGTTTTCGACCTGGTAAAGTTCCATTAAAACTGGTATCGCAGCGGTATGGCGCAGAAGTACAACAGGAAGTGCTCGGGGATGCATTAAGTAAAAAATTCAGCGAAGCTGTCAAGGAACATAATCTTCAGGTTGTCGGCTACCCACGCTATGAAACCAAGCAAAATAGCGACAATTCCGCACTTTATGCTTTCAGTGCCCAATTTGAAGTATACCCGGACATAGTTGTAGGCGATTTAAGCCAGTTGTCAATCGAGAAACCGGTAACTCAGGTTGCTGCTGAGGATATTGATAAAACCATTGAAATGATCCGGAAACAACATGTTCAATATCAAACTGCCGAACGCGCAGCCATAGAGGGTGATCGTGTTAAAGTCGACTTTCACGGAAAAATGAATGGAGAAGATTTTCCGGGAGGCGAAGGTAAAGATGTTTATCTGATAGCTGGCGATGGAAAATTCATCAAAGATTTTGAAGCCGCACTATTAGGAATGAAGGCAGGCGATGACAAGACGTTTGATGTAGTATTTCCTGAAGATTATCACGGTAAAGAAATCGCTGGAAAAACTGTTGTTTTCAATGTCAAACTGAAATCTGTAGAGCTGCCCGTGTTGCCGGAGGTTGATCAAGAATTCGCAAAACAACTGGGTATTCAGGATGGTGACCTTGAAAAAATGCGCGAGGACATAAGCCACGATCTGGAACATGAAATCGCGAAGCGCATCAATTCAAAGCTCAAAGATCAGGCAATGCAGTGCCTAATGGAGGCCATACCGATTGACGCACCAAAAGCGCTTGTTGATCAGGAAGCCACACGGTTGATGGAAAATGCACGTAAAGACTTTAGCGCTCGAGGTATGCAGGCTGATGACATCCAGCTTACATCCGATATGTTCAAAAATAAAGCGGAGCATCGAATAAAGCTCGGGCTAATTTTGGCCGAGCTGCTTAAAATATATCAGCTAAAAGCAACACCCGAACAAATACGAAAAGTAATTGAAGAAAATGCCCGTAGCTACGAAAACCCTGAAGAAATTGTGAAATGGCATTATGCATCCAAAGACCGCCTTCAGGAAGCAGAATCAATAGCTTTAGAAGCCAATGTAGTGCAATGGGTCCTGCAACAGGTAAAAGTGGTTGAAAAACAAGTTACATTTGACGAACTGATGGGGATTGCCTGATATGACGGAAAACTTTGAATGGCAGCAAGCCATGCAACCAAGAAACCTTGGACTGATTCCGATGGTCATAGAAACAAGTGGACGTGGAGAGCGCGCATACGACATTTATTCGCGACTGTTAAAAGAACGAGTCATCTTTATGGTCGGACCTGTAAATGAAACGACCGCCAATCTTGTTGTTGCGCAATTGCTTTTCCTTGAATCGGAAAATGCTGAAAAGGATATTCATTTATATATAAACTCTCCTGGTGGCGTGGTCTCTGCAGGACTTGCCATTTACGATACAATGCAATACATTAAACCGGATATCAGTACATTATGTATCGGACAAGCAGCCAGCATGGGAGCATTGCTATTAACAGCAGGCGCAAAAGGCAAACGGTACTGCCTGCCGAATTCACGAGTGATGATTCATCAGCCGCTTGGTGGTTTTCAGGGTCAGGCGTCTGACATTGAAATTCATGCAAGAGAAATACTTTATTTGAAATCGCGGCTAAACGAAATTATGGCAAAGCATACCGGTCAGCCGATAACAGAAATAGAAAAGGACACTGATCGTGATAACTTTCTAAGTGCTGAAGAGTCAGTAAGTTATGGATTGGTAGACGCTGTGCTAACACATCGCGATGAAACTGCCGATTAAACATTTTTAATAATAGTGTATTGTAATTTTAACATTGCCATTGGCTAAATGACGTCAGGATAAAGATTATATGGCAGAAAAAACTAATAGCGAGAAACTGCTTTACTGTTCATTTTGCGGTAAAAGCCAGCATGAGGTAAGAAAACTGATTGCAGGTCCTTCGGTTTTTATTTGTGATGAATGTATAGAGTTGTGTAACGATATCATTCGCGAGGAAATGCAGGGTGATGAGGCTACCAAGCTGGTCAAATCCAACTTGCCCGTGCCTCATGAAATCAAACAAACGCTGGATCAATATGTTATTGGACAGGAATCTGCCAAGAAGATTCTATCGGTTGCTGTTTACAATCATTATAAGCGATTGAGAAATATTTCAAAACCGAACGATAATGATGAAATAGAGTTGTCCAAGAGTAATATCCTGCTGATTGGTCCGACAGGTTCGGGAAAGACTTTGTTGGCGCAAACGCTGGCTCGGTTGCTTGATGTACCTTTCATCATGGCGGACGCAACCGCATTGACAGAAGCAGGTTACGTTGGTGAAGACGTCGAGAATATTATTCAGAAACTATTACAAAAATGTAATTACGATGCTGAAAAAGCGCAACGTGGTATTGTTTACATTGACGAAATCGATAAAATCTCGCGCAAATCCGATAACCCATCAATCACTCGCGATGTTTCCGGTGAAGGGGTTCAACAGGCGCTGTTAAAGCTAATCGAGGGTACTACTGCGATGGTTCCGCCACAAGGTGGTCGCAAACATCCGAACCAGGAATTTGTCCAGGTCGACACAACGAACATATTATTCATCTGTGGCGGTGCATTTGACGGTTTGGACAAAGTCATCCGTGCACGCTCAGAAAAAGGTGGAATTGGATTTGGGGCCGATGTAAGAAGCCAGAAGCGTAAGGACATCAATAAAGTTCTGCAGGGTGTAGAACCCGAAGATCTGGTCAAATTTGGTTTGATTCCGGAATTTGTCGGCCGCCTGCCTGTTGTCGCTACGCTGGATGAACTCAACGAAGATGCTTTGGTGCAGATTTTGACCGAACCAAAAAATGCACTGGTTAAACAGTACTGGAAAATGTTTAACATGGAAGGCGGCGTCGATTTGGAATTCCGAGAAGCCGCACTCAAAGCTATTGCTCAGAAAGCACTTTCGCGCAAAACAGGCGCGCGCGGCTTGCGTTCAATCATGGAAGATATTTTACTTGATATCATGTACGATCTGCCTTCTCTCGAGAACGTAACAAAAGTTGTTATTGATTTCAATACAGCGAATGAAGATATCAAACCAATATTAATTTATTCAGAACAACAAAAAGTCGCAAAAACTTCAAGTTAATCTCAACTATTTTTCTGATCAAACAGAAATATTGCATTGCTTAATTGTAATGATCTAAATTAAAAATATTTCTGTTTGCATCTCACTCGGCATTTCACTCTCTTCTTAGCCTTCAGTCCATCATTTATTGGCAAAACATACTGAAGCATTTCATGGTTTCGACATGACAAGTGGCACCTTTAACATAATCGAACAGACATAAAATTACCCTGCTGTTTTTATCATTTCGTAGTTGGAACTATGTTACTGTTATACACAATATAGGCTTGAGATTTTGATAAGCGGACATATACTCATTGTTAGATGCAACAATTCAATTTAAAAAGTAAACAGATATGACTTCCCTAGTAGATAATTCTGAACAGTTGACACTGCCACTACTCCCACTGCGGGACGTGGTCGTATTTCCGCATATGGTAATTCCGTTATTTGTCGGACGGCAAAAATCAATTAAAGCACTTGAACTTGCAATGGAGTCCAACAAAAACATTTTGCTGGTCGCGCAGAAAGTAGCATCCAAGGATGAACCAGAACCTGATGACATGTACGATGTCTGCAGTATTGCGAATATTTTACAGATGCTTAAATTACCAGATGGCACTGTTAAAGTTCTGGTTGAAGGCAATCAGCGTGCCCGCATACTGGAATTCATTGATGCTGAAAGCCATTTCGATGGAAAAGCCGTACCAATCATACAAGAACCGGACGATAAACCAGAAGCAGAAGCAATGCGACGGGCCTTGATGACGCAATTTGATCAATACGTCAAACTCAACAAAAAAATCCCGCCAGAAATTATTACGTCGCTGGGCGGAATAGACGAAGCAGGTCGCCTTGCCGACACTATTGCCGCTTACCTACCCTTAAAGCTGGAACAGAAACAGGACGTCTTGGAAATTTTTGATGTCGCCAAAAGATTAGAGCACTTGCTTGGACTTCTGGAAACCGAGCTCGACATCCTGCAGGTAGAAAAACGTATACGCGGCAGGGTTAAGCGTCAGATGGAAAAAAGTCAGCGCGACTATTATCTGAATGAACAGGTTAAGGCCATTCAGAAAGAACTTGGAGAAGGAGAAGATGGCGCTGATCTGGAAGAAATCGAGCGCAAAATCAAAGCAGCCCATATGCCCAAGGAAGCACGCGAAAAAGCGGAATCCGAGCTCAGAAAACTGCGACTGATGTCACCAATGTCCGCGGAAGCGACTGTTGTACGTAACTATATTGATGTGCTGATTGGTTTGCCCTGGAAAAAGAAAAGCAAAATCAGTATGGATCTTAGTGCAGCCGAAACTGTTTTGAATGAAGATCATTATGGTTTAGAAAAAGTCAAAGAACGAATTGTCGAATACCTGGCTGTTCAGCAGCGGGTTGACAAACTGAAAGCACCGATACTCTGCCTTGTTGGACCGCCCGGGGTAGGTAAAACATCTCTTGGGCAATCCATTGCACGAGCAGTTAATAGAAAATTTATCCGTATGGCACTCGGTGGCGTCAGAGATGAAGCTGAAATACGTGGCCACCGCAAAACGTACATTGGTTCAATGCCTGGAAAAATCCTGCAGAACATGACCAAAGTTGGTGTTAAGAATCCATTATTTCTTCTGGATGAAGTCGATAAAATGGGAATGGATTTTCGCGGTGATCCTGCATCGGCATTACTGGAGGTACTTGATCCAGAGCAAAATCATACATTTGTCGATCATTATGTCGAGGTCGAATATGACTTATCGGATGTGATGTTTGTGGCAACCGCCAATTCATTGAATATTCCACCTGCCCTACTCGACCGTCTGGAAGTAATTCATCTGTCTGGATATACCGAAGATGAGAAACTGAATATAGCTTCAAAATATCTGCTACCAAAACAGTTAAAAAACCACGGTTTGAAAAAAAGCGAGCTTTCACTTTCAGACACAGCATTGCGTGATATCGTGCGATACTACACGCGTGAATCAGGTGTTCGCGCGCTGGAGCGAGAAATTTCCAAAACCTGCAGAAAATCTGTCAAGGAGTTGTTGCTGGACAGTGAGAAAAAAAAGGCATCTGTTACCTCACGCAATCTTGACAAGTTTCTGGGTGTGCGCCGTTACTCGTACGGCGTTGCCGAGAAAGAAAACCAGATCGGACAGGTTACCGGACTGGCATGGACAGAAGTCGGTGGTGAATTACTGACCATTGAAGCAGTGGTCGTCCCGGGCAAAGGAAAAACCATAACCACCGGTAAACTCGGTGAGGTTATGCAGGAATCCATACAGGCGGCATTATCGGTTGTTCGCAGTCGCTCTCATCTGCTGGGCATACAGGAAGAGTTTTATCAGAAAAAGGACATTCACATTCATCTGCCCGAGGGCGCCACCCCGAAAGACGGTCCCAGCGCTGGTATCGGTATCTGTGTAGCCATGGTGTCAACGCTGGCAGATATTGCCGTTAGATCTGATGTAGCAATGACCGGAGAAATCACATTGCGCGGCGAGGTACTGCCAATAGGTGGACTCAAAGAGAAGCTGCTGGCTGCACATCGCGGCGGCATCAAGAAAGTGATCATTCCAGAAAAAAACGTCAAAGATCTTGCGGATATTCCAGACAATATCAAGAGCAGTTTGACCATCAAGCCTGTCAAATGGATTGACCAGGTTCTGGAGATTGCGCTCGAACACAAACCGCAATCCGTACCAACACCAATACCAGCCTCGGCAGCGACAATTCAGTCAGGTACAGAGGATAAAATGACGAATCGTGTCATCAAACATTAAACTTGAATATATCCTTGTTTTATGAATAATGGCTTGCAGGAAACCGCAAGCCATTATTGAATACTCTGGAAATGTATTGAGACTCTCTGTATGTACTGTTATTTACTACTTGCAGTAAAACAAGCCTGTATATAAACAATGTCGTCAGCAGACTGAAGGTTAATACAGCCAGTTAATATTCTGGTTGGCACAGATGTCGCTTAGTAATCATCAATAGCCCATTGCTACTTATTTATTCATCGAAATAAAGAGAAACGATCAAGCTGCAGTCGCTGTAACTGCAAGCCAATCATTTCAACATGACACTTTTTATCTGATTGTTGAACGCCCAATTTCTACAAAACCAGAAATAAACATTCATCTGACATGCAGTCCGCATTCCCGTTTTTGTTCCGCTTTGGCCGGATCAAAGTAATCCCATTCATTTGGAAGATCATGTTGTACTAGATAAGCCTCCATGTCGGCGTCTGTCCAATAAAAAACAGGGTTTAATTTAATTGTCCCGTAAATTTTGTCTTCGGAGACAATATCCAGTTTTTCACGAAACTGATTCTGTACTCTGCGTAATGACGTGAACCAAACGACGGGTGAAAGTTCATTCATACCACGGTTAAAAGGCTCTAATTTCATCATCTCGCTGAATTTTTTAAGCTCTGCTTCATTGTCAATATTCGGAACAGGCCCATAAATTGCGTCTCGATACGCGGCAGTCAACCTGGGGACGTAGATTTTGAGATTAAGATCGAGTGTTTCCCTAAGTTTTTCGACATGTCGATAAGTCGCAGGTCTGTTGTATCCATGATCTATCCATAACACAGGAATATGAGGCTGCACCCGGGTGCAGAGATGAAGAACAACAGCCTCCAGAGGGCCGAAACTGGTTGACACCATTGCCTGATTGTTCGCTCTGGAAATACCCCAGTTTACAATCTCCAAAGCGGATTTGTCTCGTAAGGCTGCGTTGTATTCAGATAGTCGTTCATTCATCTTTTTGTAGTTTCCATACGTTTAATTGTAGCTTTACGAGCATTAATACTGAACCTTTACGTAGTAAAACCAACAAACATATTTCATAAAATGAAACAAATTATAATTATATTATCTGTATGCACTGTACTGAAATGTAAAAGCCGGATTGCCTAAAATCCGGAACTCCCAAATAACACTTAAAAGGTTAATTTATGTCTACGCTTGTCACGTATCTTGCTCCCGATTTTACAAAACCTGCTGTTTTACCCGACGGTAGTATTGATGAAAATTTTAATTTTCATGCACATATTCGAGACAAATATGCAGTGCTGTTTTTTTATCCGCTGGATTTTACCTTCGTCTGTCCTTCGGAAATTATCGCACACTCACATCGTGCCAAGGATTTTCAGCAACGCAATGTAGAAGTCATCGGTGTATCTGTAGATTCGCATTTTACACATTATGCATGGCGCAACACGCCCATAACCCAAGGCGGTATCGGGCCGATTGATATTACCCTGGTATCGGATCTTGGTGGCGAGGTTATGAAAGCATATGGCGTCAGTCACCCGAATCATGTAGCGCTCAGAGGTTCTTTCCTGATCGACAAAAAAAGCATTGTTCGACACCAAGTTGTCAATGACTTGCCGCTTGGACGCGATGTTGACGAAATGTTGCGAATGGTGGATGCGCTGCAATTTTTTGAAGAACAGGGTGAACTCTGCCCGGCTGGCTGGAAAAAAGGAGATACAGGCATGAAAGCAAGTCCGGAAGGAGTCTCAGAGTACCTCCGTGATCACGCAGACAAATTGTAACGATGTAATGTATGGCATCGTTTAATAGCAGTCTTGTAGATCCAGAGCCAATAGATAATATATCAGAGCTATGATCTGCATAAAAGCAGGATTGCTCCAGTCTATTCTGTTTTCTCTGGTTTCAAATGGCCGGTTTTAATGAACCGGCCGCTTAGACAACACACTAAGAGCCTTCATGCGATTGTGAAACAAAAAGGACCAGACACAACAGAACCGGCATGCAACCCAGGCAGACAGTCTTCAAACCCCTGCGCTCAAGCTGTTACCCGTGTTATTCCGGTGTACTATATATATAACGCTCCAACTGATGAATGATAAATTGATGCTCTGAAATGATGTCTTTTACCAGATCACCAATGGAAATCAGGCCAACTACGCGTTCATTTTCCAAAACAGGCAAATGACGCACGCGCCTTTCGGTAATCAACGCCATGCAGTCCTTGTTGGTATAATCCGGATGTACATAAGCTACCTGACGCGTCATGATTTCATTGACTCGCATATCTTTGACAGGCTTGTCCATTAAATACGATTTTCGAGAAAAATCCCTTTCTGTCAAAATTCCCACAAGTTTCTCATCCTGCACAACCAGCAAAGCACCGATATTACTGTCTGCCATCAGCTGCATGGCTTCGGTGAGCGCAGTTTCCGGCGCGATACTTTTGACTTCATGACCTTTCTCATCAAGTAATTGCCCTACAGTTTTCATCCTATATCTCCTACTGGTTTCCTAGAAATACTTGCACAATCCGTTTCGTCTACAGGCACTATAAGCACAGTATAGCACTCTAGTCCAGTATGCTCACATTTCGCTGAGACGCTCGAATCACCCAGCTTGACTTTTAATTTGACTTATCGTAGCGTTTTATTGAAACTTGTATTATCCGGGCGATTATTTTCTTTAATCGTTATGCCGTTTCTGCACAGACTTTTTTTCGTGCAGTCGACAAATACCCGACTGTATATACGCCCATGGGAGGTGTCCAAAGTGCAAAATATGGAACCTGCTGCCATAATCGGTTCTTTTTCGTTGTTGATTCTGTTCGTGTTAGGCAGCTTGTTATGGATCGCACGATGGCTGGGCAGTTATCGCGCTCAGTGGGACAAAGAACAACCATTTGAGTGCGGTGTTCCACCAACGGGTGATGCACGAACACGTATGCCAGTATCATTCTACGTCATCGCAGTCTCTTTTCTGATATTCGATATCGAAGCCGCATTCTTGTTTATCTGGGCGGTGACTTACTGGGAGCTCGGTATCAGAGGAGTAATCGGCGCGTGTGTTTTTATTTTGATTCTGCTATTTGGCTTGATTTATGAGTGGCGAAAGGGAGGTCTGGAGTGGATTTCGGACAAAACACCCAAGGACCATTAACAGCAGTTTTCGGCCGACTCGAGGAAATGGTCTCCTGGGGACGAAAATATTCTTTGTGGCCATTTAACTTTGGCCTTTCATGTTGCTTCGTTGAGATGATGGCATCATTTACACCACGCCATGACATCGCCCGCTTCGGCGCTGAGGTAATGCGTGGCTCACCGAGGCAGGCTGATCTGTTAATTGTTTCAGGTACTGTGTTCATCAAAATGGCTCCCATGATTCTGCGCCTGTACAATCAGATGCTCGAGCCTAAATGGGTTATCTCGATGGGTTCTTGCGCTAATTCCGGCGGTATGTATGATATCTACAGCGTAGTTCAAGGAATTGACCGTATTCTTCCGGTCGATGTTTACGTACCAGGCTGCCCGCCCAGACCCGAGGCCTTACTTGAAGGACTGGTTTTGCTACAGGATTCGATCGGCCGCGAACATCGTCCGCTTGGTCTGAGAGTCGGAGACAAAGATGACTGATGCGGATGCGGAACTCATGAGTCAGCTAGCAACCCGCTTCAACGCTGTTATCGACGAACTGCCGTGCGACAGTATTAATACTGTATCAGTGGCACCGGAGCAGATTGCCGACACCCTGAAATTTCTAAAATATACTGCGACACCGCGATATGAGATGCTTTTCGATCTTTCTGCAATCGACGATACAGAACGCAAGAACAGATTGACAGTATTTTATCAACTGTTATCGCTATCCGGTAATACGGACCTGCGTATCAAGGTGCACATACCTTCAAACGATCCGGTATTGCCCAGCATCTGCTCTGTCTGGCAATGTGCCAACTGGTACGAGCGCGAACTCTACGACATGTTCGGTATTAATGTCAGCGATCACCCAAACCTGCGGCGTATTCTGATGCCTGAATACTGGGAAGGCCATCCTCTACGCAAGGAACATCCGAGCCGCGCCACAGAAATGGCGCCCTACAGTCTTCCGGAAGAACGCTATCGTACAATCATGGAGAGCTATCGTGCCGAGGACTATCACGAACCCGGAAACGCTGAAGATGAAATCACGCTGAATATCGGCCCCACCCACCCCGGTACCCACGGTTTGCTGCGCCTGGTTGTCCGGCTGGAAGGCGAAACAATCCGCAGCGTACGTCCGGAGATCGGTTTTCACCATCGCGGTGCTGAAAAAATGGCCGAACGCCAGACGTATCACAGCTATATTCCCTATACCGATCGGATCGATTATCTCTCCGGTGTACAGAATGAATTGCCTTATGTCCTGTCAGTCGAGCAACTAGCCGGAATCGAAGTGCCGGAACGTGCACAGGTCATGCGCGTCATGCTCTGCGAACTGTTTCGTATCTCCAGTCATCTGGTTTGGCTGGCCAGTTATTCACATGACCTGGGTGCGTTGGCTCCGCCATTTTATACATTTCGCGATCGCGAATATCTGTTCGATGTCATGGAAATGATAACGGGTGGTCGCATGCATCCGGCTTTTTTCCGTATCGGCGGCGTTGCCCTGGATTTACCAGAGGGGTGGCACACAGCACTGCAGGCTTTTTTAAAGCGCATGCCTGATGCGGTCGATGAATACCAAGCATTACTGACCGGTAATACTATTATGCATCACCGCAGTCGTGGCATCGGCATATTGTCCGCGCAGAATGCAATTGACTGGGGAATCAGCGGCCCCAATCTACGCGCCAGCGGGGTTGACTGGGATTTGCGTAAACGCCGCCCCTACAGCGGCTACGAACACTATGATTTCGATGTGCCGACTGCTACAGAAGGTGATTCACTCGCCCGCGCCGAATTACGGCTGGAAGAAATTCGGCAAAGTCTGCGTATTGTCGAACAGGCAATGACAAATATGCCGGAAGGACCGATACTCTCCGACCAGGCACGTTACGCCTTTGCGAGAAAAGCAGCAACGCTGCAGGATATTGAAACACTGATTCATCATTTTATCACTGTAGGGCATGGCATGACGTTTCCTACAGGAGAAAGCCTGTTCATTACTGAGGCACCCAAAGGCATGAATGGCTATTATGTAGTCAGTAATGGCACCGAACACCCATACCGTCTGCGCATCCGTACGCCTTCTTTTCCGCACATGCAGGCTCTGGCGTTACTTGCAACCGGGCATTTTCTCGCTGACTTGTTTGCCATTCTCGGTTCCATTGATTATATCCTGGCTGATATCGACCGTTAACGGGAGCGTTTGTATGACTGATATAGATACATTGCAAAAAGATTTGGCCAATCTGCCACCCGATCATCCGGATCGCCGGGCAGCAGCGGTACCGGCCATGCTGTCCTTACAATCCGAAACCGGATATCTTGACGACGCCGCCATTGAAAAAATTGCCGAAGTTACTGGTTTGTCCTCAACAGAGATTGAAGAACTGGCGACATTTTACAGCCTGATTTACCGTCGCCCGACTGGACGCCACATTGTCCAAATATGCGACAGCGTTTGTTGCAGCATGCGCGGCGCAGACCAGCTACTGACCGCAGCCGAACACTATCTTGGTGTTTCACTCGGCAACCTCGCGTCAGAAAACGCCCCCACCGTCCTGCCAAGCATCTGTCTGGGCCTGTGTGACAAGGCACCTGCAGCCCTGGTTGACGGCGAAGCTGCAGGTCCTTTGAGTCGCACCTTGCTGGAAGCGTTGCTGAAACGTCTACAAACAGAAGAATAGTGTATGGAAGCCATCTTGACCCGCCATCTCGATCAGGACAATCCGCAGAATCTGGCCGCTTACCAGGCTATTGGAGGTTATCGCAGTCTGAGTGCCGCATTTGACCTCAAACCTGAAAAAATAATTGAAACAGTGGAAGCAGCCAACCTACGCGGTCGGGGCGGCGCCGGTTTTTCATGCGGGATGAAATGGCGTTTGCGGGGAGCAGATGCGCCGTCACCGCGTTATCTGGTATGTAATCTTGATGAATCCGAACCGGGCACATTCAAGGATCGCTACCTGCTTTACGGTGCTCCACATGCCATTATTGAAGCCGTTATTGTTTCTGCCTTCGCACTTCAGGCCGAACGCGCTTTTATATTTGTCAGGGGTGAGTACGCCAAAGGTGGCCACAGGCTGATTCAGGCAATCCGTGAAGCGGAAACAGCCGGATTGTTGGGGCGCAATCTGGGGGGCAGCGGTTTTGATCTGCATATCGAAGTGCACCTCAGTGGCGGACGTTATATCTGTGGCGAGGAAACCGCCCAGATCAATGCCATTGAAGGCAAACGCCCCAATCCGCGTCCTAAAATTCCGCGTCCGAGCACGCATGGACTCTGGGGCCAGCCAACGACTACCAATAATGTTGAAACCCTGGTCAATGTTCCGCATATACTGATTAACGGTGCCGAATGGTTTCGCCGTCTTGGCATCAATGGTGGCTGCGGAACAAAGCTGTTCTGCGTCAGTGGCAAAGTAAAGCATCCGGGTGTATTCGAATTGCCCTGCGGCACGCCGGCAAGGGAATTGATCTTCAAACACGCTGGAGGTTTGGATAATGACGAAAGAACTTTGCTCGGTTTTCTACCCGGCGGCGCTTCAACTGCATTTTTGCTACCCCAACATCTGGATGTACCGATGGATTTCGATCCGGTTGCCGAAGCAGGCTCCCGGCTCGGTACAGGCAGCCTGATTATTCTGGACGACACCACCTGTCCGATCGAAACCGTGCTGAATCTCACGCGTTTCTTTGCACGTGAATCCTGTGGATTCTGCACTCCCTGCCGCGACGGATTGCCTTATCTGGCACAAATTCTGACCGCCATCGCAACCGGAAATGGTTCAGCCGATGATCTGACACTGCTGGATGAATTCTGTTCCACAATAGCTACGCAGTCATTTTGCGCATTTGCACCCGGAGCAGTCATGCCACTCGTCAGCAGCCTTAAAAATTATTATGAACACTACGAGCAACATGTCATAACCCAACGCTGCCCGTTTGATGCTAGCGGAAAGGAAGCGGTGTAAAATGGATACGATTCTGATTGACGGCCGCAGCATTCCATTCGAACCTGGAGAAAATATTCTGCAGGCCGCGCTGAAAGCGGATATCCAAATTCCCCATTTTTGCTATCACGCTGCGCTTGGCAGTCTGGGTGCATGCCGTCTCTGTGCTGTCGAAATCAAACCCAAGGATTCTGATAAAGCCGCGCACGTGGTTATGGCATGCCTTGAACCTGCCCAAACAGGATTGGAAGTATCGCTCTCAGCCAAAGCAGCACAACAGGTCAGAAGACATGTTATCGAGCTGCTGATGGTCAATCATCCTCATGACTGTCCCATCTGTGATGAAGGAGGTGAGTGTCATCTGCAGGAAATGACTGTTGCCTGTGGCCCGTCATACCGCCGCTACCGTGGTAACAAGCGCACCTTCCCTAACCAGGATCTTGGCCCGTTGATCCACCATGAAATGAACCGATGCATCACTTGCTACCGATGCACACGTTTTTACCAGGACTATGCATTGGGCAATGACTTTGGCGCCATGCGCTTGCGTAACGAAGTTTATTTCGGCCGCTTTCAGGATGGCCCGCTGGAAAACCCCTTTGCCGGCAATCTGGTTGAAATCTGTCCGACTGGCGTATTTACCGATGCTGTCTTTCGGCAGCATTTTGCACGCACCTGGGATTTAAAAACAGCACCGTCGATTTGCCCACATTGCAGCGTCGGCTGCAATACACTGCCAGGAGCCCGGGATGGCACGCTACGCAGAGTACGCAATCGCAAACACCAAGAATTGAACCGCTGGTTTATTTGCGACAGGGGGCAATACGGCCATCAGTACAGTGAACACAATACCCGTCCCTTGTCGCCGCGGGTTTCCGGAACCAATACAGATTACCGGAGTGCTCTTGCTGCGGCAGCCAGAGAAATACAGGCTGCAGCGGAGCGTACTGGCGGGATCGGATCCGTGCGCGAAGATTTGGAAGGCAACGTGATGCTTCGGAGTTTGTTAAATGATTTGAAAGGGATTTTTACAGCATTCAATGATCCCGAACTGGAGACAGCAACACTCACCGCAGTCAGCCGGATGCAGGAACTCGACAATACACCGCATCTCGCAGCCCTGGAACAGACTGACGCTGCTTTAATTACAGGCGATCTGACCTTTCATGCACCAATGATTGACCTTGCCTTGCGCCAGGCCTGGCGCAATGGCGCCAAGCTGGCCATGCTGCACAGCAGCGCCGCGCAATTGACGCAATTCGCATCCACGGCTGCAACTATTGCCCCCCGTAAAATGCACGATATGCTAACGCAACTGTACAGGCAGATTAGCAGACAGTCCGGGGCTAACGATGCAGTCACTCAAACTATAAAAACAATCGCTGCTACACTTTCACAGGCACGCCAGCCTCTGATGGCCGGTGTTGTAGAAACTTCAACTGCACAAGACATAATCGCGCTGGCGGAACTGGCAAAAGCATTGGAGTCAACAGCACAACTCATTTATGTATTACCCGGACCCAATGCCTACGGCGCCGCCCTGCTTTCCGCGGCGGGCGAAACGGTTACTTTGCTGAGAGCAGCTGAACGAGGCGAAGTCCAGACACTGATCGTGGCCGGCAGCGATCCGCTCAGCGAGCCACGTTCCGGAGCACGCTGGCGCGCAGCACGCCAAAATATTAATACACTGATTGTGCTTGACTGTATCGCAACCGCTACGGCAGAGGCTGCCGATATACTGATCCCCGTTGCCGCCTGGCCTGAGCGTAGCGGCACTTTCGTCAATTACGAAGGTCGCGCCCAGGGATTTTCCACAGTCTTTCATCGTCCGGAATATCTACCCAGCACAGCAGATATCATCTCAGAGATATCCCACTTACTGGGAAATCCACTCCGTGATGCCGCATCCATGCTACAGGACAGCTTTCCCGGTTTTCAAGCACCAGCACCCGGTACGCCAGGTGCGCACATTTCCGCCCAACACTTGCCCATACAGTATAGCGAATTGATTCAAACCAAGTCGCATTCATCTAATAACGGCTGGCAAGCAGCACTGGCAAGCTGGTTAGGTGACGATCCGCTCGCCGGTTTTTCCCCTGCTCTGACGAAACTTGCACCTCCAAACGCAGCACTGATCAATCCCGAATCAGCCGTTCGTGCGAGTTTAAAAAACGGTGCCAGAGTCAGACTATGGAATTCTGTCAGTTCTGTGGAAACATCCATACAGATCAACCCGAGCGTTGCAAATGGGACTGTCGCTATCCAGCGCAGCATACTCGCCCGACTGGGTATCGGCCATGGAGATTCAGTTAATCTGGAGCAACTTGTATGACGATCACTCAATGGCTGTTTGCATTTTCAATACTGTTGCTGGTTCTGCTTTCTCTGTTTTTAATTGCCGCATTCATGGTATATGCAGAACGGCGTGTACTTGCCTTGTTGCAAGACCGGCTCGGCCCAAACCGTGCAGGTCCCTTTGGGTTGCTGCAACCTGTCGCTGATCTTCTCAAGCTGATCACCAAAGAGCATTTCATTCCCCCTTTTGCCGATCGCAGTATCTATACTATTGCACCGATCATTGTACCGTTTACCGCGCTACTGAGTTTCGCTGTCGTACCCGTCGATGATGACTGGTGGCTGGCTGACATCAACATCGCGTTGTTGTTTGTCCTGGCACTCTCATCACTGCGAGTTTACGGCATCATGCTTGGCGGATGGGCCTCAAACAGCAAATATCCCCTGTTTGGCGGTCTGAGGTCGGCGGCACAGATGATCAGCTACGAATTACCCATGGGGCTTGCGCTAATGGGCGTAGTGATGCTAAGCGGATCATTCAGTCTGGTCGATATTGTCGCAGCCCAGTCGTTACCTTTTATTTTTTTGCAGCCAATTGGTTTTTTTATATTTCTGATTTGCGGCATTGCAGAGACAAATCGTCTGCCATTTGATCTTCCCGAAGCGGAAAATGAACTGGCGGCAGGCTATAGCACCGAGTATGGAGGCATTCAGTTTGCACTCTTCTTCTTGGGTGAATACATAGGTGTTTTGCTGATTGCCGCACTTGCAACCGTACTGTTTCTAGGCGGCTGGCACGGCCCCTGGCTGCCAGGTGTCTGTTGGTTTGCAATAAAAATGCTGATACTGATTCTGCTGTTTTTCTGGCTGCGTACAAGCATGCCCAGGTTGCGTTACGATCAGCTGATGAGTTTTGGCTGGAAACTGTTATTACCTGCGGCATTGATTAACCTCATGATAACAGCCGTAATCGGGCTGTTCTGGATAAAAGGGTGAAGTTCATGCTAAAAAAACCAATCCCATCTTACCAATCAACGCAAGGAACCGGAATACTACGATCACTATGGACAGTGCTTCGTCATGCATTTACCAAGCGCGATACGATACCATACCCTGATGTAAAACGCTCTTTGCCAGCCCGCTGGCGTGGACGCATCGTGCTGACGCGCGACCCTGACGGCGAGGAACGTTGCGTAGCCTGCTATCTCTGTTCGGCGGTTTGTCCTGTGGACTGCATTCACCTGCAGTCGCGACAAATGGACGAAGGACGGCGCTACCCTGAAACTTTCACCATTGATTTCAGCCGCTGCATTTTCTGTGGATTTTGCGAGGAGGCTTGCCCGACACTGGCCATCCAGCTGACACCGGATTTTGAAATGTGTGAAAAACACCATGCAAGCCTGGTTTACGACAAACAACAATTATTGATTGACGGACAGGGAAAACATCCCGGTTACAATTTTTATCGTCGCGCTGGCGTAGCCATACCCGGCAAGGCAATCGGTGAAGCTGAATGCGACACTCCGCCCGTCGATCGTGACAGCAACTTACCATAATCAGCGTAATGTACATGAGGGCATATAGCAAGAATAATCGG
The DNA here is from genome assembly GCF_900110145.1 of Nitrosomonas marina. Taxonomy (GTDB): domain Bacteria; phylum Pseudomonadota; class Gammaproteobacteria; order Burkholderiales; family Nitrosomonadaceae; genus Nitrosomonas; species Nitrosomonas marina. The sequence goes on along the minus strand of NZ_FOCP01000027.1, from coordinate 6,753 downwards.
AAACTGTATCAAATCTGTGGAAACAGTTATGTATGAAATTATTTTTTATCTTACCGCTGCTGTTACTGTGCTGGCGGCCGGTTCAATACTGATCGTCCGCAACCCGATACATGCCGCGTTGTATCTTGTCATTGCCTTGCTGGCGCTGGCACTCTTGTTTTTCCTGCTCGGCGCTCCATTGCTGGCTGCACTGCAAGTCATGATTTATGCAGGCGCCATCATGGTGTTATTCTTGTTTTTAATTATGGTAATGAATCTGCGACCAACACAGGAACAACTGCCGTTTTTGTCTGCTGGCTGGAAAGTACCTGCTTTTTTGGCATTGATTCTATGGCTGGAATTGCTGGTGTTATTTTTCGGACTTTTACCCGAACCCGCAGATGAAACAATTACAGTTATCGAACCCAAAGTGGTCGGTGAGTCGTTATTCGGGCCTTATCTTCTGGTGGTCGAAGCTGCGGCTATTTTACTGCTGGCCGCGCTCATTGCCGTACTATATCTCAGCCGAAAGAAGCGCTTATGATCCCGCTCAGCCATAGTCTCATCATTGCCGCGTTGCTATTCACGCTGGGGCTGCTGATCATCATGCTGCGACGCGAACTGCTGTTTATTTTGATGGGACTGGAAGTTATGTTCAACGGCGCCGCGTTGACAGCCATAGCGGCCGGTCAGTATTGGACGAACGCCGATGGTCAGGTACTGACGATTTTCCTGACGGTTGTCACGGCTGCTGAACTGGCGATTGCGCTGATTCTGGTGTGGCTTGTATTTGAGCGCCTTAATACAACACGGGCAGACAATTTAAAGCTGCTCAAAGACAATATCGACAGAGGTCCGCCGTGAATCAGTTGCTATGGTTGATACCCGGCGCACCCATCCTCAGCGCTTTGATCATCGTCTTGCTGGGTGGGTTCTTGCGATACAGGCATATCGCTGTTCTTGCTAGTTGCGCAGCAGCAGCCGCTTTTCTGACCGTGCTGTTGGCATGGCTTAACGGCGCTGCAAATGCTCAACCTTTGCAACAAACAGTATACACCTGGGTGGCTGTTGGTGATTGGCGCCCCACTGTCGGGCTAATGCTTGACCGGATCTCTCTGGTCATGGTCAGTGTCGTCAGCGGCGTCGGTTTACTGATTCACCTCTATTCGATTGCCTTCATGGCGAAAGACAATGACTACCGCCGCTATTATTTTTTTCTTAATCTGTTTTTAGGCGGCATGCTGTTGCTGGTACTGGCCGACAATCTGCTATTACTTTATCTGGGATGGGAACTGGTCGGACTCTGCTCATTTGCCTTAATCGGTTTCTGGTACCGCGACCCTGTGCGTGCCTCTGCGGGGCGCAAGGCGTTTATCACCACGCGTATCGGCGATCTGTCGCTGGCGCTTGGTATCTTTCTGCTGTTCAGTCAATTTAATACGCTATCGCTGCCAGTTTTGTTTGATGCCATCTCTGAACAGTGGCAGCCTAATTCGCAACTGGCCGCAATTACAGCTTTCATGATTTTCGCCGGTGCTGTCGGCAAATCAGCACAGATTCCACTACAAGTCTGGTTGCCTGATGCGATGGCCGGACCGAGTCCTGTTTCCGCACTGATTCATGCCGCCACCATGGTGACGGCCGGGGTTTACCTGATTGCCCGTATGCATCCGCTATTTGAACTGACACCGCTGGTACAATGGACGGTAGCAGCCATTGGCGCGGTGACGATACTTTATGGGGCCAGCTCGGCACTGGCTCAAAATGATTTGAAACGCGTACTGGCCTACTCAACAATCAGCCAGATCGGTTATATGTTTCTAGCGCTGGGCTGCGGCGCATATGCATTCGCGCTGTTTCATCTGGTTACGCACGCTTTTTTCAAGTCTTTGCTGTTTCTCACCGCAGGTGCAATCATTCAGGCCAACAACCATGAGCATGACATTCACCGTCTGGGAAGCCATGGTGGTCACTCTCTTCTGATGCACGGTTGTTTTCTGGTCGGCGCCGCTTCGCTTGCGGGTATCCCCGTGATCACCGCCGGGTTTTACAGCAAAGAAGCCATTCTGACCACCGTCTGGCCGGCATCGACCGGTCAGCTGCTCTGGGTTATTGCGGCGTTGGGTACATTGGTAACCTCAATTTATATATTCCGGACTTATTTTCTGTTATTTCAGAATTCTCAAAAGGCTGTTTCAATATCGCCCGTCAATCGAATGATGGTCTGGCCGCTGTTCATCCTGGCTTTACTCAGTATTACAGCCGGTTTTGTGGAGTTCCCGGCCGGATGGCCGGGACCGCAACTCTGGAGCACCTGGTTAGAGAATGAATTTGGTACAGCAACACATCCACCGCTTGCGACAGTATACGTATTGCAGTTGATAGCCAGTTTACTGCCTCTACTGGGCGCGGGCATTGCTTTTTTGCTGGTGCGCCGCGAAAAAACAGGTTACCGCCTTCCTCTATCGGATTTCTTGCGTGATGGCTGGAAATTTGATGCTACGTATAAAATTGTGCTGGTAGGCGGTTATTTCAGACTGGCCCATTTTTTTAAATTGATAGAGTCACTACTGATTGACGCTATGCTGCATAAAATGACACGCGGATACAAGGTTTTCGCCACATATTGTCGCACCGGATTCGAGTACGGCGTGCTGAATAGGGGATTGAATGGTTTGCTGTCGGGATTACGTTTCGGACATGCACAACTCAGCACCGCACAAAATGGCCTGTTGAATCGTTATGCTCTGATGATTTGTGCTGGAGCTGTCTTCTTATTGGGCTACTGGTTATGGTAAATCTATGATGTACTGGTTGAGTGTTTTAATCTTTTTGCCTTTGTCTGGCGCCCTGTTGATCGTTCTGGCGTGGCACAACAATGTTGTCATGGCCCGCAGGGCGGCACTGCTTTTTTCTGCTGCCGAGCTTCTGATTGCCCTGGGTCTCTGGTGGTTTGCCAATCCCGGATCTGATGGATATATGTACATCGTCCGAGCATCCTGGATTCCTTCCATGGGCATTCAATTTCTGCTCGGCATGGATGGACTCAGCCTGCTATTGGTTTTATTGACAGCCTTACTCATCCCAATCGCGATATTGGTATCATGGCATTCGATCAAGCTTCACTGGCCTGTTTTCGCTGCGCTCCTGCTCGCTACAGAGGCTGGTATTATGGGTGTTTTTCTGGCACTTGACCTGATCCTGTTCTATGTATTCTGGGAACTCATGCTGGTTCCGATGTATTTTTTAATCGGAATATGGGGCCATGAACGACGGCTATATGCTGCCTATAAATTTTTTCTTTTTACGCTGACAGGCTCTTTGTTAATGCTGGTATCAATCTTGGGACTGTACTTCATTCATGGTGAGCAGACCGGAACTTATACCTTCGATTACTTCGCGCTGCTGCACACCGATCTCCCTGACAATACCGGAATGTGGCTCATGCTGGGTTTTTTTGCGGCGTTCGCCGTAAAAATTCCGGTCTTTCCGGTTCACAGCTGGCTGCCCGATGCGCATACAGAAGCACCAACTGCCGGCAGTATCATACTGGCTGGCCTGCTATTGAAAACCGGAGCCTACGGTCTGTTGCGCTTCTGTTTGCCACTGTTTCCTGAAGATTCTCTCGAATTTGCACCGTTCGCGATGGCACTGGGTGTAGTCGGCATTCTTTACGGCGCCTTCCTCGCACTGGTACAGGAAGATCTCAAACGTTTGATCGCATACTCTTCCATCAGCCATCTCGGTTTTGTCGTACTGGGAATTTATGCCTGGAACCAGGAAAGCCTTCATGGCGCCATGATACTGATACTCGCTCACGGTATAACGACCAGTGCGATGTTTGCCATTGTCGGCATGCTCGAGGAACGATCGCACACCCGTTTACTGTCTCGTATGGGAGGATTGCTGCTACCGATGCCGCGTTTAGGCACAATGCTGCTATTGTTCACACTTTCTGCCATGGGAATGCCGGGACTGGCCAATTTTGTCGGTGAATTTCTAGTGTTAGCCGGCGTCTACCAGATTTCCGCCTCGTTCGCCATCGCTGGTGCCATGGGTATTGTTGCGGGTGCGATTTATCTACTCTGGATGTATCAGCGTGCCATGCTCGGCGAAGTAAACGAAAGCCCGGCATGGCGCGACCTTGATCTTCGGGAGTTATCGGTTCTTGCGATACTGACAATTCTTGTACTCTGGCTGGGTTTATATCCTGCGCCTTTCCTGGATTATTTGCAGAATCCGACCGATACCATTATCGAATTGAATACGGTTGTCATCACAGGAACGGAAGATGCAAGCCATTGACCTGATCAATCTTGGACCTTTTATTATACTGGGTCTGGGTGGAATCACTGTACTCGGCCTGGGCATCTTGCCTGGACATGTATCAACGCGCACTCTGACTGCCGTTACAATTATAGTTTTAATACTCGGTACCGCTGCGACCATTTTGTGGAAAGTGCCCCATGAAATAGACGGGATCTTAGTATTCGACAGATTGAGTCGTTTATTCATCCAGCTTTGCATGCTCGGCGCGATAGTCATAACCGTTCTCTCCTTGTACTACCCGCCGACTCAGAAAGAAATGCGGGAAGAATATTTAAGCCTGATACTGTTCACAACGCTTGGAATGGTGCTATTCATTTCTTCTCAGAATCTCGTGATGGCCTTTGTCGGGCTGGAGATTCTGTCAGTACCGCTTTTCGCTTTGATTGCGTGGCTACCAAAACAGAAACACGCAATTGAAGGCGGTATAAAATATGCCATGCTCGCAGGTATTGCTGCGGCTTTTTTTTTATATGGCACGACTCTGGCCTACGTCAATTCCGGCAGTTTGAACATAACCGCACTTAGTCAGTCGCTATCTGACGGGCATCTGCCTGCAATCGCCGTCACCCTGTTGCTGGTGGGTATGGGTTTTAAACTGGCGCTGGTGCCCTTTCATATGTGGTCGCCTGACATCTATCAGGCTGCCCCCGCCCCGGTAACGGCCTTGTTCGCCAGTATCGCTAAGGCAGCCGTACTGATATTTCTTATTCGTCTGTTATGCCTGAATCTACAGCCGGTATGGGAAGCGTTGCTGCCACTGCTATGGATTCTTGCGGTGATCAGCATGTTTGCCGGTAATCTTCTGGCGTTATTTCAGCAGAATATAAAACGGCTGCTTGCTTATTCATCGATAGCACATATCGGTTACATATTCGTTGCACTGGCAGCCGGTAACTCTTTGGGACGCGACGCTGCCATTTACTATTCGCTGGCGTATGCACTGATGAATCTCGGTGCTTTTGCCGTTGTTGCCGCACTCGCCCTGTCAGACAAGGATCGACAAAGTCTGGAGGAATATCGTGGGCTTGGACGACAGTATCCCATTCTTGGAATATCCATGGCTATCAGCCTGCTGGCCCTCGCAGGCCTGCCCCCGACAGCTGGATTTGTTGCCAAATTACTCGCTTTTGGTTCGGCGGTCGAAGCTGGTCATTTCATTCTGGCCATTATTGCAGTAATCAACACTGCAATTGCCTTCTACTACTATTTACATATCCTGATCATTTTTTTTGCAGAGGAAAAAGAAAGAACAGGGCAATATATCGTTCCACTGCCGAGAGGCACCCTCGCCAGCGTGATTGTAATCAATTCATTAATCATAGGACTCGGTATTTTTCCAGAACTTATCACCACAGACTTTCCGTAAAATAATTCATTCAGAAACTTTCTCTGATATTCTGGAAATTGATGATACACGTATCTGCAATCGGGCTTTGTTCAGACTTCTGTCACACACACAAAACAGCTAAAGAAGCGTAGCCTGTCCGGCTCTTAAACCATCGCACCTGCCGCAGATCTTGACAAGGAAATTGATGCAGCGTGTTGAGTCGAAAATTGATGAGATTGTTGGGCAAGATGCGACGCCAAAGGCTAAAACGCCTGTCGTGGACTTTCAGCTATGGTCAGTTAAGTTTAAAAATAAAATCAACTGGTATACGATATACAGCATATATCGAACGATTGTCAGGCAGTATCCTTACCAAGGAGACGCCCCTTTACCCTATTTTTACGAAATACCGGAAACAGTTTTAGTTTACCTCTAAAACAGGATCAAAATGCAGGAAGCAATTGTTGTCATTAATGCCGGTTCGTCCAGTATCAAGTTTGCTGTCTATGCCTCAGCACAGAACACGCGTTCGTTTAATATGCACTATCGTGGAAAACTGACCGGTATTGGGCATCAGAATGATTTTACTCTGGTAGACAACCATGGCGACACACTTGTCATCACAGAACGGTTGCGTACAGAAACCACAAAGATACGCACCCATGATCAGGCACTGTCAGTGATTGTAGACTGATAAATGATCAAGCAGGTAATTTTTCACTTATTGCTGCAGGTCATCGTGTCGTGCATGGTGGTGTAAAGTTTTCGTCACCGGTAATGGTGAATGAAGCAATTCTCTCAGACCTGAAAAGTTTTATTCCACTCGCCCCGCTGCATCAACCTTATCAAATTTAGCCATTGAAATCCTGGCGAAATTATATCCTGGCATGGTCCAGATCGCCTGTCTCGATACCGCTTTCCATCGTAACCAGCCGTATGTCGCACAACAGTTTGCGCTGCCCAGATCGCTGCAGAACAGGGAATTGTCAGATATGGTTCCATGGATTATCTTATGAATATATTGTAAGCGTCCGGCGCGACCATCTATAATTTTTCTTGTTTTAATGCTTCGATAAATTCCGGCGTTAACGGCAACAACTCATCAATACGGCTATTAG
>NZ_FOCP01000005.1 GCF_900110145.1 Nitrosomonas marina | reverse complement strand
TGCGAATACGCAAATGTACGCTGATACCAAATCCAGAATATCGCTACCGCAAGCATCAGCCCAAGACCTATCTTGTAGTACTTGGAGTCGTACCACAATGACATGTCGTAGTCAGCACTCGCAGCGCCACTCGTTCCCATTGTTGTTGCCATACTTTCTCACTCCTTTGATTTGTTATTCTCGTTTACAAGAAACCATGTTCTTATGGCGACTATTATCAGAAAAAGTTTCATTGAAAAAATGGTTTTTTACGCCCGGTGACTGGACAGCGGACGTGATTGACTTTACAAGCACTGTCGTCGCACAATAACTAATCCTATTACTCGCCGCAGACTGACGCCAATCCTGCGTGCCAGAACATTGACAGTCGATGGAAAATTTTATTAGAGAATTTAAACACGCGCTTTCCCCCGAAACTTGCCAGCATCTCATCAGCAAATTTGAACAGGACTCACAGAAACAACCAGGCCATACCGGGGCAGGATTCGATAAAGCAAAAAAAGACAGCATGGATCTTTATATCAGCGGACAACCAGGCTGGCAGCGGGAGTGTCAGACAATCAATCAGGCGATCATTAACGCAATCGTACGTTACGCGCGGCTGTTTCCGTTTTTAATTACCGGCGCCGTTTCACCCGGTATTCTCGACACGCAAACACAGAAAATGCGCGCGATTCTTCATGACGACCTGGAAAAAATGGGTGATCCGCAACTGACCAGTTTAATTAACGCAATGTACATGCTTGACGGTATTAATCTTCAGCGCTACACGCAAGGACAAGGGGGTTATCATCACTGGCACTCGGAGCATTATCCGCATCCCACAGATTCCAGCCAGCGAACGCTGCGGCGGGCTCTGCTATGGGTGCTTTACCTGAATGATGTCAGCGAAGGCGGCGAGACTGAATTTTATTATCAGCAAGTGAAAATAAAACCGGTCCAGAGCAGCCTGATCATCGCACCGTGTATTTTTACCCACACTCATCGCGGTCATATTCCCACCTCGAACGACAAATACGTGCTGGCTTCCTGGTTGATGTACAGACCCGCCGCACAGCTCTATGGGCAGGCACCAACTACTGAAAAAGCATAAATTATATTGTAAATTAACTTATTCGAATCAGAGTCATACATCCAATTTCTGAAGATCCGTTAATTTTCTCTACAACAAGTTTGATTTGTTTCAAAGGTACAATGATAATACTGGACACACCGACGCTTAGAAATACTACAAGATTTTTTTAACAAAGCTGTCGTAATACCAAAACATTCTTTGGATACCGGTATGAGTTTTTTGTTGGAATTTGATAATCGAGACTCTGATACAGATCACAAACAAAACTCTTATACAACATACACAGAAAATATCTAATAAGTTTAATACGGCGAACTCTGGTCCAATAGCATATGTGTTTATGTAGGCATTAAGTTTATCAGCTCCGCGTATCGACCATGAATATGATCACAAACAAATTCGGATTTATTCGGGATGTTTTAGTCAACAGTGTTAAAAAATTTAAACAGGGCAATGCATTGGTTCGCGCTGCAGCGCTATCATACTATACTATATTTACACTGCCTCCGATGCTGCTGGTCATATTGTTTACTACTACCTTATTTTATGACCCGCAAACTGTGCGACAAACAATTTTTGGCGATCTGGCTGATCTAATCGGTCAAGAGAGCGCAGCACAGCTTGCCAATACAGTACGCATAGCCGGGCTTTTCGAAGGTACATGGTGGGCGACATTTATTGGCATTGGCGGACTATTATTCACTGCCACCACTGTATTTGTCACTATTCAGGATGCGCTGAACACACTCTTTATGGTTAAGCCCAGACCTAATGCCGGATGGTTTAAAATGCTGCGGGACCGTATTATCTCATTTGCCCTGCTGCTCAGTATTGGCTTCATTCTTGTGGTTTCACTTACAATCAATGCACTGGTTGCAAAATTCAGCCAATTGCTGGTTCACGTTATACCAACTCTTTCGGTTTTGATTGTTGAAATCACGGTGTTCGCGCTTCCTCTTCTGATCACAGCATTTTTGTTTATGCTGATATTCAAATATCTACCAGATGTACGGCTTCCATGGAAAAGCGTATTGATCGGCGGCATTTTTACTGCTGTATTATTTTTTATAGGAATGTATTTCATCAAACTTTATATCAGTAATTCAAATGTGGCCAATCTATATCAAGCGGCTGGCTCCATAATGATTATTATGGTATGGGTATATTATGCATCGGTCATATTTTTGTTCGGCGCTGCATTTACTTATTGCTTTAATGAAAATGCCGGTTTGAACATGCCTGCCAATAAATATGCGGTAAAAGTTGTCAATCAAAATTTAGAAGCCAATAATTCTGTTGAAGATCAGTCTAATAACCAGAGTTAGGCCCTGATATGGCTTTGCATCTGGCCACAACAATCAATCACTGTCCCAGCTGCTACAGTCATTGTTTCAGATTCATTTCACTTCCAGTAAATTCTCAACCTGAATGACGCCATCGGTTTGTTGTGCTATCTGACTGGCCAGTGCCTGTTGAGCAGATGTTTCAACAAAACCGGTCAATTTCACCACGCCATCCTTGGCATCCACATGAATGGCAGCAGCGCTCAATTCATTCGATTCAATCAACCTTGATTTAATTTTCATCGCCAGAATCACATCCTCACGCGGTTCTGATTCTATAGTTTCAGGATTTAACAGACCGGCGCAACCACTTAGCAAAGTCATGATTGTCAACAATCCGACAATATACCTGTATTGACACAGTTTATTATCAACCGTCATCTTAATCATTTTGTATTAGTCCATTCATAAACTACATCATTGCGAATCTAACATCATCAACGAGCCTCATTGATAGCCTCCACCAGACCGGTACAGTGTACGTTTTCCTCTCCGCCTTCCTCATCCAATAACGAGATCAGGCTTGCAATTGGAGCCGAAGGTAACAATGCAAGAGAAGCAGCACCCCGTAAGATCGCCGATGAGCCGGGGACAAAATCCGGGCTACTGAAGCGTCCACCGATATGAAGCGGCGCACGCGCCGAGAACAGGCTTAAATCTTTAGGATTTGGATCGATGACAAGATCCAGCGTTTCATCGGACAAATCTATCGTGCCTTTTCCCAGGAAAACAGTATCCTTCGTGTCCACAACCAGCGTCTCCATTTTCATCAGGCCGTTTTCAGTCGGCAGATCAATAAAAGCGCAGTTGATATCAGTCTCCGTCTGGTCACCAAATAATGCAACCAGCGACTCACCTATATCAAGCCCGGCAATTTCAATGAGCAGACCATCAAATTGCCCACCTGTCATTAACATCAACAACCCACCATCGGCTGCAGCCAACATCTGCGCAATGGAATTGCCATTAAACCAAAATACGGCACGCCCTCCCACCAATCCTGCGCTTTCATCAGCGATGTCAAAATATTTCAAAATCTCAAACAAACGCACACGCCGGATTTCGGTTTCAATTTTACTGGTGACCGGATTTTGACTTGCGTCCAGCTCTATATGCAACCGTAAATTACCGCTTGCGACCCCGAAATTCAACGGCGCAAGAGTCAGTCGACCACCATCAATGTGGACCTTCATAATCAGATCATCTACAGGTAATCCGGATTCAACGCGTTTGCCGCGCAAATGAATGTCCGCATTCACTTGTTTCAATGCTTCAAAATCAATTTCATCTTTAGGTAATACTGTTGGCGATTTTTCTTCCTTTCTGGCTTCTTTCCGTTGTGCTGCCGAAACAGTTTCTCCTTCTCCTGTTTCCGGTGCTATACCAATCAGAGGACCCAGATCATCCAGATCAAGTTTTTGAGAACGCAAATCAGCCTTGATATAAATCGGGCTTTGACCTAAATCGACATCAATATTTCCGGTTAGATCGCTGTCACCCACACGTCCATCAAAATCAGTGAATTTCCAGATATCACCATTTCGGGATATTTCACCCTTTAATCTAAATGGCGGCAGATCCGGCATCGGAAAGCCTATAATGTCAGATACACGACTGGGATTAGGTCCGTGTATTTCGAAATAGACATCCATACCTTTCAGCTGAAGTGGCTGTCGTAACGTACCAGTGATTTTAGCGGCCGTATCGTCCAATCCGACATCCAAAGCCAGTTTATAAGGTTTATTAGTCTCCTGCAGCGCAAGCAACGGGTCGGCTTTCAAATCAACGTGTAACGACTTTCCCTGCAGCTTACCCTCAGCCTGTAAAGTGAACGATTCTCTATCATTTTCCACTCCGCTGACTAAGGAAAGTGCTGCTTTTAAATCGGTATCAGCAGTCGGATCGACATAAACAAGCAATCCATTCTCAATTATGAGCCGCTCAATAACAGGAAATTCAGCGCGTGCATCCGGTACCGGATCGCCTACAGGAGCTATGTCAAGTTCCCAGTTTGCCATGCCATCGGCGGATTTTTCTAGAAATACGGCAGGGTTGAGCAGTAAAATTTCAGGCAGCACGATTTTCCCTGTTATTAAACTGCGCAAATCAACCCGAAGCTCTAACGCCGAAATTTCGATCATATATGGCCGTTCACTCCATGACGCATTTTCAAGCCTGATGCGCTCAAGTCGAATATGTGGTGCCAAAGACCAGTCAATATCCATATCACCTTCTATAACCAGCGACCGCCCCGTGATTTCACTCAGCTGTCGAACAGCATAGTCACGCGCCCAATTCCAATCCATCAGTGCAATCACTGCGGCAATCAATAGCGACAGAGAGAGCAGCACAATTACGATCCATTTGAAGATGGCCATAGCTTTTCTATCATTAAGATTCGGTTCTTGTCACACAATCAAAAGAAGCACTTGTTATATGCCACTTATCATACTCCTCGTTCTGCTGTGATGCAGATCAATGTCATTTCATTAAGTTTCTATTGTAAACAATCTGCAACTCAAGACACATATTCTGGACAACGCTTTAGTTGCCAATGATCTGGCTGATTTGAACAATTTACTCCGAAATTCGGGCACACCTTGTTCAATTTATGCAATGACTGCATTCCTGTTTTTATAGTCTGTTCTCCAGGCAGACCCAAGCTGGGCTGTATAGTTTCTTTCAGATCCAAATCAGCGACGTCTGCCTTTCCTTCGCGAGGTATCTTCAAACCTGATTTTGAGTGATTTGTCACCAAACATATAACCATTGAGCTTTTCAATAGCTGCTCTGGCCTCATGACCTTCCATTGAAATAAATCCAAAGCCAATACATTTTCCGCTGAACATATCTACAGCGAGCTTAATAGAATGTACTTTGCCACATTCCGAAAATAGTTCTATGACACTGGCTTCAGTCGCGTTACTCGGTAGATTCCCAACAAATAATCTTTTCAAAAGATGTCCTTTTTTGTGAGAAGAAGGGTAGCAGTATGCTGTATGAGAATTGCACTTACCGAACATACAACACGTCAAATGACACAATGCTGATTGATATCGTTTGTAGACAAACAAAACAACAGGTTGCTTGCTTATCCCTATTACAAGCACAGCATGTGCCCAGATTCAGTGAATTTAGTTGTTAAACTTCAACTATTACCGGGATGGAGCAGGGATTGGGTCTTGAATTTCTTGATTGAACAAATGCTCATGTTCACCTCAATACGCTTTTGATGCTATCTGAACAAAGCTTTCTTGTAAAGTGAAAATCTTACCCATTATTAAACAGCTGTCATAAGAGGATAAAATAATTTTTTATCGGTCTTTGAGTCGATTTGCAAACAAGTAGCATGGCTCAGTGTGAATGACCATTCACAGTCTTCTGATGCTGCTACAAATCTTATTTTAGTGTTGACGTCTGATCATTCTGCCCTGTTATCCTTAACCCTCAGGCTAAAGACAATCAGGACAGAGCAATTGACACATATTAATTCAATGTGCAGGTTACTGAGTCACGTCTTATTTTTTCATACGATAGTTGATTCGGCCTTTGGTTAAATCGTAGGGAGACATTTCCAGTTTTACCTTGTCGCCCAGCACTATACGTATTCTAAAACGACGCATATTACCTGATGTATAAGCCTGAACTTCTTTACCGTTTTCCAGTTCCACACGATAACACTGGTTACGCAATACATTCGTTACCGTTCCTTCCAGTTCTATAAGTTCTTCTTTAGACATAATATTACCTCCGAGCTGATATACAGCGATTAATGAAAACATCATCGCCGTGATTGATGTTTTAAAACAAAGGAAGCACCGAATCTGATAAAAACGTGGACGAGATGACAGCGAAAAAAATAAAAACCGAGATCGCACCGGCTTGTGTAAGTGTATTGCGATGTGTTCAGAACCGCATCGCTCGCTGAATTATTTTCTCAGACGCTTCCTGAAAAATCGTTTCGAAAATTTGAAATCTGTTTCAAACAGATGCCAGTGATATGCATCTGGCTGTTTAAAACATTAAACAGCCAGCAATTTTGATGCATACAAAACAGATGAATTACTGGCCCGTGCCAACAATTCGACCATGTTTTTGAGCGTTAGAAAGAAATCCGTATTAACGGACCTGCTTTCAATCAAAACAGGATATGAATGGCCTTGAAATCAAAGTGTCCAAACTGATATTTGTTGTCACTCCGGTATCAAATTGTCAGCGGCCAGATGCCGCTGTATTTGACATACTCCCGAAATATTGTAAGTTCCGGCTGTATGCCGGTTTTGACAATGACTGCAACTCAGGCGGCAACTCTATTGATACCTCTATTATATTTCTTGCCGCTGTTTTTAAAGCCGCCTGGCTTACCTGGACGTTTTTTGTATTTCTGTTCGTTTGGCTTTTTACTGACAGAGCCAGGGTTCATCAACCGGTTGATCGCATTCCATTTTCCGGTATTCGCCGGTGTCACCAGACACATGGCGGAGCCTTCCGCGCCAGCGCGGGCCGTTCTGCCTATACGGTGAATATAATCTTCCGCACATTGCGGCAAATCGTAATTGATGACATGTTCGATATGCGGTATGTCCAGCCCTCGCGCTGCCACGTCGGTCGCAACCAGAATACGGTATTTCTGGTTCCTGAAATTCATGATGACGCGATCGCGCTTATTCTGACGCAGGTCGCCATGAATGGCGTCGGCGTTATGGCCGGCCCTGGAGAGCTGTTTCGCCATTTTCTCAGTGCCATATTTGGTTTTGACAAACACAATCACTGATCCGGTGCGCGCGTCCAGTTCAGACAACAGTTTGCGGTACTTCTCTTCCTCAGTAACGCGCAGCACGTCATGGCGGATTTTTTTCACGGGCGTCATCGTTTTATCTACAGCGACACGCACCGGGTTATTAAGATATTTCCCGGCTATCCGGACCATGTTGTCCGGCAGGGTCGCCGAAAACAGCATGGTCTGGCGTGTTTTGGGCATAAAATTCAGGATCCTCTCGATCTGACTTGTAAAGCCCATATCCAGCATACGGTCTGTTTCATCCAGCACCAGAACGCCGGTGTCGTGCAGTTTGAGATTTCCCTGCTGCAGGTGATCGTTGATGCGCCCGGGCGTTCCCACCAGCAACCGTGGCCGGTTGCGAAGCTGTTTGATCTGTTTCGGCATGGATTCGCCGCCAATCAGCAGCGCTGTTTTGATCCCGCTTTGCCTGCCCAGCAACGCCTGCAATTGACTCATCACCTGTGTCGCCAGTTCACGTGTCGGCGTCATCACTAATGCCGATCCCCGCGGGTTTGACAACAACCGGGCGACAAGCGGAATACCAAAGGCGGCCGTCTTTCCTGTCCCGGTCTGGGCCGAGCCCAGAATATCGCGGCCTTCCAGCGCACGAGGAATGGTTTGGGCCTGAATGGGAGTCGGCTCGGTAAAATGCATTTGATGCAGCGCATGATTCAGGGCTTCAGGAAGCCCCAGCAAATTAAAATGTTTCATGGATTCTCTTATTGATGGCAAGTGTCATGACCGCGCTTTCGATTAATGCGGTTACGCGCCTGCAGTTATAAACTAACGAAGTGAGTTTAGATCGAGCAGTATAGACTGCTCTGCTATCCAGCAATTTGAAATCCGCCGTCTCGACGGCGAAGATTCATATTTGTTTGGTATGAGTAAACCGTTTTGCTGCACCTTTGCTTGCGCTTGGTTTGAATAGGCAGCTTAATCGCTATAAACGTTATATATAGCCGGAATCTTTATATCGCCTGCAATGTGCAGGACCGAGACGGTTTATTTTTTAAATAAAAGCTTTGAATCAGCGTGCTAGCAGATTTAGAAGCTATTCAAAGTTATGTCTGACAGATTGGCTGTTATGACGCTGACGTGATAGATAATCAAATCAATTACAAATGTTCTATTTGAATAGAAAACTCAACCGCACATGATACAGGTAATGACAAGAAAAAACAAGAGTTAAAAAGTCACACCGATTAACCATACACAGACAGCCTTCATTTCATGAACGGATTGACAAACAAACCGTTCTTGAACAAACCGTGTCGTCACCACTATGTAATAACAGGTTAACAGTACTCAGTAGTTATCCAAACACACCATCGTGCTCAGTCTACTAGCAGTCCCGCCATAAGATCGAGGAAAAAACCGATATCGTGTTTGCGCATGTGCTGATGCACGAAAAAAAACAGTCGTCATCAATTCGAAGCCTACCGGTAAACCGGGGTTAGGTGGATACGGATGCTGCTGGCTATAAACCATTTCAGCTGTTTGTTCGGCATATTACCTGCTGGTAAGCGGGTCAATTTACCAAGAAATTGTCCATTCCGCTTTTGAGATAGTCGATCACTGTATTCTGCTGCGAGTCTTTGAAGTGAATCGTAACCCGGCGCTCGTTACCCAATCAATAATAGCGTCAATGTTCCAGGTCGATGACCACCTCACGATTCATCCAGTCCCGGCCGATCAATAACTTGTACGTCATTTTACTGCGGTCCCGCAAATTCACATCAACCGTTTTATTGATACCGTTCCAGCCCAGGCGCAGCGGCACATTATAGCGGTATTCAACACCCTGTGAATTACGTACCTTTGTTACAGAACTGATACGCCTTGAAAGCGACCAGGTCTTACCTTCTTCATTCACAATGGTAAAATTAACCTGTTTGCCAACATTGTCCATCATGGTATCAGCAGCGTCCTCAACCTCGATTTCGACTGCGTGTATCGAGGTGCTTTTTGCACCGCTATCAACGCGGGCGGAAAACCGTGCCTGGCCTTCAATCCAGAAATATTCTTCAGGAGTGATGACTTTTTTGTGTGGATCAATGCGCTCCAATGCCGCAGGGGGTCCATCCAGGGCCAGCGACGGCGCATTTATTCCTACTGCTAGCAGGAAAACTGAACAAAGTAAATATATTTTTTTAAATAAAAAACTCATGTTGTTCCTTTTATAACTGGCGTCATTTATTGACTGATAGATTATTAATTGATTCAGAAAATGATGCTTGTCACCGGGTCATCATTCAATACACACCCCATGGCAACTAAGCATAATTCGAGCGATTTTCTGTTCTTTCTTAGACAATAGGATTTTCTGTTGAGATTTTCAAGGGTCTGAGGGTTTGAAGATGATCACAGGCTACCGCCAGTAGTGTTTGCAGGCCAGGGCGGAAAGCTGTTTGATACTTTCTAGCTTTTTGAAACTGCTTTCCTGAATTTTCATTTTGCAGCTTCTACAAGACATTACCAGGCTTGTTTGCGCCAATCAGGGCGCTGACAACAGCAGTCCATGTTTTAGCAATATTGTCGAGATTGTAGCCACCGCCGCCCATAGCCACCACACGGCCACCACAACATTCGCCGGCAATGTGACAAACGTTTGTTATCACATGCTTATGCACGTTTTCAGTATAAGCCAAGTGCGTTATCGGGTCGCCATAGATACTGTCGGCACCGCATTGCACCAGTATGAACTCAGGATTACCTGAGCGTAGAAATTCTTCGGCTTGCGGCCATGATTTCATAAATAATCGATCATCGGCATTGGGCGGCATTGGAATATTAAGCTTGGTGCCTCTGGCGTCACCTTTTCCGGTCTCACTGACACCCCCTGTTCCCGGATATAAATATTGGCCGTCTTCGTGGAAATCCACAAAAATCAAATCGGGATCATTTTCAAAGCTGTAGAAAACACCATCACCATGGTGCGCATCGATATCGATATACGCAATCCTGTTTACGTGATGCTTATGACGCAGGTACTCGATGGCAACGCCGCAATCGTTAATGACACAAAACCCTGCCGCAGTATGGCGTTGTGCATGATGCAGGCCGGCGATGGGTATGAATGCGCTCGTATATTCATCAGCAAGAACACGATCAATGGCATTACAAACTGTACCCGCGATCGTCAACGCTGCTTCATACATGCCGGTAAATGCCGGTGTATCGCCCAGGTCCAGAAAGCCGCTGCCCGATTTTGACATGACTTTGATTTTTTCAATGTAATCATGTTCATGAAACAGTTCCAGAATTTCCTGAGTAGTCGCAACAGGCGTCAGAACGTCGACAAACTGATCAAGACGTTTTTGGTACAATGCATCACTGAAAGCACTGTGGCGCAACGGGCCAAAAGGATGATTGTCGCCGAATGCATAGCGCGCAAGCGCATCTCCCAGATAAACACAGCATGGATTTTTTGCTTTCATTGTTCAGTTACTGCCGAATTAGCTATATTCAGTCAATCATAACAGACAAAACAGCCACCTTCTAAAGCTGGTAATTGTTTACCACTCCAGTTAGTTCGCATGTTTATTTCAATATATGAAATAAATAATTATCATAATGACTAATTATTTCATTATTGATAATTTATATAATTCTAACAGCTGACGAATGACCGCTTTTGCGGGAGTATTTCAAAACCGATTTTGAAGCAGCGTTTTTCAATTGTCAGCTATCACTATTTTTAGATGCTGGCGTCGATGCTTTAAACGTTTGGCGCATCGTTGTAGCCGGGATCTGGTTAACAATTATTTAGGAGGCAAAAATGGCACGTATCGAAATAAATTCAAACTTTGAAAATGGATCCAAAGAAATTCTGGACCGTGTGATGGAATTGCGCGGACAAGTACCCAATATCTTCAAAACAGCCGCACACTCTCCGGCTACCCTGGGATTCTTGCTGGATGGTTACACCGCCCTTGGCCGTAGTAAAATCTCCGCACAGATCAAGGAAAAAATTGCGTTGCGGGTCGCGAGTCTCAACAACTGCGACTACTGTGCTTCAGCGCATGCCGCTATGGGCAGAAGATTGAAATTTGATGAGAATCAAATTCATGATAGCCTTAAAGGTATTGCAGTTGACCCCAAAACCCAGGCAGCCTTGACGCTCAGCGAACAAATTATCGAGAAGCAAGGCAAGCTCTCTGATGACGATCTGGCTAATGCAAGGAATGCCGGTATTAGCGACGCAGAAATACTGGAAGTTTTGGCTGTGACCTGCATCAATATATTCACCAACTATTTCAACCACATTGCAGGAACGGACCTGGATTACCCATTTGTTCCGGCTTCAGGAAAGGAATGCCTGACAACCTGTGATTGAAGACAGATCCAGCGATAATTTTGTTGAATTAGAAGTAATTCCTAATTCGAACCTTTCAATCGGTATTGAAAATATTCAATACCGATTGACAAAATTCAAGCAAAACCCGGAAGTTAAACCACCGCTTTTATTGAGATAAGACCAAAACAGAAATTTGCTCGATCAGCGCATCAATCTCTGATTATGGCGGTAATTCATGATGGAGATTATCGGATGTATTAAAACCAGAGGTTGCAGTTACTTTTGTCTTAACCTGCAATCAGGTCACTCTAAATCATGGGATGAAGATGAATATCTCGCGTTCGTCGTTGTATACGTTTTCGTATCCATGAATTACGTACAGATTACGGATTACGCGCCAAAAAAGACAATGAAGTGAAGCCAGAACAGAACTATAAACTGTTTGTTTTATATATTATGTGGCGTCCCCAAGGGGATTCGAACCCCTGTTACCGCCGTGAAAGGGCGATGTCCTAGGCCTCTAGACGATGGGGACCTAGTGAATATAGCGTCAGCTTTTAAAAAACTGGTGGAGATAAGCGGGATCGAACCGCTGACCTCTTGCATGCCATGCAAGCGCTCTCCCAGCTGAGCTATACCCCCTGATCAAAGGAACAAGGATTATACTGATGCATGTGGTCAAAGTAAAGCGATTCCATGTCTATGAATCCATAAATTTATCCATTTGGATGGTCATACGCTTGAGCGTTTCATCGCGTCCCAGCAATTCCAGTATGGCGTCAATTGAAGGCGTATGTACCTCACCCGTCACCATCACACGCAGCGGCATGGCGACTTTTGGAAACTTGACGCCCAGCTCTTTTACGGTCTCCTTGATCGTTTGGTGGATCGCATCCCGGCTCCAGTTTTCCAGTTGAATCAGTTTTTTCAACAATTCCGATAATATCGTTTTACTCTCCAGGGTATAAAACTGCTGTCGCAGCTCTTCGGAAGGCTCAAGCTGGCGAAAGAAGAACACGGCAGCATCAGCCAACTCTTCTGTCGTGTTAACTCTTTCTTTCAGCAAATCAATAACCGCGATCAAATCGGGACCCTGATCGAAATTGCAATCGTCTCTCGACAAAAAAGGTTTGACCAGTTCGGCCAGACGGTTGCTGTCAGTTTTTTTCAGGTATTGCTGGTTTAGCCAGTGCAGTTTCTCAGGATTGAATTTGGCCGGTGAGCGGCTGATTGATGCCAGATCGAACCATTCAACCAGTTGTTCGCGGCTGAATATTTCTTCATCACCGTGAGACCAACCCAGTCTTGCCAGGTAGTTGACCAGTGCTTCAGGCAGATAACCGTCGTCACGATACTGGGTCACCGATACTGCCCCATGACGTTTGGACAGCCGTTCACCGTTTGCACCCAGTATCATGGGTACATGCGCATATTCGGGTAAACCGGCGTCCAGCGCTTTCAGAATATTGATTTGCCGTGGCGTATTATTGACATGGTCATCTCCTCGAATCACGTGTGTGATTCTCATGTCGAGATCGTCCAGTACCACGCTGAAGTTATAGGTGGGAATTCCATCACTACGGATCAGCACCAGATCATCAAGCTCCTGATTAGAAACAGAGATTTTACCTTTAATGAGATCGTTAAACGCCACATAACCCGACAACGGGTTTTTGAAACGAATTACCGGTTTGACACCTGCTGGCGGCGTCTTCTTGGAATCACGCCAGCGCCCGTCATATCTTGGCTTCAGACCGGCCGCAAGCTGCTGTTGCCGCATTTGTTCCAGTTCTTCCTTGCTCGCATAACAATAATACGCCTGACCGTTTTCCAGTAGTTGCTGCGCTACTTCCTGATAACGCTGCAATCGTTCCATCTGGTAAAAAGGTCCTTCGTCGTAATCCAGCTCCAGCCAGGACATACCCTCGTGAATGGCCTGAATCGACGCTTTGGTAGAACGCTCAAGATCCGTATCTTCAATGCGCAATACAAATTTACCACCATGTTTGCGTGCATAAGCCCAGGAAAACAGCGCAGTGCGCGCACCACCGATATGTAGATAACCGGTCGGGCTGGGTGCAAATCGGGTTCGTACAATCATATGAAATAAAATTTAAAAAAATAGCATGCCGTCATACTGTACCTGTATCCTGAGGTTGTTGTATATAAAACATTTTTTCAACCCTGATAACAAAGTATTAGGCATTGTTTGTCATTTAGGTTTATGATTTTCCAGTTTATCTATCATGACTGAAATACAGTTTTTTAATTATGAATTGTTTATTAATATCCTCTTTCTTTCAGCGTTTATATATATACGGCGACCGGAAAATATTGCTCTTTTTTACTGCAGCCAATCTGTTCATTTTATCATCTGACAGTAATGCACATTTGGAAGAAACCATTACCAGGATCAAGCCGGCGATTGTCGGTATTGGCACATACCAGAAAATGAACACGCCGCCCATAACCTTCAAAGGTACGGGCTTTGTCGTCGGTGATGGCCTGCACGTCGTTACCAATGCGCATGTTATACCCGAATCACTGGATTTGGAAAAAAAGGAGAAATATGTGGTCATCACTGGACAGGATAATAAGCCTGATCTTCGGGATGCTACCATTATTTCCATCGACAAGGCGCATGACATCGCTTTACTGAAAATCAGCGGCACCACATTACCCGTTATGCAGCTGGGAGAGTCAGACACTATCCGTGAAGGCAGAAGAATGGCATATACCGGTTTTCCTATCGGTATGATACTTGGCTTTTATCCGGTTACTCATCAGGCAATCATTTCTTCCATCACACCCATAATAAGACCTGCACACAACACAACACAACTGGATGCAAAACTGATCAGGCAGCTGCAATCTCCCTTTCTGGTGTTTCAGCTCGACGGCGTAGCCTACCCGGGCAACAGCGGCAGTCCATTGTACGACCCCGATACCGGGATAGTCTATGGCATTATCAACATGGTGTATGTCAAAGGCAGCAAGGAAGCGGCGTTATCCGCACCCAGTGGAATCAGCTATGCAATACCGGGAAAATATATTGTAAATTTGCTGAAAGAATTCAAGATTCCGGTTCAGTAGGGTTTACACAGCAATCGAATCAAAACCGCAGAACTGCGCAGATCATCAACGCGGGGCTCTGGTCGAAAATCGAAACGTTTAAATAATTTAGTACGCTATCCATGTGATATTAATGGCTGTTTGCGGTCTAACCGCAAACAGCCATTTTCAATTGCGAAAACGTGCTATCAAACAATATCCATTACTGTAAAAAAAGTGGATAATAATTACTCGAATGTCCGCATAGTCGTGTTGTATGCACCGCTTGCCGGACATTGCAAAACTCACTGAAAACAGAAGGGATGCGAACATGACACTAAACGGTATTCCTTGCAAACAGGGGCTTTACGACCCCGTTTTCGAACATGACAGCTGCGGTATCGGCTTTGTCGTCAATATCAAGGGTGAGGCCTCTCATCAAATTGTCGAGCAGGCACTGGCAGTTTTACAAAACCTCGATCATCGCGGGGCATGCGGTTCCGAGCAGAATACCGGCGACGGAGCCGGCATTCTGCTGCAGATCCCCCATGCGTATCTGCAGCAAGCCTGCGAAGGTCTCGGCTTTCAGCTGCCCGGTCCGGGGCAATACGGTGTCGGTATGGTTTTCCTGCCGCCGGACAGAGACCAGCGCCATCTCTGTGAAAAGCACCTGGAGGAAATCGTTCGACTGGAAGGACTGCATTTGCTTGGCTGGCGAAGTGTGCCGACTGACAATTTTCATCTGGGAGCAACCGCCCGTTCATGCGAACCGTTCATTCGTCAGCTTTTTATCGGTCGGCATGACGGATTGCCGGACGACTGGGCTTTCGAACGCAAGTTATACGTTATTCGACGCCGGGCTGAAAATGCCATACGTTACGGACAAATTGACGGCGGACAGTATTTTTATCTGCCCAGCCTGTCCTGCCGCACAATCGTCTATAAAGGCATGCTCACACCACGGCAGGTCGTCACCTTTTATCCCGATCTCTCCGATCCTGCGATCGTATCAGCGCTGGGTCTGGTTCATTCGCGCTTCAGTACCAACACATTTCCAAGCTGGGAGCGCGCGCATCCGAACCGTTTTATGATCCACAACGGGGAATTTAATACACTGCGAGGGAATGAGAACTGGATGCGTGCTCGTCAATCCATGCTCGACTCGGATTTTTTCCGCGATGATTTGCTCAAACTGCTGCCTGTAATCCAGGCGGACGGCAGTGATTCGGCCAAGTTCGATAATTGTCTGGAATTTCTCGCTTTGAACGGTTACAGCCTGCCCCATGCAATGATGATGATGATCCCTGAACCCTGGGAAAACCATCAGAGCATGAATGCTGAGAAACGTGCATTCTATGCATACCACAGCTGCCTGATGGAACCGTGGGATGGACCGGCATCCATCGCCTTTACCGATGGCACCGGCGTTGGCGCCATGCTCGATCGCAACGGTTTACGACCGTCCCGTTATTACATCACCAAGGACGATCTGGTGATCATGGCGTCCGAAGTCGGCGTGCTCGACGTGCCGCCTGACCGAATACTGGAAAAGCGTCGACTGAAACCTGGCAGGATGCTATGGGTCGATACCCATCTGCAGCGAATTATCAGTGATGAAGAGCTGAAACAGTCAATTGCCACGGCGCGTCCATACCGCGAATGGCTGGATGAAAATCTGCTGCATATCGATGATTTGCCAACTGCTCCGGACCCAGCGCCCGTCTGCGATCACCGGGCAACACTGCAGCGACAATTGGCCTTTGGTTACAGTTTTGAAGATCTGCGCCTGATCATCGGGCCGATGGCAACACACGGCGTGCCGCCTATCGGATCGATGGGTACGGATACACCGCTTGCGGTACTGTCCGACCAGCCTCAGTTACTGTACAGTTACTTCAAGCAGCTTTTCGCCCAGGTCACCAACCCGCCCATCGATCCAATTCGAGAAGCCCTGATTACCGCAACCACGCTAACTCTGGGATGCGACAGTGATTTATTGCGGCCGGGCGCCGATAACTGCCGCCGAATCAGACTTGATTCCCCGATCCTGAAAAACACGGACATGACCAAACTGCGCCAGCTCAACAGACACGGACTGGTGAGCGCAACATTGCCGATCCTGTTCAAGGCAGCTGACAACGGAGAGACGCTCGAGCAGGCATTGAATGCACTGTTCGATAGCGCAGATCAGGCGATCGCCGCCGGTACAACCATCCTGATTCTGTCCGATAAACAGATTGACACTGATCATCCGCCGATTCCAGCCTTGCTGGCCTGTGCAGCGCTGCATCATCATTTAATCCGCAACGGATCCCGAATGCGCGTTGGGCTGGTTCTTGAATCCGGCGAACCGCGCGAGGTTCACCACTTCTGTCTGTTGCTGGGCTATGGCGCGCAGGCGATCAACCCCTACATGGTTTATGAATGCCTGAACGATATGATCCAAGAAGACATGTTACCCGGTATTCAGTATCAAGATGCAGTAGATCAATATAACCGGGCCGCTGTCAAAGGTATCGTAAAAGTAATGTCGAAAATGGGCATCTCGACTATACAGTCCTATTGCGGTGCACAAATATTTGAAGCTGTCGGCCTGAAACAGGCGCTGATTGACCGGTACTTCACCTGGACGGTTTCACGGGTTGGTGGCATCGGCCTGGCCGAAATCGCGCGGGAGGCAGTGCAGCAGCATGCGCGGGCTTTCCCGTCGCTGCCTGATGACCGAGCCGCGCTGGATGTTTACGGTCAGTATCAGTATCGCAAAGAAGGTGAACTGCATCTGTTTAACCCCAAAACCATACATCTGCTGCAGAAGGCCTGCCGCAACGGTGAATATTCGACGTTCAAAGCATACAGCGCGCTGATCAATGATCAGTCCCGGCGACTGGCTACTCTGCGTGGCCTGCTGGAACTGAAACACGCGAACAATCCGATTCCGATCGAGTCGATAGAGCCGATAGAAAACATTGTCAAACGCTTTAAAAGTGGCGCGATGTCCTATGGCTCAATCAGTCAGGAAGCGCACGAAGCACTGGCCATCGCGATGAATCGAATCGGCGGCAAAAGCAATACCGGCGAAGGCGGGGAAGATCCGGCCCGTTATATTCCTGATGCCAACGGCGACTCACGCAACAGCGCCATCAAACAGGTCGCGTCAGCGCGTTTTGGCGTCACCAGTCAATATCTGACTCAGGCAAAAGAACTGCAGATCAAAATGGCGCAAGGCGCCAAACCCGGTGAGGGCGGTGAACTGCCCGGCCGCAAGGCATATCCCTGGATTGCCAAAGTACGCTATTCGACACCGGGCGTCGGACTGATCTCACCCCCACCCCATCATGACATTTACTCAATTGAAGATCTGGCGCAGCTGATACACGATCTAAAAAATGCAAACCGGCATGCCCGCATCAGCGTCAAACTGGTATCCGAAGCCGGGGTCGGCACAATTGCTGCAGGAGTAGCCAAAGGACATGCGGACGTCGTATTGATTAGCGGACATGACGGCGGTACCGGTGCATCGCCGCTGACCAGTATCAAGCATGCAGGCTTACCCTGGGAACTCGGCCTGGCTGAAACACACCAGACGCTGCTGTTGAACAATCTGCGCAGCCGTATTGTGGTCGAAGCCGACGGTCAGTTAAAAACCGGACGCGATGTTGTGATCGCGGCATTGCTGGGCGCTGAAGAATTCGGCTTTGCCACCACCGCACTGGTTGCTATGGGATGCATTATGATGCGGGTCTGTCATCTCGACACCTGTCCGGTCGGCGTAGCCACGCAGAATCCGTCATTACGCAAAAATTTCACCGGTAATCCGGAACATGCCGTCAACTT
Source organism: Nitrosomonas marina (assembly GCF_900110145.1). Taxonomy (GTDB): domain Bacteria; phylum Pseudomonadota; class Gammaproteobacteria; order Burkholderiales; family Nitrosomonadaceae; genus Nitrosomonas; species Nitrosomonas marina. The sequence goes on along the minus strand of NZ_FOCP01000005.1, from coordinate 174,557 downwards.
CATGTCTTTCATCGCCCGGGAAGTTCGTGAAATAATGGCGCAAATGGGTTTTCGTACGATCAATGAAATGATCGGACGCACTGATCGACTTGAAGCCAGACAGCCGGTAAATCACTGGAAAGCCAAGGGACTGAATCTTTCACAGATTCTGTATCAACCGCAAGTCGGACCTGAAGTTGGGCATTTTTGCCAGATACCGCAGGACCACGGGCTCGAAAATGCGCTCGATAACCTGGCGCTGCTGGATTTGGCCGAACCGGCATTGGAACGCCGGGAAAATGTAAAAGCCGCTTTGTCCATCCGCAACACCAATCGTGTAGTCGGGACGATGCTGGGCAGCGAAATCACCCGGCGATTTGGCCCGGACGGCTTGCCGGAGGATACCATTCATTTCCGCTTCCAGGGTTCCGCAGGGCAAAGTTTTGGCGCATTTATACCACCCGGTCTGACGCTGGAACTGGAAGGAGACGCCAATGACTATTTTGGGAAGGGGCTTTCCGGCGGCAAGCTGGTTCTGTATCCGCCACCACAATCCACATTCGTACCCGAGCACAATATGATTGTCGGCAATGTGGCATTTTATGGCGCCACGAGAGGAGAAGCCTACATCCGCGGCATGGCCGGCGAACGGTTTTGTGTGCGTAATAGTGGCGCGCATGTTGTCATCGAAGGTCTTGGCGATCACGGCTGCGAATACATGACCAACGGCTGTGTCGTGGTTCTCGGATCGACCGGACGAAATTTCGCCGCTGGCATGTCAGGTGGAATTGCGTATGTCTATGACGAACACGAAACTTTTCACCGTCTGTGCAATCTTGAAACCGTCGCACTTGAGAAGCTGAACGAAGATGATATCGAAACAGTCAAACGCTTGATCGCACAACATGCTGCCGCAACCTTCAGTAAACACGCAGAAAAGATTCTGGCGGAATGGACCGAAACCGTGTTCAGATTTATCAAAGTCATGCCAAAAGATTATCGGCGTATGCTGGACGCGATCGCACGTGCAAAAAATGCGGGTATGACAGGTGAAAAAGCCATTATGGCTGCCTTCGAGGACAATAAAAACGATATGGCGCGAGTCAGCGGGAATTAGCATGAACTGAAAGCTAATAATGCTCAACAACAGGAGGCGACAGCGAAATGGGCAAACCCACCGGATTTATAGAATATCAACGCGAGCTACCTGAAAACCGGCCCCCACTGGAACGGGTTCGTGACTGGCATGAATTTCACACGCACCTTCCAGCGCAAAAACTCAAAACACAAGCCGGTCGATGTATGGACTGCGGCGTGCCATTTTGTCATACCGGCACCCTGATCAGCGGTATGGCTTCAGGGTGCCCGATCAATAATCTGATTCCGGAGTGGAACGATCTGGTATACCGCGGGCTCTGGAAACAGGCGCTGGAACGCCTACATAAAACGAATAATTTTCCCGAATTTACCGGACGGGTATGCCCTGCACCCTGTGAAGGCTCATGTGTGCTGGGTATTATCGAACCGCCAGTCACCATTAAAACCATTGAACAGGCGATTGCAGACAAGGGATTTGAAGAAGGCTGGATTGTCCCTGAACCGCCGCGATACCGTACCGGAAAAAAAGTGGCCGTTGTCGGTTCTGGGCCGTCCGGCCTGTCATGCGCTGCCCAGCTGAATCGCGCCGGCCACCTGGTAACAGTGTATGAACGCGCCGACCGGATCGGCGGCCTGCTCATGTACGGTATCCCGAATATGAAACTCGACAAGACAGTTGTGCAACGGCGCGTCGAGCTAATGGCTCAGGAAGGCATTCAGTTTATCACCGGCACTGCCATTGGCACGGATGATTTTCCTGCAACTGCATTACGCGAGGAATTTGACGCCGTGGTATTGTGTTGCGGTGCCACCCGGCCACGCGATCTGGCCATCGAAGGGCGCAATCTTGAAGGAATTCACTTTGCTATCGATTTTCTTCATGCCAATACCAGGCACCTGCTGGACAACGATTACAACAGCAAGACAGAAATTTCGGCAAAAAACAAACATGTGATCGTCATTGGCGGCGGAGATACAGGAACCGACTGTGTGGCAACGGCAATGCGCCATGGCTGCAAAAGTATCACTCAATTTGAGATCATGGCTCGACCACCGGATACGCGCCAACCCGACAATCCCTGGCCTGAATGGCCTAAAATCTACCGCCTCGATTACGGACAGGAAGAGGCCGCAGCCTGCTTTGGCGATGATCCACGCAGCTATCTGATCATGACTGAACAGTTTGCAGGAGACGACGACAACCACGTCAAAACACTACACACTGTCGACATTGAATGGACGCAGGATGAAAATGGCCGTTTTTTTCCCAAAAAAATTCCGAATAGTGAAAAAACATGGCCGGCTGATCTGGTGTTGCTGGCAATGGGGTTTTTTGGCCCCGAAGATCCAATTGCGGATCAACTGGCTCTGGAACGGGACGCACGCACAAATATCAAAGCAGAAGAAGGTTTATATGCCACCAATATAGCAGGCATTTTCGCAGCCGGTGACATGCGCCGCGGTCAAAGCCTGGTGGTCTGGGCCATTTACGAAGGGCGCGGAGCTGCTCGCGAATGCGACCGGTATCTGATGGGTACCACAGCGCTACCCTGAAATAGGAACGTTTAGTGTATCAGTCCGTACCGGCATATTGAAAAAATTCATAAATCCCTATTTTTCAAATTAAGCTTATGAAAATAAATGGATAAGTTGTTATCAATGTGACCGAGAGGAGAATGAAACATGGATTTTCACAAACTGTATCCTTGGAACTGGTTTAAGCATGAAGAACCCGAAAATCACAAACAGAATGTTATTCTGGTTAAATCAGACAATCAGTCATTATCACCAGTTTCTCATATCAACAATCTGAATCAGCTGCACCGGGAAATTGATCGCCTGTTTGATGATGCCTTTCGCGGTTTTGGTCTGCCATTACATTCGCGATCAGAATTTCTAAACCAGTTTATTTCTGATGATTCAGCGCCGACTTTTAGAGCCAGCATTAATATCGCAAGCGATGACAGGCAATATACGATTACGCTTGAGGCACCCGGACTTTCTCAGGATGATTTGTCAATTGAGTTAAAAGATCAAGTGCTGGTAATCAAGGGAAGCAAGCAAGAGGAACAGGAAGACAAAAACAAGCACTATTATCACAGGGAATGCCGCTATGGCGTATTTGAACGAGTGCTTGCGATACCGGACGATGCCGATATTGACGCTATTCAGGCAAACATGGATAAAGGTCTGTTGACAATCAACATGCCGCGCAAGGAAACCAGTAAATCCGACGTTAAGAAAATCGCTATCAAAAGTGTGTAAGCAACTTTTGCTATGTCACAGTTTGGTCTTGAATTGCTCGATAGCGATGTTTATTAAAAAATGACCGGCAAACATCGCGCCATCATTGAAGCCGATGCCTGCCGGCAACAGAGGAATCTGAAAAGAACGGGTAATTCTCATCAAGCTTTGGTCGGCCGAACCAGCAAAATGGATGCGTCAACTTGAGTAATAAGCTGCTCCGCAACGGAACCTATCAGGAACCGTTTCAATCCACGACGATTCGCTGTTCCAACGACAACCAGATCCGCATCCCAGTCTGCAACTGCAGCAGCAATGGTTTCAATAATACCAATCAAGCCGAAGCCAGACTCAGAAATCAGTAATTGTGTTTCCACATTCGGCAGGTTAACGGTTGATTTGGCATCATCAATAATGCCCTGGCCTGTTTTTTTGTCTGCCTCCAAATCACCACCCATAGTCAGGACGATTGCATGAACAATACGCAATGCTGCATTATATGTTTTTGCTATATTTTCCGCCTCAACTAAAGCCCGCTGGGCAGTCTCACTCCCATCAACTGCAACAACAATTTTCTTATACATGCAAAACTCCTTATCTTGTTGTCCCAAATAGCAGCGCAAGCCACACATCCATCATACTTAAAATGCTGTATGGTGTCATGTCAATTATCCATCCTGCTATTTCTGGTTGTTTGAAACCACTTTTTACAATGTACAAACCAAATCCTTTATCAGACAACAAAAAAAAGTAAACCAAGCTTGCACGAACGCTCCGCAATGGGTGCCAGGCAAAAACCGTTACCATTTTTAAAATGCCAACGGTTCTTGAATAATGGAAAACTGGCAACGGAAAAGACAAAAACATATAATGCCGTATTAATACGAATGTTTCAGTATGTCAAAGTCAAAAACACAAGTAATGCTGGTTGACGATCACGCCATGATGCGCCATGGCATCGCACTACTTGTCAATATGGAACCTGATATGCAGGTATGTGCCGAGGCTGGTGACGGCAGTGACGCACTGGCCCTGCTTAAACGAAATCGGCGCATCGACATTGTTCTGCTCGATATAACACTCAAAACCGTCCCTGGTTTCGAGGTCATTAAAAGCATGCACCTTATGCTGCCTGATTTACCAGTGCTCTTTGTTTCCATGCATGACGAAGAAGTTTATGCCGAACGTGCTCTCCAGGTTGGTGCGCGGGGTTATGTTTCGAAACAGGAACCCAGCACTGTATTAATCACGGCGATACGCGAAGTATTGAAAGGCAATATTTATCTGAGTAAAAAAATGCACGCAAAACTGCTGAGCAAAATTTCATCCAGTTATTCCGAACCCGAGCAGTCGATCAATACGTTAACTCTCAGCGAATTTGAAGTTTTTCATTTGATTGGAACAGGACACAGCAGCCAGGATATCGCCAGATTGCTTAATCGTAGTGTCAAAACAATTGAAACGCATCGTTTCAATATCCGCACTAAATTAAACCTGAAAGATGGCGCAGATTTGATCCGCTATGCAACACAATGGAATTTAGCTGAACTCAGAAAATCGATGTAGTAGCAGTCAACTGACTCTGACACTGCCACAGTATCGGCGCCTGCCAGCAGTCGGTCGCGATTTTCCTGACTATTTATCAGTTTTTCTAATTGGTGATTTACGAAATTAAATTATCTGATTCAACAATCCAGGCAACTTTGCAGTCAATCAAAGTGATTGAAATTTGAAACGGCCCTGGTAGCAACAGCACTGCAGTATTGAGAAAAAATAACCATCTTGTGCAGAATGCGCCACTGAAGTACGCTCTACATATTAGGCCAATAATGAATGATGAATATGCCAACTTCAAAAGCACAAGTTATGCTGGTGGATGGTCATGCCATGATGCGGCAAAGCATCGCCATACTTGTCAATCTTGAGCCTGATATGGAAGTTTGTGCTGAAGCCAAAGACGGTTGCGAAGCAATAAATTTTTTAAAGCAAGGCTGTCAGGTGGATATCGTGCTGCTTGCCGTAACGTTCAAAACCATATCAGGATTTGAAATAATCAAGGACATTCAGTCCCTATACCCTGCGTTACCTGTACTTTTTGTTTCCATGAATAATGAAGAGATCTACGCAGAAAGGGCTTTGCAGGCGGGCGCTCGAGGCTATGTGATGAAGCAGGAATCCGGCGAGGTATTGATCAACGCCATACGAGAAGTGCTCAACGGCAACATTTTTCTGAGCCAGAAAATGTATGCCGGGCTATTAAATAAAATAAACATCAAACGCTCGGATGCTGAGCAGTTGATCAATACACTGACACCAAGTGAGTTTGAGGTAATGAATTTAATTGGTCAGGGGCACAGCAGCCAGGAAATCGCCAAGTTGCTTGGCCGCAGCGTTAAAACAATCGAAACTCACCGCTTTAATATTCGAACCAAGTTGAATCTTAAAGACAGCACCGATCTGATACGTTATGCCACACGCTGGGTAAGTGGACAACAATAGATCCGTTAATCACCCGATTTCTGCTTCAACGCGTATCTTCTTTATTGATAGATTCAGAATGATCGTGGCTATGAGACTCGTGGTCGAGCGGATGTGAATGAATCAAATTTCCGTGACGATGAAAGTTGGCCTGCAGGAGGATTTTTTCACGAATATGCCTGGCCAGAACGGAAAAACAAAATATCAGCGCGCCGAACAAGACAATTGTTGCACCAGAAGCAACATTAAAAAAATAGCTCAGAAACATACCACCTGCGCCGATCGTGACACCAATTAAAACGGAATATAACTGCATCATACTGAACCGGTCCGTCAGCATGCGTGCTGTCATTGCAGGCATAATCAATGCTGCTGCAATCATGGTTACACCCACGATATTCATGGCAACAATGACCGATAAGGTGAGCAATAGCGCAAAAAGTAGTTGCAGCGCTCCTGTTCTGATACCGAAAATCTGCGCAGCTTCCTCATCAAACGTAGCAAAAAGCAGCGGCCTGTATGATAGAAACATGACGAATAGTGTCACCGCCGCAACCAGCCCGATAATTATCAAATCGCCGTCTGTTATACCCAAAATGTTACCAAACAATGCTGCCTCAAGACTTTTGTTTAAATTGCGCTGCTGGCTAATGACCGCTACTCCAAGCGCAAAAACAGCGGTTGTGACAATACCGATAGCTGCATCTGATTTGATTTTTCTGTTTTTTGTCAACTGATTAATCATTAATGCAGCAAACAGGCCCATAGCCCCGGCGCCTATATAAAAATTGAAATTGAATACGAACCCAATCACGGCACCCCCAAAAGCGGCATGAGACAAACCGTGGCCGACATAACTCATACCTCTCAGTACAACATGCACTCCAACCAGCCCGCACAAAGCACCAACCAAAACAGCAGCTATCAGCCCGTGTCGGAAAAATTCATAAGATAACGGTTCCCAAAAAAACTGCATTGATGCTATAGGTCGTAATTGAATTTTAATGGCGTGCTATTGGCTATTAATTGATAATCCCCATGTTCAATTATAATAATGTCGCTGCCATAGGTTTTGGTGAGAATATCGTTGGTAAAAATATCGCGCGGCCGACCTTCAGCAACGATACCATTGTTAAAACAAATAACCCAGGGCAAATGAGAGGCGACAGCATTCAAATCGTGCGTTGTGAGTATTACAGTCATCCCCTGGCTGTTGATATCGCCCAGCAGATGGAGAACCTCGTGTTGCGTCTTAATATCCACGCCAGAAGTTGGTTCATCAAGCACTAACAGACTGGGGTTACTGATCAAGGCGCGTGCCAGAAACGCCCGCTGGCGCTGTCCGCCGGAGGTGTGAGAAATATGCTGTCGCAGGCAATTATAAATGCCCAGTTTTCCAGCCAGATCCTCGACTCGTTCACGCTCCTCTTTACTCTGCCAGGGCAGGAAGCGCCGGCCGGTATAAAGCCCCATCATAATAACGTCTTCAACGGTGACTGGAAAATTCCAGTCAACACTCTCCAGCTGGGGTATATAGCCGATTTTTTTGCTTTGGACGCGGTCAACCGGTTGACCGTTCATGAGTACCTGACCGCAGAATACCGTTTGCACACCCAGTATCGTTTTAAGCAGCGTCGTTTTTCCGCAACCGGTTGGGCCGACTATGCCGACAAACCGGCCTGGCTCAATTTGAAGCGATAAGCGCGTAAAAACGACATTATTTTCATAACTGGTTGTAACATCAATTAACTGTATGGCGGGATTCATCCCGTAACTGAATCAATCAAATTGCTGGCATCAATATGACTGGCGCATGCTGATTCACCGCCTAACGCTTCAGTCATTATTACAATGTTGTTGACCATCATGCCAATAAATGAATGATTCGGTTTTTCCGGCAGCTCGTCATCCGATAGTTCATCAACAAACCTTGCACCCGATTCGCGGGCGATCTGTTCCATAATTTTACTGGGAAAAACTTCGGAACCGAAAATTGCCGGAATTTTTTCACGTTTGATCTGCTCGATGATATACACAATATCACGAGGGCCCGGCTCCGTGAAGCTGGCCGGTTGTATTGCCGCGATAACTTCCATTCCATAGCGGGGAGCAAAATAGGCAAATGAATCATGGTAAGTGATCAGTTTGCGGTTACTTTCCGGAATGGTTTCGATACATGCAAATATAGCCTGATCAAGTCGCTGCAACTTGGTTATATAAGCAGTTGCATTTGCAGCATACAAATCAGCATGCCGGGAATCATGCTCAGCCAGCCTATCACGGACAATCTCCGCATATCGGATGGTCAGTGCAATGTTCGGCCACAAGTGTGGATTGGGATTACCTTGTTCTTTTGGAAAACTGAAATCATACTGCCATTCTTCCTCGGGCAACGTTTCGTTCGCCAGTCGTACAATCGGTGTATTGGATTTTTTTACTTTTTCAGCCAGTTTAATTGTCGGTACCTCGAGACTCATTCCATTTACAAAAATAATATCTGCGTGGGCCAGTGTTTTGGCATCAGACGGAACAGGTTCGAATGTGTGCGAATCCGTCCCGTTGGGAACGATACCGGAAACTGTAACCAGCGAACCGCCGATATTTTCTACAATATTCGTTATTGGCGGTACGGTTGTTGCAATACGCAGCATCTTTTCCGAATTTTCAGCATGGACCAGATTTGTAGCCAGCAGCAGCGTTGTAAATAACCAAACCTGTCTGCTCGCAAATGGAAGTAATTTATTCATTTGGGTTTTCAGTTTTTCTCGGTGGCGCGATGTATTCGCTGACGCGTCGGAATCGGAGCTAACGGACCATGTGCATGACTGTGACTATGGCTGTCGCCGTGGCTGTGATCATGTTCCCCGTGATGATGGTGACCTCCTGAACTGTACGCACCGGATTCTGGTTCGAATTGCGCCGACTCTTCTACTACCGCCGCACCGAGCCCCTCCAGCATTTCTTTTAGTACGCTATCCTGGTGAATTCGCAAAAAACCATCACCCACCTGGGTAACAGTATGGCGATTACCAAGATGAAAAGCGCAGCGTAAAAGATCATGAGCCGAATTACAGGTGATACGGTACGTGGGTTCTTCGGCGGATATGATTTGAACAACCTTACCATCATCGCTGCAAAGCAGGTCGTTATTATGCAGCACTGTACCCCGTTGCGTAAAAATGGCTAGTTCCTCGCCTGAAGCCAGCGTGGTTCGCAAACGGCTGTTTACACGTAACTCATATGGCAAAACCAGCTGTGCGTAGATCGAATCAGCGTGCGACACTTTTTTATTCAAAATAAGCATTAATATTCCTTTGATACTGTTACCCAATCATTCGATTGCTATTACAATTATTAACCAGCGTTATACCGTCAAAACAAATGCCGTGAGCTAGCAAATCCTGATCCACTACTATCTCATTTTGCCGTTTTTGGGATCACCAGAACCGGTATTTTGGCCATTCTTAGGACTTTTTGCACAGTACTGCCGACAAACAAACTGCCCAACGCACCTCTTCCCTGTCCTGTCATCACGATCATATCGATAGCATTGTCATCTGCATATGCACATATTTCAGCCGCTACATCCTCATCGCAAACAACAACATCAGTCGTTACGTTTGTATTGCTAAAAAACTGGCGGGCAACGGATTCAAGTTTTTCTCTTGTTTGCTCCAATACTTTTTTACGATAATCCTGAATCGCGCCTGGGTCCGGCATCTGTTTCAACAGATCGGGCGGCACATCACCGGTTTGCAGAATACTTATTAGTGTAATCTGGTGTCCCTGCATTTTTGCTGCATAGGTCAGAGCAGCGAATGACACATCGGAGAAATCTGTAGTAACCAATAGTTTTTTTGATTCCATTTCTGGCAAGCCTCTTCATTAAATTAAAAATACAGATCTTAATCAGAATTGTCATTGTTTCAGTCAACTGACAACAGCGATATAAAATTCATACTTTTTCCTGATGCCTGAAATTCGCCAGCACTTGATCGCTGGCACTGCAGCACGCGTGTATAGCGGAACAGGCGCTATGGCCTGTTACTAGTAGACTGCAACTTGTGTAAAACTGTCAATACTTTCTATTGACTACCGATAATCGGAAAAAAACCTCAATTTACATCTTCCAAAGATTCCGTATGCAAAAATTCCAATTTGCCTGTCTATGTTTGACTATTTATAGCGTAAAAATCTAATGGTTTTTCTTAGATAAAAATAAAATTTTGCCTGATAAGAAAATAAAACATTCCCCGAGTCTAAAACAAAACATTCCCTAATAGTCAGATGATCATTAGCCAGCATAATATCTAATTGCATTGAGCAATTCGTATTAACAATTTGAAAGAAACCGGAATAATACGTACTCACATTCAATTTTGTGACAGTACAAAAAACTGAACAACTGACTGGTAATTGAAACATTGTTAACGAGTCCAGACAGTCAATACGTAAAAGTATACAGAATTTGGTTTTTGGTCTGATATTAACTGTATGCCGCCTATCATATAGCGTCAAAAAGAGGGAGACACATGAATGAAGTTATTTTTCATCGGTATGCCTAGCAAGTTCAGCATACACTGGAACAAATCGGAAAGTACGCTGCAATATACGCATTTAACTGATAAAACAAGGAAAATTCTGAGATGCATGGTTTTTGCAATAATCATGACACTGTCAGGCACAGTCTTTTTCACGAACGCTCATGCAGACTTTTTCGACGACAACGGATTCGAAGCTAATCCGGATCATGATGAAACAGGCGGTGTTGGAAATAGAGAAGAACAGGATTGGTGGCTTCGAGGCAATAATTTTCAAGCCAATCACGCCAAAATAGGTGATGTGAAAGTCGGATTTGATAAATTCAAATTTCGAATGGAATATGATGATTATCGATGGTTAACTATTGGCGCCGGTTATCGAGGATCAGGTGTGTGGGCGCAAAATGAGCAGAATAATTACCGGGACCGCTACAGCAATGATAATGCCCGTATCTATGTAAATGGTCAGATTCACCGCTTTATTAAATTTGAATTTAATACCGAATGTTTCTGGTGTAATAACACCGATAAAGGCGATAATCCAAAAATACTTTTCACTGTGCTGGATGCGGTCGGCAAATTCGAATATAACCGCTATTTCAATATCTGGGGTGGCCGCATGCTCGTCCCGACAGAACGTGGAGAATTGAGCGGTCCTTACTTTCAGGCCACACACGATCCGTTCAAAACCCCTTTCTTTCCAAGTGACTTCAGCACCCATTTTGGCGCTGGCGGTGCGGGTCGCTACGGACGTGATGACGGTGGAACTTTCTGGGGAAGCTTTGAACCCGGTTTAATTCCAGGTACATTAAGTTATGCTGGCGGTGTTTTCAGGGGCCTATCATCAAAAAACGACATGGGACCCAATCAGACCGATGATGTTAAGTGGGCCGGCCGTGTTACCTACAATTTTTTAAATCCCGAGAATAACCCGGGTTACTACACCAGCAGCACTTATTACGGAACTGCCGGCGATATACTCGCTGTTGCATTTGGATTCGCTTATCAAAAAAATGGTGCGGGATCTTTTGCAAGCCGCAGCGATTTTCTGGGTTTGGTCACCGATGTATTGTTTGAAAAAGTTATGCCGCAGAATCTGGGCGTATTCACTGTTAACGGCGAATACAAACATTTCTATGCGGATTACGACAGCAGGGCGTTTGCCGACCCTGATTGCTTTTGTATTTTTGACGGACAATCCTGGACAGTAACAGGACTGTATTTGTTTCCCACCAAAATTGGAATTGGTCAATTCCAGCCATACGGAAGATATACCAGCGTTCAGCCGGATAACAGCAGCAACCGGGAAGAAGTTGAGGGTGGTATAAACTATATCATTGATGGTTTTAATGCACGTATTTCAGCATACTATCAATACGGTGACCTGTTTACAAAAGGCTTGAACTATGCGCCTGATGCGTTTGGAGAGAAAGTCAATGTATTTAAATTGTCGTTTCAGATACAGATCTAGTACATTGTTGAAATACATGTTTCAAACAGATGATAGACAAGGTCAATACTGAATGCTGTTTAAATCATACAACGTCATACAAAACAATGTTAAATAAAATTAAACCTGTTTAGTGGCAACAATTGACCGACCCATATAACGCAAAAAATGTCCATTTATTCAAATTTAAAAAAAATTACAGAATCTGATGTACCAATATTATCGGTGAACAATACAAGCAACAGCAATCAGTCAGCGCACAATGAAACGAGAGCACCTGACCAGACGCATGATAAATCGACAATATCGCACTCCGATACCAAACCGGATGCAAGTATTTCTCTGACGTTTGATAAAGTTGCAGGAAAATGCCGCCTGGCATCACGTACACATTTTGGACAACTGTATGTACAAAAGCCATTCTACCCGGAAGGCCCGGAAGTATGCCATATCGTGCTGGTTCATCCACCTGGAGGGGTAGTCGGAGGAGACAGATTGGAAATAGCCGGCCATGTCGGCACAGATTCCAGCGTACAAATAACAACGCCGGGTGCAGCAAAATGGTATCGATCCAATGGCCGGACATCGTTTCAGACTGTAACGCTTGACGTTAAAACCGGCGGCACAATGGAATGGTTGCCACAGGAAACAATCTTCTTTGACGATGCACAAGTAGAACTTGTTCAAAATATCAATCTGGAAAAGGATTCCACCTATATCGGATGCGAAATTTTTTGCCTGGGCCGTACAGCTTTTGGTGAATCATTCAACACAGGACAAATCAGACAGAGAGTAAAAATACACCGCGACAGAAAATTAATCTGGTATGAGCAACTCAACTTGCGTGGCGGTGATAAAGACATGCGCAGCCAGCTTGTTCTGGCAAATAAAACCGTTTGTGCAACACTAATTGCCGCGAGCGATTCAATTCATTCCAGCGATTTGATCAGTGCACTGCGCGAACAGGCTGCCTGTGTTGCACAAGGCACCGGGATGCTCGGCGTATCGCAGGTAAAATCTATAATCGTAGCGCGCTATCTAGGTGATTCAAGTGAAGTTGCACGTGCTGTTATGTTAAAACTCTGGGACGTTTTGCGTCCGACACTACTTGGACGCACAGCTGAAGTACCCCGCATGTGGAATACATGAATAAATTTTCAGTTCGACAATTGTTTCATACACTATTTATAACTTGTTTGTAAGGAGGTAATCATGGATCTGACCCCAAGAGAAAAAGATAAACTTCAAATCTTCACTGCCGGTTTGCTCGCTGAAAGACGCAAAGCGCGCGGTGTAAAGCTGAATTATCCCGAAGCAGTCGCTCTGATTACTTGCGCGGTTCTGGAAGGTGCGCGCGACGGTCGCACGGTGGCCGAACTCATGTCCGAGGGTGCACGCGTGTTAACGCGGGCTGACGTTATGGAAGGTGTTCCTGAAATGATTCACGACATTCAGGTTGAAGCAACCTTTCCGGATGGCACTAAACTGGTGACCGTTCATAATCCCATATCTTAATCTTGAATTGAAGGAGAATAAGACCATGATTCCTGGAGAAACCATCGTTGAATCAGGCGAAATAGAATTAAATGCCGGCCGAAAAACGAACACAATTAAAGTTAAAAATACTGGCGACAGACCTATACAGGTTGGTTCGCATTTTCACTTCTATGAAGCAAACTCCGCTCTTGACTTTGATCGGCAAGAAGCCTATGGAATGCGATTGAATATTATGGCTGGCACCGCGATTCGTTTTGAACCGGGGCAGGAACGCACAGTTGAGCTCGTTGATCTTGCAGGGAGCAGAATAATTTATGGATTTAACCAAAAAGTTATGGGCTCGCTTGTTTAAGCGTACCAGCGATAAACAGCAATCACAGGACAAACAATCAAAGGGAGCAGAAAACATGAGCTTTAAAATTTCGCGCCAGGCATATGCCGAAATGATGGGACCAACGACTGGAGACAGGGTTCGTCTGGCAGACACCGAACTGTTTATAGAAATTGAAAACGACTACACCATTTATGGCGAGGAAGTTAAATTTGGTGGGGGCAAGGTCATTCGTGATGGTATGGGGCAGTCTCAGCGCAATCATGCAGACGTTATGGATACGGTAATTACCAACGCAGTAATTATCGATCACTGGGGAATTGTAAAAGCGGATGTAGGACTTAAGAACGGCAGAATTGCCGCTATCGGCAAGGCTGGCAACCCCGACATCCAACCTGGCGTTTCAATGGCTATCGGTGCTGCTACAGAAATTATTGCCGGCGAGGGACAAATTCTGACTGCAGGTGCTTTGGACGTACACATACACTTTATCTGTCCTCAGCAGGAAGAAGACGCCATGATGAACGGTATAACCACAATGCTGGGCGGCGGCACCGGCCCTGCGGTCGGAACACTGGCGACAACCTGTACGCCGGGACCATGGCATATTCAGTCAATGCTGCGCGCTTCAGACGGCATGGTCATGAACACCGGCTTTTTTGGCAAGGGCAATGTCAGCTTGCCAACACCTAACGAAGAACAAGTTCTGGCTGGCGCCTGCGGTCTGAAACTACATGAAGACTGGGGCACGACATTTGGTGCGATCGATAACTGTTTGACAGTTGCCGATAAGATGGACGTTCAAGTTGCAATTCATACCGATACGATCAACGAAGGCGGCTATCTGGAAAATACAATCAAGGCGATGAAAAACAGAACGATACATACGTTTCATACCGAAGGTGCTGGTGGCGGTCACGCACCGGATATCATGAAGGTTGTTGAACTGGAAAACGTATTACCTTCTTCAACCAATCCGACCCGCCCTTACACGCGTAATACTCTCGACGAACATCTGGATATGCTGATGGTTTGCCACCATTTGAGTCCTGCCATACCGGAGGACGTTGCTTTCGCTGAATCCAGGATTCGCAAGGAAACCATTGCCGCTGAGGATATTTTGCACGATATAGGCGCCATTTCCATGATGGCATCAGACTCGCAGGCAATGGGTCGTATTGGTGAGGTTGTGACCAGAACATGGCAAACCGCGCATAAAATGAAAGTTCAGCGTGGCGCACTCAAAGAAGATTCAGCAAGAAATGATAATTTTAGAGTCAAGCGCTATATTGCAAAATACACTATCAATCCAGCCATATGTCATGGTATTTCGCATGCGGTAGGTTCAATAGAGGTCGGCAAATATGCTGATCTGGTACTGTGGAGGCCAGCACATTTTGGTGCAAAACCGTCAATGGTTCTTAAAGGCGGCATGATTGCGGCTGCACTGATGGGAGATCCGAATGCGTCGATCCCTACACCACAACCCGTTCATTATCGGTATATGTTTGGCGCGTATGGTACCGCGCTCAGAAACACGTGCTATACCTTTGTGTCAGAGGCTTCTTTGCATGCCGGCCTTGAAGATCATCTTAAAACTGACAAGCCATTAATTGCTGTAAAAAATACACGAGGATTGCGCAAAAAGGATATGGTTCATAACAGTGCCACACCAAAAATGGAAATCAATCCTGAAACCTATGAAGTCCGGGCCGATGGTGAGCTGCTGACATGTGAGCCCGCAAATACACTTCCGCTGGCACAGCGCTACTTTTTATTCTGAGAAAGTTTCTTGATGTATAAAGTAAAAGAAAGATTGTTAATCTTTCTTTTACTTATACCAGATTTGAACCGACGCTTTTAATCGTATCAAAAGTTTACTAAGAACAAACTGAAAAACAAATGCTGAGTTTTTTCATGATCGCCATAATTAATTACAAGTAGCTGCACGAGGCATTTTTGATCGAACAGTAAAAGATCATTTTCAGCATCAGCAAACAATATTTGATAATCTACTGAACACTCTACGGCATTTTAAAAAAATGATCAGTGAAAAACACCCTACAGAATTGTTGCGGTTGCTACATCTGGCAAGCCCAACGTTACCGATCGGGGCCTACACCTACTCACAAGGGCTGGAAGCGGCAATAGAAACAGGCAGCGTAACGGATGAAAATTCTGCGAATGCCTGGATTACAGAATCCCTATCCGTAGTCACTGATTTTGAAGCACCCATTTTCTGGCGTCTGCTACATGCATTTTCAAATCAGAATGAACCGGATGTTACATATTGGACTGAGTTATTTCTTGCTTCACGCGATACTCATGAATTGCGAGCTGAAACCATTCAGATGGGCTACTCCTTGAGTAAATTGGTTTATGACTTGAATATCGCTGAAGAACCGCTGCAGAGAATTATGGCGCTTCAGGTAGAGGTTCCACTACCAACCGCATTTGCCTGCGCAGCTACTGCATTGAAAATATCACAAGAGGCTGCGCTGCTTGGTTTTTTATTTTCAATAATTGAAAATCAGGTGCTTGTATGTGTTAAATCCATACCGCTTGGACAAGTTTCAGGCCAGCGCTTATTGCTCTCGCTACATCCAAAAATCGAAATGGCAGCTAACCACGCAATGCAGCTCGAAGATCACGAACTTTCCAATTGGGCACCCGGTTTATCCATTCTGTCAATGATGCATGAAATACAATATAGCCGTATTTATCGATCTTAAAACAATAACTTGGAATACATATATATCATGGCACACAAATCTAACCCTCTCCGTGTTGGCATAGGTGGTCCAGTCGGATCCGGCAAAACAGCGCTATGCGAAATATTAAGCAAAAAAATGCGTGACCATTACGAAATGGCTGTCATTACCAATGATATTTACACTAAAGAAGATCTTGAAATTTTATTGCGCGCAGAAGCACTGCCTGCAGAACGTTTGATCGGGGTTGAAACCGGCGGTTGTCCCCATACCGCTATCAGAGAAGACGCTTCGATAAATCTCGAGGCTATCTCTCGTATCACGCATGAATTTCCCAATCTGGATCTAGTACTGGTTGAATCCGGCGGTGACAATCTGGCCTCTACATTCAGTCCCGAATTGTCCGATCTGACTATTTACGTTATCGATGTAGCCGCTGGTGAAAAAATCCCCAGAAAAGGTGGCCCAGGCATCACGCGTTCTGCTTTGCTGGTTATCAATAAAATCGATCTGGCGCCGTATGTCGGTGCAGATCTTGACGTGATGGCCCGTGATGCCAAACGTATGCGCGGAGACCGGCCATTTGTGTTTACCAATATGCGTACTGGCCAGGGCATACAAGAAATAATTGACTTTATTGTCAAACAAGGTCTGCTTGAAGAAGTAAAAATGCATTAATTGAATGCATTTTTGTTGGATATATCCTTATCACCAATTTGTATAGGCAAAAGATGTATCAGTAACTACTTTGTTTCAGGTAATTTTTAATCTAGAAATAATTCGGAGAAAAAAATGCAATGGGCAGTGAAACTTGACATGGCTTTGCCGCGTCCGATTCGGGTCATTTTTCGTGGTGTGGGTCAGGTATTTTTTTGCGGTAACGCTGTTACAGGACTGGTTTTTTTAGTGGCGCTATATATCGGTGGTATAACTGCCGGGCTAGCGGCCACAGTTGGCGTTGTAACCAGTACTATTACTGCTTATCTGCTCGGCTTTTCAGAAGATGATATCGATGCCGGTCTTTACGGTTTTAACGGCACCCTGGTTGGACCCTGCCTCTTTCTTTTTCTTGAAAATACGCCTTTGCTTTGGGTATACGTCGTATTTGCTGCCATATTATCGAGCGTAGTTCTTGCGGCTTTGATTCGAATTTTGACACCTTACAAGATACCTGCATCGACCTCACCTTTCGTTCTAACATGCTGGATGTTCATGGTTGCAGTTTATTCATTCGACAACCTCTCACACGGCCCCGTTCTGCCACCACCAGGTATACCCGAAACGCTGGTAAGTGCAGACCTTCCAGTAGCAGCCTGGGTTTCTGCCATGACAGATGAAACAGCCGAACTGTGGTATGTCGCCTTAACAAAAGGTATTGCGGAAGTCATGTTCGCTGATAATGTTCTTGTCGGAATTCTGTTTTTGATCGGTATCGCCATTACTTCTTTGCGGGGTGCTTTTATGGCACTATGCGGAACATTTGTTGGTGTACTGGTTCCCGTATTACTTGGTGCCAGTCAAAATCTGATAGAAATGGGACTATATGCGTTTAACCCTGTACTGACCATGATGGCAATCGGCTGGGTTTTTCTCAAACCATCTGTCGGAACAGCTTTTTTGGCATTGATTGCAGGTATTTTAACAGTCGTTTGCCAGGCTGGTCTGGCTAATTTCCTGACACCGATTGGTTTACCCACGCTGACATTTCCATTTGTTTTGACAATGTGGATGTTTCTGTTTGCTGCTTCTGTATCAAAACACTGGTCATCAGAATAATTCAGTAATGTGTATAAATAGAATGAATAAAAAAATTTTTTCGAATATCGAGTTAAAGCAAGAAGCGCAACAAAGGCGTTTGTTGCTTAAAATGACTACGGCATCCATGCTAGGCATGGGCCTACCACTATCGAGCACAGTAAATGCAATGTCTGGTATGGTTAAAATGCCACCCATTCCAGAGAATGTATTAAACGCCGAAGCAGCACTTGAACGGCTGATGAAAGGAAATGAGCGATATGTAACGAATAACTCGACCCCATTAAATTTCAAAGACGAACGCTTGGATTTGGTCAGAGGACAAAATCCCTTTGCTTGTATTCTGAGTTGCTCGGATTCACGGGTGAGTCCGGAATTCTGTTTCGATGAACAACGTGGAGATCTGTTTGTTGCACGTGTTGCCGGCAATTACATCACGACAGATTTTATTGCAACGCTGGAGTATGCTGCCGCTATTTTGCATGTTCCATTGATCATGGTTTTGGGCCATGAAAGTTGCGGCGCGATCAAGGCGGCTATTGATGCGACAGATAACTACGAGCAGTTTCCAGGACACATACAGTCAATAGCTACAGCACTAACCCCTGCAGTCCGAGCTGTACGCAAGACCCCGGACTATGTTGGCAACAACCGTTATTTCGATATTGTTAAAAAGAACGTAATTTTAAATGTTGAAGAATTAAGAAAACAGCCACCGATTCTTAGTCAGCTGGTTGACAATAAAAAACTTAAGATCGTCGGCGGCGTCTATCATTTAAATACAGGCAACGTTGAATTGATCGCTTAGTACCAGTAATTTAAAAATTCCCGACACATCATTTAATGATAAAAACCTAATGCGTTCAAGTCGACACAAAATAATTTCATAACAATTTTTGCACAAATGATTTTACGCTTGCACCTAGAACGTGGTTAGCTAAAAAGCCCGGTCAAAAGTTCTGTAACTCATTAATCTCTAGACCAGCGGATTACTGTGTGTATGTGACAAATGCTCGTGAGAATGATGTTCCTGCTTGATTTCAATTGGAACCATGAAAAGCTTGCCATGCCGAACACCACGTGTAGCAATTATCTGATTTGCAAAATCAGATACGTTTTGAATTGTACCCCGCAAAATGACTACTTCGAGACAGTTATAATGATCCAGATGTACATGCAAACTGGATAAAGTCAAATCATGATGACTGTGTTGTACTGACGTGATTCGATTTGCGAGATCACTTTCATGATGATTATAAATATAACTGAGCGAAGCAATACAGTAACCCTCATTTTCATTCTTAAGATGCTCGTTTTCAAGAAGCTCCCGAATCATATCACGCACTGCTTCAGAACGATTGGTATAACCTCTAGACCGCATAAGCGCATCAAACTGCGCTGATAGCTGGTTGTCCAGTGAAATAGTAAAGCGTTTCATTTGTAATTTATTCAATAATCAAAATTAAAATTTTTGCTTCTGTCAACGCATCAATCGACAATATAAAACCCCGATTGCAAATCAATCAAATACTCACGTTTAGTTTACATCAATATCAGGCCATTCCCTACCTTAAAATCCTCTTCAGCCCACATACGTGTTGCTGTTGAAATTTCTTCTGCAAACAAATAACAGTATTCTCAAGTCCCGCGATAAATTGCCGTTACTTATAAATACAGCGAACCTGAATAAATCAATTATTCAGATTTGTTGCCATATGTATTGCTTTTCAAAGTAACGCTAATACCGGTTACAGTTGATCACTAGCTACTTTATTAGCTTGCTATCAATAAAGATAGTATGAAATGTTAATTAATCTAAAACTTATGTTAATTACACTTGCCAGTTCCAATACAGCTTTAATTACCCATTGGGAAAATTGTATTTTCGGTTTGTCTTCAACCTGTACAGTTAATAACCCAAGGCAGTTAAAAGATAGAATTATCAGAACAAACCCGGACTTGCTTTTACTGGACTATGCGTTTTTTGGACAGGATCTTCAAAAAGAAATTCTGAATATAACCAGTTTGAATTCAAAACTGAAAATCATCATTTTCGGCCCCGAAATCGATGATAACGAAGAATGGGTATTATTTAAATGCGGTGCCCGGGGAAACTGCCACTATGACATGGATCCAAAACAAATCAACCTGGCGATCAAAGCTGTTCAAAAGGGAGAATTGTGGATACGGCGCTCGCTGACAAGTTATATGTTACAAGAACTGGTGGAAGTCACTCTGGAAAAAGACAGAATAGAAACTGCTATCCATGATCTGCTATCGAACCTAACCAAACGAGAATATGAAATTGCTACTCTGGTTGGGCGCGGTGAAAGCAACAAAAGAATCGCAAATCGACTTGATATCACAGAACGTACTGTAAAAGCCCATTTGACTGAAATTTTCCGAAAACTTCAAATCACGGACCGCATAAAGCTTGCCCTGATGATGAAAGACACCGTATCTTCACTCAAACCATCTCAGGCAAATCAGACTTTTCGTGATCCAACTTTTTTTGCCTAACCTAACTAATAATATCCCAATCTTTTTGTGCGTTAATTAATTAAGCTATTTACTTAACAAATCCAGAATTCCGTTTAACGCTTTGGTTACAGATTGACGTCTGATGGATTCTCGATCACCCTTGAAAACACATGTCTTACTAATCAAAACGTCATTATTCAACAGCCATGCAAAACAGACTGTTCCAACAGGCTTGGCTTTACTTCCACCATCAGGCCCGGCAATCCCGGTTATTGCTACACTAACATGAGCACGACTGTTTTTCCGAGCACCAATAGCCATATCTCTCGCAGTTTCCTCGGAGACTGCACCATACTCTCTTAGAGTATCCAGGCTGACATTTAGCAGCTCATTTTTAGACAAGTTACTGTAAGTTATAAACCCGCGCTCATACCACGCAGAGCTTCCAGCGATAGCTGTAACAGCCTGACCAAGCCAGCCCCCGGTACAAGATTCCGCACTGACCAGAAGCAATCCTCTCTGTTGAAGGCTTTCACCTACCTTGGCCGCCAAACGAATAATAACATGTTCATTATCATCGGGTTGTACACAGCCAATGCTCATCCTGTTTCCAATACTATTTAAAAAAATGTTTCAAACAAAATCCAGGCCTTCCATCCCGACAAACATAAAAGTGTAAAAAATGCAGCAATGATATCGTCCAACATTACACCAAAACCACCTTTCAGACACCGATCATAATACCGAATAGGTTGCGGCTTAACGATATCAAAAAATCGAAAGAGCACAAACGCAGCAAGTTGCCACGCCAGACCCGCTGGCGTAAAGTACAATACCAGTAAAAACGCAACGGTTTCATCCCATACCATGCCGCCATGGTCTGAATCTCCCAATGCTTTTCCCGTTACACCACAAGCCCAAATACCGACAATAAAAAAAATGTCAATTAGTAACAGCAGATGTATAGGATCAAAATAATGCTCGAGTATCCAAAACAATGGAAATGCGATCAACGTACCGACTGTACCCGGCGCTTTCGGACTTAATCCAAAACCACCTGAGAAGGCTATAAAATAGGCAGGATGTTTGCAAACAAATACGATATCTGGCTTTACAGCCATCAATTCTTTACGGTTGTCGCTACTATTGTTATACGTTTTAGCTAGCAAAGTGGTCATACCCCTTTTTTTGCATGATAACCTCCTTACCCTGCATATCAATCACTGACAGACCTACACCTTGTTTGATCTCTCCAATAACTGAAAGTGGAACCCTTAATACCTGTGAGATTTGCTCAATGGCGCTACGTTTGTTTTTGGGCGCTGTAAAACAGAGCTCATAATCATCTCCTCCTGTCAGTAGGCATTCTAGGGCCAGCGCTGAAGAAATATGCTGTTTGATTACCCGCGAGCATGGCACAGCATCCAGTTTTATCTCTGCAGCACATGTTGAGCAGGTCAGTATATGTCCTAGATCAGCCAGTAATCCATCAGAAATATCTATAGCGCTATGCGCCAGGCCAACGAGATGCTGGCCCAGTTCAACGCGCGCCTTTGGTGTGTGCAAAGCAGGCATGCAATAATTTATTTCGGTTTGAGACAATCTGATAATCCCCAGTATATGTTTAAGTGCCAAAGCAGCATCACCGAGATGGCCAGAAACCCAGATATCATCGCCAGGCTTTGCTCCGTCGCGCCGTAAGTAACATTTTTTTTTAACTTCACCCATAATCTGCACGCATATATTAAGTGCACCACCCGTTGTATCACCACCGATCAATGCAATTTGATGTGTTCTCGCCAAATCATGGAAACCGCTTGCAAATTGACTTAACCAGACCGGATGCGGTTCATTCAGAATTTCTGGCAGTGTTAATGAGAGCATTACCCACCGTGGTTTCGCTCCCATCGCAGCCATATCGGACAAGTTGACAGCCAATGATTTATACCCAAGTTTATAGGGATCTGTATTTTCAAAAAAATGCCGTCCCGAAACGAGGGTATCCATCGAAACAACCAGCTGCTTGTCTGGCGTTGGCAATACGACCGCAGCATCATCGCCAATCCCAAGATCAACATCCGTTACTGGCCGTTTGAAATATCGCTGGATAATATCGAATTCAGACAGCTTTGTTTGAGACACTTGCGCTAAAATTCAAAAATTACTGGGGTATATTGAAACAACTATTTTTTTGACTCGATTTCAACAGCACGTATTTTCAACGCCAGCTTATCCAACACACCATTGACATATTTGTAACCATCGCTGCCGCCATATGTTCGTGCCAATTCTATTGCTTCATTAATAATGGCTCGGTAGGGTACTTCCAGAAAATGAACAAGCTCATAGGTACTTAACAACAAAATTGCGTATTCAACCGGACTGAGTTCTGATAATGTCCTGTCAAGAAACGGTTGTATCGTGTTTTCAAGCGTGCTGATATCACTCAAAACACCTTTGAACAGATTTGTGAAAAATTGTTCATCCGTACGAATGAATTCCCTTGACTGACGCAATTGCGCTTCGATGGTACCGGCAGATCCACCAGCTAAACGCCACTGGTAAATTCCCTGTAACACAAATTCACGCGCCATTCGACGACGGCTTTTACACCTTACAGTTTTTTTCTGTACGGACGATTGCATTTCAGTCAACACTGTATTCATCCAGTTTAATCAACAAATTCCCCATTTCTACCGCAGCCCTCGCCGCCTCCATGCCTTTCTGACTCATACGCTCAATAGACTGATCCTCGTTCTCGGTCGTCAAAACGCCGTTTGCAACCGGTATTTCCGTTTCCAGTTGTACCTGTACAATTCCTCGTGCAGATTCGTTTGCCACCACTTCAAAATGATAAGTTTCACCCCGAATAACAGCACCTAAAGCAATCAGTACATCAAACTGATTTGAATAAGCCAGTTTCAATAAAGAAGCTGGTATTTCCAATGCACCCGGAACAGTTACCAGTAAAATATCCGCATCCTGAACACCAAGATTTTTCAACTCGGCTGTGCATGCGCCAAGCAGACCCTCCCCTATATCTATGTTAAACCGGCTCATTACAATGCCGACACGCAAACCTTCGCCATCTAGATCGGATTCAAACTCCAGTATATCGTCATAGTAAGCCATTGTTACTCCTCTAGGTACCTAACATTTAACATTTAACATTTTCAAATTTTCGGGAAGAACAACGCATTGTTTCAAATACACGAACAAATCTTTCCGTAACCGCTTTCAACCATCAACATAGCCGATTACCTCTAAGCCGAAGCCTGTAACACTGGGCATTTTCCTCGGTGTAGCCAACAGCCGCATTTTTCCGACATTTAAGTCCTTCAAAATCTGTGCTCCTATACCATGATCGCGTAAATCGGATTTATTCCGATCCGAATAATCTTTCTGTTTTAACTGAATACGTTCAATCAACATATCCGCATTTTCCTCGCTGCGTAAAAATACGATAACACCGCATCCCGCATCAGCTATCATTTTCATGGACTCATAAATACTCCAGGAATGCGTTTTATCGTGAATATCGAACAAATCTATTACGGACAGAGGTTCATGCACCCGAACCAAGGTTTCAATATCAGGCGATATATTTCCTTTTGATAAAGCAAGATGAATCATACCGGCTGTCTCGTCACGATAAGCAGTCAGAAAAAAATGACCGTATACTGTTTCAATATTTCGCTCAGCAATCCTTTTGATCAAGCTTTCAGTCTGACTGCGATATTGGATTAAATCCACAATTGTACCGATTTTGAGCTGATGTTTTCCAGCAAACTCGAATAGATCAGGTAATCTCGCCATACTGCCATCAGTCTTCAGAATTTCACAAATTACTGATGCGGATGTCAGGCCGGCCATTCTGGCCAGATCACAGCCTGCTTCGGTATGACCTGCCCTGGCAAGCACCCCGCCTTTTTGTGCCATCAATGGAAAAATATGACCCGGCTGAACAATATCCTCCGCTTGTGCATCCGCTTTGACAGCCGCCCGTACCGTTGTTGCACGATCAGCTGCGGAAATACCAGTAGTCACACCACTTGCTGCCTCGATAGACAATGTGAAATTGGTGCCATGTGGTGAACGATTAGCGGACACCATTAACGGCAGATTTAATCTACGACAGCGCTCTTCTGTTAAGGTCAGACAAATCAATCCTCTGCCATGGGTTGCCATGAAATTAATAGCTTCTGGCGTCACAAAATCAGCTGCAATAACCAGATCACCCTCGTTTTCCCGATCTTCTTCGTCGACCAGAATAACCATTCTACCCGACTTGATTTCAGAAATTATTTCTTCAACGGTACTGATTTTCATTTTCCAGGTTCCTTGAATACTCAGATAACCTCTCGACATAACGTGCCAGCATATCAACCTCCAAATTGACCCGTGAACCTGGTTCCAGCTCTTTTAATGTCGTGTTAGACAAGGTATGCGGTATTAAATTGACGCAAAATTCTTCCTGCATGATCCGGTTGACGGTTAAACTGACGCCGTTGACTGTTATTGAGCCTTTACAGGCAATATAGCGCAGCAAATGTTTGGGAGAACGAATCGAAACCAGGTAATTACTCCCATTTGTTTCCGAAGCTTCAGACCGGGTAACTTCACCGACTGCATCGACATGCCCACTGACAAGGTGGCCACCCAATCGATCAGACAAACGCAGTGCCTTTTCAAGATTCACCCGTTTGTTTATTTTATTCAGGCCGCAGGTGCAACTTAAAGTTTCCTGTGACACATCAACCGTGAACATTGTTTCCAACAAAGCTGTTACAGTCAGGCAAACTCCATTAACTGCAATACTGTCCCCGATCGATGCATCACTCATATCCAGAGATCCTGGGAAGATTCCAAGGCATAAACTATTCCGGCCATTAATTTTGACCCTATCAACTTGAACTATTTCTCCAGTTGCCTGGACTATTCCCGTAAACATTGTTTCGTTAAAATAATCAGAGAAAAAATTATTCTTCAATTGTGATGCGTTTTAATATCTCGTAGTACGCTCTTACTGAATTTGTAAGCGTCACCGCTTCATCACCCCTTGCATGACCATATTTGATTTCCTCAGCGTAGTGCTGTTTGTTCAGTAATGGCAACATTTTTTTTAGATCGATCCATAAATCCGGGTTTAGATTAAAGCGCATTGCCAGTGCACGCGCATCAATAACCCGTCCATATCCTTGATTATAAGCAGCCAGCGCCATCCAGGTCCGGTCTGGCTCTGGAACACTCTCCGGAATTTTTTCCTTCAACAGTTTCAAATATCGTGCACCTCCAAGTATATTCATACGTGTATCTGCAAGATTATCGATTCCCATCCTCCTTGCCGTTTCCCGCGTCAACATCATGATGCCGCTGACACCTGTTGGTGATTTGGCTCGCGGGTTCCAGTGTGATTCCTGATACGCCAATGCAGCGAGCAGCCGCCAGTCGATACCGGTTATTCTGGCAGCCTGCATGAAATATTTCTTTAAAACTGGCAGTCGCGAATATATTTTTTTCTTAAAAAAATAAATATCTCCCGGACTGAGCTGATAATAAGATCCACTATAACTATCCAGCAACTGGCCCAGCACGCCCTCCTGCTTGATCCTTTCAAAAAATTCATTGACTTTGTCAATCAACAGGTTTTCAGTGTATTTAGGAAAAATCCAACGACTTGCTGATACATCCAGTTCAAAAGCACCTTTGACTCGGTGATGAAAGTGATTGGCTTTTTTGATATCTAACGAATCTGCAACTGTATAGTCAATTTCCCCTTTGTCCAGTTTTATGAGTAATATTTCGCTCGATTGGGGAACTGCAGACCATGCCAAACCAGGTATTTTAACCTTCATTTTCTGTAACAGGTTCTCGTGCGTTGACCCCACCGGAACCTCGATCTTCTTACCAATAAGCTGCTGTAAATCTGTAGGCTCGAAATTACCTGCATTAAAAGCAATTTGATGATGTGTATGTAAATAAACTGGCCCAAGAATAAAACGATAGGCATACTGGTCAGGAATATCCAGACCAATTGCAAAATGAGCCTGATGCTGCTTTAACGCTGCCAGCGCCAATTCAAGTCTGGGCATTACTATAAAACGTATTTCCAATCCAATTTCCGCAGCAAATTCA
The DNA here is from genome assembly GCF_900110145.1 of Nitrosomonas marina. Taxonomy (GTDB): domain Bacteria; phylum Pseudomonadota; class Gammaproteobacteria; order Burkholderiales; family Nitrosomonadaceae; genus Nitrosomonas; species Nitrosomonas marina. The sequence continues at coordinate 147,857 of NZ_FOCP01000005.1, read as the reverse complement.
TTCACTAAATCAAAAGTAATGCCAGAAAAATTACCTTCGGAATCAATATGAAAATTATCAGCGTGCGCAATTGTTATGACCACCAACTCATTAGTCATTGCAAAAGGTGGAACCGGTTTGTTCGACGGCATACACCCTGACAGAAAAACGCCATATAGTATGATAGTGGCAAACCGTATTTTTGCTGTACACATAAATGATTGAACCAGTCGATATCAATAAAATATCTTAAATCAATAACAAATCAATCAAAACCGCAAATAAGCAGATATGGATGTGAACAGTCTGGTAACCTGATAATGGTGGTGCGCCCAACACGATTCGAACGTGTGACCCCCGCCTTCGGAGAGCGGTACTCTATCCAACTGAGCTATGGGCGCATGAATAAAAAACTAACCGTACCAGTAAACCAGACAGAATAACCTCTTTTCCACGAAACGTCCAATTCATACTCGATATAAGTACGATCAAAAGTTTATATCAATGCAAAACCGATCATAAAACCATCATAAGCCTCTATACCAACACTGTATATTTAGAAAGGCATATTTAGCTTCTGTTTGCTTGGGAAATAGTACACGAGGAAAATGTAACAGGATCCTGAGTTTTCACAATCCCCCTAGTACTTCATCCAATAATTCATGGACTTGTTGATCGTATACCGGAACCCTATAAACACGCCAAAGCCAATCATATAAGTGCTTCAATGAGGCTGCCCCTTATATCGACTGGATTGGTGTAACCAAGTTATTATGAGAATTTGTACTGAAAATCGCGACTGCATGGCGATTCAGATTATTTGTCCCTGGGTCCTGATTTTCCTCACTCACCAGGGTACAGAAAGATGGCAATTATCAACCCGCGTACTGACCATGCTGGGTATTTGCAAACAAACCCTACAGAAACGATTTACTTGAATATACTTAAAATAGGATTATGAGAAATTCAACGGAAGATGTTATATCGATACATCTCGCCTTGCGTTACTTTTATAGCGTTTCTTGACAATGATAAAGACTCTCACCATCATCTACACGTCGATATTTGTAGCACGTAGCGCATTATTTTCAATAAACGCTCTACGTGGCTCAACCACATCACCCATCAATGTTGTAAAAATCTCATCTGTCAAAATACTATCCTCAATCTGTGCACGCAGCAGCCTGCGGTTTGATGGATCCATAGTCGTTTCCCACAACTGCGCAGGATTCATTTCGCCAAGCCCTTTATAGCGCTGAATGTTAATCCCTTTTTTTGCTTCCTCGAGCAGCCATTCAAGCGCTTGTTTAAAGTTGCTGACAAGCTGTTTCTTTTCACCGCGCTCAATATAGGCGCCTTCCTTAATGAGACCATCAAACAGCTGATAGGTTTTTTTAATCTGAGCATAGTCACCACTATGTAGGAACTCCTGATCCAAATAGCTGACATTTACATTTCCATGCGACAAACGCTCAATTCGAAGACGATAGCGTTCGTTCATTTCGTCATATTCTGCTTTTATTTCAGTATCATGAACATAATTAGCCAAGCGCTTAGTACTATTTGTCGCGTTCTCTTCACTGCTTAAATCTATTTCCGGTTGATGCAATAATGCATACATGACTGAACTATCGGTGGAGCGACTCATGCGCTCAATCACGGCCTCTGCTAATAAATATTCTGTAGCGATCTTTTCCAGCGTTTCTCCGGTTAGCGGTGGTTTCTCTTTTTCGTTATAAAATTTTGCGTCTGCTAATGCCAGCCCCAGTATATATTGTTTCAGTTCATAGTCATCTTTCAGATAATGTTCTTTTTTTCCATGTTTGATTTTGTATAGCGGAGGTTGCGCTATATAAACATGTCCCCGTTCAATCAACTCCGGCATTTGCCGGTAAAAAAATGTTAACAGCAACGTTCTAATATGCGAACCATCCACATCTGCGTCAGTCATGATAATAATTCGGTGATAGCGCAGTTTGTCAGGATTATATTCATCCTTACCTATGCCTGTACCTAATGCAGTTATCAATGCAATAATTTCCTGCGAGGATATCAGCTTGTCGAAACGCGATTTTTCGACATTTAGAATTTTACCTTTCAACGGCATAATTGCCTGAAATTTACGATCACGGCCCTGTTTTGCCGATCCGCCGGCAGAATCTCCCTCCACCAGATAAAGCTCGCAGAGTTCAGGGTTTTTCTCCTGGCAATCTGCCAGCTTTCCGGGCAACCCCATGTTATCAAGCACTCCTTTGCGGCGGGTTAACTCCCGTGCTTTGCGCGCCGCTTCCCGCGCTCTTGCAGCATCCAGTATTTTGTTGCAGATAAGCTTGGCATCAGCCGGGTTTTCCAGAAGAAATTCTGCCAGCTTCTGAGATACAATTTCTTCAACTACGGGTCTGACTTCCGAGGAAACCAGTTTTTCCTTGGTTTGAGAGGAAAATTTCGGCTCGAACAATTTTACTGACAGCACGCATGACAATCCTTCGCGCATATCATCACCTGTTGTCTCCACTTTGGCCTTTTTTGCCAACTCATTTTTTTCAATATAGCTATTGAGCGTACGCGTCATGGCCGCCCGTAGACCGGTTAAATGGGCGCCGCCATCTTTCTGCGGTATATTGTTGGTAAAGCATAGTACCTGCTCGCTATAACTGTCGCTCCACTGCATGGCAACTTCAACTGTAATACCATCTTTTATTCCCGAAGTGAAAAAAATGCTGGGGTGCAACACTGTTTTGGTGCGGTTGATATATTCAACGAAATTTTTGATACCACCTGTAAAAGCAAATGTTTCTTCTTTCCCCTGACGCTGGTCCACTAGATGAATTTTTATCCCATTGTTTAGAAAAGAAAGTTCACGTAGACGCTTGGCAAATATGTCGTAGTGATACTCAACATTCCCAAAAATTTCCTTGCTTGCCAAAAAATGTACTTCAGTACCATGCCGCTCTGCGGTACCCACTATTTCAAGTGGCTTGACGGGAGTGCCCATGCGAAACTCCATTTCATGGATCTTGCCGTCGCGGCGGATCGTTAAATGCAGCCATTCCGACAATGCATTGACTACGGATACACCGACACCGTGCAAGCCACCGGAAACTTTGTAGGAATTATCATCAAATTTTCCGCCGGCATGTAATTCTGTCATAACGATTTCTGCCGCTGAACGTTTTTGCTCGTCATCGTGCTTAATACCTGTTGGAATACCCCTGCCATTATCATGAACACTGACAGAATTGTCAGGATGCAGGGCTACAATAATTTCATCGCAGTATCCAGCCAGTGCCTCGTCAATTGCATTGTCCACTACCTCAAATACCATATGATGTAAGCCTGTACCATCACTGGTATCTCCGATATACATACCGGGACGCTTGCGTACAGCATCGAGTCCTTTCAGTATTCTGATGCTGTCTGAACCATAGTCATTTTCGTTTTCAGGAAAATTCTTTTTATCTTTATTCATGTATATACTTTTTTAAAGTTAAATCAATGTAATAACAGATTAAATCCTCATGGGCATAATGACATACTTAAAGTCATCGTGGTCAGGAATCGTAATTAAAACACTCGATGAGGCATTGGCAAATGCCAAACGAAATGTATCTGTCGATACATTGTTCAAAAGATCCATGAGATAGGTAATATTCAGACTGTAATCAATTTCCTCACCATCGTAGCTAATAGCGATTTCATCATAAGCTTCCTCTTGCTCGGCATTTTTACAGATTACACATAGCTTATCTCTGTTGATAAGCAGCCTTACACCCCTGAGCAGTTCGTTTGAATTTGAAAGTATGGACACTCGCTGCAACACATGGAGAAAAGATACCCGGTCAAGATCGAATGTTTTGTCGTTCTGAGCTGGAATGGCACGGTTGAAATTGGGGTATTGACCATCGATTACTTTTGAAACCAGCTCAATACCGGAAAATGACAGCATGACTCTCTTAGGAAAAATTTTGATGTTGGCAGGGGTTTCATCGTCTTTAAGCAACTTGAGTAGTTCGGCTACCGTTTTACGCGGTAAAATTACAGAAAGATTATTTTCATTCAATTGTGTCGGCGTAGACGCAAATGCCAAACGATGGGTATCCGTTCCTACAGTGATCAGTTCCCCATTTTGAACCGATAGTAACACGCCGTTCAGAAAATAACGAATGTCTTGTTCTGCAATCGCATACTGAACTTTGTTCAGCAGATTTTTGAGAATATTTTGTGGTAGAGAGAACTCGGCTGTCGCTTCATGTTCTTCTGTAATTATAGGAAAATCCTCGGGTGGCAGGATCTGTAAACTGAATTGGCTGTTACCTGATCTAATTTGAAGTTTTTCATCTTTTCTTAAAAGTGATACTTCAGTGTCAGGATCAAGAGATCGAAGTATATCCTGCATTTTTTTTGCCGGCACTGTCAATGCAAAATTCTGTTTCTTGCTTTTTTCATGAACGAATGCAGTTTCAATTTGCATTTCTGAATCCGACGTCAAAAAACGCATTTCATTATCATGATTTTGTATGTAAACATTTGACAATATGGGGAATGTTTGCCGTCTTTCTACAATACCCGTGACTATTTGCAGAGGTTTGATCAAATTGTCCCGGTTTGTTTTGATTAATATCATATATATATTTGGTAATAATTAATAAATGTCATGTGAAAATATGAATAAATTAATATTTTATATAAAAATCAATCATTTGAATCGATTATAACTTTTGTATAAAAGCAGAATAATTCAGTGAATTGTTTGTGGAAAACAATAACTGGTTGCTTAATAGAAAGGTTATTCACAATTTATTAAAGAGTTATTAATAAGGTTTTTTAGCCGCGTAGAATGTGCATTAGTGTATTGTAATCTCGACTAATTGCAGGATCAGAAGCACGAAGTTCGTTGATTTTTCTATGACCATGGAGAACGGTTGTATGGTCTCTGCCTCCAAACGCTTCACCGATATCGGGCAGGCTTAGTGTTGTCAATTCCTTTGCAATTGCCATGGCCATTTGACGGGGTCTTGCCACTACGCGGGATCTTTTTTTTGAATACATTTCGGATACTTTTATTTTATAGTAATCTGCCACTGTTTTTTGGATGTTTTCAATTGAAATTTGGCGGTTTTGGACAGCAAGTAGATCTTTCAAAGCTTCTTTGGCGATATCCAGTGTAATATCTTGTTCTATAAAACGAGAGAAGGCCATGACCCTTTTTAATGCACCTTCCAGTTCGCGTACATTTGAACGGATATATTTAGCAATGAAAAAAGCGACGTTTTCGTCGAGTTTTAATGCCTCTTGTTCTGCTTTTTTAATCAAAATGGCAACACGCATTTCCAGCTCAGGCGGTTCGATGGCTACCGTTAAACCCCAGCCAAAACGTGAAACTAGTCGTTCTTCCAATCCGGAAATTTCTTTTGGGTAGGAATCACATGTGATAATAACCTGTTTATGTGCTTCTATGAGTGCATTAAAGGCATAAAAGAATTCTTCCTGAGTACGGTTTTTACCGCCGAAAAATTGTACGTCATCGACAAGTAAAAGATCCAGTGAGTGGTAGTAGAGTTTGAACTGATCAAATGATTTATGCTGATAGGCATTGACGACATCGGAAACATATTTTTCCGCATGTACATAACGGATTTTCGCCTGTTTATTGTTTTCGTGAACTGAATTGCCGATTGCCTGAATCAGATGTGTTTTGCCTAGACCAACGCCACCATAAATAAAGAGCGGGTTGTATGCGATTCCTGGTGATTCGGCAACCTGTAAAGCACCTGCTCGTGCCAGCTGGTTGGCTTTCCCGGTTACAAAATTATCGAAGGTAAAATTAGGATTGAGCTGACTCGGTGTTCTTCTACTGCTTTTCGGTCGTTCAGATTGTGCTGCAACTGGGGTTTTTTTTTCTGCACGGATGGTTTTGTTATTGATTGTTGCCGGGTCGGCGATTTTCAGCTGGAACTGAATTTCTCGCGAAAAGTGCGATTTTGCCATGGTTTTAATATGGTTTATAAAATTGTCTTGAACCCATTGCAGAACAAATCGGTTGGGGGCAATAATGACGACTTCGGCACAGTTATCCAGGTTGTTTCCTTCCAGCTGTAACGGTTTGATCCAGGTGTTGAATTGCTGTGCATTCAATTCTTTTTTAAAGTGTTCAAGACAAGCTAACCAGAAACTATCAAATGCCTGCATAATTCAACTTTAATTAAAATTTAATCGGTATCAGATAATGACAGGTTTTAAAAACTGTAGTATTCGGTACAGATTTCAACCAATATCGGATTTAACTGTAAATTCAATGTTATCGATCAACCTGGTTTTTCCAATTCTTGCTGCTGCCAGTACTGCAAGTTGTTGTTCTCCAGTTCGTGCCGGTAACAGGGTTTGCTGATTAACAATCGAAACATAGTCAACAAGCCAGCCTCTTCCTGAAAGATATTCAATCGCCTCTTTTTCTAAGAATAGAAAGTCGCGTTGCCCGGATGTTATTCCACAAACGATGTTGTTTAATACCTGAAAAAGTTGACAGGCTTCCTGGCGTTCTGGTCCGTTTAAGTATTGATTACGGGAGCTTAGTGCAAGACCATCAGTAGCACGAATAATTTCCGTATCCAGAATTCTAATCGGAAAATTGAGTTGTTGCACCATTAATCGGATAATATGCAGCTGCTGGTAGTCCTTTTTTCCAAAAATAGCTATATCTGGTTGAATAATATTAAAAAATTTGATAACAATGGTAGCTACACCCTGGAAAAAACCCGGGCGGAACTCGCCTTCCAGCATATCTGCAACAGCAGGAAGTCGTATCAGGATTTCCTGCTGAAACGGAAAAAGCATTTTTTCGTCGGGTGCAAATACAACATCGACATCAAGATTGCGCAACAGTCTGCAATCGGCTTCAAAGGATCGCGGATACTGATTAAAATCTTCGCTGGGCAAAAACTGGAGTGGATTGACGAATATACTGACGACAACAAAACCAGCCTCCTTTTTTGCTTTTTTAACCAGCGCCAGATGTCCGTCGTGCAGATTTCCCATTGTAGGCACAAAGGCAATGTTCTCTTCATTTTGCAGCGTATGGCGCAACGCTGCTATGGTTTCAACAATTTTCAATTTTTAATAAACTGTTATGGGTATTCGTGAGTTTTATCAGGAAACTGACCTGTCTTGACCGCCTTAACATAATTGCGAATCGCATCTTGAATGTTGCAGGATTCGGTCATAAAATTTTTGACAAATTTGGCCTTGTTATCCTGATATAAACCAAGCATGTCATGTAAAACAAGTACTTGAGCGGTGCAATTTGCACCCGCACCAATTCCGATTGTAGGAATTGATATGGACGCAGTTATTTTCTTGGCGAGCGGTGCTGGAACCAATTCCATTAGCAACATTGCTGCACCGGATTGCTCAAGTGACTTGGCTTCACTTAATAAACGACTTGCTGATCTTTCTGTATTACCCTGGATTTTGTAGCCGCCCAATTGGTGAATCGACTGTGGTGTCAGGCCTATATGGGCACAAACCGGTATACCACGTTGTGTTAGAAATTGAATTGTGTCTGTCATAATGCGGCCACCCTCGATTTTAACCATCTGGGCGCCTGCTGCCATAATTTGGCACGCGTTATCAAATGTGCATTCAGGTGATAGTTGTGCTGTGCCAAAGGGCATATCAGTCATGATAAAGGCTTTTTTGGCACCACGAGCAACACAACGGGTATGATATATTATTTGCTCTAGTGTAACAGATAAGGTCGTTTCTTCTCCTTGAATGACATTTCCCAGTGAATCGCCTACCAGCAGAACGTCAACACCGCATGCTTCTAGCACGTGAGAAAAAGTCGCATCATAGCAGGTCAACACGGTGAATTTCTCGCCATTTTGATGTATTTTCTGTAGAGAGCTGATAGAAGTTCTCATGTAAATAGCTTGATTTTAAAGGATTTATGTGGGTAAAAAATGATATGATTCAAAAAAATGTTTGACTAGGAATAATTCAGCCGCGATATGACCTGATCGGAGCATGCGACAACCAGTTGGCTGATTTTACCATGTCCCGGAATGCAACAATCCGGAGAGATTTCCATTAATGGTTGCAGGACAAAGGCACGTTGTATCATGCGTGGATGCGGTATCGTCAGATGGCTGCTGTTTATTTGCATAGCACCATAAAGCAGAATGTCCAGATCAAGTGTACGAGGCGCGTTGCGGTATTCACGCACGCGGCCATGCTGCAATTCAATAGACAGTAACGTATCCAGTAGCTCCAGAGGTGTTAGAACAGTTGTGATTTTTGCAACTGCATTGATATAGTCCGGTTGCTTTTGTTGCGCGATGGGAGCGCTTTTATACAATGAAGAGTGTTGTATTAAAGATGTTCCAGGCAATGCGTCAATCTCTAGATAAGCAGAACTTATCTGCTCGCAGGGGTTGTCAAGGTTGCTGCCTAAAGCGATATAAGCAGTATTATATTGTGTATCAGTTTGCAGCATTGTTAAAGCGTGTCTTTAGTTTTTCCGGTCGAGGCAAGTGTATGATCTGTAGAAGCATTGTGAGATGATGGTTTCCGGCGAGAGCGGTTTTTTCGCTTTCTGGTTGAAACCGGTTTTGGAATCATTTTTTGCCGTGTGTCCATATCAGCAGACATAAAATCCGTCCACCATGTAGCCAGTTCCTGGCTTATTTCTCCACTTTCACAACGCAGCAGCATAAAATCGTACGCGGCGCGAATGCGTGGGTGAGCAACCAGCCGGAAAGGTTTGCGACCAACTCTCGATTCAAATCTCGGCTGCATTGACCAGATTTCTGTAATGGTTGTACTGAAACGGCGCGGTATAGCCAGATTTTTTTGCTGTTTGGATAACACATCATTAATCGCCCGATATAGTGCTGTAAGTGGATTTTCTCCGGAATTTTTGTAGCTGTTCCATGTCGCCAGGACTTCGTGCCACAATAATGATGCAAATAAAAAAGCTGGTGATACGTGCTTACCCTGTTGAATTCTATCGTCAGTATTTTTTAGGGCAAGAGTGATAAAACGTTCACCCAACGGTTGTTCCAAAATAACATCCAGCATAGGCAATAAACCGTGATGCAGACCGCGCTGACGCAGATCGACAACACATGAAAGTGCGTGACCTGACAATAGCAGCTTTAACATTTCGTCCAGTAGTCGAGCAGGCGGTACGTTTTGTAGTAACGGTGCCAGGTCACCTATGGGCTTAGCGGTACTGGAATCGATCTGCATATCTAGTTTGGCCGCCAGTCGTACTGCTCTGAGCATGCGTACGGGATCTTCTCGATAGCGGGTTACCGGATCGCCAATAATGCGCAGAGTTTGCGCTTTAAGATCAGTGTAGCCATCGAGGTAATCGTAAATTTCTTCACTGAACGGATCGTAAAAAAGTGCATTCAGAGTAAAATCGCGCCGCACAGCATCTTCCTCCTGGCTGCCGAATACATTATCCCGTAGCAATCGGCCATGTTGATCTGTGTAGGTTTTTACTTCTGTAAGCGTGTCACTATCGGGTAATGGCCCCCTGAATGTCGATACTTCCACTGTTTCGTTTCCGCACATAACATGCAGTAAGCGAAAGCGCCGACCAATAATGCGAGAACGTCTGAACAGGCAACGGGCTTGTTCAGGTGTAGCATTCGTGGCAATGTCAAAATCCTTTGGTTTGAGACCAAGTAATATATCTCTTACAGCACCACCGACAATAAATGCGGAAAAACCGGCTTTTTGCAGCTCATGCGCGGTTTTGAGTGCACATGGACTGATCTGGTTACGGTTAATTCCATGCTTGCTGAACGGTATTATGCGTAGCTTCAGGTTGGCAGTTCCAGTTGCGATTTTTCGTTTAAAGACTTGGTTGAAAAATTTTCGAATCATTGCAAAATACAAAAAACATCTACTGTAAATTATACACTGAGTCGTGCGGTGGAATAATGTGAAGAGAAGAATTTGTCTCGGATATGTGGGGTTTTTGAATGGCGGCTGTGCTATGTCAATAGAAATGGTTTACTGTAAAAATTGTCTCGTTGCTCCGTATTGGTTGAGAAAAAACGCTGCTTTTCTTTTCTGTATAGGATCACTGGATCTGGAATAGTTTCTACGGGGTGAAAAGTTGACAACGTCATAAATTATAAGAATTCGTGACGAATGTCAGGCGTAAAGTGCTGATGAAAGCGACCCAATATCACTGGGACAGCTGTTCATCCAGCAACTCAATCCAGTGCCGAACCGGCAGTTTTGTGCCGTTTTGCAGATGCGTCAGGCAGCCGATATTGGCAGTAGCGATTTCTGTTGGCTGGTCGGACTCGAGTGCGGTTACCTTGTTTTTAAGCAATTGTTGTGACAGCTCAGGCTGCAAAATGGAATATGTTCCAGCGGATCCGCAGCAAAGATGGCCATCGGGTACACTGGTGAGTTGAAAGCCGGCAGCCAGCAGAATTTGCTCTGCCAGACCGCGAACCTGCTGGCCATGTTGGAGTGTGCAGGGAGAATGAAACGCGATCCTGGGGCTAATTGAGCCAGATTTATGCTTGTTTAAAAGGAGTTTGAGAGATTCTTTTTCGGTTGCAAGAATTTCGCTGATATCTTTGGTAATCGCTGATATACGTGCGGCTTTATTTGCATATGCTGGATCGTGGCGCAGAATATGACCGTATTCCTTGACGGTGACGCCGCATCCGCTCGCAGTCATAACGATTGCTTCAATCTCATTACGTTCAATAAATGGCCACCAGGCATCAATGTTTTTGCGCATGGCTTTTACACCTTCAGCCTGTGCATTCAAATGGTAGGCAAGCGCGCCGCAGCAGCCGGATTGTGCGGTCGTGATCAGTGAAATACCCAGCGTGTCCAGAACTCGGGCGGTGGCCGGATTGATGTCAGGCGATAATGTTGGTTGAACGCAGCCTTCGAGTACCATCATTTTGCGTCTGTGACGTGCAGCCGGCCATTGTCTTTGAGATTTGCGTATTGTGGGTATCTTTTTTTTCAAACCCGACGGTAACAGCGGGCGCATGAATCGACCGCTCTTGATCAGAGGTTTGAACAATAAAGGATTTGGTAAAATCTTGCGTAACAGGTAGCGCAGCATTTTTTTCCCGGCAGGGCGTTTTACCTGTTTTTCAACTAAATCTCTGCTGATATCGACTAGTTCGGCATATCGTACTCCGGATGGACAGGTGGATTCGCATGCGCGGCAGGTCAAACACCGGTCAAGGTGTAACTGGGTTTTCCAGCTAACAGGCTGGCCTTCTAGCATTTGCTTCATCAAATAAATACGACCGCGCGGACTGTCGAGTTCGTCACCGAGCAGTTGGTAGGTCGGACAAGTGGCCAGACAGAATCCGCAATGGACGCAGCTGCGCAAGATGGCGTCTGCTTCTTTTCCCTGCGGAGAATTTTTTATGAAGTCGGCGAGTCTGGTTTGCATGAGTGTTTAATTTTTAAATTTCTGGATAGAGACGGCCCGTGTTAAGAATGCCGGCAGGATCAAACTGTTGCTTTAGCTGTCGATGAATACTCGCCAACGCTGGGCTGAGTGGCTGAAATATTGGAGCAGTGCTGCAATACCCTCGGAAAAGAGTTGCATGACCACCGTATTTTATTGCTGCCTGACGTATGGAATCCACAGCTGGTACTTTCTGACAGGATAGCCAACGTAGCGCCCCGTTCCATTCGATCAATTGTTTTGTCTGTGGAAAGGAAATAGGGGGCGTAGTAGATTTGACAGATAGACGCCAAAGAGGTATCGACGGTTTGAAAAAATCGTACGTATGTTCGCGAATTGATTTCCATAACGTGTTGCCTGCAGGGAAAATTTCGCCCCCGAGTTGCATATGGGCAGCACGAACTGCAGATTCAGCACCGGAAAGGCGCATATAAAGTTGTCCATTGACATAGCTGGTAGCGGAAATAGGCAATGGTTTGCCGGCCCAACGATTCATGAACTCAATCGCTTCCATCTCGTTCATTTTTAGACTGATTGTTTGTTCAACAGCCGGCAGCGGCAACACTTTAAGCGAAACTTCAAGCAAAACACCGAGTGTACCCATTGCACCGACCATCAGACGCGACACATCGTAACCGGCTACATTTTTCATTACTTGCCCGCCAAAATGCAGATCGCGTCCGGTACCATCGAGTATGCGCACCCCAAGCACGAAATCACGTACGGCACCTGCCGATGCCCGGCGCGGACCGGACAGTCCGGCAGCTATACATCCGCCGATAGTAGCGGTATCAGCAAAATATGGTGGCTCGAATGCCAGCATCTGATTGTGCTGATGCAATAACGATTCAATGTCTGATATTCGTGTACCTGCACGTGCAGTGATGACAAGTTCAGTCGGCTCATAATCAGTAACGCCTTGATATGTCGAAATATCCAGTACCTGGGACTGTTCTGAGGGGGGATAACCGTAAAAAGACTTGCTGTTTCCGCCGCGTATATGCAGCGGCTGCCTGACTTTTGCTGCTGTCCGTACGGTTTCTGAGAATTGATCAACAAGCGTCTGTTGCATAAAATCAGTGTAAATAATTTCAAAAGCGAGGCAAATCGGGAAATTTTTCCGAGCCACTGTGCACATGCATGGCGCCGAGTTCTGCGCAACGATGCAGTGTCGGTACAGCTTTTCCAGGATTCAGCAGGCCCTGTGGGTCAAAAGCGGCTTTGACACCGTGAAACAGGCTCAATTCATCAGGTGCGAACTGGGTGCACATTTGATTGATTTTTTCCATACCGACACCGTGTTCACCGGTAATCGTACCGCCGGCATGAATACACATTTCCAGAATCTTTCCTCCGAATTCTTCGGTTTTTTCCAGTTCGCCCGGTGTATTGGCGTCGTACAAAATCAACGGATGCAGATTGCCGTCACCGGCGTGAAATACATTCATACAGCGTAAACCGTATTCCTGTGACAATGTGTCGATACCTTTTAACACATTTGCCAGATGTTTTCTGGGGATGGTACCGTCCATGCAGTAATAATCCGGTGAAACCCGGCCGGCAGCCGGAAATGCAGCCTTGCGGCCAGCCCATAAGCGCAGCCGTTCTGCTTCATTCTGTGATGTGGTGATACGGGTAGCACCGCTGGATTTCATGATGATATGAATGCGTTCGATTTCGTCGGCGACTTCTTCGGCGGTGCCGTCCGATTCACATAAAAGAACGGCTTCAGCATTTAAATCATAGCCGGCGTGCAGAAATGCTTCGACGGCGTGAATAGTGATTTTATCCATCATTTCCATGCCGGCCGGAATAATGCCAGCAGCGATAACGTTGGCCACGGCCTGGCCGGCTTTTTGAATATCCTCAAATGTGGCCATGACGAGTTGCGCTTTTTCTGGGAGAGGAATCAGCCTGACAGTAATCTCGGTGACGATACCAAGCATACCTTCACTGCCTGTCATCAAAGCAAGCAGATCGAAACCCGGATTATCCAGACTGTCACTGCCTATTTCCAGAACTTCACCGTCAATGGTTAGGATGCGCAGCTTGAGAATATTGTGTACGGTCAAACCGTATTTCAGACAATGCACGCCACCAGAGTTTTCCGCAACATTGCCACCGATAGAACAGGCAATCTGCGATGATGGGTCTGGCGCGTAATAAAGGCCGTGTGGTCTTGCCGTATCACTGATAGCAAGATTTCGAACACCCGGCTGGACACGTGCGGTCCGTGCAAGCGGGTCTATCTCCAGAATACGGTTTAATTTAGCAAGAGACATTAATATACCTTTGGCGTGCGGCAATGCGCCGCCTGAAAGTCCCGTACCTGCACCACGTGCAACAATCGGCGTACTTGTTGCATGACATAGTTTAAGAATTTGAACGATTTCTGTTTCCGTTTGTGGCAATACGACAATCATGGGCGTTTGCCGGTAAGCAGACAAACCGTCACATTCATACGGTTTGAGGTCTTCCTTTTCGTGCAACACCGATTCTACAGGTAGAAATGTTCGCAGTTTCTTGACTAAATCGGTAGACATGTTTTGCAGTGGACGAAAAAAAGATTAATCATTGTGTTTTGTTATTTCATGATTTGCCAGCTTTTCCAGCATTTTTACTATGGCCGAATTATCCCATTTGGCGCCGCCATGTGCGATGCACGCATTATAAAGCGCGTTAACCGTCGCGGTGTTAGGCAGGGCGATGCCAAGTGTCGAAGCACTGGCAAGCACGATATCCAGATCTTTCTGCTGGAGTTCAATTTTGAACCCGGGATCGAAACAACGTTCAATCATTCGTTCACCGTGAACTTCAAGAACACGTGATCCGGCAAAACCGCCCATTAAAGCCTGCCGAACTTTTTGAGGATCAGCCCCGGCTCTGGAGACAAATAAAAGTGCTTCCCCTACAGCTTCGATAGTCAGTGAGACAATAATCTGGTTAGCAATCTTGCAAATTTGCCCAGAACCGATCCCGCCGATCAGGGTGACCTGTTTTCCCATTAACTCTAGAACAGGCTTGATACGGTCAAAAACTTCCTTTTCGGCACCAACCATGATTGTTAACGCGGCTTTTTGTGCGCCGATATCACCACCTGAAACAGGTGCGTCGACATAATCGTGGTTGAGTTCATTGATTTTTGATGCGAATGTTCGCGTAGCCAGCGGTGAAATTGTACTCATGTCTATGATCACGCGTCGTGTGACCGGTTGACTGGATTCAGCAAGCAATCCGGTGACAACACCACTGTCACCAAACAACACAGTTTCAACATCCGGTGTATCAGGCAGCATCATGATGATTATATCCGCATGCTGCGCCAATTCCATAGGGGTAGCACAGGCAATTCCGCCACTCGAGACAAGATCATCCGGTACGCCGCTACGTGTGTGAAGATATACGGTATGCTCGCTTTGTAGCAAGTGCCATGCCATGGGTTTTCCCATAATACCAAGACCGATAAAACCGATATTTGCCATAAAGCTGTTTTTTGATACAGTAAAAAAATATTGTTTGTTGTTAATTAGTATAAAGATTATCGCAAATATTGTCTGTACGTATGCTTCTTTATTGAGATGTAGTACGAAACCCGGTAAATTTGGAGTGAATGTCATATCCATATCATAGAATGATTACAATTATTTCACGTTTTATACGAAATCGCTGGTTCGGCCTGACATGTTTTTTCAGCTTTCTTTTGTTGTTAAGCGGTTGTCAGACGTTTACAAACCGCATGTTTGAAGAACCGGTTTCAGCTGTTGATGCACTGCCTATGCCTGTGGCAAGTCATGAATTCAGCTTTGATCCATTTCGAGATGACGTAGTTGGTAACGTACAGGTTATTACTGCGAACTATGAAGATACACTTTCGGATATTGCGAGACGATTCAATCTGGGGTACGAAGAAATTGTTGCCGCTAATCCTGACGTTGATCCATGGTTGCCGGGTGCAGGTACGCGCATCATTATTCCCACCCAATTTATCTTGCCGGATGCGCCTCGCGAGGGAATTGTAATCAACCTGGCAGCAATGCGGTTGTTTTATTTTCCAAAAGCAGAAGACGGCGAAATGCAGAAGGTAATCACTCATCCTGTTGGCATTGGTCGCCTGCAATGGAAAACGCCGGTAGGCGCAACCCGGATTACTGTCAAGGACGAAAATCCGGTCTGGAGACCGACACCATCCATTCACAAGGAGTATGCCAGAAACGGAAATCCGCTACCAGCTGCTGTTCCACCAGGCCCTGACAATCCGATGGGAAGCCATGTGTTGAGGCTTGGCTGGCCGACATATGCCATTCATGGCACTAATAAACCACCGAGCGTTGGGATGCGTGGCAGCTTCGGTTGCATACGCATGTATCCTGAAGATATCGCTGGTTTATTTAATGAAGTCGCCGTCGGTACACCGGTACGCGTTGTAAACCAGCCCCGCCTGCTTGGCTGGCGTGGAGATCAGTTGTATCTGCAGGCATACCCCGTGCTTGAAGACGACAAGCGCAACCATGATAAACAGTTTGGCAAGTTGATAAAAGAAACACGTTCTGCGCTTAAGGCACAGATAAATGCGCGCCCGCATCAAACGCTCAACAATAGCTTAATCAAAGAGACAATCCTCGATCCACGCGCTACCGCATTACCGGTTACGAAAGCGAATATTTCATTGCAGAACTACCAGGATCTGGCGTTGCATGTACAAAATACTTTGCCATTCAACGCAACCTGGGTGGATGATGTTAAAGGAAATTTCACTACGGCAGAGATACGGGAATCGGAACAGCTCCAATAACTATTTTTTGTATCAAATGTGTGTCACAAGATTTTCTGCAACCGCTTTATCCAGTTATTTTGCCTGTCTAACCTGTCTAGCAATAATCAGATATCAGATCAATTCCAGAAGACTGTCTAACGAAACTAATTTACCTGAATCATCTGCCTGTTGTATATGGATATTGATAAGGATTCGTAACCTGCTGATTCGATTTCAGTAGCTATTGTTGTGTGTTAGTCTTTAAGTTATTGATGAATTGATTACGACCCCTTGCGAGACGAAAAGTAATGGCAATTATGCGGCAAATATCTGCCGAACGGGCATGCGCGATGCTCTCAATCATTCGGGAATTCCAGGCATTGTCCTCTACCGATTTGCTTGAAATTACCAGTGTTTGTCATTGGTACAGGTATGAAGAAAATGAAGAGATCATTCGCTTTCATGACAAATCAAATAGCGTATTTTTTATCGCTCAGGGAGAAATACGCGTTGTTTATCATTCGTTAACAGGTCACGAGGTAATCCTGTGTGATCTGGCAGCTGGAGAAATGTTTGGCGAGCTGACAGCAATTGACAACAGACCGCGTTCGGCAACCGTATTTGCCAAAACAAGCACGTTACTGGCTTCGATGACGGCAACCGACTTTATGGAAATGATTTATTCGAACCGCTATGTTGCAAATGCTATTTTAAAGCGCCTGACAGGTGAAGTTCGCAGATTGACCGAACGCGTTTACGATTTTAGTACACTTGCCGTCAGTAACCGCATACAGGCCGAATTACTGCGTATTGCCAAAAAAAATATCACGGGTCCCAATACAGCCCTGATCTCGCCAGCACCGACTCATTTTGAAATTGCCAACTTGGTCAGTACGCATCGCGAAGCGGTAACACGTGAACTGAGCAGTTTGGCAAAAAAAAAGATTGTCTTGCGTAAAGGACATGATTTACATATTCTCAATATTGCCAGGCTGACGGATATGGTCAATATGGTGAGAGGCAGTATTTAGGGCATGTAGTTTATTGGTAATTGAACCGGTCCATTGCAATATGTTCGGCTTTTTTGACCTCGGCTTCGAGTTGAGTCGTGTAGACAGCAGGGTATCTGGCCTTATCGCTGACATTATGAGGTGGTAGCGTTCTGATGAGCTGTTCATTGAAACCTTCGCCCGCAGTTTTTAAGGCTGTAATCAAATCATCAATCAAATGCTCATATTTACCGATGAACTCAATTTCATTGTCTGCACTACCGACAAATTCAATCAAACTGCTGCTATAGATTCCGGGAAATTTATCCAGTACCTGGCGAACAAATATTTGAAAATTATCCGAGCGACATGCTTGATCCAACTGATTTTCCAGATCCCATCCATAAGTCATTTTAAACTGCCAATAAGACCGATATAAATTTACCGGGTGTCTGACAAAGGCAAATTTGAATTTCTCGAGGCACGGGCAATCGTCCAAACCTATATGAGGATTATTCGAGACAGTGTAATTACTGCAGGTGATACCCGCTGCCCTAATGGCTTTTTTTACCCATGTACCGCCAGTTTTGGGAACGTGGAGGAAACAAGATTTTGGTAGTATCAGCATGTGGGTCGGTTAGTGCGGTACTTGTCGTTCAGCACGATGTATCAATGCCTCGCGACACAGGTGGCCGCATTTATTATTTTGTAGAGTGTATATTACCAGTCACAATTTCTTTTACGTAATTTGGTAATGCAAATACACCTGAATGCGCTTCACCGTTGTAGTACTGAAGTTGTTGAAGATTGCGTGATTTGATACGGTTATCAATTTCATCTGCTGTAAATACTTTTGGATCAAGCTTATTGGAACAGACAGCCAATGCCCATAGGGCACCATAAAGCGGTATATACATCGTATATGGTCGCACAATTTGAAAAACCTGATTCAGCCGATGCGAGATTTCAGCTACGCGGGAAGGATGTGCTGTAGGTGAGCCGATATGCAGCGTCATCAGCCCTTCCGGTTTAAGTGACTGGTTGCAAAGATAAAAAAATTCATTGGAATAAAGCGCTGCTGCCGGCCCGACCGGATCATTAAGATCCAGTGCAATAAGGTCAAATTTATCCTGTGTCTTACGCAGAAACTGTATGCCGTCATCAACAACCACCCGTAAACGTGGATTGTCGAATACACCCTTGTGTACTGCTTGAAAATGCTGCTTGGCGATTTTGATAACATCTTCATCTATTTCAACCATCGTCACCTGCTCCACTGATGGATGTTTCAAAGCTTCTTCGGAAGAACCGCCGTCACCACCACCAATTATAAGCACATTTTTGGGGGCCTCGAGAATCGTTAAAGCAGGATGAATCAGGTTTTCGTGATAGATAAACTCCTCTTGCTCCGAAGTCATATTAAAATCATCCAAACGAAAAATTTTGCCGTATTGGGGTGTATCGTAGATTGAAAGCTTTTGATATTTTGTACGCCATTCTCCAATTTGGCGACGGGCCTTAACATAAAAGCCAGTTGCATCGTTTAGAGGCTCAACAAGCGTGTGTTCACCGCGTTCGATTTCATGTTTGGCGATTTCAGCTGGAAGGAAGTAATCGATAATCGCATCAAACAGTTTATGTGCTTTATTGCTATTATTCGCACTGTAATTACAGACATAGACATCCAGCGTTAATCCATTGTTTTCCGGCCAGGTATGAATAGCCAGATGAGATTCGGCTAATACAACAGTACCTGTAAAACCGGAATCGTCAAATTGCTTGAATGTGGCATCCATCACGGTTAATCCGGCTGCATGAACCATTTCTATACAGTGGTCTTTAAAATCGACACCATTAAGCAGTCGCGACGGATCGCAGCGACAACCGCTCAAATCGCCAATCAGATGCAAACCATTCATGTCTGCAACTCCTGACTTAATGGTTGGTACAGTTCAAGACGATTTGTTGAATGTAAAATTTTGAAGTTGCTGCTTTGTGGCAGAATCTTGGAATCTTCGTTTTCGTTCAATTCGTGCAAAACCCAACGTAGGCAACTGATACTTTAATACAGCCACCTGGTTAAGAATTCGGCTTCGACCGAGCGTATGTTTGTTTTAGAAACTCTTTGAAAATTTTTCTGAGTCTCGTCAATCCGTAAAAGGAAAGTGCGGAATTTTACTTGGAACTTGCACGAATTGGAATACGTGTATTATTTTTTCGTTACAGTTTTATTTGGAGTAATTATTAATGTTGCAACCAACCCATTGTATTATATTAATATTTATGATCGTCGACGCTGAATGAGCTGATATAGATTGAAATATTTTTCAGCGCTTTTATGCCAGGTGAAGTTTGCATTCATACAGTTTTTAATTAATTTTTGCCATATTACGGGTTTGTTAAAAAAATGATGCGCCCTGTTGATTGCTGCATTTAATGCAGCTACTGACGGCTGGTTAAACACAAATCCTGTAGCAGTGTTGTCGGCAATTGTTTCCTCAGTAGTATCAGTTACTGTATCGACAAGCCCTCCAACATGGTGTACTACGGGAATCGTGCCGTAGCGCATGCTGTAAAGCTGATTCAATCCGCACGGTTCAAAGCGAGAAGGCATCAAAAACACGTCAGCGCCGGCTTCGATCTGATGGGCGATTTTTTCATCGTAACCGATATTGACTGCAATTCGGTCCGGGTATTTTTTCGCAATATTGATAAATTTTTTCTGAAAAACCTGATCTCCGCTACCTAAAAGACAAAATTGTAGTGGCCTGGTTTTAATGGTTTTGAGAAATTCAAGGATTAAATCGATACCTTTTTGTTCGACAAGCCGGCTGACGCAGCCCAAAACAAATGCGTTACTATCAGCAGGCAATTGATACAGTTGCTGCAATGCAGTCTTGTTTGCTTTTTTTCTGGTGAGTGAATTTGCAGTATAATTTTGAGCGATTAGCTGATCAGTCTGGGGATTCCAGATTTTATCGTCAATTCCGTTGACGATCCCTGTGAGTGCCTGTTGCCTATATTGCAATAATCCTTCAAGGCCGTAGCCCATTTGAGGTGTTTGTATTTCATTCGCGTATTGTGCACTGACCGTGTTGATACGATCGGCAAAAACAAGCCCGCCTTTGATCAATGACAACTGGCCATGAAATTCCAAAGCCTCAGGTGACCAAAGTGTGGCGGGCAGGCTCAATGCGCTAAAAGTGCTGCGCGGAAACAGGCCCTGATATGCAAGATTGTGTATGGTAAATAAACAGGGCGGCGCATTGGGTGTTTGTTTTAATAACACCGGTACAAGCCCGGTCTGCCAGTCATTACAATGCACAATGTCAGGGGTCCAGTCCAGTTGCATTCGGTTCAGTGCAACCTGCTCAATAATCCTGCTGAACAAAGCAAAACGCTCTGCGTTATCGGGCCATATATCGCCGTTTCCGTTGATATATGGGTTCCCTTTGCGTGTGAAAGCGGAAGCATGTTCGACAAGCCATACCTTGACCCGGCTGTTTCCCAGACGAGCAGAATACAGTGTAATTTTTCCTGGAATACCTGGCAGGTATGTTTCCGTTAATGGCTTTATCTGAAGTTTGCTATCCAGGATATCGCCGTAAGCGGGCAAAATAACCCGAAGGTCGCATCCTAGTTTCTGCAGGGCGATAGGCAGAGCGCCTGATACATCGGCAAGACCACCGGTTTTTATGAGTGGATGCGCTTCGCTGGTTGCAAACAGAATCTTGAGTTTTTGCTGTTTTGTGCTCATGAAAAAGATACGACGTAAAGGGTTGCAAATGCCATAATAAAGTATCAGTCCCATTATACATTTGATGGAAAACGATACAATTTTCACGTTTTTCTGTAATAGCCGCCAGTGATCTCACTGTTGCAGCTAGAAAAAGAAAAAAGCGAAGGGAAGTTATGATGAAAGCAGTTTATTTTGAAAAAGGCGGTGCATCTGCAGTATTAGAATATGGTGAAAGGAATATACCTGGACCCTGTGGAGAGAATCAGGTGCTTGTAAGCATTAAGGCTGTGGGGATCAATCCGGTTGATTGTAAAATTCGTGCCGCTCCAGATCGTTTCCCAGTCTCTTACCCTGTGATACCAGGTTGTGACGGAGCCGGTATTGTAGAGGCTGTTGGAAACAACGTAAAAGCCTTTAAACCGGGGGATTCAATTTATTTTTCACAGCCTGGTTTCAATCGCCGCCAGGGTACCTATGCCGAATACGTGCTTGTGGATCAGGCGCTGCTGGCAAAAACACCCAGGTCGTTATCATACGAACAGGCAGCAGCAGCCCCCTTGGTGTTGATCACGGCATGGGAGGCGCTGCATGGACGTGCGCGCATATCTGCCGGACAAACAGTTTTAATCCACGCTGGCGCTGGTGGTGTGGGTCATGTGGCAATTCAACTGGCGAAACTTGCCGGCGCGCATGTGATCACTACTGTCAGCACCGACGAGAAAGCCGATTTTGCCAAACGACTGGGCGCGGACAAGACGATTAACTATAAACTAGAGAATGTGTCTGAAGCAGTAATGCGGTGGACCGACGATTCCGGCGTGGATATAGCGCTGGATACAGTAGGGTCATCGGTGTTGCAAAATTGTTTTAGTTGTGTGAAACCTTACGGGGATGTAGTGACTATTTTGCAACCGGCTGCAGACACCGACTGGCGTGAAGCAAGGCTGCGTAATCTTCGTTTCAGCTTTGAATTGATGTTGACGCCGGTGATGCTGGAGCTTGACAGTGCAATGCAGCTGCAGGGCGAAATTCTGCGACGCTGTTCAATATTGATGGAAGAAGGGAAGCTGATCGTTGAAATTGCGAAAACATTCGATCTTACAGAAGCCGCGGCTGCCCAGGATTATCTCGAGAATCAGCACCCGCTAGGCAAGGTGGTGTTAGTCATAGAGAAATAAGGGTCATGAAACGTATTTTGGTTACTGGCGCAACTGGACAAATTGGTTCAGAATTGGTTCCTGCGTTGCGCCAACGTTACGGAAGTGCTCAGGTAATTGCTGCAGGTCACCAAAATGAACCGCAGCCCGGTCTAGCTGATAATGGTCCGTATACAACGCTTGACGTGACCCAGATCAAGATAATTGATGCTGTTGTAAAACAACATAAGATCGACACAATTTTTCATTTGGCCGCGTTGTTATCGGCCAAGGCCGAAGAAAAACCGCAATTGGCCTGGAAAGTCAATATGGATGGTTTGTACAATATTCTGGAAGTCAGTCGCGCAAACGGGTGTGCCGTATTTTTTCCAAGCTCTATTGGTGCCTTCGGACCTGATACGCCGCGCGACAATACCCCTCAGGATACATTGCAACATCCAAATACCATGTATGGCGTATGCAAAGTGTCGGGCGAATTACTATGCAATTATTATTATACACGTTTCGGTGTTGATACCCGTGGCGTGCGTTACCCGGGACTGGTTTCACATGAAACCATGCCGGGAGGTGGAACCACGGACTATGCAGTTGAAATTTTCTATCATGCCTTAACAGAAAAACAGTATAACTGCTTTCTGAAGCAGAACACATATCTGGACATGATGTATATGCCCGATGCCATTAGAGCTGCTATTGAATTGATGGAAGCCGACGCAAACAGATTGAAACACCGCAACGCCTTCAATATAACCGCCATGAGTTTTGCGCCAAAGGAGCTTGCGGCTTGTATTCAACAGTTTATACCCGAATTTTCGATGCATTATGCTGTTGATCCGGTGCGACAGGCAATAGCCGATTCATGGCCCCGTCATATGAATGACCAGGCGGCACGTGAAGAATGGGGCTGGGAACCCCGGTATAGCCTGGAAAACATGACACAGGAAATGATTGACCGTTTGTCGTTCAAACTGGGCGACTAACGTTTTTAATCAAATGTAGGGGATTATATGTCACTGGAAAAACTGAATGTCATATGTTCTGAGAAAGTGGATGCAATTAAAAACAGAGGTGTGCTAAAAGGTGCAGAGCGTGCTATAGCACGGATCAGCTTACCCGATTGGGCAAAAAATGGTTTACTGCCTGTTGGCGATGAGGATAACACACCGGGGCCGCGCTATTTTTTGGCTGCAGATAGCAGCCCTTATCTGCTGATGAATTCAAATTCATATCTGGGGTTGTCCATGCATCCGGCTGTCATACAGGCAGAAGAGAAAGGGGTGCATGAATTTGGTGCCGGCCCCGGCGCCGTACGTTTTATATCCGGCACGTATGTGCCGCATGTAGAGCTCGAAAACAGGCTTGCGGCTTTTCATCAGCGGGAGGCAGCAATGATTTTCAGCGCGGCCTATGCAGCTGTATTGGGTGTATTGCCACCGTTGATCGATGGTAATACGCTGGTGGTCAGCGATGAGCTCAATCACAACAGTATCATCAATGCAATCCGATTATCACGCCCTGCTGACAAAGCCATTTACCGACATCTTAATATGTCCGAGCTGGATAGTGTTATTGAACGTTACGCCACGGGTAAACAGCCTGAACCGGTAAAGATAAAGCGGGTTCTGGTGGTGACCGACGGCATATTCAGCATGCGAGGGGATCATGCGCCGTTAGCCGATATTGACAAAATCTGTCGCAATTATGAGCGGTATTTTGATGAAGGGATTATCACGGTCGTTGATGATTCTCACGGTGTTGGTGCGTTTGGCGCAACGGGACGGGGGACTGAAGAATACACACAATGCAAAGTCGATATTTTGATTGCAACTCTGGGTAAAGCGCTGGGCGTTAATGGTGGATATGTAGTTGCCAGTAACGCAGTGATCGATTATTTGCGCGAATCTTCACCTTGTTACATTTATTCCAATCCTGTTACCCCATCCGAGGCACTTGCCGCAAAAGCATCTTTGGAAATACTGGAAAGTAAAGCAGGGCTTGAACGATTACAAAAATTACGTGCATTGACTTCGCATTTTGAATCTGGTTTGCAGGCACTTGGGTTTGAAACTATACCTGGAGAGCATCCGGTTACACCGTTGATCGTACGCGACAGCTCCAAGATGATGAGACTCAACAATTATCTGTTTGAGAATAAGATACTTGCTACCGGGTTGAATTATCCGGTCGTTCCTCGTGGAGATGAAGAGATCCGCTTTCAGATCAATGCGAATCATACGACACAGGATATCGATTTTGTTCTGGAAATGCTTGATAATTTTACTACGTAATCAAGTTTGTTTTTTTGGTATTGTTGCTGCTGCCAGCAGGCAGCGCTATAGGCATAAACAGTCAACAACAAGCTAAATAGAGTCTGCTGTCATAAAGGCTATACAGACACGTCCTGAAATCTGTTGTACAAATGAGATGTAACACTGTAAAAGCCTGCAGACCAGAAGTTGTCAGCTTTGTACCCAGGGCAGTCCCGCGGCTTTCCATCCGTAAGCTGTACCGCGATGTCCTTTTTCATCTTTATCGCCCTCGAAACCCTCGAGAATATTATAACTGTCGCTAAACCCGGCTTCTGTAGCCAATGCAGCGGCATGGCCAGAACGTGCGCCACTGCGACAGATAAACAGTACAGGCAAATGTTTATCGATATGCCTGGCAAGTTCGCCTAGAAAATGCGGGTTGGGTTGCATACTGGGGTAGGAACGCAATTCTATTTCCTTGGCGCCGGGTATGCGTCCGACCCAATCCAATTCTGCGTAGGTGCGTACGTCCACCAGTTGTGCCTGCGTCGATTCTTGAAGTATGTGGTACGCTTCAACGGGCAGTAATGCACCTTTATATGGTAGCCCCATCTCTCTGGCCCGTCGCTGGGCCTTAAGTAATAAAGTTTCAGTATTCTCCATAAAATATATTGTACAAAGAAAAATCTCTGGCTGATAGATAATCTCTATAATAAGATATTTACACTGATAGATAGTTTATTCTGTTCACGAGTACTCATGGAAAAAATTCGCATATCTAAACTGATGGCTGAACAGGGTCTGTGTTCGCGACGAGAAGCTGATAATTATATCGAGCGAGGTTGGGTTTTTGTGGACGGTAAGCGTATCTTGGAAGTTGGCAGTAAAATTTTTCCTGAGCAAAAAATCACACTGCATTCTGCTGCACGATCTCAACAGTTGAAGCTTGTTACCATCATCATCAATAAGCCAGTCGGTTATGTTTCCGGCCAGCCTGAATCCGGTTACCGGCCGGCTATTCAATTAATCAAGGCAGAAACTCAATTTCATAACAAAGGTATCCGAAAAGCTTTTAAAACCGAACACCTGAAAAATCTTGCGCCTGCAGGTCGTTTGGATATTGACTCGAAGGGTCTGCTGGTATTTACTCAGGACGGTCGCATTGCCCGGCAGTTAATCGGTAATGAATCACTTGTCGACAAAGAATATCTGGTTAGAGTGAGAGGTCGTTTTTCTGAAGAGCAATTAGCATTACTCAATTATGGTTTGAAACTGGATGGAAGAGCATTAAAAAGGGCACAGGTTACCTGGCAGAACAGAGATCAGTTACGTTTTGTGCTACACGAAGGCAGAAAGCGCCAGATTCGTCGTATGTGTGAACAGGTCGGTTTGCGGGTAACCGGACTAAAGCGGGTGCGTATCGGCAATGTCAGGCTCGGAAATCTGCCGGAAGGACGGTGGCGCTATCTGGAGACAGATGAGCAATTCTAATGCATCATTTACGATGATATTTTGTGAGAATTTAATTTGTTATCGCAGGGTGTTATATGGGCTTTGATTGTGGCAAGCTTGGGCACACATCTTTGATGTTTATGTACGGCAATGACTAAATCGACAAATAGACAGTTCTATGATGGTCCTGAAGTGTTAATCAGCGAATGTAATGGTGTTCGCTCTTTGCATTTAAACGGATCCATGGTTCAAAGCGCAATGCGGATTACAGCGCCCAATGAGCTCGAACTTGTATATACACAATGCATGATGGGTTTTTTACTGTTTAATCCTGATCCTGTTCATATGTTATTGATAGGCCTGGGAGGTGGCTCTCTGGCTAAATTTATTTATCACAATCTGTCGAATACCCGGATTACAGTGGTTGAAATCAATCCAAAGGTAGTGTCTGCTGCCAGTCAGTATTTTGAATTACCGCAGGAAAATAATCGATTTGAAATAATTATCAGCGAAGGCGGGCAATTTATTGCCAAGCAGCCGCTTTCAACGGACGTGATCATGATTGACGGGTTCGACGATGATTATCAGGCACCATCCCTTTGCAGTCAGGAGTTTTACGATCAGGCGCGGCGAATGCTGACCAGAAACGGTATGCTGGTAATCAATCTGCTCAGTCGGGACAAGCAGGTTAAAACACTTTTGCGTAGAATCGAGCAGTCCTTTAATGGTCAGATGATCGCGATGCTGTCAGAAATCCGGGGTAACCTGATTGTTTTTGCCTTCAAAAGGAATCCACGCAAGCATTCATGGAAATCTCTTCGTAAAGCCGCATACGAATTAGAAAAGCAGTATGCTTTGCCTTTTACAGATTTTGTGGCAAAAATGCAAAAATATGACTAGTAGGGAATGGCTGTTTGCATTGCACACGGGTTTGGTTCGGGTACTGGTCTCTAAGGATATTGTATTGTAAAAAAATAGTATGGTACAGTACATGCTGTCATTTTTCATGAACCAACAATATAATTGAACAATGGACTACAGTTACGAATCTGAACAAACAAAATTCATGCGGGAATTTCTGGAAAAAAATCCACAAGTTCAGGAAAAACGCTTGACAGCCCGAAGTATCTGGTGGGATAGACAACTTAATAGAGAGGAACAAAAACGATTTAAAGAGTCGAGTGTTGCGCAGAAGTCATATGTATATTTCAGCCCGGACGCTGATAAAGGAAAATGAATTGATTTAGTGACATTTCACACCCGACAAAATAAAGGGTGTCGCAGACATTGAAAACCGGCATTTTATAAACACATGCCGGTTTTTTTGTTATACGTGTTGCAATCATAGACAGCACCCACCTATAATTTGCAAGTAAATGTTTCACGTGAAACAGGCACAACAATCTTTCAAATACTCATAATTCATGTAATTGAATCAGCATTTTAAAATGAACAATCAAGACTATGACGTCATCATCGTGGGCGGCGGTCACGCTGGAACCGAGGCAGCTTTGGCGGCTGCACGAATGGGGTGCAGAACGCTGTTGCTCACGCACAATATTGATACAATTGGTCAGATGTCGTGCAATCCGTCAATTGGTGGCATTGGTAAAAGTCATCTGGTTAAGGAAATAGATGCGTTGGGTGGCGTCATGGCGCTTGCCGCAGATGAGGCAGGAATACAGTTCCGAGTTTTGAATTCGAGTAAAGGGCCTGCTGTCCGTGCCACGCGCGTGCAGGCTGACCGGGTATTATATCGCCAGGCAATACGCAAAAGGATAGAAAATCAGCGTTGTCTCTGTTTGATACAACAGGCTGTAGACGATTTGATAATGGTTGATGATCGTGTCGTTGGTGTTGTGACACAGCTTGGTGTAAAGTTTTATGCTAGAGCAATTGTATTAACAACAGGTACTTTCCTGGCTGGTCTGGCACATATTGGAAAAACCAATTTTAAGGCTGGCAGAGCTGGAGATCCGCCGGCAGTCACTCTCGCACACAGATTGAATGAGTTGAAATTGCCGGTTGGCAGGCTGAAAACCGGTACACCGCCGCGTATTGATGGTCGTAGCCTTGATTTCAGTAAATTGAAAGAGCAGCCCGGAGATACGCCGACACCCATCGTCTCATTCATGGGGCATACGATACAACATCCTAGGCAGTTGTCCTGCTGGATCACCAACACGAATCCAACGACGCATGAAATCATACATAATGGATTGCCAGAATCGCCTTTGTTTACGGGTCAAATAGAGGGTGTCGGCCCAAGATACTGCCCATCGATAGAAGACAAGGTGGTAAGGTTTTCTGGCAGAGAAAGCCATGCTATTTTTCTTGAGCCGGAGGGACTGGATACGCACGAGATTTATCCGAATGGAATTTCAACAAGCCTGCCATATGAATTACAGATAGATATGATACATTCGATAGCCGGGCTTGAGAACGCACATGTGACACGACCGGGGTATGCAATTGAATATAATTATTTTGATCCGCGAAATCTAAAGCGCTCTCTTGAAACTAAAACAATTTCAGGATTGTTTTTTGCGGGCCAGATAAACGGTACAACCGGTTACGAGGAAGCCGCCGCCCAGGGTTTGCTGGCCGGTATCAATGCTGCATTGAGTGTGCAACAGAAACCGGTCTGGTGTCCGCAAAGAAGTGAAGCCTACATTGGCGTTCTGGTTGATGACTTGATAACATCAGGTGTTACTGAGCCTTACAGAATGTTTACCAGCAGAGCGGAATATCGCCTGCAATTGAGAGAAGATAATGCCGATCAGCGTTTGACAGAGACCGGCAGACGGCTTGGTTTGGTGGATGACGCAAGGTGGGAAGCTTTTGCCAGTAAATATGAAGCAGTCGAGAGAGAAAAACTACGCTTGGACAGTATGCGTATATATCCCGGATCAGTGCCTGACGATTTGTTAATACAGGTCGTGGGTAAATCAATTGATCGTGAATATACGCTGACTGAATTGTTACGACGCCCCGGTGTAAGCTATACACAACTGATGCTGTTGCCGGGAATAAAGGCTGATGTGGATGAGCGGGTCGCCGAGCAGGTTGAAGTTCAGATTAAATATCAGGGATATATCAAACGTCAGCTGGAAGAAATCAATCGTCAGTCACAATTTGAAACAACACCTTTACCTGATGATCTGGATTATGCACTTGTCAAAGGGCTATCAAACGAAGTGCGGCAGAAATTAAATCTGCATAAACCTGAGACGATAGGCCAAGCCAGCAGAATTTCCGGTGTGACACCAGCGGCAATTTCATTGTTACTGGTACATATCAGGCGAAAATCAGACTCTTCCAATTTGAAACAGCGAGCATGAATCTTGTTGAACAACTCGAACAGGGATTATCTGAATTGAATAATCCTGCTTCGATACAGAAACAAGATATACAGGGTCGGGTGATTCAGTATTTGCGACTGATTGAGAAGTGGAACAAGCGATATAATTTGACGGCAATCAAAACCATAGAAGGCATGTTGTATCAGCATATTATGGACAGTTTATCGGTCACAGCGCACCTGCAGGGTCCTCAAATAGTCGATATTGGCAGTGGTGCGGGATTACCTGGAATACCACTGGCAATAGCGCGCCCAGACTGGCAGATAGTATTGGTCGAAAGCAATCAAAAAAAAGCCGCTTTTTTGCAACAAGTGAAAATTGAGCTCGGACTCGTCAATGTTTCGATTGCCTCGGTACGGGTAGAGAGCTTAATGCTGAATGATAGAATAAATACCATTATTTCGAGAGCATATGCGAATCTGGGTATCTTTGTTAAAACGACATGCCATCTGGTGTCAGC
Source organism: Nitrosomonas marina (assembly GCF_900110145.1). Classification (GTDB taxonomy): domain Bacteria; phylum Pseudomonadota; class Gammaproteobacteria; order Burkholderiales; family Nitrosomonadaceae; genus Nitrosomonas; species Nitrosomonas marina. The sequence goes on along the minus strand of NZ_FOCP01000005.1, from coordinate 118,256 downwards.
AGATGATGCGCAGTGTCGTTGGATTGCAATGAAAGGTAGTTGCTCCGAGCAGGAACTCAAGGAAGTCGAGACGCCTTTCTATGTTGAAAATAAAATTTCGCTGACCGTTCCGGGAGTTATGGCAAAACGGGAATTGATTATTATTGCCCGATCGACCGGGCCATCCGTTTCGGATCGAGGGTAGATTTGGTTAAGATCTTGGCAATAACAAATCAAAAAGGCGGTGTTGGCAAAACCACCACCAGCGTCAATCTGGCTGCGAGTCTGGCTGCGACTGAAAAAAAAGTCTTACTGATAGATCTCGATCCACAGGCCAATGCAACAATGGGCAGTGGCACAAATAAGTTGACCGTAAAGCAGACAGTTTATCAGGTATTACTCGGCGAGATATCAATCGAATCTGTACGCGTCAAAAATCTGCAGGCTAAATACGATTTGATTCCTTCGAACCGTGAACTGGCTGGCGCCGAAGTAGAAATGGTGACGCTTACGAAAAGAGAAACGCGTTTAAAGACTGAATTGTCTCAAATCGAGAGTGAATATCATTACATTATTATCGATTGTCCGCCAGCACTGAATTTGCTGACACTTAACGGATTATGCGCGGCACATGCAGTGATGATTCCGATGCAGTGTGAGTATTATGCATTGGAAGGGCTCAGTGATCTTGTCAATACGATCAAAAAAGTACGTGCCAAATTCAATCCAAAACTTCGTATCGAGGGATTGCTGCGTACCATGTTTGATCCACGCAATATACTGGCGCAACAGGTTTCTGATCAATTACAGCAGCATTTTGGCAATAAAGTCTATCGTACTGTCATACCTCGAAATGTCCGTTTGGCGGAAGCACCGGGTTTTGGGATACCAGTACTGTATCATGACAGACAATCGAAAGGGGCGCAGGCTTATCTTGAACTGGCAAAAGAGGTATTGAATGTTTGATCAATACTGTACCAATTATGGAAGGAAAATTTCATGGCACGATTGAAAGGCCTGGGAAGGGGACTGGATGCATTGTTTTCCGGAAATGATGTCGGTGGTGATGGTGTAGCAGATAAATTACAGGATGTCGAAATCACATCATTACAACCCGGAAAATACCAGCCCAGAACCAATATGGATAAACCAGCGCTGGAGAAGCTGGCTGAGTCGATCAAATCGCAAGGTATTATGCAACCGATACTGGTTCGGGCAACCGGTGTTGACAGTTACGAGATCATTGCAGGAGAAAGGCGCTGGCGTGCTGCACAACTGGCAGGTTTGACAGCAGTACCGGCAATAATCCGCGAAGTGGCAGATGAAACGGCACTGGCAATTTCATTAATCGAGAATATTCAGCGTGAGAACCTGAACCCTCTCGAGGAAGCAATGGGTATCCAACGATTAATCGATGAATTTGGAATGACACATCAAACTGCTGCTGATGCACTCGGAAGTTCACGTAGCGCGGTTTCTAATCTGTTACGCCTGCTTAATCTGTCTGAGGCGGTACAGGAATTGATGATGCAGGGAAAAATCGATATGGGTCACGGGCGTGCTTTGCTCGCCCTGACACCTGCTGAACAGATTGCGCTGGCAAATCGAATAGTGATGCAGAAACTGTCGGTGCGCGAGACAGAAAAACTGATACAGCAGCGTAATCAATCACCAATTTCCAAATCTGGAAAAATTGATCGTGACTTGCTGGCACTGGAGGAAACGGTATCAGAAAGGCTTGGTACGCAGATAAGGATTAAATCCGGGAAGAATGGCAAAGGCAATGTGATAATTCATTACACGAGTCTGGATCAGTTGGAAGATATATTAAACAAGCTTTAAAATAAACAGATCAATCACGTTAACTGATAACAGGAAAATTATGGATTCAAAACTACTTGATATACTGGTATGTCCGCTTTGTAAAGGTCCATTGCTTTACAAAAAACAGGATAATGAATTGATTTGTAAACCGGATAGACTGGCCTTTGCGATCAAGGACGGTATACCCATTATGCTTGAAGAAGAGGCTCGCAGAATACCCGATGAAGTGGAGATCAGTTAAAAAGCCCTGGATATGTTTCACCCCACTCTTACCTGTAGTTTCACTAAAATAATACAACACCACACCTATGAATGTTAGTACAGGTTTAAAGCCGCGCGTAGCAGCTGTTATGGGCGCGTTGATAGCAGATTCAGCCGCACTGGGTTTGCATTGGTTGTACGATCCAGAGCGGATCGCACAAATTGAACAAAACAAAGGATTGGTATTTTTACAACCGCAGAAAGATCATTATGCCGATGCTGAAGGTTTTTTTGCACACGGCAGTAAAACAGTTGGCGATGCGTCAGGTTATGGTGAAGTCTGTCTACTGATGTTGAGGCATCTGGCGGCTCATGGGGAATTCAATCGTGTCGAATTTCAATCCGAATACAGAAATCATTTTGGCCCAGGTGGCACTTATACGGGTTATATCGACACACCTACACGTCTGACACTGTTAAAGTTGATATCGCTGACTCCGCAAACGTATCCTGAAGCGTCCGGCGCCGATGATGATCAGTTTGCAGCGCTGGCGACTGTGCCTGTCATCACGGCGGCGCATCATGGAACGCTAGATGCTTTGCTGCAAAAAATTGAGATTGCTGTGCGTCTGACGAATGATAACGAGACTGCGGTTGCGGCCGCAAAATATGCTGCTGCTGTGCTGAATAATATACTGAGTGGTAATCCTATTGAAGCAGCATTAACCGTGTCTTTGCAGTATTCGGGAGAAAAACTGGCGCCCCTGCTTGAAGAGGCAATTCATATAAAATCATTGAACAGTGTTACGACAGCAGCGCGTTTTGGTTCTGCCTGTCATGTTAACGAGGGCCTGCCTGTAATAGCGCATATTGCCAGACATGCGGAAAATTATCAGCAAGCTGTAGAGGCAAATATTAGAGCGGGCGGTGATAGCTGTGGGCGAGCAATTGTGCTTGGTGCTGTTTCAGCTGCTCAGGCGACGATGCAGTGCGATGGAGATAGTGCAATTCCGTTATCCTGGCTGGCAAAATACAATAAACTTTCTATAGCCGCAGAGGCCTGCGCGCGCCTCTAGTCAATATTCTTCAAGTTCTGCTGAAGCATCTGCATAGAACGTGTTGAATATGCCCCAGAATGAAACTTTTCCAAAGAAACTAGGGCGGTAAACCTTCATTTTTAGAATCACATAAGCAACGAGTGTTATAATTGAAGATTTATCGTTAACCGTGGTGAAGATTGGAGATGTCAATAGGCAATATTCAGTTGCAGAACATAAAGTCTCACGGGATGATCGATCAGTATAATTATTCAGAAAATAATCAGGGAGTAAGGATGAGTCACACGCTATATGAAACAAAAACTCAACGGGTTCAACGCTGCGAATTGGCTGTTCCAGGTTCAAGCCCGGAGATGTTTGAAAAAGCACTAAAAAGCGGCGTGGATTTTGTTTTTCTTGATCTTGAAGATGCAGTTGCGCCGGATGATAAGCTGCAGGCGCGTAAAAACGTCATTCAGGCAATTAATGATCTGGATTGGAAAGGGCATGGTGTCACAGTGTCCGTCCGAATTAACGGGTTGGATACACAGTTTATGGTGCGCGATGTGGTTGATCTGGTTGAACAGGCCGGTGACAAAATCAATACGCTTTTAATTCCAAAGGTTGGTGTTTATGCTGATGTATATATGGTAGAAGCGATGGTCAGCCAGCTTGAAATGCAGCAAGGCCTGAAAAACCGTATTGGTCTGGAAGCGTTGATCGAAACTGCTTTGGGCATGGCCAATGTTGAGGATATTGCATGCAATGGATCCAGGGGCAGACTGGAAGCACTCCATTTTGGAGTTGCGGATTATGCGGCAAGTAACCGTGCCCGCACTACGAATATCGGCGGATTAAATCCGGATTACCCCGGGGATCAATGGCATTTTGCCATTAGCCGCATGACCGTGGCCTGCCGGGCTTACGGTCTGCGACCTATAGATGGACCATTTGGCGACATCAAGGACCCCGAGGGCTATAAACTTGCGGCTCGTCGTGCGGCCGCTTTGGGCTGTGAAGGGAAGTGGGCGATTCATCCAACTCAGATAGCATTGGCGAACGAAGTCTTTACACCACCCGAAGCAGAGGTCGAAAAAGCCAAGCGTATTCTTGCAGCATTGAAGGATGCGGCTGCACAGGGCAAAGGTGCCGCAGCACTGGATGGCCGTCTGATTGATGCAGCATCGGAAAGAATGGCCAGCAATGTGGTGAGAATTGCTGAAGCGATAGCCGCAAAAAAATAGCTTATACTGAAAGGCCGCGTCAAGCGGCCTTTTCACTAGGTGTTATAACAAACATACTGGTTATTTAATAAAGCTAAAGCCGGTATCAATCATTGTTAAGCCATCAATAATCATATGCGATTGACGAGGAAATTGAATTGAATATTCATGAATATCAAGCAAAAGAAATATTAGCAGGTTACGGCGTCAAAATTGCTGAAGGCGGTATCGCCTATAGTGTTGAGGAAGCCGCACAACGTGCACGAGAAATTGAGGGCGATGTCTGGGTCGTGAAAGCACAAATACATTCGGGCGCCCGTGGCAAAGCAGGGGGTATCAAAGTCTGCAAGACACATAATGAAGTGGAGACGGCGGCCGAAGAATTACTGGGTAAAACCCTTGTTACCCACCAAAGCGGGCCAGCCGGTAAATTGTGCTCGCGGGTGTACATTGAAGCCGGCACCAAAATCGCCAAGGAAGTCTACTTGTCGTTTCTGATCGACCGTAGTACAGAGCGTGTCATTATGGTCGGCTCGGCGCAAGGCGGAATGGAAATCGAAGCGCTGGCAAAAGAACATCCGGAAGCTATTGTGAAAATATACATTGAGCCAGCGGTTGGCTTACAGGATTTTCAGGCGAGAAAAATGGCGTTTGCTCTGGGTTTGGATTCATCGCTTTTAAATCATGCGGTTAAAACAATCAAGGGCTGTTATCGTGCATTACGTGATCTTGATGCAAATATTCTGGAAATCAATCCTCTGGTAGTTTCAAGCAATAATGAAATCATTGCACTCGACGCCAAAATGGCGTTCGATGAAAATGCATTATTCCGACGGCATAAAATCGCTGAACTACGTGATAACTCGCAGGTTGATTCGCGAGAAGTTGCGGCTGCGGAGGTCGGTTTAAGTTATGTAGGCCTTGATGGTGATATCGGTTGCATGATTAACGGTGCAGGTCTGGCCATGGCCACCATGGACATGATCAAGCTCGCTGGTGGCGAACCGGCTAATTTTCTGGATGTCGGCGGCGGTGCTTCTGCCGAAAGAACCGAAAAGGCTTTTCGTTTGGTTCTGGCGGATCAAAACGTTAAAGCCATGCTGGTAAATATATTCGCCGGTATTAATCGCTGTGACTGGATTGCCGAAGGCGTTGTCCAGGCGGTTAAAAATATTGGCATGCAAGTACCATTGGTCGTGCGCTTATCCGGCACAAACGTTGAAGAAGGGCGCAGGATTATTGCTGACAGCGGGTTAAAAATCATTACAGCAGATACTCTGGCGGAAGCGGCTGAAAAAGTAGTGGCAGCGCGCAACCAGGTAGTTGCACAAGAAAGCTAGGAGCACAAATTGACGATATTAATAGACGAAAATACACGCATTATAGTTCAGGGTTTTACTGGAAAAATCGGCACATTTCATGCCCAGGAAATGATTGAATATGGTTCCAATGTCGTCGGTGGCGTGACGCCTGGTAAAGGCGGCCAGACGCATCTGGGTTTGCCGGTATTTAATACCGTCAAGGAGGCGGTACAACAGGTCGGCGCTGAAGCAAGTATCGTATTTGTACCGCCGGCTTTTGCAGCGGATTCCATCATGGAAGCAGCGGATGCCGGTATACGTTACTGCGTTGCAATAACTGATGGCATTCCTACTCAGGATATGATGACTGTTAAGAATTTCCTGCGCCGGTTTCCCAGAAAAGAACGTATGATGCTGACAGGCCCGAATTGCGCAGGAACAATCAGTCCCGGCCGCTCCATGCTGGGGATCATGCCGGGGCATATTTATACACGCGGAAATGTCGGCGTTGTGGGGCGATCAGGCACTTTAGGATATGAAGCCGCCGATCAGATGCGTTTACTCGGAATCGGTATTTCTACTTCTGTCGGTATTGGCGGCGATCCGATTATTGGCAGCTCGCATCTGGATGTGTTGGAAAAACTGGAAAAGGATCCTGAAACCAAGGTTGCTCTCATGATTGGTGAAATCGGTGGCCCGATGGAAGTGGATGCCGGTATTTTCTTTAAAGAGAACATGACCAAACCTCTGGTAGCGTATATTGCAGGACTGACTGCGCCGGAAGGGCGCCGTATGGGCCATGCAGGGGCAATCATTTCTTCTGCAGGCGAAAGTGCGGCCGAGAAAGTAGCCATCCTCAAGGAATTAGGCGTCACCATATGCCCTACGCCTTCTCTTATGGGACAAACAGTTGCCGAGGTAATGGCTAAACTGTAATTGTTCGTTTTGTATTGTGTAGTTTTGGTGGGGTATTCGTTCTTGTCGGATCCCCGCTTCAGGTAAAGCTTGGATATCTATTGCATGCGTCACGGACGCACTAACTTCAACGACCTGGGCCTCTGTAACGATGATCCCTGCCAGAAGGTTTTTTTGACCCCGCAAGGTATAGCGCAGGCGCAATCGGCTGCGCTGGCGCTTCGTAGCATCGTACTTGATCGCATAATCGTATCGCCGCTTCCCCGTACACGTCAAACTGCAGAGATTGTAAATCGTTATCATGACGCGCCTATCGTAACGCATGATGGTCTGAATGATATTCGCTCGGGTTTTGATAGCCGGCCAGTATCGGATTATTTTAAGGCAATTGCTGACGATCCTTTGCAAAAGCGGGTAAATGGAGGCGAATCCCTGCTGGATCATAAAAATCGCGTTTTAAAGTTTTTAGAATGGCTGAGAACCCAGCGGGATAAAGCGCTGCTGATCGTCGCGCATGAAGAAACATTACGTGTTTTTATCGCTTATTTTGAAGGTGGTATAGAAGACCAAAAGCTCAGGGATATTCATGTGGGCAATTGTGAAATCAGGCATTTTGAATTCGTCAAATGAAAGATTTCGAGACAGTTACATTGTCAGCAAAGCATCCGTGCAATATATTCTGTTCCATTATTTAGCTGAACGGGCTCATTTAGCTTGGCTTCTTACACACAATTTTTTTATTCCTGGTTTACGCGAACCGTCATAATTGCAAAAGTTATGTGAGATTTACCACAGATCATTGAGTATGGATTGGCTAGATTAGTAATCAGTCCGGCAGGTAATGGGTTTCTTTATTCGATAATTCTGCCGGATATTCCATGGTTACTAAGACAAAAGGAGTCAGTCATGAAATATGCGACGATAAAAGGTATTTTTGGCTTGCTGATTATGTTATATATGCATAATGCGACGGCCGGTTCTGCTTTGTACAGTGCGATTGTGACAGCCGAGAAAGCTGGCGTGGTCGACCAGACCAATATCACGGCACCCTCTTTCCATGCTTGTGAAATCCGAAAAAGTGATGTCATCAGCGATTATATCGCGTCAGGCTTTACCATTCTTAATGCATCTAGCTGTGTTCCTGTTCTAGTACGACTGCCGGAGCTGATTATTCCTGAATGGAAACCCCGCTGGCCTGTACCACCGGTATGTTTGAGTTGCCCACCTTGGGATTTGAGTATTCTTGAAATACTGGACCCATATTTGGCGGAACAAGTGAAGGAATTGAGTCAAAAATATCGCGTCAATGAATACATGAAGGCACTGCGCAACCTACAAAGTGAATTCGACCTGGAGGGGTTTGACAAGGCATTGGAAGAACTGGATGCGCAGCAGCAGTACAAATAATTCCTGAGTAGCAGCTCTATAAGTAGAGGTGCCGCCGGCTGAATGCCGGCGGTTTATTACAAAAGTTGTGGCATGCGTGATACCAGAATTCAAAACGGGCAGGTTGATATTCAACAGGCAGACGATGGAGACTGTCCTTGTTTGTGGCAGTTAGACTGTGATAGAACTGTCTGATGACCAGCGTTTGAAGCTATGCTGGCTTACAGGTTCAAATACAGCGTCGTGCTCGTGATAATGATAATGTTCGACGAGAATGGTCGTGGCTGAGAGCGTAATCAGATTAAAGGAGTTTTTTTCCCGCTCGAGACCGCGACCCCGGCAGGAAGTTGTCGTGCCGCATTGAACAATAATGATACCGTGGTCACGATTTTCTCCAGCATAGACGTCAAGTGAGTGGCCTACATAGGCGCGATGCAGATGTCCTGCCAGTACTAAATCGACTCGCATACGCGTGAATGCCTCCAGTGTACGCTTTGCTTGCGGCATTGGTCGCGTACGTTCAAATGTTGGCGCCGGAACCAGATGGTGATGCATGACAACCACCTTGAATTGATTTTCTGATGCTTCTGTGAAGGTCTGTTCACAGAATTGCAACTGTTTCCGGTTTAACCGGCCGTTCTTGATGGCCCGGTACGGTGCGGTAGAATCCAGACCAACGATAATTGCATCCTTAACATTCAATCGGGAATCCAGTGTATCGGCGATATAGTGCTGGTATAGTGCATACGGACTCAGCATGCGTTCCCAGATGCGGTAAAGCGGTATGTCATGATTTCCGGGAACGACAACACGAGGCGTTGGTGGCAGGCATCGCAGAAATTGCTGTGCTGCTGCAAATTCATCTGGCTTGGCGCGATGCGTAAGGTCCCCGCTGATTACGATGACGTCGGGCGACAACGCCTTAATCTGCGCCAAAACAACCTGACTCACTGCGGGTAAAAAATGCTTTCCAAAATGCAGATCTGATAAATGAAGAATTTTTGTCATCGATTCTCAGAAAGATGCGTCAATCTGTTTACATTTGTGTCTCATTCGAGGATGGCTGAATCCCTTGCCTTTAACCAAGGTTAATTTCAGTGTCATGTTTATAGCACATAGGCTGGAACATTTATAGCCGCATGGCGTTCAATCGGCTCCAAGTCGAGACCCGTTTAAATAGCATGTCTTGATTTTCTAACAAAATAGTGAGGATTAATAAGCTCTCGGTTAGTATCGAGAGCCGGGTGTAAAATCCGCCTAATTGTCTGTATCCAGTGAATCTACTACGCGCAGCGCCGCTTTTTTTAGATGGAGTTTTATGGGGGTGTCCAGCCGGGTCAACTCTCCATCGATAACCGCATGGGTTGAATCCGAATCTACGTTGATGATAATGTCTTTTACCGCGCGGACGTCGAGGCGGCTGGCGTATTCAACACGGTCCGTCCAGGCATACAATATTGCTTCCAGCAAAGTTGGCAATCTGACGTCAGTGGGCGCTATGATCATCAGGTGTCCTTCGTCCAGTCGTTCACGGTGAACCAATGAAGTTATATCAAATTTGTAGCGATTATTCGCAATCAGAAAGACGGGAGAGCTGATATCGTCGCCCTTGTCTGTGCGCCAGGTAAATGAGCGCCTGGATTGATGGCGCAGCAACACTTTAGTCAAAGCGTAAGCTGTGGCAATCAATTTTGGGAATCGCTGTGAAAATCGTACAACACCGCGATATCTTACGACACGGGGATACATCCCAAGGGAAACATTATTCAGAAAATACTGGCTATTCACGCAACCAACGTCTATCTGCCGGCTTCGTCGATTGCTATTCAATAGTGGTAGAAATTCCTCCAGACGCACGGGGAGATCCAGATCCTTGACAAAATGATTCATCGTACCCAGAGGCAGAGGAAACAGCACAATATTCGTGCCGACCAAGTGCTGGATGGTGTGGTTGATTGTTCCATCTCCACCGCCGACAGCAAGTTCATTAATATTACCATCGTCGACCAACTGTTGAATATAAGCTGACAGATCTGCAGGATCAAGCCAGTGCAGTTGAACAGATCTATTAACCCTCTCCAGCGTCTCGAGCAAACGCGTATGTCCCATTTTTTTTGCTGTACCTGCCTTTCGGTTGACAAGAATTAGTAAGGGTTCTGCTGTCATAATGATTTTTGCCGGTAAACAGTTACGGGTTGCGGCGATAATGACCGATAAGCGTTGCCTGGGCGATGATATGGTCATGCATGGCCGCTTCGAGCTCGGCCTTGGTCGGGTGGTTCAAATCCGGTAAAACTGTGTTTAGTGCATATAACTTATGAAAATAGCGGTGGGTGCCGATTGGCGGGCATGGACCACCGTAGCCGGGACGTTTCCAGTCATTTAGTCCTTGAAGTGTTCCACCCGGCAGGTTTTCTATAGAAATTCCTTCCGGCAGGCCCTCACTATCCGGCGGGATATTATAAAGCGTCCAGTGTACCCACGTCATTTTAGGAGCCTCCGGATCGGGTGCATCAGGGTCATCAACAATCAATACCAGACTTTTAGTCCCTTCAGGAATACCAGTCCAAAGCAGCGCCGGTGAGATATTATCGCCGTCGCAAGTCAGTCTGACAGGCATCTGACCTATATGTGAAAAGGACGTGGACAGCAGTGTAAACACGGTTAATGCGACAGTAGTCATTGTTTCCCTCTATTTGCCGTTGTATGCGTTGTACCGGTTACATGTGCAAGATGCAGATGCTTATTTTACTGGCAAAATTAACTGTATAAAATTTTCTCAAAAAAAAGCAAATTTTTTTAGCATGTCGTTACGTATTTCCCGGACTTTGCTGCGTATGATAATCAGGCACCGGCAGTTGTAAGAAATTATAATAGTTGATGAAAATTTTCACTTATTTACCAACACAGCAGCTTCTTAAACCAATGTGACAACAGGGTTTTGCTGTTCTTGTAGTTTTAACCTTTTCTTTCTTACTGCTGCACATAGTCGGTGCTTACGAAACCGTTCTCGACAGGATTATAAATCAGTAGTTACTGAATACAGTATGATAACGGCAGAATAGATTATTGTATTGTTGTGGGAATTAATCGGAGGACAGTAATATGCAACGACTGAAACATTGCCTGCTTAGCCATTATTTACTGATTATTCTTTTAATTACAATGGTTTATGGATGTGCAAATTTGCGGCCATTGAACGAACAGACATTGACGCTCGAAGCGGAGAGAACAGCCAGCATTTTCATCGAGAATCATCATGATACGTTTGGGATCTGTTCTCCTTTTCATCTTGACCGCCGCGGAACGCGGTTATATCTCTGGGATGAATTTGTGCGTCAGTATGACAGCACCAGGCCGGATTTCGATATAAACAATCTGACCGGTTATGAAGTGGCGGTTACCCGCGGAGAATCCTGTCATTTACGGATTTTCGAAACTTACCAGACCGCAGTCAAATTTGATTTGTCGGCATTTCCGCCGGGTGCAGCGGTTTTGTCTGCAGAGCTCAATGTTTATGGTGATTTTGGTCCGTTCGATCCGCCACGATCGCGCGGCAACCGCGAACAATGTACCGTCATGCAGCTGGGACAAGCAACTGAATCCTGGGACGCCGGTATTTTCAGGGCCGGTTTGCCGAGCGGTGCTCGCCTGCCGATTTCTTCCACGCCATCCCGCCCGGATTCCGGGCCATTCGATACGTTAAGAAGCAGTTGGCGACAATTGGATGTGACCAACACCGTCAGTGAGTGGGTGCGCGGTGTTCGGTCGAATTATGGTTTTGTCATTACACCAGACAACGCACGCGTTCTTGAATTTTACAATGCAACGGATGAAGGCGGTTATTTCTGTGATCTTGGTATCAGCCGTTTCGAGCTGGTTGTTACCCTGGCAGTACCGGGCTAGTATTTCGCGTTGTAAGTAAAAAATCAGCACAACTGTGCTACTTATGCACTGAATGCAAATTAGCCAGTGCTTCTGCAACTCCTGAGCATTTCTCATTATAATTAACCACAATATTGCAGAGGGGTTGAGCGCATGGCACTGGAAGGCATACTGGTATTAACTATTCTGTTTATTTGCCTGGTTCTGTTCATTACTGAATGGGTGCGTGTGGATGTTGTGGCATTAATAGTAATGTCCAGCCTGGCAATACTGGGTTTGGTATCTCCAGCAGAGGCAATCAGCGGTTTCAGTAATCCGGCGGTAATCACTGTTTGGGCGATGTTTGTTGTTAGCGAAGGTCTCGCACGTGTTGGCATTGCGGATCAGATCGGTCGACAGGTATTGCGGGTGGCTGGACATAGCGAGGTGCGCATGATTGTGATTTTCATGATTGTCGCGGGTGTGCTGTCGGCATTCATGAATAACATAGGGGTGGCGGCATTAATGTTGCCGGTGGTCGTCGATGTTGCACGGCGGACCGGTGTAGCACCGTCGCGACTTCTGATGCCACTGGCCTATGGAACGCTGCTAGGTGGTCTGATGACGCTTATTGGCACGCCGCCGAACCTGCTGGCCAGCATTGCACTGCAGGAAGCCGGTGAAGAAAGTTTTCGCTTTTTCGATTTTGCATTTATCGGTGTTCCCATACTGCTTGCCGGAACCATTTTTGTCGCGCTGGCGGGACGCCATTTGTTACCGAAAGCTGATACGTTGCGCACCGCGCGAAGTCAACGTGATTTGCGTGCCGAGTATGGACTGCAGGAGCGTATTTTTGCGTTACGGGTGTTTGCAGACTCGATTCTGGCCGGCAAGACAATCGCCGAATCCGGCCTTGCATCTGTTGCCGAGTTAATGATTATTGCCGTTACGCGTGCAGACCGGCCTATTGTACTGCCAAGGCCGGGTACCGTATTGCGATCGGGAGACATTTTACTCGCACAAGGCAGATTCGATCGCTTCGAGCAGCTGCGCAGCTGGAGTACGCTTACGATTGAGCGGGAAGCGCCCGTATTATATGAACGTTTGCTGGCCAACGTTCAACTCAGTGAACTGGTGGTGGCCGAGAATGCGCCATTGATTGGCGAACCGTTGCGTCATCGTATTTTTCGCGAACGTTTCGGAGTCAATGTAATGGCAATCCGGCGGGAAAATCTGATTCGCCGAACACGTCTTGCCGAAATGGTGATTGCCGCCGGGGATCGCTTACTGGTACAGGGCTCACCGCAAGCACTGGAAAAACTAGGTGAAGCAGCGGCGTTTACACAAATAAAACCGGTTACATATGCTGATATGCATGAGAAATACCAACTTGATGAACGATTGTTTGTCCTGCATGTACCTGATGAAGCCCCTCTGATCGGAACCACGCTTGCAGAAAACAGGCTTGGAGATGCATTCGACTTTCGTTTACTGGCGTTGTTTCGTAAAGGCGAAGTGTTAGAGTCGCCCGCTTCAGAAGAATATATACAGGCAGGCGACCTGTTGTTAATTCAGGGAAGAGAATCCGATCTGGATGTGTTGCGTGGTTTGCAGCAACTGGAGCGATTGCATGATGTATCACCGTATCTGAGCGTGTTCGAACAGGGCGAACTTGATCTGATTGAAGCTACGTTGCATCCACACGGGAAGCTTGTTGGAAAGCAGGTGGAAGAGCTGCAGTTTGACGAGCGGTATCAGATAAAGGTAGCCGCTATCTGGCGTGGCGGTCGTCCATACCGCACAGGCCTGGGCACCATGAAACTTGAGCCGGGTGATGGTTTGCTTTTTTTGGGTCCAAAAGCCAATCTTGCCAGACTCAATGATTATGAGGACCTGATTCTTCTCAATCCTGTTTATACCGAACCGATAGATACTCGCAGGGCGCCACTGGCTGCGACTTTGATGCTGATGGTTATTGTATCGGTGCTCACCGGGTTTATGCCCATTTATACAGCGGCAGTGGCAGCTGCGACATTAATGATTATTACCGGCTGTCTTAGCATAGAGCAAGCTCACCGCGCAATTGACTGGCGCGCTATTTTTCTGATTGCCGGTATGCTGCCCCTGGGCGCTGCGATGCAGCAAAGCGGTGCCGCAGCATACGTGGCCAATGGTGTATTGCATTTATTCGGTTCCTGGGGGCCTTGGCCTGTGATTGTCGGATTATACGTTGTTACCGCACTGGGAGCACTGGTTCTGCCTGCTGTAGCGCTGGTATTGATCATGGCGCCAATTGCGTTGACAATTAGCGGGGAACTCGGTATTTCGCCGCACACAGTTATGATGACAGTCGCCATCGCTGCGACCAGCCTTGCCAGCCCTGTCTCGCATCCAGCTAACACGCTGATAATGGGCCCTGGCGGGTATCGATTTACGGATTATCTGAAACTCGGTATTCCGCTGACACTCGTGGTTTTTACAGTGACAGCTCTATTGTTGCCGATATTCTGGCCACTGTAGCAATTAACACCTTTACAAGGTGCGCTGTAAAACCTGTTTTCGTTTGTTTGCAGCGTGATGGATACCGAACCATTGCGAGGTCTGTGAAACTGTGAAAATAACTGATATAGAATTCAACAGCGGAATTGATGGCAGGATACTTTACTGGAAAGCAGGAAAACTAAGTGGTTTGACGACGTAGTGTAGATCACAAAACACGTATTAGCATAATAAAGCCGTACGTGTTTTGGAATCTATGTTCTTCATTACAGTAGTTACATGTTTATAGCTTTGCGCTTCGCCGCGTTAGTCCGAATGCCACAAGTGCAAGGCCCATCAGCGCAAGCATGCCTGGCTCAGGGACTGTGATAACGCGAATCCAGTCGCCGGGTTCGGTGACTCTCATGTTGACTGTAATCGTGTTGCCGCTGACGGAATAGCTGTCGCCACCTTCCATTCCGCGAGCAGGGAATGGCGCTGCTGGTCCGCTGCCGCCGAAAGTGGCGGTGTAATTGGTCAGAGGATTGCCAAGTTCAGCTGTGGAAGCTGCTTCGAGCAAGCCTCCAGAGTCTGACATTACGCCGATAATATTGCCATCAAAAGTCCATTGCACACCGGTATGAGTCAGCAACGCGGTTCCCTGAGAATTGAGGAAAATCATATGGCTATTGACATATGAACCGGCGGACACCGTCCCGCCGCCATCTATGCCGTGTGCGATACTGGTGAAAACACCTTGCGCTTCATTAAACCCTTGCATGCCCGTATTGAAAACAATGTCGTCCAGTGCATTCGCAGGTGCACCTATGACAGCAGCATTGGTACCCATGCTGCTGGGGCCGCCAGTTTCCGTGACGCTGATAATGCTGGCATGAACAGAAACTGAAAAAAATAATACCGTGGGTATAACGATAGAAAAAGCCTTGCGAATCATTTTCTGCAGGGTAAACATAACAAGCGCCTCCTTCGTGGTCAATAATGATAATGGTGATATTTAATAATAAAGCAAAATTCATTCCATCGCACTTCAACTCACTGATAAAAAACAAAATATTTATTATCGGTAAAAACAATATGGTTGAAGCCCACACAAGTGTAAAAAATTTCGACAAAAATGTTTCAATATGAAATTTTACTCACCGGTAATCCCCCCGAAAATACCAGGGAGGTAAGGGTCAAATCTGTGCATTAATATTATCTTTATTTCCTATATATTATGGAAGTATCTTGGATTCAATGGTTATGTTTGATCGGATGACTTGGGAAGATGAACATTTAGCAGAATTAATCCACTAAGAAGTGGACCCTGTTACTTGGACACCTGAAAGGGTAAGTTAAGGAGTTATTTTCTGTATGATTATTTTCCATCATAAAAGAGGGATACAGAAAATGAGCAAGAAACGCAGAAATCATTCACCGGAATTCAAATCGAAAGTAGCACTGGCGGCGATTAAAGGCGATAAGACGCTGACTGAGCTGTCTCAGCAGTATGGCATCAACAGTAATCTTATCGTGAAGTGGAAGAAACAATTGATTGAACAGAGCAGCGAAGTATTTGCATCAGGCAAGGGGCTGACGCCGGACAGGGAATCCGAAATTCAATCTTTACAAGCGAAAATTGGTCAGTTGACCATGGAGAATGATTTTTTATCCAAAGTGCTCGGTCGCTAGATCGGGCACGGAGAAAAGATATGGTTCAGAAAGCACATCAGCTGCCCAGGACACGCCGTTGTGAATTATTGAAGGTGGCAAGATCGAGTAGTTACTATCAACCACAACAAGCATCCGAAGAAGACCAGGTAGTAATGCGCCTGATTGACCGGATTCACATGGATAAACCTTTTCTTGGTTCGCGACGTATTGTCGATGCATTGGTACGAAACAGGTCGAAAATATGTACAACGCCTCATGCGTCTCATGGGCATACAGGCGATTCATCCCGGCCCAAAGATTTCGAAGGCACATCCGTACCACAAGATTTATCCATATCTGTTGCGAAACCTGAATATCAACCGAGCCAATCAGGTGTGGTCTATTATGAGTCCATCAAACTGCCAAAAACGGGTTGATTGTTGGGTGGGTAACTCCTAAGCCACCTGTCCAAAAATTGGAGCCCACTATCTTTGATAGCATGCCAGTCAAATGTATTGCTTTGATTGAGCAGATGCCTTTGCAGCATTGCTGCATCAGTTTTTACCACATTAGCGTCATTCAGGTTGCACCTGCAGGCGTAAATGCTCATGCATTCACGCCGTGCACTGTAAAAACAATAAGAAGACAAAACAGGTAAAAAAAATGTTGCATTGCAAGACCTGACGCCGGGTTTGGTCGGAATTTCATGGCGTGAGGCCATCAACGGCCAAGTAGCTGCATATGCTGCTTGGCCAGATCATTAAGCGCTTTATAAAAGTATTAACTCGCCTCGGCGCGCTGATAAAAGAGGCGGGATGAAGACCGGTCCCTCTTAACGCGAAATATTACGCCTGCAAGACCAATACATAACAAGAGTAACGTAGCTGGCTCGGGAACAACCCCAGGATTGGGTGGTGGCGGTGGGGGAACAAAACCTTGTATTGCTACTACATGATTACCTCCGCCAAAAGTCGAAAACAGAAAATCACCGGTTAGCGGATCAATTGCAGCACCTTCAGCACCTGAAAGTCCAGTAATGAAATCTCTACGAGATGATACGATTGGATCTCCATTGCTATCGATAGCATAAGCTGCAACATTGCCTGCTGACCATTCCGCAACCAGTAAGCTGTCAACTGTAAAACCTAAATTAATTCCGTCAATATAAACAAAACCTTCAGGGCCACCACCAATAGTAGTCTCTTGCGTTACAGAGAGTAAATCAAAGGTACCGGAGCCATCTTGGCTAAAATTACCTGTGTACCATTGCCCTCCAGACCAAGAAACAAGTTTCATCTGACCCGCCCCATCAAATCCAGCAGGTACAAAATTAATGGCGGCGTGGGAACCTGCTACACCTAGTGCAGCTAAGTCAATAATTTTACTCTCGTCCGTGTCTCCAGGTTTGGTTTGCCCGAGTTCATTGACCGGCCAACGGGATGTAAACAATACACCGCCAGGTCCAACTGTTACGCCTCCGTCATTGTATTCACCTACATTCCCTATTGAGGTCGCAGTGCCAGAAAATCCTGTTATGTGATTAGTCGCATTACGCGTTACACCAATTTCGTAAATTCGCCCGTTAGCTGTGTTTGCGTTGCCGCCTATCCAAATAGTGTTTGGATCACCGGGCTTGAAAGTAAGTCCCCCATATGAAGTGGGTAGACCTGGTACGGAACCAAGGTCCAGGTCTGTATATTTTCCGGCAAAATCAGTACCAAAAGCTATTGCAAACGCTTTGCCGTGTATTCCAATAGAAACTAAAAGTAGAAAAATAGCCATGAAAAGCTTGTTTCTCATATATCCTCCTGCAGAAATGTTATTGACATATGTTTATATAGCAATATATATGCCATCTAAAATAACATGCTGATCTGTAGGAAAATTGAGCTCTAATACTAATAAACCATCAATAGGAATGTAAAAAACATCGACATGCAAACGATTATCGGGTGCCTTGCAGCCTGATTTTTTTTCGATTCTCATTTTAGATTTATCCCATAGCCCGTCAAACCATTCACGTTGACGCATGGCAACAGCCAGTCCGCTAATCTTTTAGCGGCCGTCTTTTGTAATGTAACCTGCTCTGGCAAACAGTTTGTACCGCAGTATTTTGCGTGTTTGCCGTACGTTGGGTTTTCCCGAGACAGCATCATTTCTCTGCACACCCGGACGGAATAAACCCATCAGGTTGTAGGCCTGCATAACCGTTAGCAAAGCTGCTTCGGTTGCCCGGAAATCTTTGAGATTGAAGCAATCTCCGCCAAAGTCATATTTCAGTTTCTTGATGTGATTCGCACAATCAACACGACTTCGATATGAACGCCGGAGTGCTGCAACTGGCTGATCCATCTCAGTAATCAATGCGCTTTGTTAAGGTTGATTCAGCCACAATGCAATCAGATAATGCATATCGCGCCGATCCAGGTCATTTAGAAAGGCCTGGCCGCTAAAACCGCTGTCAGCCCGAAGTAATGCCACCCGTTTGCCGCCCAGCCTGTCCAGGCTGTCATCCAAAAAGGCTAACGCGTTATTGGCATTATGGCTGTTACCAGGGTGCAACCATAGATTCGCTATGATGCGCGCATCCGCAACAAATGCCATCAACGGATGGTGTGAATTACGCCCCGGCTAGCCTTCTTGCCGTTCATAACGTGTCACACTGTCGAGTCCAGATCCGGCATTAAATGATCGATATTAAGGTTGCCCAAAAACCAGCGATACAAACGGCCAGATACCGGCGTCGTAGTTGCCTGATCGAACTTCCGGAACAGTCGCGTGATCGCTTTGAAGTTCACCATGCGATCAAATCCAAACAATTTCTGAAGCACAGGATCATGGCGGGTAACCTCTGAATGTTCGAATCGGTTCGCGCCACACCATACCGATACCATGAATTGCACTATCAACTGATTCGGCGAATAACGGCGATTACTCTTCTGACGTGGTAATTCGCAAGCTTCCAAAGCAGAACTAAAATCAATACGGTCATGCATCCGCTTCATCAACCCCATTCCAGCCCACGCAGTGAACTCTTTGTCAATAAATCGAAACTCAAGACCCATGAGTCTCGCCTGTAAAAAAATCACGCTCAATCAAACAATCACAATTTAGTGAAATAGTCATATTTTTAACAACGTATTCTATTGGTTTCCATAGGAAATTTTTCTAATGGGCAATCAAGGATTAATGCTATGATATTGCATAACTTTTTGCCATATTCAACTGGATGGCATTGGAGGTTGGTAATGGCGAACAAGGACGCAAAGGGCAATAAGAATATTACCGTTGAAGAAGCAAGAAGGATAGTTGAAGAGGAATTGCGCGAGATTACAGACCGGTACCGAGAACTTTATGAACGGGAGCGCAGGATGAGCGCTGAATTGGAATCCTTGCGACGTACCTCCAGCAGTGTGGAGTCGTCAAAGGATACACGGGTAAATACTGCAGCTTGCACAGCATGTGGTGGTACAGGAAAGCGTAAATGTGTACAGTGCGATGGGCGCGGTTGGTTTTATAACCAACGACCGAATACCCGCGAGCGTTGCCCCATTTGCAACGAATCAGGATATGTTAAATGTCGTGGTTGCAGTGGAAAAGGATACCGATAGTGCCCGACGCGTTTACAGAAGTTTTGTAACGCAATGGAACGTGATAGAACCTAGTACCATGAATTTGTGTGTGCCTGTATTTGTTTTTTATCAGAGTACTACAAGATACACGATTAACATACTATCCACTGTTGCATTAAATTCACCCAAACTCCGACCAACCCACAACCCCTGTATAAGCCGTCAGCAATATGATGCACCCAAAAACGATCCGGTAATATGCAAATACCGTGAAATCGTGATTGCTGATAAAGCGTAGTAAACCGCGTACAGCGATCAAAGCACTGAAAAATGCAGCGATGAAACCGATGGAAAACATGCCTACATCGTTAAATTCCAGGATGGCGCGGTTTTTATAGACATCGTAGAACGTCGCGGCGAACATGACGGGAATGGCCAGGAAAAAGGAGAATTCTGCAGCTAGTTTGCGCGACAGTCCGAACAGCAGGCCGCCGATGATTGTTGCGCCAGAGCGGGAAGTACCTGGAATCAGCGCCAGGCATTGTGCACAGCCGACTTTGAGCGCATGTTTCCAGTCCATGTTGTCGATTTGCTCGACTTCAATCTGGTGATCGCGCCGCTCTGCCCATAAAATCACAATGCCGCCGACTACCAGCGCTGTGGCCACGGACAACGGGTTAAACAGATACTGTTTGATGATGTCGATAAACAGCAGGCCCAGCACGGCCGCAGGCATGAACGCGATGAGCAGATTCAACACAAAACGCTGCGCCGATTTCTCCGAGCCTATGCCTGATATGACATCAGCGATTTTTCGGCGGTATTCCCAGCAGACTGCCAGAATCGCGCCGAGTTGGATTGCGATCATGAAAACCTTTTCGCGGTCCTCATTAAAATCCAGTAAATCACCGACAAGGATTAAATGGCCGGTAGATGAAACCGGCAAAAATTCTGTTAACCCCTCAACAATTCCGAGGATTAACGCTTTAAACAGTAAGACCGGATCCATGCGGGCCCCAGGTTATTTATAATTTGTTGTAAATTTCTGCGCCCGCTTTTTTAAATTCTGCGGCCTTTTCATCCATACCCTGTTTGATTGCTTCATCTTCGCTGACGCCCTGCCTGGCAGCATAATCACGCACGTCCTGCGTGATTTTCATCGAACAGAAATGCGGCCCGCACATCGAGCAGAAATGCGCGACTTTGGCGCCTTCCTGCGGCAGGGTCTCGTCATGAAACTGCATTGCTTTATCGGGATCGAGACTCAGATTGAACTGGTCTTCCCAGCGGAATTCAAAGCGCGCTTTGGACAGCGCGTTGTCACGAATCTGCGCACCCGGATGACCCTTGGCGAGATCGGCGGCATGCGCGGCGATTTTATAGGTGATAATGCCATCCTTGACGTCATCTTTGTCCGGCAGGCCGAGATGCTCTTTCGGTGTGACATAACACAGCATTGCAGTACCGTACCAGCCGATCATCGCAGCACCGATGGCCGAGGTGATATGGTCGTAACCCGGTGCGATATCGGTCGTCAATGGTCCAAGGGTATAAAAAGGCGCTTCATC
This sequence comes from Nitrosomonas marina, assembly GCF_900110145.1. GTDB lineage: Bacteria > Pseudomonadota > Gammaproteobacteria > Burkholderiales > Nitrosomonadaceae > Nitrosomonas > Nitrosomonas marina. The sequence goes on along the minus strand of NZ_FOCP01000005.1, from coordinate 97,255 downwards.
GCAATGCTCCAGCTGCAGGTCCATATTCTCCTTGATCAGGTGCATCGGGACATGACCGGGACCTTCGATCATGGTCTGTACATCATGCTTCCAGGCAACTTTGGTTAATTCACCGAGAGTTTTCAATTCGGCAAACTGCGCCTCGTCGTTAGCGTCGTATATCGAACCCGGGCGAAGGCCGTCACCCAGTGAAAAGCTGACATCATACGCTTTCATGATTTCGCAAATTTCCTCGAAGTGTGTGTACAGAAAGCTTTCCTCGTGATGTGCAAGGCACCATTTCGCCATGATTGAGCCGCCGCGCGAGACGATACCTGTCATACGCTTTGCGGTCATCGGCACATAGGCGAGGCGGACGCCAGCATGGATAGTGAAGTAATCAACACCCTGCTCGGCCTGTTCAATCAAGGTGTCGCGGAATATCTCCCAGGTCAGTTCTTCCGCCTTGCCGTCGACTTTCTCCAACGCCTGATAAATCGGAACCGTGCCGATCGGCACCGGACTGTTGCGGATAATCCATTCACGTGTTTCATGGATGTTTTTTCCAGTGGATAAATCCATCACGGTATCTCCACCCCAGCGGATCGCCCAGGTCATTTTCTCGACTTCTTCCTGTATGCTGGAACCAAGGGCCGAATTACCGATATTGGCGTTGATTTTTACCAGAAAATTTCGTCCGATGATCATCGGTTCCGATTCCGGATGGTTAATATTTGCCGGAATGATGGCACGGCCGCGGGCCACTTCATCACGCACGAATTCAGGTGTGATTTTCCTGGGTAAAATCGCACCAAAATGTTGTCCGGCGTGCTGCTGCGTCAACAGATGATGATTCTCGGCACTGAAAGCTTCGTGTCGCTGGTTCTCGCGTATAGCGATAAATTCCATTTCTGGTGTAATAATACCCTGCCGTGCATAGTGCATTTGTGTTACATTCTTTTGCGCCTTGGCACGACGCGGCTGGCGTTGCAGGTCAAACCGCATATCGGCCAGCTTGGGGTCCTGCAATCGTGCGCGGCCATAGGACGAACTGAGTCCGTGCAGGAATTCGGTATCGCCGCGCTCCTCGATCCAGCGATCACGCAGCGCCGGCAGTCCGGAACGAATATCAATCCGGGCAGCCGGATCGGTATACGGGCCGGACGTATCGTAAACCCAGATCGGCGGGTTTTTCTCGGCGCCACTGCTGGCCATGGTTTCAGTCTGCCGGATTTCGCGCATGGGTACCTGTATATCAGGGCGCGGGCCCTGCACATAGATTTTGCGGGAGTTCGGCAACGGTTTCACGGCAGCTTCGTCGACAGTGGCCGTGGCACTGGAAAAATTTTTTTGATTTAGAACTGTAATACTCATTAAGATGCTCCTTAAAATGCCATAAAGAGCGGGAGGACGGGCTCCAGCTTCCCTACGGCGGCATTATCCGCGTCAGGTAATAAGGGACTTTCTCACCAATATTTCCTGTGTTCAGGAAATGGACCCCTAGCTGATGCTGTGAAGCTAATAGAAATATGAAATAATTGCAAGTATATTATTTTTTTAAAAAGAAAACATATGAACATTGAATTGAATCCTGAACAGCCTCTAGAACATTCACGTTATAACATGGTCGTCCAGCAAATCCGCCCTTGGTCTGTCCTGGATGATGAAGTTCTTGATTTATTGTATAAAGTGCGTCGAGAAGAATTTGTGCCGACTGCTTATCGTCACGCGGCCTTTGTCGATATGGAAATTCCGCTGGGCCATGGGCAGGTCATGCTCGCACCAAAAATGGAAGCACGTATTTTACAGGAACTGCATATTAATAAAACGGACAAAATTCTCGAAGTTGGTACTGGCAGCGGTTATATGGCGGCACTACTGGCGCAACTTGGCAACCATGTATATAGCGTTGAAATTATCCCGGAGCTGAAACAGATGGCTGTGGCGAATTTGAGGGCGCATAGTATCACCAATGTGACGATTGAACAGGGTGATGCTGCACACGGCTGGTCCAAACACGAACCCTACGATGTCATTGTAATTACAGCTTCCACGCCGGTATTGCCTGACAGTTTCAAAAACAGCCTGAATACGGGCGGTCGCCTGTTTGCCATCATCGGGGAGGACCCGATTATGGAAGCAAAACTGATTACTTGTATAGCACCAGGAGAATTTACAGTTAATACGTTATTCGAAACCAGCACGGCCGCACTGATCAATGCGGAACAGGCAAGCAGGTTTACCTTTTGATACCCGCATATCAGTTTCAGTCATTACACGTTTTACGGAACATCACAATATCCACTTCTATTAATTCTTTGCAAACAGGTTGCTGGTTTTGACAACAGGTATGTTACGTATAATGTTATTTTTACTGATTTTTCTTATTGGCGCAGCCAGCAGTTCGGCGTCGTGGGCTGCTAATCTGATGGAAATTTATCAGGAGGCATTGGAAAAAGACGCGCAATATCAGTCCGCTCGCGCAGATTATCAGGCGGCACAGGAAAAAATAGCCCAGGGACGGGCAGGGTTGCTGCCCAGTGTCAATTTATCGGCAACGCGTCAGACACAGGAAGTCGATACTACGCTGGGCCCTCCGGTCACGATCCAGAACCGTGGAATTGTTATTTCGGCGACGCAGCCACTTATCCGTTTTGAAAATTTCATTATTTATTCGCAATCCAAAACCCAGGTGTCGCAGGCCGAATCGCAATTTGTTCTCGCGGCACAGGATTTAATCCTGCGTGTCGCCCAGGCGTATTTCAATGTGCTTGACGCACAAACCGACGTTGAAGTCGCTGAAGCGCAAAAGACAGCTATACTCAAGCAGCTCGAACAGGCCCAGCGCAATTTTGAAGTCGGCGTCGCAACCATTGTCGATACCAACGAAGCACAGGCACGTTTTGATTTGACCCTGTCACAGGAAATTGCTGCCCGTAACGCACTTGAAATCAGCAAGCGTGCATTGCAAAGCATTATTAACCGTTTCCCTGGACAGCTTGCCAGTGCGCATGAAATATCGACCGAGCTGCTTAGCTTGCCATATATCAGTATGGATGAATGGGTCGCGGCTGCCGAAGCACAGAATTACATGATAAAAATCCAGCAGGCTGCATACGACCTGGCTAACAAGGAAGTCAAAAAAGCCTGGGCGCAACATTATCCGACGGTCGATCTCGTTGCTCAGTACAGTGATCAGACCGGCGTGGGCGGCGCGATAACCGGCCGCGGTATCGATCTGACTTCTAAGTCAATCGGGTTGCAACTGAATTTGCCGCTGTTTCAGGGATTCGGTACACAGTCACGGGTTCGTGAAGCGATCGCCAACCAGGAAAAAGCACAGCACGATCTGGAAAATACCCGTCGCGACATGATGCTGCAGGTCCGCCAGCAATACCTCAATGTTACCAACGGAATTGCTCAGGTCAAGGCGTTGAAACAGGCGCTTGTCTCTAGCCAGACACAACTTGATTCCACCATGCTCGGGCAGGAGGTCGGTGTTCGAACAGAAGTGGACGTACTGAACGCACAACAACAGTTCTATTCAGCGCGGCGCGACCTTGCAAAAGCCTATCACGGTTATCTGATGTCAAGATTGCGGCTGAGTGCTGAAGCGGGTGAGCTCGATGAGGAAGTGCTTCAGCAGATAAATACAATGCTTCAAGGCAACTAGCCTGTTTAGAACAGCATTACTATCGACTACAAACAGTCGTCGCTTAAGATATCGATACAAATGCGCACTTACGGCTGTAAGTTATGCGTTTATTGGTATAAAAACAATTCGTTCAGTGAAATGATTCGCGGTAGTCTGAATAATGATAAAATGCCGCCAAAGCTGGCCAGACAGTCGCTGTCCGCTGTTTCAAATCAGCGGGAAGAGGAAAGTCCGGACTCCATAGAGCGGGATGTCGGCTAACAGCCGACCGCCGTGAGGCGAGGAATAGGGCCACAGAGACGAGCGTATTGAGTTACGGTGAAACGCGGTAACCTCCATCCGGAGCAAAACCAAATAGGCAGGCGATGAGGTTGCTCGCGGAGCCTGCGGGTAGGTTGCTTGAATGCATGGGTAATCATGCATCTAGATGAATGACTGTCCACGACAGAATCCGGCTTATCGGCCAGCTTTCCTGCTACGTATTATTAATACGTTTTCAGTGTGATTCACGATTTTTCCTGTGGTTGTATTCTCCCTGTCGCCACAGGAAAGGCGGCCTAAATGTGTAACAGGCCTTTCCAGGATTTGAATATCCTTTAAAAATGCATGAAATTCATTCCACTAAGGACGCATCCTATATTACTTGAAATAGACAAGAAAGCGGAGTAAATTCTTGCATCAGCATGTATTGTGCAAATCAATTATGGAGCTCCTTTGAAAAAGGAAAACTTATGATCAGGCTCTATCAGTTCGAACGTACCTGGGGTATTCCCAATTTGAGTCCGTTTTGCTGTAAAGTGGAAACTTACATGCGCATGGCGGGAATTGATTATGAAATAATTTCCGCACTGCCGGCTGATGCGCCCAAAGGAAAGCTGCCTTATATTGATGACGATGGAAAAATCATAGCAGATTCACATTTTATATTAATGTACTTGAAATCCGTTTATAACGATCTGGACGGTTCATTGGACAACATGCAGCGCAGTGTTTCTCTAGCGATGCAGCATTTGCTTGAGGATCATTTGTTCTGGTGTGCGTTTTATTCCCGATGGCAGTATACCGATGAAAATTGGCATGTTAACCGCGATGCGATTTTTGGCAAACTACCGTCATTGATTCGTTATTTTGCAGCCTGGCATACACGAAGAAAAATAAGGAACCGGATCATCGCCCAGGGAATAGGTGGTCATCAGGCAGAAGAAATCTTTACTATGGGCAAGCAGGACATTGACGCGCTGTCCGGTTTTCTGGGTAACAAACCTTATTTTTTAGGCGATAAGCCAACTGTGCTGGACGCCAGCGCTTTCGGCATGCTGGTCAATATTATCGGTTGCCCCATCGAATCGCCGCTCAAGGAACATGGTTCGGCAAAGAATAATCTTAAAGACTTCGTTGCGCGGATCAGTCAGAACTACTATCCTGATCTGCAATCAGTCTGATGCATCGTAAGCCGCCAGCGATTCGGCGCCAGAGAAAACACCTGTATACGCGACACCATCGTTGCCAATGACGCCGCGAAACATGCCGCTTGTATTAAAGCGCATCGTGTAATCACCCTGCGCGTTCAGCACAATTAATCCTCCTTCCCCACCGATAGTTGCTATTTCAGCCAGCGTATGGTCAGCCGCTTCTGTTACAGGCATGTTTTGCAGCTTGACCCGCGCTGCGGTATTGAATGCGGCTACGGTACGGATAAACATCTCTCCAGTACCAGTTGCAGATACCGCGACTGAACGATTGTCCGCGTATGTGCCAGCTCCAATAATGGGTGTGTCGCCGACACGTCCGAATCGCTTGTTTGTCAATCCTCCAGTCGATGTTCCGGCAGCAAGATTGCCGTGGCAATCCAGTGCTACGGCACCGACTGTCCCATGTTTATTATTGTTTTCTTCCCAGCTATCTGTTTCCAGGTCATGATCAAGTGCGATACGTTCTTTCGCGATGGCTTTTTGGAGTTGATCCCAGCGGCGCTGGGAATAGAAAAATGATGGTTCAACGGTTTCAAGCGCCTGTTCGGACGCAAATTTTTCCGCTCCACGCCCTATCAACAGAACATGTCTGCTGTGCATCATGACCGCTAGCGCGGCGCGAATCGGGTTACGAATTGTGGTAACTGCCGCGACTGCGCCAGCCATATGCGTAGCGCCATCCATGATTGATGCATCCAGTTCATTATAACCTTCGTGACTGAATACTGCGCCTTTGCCTGCGTTGAATACAGGTGAGTCTTCCATGATTACAATCGCCGCGACCACAGCATCAATACTGCTACCTCCTGCAGCGAGTACGGCATGACCTGCACGCAGTGATTGTGTCAGTATCTTCATGAATGTGTGCTCGCGTTCCGGTTTTAGTTTATCTCTTTGAACAGCACCTGCGCCGCCATGGATTACTAAACGTAATGGTGCGTTATTTTTAGGCCGGTTATTTGTTAAGGTCATTAATTATTGCAAAGTCGGTAATTTTTAGTCGGCCAGCCAGACTTTTATGCATGGTGGCTCATTATATCAATGTAAACGCTTTAAATATGAACTCAAGTGAATAGCAACAGTGCGCCGGGTGAGTAAAACTGTAGCGTTTTTTATATATGCTGTTTTGGGTTACAATATAGAACTTAAGAGCGGTAACAGTGTCAATAAATTTCATCAAATGATTCTGCTAGTTTATGCAGAATCAATTCAAAAAACAAAAAATTTCTGATTCAATAACTTCCGGAACAGATTACTGAATAACAGTTTTTTTGGTATCCGGATTCAAAATGACGCATTCATAACAAAGGGTTGGGGCGGTTAGCGTTCAATCTGATGAACCCAGGTTTTATCCACTTCACTTTTTTATACTATGCAACAGATTTTTACAGATTAATGCATCTATTTCAAACGAAAGTAGATTTAAAAAAGAAAAGCATATCTTTTGGTTTATTTATCGCTGTATTTCTGTTTTGGCAAAGCTGTACAGGACAGGCCGCTGCTGTCGTGTTTATGAATGACAGGCATATAACAAACAATACCGGTTATATGCTGCTCAACTGGCAAAATAAGGAGCTAACACCTGTCGAGTTGCAGCAGGCCGCTCGATACAGTTTCGACAATCCGATCACGTTATATAAAGGAAAAAACAGCTCATTCATGCTCTCGGGTCTGGCGGACGGCACCTATTACTATCGTATTCGTGCTCATCAGAAACAACCTGGCACATGGTCAGATACAGTGAGGCTGGATGTTGCCCATTATTCACTTGCCAGAGTCTGGTTATTGTTTATCGCTGGTGCGCTTGTTTTTCTGAGTGTTGCCTGGGTTATCTTCAGGGGAGCAGCAGATGAATCATGATGCAATTTTTTTGTCCCCTTCGCTCGGCTGGTTTTTGCTGGTTATTATAAGCGTAATATGGATAGCATTAGGCACTTACTGGGGACGCAAGAACAAGCAGTTTGAGCAGCATGCACTGGCGGGACGCAATGTTGGTCTGACGCTGGCATCTGCAACAGCAGTGGCTACCTGGATCACATCGAATACAACCATGCTGGCACCGCAATTTGCGCTGCAGATGGGTATTTGGGGCATGCTTGCATACAGTACAGCTGCTTTTGGGCTGTTTCTTTTTGCCCCGATGGCAAAACGGATACGCGCGCTAATGCCACATGGTTATACCTCCGGTGATTTTATTCGTCTGCGCTACGGCAAGAAAGCATGGGGTATTTTTCTGCTGTTTACGCTGTTTTACAGTCTGGCCTGGCTGGTCAGCATGGCAATGGCAGGCGGCATCCTGCTGAATGCCTTGTCCGGAATTCCCTATGAGTATGGAATGAGCATTCTACTGCTGGTATGCGTCATCTATACTATGCGGGGCGGTCTATATGCCGTCATTGGCACTGATTTTATACAAAGTCTGATCATTCTGGCGGGTATTGTAATTGTTGGGTTTGCAGTTCTGAATCATGTCAGCATAGAAACAATTCACACCAATCTTGCAGCCGAAAAACCGATGCTGCTGAATATCATGTTTCCGGTTGCGATCATGGTTGTCTTTAATAATCTGCTGTTCGGATTGGGTGAAGTGTTTCATAACAATATCTGGTGGAGCAGGGCATTTGCTTTTCGAGAAGGTGTGGGCCAAAAAGCATTTCTTATAGCCGGATTTATCTGGTTGCCCATACCGGTTGCTGCCGGATTTATCGCTTTGGCATCCGGTGCGCTGAATGTTGCAGTACCCAGCGCAGATATGGTGGGGCCGCTGGTTGTTGCTAATGTGCTGGGCACGGCTGGTGCTGTTGCAATATTTATTGTTGTTTTTTGTTCCCTGGCATCCAGTATCGATAGCTTGCTGGCCGCAACTTCCGATCTGATTACAGAGGACATTTACCGCAAGATAGTTTATCCAAAGGCCAGTAGCGAGCAATTAAAAAAAGCTGCGCAAATAGTAACGCTTTTGCTGGGCCTTGTTGCATGGTTAGTTTGTCTACCACGTATTGGAACACTAGCAACGGTTCTTTTTTTTGCTGGTCCGCTTGTTGGCAGCATGATCTGGCCGATTATTACCGGATTGTATTGGAAACACGCAACATCTAGCGGCGCGATTTGCGGCATGTTACTTGGGAGCGCGCTTGGGTTACTGGCCTACTTTCAGATTGGCTGGTATATCGCTACGCTGGTAAGCGCTGTTGCGTCCATGGCGTGTGTTATTTTCTTTGCCTATTGCTATCCGGATAGCTATGACTGGCATCGGTTAAAAGAACAGCAGGCGTGATGTTTTCAACTGAATTTCTTGCATATCTGGTATATGGCGCACTGGGATGGTGTGCCGTTACAGGCGTCATTCTGATTATTATGCTACTGAAAGAATGGAGAAAGGGTAATATATGGTAATTAAAACCGCAGCAAAAGTAGAGCATATTGTTCAAAGCGAACTGAAAACAAATCTGATCGGGCTTTGCCCTGAACCAGAAGGCTTAATCAAGTTTCAGCCCAAAATTTGTTTGCAGAAACTCAAGGGATTGACATATAGATCCATTCTTTCCGCCGATCTTTTCGATACAGAAATGCTGAGAGAACTGGCTAAAGTTGCTGCTTATCTGCAGCTGAAAAAAATCAGCGCCGATGAAGTGTTAAACGACAAGATTATGGCAACAGCATTTTTCGAGGCCAGTACTCGAACACGGCTTTCTTTTGAGAGTGCTATGTTGCGTCTTGGTGGAAAAACGCTAAGTGTCGCGGAAGCCGCTTTAACAGGTGAGGCAAAAGGTGAAAAGCTGCTGGATATTGGACAAATGTTTAACAGTTATGCCGATATTGTAGTCATACGTCATACCCAGCAAAAGGCAATCCAGGAATTAAGCGAATATTTGCGCATTCCCATCATCAATGGTGGAAATGGTTCAGACGAACACCCAACCCAGGCACTCGCTGACTGGTATGCGCTGCTGAAATGGAAACCGGATCTCATGCTCGGCGCAGCTTCTGAAGAACAGCTGCACCTCGGTATTGTCGGTACGCCTGGAAGTATGCGAACCGTGAAGAGTTTTTTGATACTGGCGTTATTGTTCAGACACAACATCAGCCAGATTACCATCGTCTCTGAGATGGCTGATCCTTTGGGAGTTGAAGTACAGTCATTCTGTGATTCTAGTCCGATACCTATCGACATCCAAAATGATTTGCAGGAAGTAGTCGGTGAACTTGATGTCATTTATATGAATTCGATCGCCTTTCTGGGTGATGGATATCGAACTCTGGGATCCCGGTTTAAATTGGATAAAGATTCCAGACTTAAAAAAGATGCTGTGGTTTTACATCCTCTGGCACGAAAAGATGAGCTTGATGTCAGTCTGGATCATACCCGACACAATCTTTATTTTAATCAGGCGGATGGTGCGGTTTTTATTCGTCAGGCACTGTTATTGATTATTTTTGGCCGTCTTGAGCAGGTGCTTCCCGATCATTTGATCGAATAGAAAATTACAGAGCCAGAAAATCATTTGAATAATAAATAAACAGAGGTATAACTTATGTGTGGTATAGCCGGTGTATGGAGCCCATTCAGATTTGATAAGAATAATGACAAGTATATCCATCAAATGGCCGCACAGCTGCTGCATCGTGGCCCGGATGGGCGCGGGTTTCATTTCGATACAAAAGATGGCATTGCCATGGCGCACACACGCTTGTCGATTATTGATCTGAATTCTGGAGAGCAGCCGATACATGATTCGCAAGCCCAATTGACACTTACCGCTAATGGAGAATTTTACGATTACAAACGTATTCGTGGATTGTTGACGGCAGAAGGATTCAGTTTTTCTACCAAATCAGACAGTGAAATAGCGCTGAAACTTTATCGCAAATACGGATTATCATTTGTGGATCATTTGCGTGGTGAATTTGCCTTTGCCTTGTTTGATGCAAAAAACCAGCAACTGATTCTGGTGCGTGACCGGTTTGGTATTCGCCCGCTCTTTTATCATATAACGGGCGAGTCCGTTTACTACGGCTCGGAAATCAAATCACTCCTTGCCCACCCGCATGTTCCCAGCGATATTTCAAAAAAGGTGCAATTGCACCAGATGATGCAGGTCATGGTACCAGGCGATTCGCTGTTTGAAAATATCCATGCCTTAAAACCCGGGCACATGCTGATCATCGGTAAAGTTGGTGACCGTATTTCAGTCACTGAAAAATGTTATTGGGATGCTGAATTTCCGTTAAACGGTGAGCATGCTGTGCGCAGCGATCAGCAGCATATAGAGGCGGTGCGAGAAACACTGATTGAATCCGTAGCGTTGCGTCTGGAGGCTGATGTGCCGGTTGCCTGCTATCTCTCGGGTGGCATTGATAGCTGCTCAATTTTGGGCATGGCATCATCCATTCAGCAATCACCTGTTAAGGCATTTACAATCAGTTTTGATGATGAACGCTATGATGAAGCCTCTATCGCAACCGAAATGGCAGAAAAATGTAATGCAGATCAGGATATTTTACGTGTTTCAGCATCCGACCTGTATGGTAAGAATTTTGAAAAAGCGATATGGTATTCAGAGCGTACTTTTTATAACACGCTTGGTATTGCCAAAATGCTGATGAGCAAGCATGTTACCGACAATCAATTTAAAGTTGTTATCACCGGCGAAGGCGCCGATGAATTTTTTGGCGGATATGCCGCCTTCAAACGCGACATGTTTATTCATGATCCCGCTTATCAGACTGAAACAATGGAAGCGCTGTTGCAAGCCAGCAATCGGGTTTTCAGTGGCTCTGTACTGGCAGAAAAAACTGTCTCACATCCTGCATTCGAGGAAGTCATGGGATTCACACCTTCATGGATTCAGCCCTGGATGCTGGTGCTGGAGCAGGTCAAACCATTGTTGTCAGACACATTTCTTGACCTATTAGGGGAATATGACCCAATAGGTGCTATTGCTTACAGTCTGGATAAATCGAAACTCGATGGGCGGCATCCGCTTGATAAAGCGCAGTACAGCTGGATCAAAACCATGCTCGAAGGCCAGATCCTGAACTGGGGCGGTGATCGCGTTGATATGGCCAACTCGCTGGAATCTCGTCCGGCATTTCTCGATCATCATGTCACGGAACTGGCCGCTGATCTGCCTCCACATGTGCGCATACGCAATGGCGTAGAAAAATGGGTATTGCGCGAAGCAATGAAACATCTGTTGCCCGAGGTACTGTACAATCGCGAGAAATTTGCATTCATGGCACCGCCTGCTCATACAGATCAAAATAAAACACAAGCCATTCAGGGTCTAATCGATAAATATCTATCGCCAGAGCGAGTTATGCAAGCCGGTATCTTTAATCAACAAGCCATAAAAAATCTATACAAAAACCAGGATAATTCCGAGGATCATACATTGAAAACGCGAAAAGACATCATTCTCAATCATGCGATTGCATTGCATGCCATGAATGATATCTTTATGAGCCGGCCTGCCACTGAAGAGTGCCTGGTCTGATAGCATAACGCGGAAAATCGGCTTTTTCTGGTTGATACAGCCATTGTCTATGTATTCGGAATAACCAGAAACCAGATCATCCCTGTTTCAATGGCTTCTGAGTTGGGCGGGCACCTGCAGTATCTGATCGTGAGACGATGGTGATTTCTTCAGGCAGGCTTCTGATATGAATATCCTGGTGCGGGAAGGCGATTTCGATTGCCGCCTCACGGAAACGTTGGTCGATTTCCATAAGCAGATCATGCCGCGTTTCCAGCAGCAGATCGGGCTCTGGTATAAAGATTCTAAGTTCGAAATTCAATGAACTGTCACCGAAAGCCACAAAGCGTGCACTGGGCTCAGGGTCTTTGAGTACATGCGGATGATCTTGTGCGATAGATAACAAAATATCGTTGGCGAGCTTTGTGTCAGAGCCGTATACGATGCCGACAGGAATGAGAATCCGCAAAATGGAGTCAGACAAGGACCAGTTGATAACCTGCCCGGTCACAAATTCCTTGTTGGGAATTATCAGTTCCTTTCTGTCCCAGTCAATGACCGTGGTCGCGCGCATTTGAATGCGCGAAACTTTGCCGCTGATATTACCGAGTGTCACCACATCACCGACACGTACCGGACGCTCAAACAGAATGATCAGACCCGAAACAAAATTGGCGAAAATCTCTTGCAATCCAAAGCCAAGTCCAACCGTTACCGCTGCTGCAAGCCACTGCACTTTTGACCAGCCAATGCCGAGCGCACTGAATGTCATGGCAAAACCTACGATAATGATAATGTAGCGAACAATGGAGGAGATTGCATAGCGGCCGCTTGGTGTAAATGGCAAACGCTGCAATATGACAATTTCCAGCAATCCGGGTATATTGTTGCTGATAAAAAACGTCATCATGAAAATAACAATCGCCAGCAGTATGCTGGCCAAAGTTATCGGCACCAGATTCGTTGTTTCACTGCCCCCCTCTGTTTGAGTGACTTCTGTATTCCACAGGACCACATCGTTCAGAATGTTGAAAGCCGGTAAAACCTGCGCCCAAATCAGTGCAATTCCTATGATAATCGTGAACCAGTACGCTGTATTAAGCAGCTTCATGGTCTGCGTGCTGATGGCATTGACATCCAGGCCATCTTCCTCAACATTGATTTGATCGCTTGTGTCGGTAGCTTTGGAGACATCATCAGATTGCGACTGTTCAGCCTGCGCAGCAAATTTTTTGCGCCATTGCTCGATCGCCAGCTTACGCTGTTCAATATTTAACCAGCGTATCAGCAAAGCTTTGGCAATAATCACCGCAAAAACCAGCAATAGCGAATTGATAATCAGCAGCGATAATTGTCCGGCTGTGTACATATAGCCTGCAGCTGCGATGATGGTTAGCACAAAGGGTGTAATCAGCAGACTCGGAAACCATACGCCGGCCAGTCTGCTGATCCAGCCTTCGGCATTTTTATCCAGATAATTTTTCAGCAATCCCTTTTCAGGGTGCATCAAACGATAAACCAGTACAGTTGTCGTCGCCATCAGAATGAAAAAAACAAGCCGCCCCAGAGAATCATGATGTGCTTCCGTCGGCTGTTCCTGTGTCACGACAAACACAAAGACCAGCGGTAAAGTAGCGGGAAGAAACCAGGAAAGCTGCTGTCTGGTTAACGCCATACTTTCATGTTTCCAGCGAAAATGTAACTCACCAAGTCCTTCCTTTCGGCACAAATGACTCAACAGCAGACCGGAAAATAACAGATACGCCAGCGCCGCAAGGCCGCTGCCAATGGCAACAGCAAAAGTGGAATCAGTTTCGATTTGCTGGATGCGCCAGGCGATCAGAAAAATCAGCGACGGCCACGCAAGCGCCATCAGTACTGTTACAACAACGGCCCAAAGCGTATCGGTAAACCGGGCTTTACTGAGTTTGGTGACATAGCGTCCAAGTGCAGATAATTTCGTTTTTAATAAACGTTGCATTAACAGCAACGCTATGGCCAAAAGAAGAAACGGCAGTATAACCAGAAAATTTTTTTCGACATCATTGATTACAAGCGACGCTGTTTGCAGCCAGGATGTAGGACTGAACAGCCAGGTCGCAGCTGCACCCAAACGCTGAATATCTTGCAGTTGTATTATCGGGGCGCTCTGGATCCAGAGAATGCGGGTATCGATAAACGCTTTATATTCTCTGATTAAATCAATAAATTTGAGTTCGTGCTCCAGAATCGGATAAAGGTTCGTTTCGAAATATACGTCATAAGCGTTGATCAGTTCATCCAGATAATCATCTTTTTGACTGTCCAGTGCTTGATATACAGCTTTTTGCAGTCGGTTGCGATCAGGCCCGGAAAGCTCGATTTTGGTATTTTCAATAAGCCGGGTAGCTTCAAAATCAAGATCAATCAATTCAAGCAGGCGATCTTCAAGCTCAATCCGCCGCAGCTGTACCTGATTGATTTCCATGCTGTACGTTTCGATTTTTTTTTCATGAGCATCAATATCGGGAAGCTGTTTACGATCATTGCGCAGTTTTAACCCGATAGCATTTGTCAGACCAGTCTGGTTTATTTTTTCCCGGATCCGGTCATAGTTACGTTGTGTTGCTGTTAATGCAAGATCGATACGTTTTTTTTCTTCGCTTAATAATGCACTATTTGCCGTGATGCTCGCCAGTTCTGATGCAAGTTGTCTGTTTTCATCCAGAATTTCGCGCACCAGTGGATGAGCAGTATCGGCAGCTTCGCTTGCGGTATCAGCTATCTGTTTAGCATGTTCGGCCGCTTCGGCCCGCCGACGGTTCATGATTTCTTCAAATACATTAAAATTGCGCTCTGCAATCAACACATCACGTTCTGCAACATGCCGTTGTGCGCGCAACAATTCCCGCTGCTGATTGTAACTGCGATCTTCGAGTTCAAGCTCTTGTATCAGCTGCTGCAGAAAATCGATTTCCAAACCTTGCACAGTTTTCTGAGTGTCGCTGAGATGTTCTGCTGCAGGATCGGAAACGGCTGCTGTTTTTTGTTTCAACGCTTCAATCCGGCTGCGTGCTAATTTGATTTCTTCTTCGATTTTGGGTTGTCGTTCAGCACGCCGGATAATTTCCTGCTCGATTTCTGTTCGCTTTTTCCGGGCATCCGCCAGAATTTTTCTAACAGATTCGAACTGTAATTCAAGTTTTTCCAGCGGCTGCTTCAGGTCTATATTATCAGTATTTAATTCCTCTTTTTGCAGTGGTGCATCCAGGGCTCGTTCCAGGGTTCTTAGTTGTTGAGGGGTATTCTTGACAGCGTTGACATAATTTAATGCACGATTTGACGACTCGATGCTTTTATGTAAAAAATCATGAGCCTGACTTAATGAAGATAGCTCAGACTGCTGTTGAGAATTTAACGAGTCTATTTTTTTTAAAGTTGTAATTCGCGCTTCAACATCTTTCAGTGTATGACTGAAATGATCCTGTTTCTTTTTTAGTGTCGTTTCAATGTCTGTGTAAGAACTACCATTGCTGGCAGCAGACATCGTGCTGTACAGGAAGAAAATAAACAGCAGACACATGGCGTATGGCAAGTCCAGTATATGGCATTTGCGAGTTCTGCGTTGGAGCGGTGAAAAAATCGAAGCGGTATTCAAAATCTACGTGTCGAAAAGCAGGTGCGCTGATACAAGCTACACTTTGAATAAAAAATGTGCAATATAAACTTATTTGACATCCAGGTAAATTGTGATGCAAGCACCTCTGGGTGGGTTTTGCTCAATTGACAAATCGCCACCGTAGACCTGAATGATATCTTTAACAATCGCAAGTCCGATGCCATGTCCCGGAATAGATTGATCCGCACGCACGCCGCGTTCAAGAATCCTGGTGATTTCATGTTGTGGAATTCCTGGACCATCGTCCTTTACCTGAATGACGATTTGTTTCTGGTGGCGTTCGGCTGACAAAACAATCTGTCGGTCGCACCACTTAAAAGCGTTGTCAATGAGATTGCCAAGCAATTCCATCAAGTCACCTTCGTCAATGCGTAAGTTGATTGTATTATCAATGGCGATAGTAATTTCAGGATTCTTATCGTGGTGCGCCTTGCAGACGGTTTTTATAATACGATCTGCAACCGGGAGCAGATAAACTGGGCGCATCCCCGGCGAACTTCCTGCAGTTGCTGCCCGTCGCAATTGATATTGGATAATATTGTCCATACGCTCGATTTGTTCTCGAACGGTTTTTTCCTCAGGCTTGTTTTGCTGGACTGTTGCTGCATTATGCAGGATGGCTAAAGGTGTTTTGAGACTGTGCGCCAGATCAGCAAGTGCATTACGATAACGTTTTTGCTGCTTGCGCTCATGATTGATTAACGAATTTATACTATCAGTTAGCAATTTTAATTCACTCGGATAGTTACCTACGACATTCTCCTGTTTACCCGATTCAATAGCCGACAGCTCTATCGACACCTGGCGCATGGGTTGCAAGCCCCAGCGCAGTACCAGCATTTGTGTAACCAGGAGTAGCACAGCCATGACACTCAGCCATCCCCAGAGATCTTCCCGGTAACGCTCGATTTGTGCATCAAAAAGTGCTGTGTCAGTAATTACATTAAAAGTTAACGGATAGCTGCCGGTCTCGGTTGTCCAGGCAACTCCAAAACGATAAAGGAAAAAAGATTCACCACTGATGACAATTTGACTGAAATCTTTGCTGCCTTTTTCCAGGAGTCGAAGTTCGGGTAGTTTTTTGTTCAATGCCGAAGTCGATTGCCACACAACTTTTTCGGTATGATTCACAATAAATCCATAGGTGTTCGCATTGGGGCGGCTGAATTCGGTGTCTAGCAGATTGGTAGGCATTTCCAGTTTGCCGTCATCATCTACTTCGGCATCTCCCATTAGCATGAGCAGTCTGGCTAACATTCTGTCCTGAACTCCCAGGCGGGCACTGTCATAAAACGCGCGATCCAGTGCCAGTGCTATGCCCACAATAAAAACCAGCAAAACACCAGTCGCACTGAATAGGATACGCTTATTAAGCGACATCATGATGATCTATCACAAGCTATGGTAAAACGGTATCCTCGTCCACGCAGCGTTTCAATAGGGTTCAATTTACCTGTTGGGTCCAGTTTCCGCCGTAACCGGCCCACCATTACTTCCAGCACATTACTGTCTCTGTCTTCATCATGTGGATACAGGTAATCCGTTAAGACTCGTTTTGATAACACTTCGCCTTGATGCCGAATTAACAGTTCCAGCATACGGTATTCGAATGATGTCAGATCTATCTTGCAATTATTGACGGTTACCAGTTGAGCTGAAACATCAAGCACAATCGGGCCGCATTTCAAAGAAGTGGATGGAATGCCGGTTGCACGGCGTAGCAATGCTTTTAACCGTGCCTGTAACTCTTCTATCTGAAATGGTTTGGTTAAGTAATCATCGGCGCCTAGCTCAAGTCCCTGTACTTTGTCCTGCCAGCTGTCTCGTGCGGTCAAAATCAAAATTGGCAAGACGCTACCCTGTTCCCGCAGTGTTTTAATGACTTCCAATCCAGATATGCCCGGCAGGCCCAGGTCGATAATTGCAGCATCCAGCGGGTATTCATTGGCAATATACAAGCCTTCCCTGCCGTCACTGCATGTATCGACCATATACCCTGCGGATTCAAGTTTCTGACGAATCTGTGTCTGCAGCTTTATTTCATCTTCAATGACCAGGATACGCATGACCGTTACACAATCCGAACTGATTATCTGATACGCCGGAGGCTAGTGGCCAGATTTGATTGTTCCATCACTTACACTGACCTGAATGATATGAATAGAGCCCTGATCACTGAGAATTTTGACGCGATATACGTTTTCGTTGCGTCGGATATCCAGTACGCGGCCTTTGATATGTTGTTGTGCAATTGTTATCGCCTGGCGTTGTGAGATTTCTGTATGCCGGTTTTCAGGATTATTCGCATTAATCGATTCATGGCGCTCACTGCTTGTGGCGGATATTGGAAAAAATGCGAATAAGAATGCGGTCAAAAGAAATTTTTGCAGTATATTCATAAGTCAGCAGCTTTATTGGCTAAACGATACTGGCTAGTGCGTACCGTTTATGCATTGAATCAGGCAATTCGCCTGCGAGGAAAATGGTGAGTTCCCCGCAGGTGCATGAGTTCAATAGCGTAACATAAAGCTTGCATTTCCGGTATTAACGCCTAGCATTACTTGAGGTGGGTAGGCATACCCCGCTGCTGGTGGATAGCTGATAACGTTTGAACCATAATTATATCCAGGGCGGGTATTGTAATAAGGCCGATTGTAATACGGCCTGTTGTAGTATTGCTGCGGCGGACTGTAAATTCTGTTATAGCCGCCGCCATAATATGGATTATGACGATTGTAATGATGGCGTTTGTAGTGTCGCTTCTTGTAATGTCGATGGTGTTTGTGTGAGTGCCCGTGGCCATGGTTATAATAATGGTGATGGTGGTGCGTATGACCAAACCGGTGATGGCCCCTTCCCGCTTCGACCGCAGCGGGTATCGCCAATACCAGCCCCAGCAGCATTGTAAGTACTAAGTTGACAGGTGTTACCGTTCTGGTTTTCATTGGAACCCTCCATTTAGTTTATAAATGTTTCAAACATGCGTCAGACGGTTGAACTATATACAGTCAAACATGAATACAGACTGAATACCGCGAAATGTATCAATCCCATCAATTACGGGTTTTTTGAGTTTGAGGTTGTTTTATTACTTTTTCATTAATTTCATACATTCAAACAAAGTCAGTCGAACTTATGCAATTTTATTGCAGATCATCAGAAAAGAGGTTTGGGTTTTCAGGGCGAATGAATGGCTGGTGGAATATAATTAAAAATTCATTTCGTTGTACAATGATTCAACTATTCTGCCAGTGATGATTCATACCACAGCTATTTTCATATGAGTGAAGTAGATTCAATAAACGAATATTTTTCTCAACGATTGGAATCACGAGCGATATATCGTAAGTACGAAATTAACCATTGTCTCTCGGAGTTTGAGAATCAGGGATTTTCGTCGGAATACATATATTTGAATAATTATTTTCATCGAAGGCTAGAGCAGGTACGAGCTGATACACACAGTAGATCGAGTATCTTGTGCGTCCCGATCCCTGATAATGGCAGTATTCCCAAGATATTGAACGATGTTTTTAACATTGAGGCTGTATCCCGGATGGTTGCTAAAGCGCTCGGAACCGGAGAAAGACCTGATCCAGATGTGGATGTACCGATCGAGGATGATGACCATGAATTTTTTGAAACAGAAATTCTTGTAGGCGATGAAGTCGGCGAAGATAATCGTCAGGAAATAAGAGCCACTGGCGTGCTGAAATTTTTCGATTTGATACCGGACTGGCTTTCCAATAATCTGGATGCCTCAATAGTTCCTTTTGAAGACAGATGGCTGGTGACACTTGATGTGCACCTGAAAAGTACTGGGCATATTATTTTGAGGCCAGTGCCACTCGGAATGCAGCTTGATCCATATAGCGACAGGAGAATTGTGGTCACATTGTTTATGCAGGGTGAAGTCAATACAAACGATGATGTGCCTTATCCCTTGGAAGTTGAGCTGGATTATGATCCGATTCTGGGCTTTCTCGATGATGAAATTGATATACCTGGGGCGGGCCAGAAAACCATTATGGCGATTCATGAATTGTATGACTCTGGAAAAACAGTTGATGAACAAATCGATGCATTGAAAAATGTGGAAAAAGAACAGGAAAATTTCATGAATGAAGTGATTTCCGAAGTGGTTCCGAATTCCCAGGTTATTAGTGAAGTCGATCAAGACGCTGAAATGGTCACCGATGATGAACTGATGGAGGTTGAGTTGTCTTTTGCAGGTCACCGCAAGGATGAAATTAATCTAACGCTGGAGCAGCAGGTGGTGGTTTATGTTGATCCCAAACATCTTGAGTATGCCGAGGTACAGCTCGCAGACGATCTTGTCTTTTTGACTGCGGATATGTCGCTGTCTTTCGGTTTGTATAATCCGGGGGCACCACCTGATGGTTATGAAAATACCGAGAAGAACGATTATCTGCAACTGTATCTCAGTATTAAAGAGGGGAATAATGATACCCTGAAAGACGCTATTAAACTTCGTGGCGGTCCGCTTTTAAAATTGGCAAAGCTCAAATTGCCTGCTCACTTGCCCAGAAAAAAGCCCGAGCAGGCTGTTCAAGATAAATCGGTACAAAATTCTTTACAATCCACCACCAATAATGCGCATTGACAGATTTTATTGTTGTGCAAGTTGCGGGACTGTATGGTTGTTTGGCATTAACACCCATATACTGCCCTGTTGCTTCATTCTACCGGCCTGACTGGCTGCCTCTGGACCATGCCCCCAGAAAAAATCCACGCGGATACCGCCTTTGATTGCGTTGCCGGTATCCTGAGCTACCATTAGACGATTGAGCGGTCTGTCGGTGTTTGGCCATGTTGTTGCAAGGAACACAGGCGCGCCTTGTGGAATCGATTGAGGGTCAATTGCAATACTGCGGCCTGCAGTTAGTGGAACACCGAGCGCACCAACAGGACCACTCAAATCTTCAGGCAGTTCTCGAAAAAAAATAAACCGCGCATTCTGCTGAAGTAACGAAGGCAATTTGTCCGGATTCAGCTGTCCCCACTGCTTGATACCCTGCATGGAAGCTTTTTCCATAGGCAACTCGCCCTGCTGTACCAAAATTCGACCGATTGAGTTGTAAGGATAACCATTCTGGTCGGCAAAACCGACTTTCACAATTTCGCCCGATTCAAGCAGTATTCTTCCCGAACCCTGAATTTGCAGGAAAAACAGTTCGATTTCATCATTCACCCAAAATAATTCGTGACCTTCCAAAATAGTTGGGTCGCTCATGATTTCTGCACGACTGTAGTAGGGTACAACCCTGCGGCCATCAAGACGGCCGCGTAGCCGTAAATCTTTGAGCTCGGGGTAAAGCGAGCCAAGATCTATTGTCAGCAATTCATCCGGTGCGCCATATACTGGATAGCGATAATATTCCGACGGTTGGCGACTGCCGTGCAGTAACGGTTCATAATAACCTGTAACCAGCCCTTCCTTACTGCCGTTACTGGCGATAACCTGATAGGGTGTGAATTGTTTCTCAAAAAAGATTCGCAGGCTTTTGCTATCTGTTGCCTGCATGTTCGACGCAGCGATACAGACTTCCTGCCAAATAAGCTGATGTCTTAAAACGGAACAGCTTTGTTTAAAAGCCTGCCATGCTGAATAGAGATCGTCTTCATACCAGCCCGGCAGGTTTGACCAGTGCGCTGCAACATACGTTGATGGACGCGTTTCATCTGGTTGATTTATTTCAGGTTTGCCGGTCTGTTTGACTGTTCCGGGCGATTCAGTGATTTTACTTGTGCAACCGGCGAGCAGTACAAGCAATATTAAGATAATTGAAAAACAGGATTGGTTTTTCATCAAAGATTGGTTAGAGTTACAATTTAAATATTAACTATACAGCAAGCTTGAAATTATTTATATGGAAAACAATTGGTGGCTATTGTTGGTAGAGGCGGCTGTGGCGCTGGGTCTGTTTGTTTTTATTATCTGGTGGACGATGTTTTCAAAGAAAAAGAAAAAAGACAAAGATGAATGAATACTCGTGCTTATGTAAAGCCAGAGAGAATCAAACAGGATTGTCAATATCGATAAACCGGTGCTCAAAGCCGAATTTTGTTGACAAATGCTCGCCAAGCGCCTGTATACCATAACGTTCGGTAGCATGGTGCCCAGCAGCAATTAATGCCACGCCGGATTCACGCGCGGCGTGTACTGTTTGTTCAGAGATTTCACCAGTCAGGTAGGCATCGACATTTTGTGCAATTGCTGCATCAATGTAACCCTGAGCCGCACCTGTGCACCAGGCGATACGTTGGATATTCTGCTCAGGGTTGCCGATAACAAGCGGTTTCCGTTTCAGAACCCGTGAGATTTTTTCACCGAGCGCGCGCAGAAGCATAGGTTCGGCAAGTTTTCCATGCACAACAATATCTTGTTCGCCAAACCGGCCGGTTTCGATAAACTCCAGCCGTTTTGCCAGTTGTGCATTGTTACCCAGCTCGGTGTGGTAATCCAGTGGCAAATGATAGGCAAATAAATTGATTTTATTTGTTAACAGCAATTCAAGCCGACGGGCTTTCATTCCGGTAATGCATGCGTTCTCTCCGCGCCAGAAATAACCGTGATGCACAAGAATGGCATCTGCGCGATGTGGCACAGCAGCTTCCAGTAATGCGCGCGATGCTGTCACGCCCGTTACTATTGTATGTATATTCGCACGGCCTTCTACTTGCAGGCCGTTTGGACAATAATCCTTGAAACGGGGTATTTCCAGTAATTGATTTACGTATTGTTCGAGCTCGTTTCGATGCATGCGTTTTGTCCTGTGTAGTTGCACTAAATTACGAATCGCGATAAAAAGCGATTATTTTATCTTGGAGTGGTCAGTATATATGTACAGGCTTTGGTTGATTTTTGCACAAACTGCAACAATTCTATTGGCAATTTTTTTTGTAGTTTCTACGTTGCGCCCTGAATTGTTACCCTGGACACCACGTGGAGAACTGGTAACGATCAAGGAAACAACGTCTAGCTACATTGAATCCAGGCCTGACAGCTATTATGAAGCAGCCAGCCGGGCGATGCCATCCGTAGTAAATATTTTTACCCGGCAGGCGGTAAAGGAAACACCGCATCCGTTGTTAAACGATCCAATTTTTCAGCGGTTCTTTGGCGAGCAGCTTGAACCCCGATTGCGACGCAGATCCAATCTCGGATCGGGTGTTATTGTCAGTTCGAATGGTTATATTTTAACCAATCATCATGTTATAGAGGCTGCGGATGAAGTTGAAGTGGCATTGCCTGACGGACGCAAGATAGAAGCGGCTGTCATCGGCTCTGATCCGGAAACCGATCTTGCAGTCTTGAAAATCGAATTGCAGGATATGCCAACAATTACCTTTGGTCAGTCAGAGCAGGCCAAAGTGGGCGATGTCGTACTGGCTGTCGGTAATCCGTTTGGCGTCGGTCAGAGCGTCACCATGGGTATCATAGGTGCACTGGGCCGTACAAAAGTAGGCATTAACACCTTTGAGGATTTTATTCAAACAGATGCTGCAATTAATCCTGGTAATTCAGGTGGGGCGTTAACGGATACTGATGGTAACCTGATTGGTATCAATACAGCCATTTATTCTCGATCGGGTGGGTCTCTGGGTATCGGTTTTGCTATTCCGATTCATATTGCAAAAGAGATCATGGAACAGATTATTCAGTCTGGTCGTGTTATTCGTGGCTGGCTTGGCGTCAGTATGCAGGATATGAACAAGGAACTGGCTGATTCGTTTAATTTGGATAGCGTGACGGGTGCATTGATTGCAAGCGTTCTTAAAGACGGGCCTTCAGACAAAGCCGGCATTAAGCCTGGCGATATTATGATTGCTATAGAAGGCGAGCCCGTAGAAAATTCTTCTGAGTTGCTCAACAAGGTTGCCGCACTTCCGCCGGGAGAAACCGTTACAGTAACGATAATCCGCAGCAATAAGAAAAAGAATATTCAAATTAAAGTGGGTGTTCGGCCAGAGCAACTGTGAGTTGGATGCTCCTGACAGCTGCTGGTGTTGCGAATCGAGCGGTTATAGGGCGCGGCTGCGCAACAGAAACGCAAGGCTTATGAAACCATATAAGGTCTGGTTGGCATAAACAAAGACAAAGCAGCCGAAAATTTAAATTTCATGACGAAATTCGTGCGAATAATTTATTCAGCCAGCCTGATAGGGATTAACGT
Source organism: Nitrosomonas marina (assembly GCF_900110145.1). Classification (GTDB taxonomy): domain Bacteria; phylum Pseudomonadota; class Gammaproteobacteria; order Burkholderiales; family Nitrosomonadaceae; genus Nitrosomonas; species Nitrosomonas marina. The sequence continues at coordinate 73,817 of NZ_FOCP01000005.1, read as the reverse complement.
CAATTGGTTGAGTTAGGCCAATGATCGTGTTAGTCAAAATTTCCGCGCTGGCTGGCGCCATTGTCATGCCGTATCTGAAATGCCCGCTATTGATAAAGAGATTGGTTAAATCAGGATGTTGACCAATAGTTGGTATGTTCTGTGGCGATGCGGGGCGAAGCCCTGACCACTGGCGTATGATCGGCATTTTGTGTAATTGAGGTAAAATTGTAAGCGCCTTTTCTATGAGTTGTTTTTTTGCGTTAGCTGTAATTTGTTTGTTAAAACCTTTATCTTCCGAAGTGCTCCCTACCAGAAGATAGCCATCCTTACGCGGGACAAGATATGAACTGTTTTGAACCAGAATGGCCGGTATTGGCGGATCATGGAATTTAAACAGCAGCATTTGACCGCAAATGGGCTTGATGGCCAGGTTGTGTGCATGTTGTCCCAGAAGCTTTGTACTCCACGCGCCAGCAGCGATGATGTAGTAATCAGCGGCAAACCGACCGGAAGAAGTCTGAAGTTGTTTCACGCTGTTTTGCTTGACAATTAAATGCTGTACATTGCAACTTTCAATAATTTCTCCTCCCAGCTGAATCACGCGTTGATGAAGTGCCTTTAACAGCTTCGGATTGCGAATTTGAGCAATATCGGGTAGATGGATTACCTGTTGTATCCGGTCGCAACGGTTGATTGCTTCGAAGTTTCCGGAGGGTATAAGTCGAGATAAATTCGACAGTTGCATTCTGATATCATATTCCGAACACCAGTTCATCGCGGTTTTGATGTTGTATGGCGGTAAAATAAACATTCCGCATTTGTTGTATTCTGGATCGGTTCCTGTGAATGCATGCAATTTAGCTGCCCAATCTGAATAAATTTTGGCACTGTATTGTGTTAATCGTGTAACAGCTTCAGAGTAATTCCATGGAATAAGTGGCGATAATATACCGCCGCCAGCCCATGAGGCCTCTTTTCCTACCTTTCCCCGTTCCAGAAGTAATACTTTAAAACCCTCTCGAAGCATCTTCTCAGCAGTTGCCAGTCCAATGATACCTGCCCCTACAATAATTGTATTCTGTTTCATATTTATACCATTGATTTCATTGAAGAGAATCACAATACGGATGCATGTGGGCAAACACTGAATTAACGGAAGTCAGCGATGGGGTTTGTACCTAAAAAAAGCGAGTACAGATGCACTGGTGGAATTCAAAAAAAGCTAAAGTCATTCTTAACTTCTACCGTAAAAAAAGTAATTCGAGATCGTTGTCAGAAGTAAAAAGTGAATAATTTAGCAATCGACAAAGGATTTACTCTCATAGAGTTGGTCGTTACTTTAAGTGTAGCAGGTATTTTACTGGCTGTGGCGGCTCCAAATTACCAGGAATTTGTGCAGGAAAGCAGAATAACTGCGCAAAGCAACAGCATTTTATCGTCAATGATGCTGACAAAAAGTGAAGCGATAAAACGAAACAGCCCTGCCACAATTTGTCCGAGTACCAGTGGTACCGCCTGTACAGGCGGAACTGTTTGGTCGAACGGATGGATTGTCTTTGCGGATACAAATGGAGACGGGGTGGTTGATGCTGGTGAAGAAGTTATCCAGGTAGCAGCCGCATTTACGGGTGGAAATACACTTCAGACAGGTGGTGGTGATTTGCGGGTGACATTTTCAGCGAACGGTTTTTCCATGGGTTTTAATAGTACGTTTTCTTTATGCGACAGTCGCGGCTCCGCTCACTCCAGAGCTGTGATTTTGAATAACCAGGGACGTGTCCGTACGGAGAAAGGATCAGCAGTATGTTAGGTCATCAAAACTGTGGATTGCACATGCACCATGTTCGTGGTTTCAGTATGCTGGAGGTACTGATTACTGTACTGGTTCTTTCGTTTGGTTTGCTTGGTATGGCCGGCTTGATAATGACGGGTATGAAGAGCAATGCCACAGCGCATTTTCGCTCGGTTGCAATTCATCAAACGCATGATATCGCGGACCGTATGCGCGCCAATCTGTCAGGCGTAAGGAATGGTTCTTACAATGATCTGACAACAAATATTCCAGCCAGTAATGATTGCACTGCAGCTGAATGTGATGCTGACCAAATGGCCGTGTATGACCATGCTCAGTGGAATGTGGCCAATGGCAATCTGTTGCCAAATGGTCAGGGAACAGTGTCTGGCGATTTGGTGAACGGGTATGTCATTACCATTATGTGGACAGAGAAAGACAGAGGTGGTGGATGCCAAGGAGTTGTATCCCCTGAAACACGTTGTTTCCTAACCAGGTTCTCGCCATGATGCACGTTGAAAAATCTAGACAAGGTGGTTTCACTCTGGTTGAGATGATGATTGCTTTAACGCTCGGCCTGGTGATACTGCTGGCTATTGGTACCGTGTTTGTAAGCAGCAGCCAGACATTTCGCGGACAGGAAGAAAATGCCCGTATTCAGGAGAGCGGCCGTTTTGCGCTCGAGATTATTGGTCGAAGCATTAAACAGGCGGGGCATGCTGATATTCCGTTCGCAGGATTTAAAGTGGCCTTCTCGGGCGTGCCTATAAACGGTGTTGATGGAGGCGGCGGTGTTCCAGATACATTGACTGTGCAATACGATGGCGCTATTGGCGACAATGATTGCGAGGGCACGCAGGTTGCGGCTGCTGACAATATTATCCAGAATTACTTTAATGTAGACGTGGCCAACGCGCAATTAAGGTGCGATGGCGAAATTGATCCAGCTCCAGCTGTGCCTGCCGCTCCCCCTTCGGGTACTGTGCTGGCCGAAAACATAGAAGATCTTCAAATACTTTACGGTATTGACACTGCTGGTGATCAATCGGCAAACCAGTATGTTGATACCCCAGCTGATTGGGATCAGGTAGTCACAGCGCGGGTTTGTGTACTCGTGCGCTCAGACCAGAACAACATTGCCTCTGTCGGAAATAATTACCGGGACTGTAGCGGCGCATTGGCTGCTGTTCCTGCAGATGGTCGATTAAGGCGCGCGTTTACTGCCACATTCAATTTACGGAACCGCATCAATTTACTGCCATGATATCGTTTTACTCATTGCCCAATAGACAAACCGGCGCAACTTTTGCGACAGGTCTGATTTTTTTAGTAGTACTTACACTGTTCGGAACTACAGCGATGCGGACAGCCGGCATGGAAGAACGAATGAGCGGTAACCTGCGAGACCGGAATCTCGCTCTTCAGGCTGCCGAAATGACACTGCGATATGCCGAGCAACATATCCGTGATAATGATCCGACGACAAATACGCCAAACCCCATTGATGGCGTGACTGGTTTTGATAGTGTTTGCACTAACGGGCTATGCTACTACGGAGCAGGTGTATCAGCACCCGGAGAGCCTGGAAATCCCGGAAATCCGGCCTGGGTTACGTACTGCACGCCGGATTGCCCAATCAGCTATGTTCCTGGAACTGTGTTCAATGTAGACGGTGTCAATTTTACTGCACCGGCTCTGCCGGCAGGTGTGCCGGCGCCAACATATATTATCGAAGGAATTAGAAAAACACCGCCAGGTAATGGCGTTCGTTATTACTACCGTATTACCGCGCGGGCACTGGGTGCAAAACAGGGAACAGAAGTGCAGTTACAGGAAATTTTCAGACCCTAAGACTTGCGCATGGATATAAAGCAACTGGAAATTTACATAGGGTGTCGTGATCATGATTGAAAATCTAATACGTTCGATATTATTAATGGCTTTTGTGTGTACTCAGGTGGCTTTTGTAAAGCCAATATATGCATTGCCGCCATTATCAAACGGCCCGCTTTTTCTGGGCGGAAATATCTCACCGAATGTGATGTTTACCCTGGATGATTCCGGATCGATGCAGTTTGAAATCATGCCGCAGGATTTGATTATTCAATCCGTTCGTTATATGTTTCCTCGAGCCAATGATGTTTATGGCGGCAGCGATTATTCCAACTATGTAGTAGATTTTGATCCGGCCAATAAATACACCGCTTCCTTGCGCTCCAGCTATGTCAACAAAATTTACTATGATCCGACAATAAACTACCTGCCCTGGAGCAATCATGACGGATCGCTGATGAGTAATGCAGACCCTACCTGTGCGCCACACAATCCAATGCTTCTAGGAAAAGGCTGTCGCAACCTTACCTTAAATAACATAGAAACTGCGCGTTGGTTGAAGAGTAATGGTGGTTTAACGTATTGGGAATTGAAAATTTTTTATCCAGCCGTGTATTTTAAATATAACGGTGGCAACGTAAATTCCGCCAGCAGTTATACACAGATTGAAATCAAGTCCTCGACACCAACATATGCTGGAGGGGCCAATCGTCTGGATTGTGCCGCCGTATTCACATGTACTTACGATGAAGAGATTCAAAACTTTGCCAATTGGTATACGTATTACCGATCTCGCATACTGCTGGCACGCGCCGGTATTGGCAGGGCTTTCGCCGAACAGGGCAATACCATGCGCGTAGGCTTTGCTGCTATTAACAAAAATTCAGAGTCAATTGACGGTGTTTCGACCAAGGTTATTGTTAAAGGGGTCAGACAGTTTGTCGGCGCAAACAAGACAGATTTTTTCGATAACCTGTATGGATATACGCTCCGGGCTGCTGGCACACCACTACGACATTCGGTTGAATATGTTGGAAAATATTATCAGCGTAATGATAATCGAGGGCCATGGAGCGAAACGCCTGGTTCGAGTGGTGGCGTAGAATACGAATGTCGCCAGAACTATAATATTTTGATGACCGACGGTTACTGGCATGATACTGACGATCCTTCGCCAGGAGTCGGCAATGTCGATAATACAGCAGGTTCCAGCATTACTAACCATTCATCGCCGCCTACCCCTCCGACTTATACCTATACGCCGGAACTTCCTTTTGCTGATGGTTACAGTGATACGCTTGCTGATATTGCTATGTATTACTGGAAAAATGATTTGCGTCCGGACCTGGATAATAATGTGCCGACAAACACCTCAGACCCGGCTTTTTGGCAACATATGGTAACGTTTACTGTAGGCCTGGGTGTAAGTGGTGCCTTGAGTGAATTGCCAACGGGTTCGGAGACATGGCCTGATCCAACGGGCAATAATGAAACGCCTGCAAAGATTGACGATCTCTGGCATGCTGCTGTCAATAGTCGAGGAGAGTTTTTCAGTGCAGCAGATCCCAATGTTTTCGCCAGCGCTTTATCCAATACATTATCAACCATTATTGCGCGAACAGGTTCGGCATCAGCCGTGGCGGCCAACTCGAATTCCCTGATGACGAACGGGCGGATTTATCAAGCAAAATTCAACAGTGGTGACTGGAGCGGACAGCTTTTATCAATTCCGATTGATGCAGCCGGTAATCTGGGTGCTACAGAGTGGGAAGCCGGCTCGGTCTCGCTTGCCGCTGCATCCATTAATCCGACATCGCGTGTTGTGATTACAAAAGGCAGCTCAGATGGTGTTGTATTTGAATATACAAATCTGACAACTGCCCAGAAAGGTTACTTGGACAAAAACGCAGCGGGTGTGACTGATAATTGCGGTCCTGAAAGAGTCGCTTTTTTGAGAGGAAGCGGTAATCATGAAGGTGCGGGAGGGACATTCGATTGTGCCAGTGCAACAACGGTCAATAAATTCCGTAATCGCACAACCAGCAAGCTTGGTGATATTGTGAATTCAGGGCCTTTTTATGTAGGAAAACCGCGCGCTGGTTATTCTGATGTGGACCATCCGGGGTATGCTGCGTTTCATTCGACATATCAGGATCGTTTACCGGTTGTTTATGTTGGGTCAAATGATGGTATTCTGCATGGTTTTAATGCCTGCTTGCCTGGTATAACTTCGGGCTGTTCAGCTGCTGATGCCGGTAAGGAGATCATTACGTATATTCCAAGTATGGTATATGCCAATTTAAGCAGACTGACCGACAAAGAATATCAAGCCAATCATCGTTATTTTGTCGATGGTTCCCCGATGGTTGGCGACGCATATACAGGTTCATCACCAAGCTGGAAAAGTGTATTGGTCGGTGCTCTGAATGGCGGCGGTAAAGGTTATTTTGCACTTGATGTTACCAATCCGTCAGGAGTTTCAGGCTCTGCCCCAGCATTTACAACGGCCAACGCGGCAAGCCTGCTTTTATGGGAATTTTCGGATGCAGATGATGCGGATGTGGGCTATAGCTATAACTATCCGCCAGTGAATGCATTTACCGGCCAGGCCAAACAGATTGCAAAAATGGAAAACGGCAAGTGGGCAGTTATCGTCGGCAATGGTTACAATAGCGACAATGGCAAGGCCGTTTTGTACATACTGTTTATATCGGGCGGCGAGGATGGTAATTGGACTGTAGGTACTGACTATATCAAGCTTGTCGCTGATACAGGGCCAAATAACGGTCTCTCGACACCGATTCCATTTGACTCGGATGGAAACGGTTTGATTGATGTAGTTTACGCAGGTGATATCAAGGGTAATTTATGGAAATTTGATGTAAGTTCGGCTTCAGCCTCAAGCTGGAATGTTGCGATTGGCGGTCTGCCTCTGTTTGTATCAGGTACACAAAAACCGGTGATTGCGCCTCCGGTTATCAGCTTGCATCCTGATGGAGGCCAATTAGTGCTGTTTGGGACAGGCAAATATCTGGAAACAGGTGATACGACTAACACCGATACACAGAGTATCTATGGTGTCTGGGATCACAACACTTCTGCAACAATAACAGTTGGCGACCTGGTGCAGCAAGTAATCACAGATGCCTCCGTGCGGATTGCCTCACAACATCCTGTAGATTATTCTGCATCAGTAAAAGGGTGGTATTTTGATTTACCAATCAGTGGCGAGCGATTGACTGGTATTCCCGCGCTTGAAGATGGTCTGTTTACCTTTACTACGATAATCCCCTCAGCTTCTCCCTGTGATTTTGGTGGCAGGGGATTTGTAAATACAGTTGATTTTTTAACAGGCGGAATGCTGTCATTTCCTGCATTCGATATTAATAGAAATAATCGTATAGGTTTTGATGATGGATTGTCAGCAGGGGTTGAGATTGGTTTTTCTGTAGGAGGTGTAACAAGAATCCGGGGGGCACTTGAGGACGTATTGGTTTCTTCGAGGGCTGATGGTACATTAATCAAGACTCCTGCAACGAAAGGATTGGCGGGGCTTCGCGGCAGAATTACCTGGCGCGAACTGATTCAATAATCTTGTAAAAGATATGTGTGTACGTAAAAATATCGTTCATTGTTTCAACAAGAGTGAGTGGTATTTAATTGGGTAGTTTGCTGTCAATATGTAGCGGTTGCCAGATTTCGTATCAACAAAGTAACAAAAGGATGGTAGAAATGAAATTCAATAGAAAAAAAAGTGGTTCATATGGTTTTACATTGCTTGAGTTACTTGTAGCCGTAGCAATTATTGGCATAATTGCGGCCGTTGCCCTGCCTTCCTATCAGAATTATGTCAGGGATACGAATCGTGGCGTGGCAAAAGCAGTTCTTTATGAGAACGCTCAGTTCATGGAACAGTTTTATACTGAAAACAATCGCTACGACCAGGATCTTGCCGGAAATGCGGTTGTCATACCTTTAGCACAGTCTCCCAGAACGGGGAATATGCAATATCAGGTTTCAATTCAAGCTGTTGCAAACAATACGTTTACATTACAAGCTGTACCTGTCGGTTCGATGGCCGGTGATTTCTGTGGAACACTAACATTGACAAATACCGGACTACAAGGTGCGGGCGCAGATGTTGCTACTTGCTGGAATCGATGAGAGACTGTTCTGTCCACTTAAATGAGTTTTTATTTACGTATTTCTTTTTCCATTTCTTCCACTGAAACATGGCGAACGTCCTTACCTTTCACCATGTATACTACATATTCGGACATGTTTTTTGCATGATCACCAATGCGCTCAATCGCCTTTGCTATAAATAATATTTCGATTGAGGTGGATATCTTGCGAGGATCCTCCATCATGAAAGTAATCAACTGACGCATAATAGAGCGAAATTCTTCGTCTACAAACTCATCCTGCCGCACAATTTTTGAGGCAGAATTCGGGTCCAGTCGCGCAAAAGAATCGAGGGCCTTTTTTACCATATCCATGGCGATGCTGGCGACATGCTTGATTTCCGTAAAGCGCGGTATCTGCAAACGATCATTGGAGTATATCAATCGTGCCATGCGCGCTATTTTTTGTGCTTCATCACCGATGCGTTCAAGATCGGTGATGGTTTTGATGATCATGACAATCATTCGTAAATCGACCGCAGTTGGTTGCCTGCGAACTATAATCTGGCTGCAGATCTCATCAATGGATACCTCCATCGCATTGACGCGGTGATCATATTCGATAACCTGATCAATCAGTTCTTCGTTGCCTGTGGTCAGTGCCTCAATAGCGCGCTCAATTTGTTCCTCTACAAAACCGCCCATTTGTAAAACACGCGTTCGTGCTTCTTCAAGATCAGCATCAAATTGTTTGGAAATATGTTCTTTATTCATTGTGGAACACCTTTGTTGAGTTTGAACAAAAAAGGCAATTGTTACAGTAGGTTACTCAGTATGCATGGTTTTAACACCTTCATCAGTGCCAAGCAATAAAATATCTGCTGCACGACGGGCAAAAAGACCATTCGTTACAATACCAGTTATTTGATTGAGGGTGGATTCCATTTCAACAGGATTTAAAATCTGCAAACCGTGTATATCAAGAATGACATTGCCGTTATCCGTAATAAAACCCTGCCGAAGCGCCGGCTGCCCCCCCAATGACAGAATCTCCCGGGCAACATAGCTGCGTGCCATCGGAATGACTTCGATGGGAAGCGGGAAATTACCCAGAACATCGACAAGCTTGGATTGGTCCGTAATGCATACAAATTTTCTTGCCACAGCTGAGACAATTTTTTCGCGTGTAAGTGCACCGCCACCTCCTTTGATCATATGAAGATGAGGGGTTATTTCATCCGCGCCATCGATATATACAGGAAGATCATCTACATTATTCAGATCAATCACTTCTATACCATGCGACTGGAGCCGTTTTGCCGTTGCATCGGAGCTGGCTACAGCCCCGTCTATTTTGTGCTTTACTTTTGCCAGTTCGTCAATAAAATAATTTGCTGTTGATCCTGTTCCTACGCCAATGATACTGCCGATTGAAATATGTTCAATAGCAGCTGCCGCTACGGCACGTTTCTGTTCATCCTGAGTCATTTGTTTATTATCATCAACTGAAATTAAAATAAATCATCTAGATCATTATAATGTTTATGTTTTGCAATTGTACAATTTTATGGCAGCTATAAAACCCTTACCTGAACTGTTGATAAACCAGATTGCTGCTGGCGAGGTCGTCGAGCGTCCAGCTTCGGCCCTCAAGGAAATTTTAGAAAATAGTATAGACGCCAGTGCAACCCGTGTTGATATACAGCTTTTGCAGGGCGGTATAAAGCAGATGCGTATTACTGATAATGGTGCGGGCATTGCCAAAGATGAGCTGATCTCTGCCCTGACACGACATAGTACAAGCAAAATCAGTTCTCTGGACGATCTGCACAAGATTACAAGTTTAGGATTCCGCGGTGAAGCGCTTGCCAGTATATCGGCCATTTCAAATTTAATATTGACCAGTCAGACAGACGATCAAAATCATGCGTGGCAGGTACAGGCCAGCTGCGGATCGGTTACACAACCGAGACCAGCGGCACTAAGCAAAGGCACGGTTGTGGAAGCGCATGATTTCTATGCGAACATTCCGGCAAGAAGAAAATTTCTGAAAACAGACACAACTGAGTATACGCATTGTGAGGATGTACTGAAACGGATGGCTTTGGTGCAGCCTGATGTTGAATTTACTCTGGAGCATAATGGAAAACTGCGACACCATTACTCGATTACTGATATATCGCAGCGAATCGAAGCTGTGCTGGGCGAAGATTTTATCCAATCGGTTGCTTGTATCAATGAGCAGGCCGCCGATATAAGGTTGCACGGTGTTGTTGCTTTGCCTGCGTACTCACGTGCATCACGTGACACACAATACTTCTTTGTGAATCATAGATTCATTCGTGACAGACTGATTGCTCATGCGATCAGGGAGGCTTACAGAGATGTGCTCCATTTGGATCGTTATCCTGCCTTCGTTCTGTTTCTGGAAATGAATCCGTCAGAAGTGGATGTCAACGTTCATCCGGCGAAATCCGAAATAAAATTTCGCGATCCACGCGCATTGCATCAATTTATTTTTCATGCCGTTCATAAATCACTGGCCAGACCTTCAAAAGAGATGCATCCGGAACTGGTTACGAACGCGGGTTCTGAATCAATCCCGCATTATCCTGGTCGCCCACCGAAAAAATATGGCGTCGAGCAGCCGACAGAGTTATATCAGTCGTTGTTTGATATTGAGGATGCGTATCCGAATACTATGGCAGCTACTGACACAGGAGCGCAAGCAAATCGTAGATCTGATGTACTGATAGCAGATAACGCATTAGCGGAAAATATGCCTGACTTTCCACCGCTTGGTTTTGCGCTGGGTCAGTTGCATGGCGTGTATATTCTTGCACAGAATAATAATGGTTTGGTTGTTGTCGACATGCACGCAGCGCACGAACGGATTTTGTATGAAAAATTGAAGGCGGCAATGGATAGTCAATCGTGGTCCACGCAGGCACTTTTGATTCCTGTGACATTTCATGCAGATCGAAGCGATGTTGTTTTCGCCGAAGAAAATCTGATGCTATTTGAGCAGATAGGGTTTGAGCTTGCTATTCTTGGTCCTACAACGCTGGCTGTACGATCGGTACCAGCGATCCTGCAACAGGCCGATATTGTGAAATTGACCCAGGATATATTGCGTGAAATAAGAGAATACGGAAGTGATCGGGTGTTAGCGGCTGGACGTAACGAAATCCTGGCTACAATGTCTTGTCATACTGCGATACGAGCTAACAGAACGCTGACTATTGCAGAAATGAATGCATTATTGCGTGAAATGGAAGCAACGGATCGTGCCGATCAATGCAATCACGGCAGGCCGACCTGGTACGAAATCAGCATGGCAGGTCTGGATAAATTGTTTATGCGTGGAAAGTAAAGAACCGTTCATGAATTATTCGGTACATATTGCAGGATGTGACTTAACAGCTCGCCATCCTTATATGGTTTCCCCAGGAATTCATTGGCACCCAGATCTAGCGCCATTTTACGGTGTTTGTCAGCAGTCCGTGATGTAATGACAATAATAGGTATCTGTGCGGTATCGGCATTTTCACGCATTCTTTCGATGAATTCGAAACCGTTCATTTTAGGCATTTCAAGATCAACCAGAATAATGTCTGGCTTCATTTGTGTAATCGTTTCAATGGCTTCAAGGCCATGCTTGGCGGTTAAAACATTGTAGCCTTCTCGTTCGAGAAGTCGGCTGGTTACTTTACGCACTGTCAGTGAGTCATCGACAACCAGGACAGTTGCCGCAGACTTGCTCTTATCAGCTGCGCGGCCAATAATTTCAGAAGCAGGCGTTTGTAAAATCAGCTGTACGTCTTCACGGTTCAGCAATTTAAGTGGATTTAGAATCAGCGCAGGCTTGCCTTCGCCGGTTACAGTGACGCCTTCTACTCCCGGTGCATGTAAAATCTGGGAGCCGGCCTTTTTAACAATGACTTCCCGGTTGCCAATTAAGGTATCAATATGAATGGCAAGCCGCAAATCACCGCTGCGCAGTAACAGGACGTGATTATATTTTTTTGTTTCGGGTTTATTGTCCAGGTAACCCAGATAAAATGAAAAGTAGGAAAATGGATAAATATTTCCATCATAATGTATCTGTCTATCCTGGTATGCTTTCTGCATTGCATCGGCACTTATTTCCTGTACCTGCTCAACTACCGTTTCCGGTATTGCGTATACCTGATTACCCGATGAAACAATTATTGCTTGTGTTACCGCAAGCATTAATGGCAACTGGATATGAAATACAGTTTCTCTGTTTTTTTCTGAGCTGACCGAGATATGACCGCCCAGTTCGGAAATATCATTTTGGACGATATCCATTCCCACACCGCGACCGGCATTGTCCGTTGCATGATCCTGTGTTGTCAGTCCCGGGGCAAAAATTAACGCCGCAATCTGATCATCTTCCAGTAATTCATTTTCGTTAATCAGACCTTGCTTAATCGCTGCTTTACGGATATTTTCCAGATCGAGTCCACAACCATCGTCGCGAATCGTAATGACGATTTCGTTGTTGCTCTGTTGTAGATTCATCACAATCTGTCCGGTTTCTGGTTTGCCGGATAAAATGCGCTGGTCGCTTTTCTCAATACCGTGTGCAACCGCATTACGCAAAATATGTTCAAGAGATGCACTGATTTTTTCTAAAACACTGCGGTCAATCTCGGTTGCTTCGCCCCGGATTTGCAAGCAGGCCTTTTTGCCAAGATCACTTGCTGCTTTTCTGAGAACGCGATAGTAACGTTCCGAAATACGCCCAAATGGCACAGTGCGTATACGTATCAATTCCTGTTGCAGCTGATGGTTGACGTCTGCCTGCTGTGCCACTGCCTCAACTGCAGCAACATGTGCGGTTTTGAGATTTTTCTGCACAGTCATGACGTCATCGATACTTTCAGCCATGAGCCGGGTCAGCTCTTGTAGACGTGTGAAGCGATCAAGTTCAAGCGGATCAAAGGACTGATCGTTGTTGTGTTGATGCACGGTTCGTGAAGCCATTTGTGTCTCTGCCTGAATTTCGATTTCACGAAGCTGTCCATGCAAACGATCTATACTTTCAGTCAGATCCTGAAGCGATTGCTTGAAATGATTTAGCTGCGTTTCGATTTTACTGCGAAAAATGCTGGCTTCCCCGGAATCATTTACCAAACGATCTATTACCTCGGCCTTTACACGCAAAACATTGATGGGTTGGTATGCATCTTCATATTTTGTTTCAGATGAAATTAAGTGCTCCTTGGTGGAAGAAATTTCCGGCGCCGATATCTCATTTACCTTCGGTGATTCAGCACCGGTATCAGCAACTGTTGCCGTGTTGGTGATCTCTGGTGTCTGTTCGGCCTTTCCCTTTGATTGCAAACGTTCAATAGTTTCACAGATCTGGTCGAATTGATATTCAACAGTTTCGATAGCATGACCTGAGACAACCGGGCTGTTGAATGCCTGCTCCACTTCTTCTTCTGTTGCATGAATCAATTCGCCAAGCTGCAGTGCGCCTATCATATGCGCACTTCCTTTCAATGTGTGCAGTAATCTGAGAAGACTGATACGAATTCCCTCATCCTGCGGCAAAATGCGCCACGCGCGCAGTTTTGTACTGATTTGAGGAATGATGTCTTTTGCTTCCTCCAGAAAAGTCTGCATCAATTCTGTACTGACATCATCATGTATATTTTCAGCAATTTCCTGGGGTGCATCGACATGCCGGTTTGATTCCGTTTCAGCATAGTTTGCGGGCGGTGCTTTTTTGAGCCTGTATTCATTCAAATTGACAGGTCCGGAACAATTTACTGCGGTAGCTTCGCTGCTTCTTGTCTGGTGGTTTGCAATTTCATGTATTAAAAACTGCGCAAGCTGCAGATCAGCATCATTCGGAAACTGTTGTTGCAGGACTTTTTTGAGCAGTTCGCTGATTTGTTGAATACAGTTTTGTATCAAATGCGTATCGGATTCCTGCACATGCGCACCTGCTTCCATCAACCGTGTCAGCCAGTTCTCGAATGTTCCGCAAAGGTCGGCTACAAAATCCAGCTTTATAGCGCGTGAAGTGCTTCCCAGGGTATGTATAGCCAGTAAAAACGGTTGATTGATTGCTGCCGGATGGGTGTTCAGCAGTATTTTCAATTCTCTTTCAAGAGTCGTCAGGTGCTGTTTCGATTCAATGGTAAATACTTCAAAAAGATCAGCAGGAATCGAAATGCCGCCAATAGTAACTGTATCCTGTGTCACGTCGTCACCCATTAAAGAGTTGTCTGCAGAATCCTGTTCGAGGCGGTGTGTTTTTTCTTCGTCAGTGCTCAGGCGACTGATCAGTTCCTGCAGTTGATCTGATTGAATCTCCGCTTTGCCTGTCGTTTTAAGGCTGTTACACCAATGGGTGAATGATTGATGCGCAATTTGTATCAAATGAATCAAATCGTCTGTAATCTGTTTTTTTTCATTGAGCCAGTAATTCAACGTTTTTTCCAACGTCCAGGCCGCATCGCTCAGGAAATCCAGTTTGACCATTCGACCGCTGCCTTTCATGGTATGAAAGCCACGGCGGATGGTGGCAAGTGACTTCAGGTCCGATTTGTCCGATTGGCAATTGCGGGTACTTTCGGCGATTTCGGCCAGAATTTCATCCGCCTCTTCAAGAAAGATATCCAGTAATTCAGGATCCACGCCGGAATCAGTTTTGCTTTCAGGTTCGGGGTGTGCGTGTTCGGCTACCTCTATTTCCTCGATATCAGTTTCTTCAGGTTCGGGTTCGTTAGTTGATTCATCAGCAATAAATGATGTGTCAGACTTCTGACGAGCAGTATTTTCAAAAACCGCAATGGCAGAATCAATAACTCTATGGTTCGCTTCGGGATTGTTCTTGTATGCTTCCAGAAAGAAACTTAAACTGCTTAATCCATCGACCAGCAGGTTCTGGTCATGGCGCGTCATTACATAATCGTCAGCCAGCATTCTTTTTGTCTGGTTGAGGCACAGATTCAATAAATGATGAGCACGCTTCAATTCCAGCATGTCGAGTACGCCAGCAGTCTGATTAAATAGGGTTAAAACAGTCGGTAATGCTTCGCGTTCTGTGGGTGATAAAAAAAACTGTTCCACTTCCTTTTCGATCTGTTGTAGATTGGCGAGCACTTCCTGCACGGTTTGTTCCTGTAATTGTCTTTTTTGGGCCGGATTCAGGGTTTCACTTGAGGAAGCGGCAGACAGTCCGGCCTCGGGCTCATCACCGGCGGTCGCGGTTTTCAGACGAGCAGAGATTGACTCAATCTGTGCCGACAGATCGTTTGGCAGCACATTAAAGTTTTCAAGGATACTTTCAAGATGCAGGAGCGCGGTTGAGATTTCCATCGTAGCTTGCTCATTTGTAGTCGTTGAATACAACTGCTTATTCTGCAAAGTGCGCGCGGCATGGTCTATGGCTTCGGTCAGCTTTTGTATCGGCAGGTACTGAAGGTGCCTCGACAGTTCGCGTACGTGTGCAATATTTTCCAGGAATGACGTTAAATCGATCTGCTTGCCAGAGCAAAATGCCTGCCAGTCTTCATTGGTTTGCTTGAGCGTTTCCCTGGTTTTACACAAACTGTCATGTTGTAAAGCCAGGCGGTCTGGTTCAATCGCCTCGTAAGCTGTGATTGATGGCAGCGAAAAAGCTCTGCGTATTGCTTCAACTTGTTCGCTTGCCTGCAAGGGTTGGTATCTGGCCAGGTGGTAAAGTAATTCACGTATCAGTTGGGACGTATCTTGATAGGAGCCGTCTGCTCTATGGCGCAGTATTTTTTCAATATTACCGCATAGCTTCCGGCTCGATAGTTCGATGTCTGACTCCTGAGATAAAAGGCCTTCCAGAAAACCGGCTGCTACCCACCAGAAGATACGCTGTTCTGCAGGCCCGGGTAGTTGCTCTACTTCTGTAAGCGCGTGATGCATTTTTTCAAGATTTTCAGTCGCCGAAGGGTTTTTTAGCCACTGTACCAGCCCCATTTGGTATTCCGTACGGGCGCGTTTGGCCAGTAATTTAAGTTGCTGGGAATTGCTTTCATTAACGATAGATTTTAAGGGCGGGTCTGATCTCAGAAAAGGGAAAAATAAATCCAGCTCTGATACCTGCTGATTTCCAGTGAGATACATTAAATCCCGATAAGCTGGAAAAAGTCGCAACGGGTATCCTGTCGAGCCATCGATCAGATGGTTCAGATAATCAAGAATCGCATTGATAGCCCGATTGATTGCGTCAGTGCATGTCAGAACGGCATCACTTTGCTGCGTCATCAATTCGTCAAGTAGTAGCTCGATTTTACCGGTAATGACAGTTATGCTCTTTAGCTCGAGTACCTGAAACAGGCTGTCCAGCTGATTAATGTAGGTGCGGCAAGTTTCAATCAGTTCCGCGTCCCCCGGATTCCGGCTGTAAGCCTCAAGATTTTCCTGTATGAGTGCAAATAATTCATGAATATTCTCTTTGATTCCCGCGATAGAAGAGATGTCAAACCTGGTTTGCATATTCATTGATATAGCGTAAAAAAACAGAAGATTAAATTTTAAAATTAGCCACAGATGCCTTGAGGTCAGATGCAAACCCCGAAATTTGATTGACCGAGGCCGTTGTCTGCCGGGTGCCGTCAGTCGTCTGACGTGTTATAAGCAGAATTTCTTCCATATTATTGATCACCTCTTTGGCGGCCTGCGTCTGCGCATGAGTGGTTGTATAAATATGGTTGACATGATCTGCAAGCCGCTTGGAGATCGTTTCGATCTCTTCAAGTGCCTTGCCTGCAATATTCGATTTTTGTGCGCCCTTGATAACTTCTCTTGTGCTTCTCTCCATAGCGGCGATAGTGTCGTACGTATCATTCTGACTCATTTTAATGAGCCGGCTGATCTGTTTACTGGCTTCTGCTGAACGTTCTGCGAGTCGCTGTACTTCCTGCGCGATGGTGTTAAAGCCGCGTCCCGCTTCTCCCGCTGCCCTTGCCTGCAATGCGGCGTTTAGCGCAAGAATATTGGTTTGTTCTGTGATATCTGAAACCAGCGCAATAATCTCACCGATTTCCTGAGAACTTTCACCGAGCCGCTTGATGCGCTTGGAGGTTTCTTGAATATAGGTGCGAATCTGCTCCATGCCGGCAATTGATTCACGCACGGCGATACCGCCTCTTTCCGCGGCAGACAACGACTGTTTGGCCACTTCAGCAGATCCGGATGCGGTATCTGAAACCTGATTGATGGATTCGGCCATGCCCAGAACGGCCACGGTGGTTTCTTCGATTTTGCTCGATTGCTGTTGTGTTGCGGATAGCAGTCTGGCGGATATTTGCTGCGCCTGCCCGGATGTGTTAACCACTTGTGTACTGGCGGTATTGACTTGTTTGACCAGGGTATGCAGCTCATCAATAGTAAAATTGACTGCATCCGCAATCACACCCGTAATGTCTTCTGTTACAGCTGTACGTACAGTGAGATCGCCCTCGGCCATTTTTTTCATGTCGTCAAGCAGGTTTAACATGGCTGTCTGCGTGTCGTCCATCATGGATGTCGCAAGGGGTTTTTTCTGACGTAACGTATAAATGAATATGAAAAGCGACACGATGGTGATTATCACCAGTACAACGTGTATATACGTCAGCAGTTCTGTCTGGTCTGTATCTTCTAGTTGCAAAGCTTTATCGAGCGTCACTATGCTGTTAAGAATCTCATCGCTCTGTTGAATGATTGCATTGGCTGCGGCCCTGGCTGCCATTACATCTGAAATTCCAGTTTGAATGGTATTGATATTATTGTCAATTTGTATAAAAAACGTTTCAATCATCGGCAGCAATTGCTGTGCATCCGGATCATTGATCGCTGTAAGATCCAGTATATCGTGACCTTGATTAAATGCTTGCAGAATTGCTGAAAACTGCTTGCGGTCATGCGACAGCTGTTTTTTTATTTCCGAGGCCGGCAGTTTGCTGGATAGCACGACATTAACGCTGCGTATTACATTTTGGGACAGTGTACGCATCGCAGTCACAGCGCCAAGCGTGTCTGGCGAATCGCCGGTCAGGCTAAGGCGTTCAATTAACTCTTCGAGTTTTTGTGAGAGTGCGTCGCTGGTTGAGTTAATGGCTCCTGTTGCCTGACCAAGATCAACGAGCGTTTGCTGGTGACTGAGAATCAGATCAATCTTGTTTTCTTCTGGCTGCCACTTCTGAAGTAAATCCTCAAGATGAGCCTTCAAGTGTGGTTGTGTAATGGCTGAAATATTGTGATGACGGAAATCACCCCCATCTGCCAGCAGCATGAGATATTGATTGATTCGTTTATGGCTGTCGTTGAGTTGCGTAAAGGCATTCTTGCGGCCTGAAAAAACAAGTTGCAGCACTGCTGGAAGGCGCAATGTATGTGTTTGCATCCGTGCGGTAACTTCCAGTCTTGCCGTATTTTTGCGTGTCTGCTCCAGATTATAAGCAAGCACCACGACCAGTAATAATGCAGACAGGGTGAATAAGCCAGCTGAGTACCGAGTGGTTATTGAATAACTGGCGGAATTGATATTGTCCTCCGGCGCGGTAACGGATGACTTTGTTTTTTTCTCTGATTTAAAGATTGATTTAAACTTTGAAAAAATTCCCGTCATTCATTTCTCCAATGATCTGCTGATTCTGTTTGAGATGGCAACAACTGTCCGGATGCGCTATTGTAACGGTATATAGGGATAAGCAGGCTAATATACAGGTGTTGTCGAAAGTAACTCGTATAATTCCAGGAATATAGCAGGTTTCAATATTGATTAATCCTATTTGCCCGATAAGGTTTGATTATTACAGATTGCCTGTGCTATGTGCGTTATCAGACTGGGGCCTTGGTAAATCAGGCCGCTGTATACTTGTACCAGCGATGCGCCCGCGGCTATTTTTTCCCTGGCGTTCTGAGCTGACATGATGCCGCCGACGCCGATAATTGGAATGCTGTCTTCTAGACAATGCCGTAACTGTGCAACAATTGCTGTGGCTTTTTCAGTCAATGGCGCACCGCTGAGTCCCCCTGCTTCCTGTGATATCGCCAGATGATCGATACATCCTCTTGACAGCGTGGTATTTGTTGCGATGACGCCGTCAATGCTATGCTTTACGAGCAGCTGCGCGATAGATGTTATATCCGGTTTTTCCAGGTCGGGAGCAATTTTTACGACCAGTGGCGTATATTTGCCATGGGTCTGGCTTAGAGACAGCTGCTCGGATTTTAGTGTGAATAATAACTGATCCAGGGCGTCTTTTGTCTGTAATTGACGCAGGTTACTAGTATTGGGCGAAGAAATGTTTATGGTAACGTAACTGGCATAACAATAAACCTTGGACAAGCAAGTCCGGTAGTCTTCTATGGCTTTATCAATCGGCGTATCGAAATTTTTACCGATATTGATGCCCAGTACACCGTTATAGTTTGAATGAATGACGTTCTCAATTAACCGGTCGACTCCATGATTGTTAAAGCCCAGACGGTTAATAATTGCCCGCGCCTGCGGTACACGGAAGATGCGAGGCGCAGGATTGCCGGGTTGTGGTCGCGGTGTGACCGTGCCTATCTCCAGAAAACCAAAGCCCAACTCGGCAAGGGCATCCAGATATTCTCCATTTTTATCCAGACCTGCCGCGAGACCGACCGGATTAGGAAAGGTTATTCCCATAACGCGCTGTTCCTGACAGTTGATCGACGGGCGCTTGAGCAAGCCAAGCCTGAATGCTGTATTAATGGCGCTTAAAGTTACAAGGTGCGCTGTTTCGGGCTCCAGTTGAAAGAGTAGCGGGCGCAATAATGAGTAGAACATGGGCAGGTATGCAGGTTGTGTTAAATCAATGTGGAGGGACGCTGATCCTCATTTTAATGAGCAGCCGGTTTTGCCGCTTTCGGAATTTGCCCGGTGTGTCAGCTATTACAGATCGTCGATCACTTGTTCAAAGGGCATCCATTGGTTACCGATCAGAATTTCCAATGGTTGAAAATTGGCTTTGTAATCCATTTTTTCATGTTTCTTGATCCAGTAACCAAGATACAAATATGGCAAGCCCAGCGTCCGGCATTGCTGAATCTGCCATAAGATGCTGTATGTGCCATAGCTCGCTTGCGAAACGTCGGGATCATAGAAAGTGTAAACTGCTGACAGTCCATCCGGAAGCAGATCGATAAAACTGATGATACGCAGTTGCTCCATATCATAAAATGATATCAGTCTCGAATTAACATGACTTTGCAACAAAAAATTCCGGTATTGCTCGCGCTTGTCGTGGTCCAGGTTGCCATCTACATGGCGCGCATTCTGATAACGCTGATACAGTAAAAAGTGCTCTTTTTTGTAGTGAAGTTGATGCTGCTGCGTAGTCATGCAGTGGTGCCTTTTCCAGCTTCGGCGCTGTGAGCGGCTTGGAATGAATGTATCTACTTTGATGCGCACCGACAGACAGGCACGGCAATGTTCACATTGTGGCCGGTAAATGAAATGCCCGCTACGACGGTATCCCTGCTTCAATAACCGGCCATAGGTCGTAGCGTCGATTTGATACTCAGGCGCAACTACTTCGGATCTTGCCATTTTATCGGGCAGATAACCGCAAGGATATGGGTGCGTAGTATGATATTTGAGTGTCTTCATTGGGTCATTCATTCATAAAGCTAAAATCCCATTTTTTTTCCAGTGCTTTTGGTTTGGCCCAGGTGGTTAGTATTTGACTGAATTCAGCTCTGGGAATTTCACGTGCGCCGAACGATGCCAGATGCGCCGTTTTGACCTGGCAGTCAATGACAACATAATCCCATTGGAGTAATTGTCTGACCAGATACACAAATGCGATTTTAGACGCATCCGGCTTTCGTGAAAACATCGATTCGCCAAAAAACACCTTTCCCATGGCTATGCCATAGAGCCCCCCTGCCAGTTTATCGTCGATCCAGGTTTCTACTGAGTGCGCCAGGCCGATTTCATGCAACGCGGTATAGGCCGCAACCATTTCTGGGTGAATCCACGTGCCGGGCTGGTTTTTGCGTGGCGCGGCGCAGGCCTGCATGACTGCAGCAAATTGGCTGTCGGTACGAATGTGGTAGTTGTTTTTATTGATTGATTTGCGTAACGAACGGGATATTTTTAATTCTTTGGGGTACAGCACCATTCGTGGATCAGGGCTCCACCACAATATCGGTTCATCCTCGTTAAACCACGGAAAAATACCGTTTTGATATGCGTTGATCAAGCGCTCGGTTGATAGATCGCCACCAATTGCCAGTAGACCGTTGGGGTCCAGTAATGCTTCTTCCAACGGTGGGAACAAAGTATCTGAGGACAATAATTGAACCATAAATAACGATCAATCAAACAAATTAACATTAACTTGATACAGGTCAAGATTAAAACAGTCATGTTTGAATATTATCAGCAAAGGTTTGCTGTAGTAATGAAAAAGTTAATAACAAGTTTTAAAAATTTTGTGTCCGGTCTGGCAAAGAGGAATTACATATGGCTTCTTGTATTAATTGTAAAGGTATTTAGCAAACATGGTTATTAGATAAATATAATATTTGGAGGAAGGGGTGAATTATTTCCATGATAGAAAAAAATTAGACAGAGGTTTGATTGGAATATTCATATTGACAAGCATGCTGGCATTTGCGCCACAGGTTCTCGCGAATGACAGAACCCATGCCCTGGAACAGAAGGTTCAGGAATTAGAGAATATGCTTAGAGCTGTACAAAGTGAATTACAAAAGGTGAGGTCAGAATCTACATCACAAGCTGTCGAAGCCAGAAAAGCTGCTGTTGAGGCGAAGGCCCAGGCAACTGTAGCTCGTGAGGAAGCTGCCAAGGCGGCAGTTCAGAAAGAGGAGCGCCCAAGCAAGCATATGGTCTTTTTCCGGGGTGGTTTTACACATGCCAGAGAACCACGGGATGGGTCCAGCATACGAAGTGATGTAGCGCCTCTGGGAATTCAAGATCAGGCAGATACAGAGGGTTGGTATACAGGTGCAGGTTTTGATTTTAATTTGACTGATGATGTTTGGGGGTTACTGCCAAAAACTTCAGTGTATGCAGAATTGATGTTTGAATACAAAAATTTTTCCAATTCAGTCCAAGGTAATGCTTTGGCAAATCATCCGACGCTCTTGGTGAGTGATGTTGTTAATCCAAGAAGTGTGACTGTTAGCCAGTTTACTTTGACGGCGTCCCCAAAGATTAAGTTTTTTGAAGGTTCAAAGATCAGACCGTGGATAATACCGATGGGTCTGGCACTTCATGTAGTCAGTCCCACAACTGAATCGATCACATATTTAACACCAGGTGTTCAGTTTGGTGCTGGTGTTGATTACAACGTATGGAAGAATCTTTATGTCGGAATCGATGGACGTTATCATTTGACAGCTGGGAAATCCGATGGCGTCAAAGTTGATGGTATGACAGCTGGCGGTTATATAGGAATTGGATTTTAAAATCTAAACAGTCGCTTTTTTTGTGGGTATAAGCCGATTGTTTCATCGTCGTTTCAAATAGATCGTTGTTGTTTGAGCGATGAAAGTGGTTGTAAAGTGGCAAGTTCGTGACGAAGCCGTTTCACCTCACTGTCTCAGTGAGGTGTTTTTTTTGTTCATTCAGTAGAAACAGCAGGTTGCCATTAGTGATCGCCACCGGACCTGGCAAGTAGTGCATCAAGAGTGCGCGTGCTGAGGAAACGTTTGAGTATGCCAAACAGATAGGTAGGGAAAGTAACATAGTAACGTGGATGCGGTTTATCCGATTCCAGTGCATGAACGACACGCCTAAGAACAGCCTCGGGTGGAAGCGTGAAAGGTACGGCAGGCCCTTTTGTATTCAGTCTTTTGAGCGCTTTGCGATAGCGTTCGTGATGAATGCTTTTATCCACATCAACATATTTCGCCAGCATTTTGACAGCATTTTCACGGAACTTGCTTTCAATTGGGCCGGGCTCAATCAGGCTGACGTAAATGTTGCTGCCTGTTAATTCGAGACGCATGGTGTCGCTTAGCCCTTCGATAGCATATTTGGTTGCATTATAGGCGCCTCGGTAAGGCAGTGATACGAATCCCAGCACCGAACTGTTTTGGATGATGCGCCCATAACCCTGCTTGCGCATCACAGGCAGGACCAGATTAGTTAATTCCTGCCAGCCCAGAACGTTGGTTTCAAATTGATCGCGCAACGCATCTCGGCTCAAATCCTCGATTGCGCCTGGCAAGCCATAGGCACCGTTGTTAAATAGTGCATATAACTCTCCGTTCGTCTGGTGCATGACATGCTCAAAGGCCTGAGCAATAGAATTTGAATCCTGCAGATCCAGACGAAAGCTTTCCAGGCCCTCGTTCAGTAACATCTCGACACTTTCCTGGCGACGTGCAGTGGCGAAAACACGATAGCCGTGCGTATGCAGCGCCTTGGCAACGCAATAGCCAATACCGCTTGAACAGCCTGTAATCAAAATTGTTTTTTTCATGATGGCCTGTATGATAGTTTAATTTCGCCCGTGATAACATCACTTGACAATCAAATGAGCGCAACGATAGCATCATTCAGATAAGAAATCCTTGGCTTACGTACTATAGAAAAAATTCTTTCAATGTCAAAAATTTTATTTAAACTAAATGGCGTGCCGGATGATGAGGCAAATGATGTACGCGCATTGCTGAGTGACAACGATATTGATTTTTTTGAAACAGCAGCAGGTAACTGGGGAGTTTCCATGCCAGCCATCTGGTTAAGGGATGAAAATCAGTTCGATAGGGCGCGCGCGCTTCTGGATGAATATCAGCAGGCGCGAACGATCAGGATGCGCGAAGAATACGACAGTCTGAAGAAGACCGGGAAGCATAAAACATTACTTGATGCAGTAAAAGAAAAACCCATTCTGTTTATTGTTCACCTTGCTGTATCCATACTGGTAATCTATTTATCGCTGCGACTGGTGATTGACATAAGCGAAATAGGTCTGAAAGAATAGCAGCTTCACGGGGATGATAGGGGGAGGACTTTGTTTTGGACGACCATGAATAAGGAGAAAACGATGAAAGGAATTTTGAGAATAGTTGCAGTGCTACTGGCAGTAACGCCTATTTATGCACATAGCGGTGGTAACCCGGAATTTGTTAAGTTCCCGGAAGGCTATGCAAAAACCTTTACCAAATATGCCACGGCAAATCGTGCCAATCAGACACAGGTTGCCAGGCTTTACGCCAATGATACGGCGATAAACAGTTATAAATCAGATCAAAAAGGAGATCCGGGTTCTGTAGTGGTAATGGAAATTTACAGTACGAAAACCGGTGCAGATGGAAAGCCGATACCCGGTGATGACGGTATTTTTGTCATAGATTCGCTGGCTGCTGTTGCTGTTATGGAAAACCGTGATAATTGGGATGACGCATATTCAGCTGAAGACCGCACGGGTAACTGGGGTTTTGCGGTTTATAATCCGGATGGGACTGAGAAAAGCAATGATCTGAATTGCGTACAATGCCACACCCCGCTTTCTGGACAGGATTATCTGTTTACATATCAGAAATTGGTTGATTTTGTAAAAAACCACTGATCCTGTTTGATTGATTTGCAGTACATCGAGACCACAGGTCATTACACCGGGGCTATCACTGGCTCTGAATTAATCGCCTGTTTCTCGATGGCTGTGCCTGCCAGCTGTTTTCAGGAATTTAAATACCGAACATCGTTCTTATGGTGCCGGTTAGCGAAAGTTGTTGCTTGTAGAATATTCGGCGTGTGGCAAAGAGGTGGGCGTGGCGTTGCTTCAGCCTTGATTTTTCTTCTCATCGCATCTTAACGTAAGCAACTGTCAACAGTCATTCCGGGCAAGTTTGATCTATTGTAATAAATTTTCATGAAGCCTGAAAATATCTATTCTGCAATTCCCGCCAAACTGGATTCAGAGATGTTTGAAGTGCTGCAGCAGAGCGACAGCGTCACCATCGAGAGAATTGTTTCCAGAGGCCATCAATCGCCGGTTAACGGCTGGTATGATCAGCCAAGAAATGAATGGGTGCTGGTGCTAAGGGGGCGTGCCGCGTTAATGTTCGATGATCAAACTGTAGTCCATCTGGATGCAGGTGATTATATTCATATCCCTTCACACAAAAAACACAGGGTCAGCTGGACTGATCCGGAACAGGAAACTGTCTGGCTTGCAGTGCATTTCTGACAATTTTTTAATTGCAGGCTAAACAATGAATGTAATACCGCTGCTGCTGCAGCGAGATCATACCGGAAGGGTGTTTTAAGGAAGATTGTCAGGTGTTTCCGACACCAGTTCTGCTACCAGTTTGTTCTTGTCAAACAGTTTGAACCTGATCTGGTAGTGATCGTTTGCTTTTAAATTAAAAGACGATGTGGAAATCGCTTTCGGTTGATTGGGCTGTAATAACAATTTACCGCTTTGCCGCGTGCTGGAACGCCCGGATTTTCCCTGTTTGTCTACCTCGAGCGTATATCGCAAATTGCATGTACGCAATGCTTTGGCATACGGGGTGATAGTAACCTGGTTGTCTAGTGCTACATCTTTCTCTATCCATAATTTGATTTCTGCTGATTCTGCATGTGGAATAACACCGGTCAAAATCGGGATCATCAGCAGGGTAAGGAAATTTTTCATGACTCGATTCAAAAATTAGCAGTTATTGGATATGTGTGTTGATACCGGTTTAAAGCAATTAATAGGCGATCTGGCTGTCGTGTGTATGCGAGGAAAAAAATTCTGTTGTGGGTCCCGTTTTTTTCCGGAATAATTGTCAACAAGGAACCGGTTTAACAGACTTGCGCGTCTTTCTCTGGTGTTGGCCGGAAGATGCTAGGTTATAACATCTGTTAGCCTGCTGGGAGGCTGAGAATGGACTACCTTGAGGCATTTGTCACACTGATCGGGTATATTGCATGGCCGGCGACCGCAATCGGTATTGCCATCATAGCCCGTAAGGAATTGCGAAGCGTGATTTCGGCGCTTGCAAAAAGAATCGAAGACAAGAGCAGTGCTGTTTCAATTACCAGAGAAGGTGTAGAAATCAAGGCGGTTGTCGAAGCGCAGGAAGCGCGTATTGTATCCATGCAGGCGGAGCAGGACCAGGTCAAATCGCTGGCACTTCAGCATTTCAAGGCAGCACAGCCACTCGGAATCAAGGCGCTGAAGCAAACCGGTTTGCAGGATATTGACGCTCATCTGCGGGAAATGGCCGATGCTTACATGGCGATCAATCTTCCGGATTACTCGGAACGTACAAGAGCAAAAAACGCGGCGGCGGGACAAATGGCGTTTTATATTGTCTCAAACAGGATCAATAAAGATCAGCTTGCCCATGAGAACCACGAAGGGCTGCTGATCGGACTGGCTGAATCCATCATACTGTCGGCTGAGACCGGTGATGCCGAAAGACTGCTTAAAGCCGCGCCGGGCGCAAAAAGACTGCATGTTCGCTATCGCGTGCTCATTGCCATAACCAAACTGCTTGAAAGCAATCTATTGCCGTTGGCCGATATAGGAATAGTGCGGGCGCTGCTTCGCGAATATGAAGTGGGCGCTGACAGTTCCCTTAAACGGTTGATTTCCAATGTTACATCACTCGTTAATGGCCTGATCAGTATTCCGAAAAATTAAAATTGTTGAAGTCGGTTACTGGCAGTTCAGGCATACACGACAGTTCAAGCGTGAATTATCGCTGTCTGACGGACCGAAAAAACAAAGCGAATGGAGAATGGAACTGCCGTCAATTTGCGCTTAAATTCTGTTTTTTGTTACACATTCGCCGTTCCGTGTGCCAATCCAGGCATTTCCCCGAGTGTTCACTTTACAGATACATTAAAATCTGTTGTTGCTACAACGGTAACGGGTGACGATCATCGCCACCCGTTCTACGCCAGGGTTTAGGCCGCGAGTGTATCAACGACCGGAAAGTCGATTTCAGTACCCAGAACTTCATTGATATAGTTGGTCAGGGTATTGAGTGCGACATTACCGATGATTTCAACAATTTCAGCATCGCTGTAGCCTGCATCACGAATTGCCTGCAAGTCGCTATCAGAGACGGCGCCCCGGTTTCTGGTGATCTTGACGGCGAAACTGACTGCGGCAGCAGCCTTCGCATCGCTGGATGTTCCTCTGCGGGCCGCTTCAATCTCGGCTTTGCTCAGTCTGGCAAGATTGGTGCCAAGGTAGCTGTGGGCCGCAAGGCAATAATTGCAACCATTGATCTGGGCAACAGCCAGTGCAATGCGCTCGCGTATTTGCGGTGAAAGTGAGCCCTTCCCAAGTGCACCGTTCAGCCCCAGATAGCCTTCAAGCGTCTCGGGGCTGTTGGCAACGATACGGAACAGGTTTGGAACACTTCCCAGCAGTTTGTTCACTGCTTCAAGCGATCCTTTTGAAGCTTCCGGTGCGTCGTGGATTGATGCGGGTGTATGTATGCGTGACATAACTGTTCTCCTTGTCATTGAGTGAATGGAGTAATGACTATACAGTTATTCATTAATGAAATAATTGGCTAAAATAATAATTAACTATTGCTGTTATCGTAATAATAATCTTATGATAAGGATGAATATTCAATGGATAAGCTGGAAACAATCCGTATCTTTGTCGAGGCGGCTGTCAATCGAAGTTTTGTGGCGGCAAGCCGTAATCTTGATATTTCGGCGCCTGCGGTAACTCGGGCGATTGCTCAGCTGGAAGCATCTTTGAGAGTAAAACTGTTTAACAGGTCAACGCGGCATGTTCGCCTGACCGATTCAGGCGAACGGTTTTTAACGGACATGAGACAACTCCTCGAAGATCTGGAACTTGCAGAAGCGGCGGCGTCCGGGAGTTATCTAAACCCAAAGGGGACTTTGTCCATTACCGCCCCGGTATTGTTCGGTCAGAAATACATCATGCCCATTGTCGCCGAGTATCTGGGACTTTACCCGGATGTTTCAGTAAAGACCGTGTTTTACGACCGTGTCTGCAATTTGTTGGAAGAAGGTCTGGAGATTGCAATCCGTATTGGCCACTTGCAAGACTCAGGCCTCTATGCGACGCATGTGGGGAATGTCAACCGCGTCGTCTGCGGGTCTCCCGGGTATTTTTCAACTTACGGCATTCCGAAGTGCCCCGCCGATTTAGTCGGCCACAAGATCATCATGGCCTCAACGGTTGAGCCGTCAACATCGTGGAAGTTCGCAGCCTCCGGTACAAAAGAAACAGTCAAGATTATGCCGCACCTCGACTGCAACCATAACGGCGCTGCGCTGAATGCCGCTATCCTGGGCTGCGGTGTCACGCGGTTGATGTCCTATCAGGTTGGGGAGGATATTCAAGAAGGGAGATTGCAGAAAGTACTCGACGCGTACGAATCAGACCCGCTTCCGATTCATATTATTCATCTTGAAGGACGTCGAACCACCGCAAAAATACGCACTTTCATAGACCTGTCCGTCGAACGGTTAAGAGCCAACCCTTTTATTAACTAAAAATAGAATGTCTCAAGGAAGTTTTTACACAGTGGAGCTGTTGTCACTGTTTAAAACTTGACCGTGTAATGCGGGGTCATTGAAACCGGTGTCAACAACTTTGTTTTAAACGTTATCCACACTTTCCAGATGCTTTGTAATCTTCCCGCTGCTCTTTGCTTCTGCTGCGGTTACCAGATTTTAAGGTGTTTCACTTCATCGCCCGGATTTTCTTGCAACCAATCTGTTGCTGCAGGTGCTCGGTTTATCTTCTACGGAACAGCGGTAATGTTAAAAGCAAAATTTAATAGACTTTTAGCTATTTCCTGATTTTTTCCCACAATTTCTCCAGCCGCTTCACCGAGACCGGTCTCGGTGTTTTCAGTTCCTGCGCGAACAGCGACACCCGGAGTTCTTCGAGTTGCCAGCGGAATTCGGTCAGATTCACGTCATCGATGCTTAATTTCCGGTGTTTTTCGAGGCAATGTTGGTAACGCGACCAGAGAACATTGATTTCCGCAGCCTGCTGTTCGTCGCGCGGCAGGTTGCCGGACGATTTTTCCAGGCGTACGTGCATGGCTTTGAGATAACGCGGAAAATGTTTTAGTCTCTCCCATGGCGTTTCACCAATAAATCCGGGATAAATCAGATGGTTGAACTGCTGGTCGAGATCGGCTGCAATGCGGGGATTGGCTTGCTTGGTCGACGATCTGTATTGCATCAATGCATGATAAGCTTCGGCGATTTCACCCAGTACCCGGGTATAATTTTCGATTACCTGCGGCAGGCGCTCTCTCGCCTTTGGTAGCTGAGCAGTATAGGCCTGTTCTGTTCGGGGAAGCGGGTCGTTTCCGACAAA
Organism: Nitrosomonas marina; assembly: GCF_900110145.1. Classification (GTDB taxonomy): domain Bacteria; phylum Pseudomonadota; class Gammaproteobacteria; order Burkholderiales; family Nitrosomonadaceae; genus Nitrosomonas; species Nitrosomonas marina. The sequence goes on along the minus strand of NZ_FOCP01000005.1, from coordinate 44,757 downwards.
CGCCCGGTCGGCAATGGTGTCGATCAAATCCTGCTTCAGCTCGCCGGGATTGATGCATGTGGTTAATTGCAACGCAGCCTGGCGAAAACCGGGAATGCTTTTATCGAGCTGCTTCATGTGTTCTCGAAACTCAAGCTGCATCAGTCGGCCAACTCCTGTGCGCATGGCCTGCTCGGCTGTGGCCGGGGTATCAAACAGGCGGATCGCCACATGATCTTTTTCGTCGACAAGCGCCGGATAACCGATTAGCTTGCGACCGCTGCGCGTGAAGGTGATTTTCTCAGGCAGATCGCCAAAATCCCAGTGTTTGATATCGTCACGCTCGATACCGGCTTTTTCATCATCAAGACTCAACTGGCGAAATGTTGATTGCGCAGCGCTGCCAAACTGTGCCTGCAGCTCGGCGAGATCGCGGCTCATTGCGCATTCTTCGCCAGCTTCGTTGACAATTCTGTAATTTATCAGCAAGTGCGGCGGCATGGTTTTATCTTCCCAGGTGTCGACTGGAATGGTCAATGTTGTTTTGCGCAAAATAAATTTCGCCAGCGCGTCGCGAATCGCTGCATCCTGCGGGGATGCAGACTGCCATTGCAGAAACTCTGTCACCGATTCGGGGATTGGCACAAGCAGGCGGCGCACCTGCTTGGGAAGTGCTTTGAGATACCAGGTTATTTTTTCGCGGACCAGTCCGGGTACAAGATAATCAAACTGTTCGGCATCAAGCCGGTTCAGCACGGGCAGGGGAATGGTGACGGAAACACCGTCGAGCACGTGTCCCGGTTCAAAACGGTAGCTGAGTGCAAAGCTGCTGCCGTCGGATAATGCAAGTTTTTCCGGGAATTGCACTTCGACTGCATCACCCGAATGCCGGGTCAGCAGCTCACGGTCCAGATACAGCAGCTTTGGGTTTTCGCGTTCGGCCTGCTTGCGCCAGTGCTCAAATCCGGCGCCGTTATAGATGTGGTGCGGAATGCGCTCATCATAAAATGCAAAAATCGTTTCATCGTCTACCAGTACGTCCTGTCGTCGGGTTTTATGTTCCAGATCCTCGACTTCCTTGACAAGCTGACGATTATGCGCAAAAAAAGGTGCTTGGGTGTGATACTCTCCAGCAACCAGTGCGCCGCGAATAAACAGCTCTCGCGATTCTTTCGGATTAATTCGACCGTAATGTACCGGCCTTTTGGTGACGACAGGCAATCCGTACAGAGTGACGCGCTCATAGGCAATGACCTCGGCACGTTTTTTCTGCCAGTGCGGGTCGAAATAATCATGTTTGCAGAGACTGCCCGCAATTTTCTCCAGCCATGCCGGATCGATACGTGCGACACAGCGTCCGTACAGCCTGCTGGTTTCAACCAGTTCTGCGCAAACTGCCCATTTGGTCTTTGCCTTGCCTTTTTTAAGCGCGGACCCCGGAAAGACGGAAAATCTGATGCCGCGCGCGCCCAGATATTCGCCTTCCTTTTCTGTTTTGTAGCCGATATTGCCAAGCAGTCCTGCAAGCAGTGCGCGATGTATTTCATCATAGGTTGCCGGGACTTCATTTGGCCTGAATCCGAATTCCTTAACCAGTACATTGAGCTGGTTATGGATTTCCCGCCATTCGCGCAGACGTCGATAAGACAGAAACTGATCGCGGCACTGCGCGACGAGTTTGCGGTTGGATTTCTTGTTTTTGAGCAGTTTGTCAAAATATTCCCATAGCTTGAGGTAGCTCATAAAGTCGGAACGCTCGTCAAGAAACCGCCGGTGCGCCTGATCGGCGGCATCCTGATACTCGAACGGCCTGTCGCGCGGATCTTGCAGGCTGAGTGCCGAGGCGATGATAAGTACTTCGTGCAGACAGTTCTCGCGCTTGGCCGCTAGAACCATGCGCGCGATGCGAGGGTCAATAGGAAATTTCGACAGTTGCCAACCCAATTGAGTCAAACGCTTGTTCTCGTCAACACCCCCGAGTTCTGTCAGTAGCTGATAACCGTCCGCGATCATGCGCGCAGACGGGGGCTCCAGAAATGGAAAGTTCTCCACATCGCCGATTTTCAGCGATTTCATGCGTAAGATCACTGAAGCCAGCGACGAGCGCAGAATTTCCGGATCGGTGAATGCCGGCCTGGACTGATAGTCTTCTTCTGAATACAGCCGGTAGCAGACACCGCTGGCGATACGCCCGCAACGTCCGGCACGCTGGTTGGCTGAAGCGCGCGATATTTTTTCCGTCTGCAGTTGCTCGACTTTGTTGCGATAACTGTAGCGGTTAATGCGCGCCCGGCCGGTATCGATAACGTAGCGTATTCCCGGCACGGTCAGTGAGGTTTCTGCGACGTTGGTTGCGAGTACGATGCGTCGTGCCTGCCCTGGTTTGAATACACGCTCCTGCTCGTTGAATGACAGACGCGCAAACAGTGGCAGGATTTCCGCACCGGGAATGACGGATTGCTGGCGGTCGAAATGATGTTTGCGCAACGATTCGGCAGTTTCGCGTATTTCGCGTTCACCCGGCAAAAAAACCAGAATGTCGCCCGATTGGCTTGTTTGCACGATTTCATCGACAGCATTAAGAATTTTCTGTTGCATATCGACATCTTCATCGTCTGGCACGACTGGCTGATAGCGAATTTCAACGGGATAGGTGCGTCCCGAGACTTCAATCACCGGCGCATGATTGAAATGCCTGGAAAATCGTTCGGCATCAATAGTGGCGGATGTCACAATCAGTTTGAGATCGGGCCTTGACGGCAATAACCGGCGGATATAACCCAGCAAAAAATCGATGTTCAGGCTGCGTTCGTGCGCCTCGTCGATAATAAGGGTATCGTATGCCTGCAGCCTGGGATCACCTTGCGTCTCTGCGAGCAGGATACCGTCGGTCATGAGTTTGACATAACTGTCAGTGCCGACCTTGTCTGAAAATCGCACCTTGTAACCAACTGTTTGCCCCAGCGTCGTTCCCAATTCGGCCGCGATTCGTTTAGCGACCGAACGGGCAGCGATACGGCGTGGCTGGGTATGACCGATCATTCCGTGTACGCCACGCTGCATTTCCAGGCAGATTTTGGGTAACTGCGTGGTTTTTCCGGAGCCTGTCTCGCCGCAGATAATGACAACCTGATTCTCGGCGATCGCCTGTTTAATGGCTTCGCGTTTGGCAACTACAGGCAGGCCATCGGGATACACCGGCTGGGGCAGACGCGCCAGCCGGCATGTTGATTTGTCCGGTAAGTCGGTTTCCATAATCCGGCAGATCCCTTACTTTTTTTGCATAACCGCCAAAAAAATATCCGATGACAATCGCGCTTCAAGCCATCGAATCAGGTGTATATACTGTGATGCATAAAACCAGTGTTTGTCGACATGGGCAAACTGCCGGATAAACGGAAAAATGGCAACATCCGCGATCGTCAGCCGGTCACCCATCAGATAATCATTATGGCATAGCCGCATATTCAGTGCTTCCAGGAAAAATATCGCTCGCTCTCTATAATGTTCTGTCGGGTGCTCAGGATGACGTGCCGAGTATTTATATTTGTCGAGCGCTTCTTTAAATGCGCCGTCGTTTTGTGAGATTAGCGACTCAGCTTTGTCAGACAGGTTGTTTGGACTGTCCAGCCATTTTTCTGGGTCGTTTATTGCCAGCGCCCACTTCATTATATCGAGACTCTCTTCAATGACGCGACCATCGGCTAATCGTATAACAGGTACGGTGCCTTTGGGTGAACATTCCAGAAGCGCAGCGGGTTTGGCACGAAGATCGACTTCATGCATATTCACCTCGATACCGCTGATTTTAATGGCCATCCTGGCGCGTATGGCATAAGGACAGCGGCGAAATGTAAACAGCAATGGTTTCATGTGCTAAATTGCAGATCAGGTTGTAGAATGATTTTGGGCACGGTGTTTTTTGATCAGATCATAAGCTGTCTGAATTTCCTTGGCCTGTTCGGTAGCGACGGAAACCATTTCCTCCGGAAGACCCTGGCCTGTCAGTTTGTCCGGGTGATACTGGCTCATCAGTTTGCGGTAAGCGCGTTTGATCTCCTGGTCCGAACTGCGACGACTAACGCCAAGCGCTTTGTAGGCTTCTTCCAGTGCATCGACCGAAGTCACAGGCTGGCCGCCGGCAAAACGCGTTTGGTTAATCACCATCTCCAACAGGCGGTCGTATGCTGCCTTGCTATAACCCAGACGTCCGGCAATCTCTTTTAACAACCGTAATTCTGCGGTATTCAGCTGTCCGTCCGAAAGCCCCACGCTGATCAGATATACCAGCAGCATTTGTCGTAGATTGTTAGAACTGCCGCATACAGTCATGAACTCGGCCAGTTTGGGTTTGATATCGAACATGGGCGTGGCGCCGCGTTTAAACAGCGCGATCGCTTTGAGCCGATGATCGGATGTCATGCCGAGCTGGCGCATGAACTGCTCGACGTGCGCCACTTCATTTTCGGAGACCCGGCCGTCGACTTTGGCCAGTTTCCCCATCAGAACAAAAACGGTTTCGAGAAACACGGACTGGCGACGTGCAGGCGAGATAAAACTTATGCCACCAGCGCCCGGAGACTTAAACCGGTCGATGATGCTGCCCACCAAGAATCCCAGAATACTTCCCAGGATACCCAGAACAAAAAAGCCAGCTATGGCACCCAGAATCTTAAACAAAATGTTTTCCGGAAAACTTCATACAAGTGCAAGAGCAAGCTATCAGTCAGCAAGGACTGTGCATAAACAGTAATTCATAACCATATTATACTGCCTGACAGCCGGATGATTCATTATCCGACCTTTTGGACAGGTCAGCCACATACCAGTCCATTGCCGATTGCAGTCCTTCCCGAATTGCATGTGTTGGCTCAAATCCCAGCAGTTCACGAGCCTTGCCGATATCCGCCTGAGAATGACGCACATCGCCCTTGCGAAAATCAGTGTACTCAGGATTAAACGTATTCAAATGAGGAAACTTATCCACAAGCAATACATGCATCATGGTAAAAAGCTGGTTCAGGCTTGTGCGTTCATTGACTGCAACATTATAAACTTGATTAATGGCGTCTTTCCTGGAAGTCAATGCTGACAGTATATTTGCCTGCACGACATTGTCGACATAACAAAAATCCCGGCTGGTTTCACCATCACCATTGATGTAGAGCGGTTTGTTTCTGATTAGCGCTGATACCCACAACGGTATGACAGCGGCATAGGCGCCATTGGGGTCCTGACGGGGCCCGAAAACATTGAAATATCGTAAACCGATGGAAGCCGTACCGTAACAGCGTGCAAAGACGTCAGCGTACAGTTCGTTGACATATTTGGTCACTGCGTAAGGCGAGAGCGGCTGACCAATGATGGATTCAACTTTGGGCAAGCCGGGATGATCGCCATACGTTGAACTCGATGCAGCATATACGAAACGCTTGACTCTGGCGTCTCGTGCGGCAACCAGCATATTCAGAAAACCGGAAACATTGTTTTCGTTGGTTAGGATCGGGTCATTTATCGAACGCGGCACAGATCCCAATGCGGCCTGATGCAACACGAAATCCGCGCTTTCGCAGACGTCCTTGCATGTTTCGAGGTCGCGAATATCACCCGTGACGAATCTGAAGTTGTTCCAGTGATCGGCGCCCACGATATCTTTGACCTGATCCAGGTTATGCTGATAGCCGGTTGAAAAGTTATCCAGTCCGATTACGCGCTGATTCAATTTCAATAATTTTTCAAGCAGATTGGAGCCGATGAAGCCAGCGACTCCGGTAATCAGCCAGGTAAAACGGTTTTCAGTCAGATGTTGCTGCATATCCTGATAGCGCGTCATTTCGTGTTCCTTGCAAAATTGAATCAAAGTCGCCAAACATGAAAACCCGAAGCACGCAGTGCAGTCTGACTGAATTTTGATTTCACATCGATAAAGCACCCGTTTTCAACAAGCTTGGAGTGTAAATCGGGCATTGTTTTGGTTAGAAACTCAATATGGGAAACGGCCACAATCATGGCTTCGGCGCGTGGCAGATTCTCCCATGATTCGAGCGCGATATTGTATTCGTCCCTGGCTTCGTCAGAATCGGTCACTGGATCGCATACATGAGTTTCGACGCCGTAATCCTGCAGTTCGCGGATGATATCAATTACCTTGGAATTTCTCAGGTCGGGACAGTTTTCCTTGAATGTCAGGCCGAGTACATTTACTTTGGCTCCGCGAACATTAAAACCGGCTTTAATGATCTGCTTGATGGTTTGCTCGGCAACATATTTTGCCATATTGTCGTTAATGCGACGGCCAGCAAGAATCACCTGTGGCATGTAACCGATCATCTCAGCCTTGTGTGTCAGATAGTATGGATCAACACCAATGCAGTGACCGCCCACGAGACCGGGACGAAACGGAAGGAAATTCCATTTTGTTCCCGCAGCTTCCAGAATATCCAGCGTGTCTATATCGAGTTTATTAAAAATCATTGCCAGTTCATTCATCAACGCGATATTCAGGTCACGCTGCGTATTCTCGATTACCTTGGCCGCTTCAGCCACCTTGATACTGGCCGCACGATATACGCCGGCCGTCACGATGCTTTCATACAATTGCGCGATTTTTTCCAGTGAGCTCTCATTGTCGCCCGATACGACTTTGACAATCGTGGTTAAGGTGTGTTCTTTATCACCGGGATTGATACGCTCTGGAGAATAACCGACATGAAAATCCTGCTTCCACTTCAAACCTGAGAATTTCTCCAACACGGGTATACATACTTCCTCTGTTGCGCCAGGGTATACTGTTGATTCATATATGATAATAGTGCCGGTTTTTATGTTCCTGCCAACCGTTTCGCTTGCGCTAATCAATGGCCTGAAGTCAGGTTGATGCGCCTGATCAACAGGGGTGGGGACGGCGACCACGATAAAATCGGCTTGAGCCAGATCGGCAGGGTCAGTAGTAAAAACAAGCTGCCCGGCCTGTTGCAATTCCTCGGTTGAAACTTCACCTGTAGGATCGACGTGTTGTCGATAATTGTGAATTTTTTCACTGGAAAGATCAAATCCGATTGTTTGACGTTTTTTACCAAACTCAACGGCCAGCGGCAAACCCACATAACCCAGTCCAACCACAGCAACAATACCCATAAATTTTTTCTCCAGTTCAACGTTTTCGCAAAATCAAAAAACCATTCATATACTATAGATGTTTTAATGATGGATAAATACTGTACTATAGCGTCAGATTCTTCAATTTTTTGAACGCACGATAACAATTGATCATCATTACTTCAAACTAAGCTGTATTTGCTGGTTTTATATGTGTAAACAATACCAGCCCGGGTATGCTATAAATAAAAAACAGTTGACAATTATTTCGTCATTGGGTTAGTAGAAAGTGCAGCGTGCGTACAAATGCTTAACAATGCTTTGATAACAGGCGTAAGAAAATATATTAACGGTATTTTAAGTTGCTGATATGCAGATAAAACAAGGTACAAGTAAATAGCTACCGGTCAATCATGTGTTAATAGCGGTATAAAAGACAAAACGTCAGTGTATAAGGCGTCGTTGTTTCCCGGTCAGGTGCTGTTAATTAACACATGATTTTCGAATGTGGTGTTTAATTAGATACGGGCGTTTTATTAACCAGTACAGAACAATCAACTGTTTCCGCGAATAATACAAATTGGAGAATGAATATGCATAACCTTTTTTCCCGTTATCAACAAAAATGCTGGCTAAACGAAGTTAAATCCGCTTTGGTATGCGTTTTGATTATACTTGGTTTGGCGGCATGCGGCGAAACGAAAGACGCAGAAACGCTGATTACCGAAGCCCTCGAATATCAGAAAAAAGGTGATGTCAATGCAGCCATCATTCAATTCAAAAATGCAGTACAGCAGGAGCCTGATAACGCAAAAGCACGTTTCTTGCTAGGGGCTGTTTATCAGCAGCATAATGATCTGTTATCTGCCGAGAAAGAACTGAACCGGGCGCTTGATCTTGGCATGGATGCTCAAACAGTACTTCCGGTCTTGTACCAGGTGCTGTTTGATCTGGGCAAATACCAGCATTTACTGGAAACAATTGAACAAAATCCAGCAGCCAGTTCTGATAAAGACAGCCAGGTACTGCTCGGAAATACATTTCTGGTGTTAATGCGGAATCAGGAAGCCAAAGAAATTTTTGATCGATTGCTTGCTGAAAATCCTGATTCTCCGGATGCTTTGATTGGACTGGCCAAATATGCGCTTGCTGAGAAGGATATGGTGCTTGCCTCTAAATATACTGATCAGGCAATCAATAAAAATCCGGAAAATTTAAGTGCCTGGACATTTAAAGCAAACATGTTACGTGCGCAAAACAAGTATAAAGAGGCATTAGACGCATTCAGCAGGGTTGTACAGTTGGCCCCTAATAATGCAAATGCCTATTACAACAAAGCGACAGTTGAAATCAGTCTTGGCCAATACGACGATGCCGAAAAAAGTATAGAACTTGCGCGAGAAATAGCACCGGATAACATTTTGTTACATCAAGCGCAGGCTTTTCTGGATTTTCATCAGGGAGAGCATGCAAAGGCACTGAATTCCATTCAGACTGTACTCAGCGCAGCTCCCGAGCATCTGCCCAGCGTGTTACTGGCCGGTGCAATACAGCTTTCACTGGGCTCATTTATACAGGCAGAACAATATCTTGAGCAATATCTGAAAAATATTCCTGGAAATATGTATGCGCGCAAGCTGATGATTAACGCGCTGCTTAAAAATAACAAGACTCAGCAGGCTATCGATTATCTGGAGCCTGCTTTGCCAGTCGCGCAGCAGGATCCGCAGCTGCTTGCATTGGCCGGCGAAGTGTATATGCGAACTGGTCAATACACCAAAGCCTCGGAATTTTATGAAAAAGCCAATAAACTCGCACCGAATAGCGCGATGTTACATACTGCGCTTGGCATGACACGATTGGCTATGGGTGACCGGGAACAAGGTATAGCCGAGCTTGAGATGGCTACCGATCTGGATAAAGGCTCTCCAAGAGCTGGCATTTTACTGGTCTTAACGCATTTTCGCGCCAATGAATTTGACAAGGCCTTATCGGAAATAAATGAACTGGAACAATCGAATCCACAAAACCCGCTTTTTCATAACTTAAGAGGCGTTGCGTATATGGGCAAAAAGGATTTTGCCAAGGCTCGCGAAAGTTTTAATAAGGCGCTTTCGGTTCAACCCGAATTTTTCCCGGCCATTTCCAATCTTGCCCGGCTCGATGTATTAGACCAGAAACCCGAAAATGCTGAAAACAGGTTTAAGGCCCTGCTCAAAAAAGATGATAAGAATGTACAGGCAATGAACGCGCTGGCAGCATTGGCTATATCCCAGGGCAACGTAGATGAGGCAACGCAATGGCTGGAGATGTCCAGTAATAAAAATCCGAATGTGCTGGATCCGGCATTGCATCTGGCTGCACATTATTTAAACCAGGGTGGGCAGGAAAAAGCACTGCTTCTTGCCAGAAAATTGTATGGAACGTATCCAAACGAGCCCCGTGTCCTCGAGTTATTAGGGCAGGTGCAGCTTGCACAAAAGAATTATTCCGCTGCTCTGGATAGCTACGAAAAACTGGCGGCGCAATTACTTGATTCAGCTGCTGCGCAGTTAAAAATCGCAGAAATCAATGCAGTTATGAAAGATTACGCTGCCGCTGATTCTGCTCTGAAAAAAGCTTTGTTCATTAACCCAAACTTTATTCAGGCAAAAGCTGCGCAGGCCAGGTTGGCCATGCTTGAAAACAATGAGAACAAAGCGTTATCGATCGCACAAAGAATGCAAAAAGAGCATGCAGACATGCCAGCCGGGTATGCGCTTGAGGGTGATTTGATGATGCAGCTAAAAAGACCGGAAGCAGCAGTGGCCGCTTATGAAAAAGCTTTTGCTGTGAAGCAGACCAGCTTGCTTGCTATTAAAATTCACACAGCACTCACTCAGTCCGGCAAGGAAGCAAAAGCACAGGCGCATATTTCACAATGGGTCACTGACAATCCGCATGACATTGCAACACGCTTATATCTCGCCAATACGTTTTTAAACAAAAATCAATACAACGATGCGGCCAAAGAGTATGAGGCGATTTTACAGAATTATCCAAACCAAATCACATCATTGAACAACCTTGCATGGTTATATCATCAGAGTAATGATCCTCGAGCCCTCGAATATGCGCAGAAAGCCTATGAAATCGCGCCAGGATCTCCGGCTATCGAAGATACTTTCGGCTGGATTCTTGCGCAAAAAGGTGAGCTGGAACGGGCACTTCAATTATTAAAGAATGCCGTATCCAAAGAACCGGATAATGCAACAATACAGTATCACTACGCCCATACCCTGGCCCAAACCGGTAAACAGAGCGAAGCGCGCCAGATATTGGACAAGATAACAAAATCAGACACAGCCTTTCCTGAAATCAGCGAAGCCAGAGAATTGCTTAAGCAGATACAATAGGACTTTAGTAAGTTACAAAAATCAACAGAAACTGGCAATGAAATGCCCATTGCTCAGCCCGGGACCGAATAGCAGGCGCTGTATAACAGGCAGAGCCTGCTTGTGGTTCCGGACTCGCGGTTTCACTCAGTTGTTCATGTGAGTTCCGCCCATTGCTCCGGTGTAAAGGTTTTCATTGACAATGCATGGATTTCCTGTTTCATTTTGTCGCCAAGCGCCTGGTATACGAGCTGATGTTGTTGGATCGTCCGTTTTCCGATGAACTCGGCGCTGACAATAACCGCCTGAAAATGATGGCCATCATCTCCTTCTACACGGACTAGTTCACAAGGCAATGAAGTTTCTATGTGGTTTTTTATATTTTCTGCTGTAATCATTTCTTTCTCATGTAAAAATTGATATCGTAATCGATAAACTGTTTTTTATCATCCCTATTTCCTGTTTGGTTTTTTGCCGGTTTTAGTCAGCGATACGTCAATAGTACAATGTGTGAGCTGCAATTTGGATTGCTTGAGAATCTGTTAGACATGAAAATTAACAAATTTTTCTCAACTTTATTAGAAAATGATGATCAGATGAAATATAGTTGAATAATTAGATTGAATTGCTTTCAAAACTGAAATTTGATTCATTATTTTTATAGAAAGACACTCCTGTACTACAATCAAACATATTGATCAGAAAATTGTCAGCGTGGCCCGGACTTTTAAAATTCTAATTTATTTTTTGATGATAAACAGTGTTTAACAAATTAAGTATAGCAACCTACAATATTCACAAGGGGTTTTCCAGTTTCAATCAGCGTCTGATTGTGCATAAACAGAGAGACTGTTTGCGCGGTTTAAATACCGACATTGTTTTCTTGCAGGAGGTGGTTGGGCACCACACTAAACACGCTGCGCGTTTTACCAATTGGCCGGACGGCAGTCAGCATGAATTTTTTGCTGATTCGGTGTGGCCTGAATCAGTGTACGGCAAAAATGCTGTCTATAAATCAGGGCACCACGGCAATGCCATTTTGAGTCGATATCCGATAGTTTCCTGGGAGAACGAAGATATTTCGGCCCATCGGTTTGAAAGCCGGGGTTTGTTGCACTGTGAGATCAGCATACCCAAATGGGAAGAGAACCTGCATTGTATTTGTGTACATTTGGGCCTTTTTAAAAAGGGCAGACACACACAGCTAAAAGCTTTAAAAAAACGTATCAAAAGACTTGTTCCTGCGCATGCGCCTCTGGTTATCGCGGGAGATTTCAACGACTGGCGTGAAATAACAGGCCCAACCGTTGCGGATGCACTCGATCTTACAGAGGTTTTTGAATTCACTGACGGCAGGGCAGCGCGGAGTTTCCCATCTGCGTTACCGATATTGCGCCTGGATCGCATATATGTCCGTGGTTTTCATATAGAGAATGCATGCGTACATCATGGGCATCCCTGGTCCAAAACATCTGATCATGCAGCCTTATCCACCAATGTCATTCGTAGATGAGCAAGGCGACGTATGTAGGTGGCAACGCAATCAGGCTGCTTCATAATGGCAGGGAATATTTTCCGGCCCTGGAACGAGCGATCGATTCCGCGCAGTATGAAATTCATCTAGAAACTTATATTTTTGCTGATGATTTAACTGGAAGGACAATATCTTCAGCACTGATTCGTGCTGCTCAGAGAGGTGTATCCGTCCATTTGCTAATGGACGGATTCGGTTCTTATAAACTGTCAAACAGTTTTATTCAGAGTATGCTGGACGCTGGTGTAAAAATATTGATATATCGGCGTGAAGTATTTTTCTTCAGGTTGCGCCGGCACCGATTGCGCCGCATGCACCGGAAACTCGCAGTAATTGATGCCCGCATTGCTTTTGCAGGCGGTATCAATATTATTGATGATTACACGCAACCGTTTGATCAAGTGCCGCGTTTTGATTTTGCAATTTTAATAGAAGGCCCGCTTTTAAAAAAAATTTATGCATCGGTACAACGTTTATGGTCCATCGTTGCCTGGGCGCATTTTAAGAAACGCTGGATCAGGTCGGTAAAACTTTCGCCTGCAGTTAAACGCAAGGGCGATCAGCTCGCTGGTTTTCTGATACGCGATAATTTCCGCCATCGTCACGATATTGAGCGAGAGTATCTGGAGGCTATTGACACTGCACAAAATGAAATTATCATTGCCAGCGCATACTTTCTTCCCGGTCGGCATTTTTGCGATGCATTAAATAAAGCAGCCAGGCGCGGCGTTAAAGTCAAGTTGTTGCTACAGGGGAAAGTAGAATACCGGTTGCAGCACTACGCAACACATGCCTTGTATGGCAAACTGCTTGATGCGGGCATTAGAATTTATGAGTATGCGCAAGGTTTTTTGCATGCCAAAGTTGCTGTCATCGATCGCTACTGGGCGACGGTTGGTTCTTCAAATATTGATCCATTCAGCCTGATGCTTGCGCGCGAAGCTAACGTGGTCATAAAGGATCGTGATTTTGCCGATCAGCTCAGATCGAGTTTAATGCGTGCTGTAGCCAAGCAGTCCTTATTGGTGGCGCGCACCAGTTGGCAGTCAAGATCCTGGTTTTACCATGCTGTCAACTGGCTAAGCTATTATATTATCTATTACGCGCAGAGTATTCTGGGTTACGGTCACAAGCCCGCCAAGCATCATATTGCCGTATAATTGATTATGATGTTAGACAAAGGAGCGCTGGATCAGAAACAGCTTGAGCAAATTGCTGTCGCAGCCCGACTACTGAGGCGGGGCGGTATTGTTGCGTTCCCCACCGAGACAGTCTATGGATTGGGTGCTGATGCAACCAATACAGATGCTGTCCAGAAAGTGTATACAATCAAACAGCGTCCTGCAGATCATCCCCTAATCGTGCATATTGGCCATATGGCGCAACTGGATATCTGGGCGCTGGAAATACCAGAAGCGGCTCGGTTGCTGGCCAGACATTTCTGGCCCGGACCTTTGACATTAATCCTGAAGCGCAGCGCGCATATTCCGGATTGCGTTACCGGTGGTCAGGATACCGTTGGTTTACGGATACCCGCACATCCTGTAGCGTTAGAACTGCTTAATATGATCGGACCAGATAAAGCGATTGCAGCACCATCCGCAAATCGATATGGCAGAATCAGTCCGACCGCTGCGGTACATGTACGTAACACCTTGAGTAACAAAATTGATATGATACTGGATGGAGGCACCTGTAATATCGGTCTTGAGAGTACAATTGTCAGTTTTGAAAATGATGCGGTTTTTTTACTGAGACCTGGTGGAATCTCTGTTTCGGCGATTGAATCAGTCTTAAGTAAACCAGTGATTTCGTATAAAAATAGAAAAACTGCAGTACGAGTACCCGGTGCAATACCCTCTCACTACGCACCTGCAACACCGCTTCAGCTTTTTCATCTGCCTGAACTCGTTCAAACCGCAATTAAGCTTGCTGCGCAGAATTTGCGCGTAGCTGTGATCACCTGGTCTGATGCCGGTATGTCACAGTTCAATGTTCCTTATATTCAACATGTTAAAATGTCTTCAGATCCTGTTCGTTATGGCCAGCAACTTTATGCCGTTCTCCACCAGCAAGACCAGGCAGCGATTGATTATATTTTAATGGAAACGCCACCGGAGCTGCCGGCATGGCTCGCTATATCCGACCGCTTGCAGCGCGCAAGCCAAGCTTATTTATAATTTATTACTATGCACGCAAACAATACACTAAAAGCCGTTTTATTTGATGTTGACGGTACACTGGCTGATACTGAACAAGATGGCCACCGTCCTGCATTCAATGCCGCATTTCAGGAATTCAACCTTCCCTGGCACTGGGATATCCCGTTATATGGTGATTTGTTGCAAATTACCGGCGGCAAAGAAAGAATCCGCTATTTTATGGAACAATATGCGCCAGAAGCGCTGAACAGAGAAGATCTGGATGAATGGATAGCCAGTGTGCATAAAACCAAAACGCGTCATTTCAAAAAACTCATGGAGCAGGGGGGTATACCGCTTCGACCCGGTGTTAAGCGCCTGATTCATGAACTGCGTAGCAAAAACATCAAGATTGCCATTGCAACTACAACAACACCCGAAAATGTCGCTTATTTGCTGCAATCAACGATGGGAGTGGATGCGATGGAACTATTCGATGTGATAGGCGCAGGTGATATTGTTCCGAAGAAAAAACCCGCCCCTGATATTTATTTCTGGGTTATGGAGAAATTAAAACTGGAGCCGGCCCAGTGTCTCGCAATCGAAGATTCTGAAAATGGCTTGAAAGCGGCTCTCGCAGCAAACCTGCCTACATTAATCACTGTTAATAATTATACGCGCCTGCAAAACTTCGAAGGCGCTCTGGCCGTATTGTCAGATTTGGGTGAACCGGAAAAAGAATTCTCGCAAATCACACATAATCCGGTTCTTGTAGATAAACATTGGATAGATACCGGGACCTTGCAGCAGTTGACTGAAAAATGATGCCGTTACTGTATGCTGGACGTAATTTGCGTCTGATACCTGAAAGAAAATCACTTTGCTATTTGCTTTTCCCGTATTTCGTCAAGTGTTTTACAATCAATGCATAGCGTTGCCGTAGGGCGAGCCTCAAGACGTTTCAATCCAATCTCAATACCGCAGCTTTCACAATAACCATAATCTTTGGAGTCGATTTTGGCCATAATTTCATCTATTTTTTTAATGAGTTTGCGTTCTCGATCGCGATTTCGTAATTCCAGTGTCATATCGGATTCCTGGCTCGCACGGTCGTTTGGGTCTGCAAATACAGTGGCTTCATCCTGCATTGTATGCACAGCCCGGTCAATATCTTGACCCAATTCAACTTTCAAACCCTCAAGAATCTTGCGAAAATGATCAAGCTGTTCCGGGCTCATATAATCTTCACCCTCTTTTGGTTCGTAAGGCGTTACATTTTTGCTCTGTAGCTCTTGCGGCATCTTAATGTGCTCCTAATTTTCCTGTTATTGTGGGTAAAAATTGAATTACAGCCTCAAAGTTTAACAAGATATTATACAACAATTTATTTTTTTCGATGCAATACTCATATATAGAGGAATTTTAAAAAAAATCGCTGCGTTCAGTAACTTAATTTCACTAACCACATCAGCCATAATTGAAATAACATACACATGACAGCTTGTTTCATTATTAATAATATTACTGCTACAGTAATATAACCATGTATGCGGATAGCAGTTTTAATCGTAATATCCATTAGTCAGAGTGCCAAATGGAAGTTGCACGAGTATGAATATTAACGGATAATAGCGGATTGCTTAATGAGAAGCAGTGAAGTAAAATTTTTCTCTTTTTTGGTTTACAGCGCAAGGGTATAAAAACAATGAAAGCAGGTATACATCCCGACTATCAGGAAATAACAGTCACATGCAGTTGTGGCAATGAATTCAAAACGCGCTCGACTTTGGGTAAACCCTTGAGTATTGAAGTTTGTTCAGTTTGCCATCCTTTTTATACAGGCAAGCAAAAAATTGTCGATACCGCGGGCCGTGTGGAAAAATTCCGTCAGAAGTACGGTACTCAGATACCAAAGCGCAGCAGTGCAAACGCAAAAGCTTCTTCTTAACATCTTACTCGCAGGAAGTTGATTTTTTTCGGCGAAAACGCTTATTAGATATTTTTAGCACTTTTTGTTGTTAACTTAAAGCGAAATATGTATTGGGCGAGAGTGTTTTGACGACTGAGAAGCTGCCTGAGGACTGAGAAGTTGCCTGAGTTGTAGCTGCTGTGTTATCCCGATTACAGATCATGTTGGAAATTCAATCTCCGCGCTATCTTATACTATAACAAACTGCTTTTTAGCAGTTTGTTATAGTTGTAATACTTCTGAGCATTCGTATCCCATTGTAAAATGCTGTTATCCTGGATTTATCCAGCATGACGCAAGGTTTTCTAAGACGTTCGCAGTAACGTTTTGTTATCCAGAAAGCTTCATGCCTGATGCAGTCTATCGGGCATATGACCAGATCAGTCAGTGCCAGTAGCCTGTGCAATGAATCTAGTGAAGCATCATTACCACCGTGAAAGCACAGAAACCGCCCGCCTGCATCCTCAATTATTTGCTGGTAGGCGGGATACAAATGCTTTTGTCCACCCACACATAATACAGAACGGCCTGCAAAGTTGGTATTGTTTGATTCTTCCAAACGTGTGCAAGCTTTAATAACCGGAACATTAGATAGTCGGCTGACCGGGCGGGCAGACCTTTCAGACTGTCTTGCTGATACTGAACCAGGGACGGCGGGTTGATTGATAAATGCTTTGAGGCATCGAAGAATTGCACCAAAGGGCTGGAAGCGGACTGACGTGACAGGCATTGAAGTTACGGTGCCTGCACTTGCAAAATCCGGCGACATGAAATCGTAAACCATTTTCTTTATCTGTTTCATCATTCAAAACATCCGATAAAAAAAGGCTGGCTTGCCTGGGGAGGAGCAGGCTGGCTTGCCAAAGTGCCGAGGTCAAAGGAGAAAGGATCAACCCCTGCGGCAACAAAATAAATAACTGTTTATTTGGTCAAGATCAACTTGCCGCTACGTGTTTTCCGCAGCAAGTAACACTCGCCATGGTGCTGTATATACACAACATTACTGTGCGCAAACAACGTGCTGCTATCTATCGCCAGATTATAAGAAGGTGTCTCTGTAACCTGCATATTTCCGTGTTGCATTGCCTGCGACTGTATTTTGGTTGAATCATACATAAAATACTACCTCTTTAAATGAGAATGATTCTTATTATACTCATGTTATTTTGAAATACAATACCTGCAGAATAATATTTTCCGGTTAAAATTTTGGTAGTCGATCAAATTCAACCTCAGTAATCAACGGTGTATCTTCTTGAGTTTAAGGGTTAAGCTTGTGTTTCCTGAAAACTAAACTAGGGGGCAGCCATGAAATCGAGAAATTTAAAATGCATTGTACCAATGTTGTTCTTATGCTTTGCATGCGTGATTTCTGTCGGTGTATCTGCAGAAGTTATTCCCGGTACGTCATTGAGCGTTCACTTCGAGTCCGGGAATGTGGTAGGCAGTGGCCGAAATATTAATATGCATCGCGTACCGGTTATAAACGTTGAGACTGGTCAGTCAACGCTGTACGATGTTGCGTTCCGGTTTACTTTTAATCCTGCCGATGGATTTATGTTTGAGCAGATATCTTCGGTAGTGGTTTCGCAGCCTGTGTCCGTGGCAAATATTACTCCTGGTCTCTATAAAGACCAGACCGATCTGTGTTATCTGCTGGAAAGGCCATCTGTGTTGGATGATAATCGTAGTTTATACACAATCCGGGGAGCCGATAATACGGCTTCAGGAGCATGTCGCAGTAACACCCCCGACTATTTCACTGCTCAGATCATATCAGGGTCAGCAACGGGACATCCCGATATTGATAATAGAGAGATTGTACCAAGTCTGGCTGATACGTATGTTTATGGTGTTGTTGCCGATGATGCGCGATTTAATGGTGTTCCTATCAATCAGAATTGGCGGCAAAATTCATTAATCGGCGCGCGTCAGAGTGGTGAGCAGTTAATACTCGGGCTGTTTAGTGATGGCGTAGACGACTTTAAAGACCCGCTGGAAACCGCTATTCTGACCAGGGTGGTCGAATAATCATTACTTTATTTTCAGGGATTATGCATTTCACTTAATGAAGAACGCATAATCCCGGTGCAAGGAGATTAAGCTATTCTGGTACCGCATCGAACTGATGTGGTAGGGTTCTTTAATGATAATCAGACAATCAGGAATGTTCCTGCAAGCTTTCGTCCTGTCACTGCCTGCTGTGATGACGGTTCACGCGGAAACCTGCAAGACCATACAATTTCAGCAAGGCACCAACAGTACAACGATCGCGGGCATCGCGCCCCCGGACAGCGTAATCTGCTATACGATTACAACCGCTATCGGACAAACGGTCGACCTTGCGGTTTCGGGTTCAAATATGGTGTTTTCAGTGGAAGGTTTGATCGATGCACAGCAAAAATTTCAGTTTACTGCAGAACAGAAAAGCTATCGGATTAATGTCGGTCAGTTGATGCGTGCTGTGGCGGAAAAACCCTATACACTAGCTATTTTCATAGAGTAAAAGTTAGTGTTGTCGTGTGTTATGACGAGCAAACAAAACATACAACGACATCAAAACAAGAATTGCAAAAGCGGCAAACGACCAGTCAGAAATAGTCAATGACAGGAATTCCCAGTCGACATCGGCGCAGTCGCCATTTGCCTCGAACATACCGGGCCACCACTGTGCAAACGGTAATGAATTGAGAAAAACCTCTTCCGGGCTGATACCGCATTCAAATGACTCGGGATATCGAATCAGCCAGGATTGCCGGAAAGCGATTACCGCACCGGTAGTTGCAAAAATAGCCATAAAAAAGCAGGCAATCCTGCGCCCGATTGCCTGTGCATTTCCCAGACATGCCAGCAATGCTGTTAAACCGACCAACCAGTATGCAAGTCGTTGTGCAACGCAAAGCGGGCAGGGCAGCAGATTGTCGACATGCTGCAGGTATTGGGCGTAGCCGAGTAGTGTCGCGCAGATTAGGAAAACGACTAAAAAAAGTTTTCTCATCTAATATCAATAATAACGCCAGCCATTGTTGCGCCACTGATAATGGTACGGGTAGTTTGAGTACCATGAGCGCTGGAAAATCGGGCGCCAGCGGTTACTCCATAGGTAATACTGTCTTTCGGTGTGTTTAAGGCGCGTGGCCTCAGTCAGCAATTCTTCCGATTCCTTATCGCCCGCAGCCGCCGCCAGAGATAACCATTTTTCAGCTTCACGGAAATCTGGTCCCATCTCTTCCAAACCTGTCAAATAAAGTCGTCCAAGTGCTTTTTGTGCGTCAAGATTACCACGATCAGCTGCATTGCGCATCCATTGTATCGCCTGATAGCTATTACGTTTGATACCGTCACCCCGGAAATAGCGTAGTGCAAGATCATAAGCCGCTACAGGATCATCTTCCGCCATTGCAATCAATGCAGCTGCCTGGTGCTGCTCGTCAGTCATCACCGGATCTGACGCGCTTTGATATTGAACCGTTTGCATCGGACGGTCATAGCAGCCTGATGAATCGCAAACCCGGTCATAACCCGTATATCGCGGCGAGGTTGCACATGCTGTCAATAAACCGCATGTAACAGAAAAAGTAACCATTACAATTAACGGCTTAAATTGTTTCTGTTGAGACATTTTTTAGTATTTTGTTTAGCCGGATGTTAATTATCATACTATAATCAATGCATAAGAATAACAATAGAATAACAATAATTTTTTTTCATTAATATCTAATTGCAAAAAACATTCAATTTAGGGGGACCCACCGATGATGGATAAAATCAGAGCCGATATCATGCTAAATAAAGGCCTGATGCTTACAGTATGTATTCTAGCGGTTGCAGGTTGCGCAAGCGTCACGCCCGGGACATACCAGACAGCTAGCACTGGTGCTGCCGCCGGGGGCGCTAGTGTCGGTGCAAACCCAACGCTGGAACGTTGTGAAAAAACACTGGGAACACTCGCCGTTGACGATGGACGTGCTGCCGACTGGTATGGCCGTTTTGGCAGCACTACCAATATTACCACTATCGAACCACTGATTCGTCTGGCAGTGCAGCAGTCCAATTGTTTCGTCATCACATCTATCGGTAATCTAAGAACAGACAGTCGGATGTCCCGCATTACCGATATACAGCGCAATTCCGGTGAATACCGCGCAGGTTCCAATCAGCAAGCAGGGCAGCGTGTAGCAGCTGATTATTATATGGAGCCCAGCATTATTATTGACAATGCTTCGACCGGTCAGGTCGGCGGTGCTATGGCCGGCGTCCTAGGTTCATTTGTACATCCATCGATTGGTCAACTTGCAGGTGCAATGGAATCAAGAGCCTCTGTAGTCACATTAACATTATTTGATATTCGATCGGCAATTCAGATTTCTGCTTCAGAAGGCAGCGCTACTGCGAACAATTTCAGCGCAGCGCTCGGCGCATTCGGAAGCAGAGGCGGTGCTGCATTGAGTGGTTTTTCCAGAACGCCATCAGGTAAGGCAACGGTCGCAGCCTTTATTGATGCTTACAATGGCATGGTGCGCGCGTTAAAACATTACGAGGCTCAGAATGTAGAGGGCGGTCTTGGAACTGGTGGCGCACTTCATGTGAACTAGTCAGCGGTTTTTTAGAAAACTGGAAACGTGCTGTTTTCAATCAATTTTGCGTTTCCAAACAGTGCGCTATGTTTTGTAGCGCGTCATATCCGCGATTCCCGCCGCTGCAAATCCTTCCCGCCGGATACGGCATGAATCACAGACACCGCACGCGCGTCCCGCTTCGTCTGCCTGATAGCAGGAGATTGTAAGACTGTAATCGACGCCTAAAGCTGCTCCTGTTTTGATGATGTCTTTTTTCGGCAAATCGATCAGTGGCGTGTGGATAGTCAGTTTATTGCCTTCGATGGCGGTTTTGGTTGCCAGATTGGCCATTTTCTCAAATGCCTGGATATATTCGGGTCGGCAATCGGGGTAGCCGGAATAGTCAACAGCGTTGATGCCGATAAAAATATCCCGGCAGCCGATTGTTTCCGCCCACGCCAGTGCTAGCGACAGCATGATGGTGTTGCGGGCAGGGACATAGGTTATGGGTATGCCGCCGTTATTTTTACCGGTTGGTACAGCAATTGAAGGGTCGGTCAGCGCCGATCCGCCAAATGTGGATAAATCCACTGAAATGATTTTGTGGTCGGCAACGCTTATCGCATTGGCAACGTTCCTGGCTGCATTGAGTTCGGATTCATGCCGTTGGCCATAGTTGATACTGAGCGCACTACAGTCAAATTGACGGTCTTTGGCGATGGCGAGCGTGGTAGCTGAATCGAGACCGCCAGACAACAACACAACAGCTTTGGCCCTGGCACCTGTAGAATTTGTCATGCGTCTATCGTCCGGGGCCGTCGCCCCACAGTAATTTATGCAGCTGTATCTGCAAGCGAACAGGCAGATGGTCGCGCAGAATCCATTCGGCCAAGGCAGACGGATCGAGCTGGCCGTATACGGGTGAAAACAATAACGGACAGCGGTTCTCCAGGCGGCAGGCTTTGATTATCTGGTGCGCCCACTGATAGTCTGCTTCATCACACAATACAAACTTGACTTCATCGTGTGGTGTCAGGTAGTCCAGGTTGGCCCAGTGATTTTTATCCATCTCACCCGATCCGGGTGTTTTGATATCCATGATTTTGCTGACCCGTGGATCAACACCGGATAAATCCATGGCGCCGCTGGTTTCGAGCGAAACTGAATAATTACGGTCGCAGAGTGCAGTGAGCAGTGGCAGGCAGGATTTCTGGGCGAGCGGTTCGCCACCGGTAACAGTCACATAGTGTGTTTTATAGTTTGCGACCTGTTTTAATATGGCGGCAATTGTCATATGCTCGCCGCCCGTAAATGCATAGGCTGTGTCGCAGTAACCGCAGCGCAGGGGGCAGCCTGTCAAACGTACGAAAACGGTTGGTAAACCGCTGCGGCTTGTTTCACCCTGTAATGAATGGAAAATTTCACTGATCCGCAGAGATACGGTTGTATCACTGTTTGTCGATGTTGGATCTTTGGAGGTGCTGCTGATGAGACTCAAATTTATGACTGTTTGTTATAACCGGTCCAGCCTTTGCTTGGCTTTTTCTGCGGCATTACTGAATGGGTATTGAGCGATTAATTCTTCAAGCGTTTTTCTGGCTGCCTTGCCATCGGCCAATTCATTTTGGCTGCTGGCGATATTAAGTAAGGCATCCGGAACTTTTGAACTGTCAGGATAGCGATCGATCAGGTTCTGTTGTGCCCTTATCGCATCCTGAAAATCCCTCAGGGCGTAGTATGCATTGCCGATCCAATAAGCTGCGCTTGGAGCAAGGCTGGAGTGCGGATGCTGCTTCAGGAATGTTTCAAACTGTGATTTGGCGCCACGGTAGTCACCATTGGTGAACAACTGAAACGCCGCGTCATAGGTTTGCTTTTCGGTCGTTCCTGCAGGTTTCAGGTCTTGATTCGGAATCGCCGCGCTTCTTCTTGTGTGCTCCTCATTTTCTGCAGCAATCCGTCCCGGAGATTCTTCATAAGCAATCCGGCTCTCGGTGTTACTTGCGCTGGAATCAGCCGTCAGATAATCGGTTGTTTGCGGGTCCGATAAGCCGCTTACGGGGCGCTCGGTCGTTTCAGCAGGTGGCGTGTCATTTGCGGGCTCGCCATAAGTCGGTGGTGGAGCATCCGGGTCTTCTATTTGCCGTAAACGGCTATCCAGGTCAATATAGAAATCCTTTTGCCGTTTTTGTAGAGAGGCATTGTCATGATTCAGCATTTCAATCTGACCGCGCAATCGCCCAAGCTCCATCCCAAGTGTTTCCACTTGGGTGTAGAGTTCCAACAGCGCCTGACTTTTCAGTGCTTCTTCCATTTCAGCGATACGCGCCTCCATTTCTTCCACTTGCTGACGCAAAGTATTGATCTGCTCCCGCGCCTTGTCGTCACCAAACAGCCCGGCGTGGCTCACATTGCTGAACATCAGCACCAGCACACAGAAAACGCGTATCAGCATTGCTTACTCACCCCGATAAAGGATATCCGTACGGCGGTTTTGACTCCATGCCGATTCACCACTGCCGTATGCGCGCGGTTTTTCTTCACCCAGACTGACGGACTCGATTTGCGATGCTCGTGCACCCGATAATGTCATGATGTTCTTAACGCCATCTGCACGACGCTGGCCCAGCGCAAGATTATATTCGCGGCTGCCACGATCGTCGGTATTTCCTTGCAGAATCACCTGGGCGTTGGGATTGTCGCGAAGATACTGGGCATGGGCGATAACCAGTGGTCTATATTCATTTTTGACAGTGTAGCTGTCAAAATCATAATATACGCTGCGTTGCGATAATACGCTGTTTGGATCGTTTAGCGGATGAAAACCCGAGCCACCTGAACTCAGTGCACTGCTGTCTGCGCCATAACTGCTGTCTGCTCCCGTTGACCGATCTTCTACATCAGTTGGCTGCGTCGTCTGACTGGCACACGCTGATAATAAGCTAATGATCAAAACACCTGCTATTTTCTTCATTTACCGCTCCTTTAATAACAAACAAAATCACACTTAATTATTTTTGTTTTAGCAACGGTCCCCATGCCGGTTCACGAATATCGCCCGTCTGTACAGACAAATGCTGCCTCGTCTGACCATCTCTAGAAACAGCAGATAATATACCATGTCCTCCGATTTCCGTGGCGTACAAAATCATTCTGCCATTGGGCGCAAAACTGGGGGATTCGTCAAACTGGGAGCTGGTCAGAATTTGTACCTGGCGTGAGGCAAGATCCTGAACTGCAACATTAAACCGACCATTGTGACGATGAATGAATGCGAAGCTTTTGCCGTCGTGACTGAAATCAGGACTGACGTTGTAACCTCCTTCGAATGTCAACCGCTCGGCCGATGTCGATTCAGTTGCCGAAACAGGTATCCTGTAAATCTGCGGACTGCCGCCACGATCAGATGTGAAAATAATATGACGTCCGTCAGGCGAGAAACTGGGCTCTGTGTCGATACCTGAACTTCGGGTCAGTCGTTGCAATCCGCTGCCATCGGCATTGATAAGATAAATTTGCGAGCCGCCATGCAATGACAATACAACAGCCAGTTTTTTGCCATCAGGAGACCACGCAGGCGCACTGTTACTGCCGGCAAAATTGGCGACTGCCTTGCGTTCCCGTGTTGCCAGCGTCTGCACATAAACTACCGGCTTTTTGTTTTCAAACGAGACATAAGCGATTCTGCTGCCGTCAGGGGACCAGGTTGGCGAAATGATCGGCTCATTATATTCGATTATTGAATGGGCGTTATAACCGTCCGAGTCGGCAACCTGCAGCGCATATTTATTTCCCTGCTTCAAGACATAAGCGATCCGGGTGCTGAACACACCGGCCTCGCCTGTCAGCGCTTCGTAAATGATATCGGCGATGTGATGTGCCGCTGCACGCAACTGTGTGACAGGAACTATGGTTGCAAGGCCGGTCAACTGCGCTTGCCGCGCAACATCAAGCAAACGAAACTGCACTTCCACCTGACCGCCTGGCATCAGTATCGTGCGTCCGATAACCAGAGCGCTGGCCCCGCGATTTACCCAGTCGTCGTATACGACCTCCGCAGGTGCATAAGGTGTCAGACCGGTTGGATCAATCAACCGGAACAGGCCGCTACGTTGAAGATCGGCGGACACGACATCTGTAATGCGATGCGGCAACCTGCTTTCATCGGCAAAAGGAACGATAGCAATCGGAATGCGTTCAGTTCCACCGCCAAAAATCTCGATATTCAATCTGGCCTGAAGCGGTGCGCAGAACAGAAAGAAAGAGAAAGAGAAAAGCCAAAAACCGTAAAATACAATGCGTGTATGTGTTGACATAGACATAAATCGCCAGAAATTCAAGAAATATTGTGGATTATAGCAATCATTCCAAATAATGCACGGTCACTTGCAGATTCCGGAATTCACTAAACAATGCGGGATCAGGAGGCAGTGGCAACGGTCTGGACATCAGAATGGCGCGCTCCACGGCACTGTCAAATTCGGGGTAACCGCTGCTCTTGCGTAATCTGGCGTCAAGAATGTCGCCGCCGGGTAGTAACGTCACATTAAATTCGGTGACTGGATTGCCGGGTAAATCGGGAGGCATGACGATTCTGCTTTTGATTTTGGCCAGAATCATCGCTTTGTATTTGCTGATTTCACTGGCCACTTGCGCACGGGCAGCCGCCTGCTGTGCTTCTCGTCTCGCTATTTCTTCCTGTTCGCGTTTTTGCTGCGCTTCCAGTTCCCGTTTTCTTTGTTCTTCTTGTTCGCGTTGCTTCTGCGCCTCTATCTCGCGTTTTTTCTGGGCTTCGCGCTCACGCTGCTCCTGCTCCGCCTTTTCGCGTTGTAAACGCTCCGTTTCTGCTTTTTCTTTGGCTTCCTGTTCCTGAGCTTTTTTTCTTTGCGCTTCCAGATCGGGTGTGGCGACTTTCTGAACAGTTTTTGGAGGCTCTGTTTTATCCTTAAGCGCAATATCCGGTTTTTTGGGCGGCGGCGGAGATGCCTGGGCGGGTGCAGGCCTGGGCTGTTCGGGTTTGGACTCGGAAGATTGAGGTCTCGATTCGGGCTTAACTTCAGGAGCGGGTTTGGGCTGCTGTTCAGGCTGAACAGGTGGTACGGCTTTTTGTTCCACTGGCTGCTGGGCCAGTCGAGGCAAATCCTGCCAGATATCGACAACCATACTTGCAGGTGGTTCGTCTTTCCAGTTAAAGCCAAAAATCAAGATGGCAATAAACACAATATGCACCAGTAAAGCCAGTGCGCCGGCCAGTATTGGCCGTGGTTCTTCGGAGGAGGTAAGGTGCTGTCTGTACGCCGAGGTCATGTTCAGTTTCTTAATGCTGGCAGCATCGTTTCAAATTTGATTATTTGGGTTGTGCCAGCAAGCCGATTCTTTGCACCTGATGTCGTTGCAGAATATCCATGACTTTTATAACTTCCTCATAACGTACACTTTTGTCAGCCGCAATTACGACAGGCTGCTCAGCATTTTGAGACTGCTTGCGCTTGATTGCGTCGATCAATTGCTGATGTGTTACAAATCGCTCAAGATCGGTTTCAGCACGATCGCGCAACGCAAGACTGCTATCCGCTTTGACAATGACTTCCAGCGGTGCGGATGGAGCTGCAGACGATTTTCCGATTTCGGGTAATTCAATCTGACCCGGATTAATCATTGGTGCAGTAATCATAAAGATAATCAACAGCACCAGCATGACATCAATATAGGGTACGACATTAATTTCGTTTTTCAGTTGACGTTTGGAACGGCGGGCCATCGTCTCAGTTACTCCAGGTTGGTTGGCGCTCTGCGTTGCAGTACGTTGGACAATTCTTCCATGAAGCTTTCAAACCGGGTTGCCAGTTTTTCAATGTCGCTGACATAGCGGTTATAGGCAATCACGGCAGGTATGGCTGCAAACAGGCCCATTGCCGTGGCAATCAGGGCTTCCGCAATTCCGGGAGCAACATGGGCAATGGTCGCCTGAGTAATGTTGGACAAACTGCGAAACGAGTTCATGATCCCCCAGACTGTTCCCAGCAGCCCGATATAAGGACTGACTGAGCCGACCGTGGCCAAAAAGGACAAGTGCGATTCGAGCTTGTCCATCTCACGCTGATATGTCGCTTGCATGGCGCGACGAATACTGTCCATCATCATATCGATATTTGCACCCGGTTTGTGTTTGCTGAATTCACCAAAGCCTGCAACGAAGATCCGTTCCATACTGCTTGGCGCATAGCGTGAACTGACAGCACGCTGATATAAGACATTCAAATCCGCGCCTCTCCAGAAGCTATCCTCAAAATCATCACTTTGTTTGACAGCTTCGCGTAATACAAACATTTTTCTGAAGATGTACCACCATGACAGAAGCGAAGCGAGCAACAACATCAGCATGACCAGTTGCACAAATACACTTGCACTGCTGATCAGATGGAAAAGTGATAAATCCTGAGTAACTGTAGGGTTCATTTTGATATCTCGATTTTTTTTCTTAGGGGAGCAGGGATACTGACGGGTTTAAAACTTTCTGTACTCACACACACGGCATGAATCGTTGCGTTCACCAACCGGTTCTGGTTGCATAAAATTTCCTGCGCCAGGGTAATGCGGCTTCGGCCCAGGTCGACTACATCGACGGTAATATGCAGTAAGTCGTCCAGTAATGCCGGTTTGAAATATTCGATCTCAAGAGAACGGATCATGAACTGCAGCTGATAGGTATTAAGCAGTTCATGTACACCGTAGCCTAATTGTCGTAACCATTCGTAGCGTGCGCGTTCAAGAAAATGGAGGTGTGTTGCATGATAAACGACACCGCCGGCATCGGTATCTTGATAGTAAACTCGGGTGGCTAGGGAGAATTTGGGATCCTGCATTGTGTATAAAAAGCCTGAAGCGAATACATAAAATTCCGACAATTTTATACTATAAATTACCTGAAGATATGACAAAAATTGGTTGAAGTTAAAATTAAATTTTTATCATTCACTTGTAATTTTCAGAGACCAGTGCACACGTTTTCATTGCTCGGTTTGAACGGATACAGGATGAATTCTTACTGTTTTGACGGCCTGATTTTTGACCTGGATAATTTCCATCGGATAACCGGCGATATTCAGCCCGGTACCGCTTTCTGGAATGTCCTGCAGATATTCCAAAATCAGTCCATTCAGTGTTTTGGGGCCGCTGAGCGGAAGCTGCATGCTTAATTTGCGATTCAAATCCCGCAGCAGAATACTGCCCTCGACGATAATACTGCCGTCTTCCTGCTTTTGGTAGATATGAGTACGGGTCGGGGCGTGCGTGGTAAACTCACCGATTATTTCCTCTAGAATATCTTCGATCGTGACTAAACCGAGCCACTCGCCATATTCGTCGACAATCAAACCGATCCGTTTCCGGCTCCGGCTCTCCTGAAAAAGCTGCAGTTGTGAAAACAATGGGGTGCCGGAAGGAATAAAATACGGTTGCTGCATGATCTGCTCCAGCGATGCAGCTGTAATGGGACCGCTTTTCATCAGATTCAAAACCTTGCGCATGTGTATGATGCCCACAATATTATCGACACGGTCGCGATAAACCGGCAAGCGGGTATGATGGCAGGTTAATAGTTGCGCTTGAATAGTTTCATCGTCAGCCATCAGATCGATCGCTTCGACCTGGCTGCGCGGCACAATGACATCATCTACAGTAACAGTCTCCAGATCAAATAAATTCAGCAGCATGCTCTGATGCTTTTTTTGAATAAAATGTCCGCCTTCCAGAACCAGCGTTTTCAGCTCTTCTGTGCTGATTGTCTGAGTCACTGTCGATTGTTTCGGTTTCAAGCGCATCAGTATTAGCAATCCGCTGACGAAAAGGTTAATAAACCAGACCACCGGATAAAAGATTTTCAGCAACGGTGTCAGAATATAACTTGCAAATAATGCGATGCGCTCAGGATAGGCGGCAGCTATGACTTTTGGTGTGATTTCGCTGAAAATCAAAATGGCGAATGTGACGCATATGGTGCCCATTAGCAAGGCCAGCTCATCCTGCCCGAAAAGCATCGCGATAATGACCGCAACAAGCGTGGCCGAAGCAGTATTGAGCAAGTTGTTGCCCAGCAATATTACGCCAAGCAGGCGGTCAGTCTTGTCGAGCAGATGGCTGGTCAAACGTGCAGCACGATGGCCTTGTTTCGCCAGATGTTTCAACCGATAACGGTTGATTGCCATCATGCTGGTTTCTGATAGCGAGAAAAACCCCGACAGAATCAATAACAGAAACAGTATGATCAGTAGGATATAAAGCGGTATATTTTCCAAATATCACCTTTTTCGCCAGTTAACATGCAGTCAACTCGACCACTACCGGTGCATGATCAGATGGGCGTTCCAGTTTGCGGGTTGTTTTGTCTATCCAGCATGCGGTACAACTTTGCGCCAGTGTCTGACTTAACAAGATGTGATCGATGCGCAATCCTTTGTTACGGCGGAAAGCCATCATGCGGTAATCCCACCAGCTGTAGGATTTTTCAGGCTGATCAAATAACCGAAAACTGTCCTCAAGGCCCAGATTTAACAATTGGCCAAAAGCATCGCGTTCCTGCTGGCTACATAGTACCTTCCCGGCCCAGGCCTCGGGGTCGTGAACGTCCCGGTCATCCGGCGCGATATTGTAATCGCCTAATACGGCCAGTTTTGCATGAATACTGAGTTCGTTGCGCATCCATTCGGTCAGCGCCGGCAACCATTTGAGCTTATAATCATATTTTTGCGATCCTACTGCTTCGCCATTGGGCACATAGATGCATATTATGCGGAGTCCATCAATGGTTGCAGCTATTACCCGCTTTTGTTCGTCATCAAAACCGGGTATGGCGGTTAACACGGCATCGCTTTTTTGTTTGCTGAGAATGGCAACACCGTTGAAGGTTTTCTGTCCGGCATAAACAGATTGATAACCTGCATCTGCGATCTCTTCCAGCGGAAAATTTTCATCGATCAGCTTGGTTTCTTGCAAGCAAAGTACATCCGGCTGATGTTTTTGGAGCCAATCCAGGACCTGCGGCAACCTGACTTTCAGTGAATTGACGTTCCAGGTTGCCAGTTTCATGTTTTCATCATCCTTTCTATTCAGCGGCAGCTATGATAAAACACGCTGAAGCCAGCTATCGATATCATTGATTTCCTGCATGCAAACAGTATGTTCCATTGGGTACTCATGCCACTCGACTGTATAATTGGTTTGAAGCAAGTTATCTCTTGAAGCGGTAGCCAGCGATATCGGTACAATCGGATCGTATGCGCCATGTGCCATCAGAATAGGAACCGCTGTATTATTGGCGTGCGCTTCGACGGCGAGGTAATTTGCCAGCGGCAGATAGCATGACAATGCCATTATGCCTGCCAGTCTGTTTTTTTGGCGCAGACCTGTTTGCAGTGCAATAGCCCCACCCTGTGAAAAACCGGCGAGGACAATATTGTGTGCAGCAGTGCCGCGCTGGATCTCATGATTAATCAAAGCATCAATGGCTTTCTGCGCATCTCTGATACCGGCTTCATCTTCGCTCGAATCCATTTTGGCACCGTAGATATCGTACCATGCACGCATGACATAGCCATTATTGACAGTAACCGGACGCATCGGTGCATGCGGAAATATAAAACGAATTCCTTTCTGTGATGATGCCAATTCGTTGATAATCGGAACAAAATCATTTCCATCAGCCCCAAGACCATGCAACCAGATGATCGTAAAAACCGGGTCGCGCATTGTTTCAATTTCTACCTTGGGCAATAAATCAGTTGGTGACATGTAAAGTGGTCAATGCACTGCATTGACTAAAGTGAACGATACGATAAAATTCGCCAGCAGGCAATTACTCAAACTCAAACAATCTTACAGAGACTATTTATGAAACGCAGGGATTTTATCAAAATTGTGGGCTCGGGCGCACTATTAATGCCTATAAAAGCATTTTCGCTATCTGCCGGTAATCGGGGGCTGGATTATGAAAAATGGAACAGTTTTCGCCTGACCTATGAGGTGAATTTACCTGCAAACGGCAAAAATGCACGGTTATGGCTGCCGTTGCCCAATTCTCTTGAGCCCGGTTATCAATACACTCAGGGTAATAACTGGTCAGGCAACGCGTCACAGGCCCAATTTACAACCTTTGGCAATGAAAAATTTCCTGTCTTTATGGCTGAGTGGCGCGGCGAAGGAGAACGCAAGGCATCTGTGCAGTGCATTATTAAAACATCTCATCACGCTGTCGATATTGAGCGCTATCATGCTGCAAGCAATGCTGCGATACCGGACAATGTACGCATTTTCCTCCAACCAACACGGTTGATACCTGTTGACGGTATTGTCAGGGACGTGGCGTATTCCATTATCTACGACGAGAACCAGGCCACGCTTGATAAAGCGCGTTCGATTTATGACTGGCTGATTGACCATTTCCAGCATGACGTGACGACACCCGGCCGTGGTACGGGCGATGTCAGATTCATGCTGGAGAACAGCCGGCTCAGTGGCAAGTGTGTCGACATACACTCACTGTTTGTCGGATTGGCCCGGTCAGTTGGCATACCTGCACGAGTTCAGTACGGTATCCGCATGATGAATTCCGAGGTGAATGACAAGCTCGGCCGGCAGACCGATATCAGCCATGCCCAGCACAGCCGCGCGGAATTTTATTTGAATAATCTTGGCTGGGTGCCTGTTAATCCCGCAGATGTCTGTAAAGTGGCCACACTCGACAAACTTGAACGCGATGCGTCAGAAATTGCGCATTTGCGGGACGAATTCTTTGGTTCTTGGGAAATGAACTGGATTACATTTAATCATATGCAGGATATCCAGTTGTCGAACAGCAAAGCTGGAAAACTGCCCTTCTTTTTATTCCCGCATGCCGAGATCGAAAATGAGACACTGGACAGTCTGAATCCAGATACATTCAGTTATCGGATTGCATCGGCTGAGCTGATTGGAACGGGAGCAAAGTTCTAGACGATTCGTTTTAATCGCGATACATGCTGTCTGATAATCCATCGGAATCCGGATCAGGCTGGGCGTATCGCAAAAAGAGTTGACACAGAGTCGTATAACAGGTTGTAATATACGGTTTTATTGATTAAAACCAATACGAGAGAGAATTCATAATGAAACGTACTTTTCAGCCATCTGTAACCAAGAGGAAACGCACACACGGGTTTCTTGTACGCATGAAGACGCGAGGCGGCGCCGCTGTAATTAAAGCACGACGTGCCAAGGGGCGTGCCAGATTGAGTGTCTAGGTCTGATAATCTAACGAACAGACCTATTAGCGTAAAAAAACACCTTCTGTCAAGGAACCGCCGGTTACGCTGTGCAAACGCATTTGCTGCCGTCTTTAACTACAGGCATCAGGCTCGGGGAAACTATATCCAGGTTTATGCCAAACCGAATGGGTTGTCGTTTTCACGCCTGGGGTTAATCGTTTCCAAAAAAGTAGAGCGCAGCGCAGTCAAACGCAACCGAATCAAGCGGGTATTTAGAGAAACGTTTCGAACGTTTCAGGGTTGTGGTAATACTGTCCAGATGGACTGGGTTATGCGCTTGCAGCTCCCGATAACCGCAGATATTTCAAAGCAATTCAATGCTGAAATCAGATTGCTGATGCATCAATTACTAAAAAAATGTCACGATTCATGATCGGTCTTATAAGACTCTATCAATACTGCATTAGTCCTATGATGGCACCTTCATGCCGGTTTACGCCGACCTGTTCTCAATATGCATGCGAAGCTTTTGCAAAATATGGTTTCCTGCATGGTATGCGGTTGAGTGTCTGGCGTATTTTACGGTGTAATCCCTGGTGCAAAGGCGGATATGAACCCGTGCCTTAACAATCTTCTGTAGAAGTGAGGCCATTGCGAGTATTAAACCAAAACAGCGACGTCGTATTGAACAAATGCGTAAATCAATGACGTCATATAATTAATCTGACCAGATAAAAATGGAAACAAGAAAACTTATACTCATTATCATTTTGTCGACTTCCCTGTTGCTTTTATGGGAATCCTGGCAAAAAGAAATTCAACCTCCAGCTTCACAGGCAATACCGACACCTCAGGCCGATGGCAGTAGTCAGCGTCACGATCCGTTACCGGTACCGGGCGATGAACTTGCCGCAACGAGTGGCTCCGAGGTTGCTTCAAGTATAGACGGCGTTTCACCATCAGTTACCCCAAATTTATTTGAAATCGGCGAAAAAGTACACGTAACAACCGATATGGTGGTTGCCGAGATCGATACGGCAGGTGGTGATATTCGCAAGCTTGGATTATTGAAGCATCCATCACGAGAAGATGAAACTCAACCTTACGAGTTGTTACTTGACCAGACTGCACGATTTCAGATTTCTCAATCGGGATTAATCGGCGATGATCTGCCAACTCACAAAACAAAATATACCGTTGATTCGAATAAATACCATTATGAGCTAAATCCCGGTGAAGACAGCGTTAGTATCCGCCTGCTGGCGCCAGAGAAAAATGGTATCCAGGTGGCCAAAATATACACCTTTCATCGCGGTTCATATGTCATAGATGTAAAGTTTGAAATTACCAATCATAGCGGCGAAACAATTCTGCCATTTTCTTATTTTCAGATGCTTCGGGATGCCAAAGAACCTACAGGCCAGGGCTTTCTGGTGCATTCCTATACTGGTCCGGCACTCTATACGGAAGAAGAGAAATTTCTTAAAGTCAAATTCTCCGATTTGGATAAAAATAAGGCAGAATATCCAACCAATGCTGATAACGGCTGGGTTGCCATGCTTGAGCACTATTTCTTGACTGCATGGCTGCCAGAGCAGGGTGAGCCTCGTGAGTACTATGTAAAGCAGTTGGCGCACAATCAGTATACTGCTGGTGTGATCGCACCTGTCGGTGCGATCGAAACAGGACGAACACAAGCCGTTTCCATGCCGTTTTATGCGGGTCCGCAGGAGCAGGATAAGCTTGCCGAACTATCACCAGGCCTCGATTTGACCGTGGATTATGGCTGGTTGACAGTGCTGGCGAAACCGCTGTTCTGGTTGCTTTCTTTTTATCATTCCTATGTTGATAACTGGGGCATTGCCATTATTCTGTTAACAGTCACTGTCAAGCTAATATTCTTTCCGCTGTCGGCAGCCGGTTATCGATCAATGGCCAAGTTGCGTGTCGTTACTCCAAAGCTGCAACGTATCCGCGAGCAATACGCCAGTGATAGGCAGCGAATGCACCAGGCCATGATGGAATTTTACAAGCAGGAAAAAATCAATCCGCTGGGAGGGTGTTTGCCGATTCTGGTCCAGATTCCGGTGTTTATCGCTTTGTTCTGGACTTTATTGGCCGCCGTCGAATTACGTTACGCACCACTGGCGCTGTGGATTACCGACATGTCTGTACCGGATCCATACTACGTCCTGCCGTTGATAATGGGTGTATCCATGTACATTCAATCCAAGTTGAGCCCGAAACCGACTGATCCGATTCAGGCCAAAGTCATGCAGATCATGCCGGTCGCTTTCAGTATATTTTTCTTCTTTTTCCCGGCTGGACTGGTGCTGTATTCGCTGTGCAACAACATATTGTCAATACTGCAACAATGGCAGATTACACGTATGTTCGAGAAGAAGTCCGAAGAGGAGGAGGAGAAAAAAAGTAAAGGCAAAACAAAAGGCAAGGGTATTGCAGATGATTTGGAATCAGGCGCTTCCGAAGAGACCCAGCAATTGACTCATGCCAAGAATACCGAAGCAACGGAAGACAGCAATATTGAGGACGCCGAACTCATTGAAAAAGAGGATGAAAGCGTTAAATCAAAAAAACCGCAATCTGAATCTGAAAAAGCTAAACCCAAACCCAAGCCTGCAGCCGGTGCCCGTCGGAGCAAGGGGCGAAAAGGCAGGAGAAAATAGCGGTTTCAGTTTGCAACTGGCGCTATCGAGCTTGTTGCTGAGCAGCTCATATCACTCAGCATAAACAAGGCGACATGCCCGTGCAACCGGATCAACCTGATATCATTGCTGCTATTGCAACGCCACCCGGCAAGGGTGGCGTTGGCATAGTACGTATTTCAGGAAAAAACCTGGCAGGCATCGCAAATGCGATCCTGGGCGGGCTGCCGAAACCACGCTATGCACATTTTTCCCGGTTTTCGGATATGCATGGAGAAATCCTTGATGAAGGTCTGGCACTCTATTTTCCCGCGCCGAACTCATATACCGGGGAAGACGTTCTGGAATTGCAGGGTCATGGCGGCCCTGCCATCATGAATTTACTGCTAAACGAGTGTCTCAACTGTGGAGCACGTATGGCGCGCCCCGGTGAATTCACATTACGCGCATATCTGAATCAGAAACTGGACCTGGTTCAGGCCGAGAGTGTTGCTGATATTATCGACGCCAGTACGAGTCAGGCAGCACGTTGCGCCGCTCGTTCCCTGCAGGGACGCTTCTCTGAGACTATCGATAAGCTGGTGCAATCATTAATAAATCTACGCATGCTGATTGAGGCCACACTTGATTTTCCTGAAGAAGAAATTGAGGATTTGCATAATGAAGCTGTCAATAAACAGCTTGCCGAACTCAAGACTCAATTAAATGATATTCTGGTCTCGGCACACCAGGGTAATTTGCTACAGGAAGGTATTAAAGCGGTGCTGGTCGGGGAACCGAACGTTGGTAAGTCCAGTCTGCTAAATCAGCTAGCCGAAGACGATGTTGCCATCGTTACAGAAATTCCTGGTACCACGCGTGACAGCATACAGAAAACTGTCACTCTGTCGGGCGTTCCCGTTCACATCATTGATACTGCGGGTTTAAGGGAAACATCCGATATTGTCGAGCAAAAGGGCATCGAACGCACGCAGGCTGCCATCAGAAATGCCGATATTCTCATTCGCCTCACGGACATCAGTCGCGATGAAACGGATGTCAACAGCAAAGCAATGCAGGTATTCTCTGACGATAAACCTCATATCAACGTGTTTAACAAAATAGACCTGATTGATCTGTCCGCCCGGACTCAATCACACGAAAATACTGTAAATGTTTTTTTGTCCGCGAAAACAGGCGCGGGAATTGACCTGTTGCGTGAACAGATTCTTCATGCGGCTGGCTGGCAGACGGGGCAGGCAGGAGAAGGGCTGTTCATGGCCAGACAACGACACCTCGAAGCACTGAAACGTACTCAGGTTCATTTGAACAAAGCGAGCGAGCACGGCGAACAGGAATCTGAGTGGGTGTTGCTTGCAGAAGAGCTTAGAATTGCCCAGGATGCCTTATCATCTATTACCGGCCGCTTCACGGCGGACGACTTGCTCGGCGAAATTTTTTCTCGTTTTTGTATTGGAAAATAACTGTGTGTTCCATAATGTCCGGCAGGATACCAAAATAAATAATAAGTGTTTATTATTACTATAATATTTGTCTCATATTGTCTCAAAAAATCTGCCAACAGCTTGCTTTTTTATTGTCCAAATTTTCTCCATGTATATACCTGGACAAGGTTTGTGTACCTGGTTTGGACGAGGAACTTATATGCTGCTAACGGATACGGCGATTAATTCTCTAAACTGGAGATAAAATTTATATCGTAACGGACCGATGCGGTTTGTGCGAATATATTCAGTCTTGAACTGGCACATAGCCTGCGAAAAAAAAGTGAGAGTTACCGGTTTTGATAGAAGTGCATGTTTTTATTAAAACCTAAAAGGGTAATTCTCATGATTCCTACCTGTAAAAATTCATCAAATACAGGGTTGATTGGCCTGTTAAATCTGACCGAAAAACCCGGTAATGTATCTGCACAACCTGTCAGGTAACGGGTTTATCGCGATTCACTGACGTACTCTGAAATAAATGCTTTTGAGCGGCCGTGTCGAATGATGATGCGCTAAAAGCGGTGAAATACGCCTTATTTTAAGTTATCAAGAAATGACAGGAGATATTAGTATTTGCCTGATGATTAGCAAAAGTGCATTGCTAGAATCCAGAAGCTGGTAAGCAATAATTATTTTAAATGCTGTTTTCTCTAAATTATTAAGGTGTTTTGCGTTATGTCAACATTCCGACCCAATCAATCCAATCTGTCGAAATCTCATTTATCAGCTGATTCTGCAGTCACACTTGCTGTGGTGGATACGGCGATAGATGATTATGAAACGTTGATCGGGCAGCTGGATCCGGGAACCGAAGTAGTTCTGATCAATGGTGGCGACGGATTGGCGAGTCTGGCGGAGAGACTCGATGGACGGTCCGATATTGACAGTATTCACGTTTTTTCCCATGGTGCAGAAGGAAAATTGTTATTAGGTGACCTGGAACTGACATCTGAAAATATCGTCGAGTATGCAGAGGCCTTGGCAACAATTGGTTCTGCCATGTCTCCGGATGGCGACATTCTGCTTTATGGGTGTAATCTCGCAACCGGTTCAGGTGTTGATTTGCTGACTGCAATGACTCGTATGACCGGGGCCGACATCGCTGCTTCA
The DNA here is from genome assembly GCF_900110145.1 of Nitrosomonas marina. GTDB lineage: Bacteria > Pseudomonadota > Gammaproteobacteria > Burkholderiales > Nitrosomonadaceae > Nitrosomonas > Nitrosomonas marina. The sequence goes on along the minus strand of NZ_FOCP01000005.1, from coordinate 7,600 downwards.
GATGATTTGACGGGTGCAAACGCGTTGCAGGGTGACTGGCAACTCGAGGTAGCGACAGGAGCAATCGAAGCATCGTTACCATTGGCGAAATATTTTATCGACTCATATGGTAGCGTCCTCGCATTACCAGTTTCCGGCGACCAGACATCGAACTATGAAGGCCTGGGGCTGGCAGATACCGCGGTTATCGCCAATGGAACAGTCATTGATGATATTTCTTACGACGGTTTCCGGTTCAACGGATTTGGTGGAGAAACCGGTATTTATCCACATGAAGGGTCCTTTACAGATAATGTAAACACCACTGGCACGCGCGTCTACACAAGCGATTCATCGAATTTCAAATTGACCAGTATTGATTATGTGATTGATACGGCCGGAAATCCTGCTAATGCCTCATTAACTTTCTATGGGTTTCGCGATGGTGTTCAAGTCGAATCTCAGACTTTCAACGCAGCTGATACTTCCTCAGGAACATGGACGCTAAATTGGGGATCCGTGGATGAGGCCAAATTTGCGGCGAATACCCATTGGATTTTTATGGATAATCTGAGGGCTGGCTCAGAAATCAGCCCTAATGCCACCCCTTCAATTTCCATCAACGATACTAATCTGGCATATACCGAAGGGAGCGCTGCTACACAATTCGATGGTGCCGGCGCAGTCAGTGACGCTGACGGTGATGCCGAATGGAACGGCGGCAGTCTCTCTGCGCAAATTACCGGCAATGCTGAAGCCGGTGACCGGATCAGTATTGTCGACAGCGACGGGGACGGAACCGCAATTACCATCAGCGGCACCAATATTTTCGCTAACGGTACGGATATTGGCGATCTGAGTGCCTCGGGTGGCATCGTCACGGGCGGAACCAAGCTGACTGTAACCTTTGATTCCGACGCAACCAACGCCAATGTTCAGGAAGTCTTGCAATCGATTCGCTATGATTCTACTACCGATGATCCAGGCACATCCAACCGGACGGTCACGTTTACTGCTACTGACAAGAATGCCGCGAGTGGCTCCGATACCCGTACCGTGGTAATGACTGCGGTCAATGACGAGCCAACCCTCACTGCGAACGGCAGCAACCCGACCTTTACCGAGGGAGGCGCTGCGGGCAGCCTGTTCAGCGGTGCCAGCATCAGCACCGTTGAATCCGGACAAACTGTTTCCGGATTAACCTTTACTGTCACCAATGTGACCAATGGAAGCAATGAACGCATCAACGTCGATGGTACAACGATTGTCCTGACCCATGGTACCAATGGTTCAACGGCGTCCAACAGTCTCAATTACAGTGTGAGTGTAATCGGCACCACGGCCACAATTTCCCTGACCGGCGGAAGCCTGTCTGCAGCTGCCGCGCAAACCATGATCGACAACATGAGTTACCAGAACAACAGTAACTCCCCGAGTACGAGCAATCGCGTAGTGACGCTGACCAGCATTCAGGACAGTGGCGGTACCGCCAATGGCGGTGACAACACGGGATCGCTGGCTGTCGCGTCCACGGTGACCGTGGTCCAGAACAACGACGAGCCGACATTGACCGCCAACGGCAGCAACCCGACCTTTACCGAAGGGGGCGCTGCGGGCAGCCTGTTCAGCGGTGCCAGCATCAGCACCGTAGAGGCAGGCCAGACGATTAAAGGGGTTACCTTTACCGTCACCAACGTGACCAACGGCATCAGCGAAATCATTAATATCGACGGTACCGCTGTTGTTTTAACCCATGGCACCAGTGGCTCAACTGCCACCAATAGTTTGAACTACAGCGTGATGGTGATCGGTACGACGGCGACTGTCTCGTTGACGGGGGGCACCTTATCAACTGCAGCCACCCAAACTATGCTCGACAACATGAGCTATCAAAACAACAGCAACACGCCGGGCACCAGCAGCCGCGTGGTGACACTGACCAGCATTCAGGATAGCGGTGGAACGGCCAACGGTGGCGATGATACCGCCTCAATCGCCGTTGCGAGCACCGTTACAGTTGTTGGTGTCAATGACGAGCCCACACTCACGGCCAATGCGAGTAATCCGACCTTTACCGAAAACGGGGCTGCGGCGAGCCTGTTCAGCGGCACCAGCATCGACACCGTTGAATCCGGTCAGAACATCACAGGGTTAAGCTTCACCATCACCAACGTTACCAATGGCAGCAACGAGCGTATCAATGTTGACGGTACCACGATTGTGCTGACCCACGGCACCAACGGCAGCACCGCCGGTAACAGTCTGAATTACAGCGTGATGGTCATTGGCACGACTGCCACGGTTACCATGACCGGCGGCAATCTGTCGGTTGCGGCGACTCAAACGCTGATCGACAACATGAGTTACCAGAACAACAGCAACAGCCCGAGTACGAGCAATCGCGTAGTGACGCTGACCAGCATTCAGGACAACGGCGGTACCGCCAATGGCGGCGACAACACGGGATCGCTGGCTGTCGCGTCCACGGTGACCGTGGTCCAGAACAACGACGAGCCGACATTGACCGCCAACGGCAGCAACCCGACCTTTACCGAAGGGGGCGCTGCAGCCGGCCTGTTCAGTGGCGCGGCAGCTTCTACAGTCGAAAGCGGGCAAACGCTGTCAGCATTAACGCTCACGGTAGCCAATGTTAATGACGGTTCTGATGAAATACTCAATACAGACGGCACATCGATTGAGCTCACGGACGGGACATCAGGCATTACCGCCACCAACGGCCTGAATTACAGCGTGTCGGTGGCCGGCACTACCGCCACCGTGAGTCTTACGGGTGGAACGCTGTCAACAGCAGCTACGCAGACTTTGATCGACGGCATCAGCTACCAGAACAACAGCAGTGCTCCAAATACCAGCAACCGCGTGGTGACCATCACCAGCCTGACCGACAGCGGCGGCACGGCAAACGGTGGTGACGATACGGCCGCACTGGCGGTTGCTTCAACTGTTACAATCTCTGGGGTTAATGACGAGCCCACATTAACTGCTACAGGTTCCAATCCAACTTTTACCGAAGGCGGCGCTGCAGCCGGCCTGTTCAGCGGCGCGTCAGCTTCTACAGTCGAAAGCGGGCAAACGCTGTCAGCATTAACGCTCACGGTAACCAATGTTAATGACGGTTCTGATGAAATACTCAATACAGACGGGACATCGATTGAACTCACGGACGGGGCATCAGGCATTACCGCCACCAACGGCCTGAACTACAGCGTGTCTGTGGCCGGCACTACCGCCACCGTGAGTCTTACGGGTGGAACGCTGTCGGCAGCGGCTACGCAGATTCTGATCGACGACATTAGCTATCAAAACAACAGCAATAATCCAAACACCAGCAATCGGGTGGTGACCATCACCAGCCTGACCGATAGCGGCGGCACGGTAAACGGTGGTGACGATACGGCCGCGCTGACGGTGAGTTCTACAGTGGCCATCGTTGCAAATCCAAGAATAATATCTGCAGTTTATAATGCCGATACCGGCACCCTGGTTGTTGCAGGAGCCAATATCCAGGCCAATGGTGGTGGAGCTGATATTGACACTTCCGCATTAACTTTTACTGGGGAAGGTGGCTCGACCTATACCTTGACTGACTCGCCGGATGTTGAGCGTGATTCCGCTACGCAATTTACGATCATGCTCAGCGCTGCGGACAAGGCGGCGGTCAATCAAATTGTCAACAAAAACGGCACTGAATCTGTTGACAGCACCACCTACAATCTGGCGACAGCAGATGATTGGAATAGTGGTGTTACAGCCGGCGATACATCAGATCAATCCGGCAATGGCATCACTGTCAGTAACGTTCCTGTCCCCGCCATCACCTCAGCTATATACTATGCAAGTACAGGTGCGCTGATTGTGACAGGCACTGGTTTTAAAAGCGCCAGCGGTGCTGCAAATGATATTATCGCCAATAAATTCACCATTACGGGCGAAGATGGTGAAACATATACGCTGACCGATACGGCCAATGCAGACATTACTTCAGGTACTGAGTTTGCACTGATCCTAAGCGCAACCGACAAAGCTGCTGTCAACCAGATCATTAATAAAAACGGCACCTCATCAACCGGCGGCATTATATACAATCTGGCCGCTGCAGAAGACTGGGCAGCCGGCGCTGATGCCGCTATCAATATCGTTGACGCGACAGGCAATAGCATTTGGGCTAATGCGACAGGCAATGGCACTACCGTACCGGCAGTGACACCACCATCTGGCGGTGGCGGTACGACAACCTCGCCAGGCACATCAGAGCCGGGTACAAAAACATCTGATGGCGTCACCATAGCTGCCGAAGCTGAAGCGGACGGATCGACTACGCTGACTGTTCCGATCGTTGATAATGCGCGTATAGACGATCCGGATTCTGAAAATGAAACACATGCGGACATTTCCATTCTGACCAGTCTTTCTGGTAATCCTGTTCTGGCCGTAGGTCTGCCTGCTGGAATAGGGGTATCTGTCAACGGTCAACCCGGACCGATGGATACACAGAGTGCCATCAACGACCTGGTCAATCGTATTGAACAAGAAGCTGTCAACGATACTAACCTCTCATCGGAAATGATTGTTCACGGAAGGAATTTTATCGCTTCATTGACGCAAACCGATAAAGTTTCTGTGCACACCATTTCATTCTCAGCTGACAGTAACGAAAACGCGGGTTTGCCCGTGATTATCAATGGCTCCAACCTGCCGGATGACGGTATGCAGGCATTAATCATCAACGCTGCCGATATGCCATCGGGAACCATTATGCAACTCAAGAATGTAGCATTTGCAGCCATTATCGGCGCAGTGCGCGTCACGGGTGGTGACGGGGAAAATGTCGTAGTTGGCGACAACCTGGATCAGTTCATCGTACTGGGGCCGGATGACGATATACTATTTGGCGGCGGGGGTGACGATACTATCGGTAGCTTGGGTGGCGACGACCAGACAGCTGGAGACGCCGGGAATGATATCGTTTACGGCGGTGCCGGAAATGATATCCTCACGGGTGGTAGTGGCAACGACAAACTGAATGGTGGACTCGGATTCGATACCGCCATTCAGTCTGGCGAACTATCGGATTATCAGATCACGGTCAGCAGCAACCAGGTAACACTCACACATCAAAACGGTGAGACGGATACGCTGAGCGATACCGAACTGGTGCAATTTGAAACCGGCCCAAGTCTGGCGATCGCCCATTCTGTAGTGGAAGTTGCCGCTCATCATCTGGTCAAAACCTGGTTAGGAAGGGATTTAACAACCACCGAAGGCCATGCTGTACAAAACTGGCATGACGCTGATATCAATGGTATCGTCAGGGCGTTTCAGAATATGCCTGAGGCTATTGATCTCAAAGACAAAACAATCGACGAATTACTTGCAGGTTTGGATAATAATCCTGATATTGTTCAACTGGACGTTGTACGCGACCTGATTGGTGGCAGTGCTAACGATCAGGGCTATCTGCCGATGGGGCTGGGACTAAGAGTCGATGGCGGTGATGGGCATGATGTGCTGCGAATGACAGGCCATCGTGATGATGTTCACCTGGAACAGATAGGTGACACAATTGAAATCACGCGCCTGGAGGACGGTGCCATGCTAAGTCTTGAAAATGCTGAAATGATCGCGTTCGACAGCGGAGAGAATGTCTTGCTGGCGCATGATCCAGTTGAAAGTATCCTGGGACGTTTATTCAAGACTTTCTTTGATCGCGATGCCACCATTGATGAATGGCAAATGGGTCGCGAAGCAATAGCTAATAGTGTCAGCCCCGAAATTATACTGGGCTGGTTTCAGAATAATGCTAATTTGAATACCCTGTCAGATACGGATTATATTCAGACAATTTATCAACAGACACTGAACAGACAAGTAAACGATACCGAGCTTGAACAACATCTGTCACAACTGGAAAATGGCGATATGACACGTAAATGGCTCGCAGTGGATATTGCTATCAACGACGAAGCAATAACAACCATAGGCAATATATTGCTTGTGGATGGTGTTTAGTTTTGCTAGCTGGAGTAGCTCAGACCCGGCCTGAGCTACTCCATATAAAACATTTCGATGATCGGTAATCTTATTAGCAGGTTATAGCAATTGTCACTTTTCAATTATTACCAAACTAAATCATGGCAAAAAATACTGATCATGACTGACTTAATCCTCTTCAGTTTTCAGAATTTTCCCTGATGCGTCCAATTCGAGTTCATATTCTTTGCCTTCAGTCTTAATTTCAACTTCATAACCAATAACCGTTCCATCAGCTTTCATTAGTTTCTCTGCTTCTTCAATGGTTGCTTTGGGGTATGCCGTGGTAATAGCTTGAACAATCTGATCAGGAAGATTCTTGATATCTATTGTTTCTTCCTTCTGAACAATCACGCCATTAGTATCATATAGAATTTCAAATTCTTTTCCGTTTTCCTTGTATTCGATTTCATAGAAGATTTTGCCATCAATCGTTTCTTCTTCGAATTCCACCTCTTGAGCGTTCGGGTACGCCTTTTCAAACGCATCAAGCACTGCCTTGGGGACCTGCAATTCGTTTTCCTCTTTTTCGCCAGCGACCAATTGGCCCGAGGTGGTAAAGAGAATAACCAATACCACTATAATCCAAAATTGCGTATTCATATATCTCTCCTAAGCATCTGTTCAAAAGAACAAAAAAATGACCGTGAATCATTAAAACAGTTAATTCTGTTTACACTCCACCCAAACAATTGTCAATACGTAGTAATACTGATAAGTTATTATGCCGGCGGGACAAAATAAAAAACTTTAGACAAAAGTGTATTGGTTTCCTTGGGCAAATTTTGTATGAAAACCACGAGGTGTCAAAGATTATTTTCACATTCTCTTTTTGCATTTTTATGGTGCTAATAAACTCGCTTTAGTGAGAAATAATGACCGCGAAAATTTTTATCAGGGCTTGCTTTTTCGAACTTCCTAAATTAAACAGCGATCCGTATTGACCGGAATCGTTCAAACCGTTAAGATTCACCCCTTCACCAAATCCCCGATAGCTCAGTTGGTAGAGCGACGGACTGTTAATCCGCAGGTCCCAGGTTCGAGCCCTGGTCGGGGAGCCATACTTTTCTTGGACTTACTGCTGATGCCACTGATCGCCGGACTTTTGGGTTTCGGGTCGGTATATTGCCAATTTTCCCGCCGCAAAAAATCAGAATCACTGGATTCATTTGCATTATTTGAAATTCATGACGTGACAAAATCGTGACAGCAGATTGTCTTTGCTGTTGTGTGATTGTTTGTTTCTGGATGCAGTAAGTGCCAGAATGATCATGGCTCGCAAATCTCAGAAGAAATTCTACTTTTGAATTCTGGTATTTTTCGAAAGAATTACCAATCAACTGATAAAGTGTTAAGACAAAGTTCCTTGGTAATTAGTCCGTCGGTTTCCCTTGGTAATCACATCAACAATTTTTCCTGTGTTAACACATAAACAAATGTATTACGATAATCAAGCAAAACCTTCAAATATGATGAGCTGTTGATACCGGTTTAAAATTGACCACCCATTACGGTTGAAATTTGACCAGGGTAAAACAGATCGCAGGATACTACGCATCTGTGGATAAGT
>NZ_FOCP01000035.1 GCF_900110145.1 Nitrosomonas marina | reverse complement strand
GCCGTTGCAGCACCGGTAATCGTGCCTTTCCTTGGCACATCGCGCGTTATCAGCGTGAAGGTATCCGTAGATTCATCAACGCCCGCAACGTCGACCACAGTAACGGCCACATCCATTCTTGATGTTTTGTTACCATCAGCCATGAACCTGCTGATAGTGAATGATGAAGATCCAGCCGGAATCGTGCCGTTTGTGGTCTCAACTCCTCCCCAGTCAACCGAATATGTCCACCCATCGCTATTCGTGTCTTCACCGTCAGTCAGTGTAACAACACGCTGGAATGTATTGCCCTCGTAGACGAACGCGCGGCCACCGGCATTAATGCTCAACGGGTCTGGATCTCCGCCACCGCCCGCAGCGTCAATCGTGATCGTGAAGGTATCATTATCCGTGTCGCCAACATCATCCGTGATTGTCACGGTCACAGCACATGAACCGGCTGTACTGAATAACCTGCTAATGCCGAATGATGATTGGCCAGCCGCGACCGACACGCCGTTTTCCGGCGTTCCGCACCAGTCAATATCAACCGTCCAGCCGTCAGAACCAGCATCTTCACCGTCCGTAAACGTGATTGTCCTGCTGAACGTATCGCCCTCGGTGATGGTTTCATTGCCGCCTACGCTGATTGACACCGGGTCCGGATCTGGCGGCGGTGATGTGTCACCCAGGCCCATCAGATAACCGGCTGTAAATTCAACAGTGCGAGTATTCCCGGCCACGTCATCGACTGACGCGCGTATAACCTGGTTAGGGTCTGATATGGGCGTACCGAGTGTGATTGATACAATGCCGTTCATGCTTGCAGATCCAGCAAGGTTGGCGCCACATGAAGCACCCGACATAAGGCACACATTAAGCGAATTCGGATCTATTCCCGAACCCAGGTCAACCGTACCGATAATAATGTGCGTTATTTCATCGCTGACATTCTTGGTTATGTCCATGTGGATGGTAGGAGGCATCTTGTCATCGGTTGCGCCCGGACCTGCCTGAGCCCCGGTATCAATCCAGCGCGCTATCCACCGCAACTCTTCATCGGTTATGCCTGTCGCCGGATGTGCAGCGCCATAATCAAGGTCGCCTAAATATTCCCCATCCGTGTTATTGTCAGTCCTCTCGCCCTTGGCCTTCCAGTACAACAGGCTACGGCGTGAATTGAACGCCACAATGTATTTTGATACGTAAGGACGGTTAAGGTCCGTACTGCCACCATACGAATGTTTGTAAATCTGCCATGGGTGAGTGCCGGGCGGATCCTCATCATCCAAGCCCTCCTGAAATCGATCGTAAACCAGTCGCCAGTATGTCGACTTGATATCTTCATCAAGATAATCAGTAGGGTCTACCGGGTTATGATCCAGCACCAGGCCTTTCTCGCGTCCGGATGTAGAGTTACCAGATATGGAATGACATGACGCACAACGACTTAACAGGATCGGCTTGATATGCTCGTCATAATTGACGACAACGCCATACCCGCTGATATTGTTGTATATCGGGTCTCCATTACCGTCAATACCGGTCAGTAACGGCACCGTACCACGGCCTAACTGGAACGGTGTGTAGCCAGGTGTAGCGGCATGGGACGCAGCAAAAGTATTGCGCGGCGGATGGTCAGGCGAATGCCCTACGTGACAGCCTCCGCATACTTTCTTCTCACCCGGCTTAACGTGTTGCCATGTCTGGTCAACAGCCAAGTTTCTACCCTCGCAGTCAAGCAAGAACATCGTATATGGAATGTTCGCCGGTATTTCCGCAAGGAAGCTGGTATCAACATGGATACCGTCAGTCTCCATGATCGGGTCGCCGTTACCATCCTTGTTTCTGGTATAGAGGTCTCCGATGATCGCTACGCGCTCGCCTGTCGTACCATGCACTTGTGCCAACGGGTTGCTGGTATCGTTATGGTGCATCTGCGCAAAGCGCACTCCGCAGATATCATCATCGGTAATGCCTTCTACCGTTTGCGTTCCCTGCAAGTTGAATGCATGGATATTTACCGTAGTGAGATCAGGAACACCACCAAATGGCAGTATCTCCCGGTCAGTAACCGAAGCAGCACCCACGTATCCAAATGGAGAGCCCTTTGGCAAATCAGCACTTTTGATTGGATCTAAAACAGCGGGTTCGGACACACCATAAATGTCTGTATATGGCACCACTGCGCGCGCACCAAACTCGTGATTACCCTTGGTATCAACAAGCATCACCAGATCATCAGGGTTTGTTACCGGAATTGTAGATGCAATGTAAATACCCAAATTACAACCAGGAATATCTGAAGTGTACCCGTTACCGTATGTCTGTAACGCCTCAGCCAGCGAAGTCACATGATTGATGGCGAAATCATACCCGTTAGCGTCTACAGATCGCTGCGGTGGCGTCGCACCTATAGCGACAAACGATTCATCGCCATTACCTACAACACTGCAAGTCCCTTTTGCCCAGGTAACACCAAGAGCGCCGTCACCAGATGGAATTGCAAAAGGCCAACTCAGTTTGCCTGAATGCGGCAGCGCAGATGTATAGTTCGGGTGGGCTACAGGTGTGTTCGGGAACCCGGTCATCAGCGTTGAGATATCATCCGTGTTGATCGCCCAATCTGCGACGTTATAACAGTTCTCTGGCAGATACTGGTCTGCCTCAATCAGGCCAGCTTTGTGCGGATCCTGCCCCTCTTCACCAAAGTTGCCGGGCAGCGGACAACAAGATATTGCCCCACTACCGTTATTGCCGCCACGGTAGTAATTGGCAGTACAGAAATCCTCATTAGGACGCTGCGCAAAAAAGTGAAGTGCGTTGAAATCCTCACCACTACTATTAACCGCCGCCTGTGGTGAATGCTGGCCGATCAGCGGGAAGTTTCGAGATCCATCCGGGAACTGGTGCCATGGCTTGAATGAATTCAAAATGGTGAAAGATCCGCCCGGCGTGCCTTGTGTTTTGCTGAAGGGAATCCCCATCCCGATTTGCCAACTGGAATAAACGACGCGGCCATCCTTCAGAACAATAGGATGTTGCTCTTGCGTGCGTGCATGCGATGATGCGGGCAACAGATTTTTGCCGCTCGCATCCATTGTCCAGATGGACATGACCGGCTCCGAAGCCGTTGTATGCTGGATTACATTTGTTGTAACGTATTGCAGGCTTGTTCCTGACCGGGTAGATACAAACCCTATTCGACCGTCAGGACCAGGTAAAGGGAATGGGGAGATATCCCATATACCTGGCGCGTATGCTGTTATCGTTGACGTTGCTCCACCGACGACATGTTTCTTGATGTGGGCGCCATCAGAAGAAATGGTGGCGTTAGGAATTGGTTTGAATCCATATCCATATTCCGATCCCTCTACATCAATTCCATCCTTGGCATCAGGATGATATATCTGGTCGTTAAATTTTTCTTTCCGGTAGAACACTGTTCCACGGTAAACCGTGTAATAAATAGTCGTTCCATCATACGAAACATGCGGGTCCATTGCGCTGCATGTCGATGTACCCGAGACACCACCGCCAGCATTAAACGTTGACGAACAGTCCTCAATGACCTCCTCCACACCAGCGGCATCACGATAAATCAGGTCGCATGGTGTAATAAAGGTCGTAGCATCCGACCAGTAACGTGACAATGGGAAATTAACTTCGTTAAACCTGTCCAGAACGTCGACTTTAAACGTTTTCTCAGCATACACAACGCTATCGTCAGACAGTGTGACATTGCGCCCGTCCGTCCATTCAGGCGTAGCAGGACAACGGGAAAACGCAATCGGCAACGCCGAGAACGCCTCGGAAACCACCAGTAACATGAAAAACGCAATAAATAGTCTTGCTAACATGGTATCTACACCTACGAGATAATTTGCTTAATCTTCATTACAATGCCTTCCCAAACAGCCAGAATCACTGCCCCGGTTATAACCGTCACAGCGACAATCATTCCGCGCTCAGTATATTTACGCATTCGCCCGCCAAATCTCAGGTCTTCCCGGAATTCCTTTACGCTTTTCTGGTCATCAACATCAACCTCAATAAGTTTGAATACCTCCCTGACAGCCTTGTCAGCAGCCGCATTTGACGCCAACTTGCAATGGTCTGGGATATCGTCGGTTTTCTTGTCACAATCACTCATAAATCACCCTTTTGGTAAAGATTTGGCCAGCGCACCGATTGCCCTGATTACGCCATTGATGCGGCCTGCAATTTCAGCCTTCGCTTTGGCTTCGGCCTCGCGCGATTTGCCCCAATCTTCAAATGGTTTGCTCTTAAAGAAAGATTCGGCCAGGCTGACAGGCATTGACAACGCGTCAGGCATGGGTGTGTTTGCGTACAGACTCAGGTTAAACGCCATTGCTAACAGGTTTTCGCGCCAGTTCATGAGCGATTCTTGCGATGCATTGACGTACTGGAAACCGCGCGGGGGACAAGATTTCTGTCTCCCTCCCCCCTTCTTTTGGAACCGGCAATGCGACAATGCCTTCGTGACTAAAGTCTGTAATGAATAAGTGGTGCATCCTGCCCCGGCCTTCCATGTACATGAACATCAACTGCTCAAACACGCTTTCCGGGTAGGCTGTAATGATCTTTATTTTTTCAAGGATGAATGCGTCAAAATCGTTTGCATGCTGTACCGGATCTGGCATTGCGCCAAGTTCCGATTTTGTTTCGCCATCGCAGAATAACTGGCACGCCATGCCGCCCAAAATCCAGTGCAATCGCCCGTCGATTCCATCTATCTGGCCGATCAATCTCTCAATCGACTCTGCCATGGCGCCGGTCAGGTGCCTGATATGCCACTTGTCTTGGTGCAATTCACCCAGGGGTATGCTTTCGTCTTTTAACGCAGCGTCCTTCGATGCGTCCAGGTAATCCGTTAAATGTGCACCGCCTTCTAACTGGAAATCCGGACCGGTATCGGATGTAACCGACAGGTAATGGCACACTGCCATGATGCGCTCTTGCACGGTCCAGTTCTGCGGGTTGTCCATACCTTCAATCGTTGACTGCACACCGGCTTTAGTCGAATTCAGGAACGTTGTGCATAATGCCTCTTCAAGATGCGGTGGCGATGATGCTATGGCGATCGACTCGCCTATGGTGAGCTCGCGCATTTGTAACGTCATACGACGCAGGCGCAAAGGTTGGATATTCAGCATTTTTCTTTGTGAATGAACTCAATGAGAAAATTCTGAAGGTTTTAAAACGCTGATTTTGTCTGTTTTTCCGTCTGCGTCGTTTGTTGCAAGACTACCGGAATGGATTAATCTATGATCACCCATAAGATGGGATAGATGTTTGTACGCAGCAATGACTCAAGATCAGCCGAAGAAACACAAGAAGAGAGCGAGCCCGAACCGGATAAAACATAACAGGATGGCCGCTATCGTCGCGAAAACAGAGGGTTTCGGTGCACTAAAGAACAAAAAACAACGTGTCGAATTTGCCCGAGAAATATTGGCCAGGTACGGTGAAGATATTTGCCACAAACGCTATTACGGCATCATTGAAACCGCAGAATGCATTTACTGGTTCGGTATATTGCCGCGGAAAGTAAATGAACTGATTGATACCTATGATTCTGCGAAAGATATAGCGAAACTGCTAGGGCACACTGAACTGCGCATTCAGAGAGCAATGGATCATGTTGTTTCGGACAACATTAACAACATACTCGATGAGGCTGATTCTTGGCTGAATAAATTGGATAACTAAGAGGGGAAAAATCCGGCGCATTAAAAGATGGCGTGATAAGAAAGGGCTTATTGGACTAATGCGCCGGATAACTCTACAAAATATCTAATGCAAATCCAACCATCCGACTACGCTGGTTACGCTGTTACAATACGCTGGTTGGTGCGGTATCTTCATTACAGATTAGGATAAATCTGTCAGTACATTGTACATAGCATTTATCACGCCGACAAATGATAATGATTCTTGTTTTGTTAAAATATTGTTAATACTTTGTTAAAAACCTTATTTATCAATGTCATTGAAAAGACTAATTTTTTTAGCTAATTTTGCTATTTTTGAATACAATTGACTCAACCTAGTTATTAGAGAGAAACCATGCCAACACCAGACTGGAGAGAAGAAAAAGCAAAGTGTGTAATTCAGTCGATCTGCAGAATTCTTGCATCAGAAAGCACTCCTCAAGCGGTTCGCGACGAACTTGGCGGGCAGGCGCTCTGGAACGCCCTGAAGCTATTTACTGAAGCACTGGAAGAAAGACTTGGCAGCAGTGAAACAAAATGGTCCCCTGCCCTGGTCAAACTTTTTATATCTAATCCGGATCAGTGTGACCAGTGGCTAGAACTTATGGCTGAACCGGATTTCACGGCAAGCGCATATTGGGATCAGAACAGAAAATAAAAGTGACAGGATTAAAGAATAGTTTTTTTGTAGTTCTTCCAATCATCCTTATCGCTCGCGATCAAGGAGCCCTAAAAAAATTCCGGCACATCATTTTTGACCAAATAAGGAAGGAAGGTCGATGAAAGAATGTACGAGACATGATGCGCCGGAAAGTGTTTCCTGCATAACTCTTTCATTCCAACCATCCGACTACGCGGTCACTGTGCGCTGGTTGGTGCGGTAATTCGTTTGATAAGCTTATTTCGCTACCAAATAAAAGGGCATTCAATGAATGCAGAATCAGTATACCTAGAAATTATTATTTATGCAAATGATAATCCTTATCATTTGCATTATCAATATTCTGCATTATTCTATGTACGCTAATAATAAAGAACCGAAGAACGCACAACCTAACGCCGGAAAGCCCGGGCAGCTTTCTTGGGGGCCTGCTTTTTAAAAGCAGGTAACACAATATCTCCCCTATGATTCATGTTTTAAGGCAGGATTTCTTTATATATTTTAACCGCAGAAATAAACTCTTCATCAGTAGCCGCGATCAATGCACAGCTGGAGCAATTTAAAAAGCTCGCAGCTTTGCCTCGATCAAATCCCACCGATTATGATAGCTGCTAATATCCCACCCACTATAGGATGTTCTGGGGGGCAGATGTACGGTACGTACATTCGAATCTTTACGGGCATTACCCTTCAGTCCGGGATCAGCCAACCATTTCCGATGCGCAACTGCCACGTTCTGAGCCATATCGGAAGACGGAATAATGTAATACGAGAATTCACTTTTAGTATTGGGGTATGGTATTCCGACCAGGATCCAGAAGAAATTGGCACCAAAATCAATTTCCGCCTTCCGACCCACACTACATGTTGCATTGCCGGGCACGAACGTCTTTACTTGCACATGAACAAATTTAGTTCCCTCGATGTTAGTCACCAACACATCGGTATTCGGTGTATTGCCCAAGGTAACCACGGCGGGCCAACCACGACGACATAATTCACCAGCTACGAAGAATTGGCTAGCGTTTCCACGACTGGATTTGTCATTGGAGTTCATATTTTTATGATCCTGGTTTCTGAGTTAACTCACGGCCGCAAATGCATCATGGTAAGTGACCACTTCGTCATAATCTTTACGATCATATCTGATTACTAATCACGTAAGCTAATACAGTAACGACTTGTTATACTTCCTATCTACCACCATTTCTCAATCTTGATATTTTGCTTCTGAGCCGCGTTACGAGTTCGCGTTTCTCAGCACCATAGTGCAGTTCCCTATGACAGTTTGGACACAAGGCAACTGCATTTTTTATTGTGTCTTCCCCTCCGTCAGCCAGTCGTAGGACGTGGTGGACCTCCAGAAACGGGGAACCATCCTCGCGCTTAAACGGTGCTGGATTATCACAGCACTCACATATACCTTCGGCTTCTGAAAGAACCCATGCAACAACAGCAGGATCTCGCGCATATTCCGTAACGGTCGTTTGAACATTTGCGGGTTTAATGTTACCGACAGGAGGAGCCTTAGGCGTTACTTTTTTGAGCTTCTCAACTACGGCCGCAAACTCAGCTGATGCTGTAAGTTTTTGACCTTCTGTCTCAGAAATCAACCGTTCTAGAACCTGTATTACGTTGGCACCAACATTGCGTGCAGGTTTCAACCCATTGACCCACCGACGCCCCTGCAGAGAATAGACATACGAAATATTTTGCATACGGTATTCGTATGATTTGGCTGTGCGACCGAATTTTTCGGAGAGCTGGGCGTAATAGTTTTTCTTGATAAATGGCTCTCCCTTCGCCTCTTTGCGATGCATGTCGACATACGCCTCTACGGAGGCTCTTAATTCCTCCTCACTCCAGTTCTCGCTCACATGATCTTCCTTAGACACATGACGTCTGATCTCGTGTATGTTTGATGCGAATTGTTAGGTATCACTGGCTCCAACCAAGCTTTCCCCGATAGTACGTTTCATGTAATGAATCAACTCCAAAATCTGATCTCCACGCGAGACCAGACGATCTTCACGGTGTCCAAGATAGGCCTGCCGAGCTTCAATCATTATGGGTTGATACTTTATAGGCAAATGCTCAATAGCCCAGTCAGCAGCCACATGCTTGGGTGCGATCTTTCCAGTTGTGCTGCTGATCCAAATGCGAGCCAACGTTAGCAACACATTCCGCTCATCTCCTAACCAGTCTGATGGCAAATTCCAGAGACCTAGAGTGTCAGACATAACCTTATAAAAATCAATTACAGGTACCGCGTCGAAAAAATGTTCTGCAGGAGGGCCAATCAAGGCAATACTCTTCTCTCGGAGCTGCGTTAGCAGAATCGCCAAATCCGGGTCGATAACCGAAGCTTCAAAGATGCCCTCAAGTATATCCTCACGTTTCCACTCTCCAAATTGGAGTTCACGCGTAGCTGGGTAGTGCCACGGCACAACCTCGTTGTGTATAACGACGGTGACTTCCAGAGCGCGAAGAATTTTGCTTTCCCCGGGGGGTGCCGATATCTTTAGCAGGTCGCGCATCAAGGTTCGTCGCACGTTCTCGATGGGGGGTTCTGCTATTGTGACAAACAAATCAATGTCGCTATATGTCTTGAGGCCACCATCCACGGCCGAACCGAATAAATGTACGGATAACAAGTTTGGGACCAGATGGCGTTCAATAACATTTCGCGCCTCTGAAATCTGTACTGTTATGTCTTTTGGTACAACACCATTCATGATTTCTAACTGTTACGCCTAACTGCAGCGAGCCACGTAACGAATTGCCCGTTTCCGTTACAGCCTTGTTCGACTGTTTGCGTCAGGATTTACACTGGTATTTGGTCCACGCTTCCTGAAGTTCATCGTCAGGAAGTGATCCGCCAGTGACATTGACGATTCGTCTCAAGTTGCGACAAACACAATTCGGTAAGGCGTGCTCTGCGGCGTTGTCGATATCAACCGGAAAATACTCGTCCTCATTGTCCAGCATCTCGTTGAATTTTTCGTAGCACTCTTGTACTTTTTTTCTGAGTCGTTCGGTCGTACTCTCGGGCACAAGCGAAAGTAGCTTTTCTGCGCGAACATTGATCATGTCGGATTGGAGTGTGCGCACATAGGCAGCCTGCTGTGCCCGCCTTGCTTTGCGTCGATCCTTCGAGACCATCCACACCTGCACACCTTGCATGATTCCAGAGATTGCTGCGATCAAAAGCATTGCTGATTCCATAGATTCTTCTCCTGCCGGTTACTGTCTCTACGTAGTCGAACTTAACAAATGCCATACTTTCTGAGTTATTATTCCACTACAATGCCGCACATTCATAAATTATCTTAGCGTATTTTAACTACATTTAAAAAATAACAAGGTACTTAATGCATGTAAATACGACAATGCCACCAGCTGGAAAATATCTAATCAAATCTTATTTGTGTACCGGAAACTATAAACGCTGAAATCGACAAATCGGATGTGTATGAGCGCTATGGTGTTAACACCATCAAAAATGAAGACATAGCACTGCGAAGCTGCATTACAAATCAATACGTTTGTATGAAGACCAATCTGTGCGATCAATGGCAGTCAATGTAGCCAACGTCATCGGTACCGACTTCTCAACGAAATGCCCTTTCACATCTATTGGTGAAGATAACGGATCTGCGATTGATTCAATGACCAATGGCGCATAAGTGCGCCCTTTGTACTGCAATGCGACTGTTACAGGAGCAATTGACGGCACGAGTGCATCAATAAAGCCGGTCTCGCCACGCGCAGAATTGACCGATCTGGCCAAAACCGAACCATCAGGCGATAACTTGACCGGTAGAGCCCACGACATCAGTTTTTCAAACGGTGCCTCGACCTCCGCATACGGATCTCGCCACGCGCGAAACAAAGCGGTTACCTGAAACTTGACTGGAGGCATGCCGTTGAATACCTGGGTTGAATTCAGTTTGGTGATGCCAGTTCTACCTTCAAATTGTTTGATAAAGCGATTTGATTCTTGTTGCGCATTAGCAGCAACACCCCTTAACAATCCTTCAGCACTTCCATCCCCGACCAGGTCAGCTACCGCGTCGATTATTGGTTGAAGAGCTCCAGACTGCAGCATGGCAAGCAGTGTAGGCGCCCTGTTCTCGGGTCCGGAATGCTCAAACGCGCTCTGCCAATTCAATGATATTTCCATGCTGGCCTCAGAAAATGGTGATTGCACGATATCAGGATCAGTGTTTTTCGTGCGCGCATATAAACCGTTTTCAGTTCGTTCAACCTGGTAAATACTGGCTATCAGATGCGGTGACAAACCGTCCCAGGCAGATGAAAGCGTTTTGTTTTCTAAACTCGGTGTATTAGCCATAGTTCAAATAAAAAAGGCGTTACCTTGAAGCTCCCACAACAAGGAAACGCCAAAAGCTGCAGTAAGGAGAGTTATAGTTATTACAATCCCGCCTTTTTGCGAACGCGCATTGATTTTGCCCGGCGCATTTTCGCGGATGCGGAATGGCTTTTCATTCGTGCTTTACGGATAGCCAGCTTTTGCCTTGCCGACAGCCGCACAGTTCCTGATACACGCTTGCGAATGCGCACTTTTTTGCCTCCGCGAACAGCCATCTTGTTTTTGTACGCCGCGTCCAAGGCAACAGAATCGAATGCGAAAGAGTCGATATCCTCACCTTCAGCGTCTTCACCTTCAGGCAGAACGGATGCAACCAGATCTCGTACACGCTCGGCTGCGTCGCTGTCCCACTCGTTCAGCAAGGTGTCAATATCATCCTCTTCAACACCTTTGCCTGACAGGTAGTCCCATGCCGCCTCAAGCGCCATTCCAAAAACTTCCTGTTCATCCTCAGTAATATCGCCGTCCTTGTTTTCATCGGCAATACCCATCATCAGCGCAAATAAACGGTCTGCAGATGATTCGTTATCATCCAGGTCGTCAGCTTCCACCCATTGCTGAACAGCCGCAGCTGCGGCCATCCTCATTTCAGAATTGGAGAAACTTTCCGACGCCCCCATTTCACCACCCCCGGCCATATCCAGGGTAAACCCGCTTTGGCCAGAAACGCCCGCTTCACCTACAGTCTTCGGTTTTCTATCCGGTCTTAATGCGGATTTGATTAAATCACTTGTATTCATGTTTCAATAGATCCTTGTCAATAAAAAAACCTGTTACCGATTAACGGGAAAGGGTTTGTGTCACAAAAATCTGCCTTACGGTACCGTCATAACGCAACCAGTAAGAACAATCGATTCGGTCATAAGGTCTCTGTGCATTCGGGCGAATATCAAACCGCCACCCGCGTCCTTCCATTTCCGGCTCATTGCTTGGTATCAGCCATCCTGACGCCTCGGCACCTTCAAACAACTCAGTCAGAAAGTTTCTCAGTCGGCTTAGGGCTATATCCATCGGCAACTGAAGCACGTCTTTGCCGTACCGGGTGACGTTATCGTCAATTTCAGCCGACATATCAGCCACGGCAATGAGTTTCTTCAGGCTGGATACAACCAGCGCACTGGTCAGTGAGTCAGTGAATACATACCGGCCACCGCCCGAGAACTGATCCCATAACACCGGGTTGATTTTCGCTTTTGCAAGCGCATTGCGTTCCTGCCGGCTTGGATTGGTTTCCTGGGACATACGCGCCCGGCGAATCGGCCAGTTACGCCCTGCTATCGGGTAATTTTTCGGCGCAAATCCGCGCGCGTTTCTTTGTGCGTTGCGTCCGCATCCGTAGGCAATATTCAGCGTTGCAACGCCGAAATAACCTTTTGGATTGACGCCGGTCGGGTCATCCGACTTGATAGGCGACCAGTAAGCATGCAGCAAGTGAGCACTCAGGCTTGCACCAAAGTTAAGCTGCTCTACAAATGTAACTGCCGCATCGACTGTCAGATTACCGGACACGTCAAAACGCAATTGCCGGTTAGTGTCATGCGCCAACTGCGCCAATTGCCCGAGTAATGCTGCGGACTGCGAACCACCGGAGGAAATGTACTCATACTCAAACGGTGTATTTTCCAGTTTCACACGCGCAAGCGAGTAATCCTCTGTCACATAACCGGTACCGCCCTCATCGAAACAAACCAGCGTATTTGACTTGGACCATTTCTCTTGTCCGCCCGTATCGTACCCGTAAGCATCAGAAGTAGTAGCCACGGTTGCATTCGCACCGGTTACACCGACACTTACCTCAAGTTCATCGGTAAATGACGCGACCACATCAGGCAAATACAGCGAATTGTTATAGTCATCCTTGGCATCGATATCCAGAGATCCGAAAAACTCGTATATCAGAACATCTTCAGAATCCAGAATTTGCAGCGTGATTTCATCGTTTGCCTGCGCCACGCCGCCCACTTTCTTTTCATCAGCCCGGTAACGCACCTTGATACCGTC
>NZ_FOCP01000026.1 GCF_900110145.1 Nitrosomonas marina | reverse complement strand
TTTTCCTCTTTTTATTGGTTGATCTGCCGAGATCTATACCAACAGGTTACACCGCTTTCTCTTCCCTTGTCATACACCAGAAATAATCATAGCTCGGCTGAAACATTGCCCGTTTGAGGTGATATTCACAACATGATCATTTTGTATGGCCGTAAATCCGTCCACCGGATTCCGGCATGCCGGTACGCCCGAGTCACGTCCGATCTGTGCCAATAAGTCGGGAACAGTGATTATAAATCTCGGTTCGTTGTTTCCAAACGGGCCGCCAAGCACAAATATCTGTTCATCCCGCGCACCGATATAGATACCGGTTGAGGGATAAAAACGATAGTGCCATGGCTCTGCGTTTAATGTCATTTGGTGGTTTGGAAAAAATTGCGCAAAGTTGTTTTCCGCCCAGTTGAAAATATTTTCAATATCGGCATTGTTTTGTGCCGATCCGGGTGATGAAACGATGAGAGAGGAAAGAACGCTGATCAGCATAAAAAGCCTCAGCAGATTTTTGTGCATCGTATGGGTCACGGGGATACCTCGTTGAAATATTGGTTATAAAAATGCGTACGGATGCTTGATAAACAGTCCTGTACGTTTCATGATCAGTTTCTGCCATACGTCATAAAACCGATCAGACCGATACCCAGTAATGCCAGTATGGACGGCTCAGACACGGTGCCGACATCGCCGTCGCGCACGGCCCATGCGAATGATGTGTTGACCTTGCTGGTTCCGGCTTGTAATCCGACTTTATAAGACATTCCCCATGCAAGACTGGTATCGGACGCGATTTCAGTGCCAGACCAATACGCCGCCTGAATATTGGAAAACAGGGCAAGGTCGGGATCGGTACTGTTTAAAATGTCAACGAACGCCGTACCCCCAAGTTCGTCATAAAACAGATGCCCCAATTCGCTGCCTGTACAATTGAATCCTTCCGCACCAAGGCTGGTTGCATTGCCGATGCAGGTGCTGTCCGGGTCGGGTGTAAAGGGCAAACGCCAGTCGTTAAATCCACCGATTGTCAGACTATCCACCCATGTAAGGGCGTTATTCCACGTCAAACGTCCGTCGCTATTGCTAAACCCATCGTCAAAAATCGTGCCCGCAGCCGCATTGGCATCGGCCAGCCATGTAATATCCCGATCGGTATCATAAACGGCCAGACCGCCCAGCCGGGACAATAAAGCCGCATCAACCGATGCAGCCGCTAAAGTCAAAATTCCGGCGCACACCGCACCGTTCACTGTGTTGTTCACGTTCGTACCTCTAATTTTGATTGATTGTAAAAATGTCTGTCTTGCTTTTTTCAAAGCCGGGATTTGAAAAAATTTCAACGGCGTGCTACAGGGCAAAAAGGATCGTTTTTGTTACCATTTTCATAAGTTGGTTTTTGAAACGCAGGCTGTTCCTAATCAACTGTTTCACAAGGGATTTAAAAACGGGATTTTGGGAAGGGCGGCATCGGACAAAAACGATCCTTTTTGTCGAATCGAACGCGGCAGAAATACGGGACAATATTTTTCGTCAAAAACGGAAATTGTCACGCGAGGGAAAGGAACGGCATGAAACGTCTGGGCTATATTCGCACGTCCACCGGCAATCAGTTGATCGACCGGCAAGTCCTTGCGTTGCAAGAAGCGTGCGATGAAATTTTTATCGAGGAAGGCACGTCCGCCGTAAAAAAACACCGCCCGGTGTACGAGAATATGATCACGCAGCTACAGCCCGGCGATGTGCTGGTCGTATCGTCCTTGGATCGGGCATTTCGCTCCGTTCTGGATGCGTTGGGTGAATTGGATAAATTGCATCAACGCCGTATCCAGTTTAAATCGCTGACGCAGGATTTTGACACGACCACGCCGGAGGGAAAATTGCTGTATGTTATCGCGGCGGCACTGGCCGAATGGGAACGCCAGACCATCAGCCGCCGCACCAAGGAAGGCTTAAAGGCCGCACAAAAACGCGGCAAACATGCGGGACGGCCTCATGCACTGTCGCTGGAGCAAATCGTCACCATTCGGGAAAAGCTGGATCATGAACCCGGAACTACCATTAGAGAACTGGCTCAGGAAATGAACGTGTGCACACGCACCGTTACACGGGCTTTGCAACGTGGCGGTTGCACTTACTGAAAATAATCGCCCCATAAGAAAGGCTGCAAGAAACAAAATTTCCGCAGCCTTTCCATGTGTGGGATAACACGACACTGAATGTCGTGTTGTTGCCTCAATATAAGCTTTAGAAATCTTATTTATCAAGTTAAATAGATCGACAAGGCTAAATGAATACAGACGTGTGTAAAGCTCTGGGGGATGCGATAGCAAAACAGCGAAATGACACGGGCATTACGCAGGAAGACTTGGCCGCCAGAGTAGACCTTAGTTCGCGATCCATTCAACGCATTGAAGCCGGAACCGAACAACCTCGCTACGAAACCCTGTTCAAAATAGCCCGCGCACTCAACACTACACCGGATCAATTCATCCGACCCATGTGGGAACGTTGGTTTGAAATGCATTAATGCCCCGAATGATTTTCAAACTCTGCTCCGATGTCGCAACGGAAAATCAATCGGCCGCTAAACCCGCCCTCATGACCTACAGCTTATCGCTTTCGGTCATGCCACCTGAAAAATCCACAGGTGGCTACGCAAATGGAACGTCCTACGCTCTATTGCTAAATTCTTATGATCGAGGCATAGTTTTGCATACCCGTCATCCATCAACGCTCACTGCAATATCTCAGCTATACGCATGTGAGCAACCGCACAATAAAAACCGCTCCCGGTGGGTTTAGGATGACTGCAAGATGTGCGTTGTACTACAAAATGTTCCATTTTTTCGTCCAACGCCATCTTGGCAAGGGAGACGCTGCCGCTCTCCCGTTGCATCCCTCTCGGTCGCGCTAAACTTCAAATATTGCACTGCAAAATTTTTAGGTAAGCGCTGATGTGGCGCATTCAAGGCGTCGAGCCATCATGCACCAGAGAACGTGTGGCCGTTCAATCACCATTTGGGAGAGCCTCCGAGCTGCCCCCAAAACCCCCATGGTCAAGTGGAGACTTCGCTCTCCCCCTGAACCCCCATCGACCAAAGAGCCTTCAATGCCCTTTGGAAACCTTGACCAACCGTCCGCCGGTTGGATGCCGTGAGCGTTTCGCCGCTCAATCACGACCACTGTTTCGCCAGTGGATGACGACCAAGGAAACATCCTTGGATGCGGTACAGCAAGGAGAGGTCGAGAATCAACTCATGAAATTAGCACGGAGCCATTCTTCAAGCCGTCGTGTAGCGGTCACATCATCGCGGTTGTAGCCGAGAATTTCGTGCTTCAGCCTTGTCCTGATCTCCGCGCCAGGCTCAGCCAAAAAGCGGTTGAATTGCACAACAGACCACTGCGAGCCGGATTCTTCATCCTGCCACTGAAAATTCACCAGATCACGATGTTTGCAAATGTCCTTCAGGCCATATCCCTGTAATGGCAATACAAGGTTGTCTAGCACGGGCTTTTGCAGGTCGAACAAAGGACTTTCATCGCCAAGCAGATACGCTACGGTGGGATGGTCTTCCATCCCGTAGCGTTTGGCGTAAGCGCGGATTGTACTGCGTTCATGGCTGGAATAATGCGCTAGAATCAGGTCTGGATATTGCTGCTTATAGCCCTCAATCTGGTCGAGAAACTGATGCCAGCCCTGTTTATCTTCTTCATCTCGATCCGTCCATACGTATTCGAAGCTTTCATGGCCGTTATTGCCAGAGAAGTCCGGCACAAGAAAGCCCCATAGGTAAACGTGCTTTTCGCCGTTTCCAGTCAACGGATTGTCCTCGATATCAAAGTGTATCCAGTGGCCTTCCGGCAAAACGACAGGATTGAGTTGGAAAATCTTGCCCGAGAGATAGGATTTTGCCTGTAGCACTGCCCTATGTTTCTTGTCATAGCCCTTAAGGTAGGGCACGTCGGGAATGCTATTCGGTTCGCTACTGGCCAGCTTGCTAATTGTGTCGATGCCTGCGCTTTCCAAGCCGTTAGCTGCACGCCCTTGTATGCTGTAAAGCAGCGACAATTCTTCCTTTTCTTCGAATGGAGGCTTGCAGTGCGTGTAATATGGGCAAGCACGACACTTGCTGTGGCTGTATCGCACCAGTGGCTCGTCTTCTGACGAAAGAATCTCGCGCATTTCAGTTACAAACTGGTTTGCGGTGACGTTCGCTTCATCACCGATGAACGCTTGGTCGCCATCGCCGAGGAATACGATGGCAGGCAAGCCACTGCCCAGCAAACGGCGGTAAATGCCCAATTGCACCTGAATTTCTTTCTTTTCCTCGCTCAGAGAGAGTTTGGCGTCAGCCGCTTGGTACTGGCCACTTTCGTGCAAAATGAGAAAGTCCGGTAATCCGATAATCCCATCGATCTCATTCAAGAGTTGCGCTTGGTAAATGACTGGCACTCGATTTGCCATGAGACGAGAAGTATCTTCTGGCGAGGTAGCAATGTGAATCTCCATTGCATTGGAGAGCCGTTGCAAAATGCTTTGTTCATGCGCCAAACCAAGTTCAATAACCAGTTGCTCAAACGCGTCTTCTAAAGGCTGTAGGTCAAATTCGCCTTTATTGTCCAGCCAAACTCGCCGCGCACAAAGTGACCATGATTTTGCATCACTTGGTTTAATCAATGGTAAATCTGGAGGATGCATCATTCAATCTTGTCCCAATTCTGTGGTTCTTTTATCAACCTACCCTATAAACGCCTGATACCAATAAAATTTTTGTGGTTGTTGATTCCCTGATTTTCCCTTATTCTCTCACGTATCGTTACGGTGGATATAGTGATGAACGACGAAATCATGACCCTCAAAGAAGTTGCGGCGTATTTGAAGTTGGCTGAAAAAACGGCCTATCGCCTTGCTGCGGAGGGGAAACTGCCGGGTTTCAAAGTTGGAGGTAGTTGGCGCTTTAAGCGCAAAGACATCGATTGCTGGATCGAAGAACAAAAGAAGAAAGAGACGGAGTAAAGGTCGGATGGCTCAACTAGAGAATATAGAAGCAATAGAAAAAAGACTATGGAGCAGTGCTGATAATCTACGTGCTAATAGTAATTACGCCAGTAACGAATATTTCTTGCCGGTCATGGGGCTTATTTTCCTTCGTCACGCCTACAGTCGGTATTTGTTTATTAAGCCCAGTATCGAAGCATCACTGCCCAGTCGCGGTGGTCAGACACGCCCTTTAACGAAAGAAGATTTCTCCAGTAAAGGCGCCATTTTCCTTAAGCCAGAAGCGCAATTTGAATATCTGGTTAATCTAAAAGACAGCGATGATCGTGCGCAGGCTGTCATTAATGCGATGGAGGCCATAGAGTCAGACTACGAAACCTTAAAAGGCGTTTTACCCAAGAGTGAATATCAAGAGCTGGATAATGATGTTCTTGGCAATCTTCTACGCACCTTTAACGACCCAGCCCTTAAAAAGGCGACGGGCGATATTTTTGGGCGTATCTACGAATACTTCCTCACCCAGTTTGCCAATCAAAGCGCTCATGACGGCGGTGAATTCTTCACGCCAGTATCCCTGGTGCAGATGATCGTAAACTTTATCGAACCTGACCACGGCTCAGTGATTGATCCTGCTTGTGGTTCGGGCGGCATGTTCGTGCAAAGCGCCCATTTCATCGAGAAAATGCACAAGAGCCCGCAGGACGTTGCAACCTTCTATGGCGCAGAGAAAAACCCAACCACCATCCGACTTGCCAAGATGAACTTGGCTGTGCATGGCCTGGAAGGCAAAATCCAGAAAGCCATTTCCTATTACGAAGACCCACATGACTTCCTGGGTAAGGCCGATTTCGTGATGGCAAACCCACCGTTTAACGTTGATGACGTGGATGCGGAGAAAATTAAAAACGACCCGCGATTGCCCTTTGGCCTGCCCGGTGTCAATAAGAAAGGTGCGGTTTCCAACGGCAACTATCTGTGGATTTCTTACTTCTACAGTTATTTGAATGATAAAGGCCGCGCAGGCTTTGTTATGTCTTCGCAAGCCTCTAGTGCCGGAGGGCAAGAAGCTGAAGTGCGCCGTAAACTGGTGGAGTCTGGGCACGTCGGCGCGATGGTCGCCATCCGTTCCAACTTTTTCTACACCCGTTCAGTGCCGTGTGAGCTTTGGTTCTTTAACAAGAACAAAGCTGAGCATATGAAAGACAAGGTGCTGATGCTGGATGCACGTAATGTCTACCGCAAAGTCACGCGCAAGATTTACGACTTCTCCCCAGAGCAGCTCGCGAACCTCACTTCTATCGTATGGCTCTATCGTGGCCAGCAGGAGAGATTCTTGGAACTGGTCGAAAGCTATCTACAGCGCACTTTGGGTGATGCGCAAGCGGCCAAAGCGCCAATGGACGAATTTGTGGCTACGCTGGATAGCTTGATTGGCAAATTATCCAAGGTGGATGATGAAACCACCAAAGCATTCGAACTGCTTGGCAGTGACATCAAAGCATTTGAAAGCACAATTGAAGCGGAAAATAAAAACTGGAACAGCGCGGCAAAAGACAATGCAGGCTTGCTAAGCGCAGCCGAAAAACTGGAGCCTATCGCAGAGACCAGTCGAGACCTGATCAAACAAATAGACCAGCTCTATAAATTTGTTGAAAAGCAGGCTAAGGAAAGCGGTGAGAAAGGTTTCAATAAGCTAACCAAAGACCTCGACGAACAGCGCAAAGTCGCCGTCGAACACTTGAAGCAGGTGCGTCATATCTTCAAGCAAGCTCACTGGCTGCAAGAACGCTTTCCTGAGGCCGAGCTGCGCGATGTGGAAGGCTTGGTGAAGCTCGTTGATATTGAAGAGATCAAAGCCAATGATTGGAGCCTTACCCCAGGGCGTTATGTCGGCGTTGCACCGGAGGAAGAAGACGAAGACTTCGACTTCGAAGAAACGTTGCGTGATATTCATATTGAGCTTAAAGGCCTCAATGAAGAGGCAGCTATCCTTGCCGCCCAAATCCAAAAGAATTTTGAGGAGCTGGGGGCATGACTGAACAAGCTTTACAGTTAGGAGATTGCGCAAAGGTCATATCTGGTTATGCGTTCAAATCAAAAGACTTTGTTGATGAAGGAATACCAGTTTTAAAGATTGCGAATATCAAACATGAGCACGTCGTGTTTGACGGAGTTCAGTATTTGCCTCCCGATTTTTTGAATATTGATGACAAATTTAAAGTCAAATTTGGAGACGTGATGATATGTTTAACTGGATCGCATATATCACAACCCAATTCTGTAGTCGGTAGAGTTGCAATGTACCGCCATGAACGATTGGCATTATTAAACCAGCGTGCGGGTAGAATAGTAGTCAATGATACTGAGCGTTTAGATAAGGATTTTCTCTATTACTTTCTGAGACAAGAGAGAGTAATGCATGATTTGGCGCTTAATGCTGGGGGAGCTGCGAACCAAGCAAACATTAGTCCCAAAGATGTTGAAAGAATCGAACTGCCAGATATTGATGTCCTTACCCAAAAATCTATATCTTCAACTTTAAAAGCCTACGACGACCTCATCGAAAACAACAAGCGGCGGATTGAGTTGTTAGAGGAATCGGCGCGGCAGCTTTACAAAGAATGGTTTGTGCGCTTCCGCTTCCCTGGCCATGAGCATGTCAAAATCATCGACAGCGTACCGGAAGGCTGGGAGCGTTGTGTTGCTTCTGAAGCACTGTTTATAAATCCTAAAACTCCTATTGAGAAAGATAAAGAGATTACTTACGTTCCAATGGCGAGCTTGTCTGAATCTCAAATGACAGTGGATGTTTCTATGTTTGAAAAAAGAACAAAGCATACAACTGTTAAGTTCGCAGCCGGTGATACTCTTTTTGCACGCATAACACCATGCCTAGAAAATGGTAAAACTGCTTTTGTGAATTTCCTGAATGAAAATGAAGTTGCTTGTGGCTCAACCGAGTTTATTGTTCTGAGAGGGAGCAAGGTGAGCAACCAATTTGCTTACTTATTAGCACGAGAAGAAAGTTTTCGTGGAAATGCTATTAAAAGTATGATTGGCTCATCGGGTAGACAAAGGGTTCAGCCTTCGTGCTTTGATAAATATGTAGTTCCGGTTCCACCTGCCTCAATTCAAGAACAATTTGACGAAGTTGTTGTTGGAGTATTTGAGCAGATAAATATACTCCTTAAACAAACTCAGCAATTGGCTACTGCCCGCGACCTTCTCCTACCCAAACTCATGAGCGGGGAGATTGCCGTTTGAATCCACCCCTCAATGAAGACACGCTGGTTCAGGCCACCACGGCGGATTATCTGCAAGAACAGCTCGACTGGGAAAGTATCTACGCCTACAACAATGAGACCTTCGGGGCAGAAGGGACACTCGGGCGGCAATCTGACAAGGACGTTGTTCTGACCCGTTATCTTGGCGAAGCGTTGGTCAAGCTCAATCCCGGCCTGCCCGAGGCGGCCTATCAGGATGCCTTGCGCCAGATCACCGAAGCGCCTGTCACCGAAAACACACTGCAAATCAACTTTGAGCAGTACGAGCTGATCAAAAATGGCGTACTGGTGCAGTTCCGCAATGCTAGGGGTGAGCTGGAGAAAAAACGCCTCAAGGTCTTTGATTTCGACAATCCAGAAAACAACCATTTTCTGTGTGTGCGTGAGCTTTGGGTGCGCGGTGATATCTACCGCCGCCGTGCCGACATCGTTGGTTTTGTGAATGGCCTTCCCCTCATGTTTATCGAGTGCAAGACCATTCACAAAGACATCCGTCATGCTTATGAGAAAAACCTCTCCGATTACAAAGACACGATCCCGCATTTATTCCACCACAATGCCTTTGTAATTTTGGGTAATGGTGCGAATGCCAAAATTGGCTCGATCTCCAGCAAGTTTGAGCATTTCAATGACTGGAAGCGTTTGGCTGAAGGTGATCCTGGCGTGGTAGATATGGAAACTTTGCTCAAGGGTATCTGCAACAAGCGCGACTTCCTAGACCTGTTTGAAAACTATACACTCTTCGATGAGAGCAAGGGAAAACTGGTCAAGATCGTTGCCCGTAACCACCAGTTCTTAGGCGTCAACCGCGCCGTTGATGCCGTGCAAAATCGTGAAGCACGCCAGGGCAAACTCGGCGTGTTTTGGCACACCCAAGGATCGGGTAAATCCTATTCCATCGTTTTCTTTGCCCGTAAGATTCACCGCAAACTCGGCGGAAATTTTACTTTCCTGATCTGTACTGACCGTGAGGATTTGGATAAGCAAATCTATAACACTTTTGCCGGTTGTGGCTTGGTGGATAACGATCAAGACCCATGCCGTGCCGGATCAGGCGATCATCTGCAAGAATTGCTTAATCAGCATAAAGCCTATGTGTTTACGCTGGTGCAGAAATTCAATAAGGATGTTGATCCTAACGATCCTTACTCAGACCGTAACGACATCATCGTCATTACTGATGAGGCGCACCGTACCCAATATGGCCGCTTGTCATTGAACCTGCGTAATGCCTTGCCCAATGCCAGCTATATCGGATTTACCGGCACACCGCTGTTTAAAGATGATGAGATTACGCGCCGCGTATTTGGGGAGTATATTTCCACTTATGATTTCCAGCGTGCGGTCGAGGATAAGGCAACCGTGCCTCTTTATTATGACGCCAGAGGCGAAAAGCTGGGTGTTGCCACCAATGACTTGAACGAGAAAATCGCTGCAAAGCTGGAAGAGATCGAAATTGAAGATCAGGATGTGGCCGAGCGCCTAGAGCGTGAGCTAAAACGCGATTATCACCTGATTACCGCCCAAAGCCGCCTAGAGCAAATCGCTGAGGATTTTGTTGAACATTACAGCGTTGGCGGTGAAAACGGCAAGGCGATGCTGGTGTGTATTGATAAAATTACGTGCGTTCGGATGCAGGAAATCATTCTGGATAAATGGAAAGATAAAATCACCGAGCTTGAAAAGAAACTCACTAAGTTGGCCGACGAACAAGCCATTATGGATATGGAGCGCAAACTGAACTGGATGCGCGAAACCATCATGGCTGTGGTAGTCAGTGAAGAACAAGGCGAAGTCGATAAATTCCGTAAATGGAATTTGGATATTACGCCCCACCGTAAGCTGATTAAAGAAGGTTTTGAAACGCCAGACGGCAAGCGCATCGACATGGAAAGTGCGTTTAAGAAAGAAGAGCATCCATTCCGGGTCGCTATCGTTTGTGCCATGTGGCTCACTGGCTTTGACGTGCCTACCATGTCCACTTTGTATTTAGACAAGCCGCTCAAGGCTCATACGCTCATGCAAGCTATTGCAAGAGCAAACCGCGTGGCAGAAGGCAAAAACAACGGCTTGATCGCTGATTACTGCGGCATATTGAAGAACCTACGAAAAGCTCTTGCTACGTTTGCCGGACATACTGGCGTAGATGGTGGTGATAATCAGCCACCGCCAGAACTTGATCCAGTAAAGCCGGAAGCAGATTTGCTGGCCGATCTAGAAGAAGCTATTGAAGCCGTGCGTACATTCCTTGGCGCTAAAGACTTCAAGCTGGAAGATGTGCTGGAAAAATCAGGCTTTGAACGCAATAAATCCATCATAGATGCCAAGGAAGTAGTTAATCAGAATGACGAAACCCGCAAACGCTTTGAAATAATTTGCCGCGAAGTTTTCAAGAAGTTCAAAGCCTGCTTAACCATCAAAGCAATCAACAATTACCGCGCCGCCTATGATGCTATCAATATTATCTACAAGAGCTTGCAAGAGGATGTGGAAAAGGCGGACATTTCCGACATTATGCGCGAACTTCATGCAGTTATCGAAGAAAGCATTGAGCCTAATAGCGTAGATAATGAGCCAAACAAACTTTACGATATCAGCAAGATAGATTTTGAGCGCTTGAGAAAAGAATTTGAACGTTCCCCGGCTAAAAATACCACCGTTCAAAGCCTCAAAGAGATTATCGAAAAAAAGCTTCTCAAGATGCTCATGCAAAATCCGACGAGGACGGATTTTCAAAAGCACTACGAAGAGATCGTTAGTGAATATAACAACGAAAAAGACCGGGTGACCATTGAGGCAACATTTGAAGCTTTGCTCAAACTGGTTGATGAACTGAGCGAGGAAGAACAGAGAGCTGTCAAAGAAGGTTTGTCAGAAGAGTCATTGGCATTGTTTGATCTTTTACTGAAACCTGATTTATCGAAAAAAGAAATAGACCAAATAAAGAAAGTTGCCGAAGGGTTGTATAAAGTTGTCAGTAAAGAATTGACGCGGATACAAGATTTTTCAGCCAAGCAAAGCACTCGTGATGAAATAAAAGTGAAGATCAAAGATTTCTTGTGGGATGACAAAACTGGATTGCCGGAGAATTTTGCACCATCAGAGATATCGGAAAAAGCGGAAGCAATATTTTCGTACTTAATTGCATCAGCAAACCACAAAAACTTTCAGCCAATGATGGAAAGGGTACGGCATGAGTGACAAACTATTCGCTTTTCCTATTAATCCTAGTTCAACTCTCGATTTTAGCTATCAATGTAAAAATAGATGCTGCAATAAACGTCATTTACTATTGTGCAGGGTAAAACTGGGAAATGCGTCCGAGAATATCAGGATAGTGGTGAAAGTGGCTCGGAAGTTCCTTCGACACGCCAGAACGTTTGACAGAAGGGAGAGTCCGTTTTGCCAATCACATTAAATGCGTTTCCTCTGGAAGCTTCCAACCAAGAGCAAGAGATACAAGCCTGCGCCATTCCCTACGACAAGGACCGATATGATGCGTTGAAGGCTGACGAGAGCGAACCATATACCATTAGGAGAGTTGGCGATGATATCCTAATCTTCTCCCCTAATGGTGAATATCCCGTAAGGGGTAAAATAAAGACTTTCGACCTCGCTAAAAATTACGAACTGTTTTGTTTCCTTGCAAAGGATGGCGTGAAGAGGCATCTGTCTTCGATGGGCCGCCAGGTTTCTGGATTCTTCCCGATTGAACTACTGAGCAGCAAGAAGGAAGATAATCTTCTTGTTCCAATCATCGGCGCAGATTATCCATTCCAGGTCGTCGTTAAGTACAAACTTGATACACAAATAATTAAGGGTGTTCCTTGCCTTGTCATTGATTGTTCGACGTGCCGGGAAGTGAATGAAACCTGCCGGTACTTCCTTTCGAAGGGGTTTAATCTTATTGATCGTTATGTCGTAGTCGAGCAGATTGATGGCTACAAGAAACTTCTTGGGTACGTAAGCGCAGTTAACGGCGATCAACTAAGTGTCTTTGGTCTGGATGGGAGCGAGCACAAAATAGCCAGTAGCGAAGCGTATCTCGAAGCAAGCATTAAAAACTTTGATGATTACATTCAACACACGCACGGTTCTCAGAAAGAAGATGTTGTTGAACGCATTCGCATAGCTATCTCCACATTTAACGGTGGAGAGAACAAGAATAACAGAATTAATCTGCTGAAGAGGTACTTCCAGTCGAACGGAATCGAGCTTGTAGATGGGACGCTTATCGGAATTAAAGATGCCAACAACATCCAAGGGATGTGCGGAAATCTCGAACGGCCTATATTCGTCTTCAACGACAATGGTGAGGCAAATTGGGCGGAGAAAGGCTTTACACAGTATGGTCCTTATACGAAACGTACTTTCGACAGGAACGATCCATCCGTTTGTGTGATTTGCTCAAAGCATGACAAGGGTATAGTTGAGCAATTCATAAGAAGATTCCTCAAGGGTATGCCCAATAGCAAGTATTTTCGATCTGGTCTTGAAGGAAAGTTTAGTATTGGGACAAGTCGGGTGGAAGTGTTCACGACAGACTCAGATGATGTCGATGGATACAAGGCGGCCATTGATCGATCGCTCAAGCAAAAAGTTGAGGAGGGCGAACGTTGGGATTTGGCGCTCGTCCAGGTAAGGCAGTCATTCAAAAAACTCAATGTTATAGATAATCCCTATTATTGGGGAAAGAGTCTATTTTTTCTGCATCAGGTTCCAGTGCAAGATTTTACGATTGAATTGTTGGATCAGAGTGAATACTCGCTTGGATACTCGTTGAACAATATGGCTCTAGCCTGTTACGCGAAAATGGGCGGCGTACCGTGGCTCCTAAAATCGTCACCAACTATTTCCCATGAACTCGTTGTCGGTATTGGAAGCGCAAATATCGGCAACGGACGCGGTAACAATCAGAGGATTATGGGGATTACTACGGTTTTCTCGGGTGATGGTAGCTATATCGTTTCCAGTACATCAAAAGCGGTTGCGCCGGATGCTTACTGTGATGCGCTTTCAACCATCCTCGATGAGACAATAGCAAAAATAAGAAAACGTATGAATTGGCAGAAGGGTGATACGATTCGGTTAGTGTTTCACGCGTCCGTTAAAAAATTCAACAAAGATGAAATCCAAGCGGTTCGGTCTGTCATTGATAAATACCGCGATTATCATGTGGAGTACGCCTTTCTCAAGATATCTGAAAATCACGGCTTGCACATGTTCGATGCGGCAACTGCAAGTAAAGATAAAGGGCGATTCGCTCCGCCTCGAGGGAAATTTTTGAATTTGTCGAAATACGAAACCTTGGTCTATCTCATTGGCCAAAGCCAGCTCAAGCAGGTCTCCGACGGTCATCCAAGAGGACTACTCCTTAACATTCATAGAGATTCGACTTTCAAGGACATCAAGTACCTGACTACGCAGTTGTACAACTTTTCTTCGCATTCCTGGCGTAGCTATTTTCCTAACCCGATGCCTGTGACGATCAGTTACTCTGATCTCATTGCTCGTAATCTGGGTTGGCTCAACCAATTGCCGGGTTGGAGTGACTCAATCATGATCGGAAAAATTGGGCAGTCGCAATGGTTTCTATAGATAAAGAAAATGCTTACGAGCTTCGTGAGTATATCGGGGGTAAGGTACTTGATGGCGCTAAGTCTGATCCTTTTAAGTCTTGCTTTGTTCAATTCTTGGGTCTGTCCGATGGCCCCGTCCACTCTTTCGATTTCGCCTCGCTGTCCCTTTACCAGAAGTGCGCCGTTTCCGGTTTGCAAATCGTTGATGATACTGTTTCCGAATCTGACTTAACCCGACTGCTTGGTCAGGCGTCTCGTATTGACTCCACACCGATGCCCTGGGTATCCGATTTTGTAGGCGTAATGTCGGTCAAATGGCTTATCGAGAACCACTTTAATGACGAGATGGGAGAACAATTTCAGTTATGGGTACATGGATTTGTATCCCAACAGATTAAGAGCGGCAGGCTGAGTGACTTAGAGGGGGACATTGCTCGGTATGTTCGGGATTCATCATCTGCCGTTTTCAAAACCGCGACGTTTCCGCTGTTTTTGCATTACTGCGACATACTCACTTTATCCGAGCAACATACGCGTCAGGATTTGATTTCCAGATTTATGGCAGAGTTCCGGTTGAATGCTGCAAACAATACCTCTCCTATACTATTAGCGTTAATGGTCTATTGTTTCGATTATGCGAGCAATGACTTAGCTATAGTACCACCAAATGGCTGGCTGCTAAGGGATCTCGTTACGTTTCTTGAGCGCATCCCGGTTGGGCTAAAGCGATGGACATGGGAAGAAGAAAAAGGACGTACTCGAAATTCTATACCGGTGAAATGGCTGGTCGAGAACGAGTATCATGTTCAAAATTTGTTGTACCTTCTGCTTGCACCAATCTTTGATGATATTGCCGATGAAGTCAATTTGCAGCAGGTTGGACAGAAAAATCCCCGTGCCGATCTTTATCTGCCTGGTCTGCATACGATCATAGAAGTCAAGTATCGTAAAGACAGCAAGAAGAGTTTTTCGAAACTGATCGGTGAAGTCGCGGAAGACGCTTCCCTCTATCACGCCGACACAAAATACAAGGATGCACGTCTTGTCAGCTTTCTATGGGATCACACGCGTTCAACACAAGAACACGCCAAGTTCAAGGAAGGCGTTCTGAGCATTCAAGGTGTTGACGCGTGCCTTGTGGTCAGTTCACCCTCATTCATGTAACACCAATTCTTTCAGCTACTTCCACCACGAACTGCGATGGCTTATGCTTAGAATGTATGATATGAAGCTCTTGTTCAGCGCGTGTGAAGCCGACATAAAAAAGTCGCCGAGATTCTCTCAACGCAGCTGCTCCAACGTTATTCCATGGTATAACCCCCTGGTCCATCCCGAATAGGAAAACAACGCGGAACTCACGGCCTTTGGAGCTGTGCAAAGTGCTCAAAGTAATTTGATCAGTACCTTGGCCATGGCCGGAAAACTGTCCCAAGGTCATGTCTTCGATGGGGCCACCGGATGTGAGTTTTTCGATAAAGGTATTGAGAATATCGACTTCGTCAACAAGTTGAATGCTTGCGTTTAAAAGGTCATTTAAGAATTCTACCTTCATGTGCTGCATCCAATCATGCAGCTTTTCGTCAGCATTTCTGTGACTCCAAAGAAACTGAACCAACGATCCTTGAAAAAGCGTTTTCTGATCGTCCGACACAAGCAAGTCTGCAAATACGCGCATTGCATCTGCGACTATCTTCGACAAGCGTGGTTCTCCATTTCGCCAACCTCCGCACGACCAGATCGCGCAGAATTCCAGCCACCGCATAACTCTGCTATATCGGGGGTACAATGCATTGCCATCTGTGCGTACATACTCTATGCCAGATGCTTCTGCGGCATCAGCGATATCGTTCCCAATATTCGCACTTTGATACAAAACTGCGATTTGTCCAAGGGTCAGATCGGGAATCCGGTTCATGACATCAGGCAGAATTTCTGTGAATAAACGGTTTGCCTGAACCCTGTAGTCTTGTGTCAACGGATGAAAGTAGATCGTACCTTCTGCTGCACCGTCCGGAGCCTGATAACCACGATCCTCTCCAAGAGCATACTCGGAAGCTGCCACAATTTGTGATCCACAACGATAATTGAATGGCAATCTAAGCGTTTGCACATCCTGCCGCGCCGATAGTCGCCGCAACAATTCCGGATTTGCACCAGTAAAGCCGTAAATCGATTGGTCGGCGTCGCCGACAGCAAACAATCGGATTCCTGTCCTAAAACATAGTCCAAGTACCATATGGTGTAAAGCATGTCCGAGGTCTTGATATTCATCCACTGCAAGTACCGGGTATTTCGCCAATACTGCTTTACGAACCCACTTGTGGTTGATCAATGCCCGTAATGCCAAAAGTGGCATATCGTCGAAGTCGATCAAGCCATTTCTTCGCAGTTCAGCCTCGTATGCCTCAACAAGGTTGGCCAACATCGGGTCCTGTGTTTGCCATTCATCGCTTGCTCTATTAAGTATTGACCTTCGGTAGCGGTCCATCGGCAACCGCCATCTGTGTGGGTTATCAGGGCCATTGATTGTGCGAACATATGCCAGCTCCATCGCCGCTCTCTGTTGGCGTACGCTCGCAACTTTGAAATTGTCTGGTAGGTTCAGGCCTGCAGGCTTCTCATAGGGAATAACAATTTGGGTCAATGAAAACGAGTGCACCGTACCAATAAATACGCGCGATCCTGGCTGAATTCCAAGATCAGCCAGTCGCGTTTCAAGTTCTCGGGCGCACTCATTGTTATATGTGATACAAGCAACACCTCTGGGTTCATGTACGTCCTCGGCAAGCATACGGGCCAGTTTTACCGTCAGCGTCTTGGTTTTTCCGCTGCCAGGGCCAGCCAGAACGACACAATGGCCAGTTGATTCATAAGCACCAAGTTGTCCCGGATTATCGCGAAAATCCTCGGCGGCTTTGAGATATAGAGCCGACTTAGACACGATCTGCCACGAATTCTATCGCCGCGCCGATATAGTCTGGCTGTTCTATGTCCTCCAACCGTGCCGCCAACCGTTGCGCAAACCGGCCTTTGCCGATTTCCTCAATAAATGACAAATACCGCTTTACCTCGAGTTCATCAGGTTTTTCGACCCACGCATTAATTCTAGCGGTTCTGATTGACCCGAACCCATGCTCATGAAGGGTTTGCGCTATGTAGTCTTCGTATCCGTCTTTGAATAAATCAACTTCCAATGTGTGATTATTCAAAAATATTCCATATTTCTTCGATAGACCACGTAGGGCTTTTTCGCCAATATCCGAAAGATTTTCTTCCAGTTCCTTTGAGACCGCGCAGTTACGGATTTCTTCTATTGTTCTAATGAGACTTTGTGCGCGATTCACACCTAATGGTGCACCATTTTCTTTTGGGTCCCAGTCGGTTACGATTGAAAAAGGTATTCCGAGTCCGGCTAAGAACTTTGCGTAGGGTTTAAAGTTCGTTCCCGAAACGGAGCAAACGCTGATCCCAAGATTGTCAAGATTATGGCCCATTGTCTGTGCAAACACGGGGATAAGAAAGCGTTCTGCATCGCCCTCTACCAGAATGACGCCACGTGAAAAGAGAATTTCCGCCCGGTTGACGTCAAGATAGCGTTGCAAGTCATCTACGTCATTGTCCTCCAGCGGAATAGAGGACGTTGACTTACCCGTTGTGCCGATTTCCTTCTTGTTTCTCAGTAGCACAAGCGAGCGAATGGGTGTGACACTGGCAATATGAGGTGAGTGCGTGGTCAGGAATACGGATAGAGGTCTATCGTCATCTTCCTCAACACTCTCGAATAAATGCCTGTAAACAGAGCGCTGTAAGTGGGGATGAAGATGCGCCTCGGGTTCTTCTATCGCCAGAAAGGTGTGATCCCTATTATTGTCCTCTATAAGCTGTCGTAGCTCCAATGCTTTGAGCGTAAGGAAAACAAGATTGGCAGAACCGAGGCTTGCATCGCTTATGCTTCGAAGTCCGTCGTCAATAAGCAGTTGTATGTTTCGATGAAGGCGAGATGTATCTGTAGGGCTGAGACCGAGTTTGGGATTAACATTCTGACTTTCTCCGCTCATTTCAAGGAATAGGTTTGCAATATTCTCTTCGAGGGTCTGCACATCCTTGAATTCTGTAATCTGGTTTGCCGCTGCTTCGATAGCGAGGCCGATTGCGGTTAGGTCATCTGCACCGATGGACATTACGGCCTTTTCAACAAGCGGGCGCAAGGGTGATTTGCTCCAAGACCGCAAATCCCCTTCCGCGTCTCGCAAGGCAGGAAGTACATCAAGCGTTATTCTCCGGCGCACATCATGACCGAAATGCCGTGATTCATCCTCACCGCCATAACAAACAAATTCATAGTCCGCGTCCGTCGCTGGTTCTTGTTCAAGATCAGGCCTAGGGCGAAACTCGAAGGTAAGCCTTGCAGTGTTCGGATCATCGTTCAAACGAAAATCTGTAAGGACCGCCAGAACGTCAAGGTCATTATCAAATTGTGTGATCTCTATGCTAACGCTAATTTTATCATCCACACTCGGCGGCTCTAGGCCGTCCCAGAAATCACCAATGCTCAGTTGTCGGGCGGCATCCGGAAGGCTTGCATCAAGAATTAGACGTAGAGCGTAGAGAAGATTACTCTTTCCTACCCGATTTTCTCCGACGACCACAACATTTCCAGACAAACGAACATCTAGTAACGAAAAGTTCCTAAAATTTTCAATTCGAATGCGCGACAGATGCATATTATTTAGTCTCTAACAAGTGGCCAACTTTATTTTAGTCCATTAAGCGAAGAACGCGTACATAATGTTCACGAAAATTTAACATGCATTATTTATGTTCCTAAGCATTTTTTTTCCAAATATTTCAAGCATCTCAATTGGCTCGTCAATTCGATGAAGACTGATTATAGTCGTTAACCATGTTCTCAAGTTTATGGTGCCCTTGAAGCCAATTCAGATTGAATATTCTCCATTGAAGCCAGAGCATTTCTGCGTTCATGGCTATCGGGCTTGCTTCTGACAAGTTCGTTAAAAACTTCTCTCAATAATGCATAAAGCTCGGTTTCGCTTTTTGTTGCCAGTTCAAATCTTGTAATCAGTTTCATTTTAACCTCCTGATATTGGAGGCCGCGCCCATCGCGACCTTTGATAAGGCCGGTGGAGCGCAGATGTTGAAAAACTGCACCTATGGTCGGAATATATGGAGAAGCGCGACAATGGCGCTTGCAGCTCTCGTTTATCGTCTGTGCAATTTTTTGGATTTATAAAAAGTTGAGATCAGTGCGCCTTTCTTAATAGAAGGCGGTTAAATCTGATTGCTTTAGTGCGTGGCAGTAAAAACCTGCCAGTGTTGCAATTATTGAAGAAAAAATTTGCCGCACCAGAAGGTGCGCCCGTTTCAAAGCAAATGAAAGGGGTTCTTATTCCCCTCAAAGTAAAGAAAAATGACGGTTTCCGCCTGATCCACTGCGTGGGGCAGACCCTCCGCAATTTTTCTGGACTTTTTCACGCCCGCCTTAGTCGCCCTAGTCGGCAGAGGTTCATGAGCGAGCAAACGCTTCGCTTAGAACCTCAACACCGAATTAAGGAGAAAGACTATGAATGCAGATATCAGAATCTATGTTGCAGATTTGGCGGCTTACAATAACGGCAAACTTCACGGCGTTTGGATCAACGCTACTGACGATCTGGACGATATCCAGGAGCAAGTCAATAAAATGCTGGCCGAAAGCCCCGAAGGTTTCGCGGAAGAATACGCCATTCATGATTATGAAGGCTTTGACGGCTATGCTTTAAGCGAATATGAAGGGCTTCAATCCGCGCATGAAATCGCCTGTTTCATTGAGGAATACCCAGACTTTGGCGGGGAATTGCTGAACAATTTCGGCGGCGATCTTGAGGAAGCCAGAACAGCGGCAGAAGAAAATTATTGCGGCTGTTATAAATCACTGGCCGATTTTGCGGAAGAATTGACCGAAGAGACCTCACAAATTCCTGAAAACCTGGCTTACTATATCGACTATGAGCGTATGGGTCGGGATATGGAATTAAGCGGTGATATTTACACCATAGAAACCGGTTACGAAGAAGTTCATATCTTCTGGAATCACTAAAAAAACCATAGCGCTGTCGGCTTGAAGCTGGCAGCGCTTTTTTTGCTTGAGGTGCCAAAAATTCGCGCCGCCGAAACCCGTCGGCTTTCGGCGGCGATCTACATTTGTACTATGCTCGTTAGTCCGGAGAATAAACACTGCACGAATACACACATCCACCATCCGAATTTCATAAGACCAGCAATACACTGATAAATTAGTGGCAAAAATAGTGGCAAATTAATTGTTGTTTAAAGTAAGGTGTATTAAGATAACAATCTGTTATATTTTGATAAACAAACGCCAAAATAGTGGCAATATTAGTGGCGTGAAAAGGTGGCTTAATGACAGAGAATATCACGCTAATGGAGCCGCTCTTACCTCCTGAAGGTACGGGCGAACTGAACGATCTTGCGATTGATTTAGTCTCTAAAGCTAGCAGTTTTGCGGGAATGCTTAACCCTGTCGTGAGTAAATCCATAGGAAATCTCGTTCGATCTATGAATTGTTACTATTCAAATTTGATCGAAGGACATGATACACACCCGCGCGATATTGATCGCGCTATGGCTGAGGATTATTCCAGCGAGCCAAAAAAACGGGCACTGCAAAAGGAAGCCGTTGCGCATATCGCCGTTCAAAAATTGATTGATGAGGACAAAACACCAGCGTTTTATCCTCTATCATCCGAATATGGACGATGGATTCACGAGGAATTTTGCACACGCCTGCCGGAAGAATTGCTTTGGGTTGAAAATCCCGACACGGGCGAAAAAATAAAGATTATTCCCGGCAAGTATCGGAATGGTATGGTCGCAGTCGGGCGACATATCCCACCACGGCCTGAAAATCTAGCGAGATTCTTAGAACGTTTTGATGAAGCTTATGACGCAAATAAACTCTCCAGGCTTCAGCGCATCATTTCAATTGCCGCTTCCCATCATCGTTACGTATGGATACATCCTTTTTTTGACGGAAATGGACGTGTCGTTCGTTTGATGTCCTATGCTGCCCTTAAAAAAATAGATGTTGGCAGCGAATTGTGGTCGGTTGCCAGAGGACTCGCTCGTCGAAAAGATGAATATAAAACGTTACTGCAAGCGGCAGACGAGCCGCGTCGCGGCGATCTGGATGGGCGCGGTAGTTTATCGCAAAAAGCACTGGTGGATTTCAGCGAATTTTTCCTGAATATCTGTATTGATCAAGTGGAATATATGCGTAGCCTTCTCGATTTTAAAACATTATCCGAACGCATGAGGATTCATGTTGAGGAAATGATTGCTCTGAAAGAACTGCCAAAAGGAAGCTACGCGCTTCTACGGGAAGCCCTGTTAGTTGGCGAGTTTGAACGTGGTAAGGTCGAAGAAATTACAGGTCTAAATGACCGAACGGCCAGAGCTGTTTTGTATGCACTATCAAAAAAAGGACTGCTGGTTTCCGACACGCCGAGGGGACCGGTGCGGTTAGGCTTTCCTGTAGATGTCGTGGAAAGGTGGTTTCCGCTTCTCTATCCGGCGACAAAATAGCGGTGAATTTCAGCATGTGTAGAGCGAGCTGAACTTGTCAAAGGGCAAAATTCGCGCCACCGAAACCCGTCGGCTTTCGGCGGCTGTTTATAATGTTACAGGATGGCCTGGTCACTGAAATCGTGCAAGGCGGCGCTGAATATTATTCAGCGCCTCTTGTCCACGCTTCCGCTTTGTCGCGTTCACTCAAATCAAAGTAGCGAACTTTGGCCAACGTAAAAACCTTACAGAAATAGGCCAAGCCTTTTTCCCAGGTTTTATCGCCAACAAGCGCCAAACGTTCGATATCATTAAAATGCCGCACGCCAAACTTGGTATCTTCCCAGGCTGCTCCTGCCGTCCAACCATGAAAATCAACCAGCTCCACGAGCATATTGACTTTGCCATATCGCTCAATCTGCTGGTCAATCTCCGGCACGAAAATATCGTAATCCTCTTTTTCCAGCTTGCCTGTAATCGTGAGGTGAACGAATTTTCCTTCCTCTACAAGCTCAATGCCCTTGAATGTAATCGTCATTGTTCTCTCCTTTTGGTCGCCATTTTAAATATTTATCAGCTTACCTTTTTCATCAAAGCCTGCGCAATCGAACCCACCGAAAAAACTGGGATAGCCAAGCTGGTTTGAAATAATCCGCGTGTTGCCGATCATTTGATCATCACATTCATGCGTATGTCCATAAATCCAAAGAGCTGGCTGGTATTTCTTGATAATCTCCAGCATGTCCAGCGAGGTAAAAGCCGGTGTTAAAGGGCTACCTGTGAATTTTGTATGAGGGTTCATCACGGGCGCATGATGGCTGATGACCACACGCGGCCCGGTCAGATCAGTCTCTAACCATTTCAGGAGTTCCTTGACGTACCGGCCATGAAGTGGGAGCGTATCCGCAGGCTTAAAGGGTGAAGAATCTGGGTTTTTGATCAATTTGAAATCATTGACCTGGTACTCGGCAATCCTCATGGCCTGTTCATTACCGCCATCAAAGTCCGTCCACATCGTACCACCGAAAAAATGAATGCCATCTATGCTGATAGACTCATCACGCAGAAACGTTACATTCGGATGGTTAGTGGAAAGCCATTTTTTGAAAGCGTCTTCTTCTCTGTCTTTTGGTGTTCGGGTGTAATATTCGTGGTTGCCTGCAATATACAGCACAGGCTTTTCCCAGCCTGTAAGAAACTCGGTTAGTGGAAAATAATCCTGAAACGTGATGATATCACCGGCCAAAATCATTAAATCAGCGTCAATATTTTCCGGCATTTTCCAGCCGGATTTAAATTCCAGATGCAAATCACTGTAGCTGATAATTTTCATTGCTCTTTGCCTTCATAGGATTGCTGGATAAGCATTCATTCAAATATAAAAGTTAGTTTTATAATTTATAAAAGCAGATTTCTTGCGGCTTTAGAATTTTGGCTGTGTCGACAATCATTCTCCGAGGCACAAGTTATGATCTACATATGAACCATAATATTATACTGCGATCTATATATAGCCCATAATTATCTTGACGGAATGCTCGGTTTTTGATAGTTTGGCTCATATGAGGATCATAAAAAGTGTTTATGATTTATATATGGATCAAAGATAAAAAAATGCCAAAGTCTATTACACGAACCTACTCAAGATATACCCGTGAAGCATGCTCGCTCCTTAGCGGGCTAATCCGCGCCGCCCGTAAAGAACACAAACTAACCGCGCAGGAGGTCGCAGACCGCGCAGGAATTTCCAGAGGGTTGCTGCAACGTATCGAGAAAGGTGATCTTAAATGCGAAATTGGTGTGGTGTTCGAAGTCGCCATCATCGTCGGTGTTAAGTTATTCGATACTGATGAATCCACCCTACGCAAGCATATCCGCCAAACTGAGGACAAGTTGGCGCTGTTGCCGAAATCTGTACGCAAAAAAACCAAAGTAGTCCATGATGAATTCTAACAGCGATAAAGAGGCCTATGTCTGGATATGGTTGCCGGGTAAAACTGAGCCCGTTGTGGCGGGTCGACTTGAGGTCGATAACGGTCACATTCTGTTCAACTACGGCAAAAGCTATCTGGAACGGGTGCGCGATAAAAAGCCGACAATTGCAATTTATGAGCCGGAGTTACCCTTGAAGCCCGGCGTATTGCCATTGGCAAAAGGCCTGAGTATGCCCGGTTGTATTCGGGACGCTGCGCCCGATGCCTGGGGGCGACGCGTGATTATCAACAAAAAACTGGG
The DNA here is from genome assembly GCF_900110145.1 of Nitrosomonas marina. Taxonomy (GTDB): domain Bacteria; phylum Pseudomonadota; class Gammaproteobacteria; order Burkholderiales; family Nitrosomonadaceae; genus Nitrosomonas; species Nitrosomonas marina. The sequence goes on along the minus strand of NZ_FOCP01000026.1, from coordinate 22,761 downwards.
CCTTAAAGGTGCGGGCACAGATACAGCTGAGTTGGATGAACTCACCTATCTGTTGGAATCCGGCTCTGATCGTATCGGCGCACTGGATTTTCAGCGCTCACCAACCGAATATGTGCCCCGTTTTGCGAACAACGTCAGCATGGAAGAATTGATTGAATCTGCCGAGCGTGTTGAAAAAGGCGTGCCACTTACGCCGGAACTGGATCAGGCACTTTTTCATGGCAGTTCAATCGGTGGCGCACGTCCCAAAGCTTTAATCCGGCACCAAGGTAAAAAATACATTGCCAAATTTTCTTCGAGCACCGATCTCTACAGTGTAGTCAAAGCCGAATACATCGCCATGCGTTTAGCCGCGTTGGCTGGATTGAACGTTGCCCCTGTAAAGCTGATCAAGGCCGCCAATAAAGATGTGCTGTTGATCGAGCGTTTTGACAGAGAACAAAAAGCGCAAGACTGGTCACGCAAAGTCATGGTTTCTGCGCTGACATTACTGGGTCTTGACGACATGATGGCGCGTTACGCCAGCTACGAAACCCTAGCGGAAATCATCCGCCACCGTTTTACCAATCCCAGAACTACCCTTGAGGAACTGTTTTCCCGGCTGGTTTTTAATATTCTTTGCGGCAATACAGACGATCATGCGCGGAACCATGCCGCATTCTGGGACGGTAAAACGCTCTCCCTGACACCAGCCTATGATATCTGCCCGCAAGGCCGTACCGGCAACGAAGCCTCACAAGCCATGCTCATATCCGGCAACAATAATTTGAGTCAGCTCAAAACTTGCTTAGCAACCGCTCATAATTTCCTGCTGTCTGAAACCCAGGCACATGAAATTTTTGAGAAATTAACTGCTGCAATAGAGCAACACTGGAATAGTGTATGTGAGGAAGCCAAACTCAGCGAAGTTGATAAGAAACTGCTCTGGGGACGACAGTTTTTGAATCCTTTTTCAACATCTGTATCCTGAAGTAGTAAGTTTTATATTTCAGGAACATGCTCCATAGAGCCTTTGTTGCTGGAGCGGAAAAAGTAGCGCCACTTAAAAGTGTGAACTCTTAGCGGCAACAATTAATGCTCCAAATACATAATTTACCTACTGTACAGGTAACCGCATAATGGATCGGGGCTGTTGTAGATTTGGGGCGGTCGTAGACAAGTCCTCACCATTCATAATCGAATTTTCTTTATTCATTTGTTGTTTTGCCGCATCTTCTATATACGAAACTATATCTTCACCACGTCTATGCTCTGCATAATAAGGTGGATTTATTTGTAATGCATTGTCTTTATTGCTCGCATAATTAAATTCGGCTAGCAATGCGTGGAATTCGCTAAAAGGATTTGATTCTTTTTCCCTTCTACTCTCAGCAGAATTTATCTCATAATCTGATAGGTGAGATGCATTTATAAAAAATTGATGCGCATAATGGTCTTTAAATGGGCTCTTCTCTGGATCGTATGATAATTGTCCATTTGCGGCGATAACCTCTTCATTGCTATAACCTTGGAGATTAGATAGATGTAGCATCCCTCCAATATGAACAATATAGGCCTCTGAATTCTCTTGTGCGGTCTCGATAATGTTCTTATGTTGTGCATAATTACGTAGTTCAGAGGAATTATCATATTCTTGAAAAGAAGGGTGCAAACCTAGGGTATCAGAAGCAACCATTCGTATATTATTATCGAGCGCATATTTTATAGTATGCGCCATTGGCCTATCTTGAAGGTGGTTTGGAATACCTTGTGAAATACCTCGTATAGCATGCTTCAAAGTTTCTTCATCCATTTCCACACTAAGTATTACATTATCAGAACCGACGATGTTCTTTGCAGCACTCAGAGCCGATATGTGTGCGTATAAAGCTTGTCTGGCCGGTTCCATATCCTTAAATTCGAATGGGTCTACATGTTCTTCTCCGATTATGACCAACGTGTTTTGTCCATCGGATGTCGGCTTGCGATTTAACATTTCGCCATAAATTACATCGTATGTTTTTTGAGCATATTCGCGTGCAGGATCACCAGACATTTATTTCCCCATTTCAAATCAATAACTTTAATAATGTCTATGTTTATGTATAACAAGAAATTAAGAAAAATAACAGAAAAAATGTAATGATAGTAGATTGTTAAGAGGATAGTATTGTTTTCATATCACTTTGATACGTCTCAAATTTCAGGCTCATGCCCCATGGAATCTTTGTTGCTGATTGTTTGCTGTGATCGTAGGGTTTCCTGTTCATACAGTTCTTTAATTTCTTCCTGGCGCTTTATGTTTTTATATTGCTGATCCATATCACGGAAGAAATCTTGGCGCTCTTCATTCTGCTCATTGCGTAATTGCTGGAATTGATCCTGGAGTTTTCTTCGTTCAGCAAGTTGATTGGAAACAAGGGCTTCCTTCTCATTTTGATCGCGCATGTGATTTTTTTGCGTTTCTTTCTCGTTTCGGGCGTGGGTTCTTTGGTGCGAGCCGGTTAATCTGTCCCAAATCCCTTTAAAACCCTTTCGTAATCTAGCGGAGCGTTCCAACTCCTCAGATTGCCAGCGTTTTTCATGTGCTATTCTTTGGCTTTCACGCGCTTTGCGGTGGCGCTGTACCATGGCGTTGCGCGCATGGATAAGCGGCTCCATTTCCTGCTTATGCTTGAGTTTCAGCTCGTCATTGAACCTTTTAAATTGCTTTGTTAAATCGCTGGATATCGTGTTTTTAGTTTCTTCAACAGATGGCAGCATTTCAGCTTTACCAAGCTTTTTTGAAAGCTCAGTTTTCTTGATGCCAATTTGCCGGGATAGGGAGTAAACCTCTCCATGCAGGTCTACGGCAACATAGCCACGTCTATCACCTTTGGCTAGGTAATAGCCTCTGTCCTGCAAGGCACGCTCAAAAGATTTACGGTTATCAGAAATCGCCCAGCTATCCTGCAAAGCCGATTTAATGTCTTTTGGGTTTTGCCCGGTACGTAACGCTTGTTGCCATTCTTGTCTCGTGTAATTGAGCGGGTTTTTTAGGTTTTGATCGATATACCCTTTGGGCATATCCCAGTCGTTTTCTAAATAAAGCTGCTTGGAAACATCCATGAGCTTGCGCTTGAAATGGGCCATGTGAACGGCTTTCATTTCATCGGTATCAATGCGTGACCAGACACAATGGGCATGCCGCCGTCCTTCCTTTTCATGAAAGACAACGACACGCGGTTGGTCTTCAAGCCCCAGCTTACTTTCTATCCGATCCAGCGCATTTTCAAATTTATCAACGGATACATCCTCATTTTCCGGCGGATTGAGACTGACCGAGAATAAGAACTTGCTACATCGCGTTCCACGGCTCATGGCATAGGCCTCATGCAAAGCACCATCTAGATTATTGGATGTAAATCCACGTACTTCATGCACTTCTACATGTTCATTCTCTTCTGTTTTAAGCAGGTGTGCCGCCAATTGTCGTGAGCCACCCCGCTGTGATGCTTTCAGGATCATGCTATTCTGCTTTCAAACCGAGTGCCTGTATCAACTGGCGGCGCATCCAGAGAATAATATTGTAGGCCTCATTAAGGCGTTTTTCTGTATCGGGATTAACCGGTAATGAACCAGTATTGGCAGCCTTTGCAAGTTGGTTGATGTTGTTGGGGATGCGGGATTGTCCCAACACCCCTATGAGCCTTGCAAGTGCCTGCTCATCCTTCACAGGGGAGCGACCCTTGGTTCTGCGGATTGAAACATTCTCCTTGAACAGGCAGGAACGTATAAATTCGCTCAAGGAAATACCATGAGCCATACGTTCCAATTTCTGCCGTTCTTCTTGCGTGAAGCGGATGGAATACGGAGATAGGGGCTTATTTCCGTTAAAATCATCTTTATAGCTTGTCATTTTCTACACCATCTAGAAATTGACTGACCACAAAACCATGACAAAAATAATAGCAATACCAATAGGTTAAGAAGCTAATTTTTGTTCAGTCAGTCCGATTGCCGTAAAAAGCAGGACAAGCTGGTTGCGTACTCCCGCAACCATTTTATCCTGCCTAGATAGGACAAGCGGGCTGCAAGCCCCCGCAACCAACCTGTCGATTCTGTTCTTCAAACTGAATATTTGAGAGCAAAATCACAGAGTCACCTGATCAAAGCAAAAGTTATCAGTACTTTGACCGACAGTTTTGCCACATCACTTTAAAATCGTTATCCGGTTCTGGTGGTTTTTGATTATAGCTATTTTCCATCCACACTTCATCTACAACATTGCTACTCGTTACGATCTAGTATCCACTCCCAATCGAATTGATTTATCAAGTTTATGTCGCTGGACTACAAGCCAGGCCATTCGGGATTTTTATATTTGTTCAACCAACTGATATAGCTGTTTTATACCTGACGTAATAAGGCATATTTTACACGTTGGATTACTGGCCAGTAATCGAAAACTATCAATAAAATCTAATAAAATATTGACATTTATCCAGACCTGAATCGGATAATGTTCTTAATTTTAGCTTTGAGTCCCAGTTTATCAAGAATTTTCCCAAGATTTTTAGAAAAAGCTTCGGTCATCATGTGGCATCGAACCCAGAAGCGCATTGAAATTGTGTTCTTGAGAAGAAAAATATTACCGCACAATATACTGCCAGTAGAAAACAGTTGTTTATGTTCGGAATTACCCTCTGTAAAATCAAAAAATCGAAATTTTGATTCACGAAATAAATCTTCAAAAACAAACCAATGCAAAATTGTACCAACCGACCATTCTTTATAATCAGGGTCAAATCCAAGATACTGATACAACATCACTTCGTTATGAGCCGGACAAAACATATAGGCTACCGGAGTATTGCCATTCCACAATAGATACCCACGAGCTTGATCCATTTGCGCTTTATCTATTATTTCCTGACGAAACAAATCATTATCTGGTAAGCCGGCATCAAGCAGCTTTTCCTGATATGTTTTTTGAGACAGGGGTCTGGCCAATTGATAGAATGTGCACAATTCATCTACGCTTTTATACACTTCGAAGTGCATGGACTGATTACAGTAGTCATTAAATTTTCTTGTTTTCCGTCTTATTGTAGAACGGGTTTTTGAAGAAAATTTATTTTTATATTCTTCGAACGGCAAAGACAAATCAATGTAGCATCGATCGAACTGAGCCGGAATATAACAAATGAGCCCGTCTTTAACAGATTGCTTCGGCTGTTTATCTGCAAGTGGCTGCGATCTCAGCAAAAACCCATGTTCATCATTCTCAAGCTCAAAAGGCGGCATCCATTTTTCAGCAGCAGGAGTACTTGGGTCAATTACTTCAAATTGTTTCACTCTGAGTCGTAACGTTTTTACAAAAAGCGTTATATCACTCAGCATATATTTCAAAGAAACATTTTGCGACAGCCACTGATTATTCATGCATATTTACTCCACACCTGTTCTAACATGCGTTGGCCTGTTCTCCACAGCGGTGAAATTAAAGGGGTTGGCTGTTTTTCAAATACCGTACCTTGGAAATCGTTATAATCACACGTTTTGAAACAATCCTTATTTTTCTCGAGAAATTCGCACAGTTGTATAAATCGTTGAATTACAGTCTTATCTGGACGTTCGAATGATCGATGCAGCAGCTCGAAATTATGAGACAGGATCGTGAAGTTTTGCCAGCCCTGTTCAAGAGCCTTCCATAATAACCCTTCCAGTTCTTTGAAAGAACAAGCGCATAATTGAGTGTGACGCAAGTGGCCTGGTCTATCGAAATAAACTGTCATAGGCACTTCGTAAATATTTTTGTAATGAACCGCTTCAGTGACTACGGTACCAGGCAGAAAATTGCTTTCTGGTCCCATAAAGCTTGCATTGTAGCTACTGTCCACTGCAATGTCATTGGCAATCAAAGCGTCTAAAGTATCGACATTAAAACCAAAACTGCCAGCACGGAATGCTCGAATTTGTTCTACACCTGATTCTTTAAGCCACTGTTTTCCCAAAGTTATCAGCCGGGTTTGCTCCTCCAGTGTGAAATAACGCAAAAACTGCCGTTTTTGTGTAACGGATGGAAAAATTGGCTGTCTGGCTTCGTCGATCCATTCGGTATGCAAATGCAGCTCTACTGTCTGATTGGCTTCTTTGATAAGATTGACGATTTCCTCAAGCGGGTCGCGGCCGAATCTGCAGCTGAACATAGGTTCAACAAAAAATACACCTTTTAATCCATGGTCATTTAATATTTTGAGCTTATACGGCAAGCCAAAATCACCATCAGGGGTATGCCCATAAATATATTGTTTGAAAGCTTTGGGAAATTTACTATCAAGATCCTGCCAGCCACCACACCAGATTTCAACGTCAACCGTAAAATAAACGTTCAACATACCAGACAGTACTTAAAATAGTGTCGGTTTAAAAACTACTAACATTACAACGGCAAACAATACTAGAACAGGAAATTCGTTAAACCAGCGAAAAAAAACATGTCCATGTAGATTATTATCTAGTTTGAATGCTTTGACATATCGACCGCAATAATAATGGTAGACTACTAATAGCAGAACCAGCGCAAGCTTTAGATAAAGCCAGTTTCCAGAAAAGCCGTAACCAAGCCATAACCATACTCCAAAGACAATCGTCAATATTGCACCTGGCGTCATAATTCCGTAATAAAGCTTGCGTTCCATGATTTTAAAACGCTCTTTTCCGGTAGCATCTTCACACATTGCGTGATAAACAAAGAGTCGCGGCAAATAAAACAACCCGGCAAACCAGGTGACCATGAAAATAATATGAAAGGACTTTATCCAGAGCATAACGAGAAATAAATTTATTAATTCTAACGAATATTTTGATTTGATTTGTTTAATCGACGAGAATAGCGTCTAACCTCTCAGACAATCCCTATAATATGAGGGGAATTAATATACTGGTCTTTTTTTGTCATTTAAACCGAGAAAGCTGTCCTGACCGCTGAACTTAATACGATGGATTCTTGCAGAGCACAAATTGATCACTATTCAATCAATGTAAAACCAACTTTTATCGTAACCTGCCAGTGTTTAATAGCTCCCTGTTCTATATGACCGCGTGTCTCAACAACTTCAAACCATCGCATATCTTTGACAGTCTTGGCTGCGCGGGTAATTGCATTTTCGATTGCTCCTTGCATACTGGTCGAAGATGAACCGGTTAATTCCATGATTTTATATATATGGTCTGACATTTAAAGTTCCTCACAAGTCTGTTTTACAAACTGGCATCAGCTTTTAGACAGTAGTATATCTGCAAAAAGATATTAATAAACACAAGCTGGACAAAAGTATACAGAATTTATTTCCTCAATAAAGCAGTTTAAATATAAATCTGGTTTTCCTTAAAACCGATAACAAATTCATTAAGAACATCATACCGAGGCAAGGAGGTTACTATCAAACAATTTACAAAATTGATGTGGTCTCAAAATCGAATGTTTCGTTGCATCGAATCACATCTTCATGTATTTTAGAAAATGGATTTATTTGAAAACAGATTTAATTAACTTGTGTTTTTTGTTTTCCATACAAAAAATACTTCACAAAATGAATATGTTGGCGAATTGCTGCTAGTAATTAAAGCGGAATAAGCGAGAGTTTGTATTCGTATTCATGCCAGAATTAAAAGTCCACTCAAAGCTTAAAAAAAACTAATCGGTAATTTTTTATCAGGAAAAAAATATCTTTTCACAAATAAATTAGCAAACAGAAGAGTCTGATTCACTAAAACTTATTATGAAAACACAAACAAACAGGTTCTGTTATTTTAATGTTATTTTGAGTATTATCGTTTTATCACTGATTCCAACGACAACTATGGCTAGCAGCAAATCAGTCTATGGATATCTTGAACCGGTTACATTGACATCAGACGATATCACCCTGACGGCCAAGTTGGATACAGGTGCAGAAACTGCTTCCATATCGGCACAAGATATACAAATATATGAAAAGGATGGAAAAGAGTATGTAAAGTTTAAACTTTCCCATCCGGAATTGGATCAAACACTGCGTTATGATTTGCCAATTATCCGTCATGCAAAGATAAAAAAACGCGCTTCCGAGGGACAAAAGGCCGAAACGCATCACTCTCGCCCCGTTGTCAACATGCAAATCAGTTTCGATGGCCAATTACATAATATTATGGTTAACCTCATCGATCGATCTCATTTTTCTACCCCTATGCTGCTTGGGAGGCGTGCACTTGAAAAAGTCGGCGCTATTGTTGACAGCACTGTAAAAAATACGCTTCTAACAAAAAATGACGATTTTTAAACGTTTAATGGCGGGGCATTTTTTTGCCCCGCAGCTCAACATCGGTATAAATTTCAGTTAGTTCTTTTCCAAGCAACGGTCTATCCAACGGCTGGTCATTTTTTCCTGAACACTGTTTTGACGCAAGCGTGATGCCAGACTAGAAAAATCAACCTGATCAAGAGGCTGATCCTGATTAAAACAGGAAAAAACATAGGTTATTTCGCCAGTTTCAGGATCTTTGTGTGGCTGCAGGCACTGCGCACATATTTCCTTCATCATGCATTGCATGGGCGAATTAATCGAGCCAATTGCAAAATGATCAGCTTTTAAATATGGTTTTAGCTGTTTATACCGTGCTGCACCAACAGCAGCCATCATTCTGTCGGAGCCAATTGCGATAATACGGTCAACATCCATCAGTGGTACCGATTGCTCTCCAAACTGACCGCTGCCATATGCAACCATCGCTTCAACAATATTACCTACGAAATGCTTATCGCCTGGTCGGGTTGCTTCAAACCCCGGCTCTTCATCGCAACACCAGACGACAGTGTCAGCGGCCGCTTCGATTTCAGCCACTTTATACCGGTCAACAATTTTTTTATATCCGGCAAAATACAACACTTTGGAACCTGCCGCACGTGCCGCGGCACCAATAGAAAACAGCACTGCATTACCCAATCCGCCACCGACAAGCACTACCGTCTCACCCGGTTCGATTTCAGTCGGCGTACCAGTCGGTCCCATCAATATTACGGGATCACCTGGTCTCAGTGAAGCACATAAATTAGCTGAGCCACCCATCTCCAGCGCAATCAAAGATACCAGTCCTCTTTTGATATCTACTGAGGCCCCCGTTAATGCAATTCCCTCCATTGCCAGTCGCGTTTCCCCGGAAATGGGAGCAAGCATTCCATAATTCTGAAAGCGATAAAACTGCCCTGGACGAAAGCGACTGGCAGCTAAAGGAGCGTACACAACAACTTCGATGATATTCGGAGTCAACCTCTCAACTTTGTGTACCATTGGACGGAGCTGGTTATTAAATTCCGCGAAAAACTTTTCGGATGTTTTGTTCGAAGAAACAGCTATCTGATCCAATACTCTGCTAACAATTGGATAGCCCTGCTTAGCGCTCGACATCGCCTTGACTACATTGCCTGAGTAAGAAGGATGCAAGTCACCAAAAAAACTGATAAAACGTCCGTCATCGGGACCTTTGTAATGGCCCAACAAAACCGATGCGCCTGATTTTGGATTACCATATTCAGGTGCCACGATATTGCCCATTTCGTCGCACGAGGCAAAATAACGGCCATCCAATTTATAGATGTCTGCATCTTCCCGGGCCAGTACCGTATTAGGTTGCGTACCGGCGGCAACCAGTAATGCATGTGCTGGTAATTCAACTTCACCAACAGTTTTCCATTGCCCATCTTCGCCGCGCTTTTGTATGGCAAATTGTACTGACTGCACATGTTCCCATTGGTTGACATTGATGCGTATCGGAGTCAATCCCTCGGCAAACGTGATCCCTTCTTCAAGTGCTTTTTCAACTTCTTCATGGTTTAGCGTATAAGAAGGACTGTCAACCAGCCGTTTACGGTAAGCAATTGTTGCACCACCCCATGATTGCAATAAAGAAAGAATGTCAGGTTCACGTCCTTCTCGATTCGCCGCTTCACGTTCGGCGCGAATGGCACGACCGTGTTGTAAGAATTCCTCTGAAATTTCTGTTTCTTCGGTGTCCCATGCTTCTCGCAATGCTTCATCCCCGTGAACTGCGCATAAGATTTCATATCGTTGCAGAAATTTTTCAACTTGTACCGGATAGTAAGCCAGCGCTTCTGTCGCCGTATCGATTGCGGTAAGACCGCCCCCGATTACAATAACCGGTAGCCTCAATTGCATATTGGCAATTGAGTCGCTCTGGGATGCGCCACTCAATTGAAGCGCCATTAAAAAATCTGATGCCGCACGTACGCCACGGGCCAATCCATTTGGCAGATTCAATATAGTTGGTTTTCCAGCGCCCGCCGCCAAAGCAATATGATCAAAACCCATTGAAAAGGCATCATCTGTTGTCAAGGTTCCCCCAAAACGAACTCCTCCGAATAAAGCAAATTGACTCCGTCTCTCAAGAAGCAGGCGTATCAGTTTTAGAAAATTCTTGTTCCAACGCACAGTAATACCATATTCTGCCACCCCACCAAATCCGATCGGAATGCGCTCATCGAGATTTTCTTCCAGTATGCTTGCATCCTGGATGGCATGAAACGGAACACGCTCTCCACGCATATTGACACCGGAGATATGCTCCGGCAGCGGCTCTATTTTCAGGCCATCAATTCCAACAACGGTATGTCCATCATTCATCAAGTGATGCGCCAGGGTATATCCTGCCGGACCCATGCCTACGACCAGTACTTTTTTTCCTGTCGCAGCCCTAGGCACAGGACGCTGCAGATTTAATGGATTCCAGCGTGTCAACAGACTATATATCTCGTAACCCCATGGTAATGCCAGCACGTCTTTCAAAGTGCGTGTTTCAGCTTGTGGAATATCGACCGGGTCCTGTTTCTGATAAATACAGGATTTCATACAATCGTTACATATCCTGTGTCCGGTTCCAGCGCACATCGGATTATCCAGCACAATCATAGCCAAACTGCCGATAGCGACACCTTGTGATTTAAGCTTGTGAAATTCCGAAATACGTTCTTCAAGCGGACAACCGGCCAGCAGCGCGCCCAGCTCACTTTTTTTGAAAGCCGGTCTTTCATCGGGTGATTTGGCTTTCTCCTTCAGTCCTTTCGAGCATGAATCCTTGCCCTGTTCATGGCACCAGATGCAATAATTGGTTTCATCCAGCGCCCCTGCCAGATCAGTACCCTCATCAGTCAATGCAAAACCGTTTCTTTGCCTTAAATGATTGAGCTTATGTAGTGGAAATCCCTGCGTGTCATCAGTTTCTAGCGATATTAAATTCTGAAAATCTAGCTTGGCTGGTGACTTGAATAAAATACCAGCATGTGTGTGCGCTTGACCTTCAGTGGTTCTTAATGCCCACGCCGCATAGTGCAGCGCTAATTTAAGTCGCTCGGCATGATCCACTTCATTTTCCATCCATCGCGCCACGTTTTTCGCAAAAACCAATTCTGAGAACGGTTCACCAAATTCAGCTTCCAACGCTTTCTCTAACGCCAATCCATCAATAACAGCTAATTCTTCGGCACTAACTTTTCCTTTGGCGCGACGCTGTACAAACTGCCGTTTGCAAAAATAGAGCGGCGCCAGTTCATGGTGTTTTGCAGCGAGCGATTTTACTTCACCTTCTATATTAAATAACCGTGCAATATAATCTTCCAGCCATGGCGCAATTTCAATCAATAAAGCCGATTCATCCTTAGGTTGTAGAGAATCAGGCGCTTTACGGGCATCTAGCAGCTTCTCACACAGTGCCGCGTTACCCTCACGCAAATAATTTATAAATGCATTATCAATCTTGAGCAAACCTTCCCGCGAATATAGATCGGAAATGATAATGTCCAATTGAAAATTAGGCGTTGTATCCATTGTCTTTGTGTGGGGTGCTAAATCAGAAGTTCTCATAAAATAGTAAATTCAAACTTAATTTCTAAATAAATAATCAGTCAATACAGGCAGGCAAATTTCAGATTGAATGAATTGAAAATGATAATTCGCACCGCAAGTGCAGTTACAAAACGAAACATCAAGAGGGTGTGCCATTTGCGCGACTGTTACTATTATGCGCAAAAATTTTTATTTCACTATGGTCAAACTGGAGTGCATATCATGCCTGCACCAACCGTATTGTTGCTGCTTTCATCAATCACGATAAAACAACCAGTTGCACGATTTCTCTGATAGTCATCACAAACGAGTGGCTGTTGGACTTTAATATTCACATGAGCAATGTCATTCATGGTTAGCTTGTCAGACGATTCTTGATTCATCGTATTCACATCGACTCGATAATCAATTCGATTCACAACTGCCTTGACAACACGTGTCGTATGTTTGATCAGATACTTTCTGGCAGGGTCAAGAGGTTGTTCTGAGAGCCAGCACAACATCGCATCGAAAGCTTTGGAAACTTGAGGCAAGTCACCTGTTTTGACCATAACATCACCACGTGAAATATCCAGATGATCCTCTATTGTTAGCGTAACTGACTGCGGCGCTTCAGCCTGAGCAACAGTTCCTTCATACAGCACGATTTCTTTTACCCGTGAATTCAATCCGGACGGTAACACCGTAATGGCGTCACCGACTTGTATAGCGCCTGATTCAATCCGGCCCATATAGCCTCTGAAGTCATGCAACTTTTCAGTATGAGGCCGGCAAACCCACTGTACGGGAAAACGAAAATCTTCTTTGTTTACATCATGACTGATAGAAATGTTTTCCAGTAAATCCATCAGTGTTGTACCTTTGTACCAGTTTAGTCGATCACCGCGTTCGACAACCATATCCCCATTAAGCGCAGATATCGGGATAAAATCGACATGATGCAAATTTAATCTTTCAGCAAATGCAGAAAAGTCTCTGCAAATTCCATCAAATACTGACTGCGAGTAATCAACAAGATCCATCTTGTTCACCGCCACAACCAGATGAGGAATGCCGACCAGGCTGGCAAGATAGGCATGGCGCCGTGACTGTGTCAATACACCTTTGCGCGCATCAATCAAAATAACAGCCAGATTGGCAGTTGAAGCGCCGGTCACCATATTACGGGTATATTGTTCATGGCCGGGTGTGTCGGCAATAATAAATTTCCGCTTGGGAGTGGCAAAATAGCGGTAGGCAACGTCGATAGTGATGCCCTGTTCACGTTCTGCCTGCAGCCCGTCAGTCAGCAGGGACAAATCGACACCTTCCATGCCACGCTTGCGCGTAGTACTTGTAATAGAGCTGAGCTGGTCTTCAAAAATTGATTTGGAATCGTGAAGCAGCCGTCCGATTAAAGTGCTTTTCCCATCATCCACACTGCCAGCAGTAATAAAACGTAATAATTCGGTCTGTTCTAGCGGAATTTTTTCAATTGCAGACATTGATATCCTTTCTGGAATTTTTTCCACCGCACTGAAACAAAATTTTTGTGCTGTATTATCGGAAAAGTTTAAACTGACCTGTTGCGGTGTTTATTCAGTCAATAGAAACCGTTCCACGAGCAAGCTGGGGTTGTTAAAAGTACCCCTCTTTTTTACGTAACTCCATGGATGCATCGGAAGTCTGGTCATCCATTCTCGTAGCACCTCGTTCTGTAATACGCGTCATGGCGGTTTCAGCAATAATTGCTTCCACCGTTGCGGCATTCGACGCAACCGGGCAGGTACAGCTCATATCCCCGACTGTGCGAAACCGGACAGTCAGTTTTTCGCTGCGTTCGTCCACATCAGGCTGTACAAGGCGAGAAACCGGCAACAACCCGGAATCGCGCCGGATAACTTCGCGTTCATGCGCAAAATAAATAGACGGCACCTCCAAATTTTCACGCAAAATATATTCCCATACATCCAATTCGGTCCAGTTGCTTATCGGGAATACGCGAATATTTTCGCCTGAATGAGTTCGCGTATTATACAAATCCCATAACTCAGGACGCTGGTTCTTGGGATCCCACTGACCGAATTCATCACGAAAAGAAAAAATACGTTCCTTGGCTCTGGCCTTTTCTTCATCACGACGTGCACCACCGATACATGCATCAAACTTGAATTCAGCGATTGCGTCCAGCAGCGTAACCGATTGAAATGCGTTGCGGCTTTGTGTTTCCGAACGCAAAATAACCCTGCCTTTTTTGATAGAGTCTTCCATGCTGCGGACAATCAAACGCTCCCCCAGTTCTTTGGCGCGATGATCGCGAAACTCAATTACTTCAGGGAAATTGTGCTCTGTATCAATATGCATCAAAGGAAACGGAAAACGGCAGGGTCTAAAAGCCTTTTCAGCCAATCTAAGCAATACAATCGAATCCTTTCCGCCCGAAAACAACAACACGGGGTTAGCACATTCGGCAGCCACTTCTCGCATGATATGGATTGATTCACTCTCCAATGCATCAAGATGGGCAAATGGGCGATTACTCATATATTTTCTCTCTACTATCTAAAATCTACTACACAGATATTATCTGCAGATAAACAATAACGTTATAATGAATTTGAATTATCAAACGACGTGAGCGTTACTTGAGTGGAATAACATTATTGGTATGCAAACCGCATTCCTTGTTATCTGGCGCTTCCCACCACCATCTTCCTGAGCGTATATCTTCACCTGGTGTAATCGCACGTGTACAAGGTGCACAGCCGATACTCGGGTAAAAGTGATCATGCAACTTGTTATAGGGTACTTCGTATTTTCGGAGATAGGCCCACACATCATCTGTCGTCCATTCGAGTAAAGGATTCACTTTTTGCAAACGGTTGCTGATATCGTATGCCGAAACCTTCAGATCGACTCGTGTGGTGGCCTGCTCCCTTCGAATACCGGTGACCCACGCTCGTTTGCCTACCAGAGCACGACGCAATGGCTCAACCTTTCGAATATTACAACATGCCTTGCGCAACTCAACATTTTGGTAAAATCCATTTACACCGTTTTTTGCTACATATGCTTCGACCTGCTTAACATTTGGAAAATAAATTCTCAAAGGTGTTTGAAATCGATCGCGAACTGTTTGCATCAAGTCGTACGTTTCCTGAGGCAGCCGTCCGGTATCCAGACTGAACATTTCAATTTCCAGTTTGTACCGGTCGATCAAATCAGTGAGCACCATATCTTCAGCGCCCAGGCTATTGGCAAAGGCAACTGGTGCATAATCTTGCACCACACTCCCCAGTACTGTTACAACCTGTTCAATTTTTTGCGTCAAATCAACCATTTTCAATGATTTCTGTCGTTAAGTGCCTCAACAGACATTTTTCCTTTACGATGTGCGCGCTTGAACAAAGGCAATTTCTGATTAACGGATGACTGGTAGACCTCTGAAAATACCTCAAATCCTTTCACTGCTTCGTGAATATCTCGGTCCGGTCGTGTTGCAAATGCATCAAAGCCGACACGTCGCATATAAAATAACTGATCGCGCAATACATCCCCTATTGCGCGCAACTCACCAGAATAACCCAATCGTGCTCTTAAATTGTAGGCTATAGAATAACCGCGTCCATCCGAAAATACCGGAAAATCAACCGCAATTACTGGAAAACCCTGTACGTCATTTTTCAGATCTTCTGGTCGTTCTTCACTGGAAAACAAGACACCAATTTCACCTTGTTGCTGTCTAGGCAACAACCGTTCTCGTTGTGCATGCCACACTTTAAGTGGCACAATTACTTTCCCCTCCGGTACAGTAATTGCGTCAGCTGTATTCTGCTCATTTGAACGCAGAACCTGCCATTCGTCCTCAACAATCATGTTGTTCTTAATAATCATAACCTTCAAAACCTTGGAGAATAAAAAGGAATATCGTACTGAGCGGGAATTAAAGATTTTTCATCAGACACATCGGCCATCGGTTCTTCCTCGAATTCAGCTGCATAAACATATTCTTTAAACGGTTGATGACCGATTCTTCGTACGGTTTCTATGAAGCGCTCATTCTCGTCAGTGCGCTCACGTAAATAAACGTGGAGAATCCGGTCAATTGCTTCAGGTACTTGATGAAATTTAAAGGAAGGACCCAGAATTTTCCCTATTGAGCAGTCGTTACCTTCTGCACCGCCAATAGCTATCTGATACCATTCCTCGTGATTTTTCTTTTCAACACCTGTTATACCAATGTTTCCGATATGATTTTGACCGCAAGCGTTCATGCAACCGGATATATTCAGTGTAATCTCTCCGATATCATGCTGAAAGTCTATGCTCTCAAAGCGCTCTGCAATTGATTTAGCCAACGGGATCGAACGGGCATTGGCCAATGTGCAAAATTCCGCTCCCGGACAACTGATAATATCCGTTAATAATCCGATATTGGGTGAAGCCAGTTCAAGTCTCGCCAGTTGTTGCCATAATTCAACCAGATCCGACTGTTTCACATCGGCAAACACGATATTCTGCTGGTGTGTAACGCGCATTTCACCGAAGCTATAGCGATCTGCCAAATCAGCAATGGCATCAATTTGTCCGTCAGTTGCATCACCGGGGGCTTCCCCTGGTTTTTTTAGAGACAATACAACAACAGCGTAACCTTGTTTCTTATGCGGTTTTACATTGCTGAGTAACCAGTTAGAGAATTGCCGATTATCTGCCTTAAATTCACTCAGTTTGGAATCGTGTTCCGGCAATACCTCATAATTCGGACCAGTGAAAAAACTGGAAACGCGTTCAACCTCTTCAATCGTCAACGTACCAGGTCCATCTTTGATTTCCGTCCAGTCTTCTTCGACGAGTCGTCTGAATTCATCAATACCAAGCGCTTTCACGAGAATTTTGATGCGCGCTTTAAATTTGTTATCACGACGGCCAAACTGGTTGTATATGCGCAGGATTGACTCAACATAAGTCAGAATGTGCTGCCACGGTACAAATTCACAAATCTCACTTCCAACTATTGGCGTGCGTCCGAGCCCACCACCAACAAACACACGAAAACCTGTTGCGCCCTGTGAGTCTTTTGTAATGGACAGACCAATATCGTGAGCCTGTATAGCGGCCCGATCCTGTTGTGCGCCGCTAACGGCGATTTTAAATTTGCGCGGTAAATAAGCGAATTCAGGATGAAAGGTGCTCCACTGTCGTAAAATCTCGGCATAGGGACGAGGATCGACGATTTCGTCCTGTGCAACACCGGCAAATTCATCTGAAGTAATATTTCTGATGCAATTGCCAGATGTCTGAATAGCGTGCATTTGAACAGACGCCAAATCAGCCAGTACATCCGGGACATCTTCCAACTTGAGCCAATTGAACTGAATATTCTGGCGCGTTGTGAAGTGACCGTACCCACGGTCGTACTTGCGCGCAATATGGGCAAGCATGCGCATTTGCCTTGAAGAGATCAGGCCATAGGGTATGGCGATACGCAGCATATAGCCGTGAACCTGCATATATAAACCATTTTGCAGCCTTAACGGCAAAAATTCTGTTTCTGTTAATTCGTTTGCCAAGCGTCTGCGCACCTGATCGCGAAACTGCGCGACTCGCTCATCTACCATTGTCTGATCGTATTTATCGTAACAATACATCTTCAATCCCTCCGTTCGTCCGTTTCGCTCAATCTCGATGTTTTTTTAGAATCACTGCCCAAAGTTTAAAAGTTTATTGAATGGAATGTTTTGCAGGTTCAGGCAATACAGTTTAATTTTAAGACTCCGCCTTGGTGTAATCTTTGGAAACAGGCAATAACATTGCAGCTTCCAATGGAAACTTGGCGCCATATTTCATAATATGATCCACATCATCGTCTTCATCATGCCTTAATGCCATTCCGATATAGGCATAATCGCCCTGCTCTCCAACAACTATACCAATGCGCCCTCCACAACCATTGAACCAGGTCACCTGTTTTGGCTTATTTTCAACATTTGTACTCATAAAAATCTATTCCTTATTACTACATTCATGTTTTTATTTAATTATAAAA
The DNA here is from genome assembly GCF_900110145.1 of Nitrosomonas marina. Classification (GTDB taxonomy): domain Bacteria; phylum Pseudomonadota; class Gammaproteobacteria; order Burkholderiales; family Nitrosomonadaceae; genus Nitrosomonas; species Nitrosomonas marina. Next base: position 4,875 of record NZ_FOCP01000026.1, on the reverse strand, counting down.
CAATTAATTGCCGAATCGTGTTTTGACCAAAACTAAGCAACCAGCTTGATTCCAATAATAATCAGAATAGATGCCAGTACCGGCCTCAAGAAACGGTCTGGTATACGCTTGCTAACATGGCTGCCAAGGTAGATTCCTGGCAAAGAGCCTACCAGCAGGCTCACTAGTAAACTGTAATCAACAGAACCCATATAAGCGTGTCCCAACCCCGCGACCAGTGTCAATGGTACCGCGTGTGCTATATCGCTTCCTACCAGTGTTACCGCAGGCAGGCGCGGATATAACATGAATAGCACTACCATGCCCAACGCCCCCGCTCCAACTGATGAAATTGTCACAAGTATGCCCAGGGTTGCGCCTGTCATTACCGTAGCGGACACAATATGTCTATCCCGCCATTTTACCAAGAACCCAAAACGAGATCTTCCCAGTCTAGTTAATTGCTGACGAAACAGTAATGCCATCGCAGTCAGAATCAAAGCAAAACCGAGTGTGCTGGTTATCAGCTTTGAAAAAAATTCATGATCGACGCTGATTGCATTCAAAACGATCACTGTTCCAATAGCCGCCGGCACACTCCCCATGGCCAGTTGTCCAACCAGTTTCCAATGAACGGTTTTTTGTCTGCCATGTACCCAGGCACCACCCGTTTTTGTCAGAGCGGCATAAAGCAAATCAGTGCCCACTGCGATTGCCGGTTGAACTCCAAATACCATAATCAACAGCGGAGTCATCAAAGAACCGCCACCAACACCGGTAACGCCAACAATGAAACCGACTACGAGCCCCGATAACGTATAGCCCAATTCCATTTATATTTATTTCCTGTTCTTAATTTCTGGTTTTTGGGAAAGGCGGCATAATACCAAGTTCTTTATATAATTCAAAATAATATTATGTTACATTATTATAACTATTATTTACTAAGTATCGATTTTGTATGAAATTGCAGCAATTACGCTATTTGTGCGAGGTGGCAAACCATCAACTGAATCTGTCCAAGGCAGCGCACAAACTGCACACCTCGCAGCCGGCTATCAGCAAGCAGATTCAGCTGCTCGAAGCTGAACTGGGCCTACAGCTCTTTATACGTAATGGCAAACGTATTGTACAAATCACGCCGCCCGGGAATACTATTATTCAAATTGCTCGAAAGGTGCTGCAGGAGGCTGATAACCTGAAAAAGGCCGCTCAGGAATACACTCATGAGGATTCTGGTACGTTGACTATTGCAACAACGCATACGCAAGCGCGATACGTTCTACCGCCCGTAATCAAGCAGTTTACCGCTCTTCATCCAAAAGTTAGTTTGATTTTGCGCCAAGGTAGCCCAACTCAGATTTCAGCGCTGGTCACTTCGGGAGAAGCGGACATTGCGATAGCCACTGAAGCCATCGAACATTTTCATGAATTAATCATGTTGCCATGCTATCAATGGAATCGCTGTATCGTTGTACCGCCCGAACATCCGTTATTACAGGAAAAGAAACTGACACTCGAGGCTATTAGCCAATATCCCATTATCACATATGATTTTGCATTCACAGGGCGATCTAAAATAAACCAGGCATTTGAGAAAAAAGGACTAACACCCAATGTCGTACTGACTGCAATTGACTCAGATGTGATCAAAACATATGTAGAATTAGGTCTGGGCATCGGGATCCTGGCCAAAATGGCTTTTGATCCATTGCGCGACAAACATCTTGAAGCAATTGATGCAAGCCACCTGTTCGATAGCAGCACAACGCGCATTGGCATCAGCCGAAACAATTATCTGCAACGGTTTGTTTTCGATTTTATTGAAATGTTTGCGCCGCATTTGAATAGAACTGTCATTCTCGAAAAAATAAAACATAACTCTGTCTGACCGTGACCGCGTCAGTCACTACAAATTAGTAATTCAACGAAGAAAAGTGTAGAATCTTGCCTTTTTTTATTGGGGATTCATTACGAAAGAATGAATCGATAATCTGTGGCATTTTATGTTCAAAAATATGGTGGGACTTCTGTAGGAAGCACGGAGCGCATCAAGAATGTCGCCCGCAGGGTAGCAAGGTTTCATTCTCAGGGACATCAGGTCGTAGTGGTTGTTTCAGCCATGAGTGGCGAAACAAACAGACTGATTGCTTTAGCCAGAGGAGTTCAGAGTAACCCGGATCCGCGTGAGATGGACGTCATGGTATCCACTGGAGAACAGGTTTCAATTGCTTTATTGTCTATGGCATTAATGGCATTGAATGTCAAAGCAAAAAGCTATACCGGTTCGCAGGTAAGAATACTGACCGACAGCGCTTTTACCAAGGCACGTATTTTGAATATCGATCAGGATAAAATCCACGCAGATCTCAATAATGGCTATGTAGTCATAGTCGCCGGATTTCAGGGCGTAGATCAATATGGCAACATTACAACACTGGGACGCGGCGGGTCGGATACCACGGGTGTCGCGCTTGCTGCCGCATTGAAGGCAGATGAATGCCAGATTTATACCGATGTAGACGGCATCTACACAACTGATCCACGCGTTGTTCCAGAGGCCAGGCGACTTGATCGCATTACTTTTGAGGAGATGCTGGAAATGGCCAGCCTCGGCTCAAAAGTTTTGCAACTTCGCTCGGTTGAGTTTGCCGGGAAATATAAAGTCAAGCTGAGAGTTTTATCCAGTTTTGAAGAAGAAGGACCAGGTACACTGATTACTTTTGAGGAAAACGAACAAATGGAGCAGCCAGTAATTTCCGGCATCGCATTCAACCGGGATGAAGCAAAAATAACCGTTTTAGGCGTTCCCGATCATCCTGGTATAGCCTATCAAATATTGGGACCAGTAGCAGATGCCAACATTGATGTAGATATGATTATTCAGAATGTCAGTCATGACGATCTGACTGATTTCTCATTTACCGTTCACCGAAACGACTTTAACAACACTATGAGCATCATTCGTGAAAAAATCCAGCCGCATATAGGTGCCCGTGATGTTATCGGAGGCGACAGGATTGCAAAAGTTTCCGTCGTTGGCGTAGGAATGCGATCACACGCAGGCATCGCCAGTAAGATGTTTCGCGTTTTGGCGGAGGAAGGAATCAATATCCAGATGATTGCCACTTCTGAGATAAAAGTTTCAGTTGTCGTTGATGAAAAATATATGGAACTTGCCGTGCGCGTATTACATAAGGCATTTGGCCTGGAACAAGTGCTGTAATTTCTATACAATAGCACACCAGCAAGATTAACTTGCTTGCTGCAGTGCATCATCAACACACCCGTTAATACATTGTATTGTCTTAATCGGAGAGATGGCCGAGTGGTCGAAGGCGCTCCCCTGCTAAGGGAGTATAGGCGCAAAACGCTTATCGAGGGTTCGAATCCCTCTCTCTCCGCCAACATATTGTCCACAAATATCCAATAATATTTAAATATTGTTATAAAACAATAAAATAATATTTATTCTTGTCCAGCAATGTCTTATAAAATATACTGTCATCCATCATTTTGGGAAAGACGAATGGCAAGACGAAGTGGCAAGGGAAGTCAAAAAGCTAAAAGCAATCCAGATTAATACACTACCGAAAGGTACATACTCCGACGGTGGCAATCTATTATTGCGTGTGCGTGAATCAGGCTCAAGAAGTTGGGTATTCCGATATAAGCATGACGGACGTGCAACCGAAATCGGTTTAGGATCAACTTACAACAGATCATTAGCCGAAGCACGTGAAATTGCAAGCGATATGCGTCGAGCAATTTCTCGAGGCCACTCTCCTAAAGAAATTTTACAAAAAGAAAAGCCAAATAAAACATTTTCTGAGTACGCTCTCGAGTGTATTGAATATAAAAAACCTGGATGGCGAAATAAAAAACATGCCAGTCAATGGACAAACACCTTAAGGCAATACGCATTTCCGTTTATTGGTAATAAACCTATAACAGATATTGGCATTAATGATCTCAAAGCAGTGCTTAATCCTATTTGGCAAGGTAAGACGGAAACGGCATCACGGGTAAGACAGCGAATTGAAGTTGTGATTGATTATGCATTGCTTCATGAAGGCATTGATAAAAGCAACCCCGCTCGATGGAAAGGATGCTTAGATCATATTTTTGCTGCCCCAAAGAAAGTAACGCCTGTTAAACATTTTAATGCTATTCCATATGCTCAATTGTCAGAAATAATGAAGGCATTGCGTGTTAAAACCAGCATGAGTGCATATTGCGTTAGATGGATAATACTGACAGCTTGTAGAAGCTCAGAAGCACGACAAATGACATGGCATGAAGTTGATCTTGCTTCCAAAATATGGACAATTCCATCTGAAAGAATGAAATCAAGCCGTAAACATCGTGTGCCACTAAACGATGAATGCACCGAGATACTTAGCATGCTGAATCAATTTAAACCAGAAAACTATGGCCTTGTGTTTGTAAAAGCACTCAGCGATGTTGCAGTTAGCAAAACTCTCAAAAATGTTTCCTATTCCGAAGCTACTGTACATGGGTTACGCAGTTCTTTCCGAGATTGGTGTGGAGATAAAACAAATTTTTCAAGGGAAGTATGTGAAGCAGCACTCGCTCATGTCATCCCGAATCAAACAGAAGCAGCTTACATGAGAAGTGATTTGTTCGAAAAGCGATGTGAATTAATGGCTGAGTGGGGAAAATATCTAGATCAAATTTAAATTAATAATCTGTTTCAGTTGAGAATGTACGGAAAAATATTAGAACAAAATAAAATATATTTGAATATATGCTTTTTCCTAAAATATAGAATGTCGGTTAACGACCCAGACTGTGTGAAAACTCAAAATCTGTGTTTTTGTAGCTGAACTTGCAATCATAGCGGCGTATAAAAATAATCTAAGCGGTTAGAACCAG
>NZ_FOCP01000010.1 GCF_900110145.1 Nitrosomonas marina | reverse complement strand
GGAGATAATATATCGGTGACGGTGAATCTGATAGCGCCGATTGCGATGGACGAGGGTTTGCGTTTTGCGATTCGGGAAGGCGGAAGAACGGTCGGCGCCGGAGTAGTAGCTAAAATAATAGAATAGAAGTGCTCAAATGAGTAAATTGGTTATTTTTAAAAGGATGACCGATAAAAATAATCAGTTAACTAGATCGAAAGTTGAATATGCAAAACCAAAAAATTAGAATTCGTCTGAAGGCATTTGATTATCGTCTTATAGATAAATCCGCGCTCGAGATTGTTGACACGGCAAAAAGGACAGGCGCTGTAGTTAGAGGTCCAGTACCATTACCAACAAGAATCGAGCGGTTTGATGTGCTGCGATCCCCTCATGTCAATAAAACATCCCGTGATCAATTTGAGATTAGAACCCATTTGAGACTGATGGATATCATTGATCCTACAGATAAAACGGTAGATGCGTTAATGAAGCTCGATTTGCCAGCCGGTGTTGATGTTGAGATTAAACTGTAACTAATTTTAATTAGTTCGTTCATTAGGCTGAATCAAGAAAATCTGTAATGACCAAATTGTTCTAATCTAGTTTATAGGAAAAATAATGAGTTTAGGATTGATCGGCAGAAAGATAGGCATGACGCGTATTTTTACTGAAAATGGTGATAGTCTGCCAGTGACAGTTGTTGATGTTGCACAAAATCGTGTGACGCAAATCAAGTCCCGGGATAAGGATGGCTACACTGCGATACAGTTAACTTATGGCAAAAGGAGAGCTGTTCGCGTCAACAAGCCACAGACAGGCCATTATTCGAAAGCTGGGACAGAAGCTGGTGAGCTTATAAAAGAATTTAGAATTGATTCAGATGATGAATTAAGTCAGTTTGAAAATGGATCAAACATAGAGATCGATATATTTCAGGAAGGACAAAAAGTCGATATCTCTGGAATTACAATTGGTAAGGGGTATGCTGGAACAATTAAAAGGCATAATTTCTCAGCCAATAGAACAACACATGGTAATTCAAAGGCACACAGAAAGCCTGGGTCGATAGGTATGGCGCAGGATCCAGGAAGGATTTTTCCTGGTAAGCGTATGTCAGGGCAAATGGGCAATGTAAAGAGAACGATACAGAACCTGGAAATTGTCAAAGTAGACAAGGGAAGAAACTTGTTACTGATCAAAGGAGCGCTTCCAGGTTCTAAAGGTGGAAAAGTTATTATTCGCCCAAGTATTAAATTAAATAGTAACGTAGAGAAATAAAGGCGCATCAATTATGGATCTTAAACTGATTAATGAAGAAAACCAGGATGCGGGTAATATAACTGTCTCAAATGCTTTGTTTGATAGAGAATATAATGAGGCGCTTGTCCACCAGATCATAACTTCTTATTTGTCTAATGCTAGAAGTGGAACTAGAGCCCAAAAGGGAAGATCAGAAGTCGTATGCTCAGGCCGTAAGCCGTGGCGGCAAAAGGGAAGTGGTCGAGCACGTGCGGGTAGAGTTTCAAGCCCTATATGGCGCGGAGGTGGAAATGTATTCCCAAGTACTCCAAACGAAAATTTTAGCAAAAAGATAAACAAAAAAATGTATCGTGCTGGCATGAGTGTAATACTATCTAAACTTTTGCGAGATGGGCGCTTGACAGTAATTGAATCAATTTCAGTGGATACGCATAAAACAAAGGATTTATCTAAAAAGCTGGAAAAACTCGGCTATGACGATGTGTTGCTACTAACTCATGAAATGAGTGAAAATTTGTATCTTTCTTCTAGAAATTTGCCCAAAACACTAGCGCTAGAGGTAAGACATGTAGATCCTTATAGCCTGTTAAAGTATAAAAACATACTTGTAACTTCGGCAGCTATTAAAAAACTAGAGGAACTGTATGTATGAATAATCCGGCAAATTATGAACGACTGATGCATGTGATACAGGCTCCTTATATTTCTGAAAAGGGCACATTCATAGGTGAGGCTTACAACCAAACTATATTTCGCGTTATAAAAAATGCTACGAAGAAAGAAATAAAAGATGCTGTAGAACTGCTTTGGAAAGATCAGAAAATTGAAGTAGTAAAAGTCCAGACTATAAACGTCAAGGGAAAACAGAAACGTTTTGGAAGACATGTTGGAAAACGTAGTAATTGGAAGAAAGCCATTGTCAGTGTCAAAGAAGGACAAGAACTGACATTTACGCATTTAACAAAAGCAGAGGGTAAATAATGGCGCTTGTAAAGCTTAGGCCAACATCCCCGGGTAGACGCTCAGTTATTCGTTTGATTCATAAAGATTTATACGAAGGTAGGCCGCAAAAAGAATTAATCGAAAAGAAATCAAAAAAAGCAGGCAGAAACAATACCGGAAGGATTACTACCCGCCACAGAGGGGGTGGGCATAAACAGTATTATAGAAAGATAGATTTCAAACGTGATAAAGATAATATACCTGGAATTGTAGAGAGAATCGAATATGATCCAAATCGCTCTGCTAATATTGCATTGGTGTGTTATCAAGATGGTGAAAGAAGATATATTATTGCTCCTAAAGGTATAAAGAAAGGCGATTCGATTGCAAGTGGAGGTAGTGCTCAAATCAAAGCAGGTGACGCGTTAGCTTTACGCAATATTCCTGTTGGTACCGTGGTGCACTGTATAGAACTCATGCCAGGTAAAGGTGCACAGATTGCACGCTCAGCAGGAGCGTCAGCACAATTACAGGCTAGAGATGGCAACTATGCACAATTGAAGCTGCGTTCTGGAGAAATACGTAAAGTACACATAAACTGTAAAGCTACAGTTGGAGAAGTAAGTAACGCAGAACACAGCCTACGATCTATTGGCAAAGCCGGCGCTACACGATGGCGAGGCATCAGGCCTACAGTGCGTGGTGTTGCAATGAATCCAGTTGATCATCCACATGGTGGTGGCGAAGGAAGAACTTCGGGTGGGCGACATCCTGTAAGTCCATGGGGTAAGCCGGCAAAAGGGTATCGAACACGCTCTAACAAGCGTACAGAGACGATGATCATCAGGCATCGTTACTCAAAAAAAGGTTGATAAGTAATGGCAAGATCAGTTAAAAAAGGGCCATTTGTAGATTCTCATTTGGTTGCAAAAGTAGAAAAAGCCCAAGAATCCAATGATAAACGTCCAATTAAGACATGGTCGAGAAGATCTACAGTGCTACCAAACTTTATTGGATTAACTATCTCAGTTCATAATGGGAGACAACATGTACCTATTTTTGTAACTGAAAATATGGTTGGTCACAAACTGGGTGAATTTGCACAGACAAGAACTTTTAAAGGCCACGCGGCAGATAAAAAGACAAATAAACGATAGAATTTAGAAAATGGAAACGACAGCAAAATTAAAAGGTGTTCGTCTTTCAGCGCAAAAGGGAAGATTAATAGCAGATCAGATAAGAGGATTGCCTGTCGATAAAGCAATCAGTGTTCTGTTGTTTAGTCCAAAAAAAGCTGCGTCGATTATGAAACAATTGCTAAATTCAGCCATTGCGAATGCAGAACACAATAATGGTGCAGACATAGACGAATTGAAAATTAAAAGTATATATGTTGACAGAGCAACATACATGCCGCGCTCTAGTGCAAGAGCAAAAGGGCGTGGAAATCGTATAATGAAGCCAACTTGTCATATTACGATCACAGTGGCTGATTAATAAAAAAGTAGTGTTTAAATATAGGCAATTACAATGGGTCAAAAAATAAATCCAACTGGTTTTAGGCTGTCAGTACAGAGAAATTGGTTGTCCAAATGGTATGCGAATAGTAGCAATTTTGCTTTGATGCTAAATGAAGACATAAAAGTTAGGAACTATTTGTCAAAAAAATTGAAGCATGCTTCTGTTGGAAAAGTCTTGATTGAGAGACCGTCGAAAAATGCCCGTATCACTATATTTAGCGCTAGGCCTGGGGTTGTAATTGGCAAAAAAGGCGAAGACATTGAATTACTCCGCACTGAACTCCAGAAAAAAATGGGAGTTCCTGTTCACGTAAATATAGAAGAAATACGAAAGCCAGAGTTAGATGCGCAGCTTATAGCCGATAACATTGCTCAGCAATTAGAAAAAAGAATAATGTTTCGACGGGCAATGAAAAGGGCCATGCAAAATGCTATGCGTCTGGGTGCACAAGGCATCAAGATTATGAGTTCAGGTCGACTGAATGGAATCGAAATTGCGCGAACAGAATGGTATCGTGAAGGCAGGGTTCCTTTGCATACTCTGAGGGCAGATGTTGATTATGCAACTTCAGAAGCACAAACAACTTACGGAATAATCGGTATAAAAGTATGGATTTTTAAAGGGGAGTCAATAGGAAAAGAAAATCCAATTGCTAATATCTCTTCATCAGCTCCCGAGTCAGACAAAAAAAAAGCAAATAAAAAGGACAAGTTGAGTTACGAAGAATCAGTAACAAATATGCCTACTTCTAATAAGGATTCTGGAGAAGATCATGTTGCAACCAGCTAGAACTAAATACCGGAAACAACAAAAAGGGCGTAATACAGGCATAGCAACACGTGGTTCAAAAGTAAGTTTTGGAGAATACGGGTTGAAAGCTGTAGAAAGAGGAAGAATAACCGCACGCCAAATTGAAGCTGCGCGACGTGCTATGACGAGACATATCAAACGGGGTGGACGTATTTGGATCAGAATTTTTCCAGACAAACCTATTTCTCATAAACCTGCTGAAGTCAGAATGGGTAAAGGTAAAGGAAACCCAGAGTATTTTGTTGCAGAGATTCAACCAGGAAAAATGTTATATGAAATGGATGGTGTGAACGAAGAGTTGGCAAGAGAAGCATTTCGACTGGCTGCTGCAAAACTACCAGTAAAAACTATATTTACTACACGTCAATTAGGTGGATAATAATGAATGCTACCGAGTTAAGAAAAATGAACCTGACTGAGCTTCAGGCAGAGTTACATTCATTGTTGAAAGCTCAATTTGGTTTACGCATGCAACTGGCAACTCAACAATTATCTAATTCTCATCAATTAAAAAACGTGAAAAGAGACATTGCACGTGTTAAAACCGTGATCACCCAAAAAACGAAAGATAGATCATGACTGAAAAATTAAACAGAACCCTAAGTGGAAAAATTACAAGTAATAAATCAGATAAAACTGTGACTGTCTCAGTAGAGAGAAGGATTAAACACCCTTTATACGGTAAGATCATATCTCGTACAAAAAAATATCATGCCCATGATGAAGTTAATGATAGTCAAATTGGAGATATAGTACTTATAGAAGAATGTAGGCCTGTATCTAAAACAAAGTCATGGCGAGTAATTAAGATTCTGACACGAGTTGCAGTTGCTTAGAAAAAAAGATTTTACAGAACTTGATTAAATCACTTATAAACAGTAGAATCCCGCATTCCGTTTTTAACTCTTGAGTTTAGAAATTATTTGTGCTTTCTTGTTTATGGCAGGCAAATAATTGTCAATAGGATTCTAACAGCTTTATGCTATATATAAACTAACAAAAAAGTGAATAAGAAATGATACAGATGCAGTCAATGCTTAAAGTAGCAGATAATACTGGTGCTCGATCAGTAATGTGCATAAAAGTTCTGGGCGGATCTAAACGACACTATGCTGGAATCGGAGATATAATTAAGGTTAGCGTAAAAGACGCAGCACCAAGAGGAAGAGTAAAGAAAGGCGATGTCTATAATGCTGTAGTAGTACGTACAGCAAAAGGTGTAAGACGTGTAGATGGCTCATTATTAAAGTTCGACAGTAATGCAGCAGTACTATTAAATAACAAACTTGAGCCCATAGGTACACGTATTTTCGGCCCTGTGACCCGAGAACTCAGAACATCACGTTTTATGAAAATTGTGTCTTTAGCCCCCGAAGTCCTGTAGAAATCAGTAATTGGAACCTATTAGATGAAGAAAGTTAGAAAAGGTGATGATGTAGTTTTACTTGCCGGGAAAGATAAGGGCAAGCGAGGAACAATTGTTAAGGTTTTAAGCAATGAAATGGTCCAAGTGCAGGGTGTAAATATTGTAAAAAAACACCAGAAACCCAATCCATCGACAGGTGCTACTGGCGGAATTGTTAATATAGATAAGCCTATCCACATATCAAATGTAGCTTTATATAACGCAACAACAAAAAAGTGCGATCGAGTCGGATTTAAGTTAGATAACGAACAAAATAAAGTAAGAATTTACAAATCCAGTGGTGAACTGGTTTAAAACAAAAGTTTATATATCATGAGTCGTTTGCAAGAATTATATAGAACCCACGTTAGCAAACAATTAACTGACAAATTCGGTTATAAATCTTTAATGGAAGTCCCAAGGGTGACCAAGATCACACTGAATATAGGACTTGGTGAGGCAACGGTAGATAAAAAGGTTATCGAAAATGCCTTGGATGATTTAAGAAAAATAGCAGGTCAACAACCAGTTATAACGCGGGCAAGAAAATCTATCGCAACCTTCAAAGTACGAGAAGGTTATCCAATTGGTTGTATGGTTACTTTACGAGGAGTTCAAATGTACGAATTTCTTGATAGATTGATATCCATAGCCATACCTAGAATACGAGATTTTCGTGGAGTTCCATCAAAATCATTTGACGGTAGAGGCAACTATAATATGGGGATAAAAGAGCAGATTATCTTCCCTGAAATCGATTACGACAAAATTGATGCGATACGTGGATTAAATATATCTATTACAACAACTGCTAAAACAAATGAAGAAGCGAAAGCCTTGCTAACCGCATTTAACTTTCCATTTAGACAATAATATTCAAATGGCAAAAAAAGCAATTATTAACAGAAATAAAAAAAGACTGAAAATCGTTCAAAAGTTTTCAGAGAAAAGACAGTACCTGAAAACAAAAATCAATGATCAATCTCTCACTGACGATGAACGGTACGACGCAAGGTTAGAACTCCAAAACCTACCACGTAACTCTAGTCCTGTAAGATTGTGTAATCGCTGTACAATTACAGGACGTTCACGCGGTGTTTATTCAAAGTTTGGTTTGGGAAGAAGTAAATTAAGAGATATAGCCATGAGTGGCAAAATACCTGGAATCATAAAAGCAAGTTGGTAGTTGAAAGGTTAATTCCACAAACATCACAATTAAATTTTATAAGAGCTTCAAAATGAGCATGAGTGACCCAATAGCCGATATGCTAACTCGTATTAGAAATGCACAAATGGCCAAAAAAAATACGGTTCGTATCCCATTTTCTCAAATTAAGTTTGATATAGCTTCCGTTTTAAAAGAAGAAGGCTACATAACAGAAATTGAAAAGAAAACTATTGATAATCACGCACAACTTGAGCTACAACTTAAATATTATTCAGGATTGCCAGTAATTGAGCGTATACAACGAATTAGCAGGCCTGGATTGAGAATTTACAAATCATCTAGCGAGATACCACAAGTCATGAGTGGTCTGGGGATAGCAATTATCTCCACTTCACGCGGAGTCATGTCTGGAAAGCAAGCGCAGAAAGCCGGAATAGGCGGAGAGATTCTCTGCGAAGTTGTATAAGCAAGGATATAAATTATATGTCGCGAATCAGTAAAAACCCAGTTGCTGTTCCATCGAATGTTGATGTTACGATTGCAAGTACCAAGATCACAGTAAAAGGCCCTAACGGTGTATTGGAACAAAATGTTAATCCACATATATCATTAAAACATGAGAATCAATCCATTCTGGTTGATATGAAGATTGATTCGAAAGAAGTTCATGCGCAGTCCGGAACTATTCGATCATTAATAGCAAATATGGTACAAGGAGTTACAACAGGCTTTGAGAGAAAGCTACAGTTAGTTGGAGTTGGTTACAGAGCGCAATTAAATGGTAGTAACATTAATCTAAACCTAGGGTATTCTCATCCTATAAACTATAAAATCCCTGATGGGATTAATATAGAAATAACTACACCTACTGAAATTGTAATAAAAGGTATTGATAAACAAAAAGTAGGGCAAACAGCAGCTGAAATTCGTGCTTTTCGAAAGCCGGAACCATATAAGGGTAAGGGAGTACGGTACGATGATGAAGTTGTACAGCTCAAGGAAGCAAAGAAAAAATAAACATTATAGAATATATCATGCGTAAATTTAAAAACAAAAGACTACGAAAAGCAAGTCAAACTAGGATTCGCATAGCGAGTCAAGGCAAATTACGTTTGTCAGTTCATCGTACCAATCAACATATTTATGCGCAATTAATTGATGATGAAAAGATGCAGACTATCACAAGTGCCTCTACCCTAGAGAATGAGGTTAAAAATTCTATAAATCAAGGTGGTAACAGCACTGCAGCTACCATTGTCGGAAAGCGAATCGCAGAGAAAGCGATTCAACTGGGTGTTGAACACATAGCGTTTGATAGATCGGGCTATAGATTCCATGGTCGAGTAAAAGCATTAGCTGAATCAGCAAGAGAAAACGGATTAAAATTTTAGATCAGTAGACAATTATGGCTAAACCAATCAATAAAAAAAATTTGCAAGATGAAACTGGTCAAGATGACCTCAAAGAAAAAATGGTTTCAATCAACCGCGTAACCAAAGTTGTTAAAGGCGGTCGTATTCTTGGTTTTGCCGCATTAACAGTTGTCGGTGATGGTGACGGTGGTGTTGGTATGGGCAAAGGAAAGTCGCGAGAAGTGCCTGTTGCTGTTCAGAAGGCGATGGACGAAGCAAGACGATCGATGATTAAGGTTAAACTGAAGAATGGTACTATCTATCATTCTGTTATTGGTAGGCACGGTTCTGCTCGAGTTTACATGCAACCCGCACCCGAAGGTACTGGCATTATTGCTGGAGGACCCATGAGAGCTATATTTGAAGTGATGGGTATGCAAAATATATTAGCCAAATGTATTGGCTCCACTAATCCTTACAATGTTGTAAGAGCGACACTTCACGGCTTATACTCAATGAATACACCAGCAGGAATCGCTGCAAAACGTGGCAAATCAGTCGAGGAACTACTCTAAAGTAAAGCCAAATAATGAATAATAACAACCGTAAAACAATAACAGTTACGCTCATAAAAAGCCTGATAACAACAAAGAAAAGCCACAGAGCGACTGTAAAAGGATTGGGCCTAAAAAAAATTAATAGTACATCTGTACTTGAAGATACTCCTGCGATACGGGGTATGATTAGAAAAGTTCAATATCTAGTGAAGTGTGAATAAAATGTTTTTAAATACAATCAAAGCGAATGAAGGCTCAGTCAAACAGCGTAAACGCGTTGGTCGTGGTATAGGATGTGGTCAGGGCAAAACATCCGGAAGAGGTCATAAGGGTCAAAAATCGCGTGCGGGTGGATATCATAAGACAGGATTTGAAGGTGGACAAATGCCCTTATATAGACGGTTGCCTAAAAGAGGATTTAAATCCCGCAGTAATATATGCTCTGTTAGTCTGCGCTCCAGCTTATTAGAAAATGAGAGCAATGAAGTTACTATTGATTTAAACAGGCTCAAGGATAAAAAAATTATATCCCAGAAAATTAACAAAGTACGTTTTTATTTATCCAGTAACCAAACAATAAATACAAAACTCTTTATTAAAGGTATCAGAGTCTCAAAAGGTTTGAAAGAGAAAATTGAGAACGCTGGTGGCAGCGTTGAGTAATTAAAGGTAAACAATTGGCAAACAAGGGATTTTCACATAAACAAGTAGATAAATTCGCTGATCTAAAACGGCGACTTTGGTTTCTTTTACTTGCGCTTATAGTCTACAGAATCGGTGCGCATGTACCTGTACCTGGAATCGATCCAGTTATTCTGAAAGATTTGTTTGATTCACAGCAAGGTGGCGTACTTGGAATGTTCAATATGTTTTCAGGTGGCGCTCTTTCTCGATTCTCAATCTTTGCATTGGGAATCATGCCTTATATTTCTGCGTCGATTATAATGCAGTTAGGTACTGTGGCCGTACCGTATTTAGAGGCACTTAAAAAAGAAGGCGAAAGCGGTAGAAGAAAAATTACGCAATATACTCGCTATGGAACCTTATTATTAGCACTCGTACAAAGTTATGGAATATCCATAGCTTTACAATCGCAGGCTGGGCTGGTTATTAACCCGGGACCAATGTTTGTACTTACAACTGTTATTACACTCGTCACTGGAACTATTTTCCTAATGTGGCTCGGTGAACAAATAACTGAAAGAGGAATTGGCAATGGTATTTCACTGATTATCTTTGCTGGAATTGCAGCTGGATTACCTAGTGCGATTGGTGGTACCCTCGATTTAGTTAGTACTGGATCGATGCATTTCTTGGTTGCCCTATTTATCTTTATCGCAGCTGCTATTGTTACAGCTTTTGTAGTTTTCATAGAAAAAGGGCAGCGCCGCATACTTGTAAATTACGCTAAACGACAAGTTGGAAAGAAAATCTATGGTGGACAAAGCTCTCATTTGCCTTTAAAACTTAATATGGCAGGAGTTATACCACCTATTTTTGCTTCTAGTATTATTTTATTTCCAGCAACGATGGCTGGCTGGTTTGCCACAGGCGAATCAATGATCTGGTTAAAGGATGTCAGTGCAGCCTTATCGCCAGGGCAACCGTTTTACGTTTTTTTGTATGCCTCAATGATCATTTTCTTTTGTTTCTTTTATACTGCATTAGTATTTAATCCAAAAGAAACATCTGATAATTTAAAGAAAAGTGGGGCTTTCATACCCGGAATAAGACCCGGTGACCAGACCACAAGATATATCGAAAGAATCATGCTTCGTTTAACGCTAGCAGGCTCAATCTATGTAACACTGGTTTGTCTACTGCCTGAATTTTTAATCCTAAAGTGGAATGTACCATTTTACTTTGGTGGAACATCTTTATTAATTATAGTCATTGTCACTATGGATTTTATGTCCCAGGTTCAATCACATGTGATGTCATCCCAGTATGATAGCTTGTTGAAGAAAGCAAATCTGAAAGGAAACACTGGACGACTTCCTGTCAGATAATTGCTTTAATACTTTCATGGCTAAAGAAGAAACCATACAGATGCAAGGTGAGGTACTTGAAACCTTGCCAAATGCAACATTTAAAGTAAAACTCGAAAATGGTCACATTGTATTAGCACATATATCAGGTAAGATGAGAATGCACTATATAAGAATACTTCCAGGCGATAATGTAACCGTAGATTTAACACCTTATGATTTAACACGAGCCCGCATAACTTTTCGAGCTAAATAGATAAAAAGAAGGATTCAGTATGAAAGTTTTGGCATCAGTGAAAAAGATTTGTAGAAACTGTAAAATTATTAGAAGAAACAGGGTTGTACGTGTAATTTGTACAGATCCGAGACATAAGCAGAAACAAGGGTAAATCCCACTAATTTTAAACAGGTTTAGAAATGGCACGTATAGCTGGAGTTAATTTACCTAATCATCAACATGTAGGAATTGCTTTAACCGCAATATACGGAATTGGGCGATCGAAATCAGCAAAAATTTGCAGTGATTTAAATATCGAAATCGATATTAAATTAAAGGAATTATCAGAAGAACAGTTGGAACAAATCCGCGATCATATAGGTAAATATGTAATTGAAGGTGATCTTCGACGCGAAACTTCCATGAATATAAAGAGATTAATGGATTTGGGTTGCTATCGTGGCTATCGGCATAGGAAAGGTTTGCCAGTCAGAGGACAACGAACAAGAACTAACGCGCGTACACGTAAAGGACCTAGAAAAGCAATACGTTCTAGATAAATTTGCAACTGATTGTTTTTATATTCACTTAATCAGATAGGGAAATTAAATGGTAAAGTCAAGTACGCGAGCTAAAAAAAAAATAAAGAAGAATGTTTCAGAAGGTGTTGCTCATATTCATGCATCCTTCAATAACACTATAATCACTATCACGGATCGCCAGGGTAATGCCTTATCATGGGCTACCTCAGGTGGAGCTGGCTTTAAGGGTTCCAGAAAAAGTACACCTTTTGCTGCACAGGTTGCAGCTGAGAGTGCTGGAAAAGCAGCTATAGAATGTGGAGTTAAAAACCTTGAAGTTAAAATTAAGGGGCCTGGACCTGGCAGAGACTCAGCGGTACGTGCTCTGAATGGCATAGGATTCAAAATAATCAGTATTTCTGATGTTACTGCTATACCCCATAATGGCTGTAGACCACCTAAGAAACGTAGAATATAAGATATAAGGAGAATACTTTTGGCCCGTTACCTTGAATCAAAATGCAAATTATGCCGTCGCGAAGGTGAGAAGCTTTTTCTCAAAGGAGAAAAGTGTTTTACGGATAAATGTGCAATTGAACGTAGAAGTTATCCACCTGGTCAACACGGACAGAAAAAAGGACGACTCTCTGATTATGGTGTACAGTTGAGAGAAAAACAAAAAATAAGACGCATTTATGGATTATTAGAAAAACAATTTAGAATAGTTTACAGAAATGCGGATAGACAACGTGGTGTAACTGGCGACAATCTGCTCCAGATGCTAGAAAGCCGGTTAGACAACCTTGTTTATTTAATGGGATTCGGCTCATCACGGTCAGAATCAAGACAGATAATTCGCCATAATTCCATACTGGTAAATGGTAAAAGAGTCAATATTCCTTCATACATTGTGACACCTGGTGATACTATCGAAGTTGATCAAACATCAAGAGAACAACTTCGCATTAAATCGTCCTTGCAGTCAGCTGATAATCGCGGGTTCCCATCCTGGATAGAAGTTGATGTGAAGGCAATGAAAGGAACACTCAAAAATAAACCCGATAGAACGGATTTACCTTCAACAATTAATGAATCATTAGTTGTTGAGCTTTACTCAAAATAAATTGTAAAACTGTTTTATATAACGTTTTTTCTTAAGGTTATTTAATAAATGCTAGGTAATGATATATTAACACCACGGATAATCGATGTTCAGAATATATCACCATTACATGCAAAAGTTGTGATGGAACCATTTGAAAGAGGTTATGGCTACACGCTTGGAAATGCGTTGCGAAGAATTTTATTATCTTCAATGACTGGGTTTGCACCAACAGAAGTTAAAATTGCAGGTGTGGTTCATGAGTATTCAACGCTGGATGGTGTCCAGGAGGATGTGGTTGATATCCTTTTGAATATTAAAGGCCTTGTACTCAAATTGCACACAGCTAGTGAAATTACTTTACAACTCACCAAATCTGGTAAAGGAGTTGTTACAGCAAACGACATTGAAACAACGCATGATGTCGAAATCTTAAACCCAGACCATGTAATAGCCCACCTAACTACTGGTGGAAAACTGGATTTGCAATTGAAAGTAACGAAGGGTCGTGGCTATGTACCAGCTACTGCACGTACTATAGGTCAAGAAGAAAAAAGTATTGGAACCATTTTTCTAGATGCATCATTCAGTCCAATTAAACGTGTTAGTTATACTGTCGAGAGTGCTCGGGTTGAGCAGAGAACTGACCTGGACAAATTGATAATGGATATAGAAACTAATGGTGTGGTAGATCCTGAAGAAGCAATACGATATGCTGCCCGAGTTCTCGTACAACAGCTCTCTGTTTTTGCTGATCTAGAAAGTACGCCTATTCCTACAGAACAACCACAAGCACCTCAAATAGACCCTGTATTATTGCGACCAGTTGACGATTTGGAACTAACTGTACGTTCTGCAAATTGTCTAAAAGTAGAAAACATTTACTATATTGGTGATTTAATCCAGCGTACAGAAGCAGAACTATTGAGAACCCCTAACCTTGGAAGAAAATCTTTAAATGAAATTAAAGAAGTTTTAGCAGCGCGTGAGTTATCATTAGGTATGAAATTAGACAATTGGCCACCTGCTAATTTAGAAAATCATTCAAAGGATATTAATCATGCGTCATCATAATGCCTATCGTAAGTTAAATAGAACCAGTAGCCATCGTAATGCAATGTTTCGTAATATGACCAATTCATTGCTTAAACATGAAATAATTAAAACAACCTTACCAAAAGCAAAAGAATTAAGAAGCTATGCCGAACCTTTGATAACCCTCGGTAAAGATTCAAATCTAAACAATAAAAGAAAGGCATTTAGTAAGCTAAGAAATCGTGATATTGTCACGAAATTATTTGCTGAGCTTGGTCCAAGATACGCTCAGCGACCGGGTGGGTATATCAGAATACTTAAGTATGGTTTCCGTAAAGGTGATAACGCCCCAATGGCCTTAGTAGAGTTAGTTGACCGGCCAACGGTTGAAATAGAAGAACTCGAATCAGATGAGGATCAGCAATAATACAATTTATCAACAATTAATATAATTTTTTTATATTATTACATTATTGTATATTTCTGTCCCAGTGATTCAAATTATCATAGTTTTTTCCACTAATATATCTACATTTAAACGGTATAATATTATACGTAACAGTTGAAACAGTTTTACTACTATTGAAACACACTAATATTAGTGTTACGTATGCAATAAAATGCATGCACATAACGAAGCAATAAGCTTTAAATTACTTAAGATTCTATCAGACAAACGTCTACATACTTATATCCAGCTTTGTTCAGATTTAGGCTGTACTACGTTAACACTTTTTAAATATATTAAAAGGTTAACAGAATTAGGTGTTACCATCTCACAAGTAAGAGGATTGGGGTTTATTTGGCCCCGCCCTTTTATCCTTCTCAATAAAGTATCCTTATTAGAAAGCCTGCGTGAATTACAGCATGAGTTCAGTGTTTACACATTTGACCTTCTTGAATCCACGAGTACATATCTGGCTCTTAATAAGTTGTCTTACCTTCAAGAAAAACGAATTCCAGTAATTCTTTGTGAATTGCAAACGAAAGGTAGAGGCACAAGTAATCGACACTGGTATTCTAATCTGGGAGGTAGTCTGACGTTTTCCTTATTGTGGCGTTTTACTCGTCGAATTCAACATATACAAACTTTAAGTCTAGTCCTTGGCATCAGCCTCGTACGCGTTATTCGAAAAATATCACATACTGACATATATTTGAAATGGCCGAATGACATAATTTTTGAGAAAAAAAAGCTCGCTGGCATTTTAACTGAATGTAGATCAGTTGATAAGGAATTACTTGTTAGTATTATTGGAATTGGTATTAATTTTAAACTACCGCCGAATGCAGTAATTTTGTCAAACTATGGTGTGACCGATTTATTCGAAATTACAGGTCAAACTCTAGACCGTAATCAAATCCTTGCACAACTTCTCATTGAGCTGCGGGAAATTTTAATTGCATATGAACAATTTGGGTTTGTTTACTTTCGTAGAGAATGGGAGAGTTACCATTTCTTCCAAGGCCAACCAATTACGCTTAAATCTGTTGACGCTTCGACTATTTCCGGCGTGGTATCAGGTATAAGTGTTGACGGGTCATTGATACTGAATACAGATTCAGGACATAAAGCTTTCAGTATGGGTGAGATAAGCATACAACTATCAGACTAACCTACGATGTATTGTCTTGCTGTCGATTCAGGAAATTCATTTCTCAAATGGGCCTTTTTCAAGAATGGAAGAAAACTGGAGTTGAATAGAGTCAGCAATCGGGAACTACATAATCTATATTCCGACTGGAGGTTACTGAGACAGCCTGACACCATAGTTGTCTCCCATGTATCTGGTCATGATGTACAAAACCAACTTGCTCAGCTTTTCAATATGTGGAACATTCAACCCAACTGGATTAAAGCACTTCCCCGGCAATGTGGCGTAATTAACAATTACACTGACCCGGCACAGCTTGGTAGTGATCGCTGGGCTGCTTTAATAGCTGCCTGGAATAAATTTCGTGACGCATGTCTTGTTGTTAACATAGGTACTGCTCAAACTATTGATGTACTATCCAGTGAGGGTGTTTTTCTTGGTGGAATGATTGTGCCCGGCCCTTATACTTTGAAAAAAAGTATTCAGTATGCAACGCAAATTAGTTTAGAGAATGATAATTATTGCTTCCAGATTTTTCCGACTAATACTACTGACGCAATTTATAGCGGCATTATCCAGGCTCTAGTCGGTTCCATTGAGCGGACGATGCGATTATTTCAACAATGTCAGGGGTATTCAATAAAACACTGCGTAATAAGTGGTGGCGGTCATGCTGAATTACTACCGCACATTGATTTAAAATATATAGTGATTGAGAATCTGGTGTTGGAAGGATTGCTACTTATTGCACAAAATAAGGAACGGTATTAAAAATTATGTCCTTGTTCCACGATGCTTCTTTTTATGTGTCAGTTAACCAGTTTCGGGATTTGCCTGTACATACAGGTGTAGAAATTGCTTTTGCCGGGCGTTCCAATGCCGGCAAGTCAAGTGTAATTAATACTCTGGCGCGAAGAAAGAAACTGGCATTTGTGAGTAAACTTCCAGGCCGTACACAGCAGATCAATTATTTTCGAATTCGGGACAATCTTTTTCTGGTAGATTTACCTGGCTACGGTTATGCGAAGGTTCCTTTTGAAATCCGCCGTCATTGGGAATCACTTCTCAGTAAATATCTTCAGACTCAAAAAACACTTGTAGGTCTTGTATTGATTATGGATATCCGTCATCCATTAAAAGTGCTTGATTTGCAGATGCTGGAATGGTTTTCAATCACTGGAAAACCGGTGCATATTATATTGACTAAATCGGACAAGTTAAGCAGAAATCATGCTGAAAGTACGTTAAGGCAAGTAAAAGACCGTTTGATGCTACACTATCCGTCAGTTAGTATTCAGTTGTTTTCCAGCATGAAGGCTATGGGTGTTGCCGAAGCTAATGAAGCCCTGAATAAATGGATAGAAAACATACAGCTGAAACGGGATTAGAATTATCCGATTATTAATTGATTGAATGGAAATAAAAGACCCCCGGTTAAAGGGGAGTAAAAAAACCGGGGGGAACCGCCTTAATATCACATAAGGCCCTGCCTTCAGGGAGGAAAGACAGGGGACAAAATTATCATGCCCACTTGAAAGACAATGTAACTACAATACAAGTTCCCTGAGAATTTAATTTTTTAATCAACATTCCAAAAAACAATTATGATGAATTCGTTAGGACACTTTCCACAAAAAAGAATGCGTCGCATGCGCCGTGATAATTTCTCTCGTCGCCTGGTTCAGGAAAATCAGCTTAATGTAGGTGATTTGATTTATCCCGTATTTGTCCTGGACGGTACGAAGCAGGAGGAAAAGGTGACTTCTATGCCCGGCGTGATAAGACAATCTGCTGATTTGTTGTTGAAACAGGCTGAGCAATGTTTGTTACTCGGTATTCCTGCCATAGCTCTCTTTCCTGTAGTTGAAACAAATCTGAAAAATCTTTCAGCGGATGAAGCTTATAACCCAGATGGATTAGTACCACGAGTCGTTCGTCAGTTAAAACAAAATTTTCCTGAGCTGGGAGTGATTACAGATATTGCTTTGGATCCGTATACCAGCCATGGCCAGGACGGACTTATTAATGAAAATGGTTATGTTCTAAACGATGAAACTGTGGATGTATTATGTAAACAGGCTTTAACACATGCGCAGGCAGGTGCGGATATAGTAGCACCGTCTGATATGATGGACGGGCGAGTAAAGGCTATACGGGAAATACTGGATCAAAATCAATTTATTCATACACGTATATTGGCTTATTCAGCCAAATATGCCTCCAGTTTTTATGGTCCGTTTAGAGACGCTGTGGGATCATCTGCTAACCTGGGCAGTGGAAACAAATATACCTACCAGATGGATCCGGCCAACTCAGATGAAGCTTTATGGGAGGTTGGGCTCGATATGACCGAAGGAGCGGATATGGTTATGATTAAGCCTGGTATGCCCTATTTGGATATTGTGCGTCGTGTTAAAGATCAATTTCAAGCACCTACATTTGTTTACCAGGTAAGTGGAGAATATGCGATGCTCAAAGCAGCCGGAATGAATGGCTGGCTAAATGAAGAAGCATGCGCATTGGAAGCGTTATTATCGTTCAAACGTGCTGGTGCAGACGGTATCTTGACGTATTATGCGATGGAGGCCGCAGCATGGTTGAAGAAAATAAAATCAACCTGAGTTCTGATCAAGTTCAGATTTCTGATGGAAGTCAATAGAATTCTTTTTCAAAAAAACACTATTTTGAAAAATAGTAGTTGTTCGATTTGAACGAAACTCTCCCATTAACTGCGTAATCGGAATTGTCATTAATAATTAATTGTATCTGTTCGTTCATATTCCACCATACAGCAACAATACACTGCCCACGGTAATGGCTGCCTCATTACTGCTGGCAATATCTACCGCGAGCCAGTCGCGCGTAGTTTCACCGTTTTCCAGTCGTATCTGTTGCTGGCTGAGCTCGGTTTCGGTTGCAGCCCTGCTGTACGTATGTTTGTAGAGTGCCTGAAGATAATCGGTATCATTGAGCGTGTTCAAATCGGTATGATTCTGGAACCAGTCTAATATCACATCAGGATTGACGTTGTTATCCAGAGCTTCGTGTCCCAATTGCCATTCTTCGACAGTAGCGTTACGATCAAAGAACGTTTGGAACAAGCGACCCAGGACGCTTTCTGCCCGGTTATATGCTAATAAAATCTTTTCACCGCTGTCGAATGCGATCATTTCTGCATTGGCGAGATTAAGCATTGCGCCATCATCCAATCGGGTAATTTCAAGCACACTGTTGGTAAGTTCAATATGCACATCGTCTCGCATACCCTGCATTCTGAGTACATCGTATCCGCCTCTGCCATCAACTTCAAATGCGAGTCCCAGAGGTAGATATCCTTGATTATTGTCGTTATTGCCAGTTATGTAGCGGTTAACATTCAGTTGAATAATATCGGGATTATTATTTAATCCGGCAAGTAATTCCTCGGTTGCCATATGCCTGAAATCGGCGGCATCCGGAAGTTTAAGAAAAGCTTCGACGATGCGACCGGTATCAGTGCCGGTCCAGTTTTGAATGGCATTGCCTTCTTCGGGTGCCAGGTCGCGATTGAGCCAGGTTTTGGCTAGATGGTGTGCAACTGCTTCGTTGCCGGAGTGCGCGATGGCTACGTTAGGTCCGTTTTCAAACTGAATAAACTCAATATCAGTCAATATGTCTACTTCACCGTTTTCGTCTGTAAGTGTAATATGGTTTTCTTTAATGCGAAGTTGATAATCTGACAATCTGCCGGCTTGAGTCGCGGTGTCAAATCCCCATCCACCATTAAGCACATCGCTTCCGCTGCCACCAGACAGATTATCGTTGCCTGTGCCGCCGTAAACCGTGTCGTCGCCGGAATCGCCGCCTGTTTGGTCGTCTCCGCCCAGACTGCCTATCGTATCATTACCATCGCCGCCAAACAGAATGTCATTATCAGCGCCCAGTACAATGTATTGATCCTGGCTGTTACCCACTGCAAAATTTGCTCCTGTGCCGCCGATAATCCGGGCAGCGCCAATGATTGCAGCAAAAGTGATATTTTCGAGTTGTATGATTGTGCCTGAGGGCATATCAGTTGCGTTAATGATCAAGGCCTGTTTGCTTACTTCCGGTAAATTTGAGCCGTTAATTATCACGGGTACTCCGGGATTCTGGCTGCTACCGGCTGTCAGTGTCAAAGTCTGCACTGAAACCTGATCAGTCTGCGAAAATGAATTGATGAGATTTTGTCCATGAATTGTCATTTGTGACAATGAATTACTGTCATTAAGCGTTTCCCGTTCAATGCGCTGTATCAAATCACTGATTGCGTTTTGAGTGTTCATTGACGCTGAACGACCGTTCGCAGCAAGGCCGACGCCTACTGGCAAACTGACTGAGAGAACAAGGTTTCCGCTGTCATCAGTCAGGATAGGGATGTCCGCATGTATGTTGGAGGTTGTGTCGGGATCTTCAGCACGGGTGTTGTCAATTACAGGAACAGCCAAGGTTCTG
The DNA here is from genome assembly GCF_900110145.1 of Nitrosomonas marina. Classification (GTDB taxonomy): domain Bacteria; phylum Pseudomonadota; class Gammaproteobacteria; order Burkholderiales; family Nitrosomonadaceae; genus Nitrosomonas; species Nitrosomonas marina. The sequence goes on along the minus strand of NZ_FOCP01000010.1, from coordinate 97,880 downwards.
GAACCGTTTGTTTCGGTCCGAGTCGTAATGCTGACACCATCCACTGTTATTGTTGTGATGCCGTTGCCTTCATTACCACCACTATTGCCAGAGCTACCGCTATTGCTACCGCTGCCACCGGAAGTCGGAACAATTGCGGTTATTCCATTGCCCGTTGCATCGATTACATTTACTGCAGTATCTGCTCCTGCGGCCCAGTCTTCCGCAGCAGCCAGATTGTATATGGTTGAATCACTGGATGAAGCACCGCTTTTGTTGACTAGCAGACTGACAGCAGCTCTATCGGTTGGGCTCAACGTCAGCGTGAAAGCTGTATCGGAAGTGACTTCGACATTGGGTGTGTCGGTCAGGGTATACGTTGCACTACCTTCGCCAGTAATGGTAAATTTGCTTGCGATAATGTCGTTGGTTGCTCCTGCGGCTTTCAGGAAGTTTGTGCCGGTTACTTCGAGGATACCTGTGCCTGTATTGTATGTGGCCGAGATGATCACGGGTACAGCGACGTTACTTGCTGTAATGCCGTTACCTGAGGCATCAACTACATTGACGGTTGTGTCAGCACCTGCAGCCCAGTCTTCCGCGGCAGCAAGGTTGTAGGTAATGCCACCGGTCGAAATTGTACCGTTTTTATTCAGGAGCTGATTGACGGCAGCCTTGTCGGTAGCACTCAATGTCAGTGAAAAAGAAGTATCGGAGATAATATCCACATCGGCGCTATCGGTCAGTGCATAAGCAATGCCGTCTTCACCGGTAAAAGAAAATTTGCTGGCGATAATGTCGTTTGCTGCGCCGCTAATTGTCACAAAGCTCGTGCCGGTTACTGTCAATATCCCGGTGCTGGCGTTGTAGGTTGCTGAAGTAATTGCGGGCGAAGCTACGTTACTGGCGGTGATGCCGTTGCCGGTCGAATCTGAAGTGTCTCCTGCTGATACATCAGTATTCCAGTTATCGGCTGCAGCCAGATTGTAAGTTGTACCGCTGGTAGATATAGCCCCGTCTTTGTTGATAATTTGATTGATTGCAGCTTTGTCTGCAGAACTGAGTGTTATCGTAAATTGTGTGGTGGAATCGCGTTCAACGTCTGCTGAATCGGTCAGTGTATGAACCGCAGCACCTTCACCCGTAATGGTTAACGTGGATGCGTCAATATCAGCTCCGCTACTATTGGCCTGTATATTGGTGCCGGTAACAACCAAAATGCCAGTATCAGCATTATAAGTGGCTGATGTTATCTTCGGACTGGCGGTTACTGTGATTGCAGTTGTAGAATCTGCAATATTTACTGCCGTGTCTGTTGCCGTCAGCCAGTTATCTGCCGCGGTCAGGTTATATGTTGATCCGCCATATGAAGTTGTGCCAACCTGATCGAGTAACGTATCTACACTGGTTTTATCAGCACCTGATAAGGTTATTGAGAAGGTGGTGGCTGAAGTGGTTTCAGTATCGGAGGAGCTGGTCAGTGTGTATGTTGCATTCCCGACGCCGCCTGTGAAAGTCAGTGTGGAAATATCGATGTCATTGGCTCCGCCTGTTTTCTTGTACAGATTGGTACCTGTGATGATGATGATCCCAGTATCGGAATCATAGACTGCTGAAGTGATGGTTGGTATCTGAATATTGCTGACCGTAATACCGTTTCCAGTCAAATCGGCAATATCAGTAGCTGATGGTGCACCGGTAATCCAGTTATCTGCTGCGGCAAGATTGTATGTGATTCCCCCGCCTGAAACCGTACCGTTCTTATTGAGCAGGCCATGAATATTGAGTTGGTCGGTTGCGCCCAAAGTTAAAATTGCCTGGGTGGCAGAAAATATATCTACATCGTCGGTTTCAGTTAGTGTATAGCTTCCCCAATCACCTGTGATGGTCAGCAATGAAGCATCTAGGTCGTTCGCTGCTCCGGACTGACTGACAAAATCGGCGCCCATTATAGCCAGTTGAGCGGTGCTGACATCATACGTTGCCGAGGTGATTACTGGATTGGTAAAATTTGAGACGGTAATACTGTTTCCGGCTGTATCTGCCACATTCACTGCTGCGTCTGCACCTGCCGCCCAGTCTTCAGCTGCTGCCAGATTGTAGATAGTGCCGCTTGTCGCCGATACGATACCGTCTTTGTTAAGCAGCGCTTCGACATTAACCAGGTCAGCACCGCTCAGTATCACGCTAAACTGTGTTGCAGAAGCGATTTCCACATCGGAAGCGCTGCTCAGCGTGTAGTTCGCACCGCCTTCACCGGTTACAGTAAGTTTGGAAATATCGATATCGTTGGCGACACCGGAATTTTTGAGGAAAGCGGTTCCGGTAACTGTCAGCTTGTTGTTTGCATAATCGTAGGTTGCGCTGGTGATTGTCGGAACGACTACATTGCTGACAGTGATGCCGTTGTCTGTCGTATCGGAGATATCTGTGCTACCGATGACCGTGTTCCAATCGTCGGCGGCGGCCAGATTATATGTTGTGCCATTTGTGGAACTGGTACCGTTTTTGTTGATGATCTGATTGATCGCAGACCTGTCGTTTGCGCTTAACGTCAGGGTAAACTCTGTTGCAGAAGTGATCTCGACACTAGAAGTGTCCGTCAGCGTATAGGTGCTGCTACCTTCGCCGGTCAAGGTGAGTCTGTTGGCGGTGATATCGTTGGTTGCGCCAGGGGTTTTAACCAGGTTGGTGCCAGCGACAACCAGACTGCCGGTACTGGCATCGTATGTTGCCGATGTGATGGTGGGTATCTGTATGTTGCTGACGGTAATACTATTTGTTGTGTCTGCATTACCTGTCTGGGAAGGATTCCAGTCTGCAGCAGCTGCAATGTTATAGGCCGTTGCATCGACAGAAGATGTGCCGTTTTTGTTTAGTAATCCTTCAACATTGATCTGGTCTATTGCATTCAGCAAAACAGTAAACTGGTTGGCTGAATCAATTTCAACATTCGATGAGGTAAGCGTGTATGTGTTGCCGTTTTCTCCTGTAATGGTCAGTCTGGAAACATCAATATCGTTAGTAGTGCCAGCGGTGGTAGTCATGTTGGTACCTGTTACTACCAGTGTGTTGATGTTCGAATTGTAAGTTGCCGAGGTGATTGTTGGCCCAACTACAGGATCAGCAAGCACGACATCATCGACTAAGGTATTTACAACGTCTATGTTTGCGCCGTCTACTCCGATCAAGCGTATTTCGTCAGCATTCTCGAAAATTTTATCGGTAAATGTAACTGTTTCGGTATTGAGCGTATTGTTGGGGAAGTTGGCACCCGAAGGACCGAAAATCTGACTGCCCAGCAAAGTACCGTTCCTATAGGAATAGACCGTCAAACTGGTATAAGTTGAGCTGTTACTGCTGCCGAAACCGATGGACTGAAAATCAACTTCCCGGCCATCGGTATAGATGACGAGGTATTCGCCGTCTGAACCGCCACTATAGAAGAAATCGTCAAATGTATCATCAACCTCTCCTGTTGCTGCAAGTGTCAAGGAGGCATTCGCAGTTCCAGTTGAATTGACATTATTAACAATTTTTAAATTGATAGTTCCGAAGTTGGTGGTTGGGTGAATTGCAGTTACAAAATCGGTAACTGTGTCATTGGTAAAATCCAGAGTGTTGGAAATTAGTGTGGCGCCGAACTGTTCAAGATTCTTTTTGTGAAAAGCCATTTCAGGTACACGATTGCCTGAGATAATATCAAGTGTCCAGTCAGCTCCCATTTTATGGTTGCCTGTTAAATGGCTTGATGCGGCAATATTTGCACCCGTGAGAGATGCCAGTTGATGGATAAAGTGCTGGCCCGATAGATTTTTTCCTACATTGCAGCCGTAGATCAGAATATCGGCGTTTTGCTTAAGACTTGCCTGCCAGGCAAACAAAGCGCACTGGTAAGTCTTCAGTGTGTCTGAAGACAGGACACTGTTCCCTAAAGTTATACATCCGATATTGCCGTGCGAAACAAGATGGACTGCATCAAGGTTGGAATAGTGTTGTAATAATTGTGATATTTGTAATATGCCGTCCAGGTCGCGTTCTAAAAAGTGTACCGGAATACCTGGTCTGACAGCGCTGATCAATATGTCTGGTTCGGGGATGTCATGATCAATAATAACGATTTCAACCGGGTTTGTTGCCGAACCTATCAAAGACCCGTTGTATTGAATACCGGTTGCATCTATTCCGGGACCGCGCATTCTCATTTTCTCCATGTAATTTGTTGGCTGTCCTGTTTAATGCTCATGCAGCAGGTTTTTGCTGGTTACTTAGATCAACCATATTGTTTAAAAGGAAATTTGTATTTTAAAAAACGTCAGGGTGTTAATTTTACCTGTTCCTGTTTTGTGACGTACCGTTGTATCATGGTTTCCATTTCATTGGGTAAATCAATGAAATGGCAGCCGGCCCGTTTGCATATCTGTCCGTTTCTTAATGTGATTTCATATGTGGATCTGACTTCTAGGCCTGCAAAAATGTCACCATATCCCGGTAAGTTGATTCTGCAGTTATGATAAATCATACCCGGTTCAAAGTTGATCATGGGATGATGATCGATTACTCCTATACCGCCGCAACTGAGGTCAACCATCGTGATTTCCGCTTTGAATGATCCTGCTTCAGTGTGTATCGGGATAATACATTTCAATGGTTTGATGATCGAAGTGATAATACGATAATAATTTCTTCTTTGCATGCGAATCAAAGATTCTGGGAAATTGACTTGAAATACATCACGACCATCGAATTGAGACATGCTGATCTGATTACATACAAATTCAATTTTGATTTTGTCAAGCGAGGTGATGAAAATCAAGTGTTCTGATTCCAGCGCAACTTGATTGAATTTCGTGTCCGAACCGGAATCAATCAAAATCTCGTTTGTTTGTCCATTTATGAAAAGAATGGACGTCAGGATAAAACGATTGCTTTGATCAAAATATAAAGTGACCAGAGTATTTTTTTGCATGATTTCTTGAAGAATATGCAAAATATCAACCTTTGAGTTAACACGACAAATTTCTATCAATTCTGAAGAATTGCTATTGTCGTTGGCGATGTCTGCTGGATCAGCTTGTCGGATTGTTTCGACCATGGTCGTGTTTCCGGGTAAGCGAGGTTGGTGCTGTGCAGTTATAATTTCTACACTGATTTATCTTGATTGTGTTCCAGATGATAAAGCCAGGCAAGAAGCTCAGCGACTGCAACATAGAGCTGAGGCGGAATTCTGTCGTCTAAATCAACCTGCATAAGAAGTGTCACCAACTCGGTTGATTCATGTACATAGATGCCTGATTCTTTTGCACGCTTAATGATTTCTTCTGCGACTAATCCGCGCCCTTTTGCGACAACTTTGGGCGCAACCTGACCCTCGCGATAAGCGAGGGCCACAGCTTTAAAGTCTGCATCATTTTGAGTCATCGTGCTGTACTCTAAACGATTGAATGGTTAGTCCTTTTTCTTTTAAGCCGTGTGAAAGTGACGCCTGGTTCGTTTTGATCAAAAGAGCTGCTTTATCATCATCCGCATGTATGGAAATTTTTATGTTCTGAATATTGAACGATAGCTGCACAGAAATTTTTCCTAATTCCGGTAATGTCAGAATTAAATCGGTGTGCCAGCGGGTTGCCTGTCGTTCGTGAGTTTGATGCTCCCTTGAAGTGTTATCTTCATAAATTTCCCACCATGCATGCTGTCCATTCCATATCTCTCCGTTCCAGGCGATATGGCCTGATTCTAAAACTGTTAACTGTTGTTGAACTTGCGATACAAGTTGTGTATTGACAGGCGTAGATAAAGACGCTGTTGCAGGTGCCGTTCTTGGTAAGCTGGCCTGTGGCTCTTGCTTTAAATCTTCAAGTGAATATTTGCCTTTAATCCATTGTGCCAAATGGGATTCATAGAATAAACCACTTTGTCGAATTGTTTTCTGCAATAAAAGTGGAAATTCTGGTCTATTCACATCAGTGTGGGTCAATTCAGGATTTGTTCTGACTGATGATCTGAGTATGGGATTCCTTTCCTTTGCATGGATAATCGTGTCGACAAATTTCCCTGCTGTACTAATCAGCGTATTTTGTTTGGCAGCGTCGTTAGTATCTCCATGGTGCAGAGCAAATTTAAGTCTTGGTTGATACGAGATAAATGTGAGCGTCAATTCGTCGCCTGACCGAATATTGTCAGGCAGTCGCATTTGGAACGATTTGTCTGCAATATGTATGCTGAAATTGCCATTGGGCAAACGTTTTTCTACAAATGCCTGATATTTCTGGCCTGGTACAAAGCGAGAAAATTCCTGACTAGCGTCAGAGATTTTTGCAACGCGTGAAATCGGCGCTATTGGATTGATGGGCGTATCAGTTTTTGTAGGTGATGGCTGCGATATGTTGTCTGTTTTGATATAGGTAGGAATCATAGTTGTATGTGTCAAAGTTTTCTCAGCTATGACTCCTCTGGTTAAATCAGTAAGGGTTTATTTCGACTCAATAAATATTGCTTGATTCATAAGCTTGCTGCAAATGACGTTTTCGTTTGTTTGTGTTGAGCATGTCCTGTAATTTTTCCATCCAGGGTTCGGTTATGGATCTGATTTGTGCATCGTCATTAAGTACCTGATGGATAATTTTAATTTTCTTTTGCTGCAACTCGTGACTTAATGATATTTGTGATTCATTATGAATTAATTCATTTGTTAACTGTTTGCATTGTCGTTCGAGCTGAATCAGTTCGTCCCATTTGCCATTTTCCGCTGCTGTAACCATTTTGCTGGTTATCGTTTTGATATCTTCGTAAAGTTTGATCAGTTGCTTGTTATCCATTTTTTTAGAACCTTAGTATTATTATGTGTAAAACGATCATTTGGCGAAAATCAGTGTTATCTGCACAGTTCTGTTGTATTCTCAATGGCTTTCCAGGCACCGTACAATTCATTCAATAATCCACTGATCTCGTCTATGATTTCAACGTCGTTTTTAAGATTGGCAGTTAATAGACGATTGGCCATGTAGTCGTAGAGTGCTTGAAGGTGCAGCGCCAGTTCACCGCCGGCGTTGGTATCAAGGCTTGCTTTTAAGCCATGGTCAATAATCATGATTGCTTTGGAAAGCATTTCCCCTTTTTTGGCTATTTCATTGTGTTTGATATGTATTTTGGCTTTAATAAGCGCTTCTTGTGCACCCTCGAACAGCATCAGAATAAGCTTGTGGGGATTGGCCGATTCTACTCCGGTTTCAACGCCGACCCGCTGGTAAGCTGAGACGGGGTCAATGGTGGTTGCATACATTAATTACTCCTTTAATATGAATAGCAACGATATTGGTTTTTTTATAGAGAAAAATTCAATCAATTACTATCGATAGTGGGCAGTCTGGATAACTGTTGTTGCAGAAAACTGCTAGTTTGCGTCATGCTGGCTATCATGGTATCCAATGCGGTAAATTGAGCGCGTATACGTTTTTCGACGTCATCAAGCCTTCGAATCAGGGATTCCCGCTGATCGTTAATATCATCAATTTTTTCATTTATTCCTTCAATACGGTTGTCAATGAGTTTGCCATCGAGCATCGTATCGATGACCTGATTCAGCTTGGCAGCAAACCCATGGGCAAAGTCAACAGATCCGCGCGGTCCAGTGCTGCCACCTGTTACTTTAAGCACCAATCCTTCACTGTCACCTGTGCCTGACAGACTCTGTCCTGTACCGGTTGCACTAAGACCGTTAATCGTTCCCGCAACATCAAGTCCCGTTGTTTCAGTTGCACTGCCAAACAAATCCAGTTCGCCGTTACCGCCTGTAATATCAACAGACGATGATGACCCGTATTGATTAGAAGTAATCGTCAATATGCCTGATGATTGTGTCACGGAAACGGCAACATTATTTGAAGAGAAAGTGGTATTGCCGTTTATCTTTGACTGAATTTCGGCTGCAAGAGAATCTGCATCATATGTTCCGGCAGCGAGTGTGATGTTCGCATCTATCCCATTGATATTAAGATCAAGCGAGTCGTTTATTCCTGTATTGATTGTGAGTGCGGCAGGTGTGCTACCTGTTGCGGTACCCTGGGTGGCCAGTTGACTGATATCCAGTTGATAGTTTCCGTTTACTGTGTCGGATGTGGCGCTGATGAATGAAACCAGACTGTCGCTTGTTTTACCGACCGAAGCAAACAAAGTAGAAATATCTTTGCTTGCATCATTAACAACATTGCTTAATTTACTTGAATCTAGTTTAAGCGAACCATCATCCTGAAAGGAGACGCCGACCTCGGCTAGAATACTTAATCCGCCTCCTGCAGTTTTTAAAGGTTCCGATAGCGCGTTGCGTAACTGGTTCTGAAGAGCTCTGACTGTGAAGTCGCCTGTTAGAATTGATGCCTGCTTGGTTTCGGCATTATATTTGGATAAATCTGTAATTGTTTGATTGAGCTCGTTGTAGGATTTCACAAAATTTGATACGGCTTTTTCGATACCGGCGGTGTTGCGGGAGATATTTAAAGTTGTAGTGTTGCCGATATCAGCTTTTAACAGATTAAAGGTTACGCCATCAATGGCGTCTGAAATAGTGTTGGATGATTTGCTGATTGGAATTCCGTCAACCACCATTTCGGCATTGCTTGCTGGAACGGTCTCTGTCAGATTAGATGTGCCACCAGTAGCTGCATTAAAGGCAAGTTGTGATAGACCGGCATTATCAGTGTTATTGCCATCATCATCTGTCACCGTAATTTTCAATGCATTGCTGAGTCCTGTATCTTTGGAAGCGATTACCAGACGATCACCAGAGCCGTCATTTACAATGCTTGCTGAAATGTCTGCATCTGCTTTATTAATGGCATCACGTACACCCGTTAGTGAAGCGTTGGAGGGCGAAATAGTGATTGACTGGGCAGCTTTATCCGGATTTAAAGTAAACGAACCGCCGCTGTAAGTACCAAATTGTACCGTCAATGTGCCGCTCCCAATCGCGGTGCTGGGAGAAGCAAAATTTCCGGACTTTAATTTTTGTGATTGGGCCAGTGATTGAATTTCTACATCATATTTTCCGGTAACAGCTGAAGCGCTTGCACTGACAGTTGCCAGGGACGTGTCCGATATGTTTGCCGAAATGGCAGAAAATTTTGACGGACTGGTGAGCGATGATAGACTGCTTTGAAATGCAGAAAGTGCTCCTTTGAGGGTACCAAATGCCGTCAGTTGGGTCTGTTGCTTGGCTTCTTTATTATCTAGTGCTAAAAGTGGTCGGCGTTCAACGGACATTAGTTGACTGATAATTCCATTCACATCGAGTCCGGAACCTATACCCGGTGTTGATAGCATTTTTTATCCCTCTTAAATGTTTAAACAGTTTCAGGCTTTGTCGTTCAGCAATAAGCCCTGGACTTTGTCCAAAGTTCGCGCAATGGAGATAGCTTCCTGCGATGGAATTTGCCGAATGACTTCCTGTGTCTGCGTATCCATCACTTTAATAACAGTTTTGCCGGTATCTTCGTCTATTGAAAATTTTAGATTTTGAGCGAGGTTATTCACAGTTTCTTTAATTTTTTCGGCGGCTTGCTCGATCGGTATGTCCAGTTGATTATTTTGTTCGGGTTTGGCAACTGAATTCGGTGAAGAATTTATTCGGTTGTTAGTCGACACCGTATTTTGAGAAGCTGGCAATGTCAGCAAAGGCTGAGCGTGACTGCCTACTGCATCATTTATATGACTGATTGCCATGTGATGACTCCTTATGGTTAAAGGAACACGGAATTTGTAATTTAATAATCCCGTGTTCCTGGTTCATTACTGTATTCTTAATGCTTATTGATTAACGCAATAGTGAAAGCACATTATTGGGTAATGAATTTGCCTGCGCCAGAATCGCGGTGCCAGCCTGTTGCAGAATTTGTCCGCGTGTCATGTTGGCTGTTTCTGCTGCAAAATCGGCATCCTGAATACGGCTACGGGAAGAAGAAAGGTTCTCGGCCGTTGTTTGCAGATTGGAGATAGCTGAGGAAAAACGATTTTGAATTGCGCCCAAATCTCCACGTGTGTTATTGACTTGTGCCAAAGCGGAATCCAGTGTTTCAATTGCGGTTTGCGCACCTGATGCTGATGAGATATCCAGAGTTGCAACAGAGTTAAACGAGCTTGTTGTTGCGCCAAACACATCGGCGTTTCCATTACCAACGGTTATTTGACCTGCCGAGCTGGTCAGTTCTATTGTACCCGTAGCAATTGCAGAGTCTGTTGCTGCGCCGCCGGTCAATGTCCTTGTAGTTACGCCAGCAGTAAAATCGGCAGTTTTTGTTGCACCTGAGTTGTTAAAGTCTTGTAATGCGATATCTCTACCGTCTGACGTCGTCAGCGTAATAACTGACTTGTCTGCATTGTCTGCAAATGATGCCGTTACACCAGTCAGGGATTGCTGTCCGTTGATAGCTGAGGCCAAACCGCTTAAATCGGATGTGTCAGTTACGTTTGCTGAAATAGAATTGCCATTTAACGTCATCGTTACTGTACCAGCAGCACCAATGTTGCCCAGAGTGGCACTATTGCTGGCTGTAGCAGTGACTCCGATATTTGAAGCGGCGGAGTTGATTGCTGCAGCGACAGTTTTTGCATCTGAACCGACAGCGTAGCTGATTGCACCTGTTGCACCCTTGTTGGTTGTTAGCACAAGGTCGGCCTCTACAGTGACACCATTACCACCTGAAACATCGGCTGCTGCTGCAGTGGCAGTTCCCATGGCAGTACCATTCGTTGTTAATATGTTGCTACCAAGTGCTGTGGCACGTGAATCACCAATTGATTGGATATCAATGGTTTGATTTGCATTCGCGCCAACCTGAAAGCTTTGGTTTAAGAAAGCGCCATCGAGTAAGTTCGTACCATTAAACTGCGTCTGGCTCGCAACACGTGTGATTTCCGAAGTTAATTGAGCGACCTCGGCTTGCAGCGCTGCTCGATCGCTTGAACTGTTGGTGGCATTAGAAGATTGTATTGCAAGCTCTCGAATTCGTTGCAGATTGTTACCAATCTCGCTTAAAGCGCCTTCTGCAGTTTGTGCCAGAGAAATACCATCATTGGCATTGCGCACTGCCTGGTTAAGGCCGCGAATTTGTGAAGTCATTCTTTCAGAAATTGCCAGTCCTGCAGCATCATCTTTTGCACTGTTAATTCTGAGACCTGAAGACAGGCGCTCCAAAGATGTATTCAATGAATTTTGAGACATGCTCAGGTTGCGTTGCGCATTCAGTGACGCAATATTTGAGTTAATTGTTTGTGGCATTTTGGTTCTCCTATAAATGCTTTACTTTCTAAATGGTTTTATTCCTACACGCTGGCTTCATTCCGTAACAAGCGGCTAATTAACCATCGTTGAAGCTGTAATCGGTTGACTTTTTGCAAAATTAAGTTTTTTTGTTGGTATTCAGTTTATTTTTTGCTGGAATTTTTGGCTTATAATGTCATTAGTCTGTTTGTTAATGCTGGATAAAGGTTCTAAATTGGTATAGTATTCATAGCGTTATACTTACGCAAAGAAAGGTGGGGTTGATTTAAATCAAAGTTTCGATGGGAATTGAGTGATCAAAAGAAGAGTTTTAAAGATTTTGTCGGTTGAAAACTCTGCTGCTGATGCAGATCAAATAAACGATACGCTGGTGAAAAGTGGGTTGCAGCTGAATGTTAACTGGGTAAACACGGTACAGGAACTGCGCAAGGCCTTGAGAACCAGTGTGTGGGATATTGTATTGTCAAATACAGATGTGCCTCAATTGAAACCCGATGAAGTATTATAGCTACTATTGGATTACGGACAAGATGTGCCCTTAATCATAGTTTCTGAAAATGAAGATGAAGAAGCGGCAGTATCATTGATGGAGAAGGGAGCTTGCGATTATATCGCAAAGAAGAATCTGAAGAGGCTTGTACCCGTCGTACGTCGCAGCTTGCGTGCGGCGGAGAATTCCCGGCGTGTAAATATTACCCAGGTTGCCTTGCAAAAAAGCGAAGCGCGCTTTCGTGCAATTACAACGAATCTACCAGGTGTTGTTTTTCAGTTTTTACTGACACCGGATCATAATGAGAGCTTTCCTTATGTCAGCAACGCATCAGAGACCCTGCTGGGATTGTCTCCACATATGCTGATGGCAAACGCCACACTGTTTTCACGACTGATTCTGCCTGAAGATAAGAAAAATTACGAGAGACTGTTGCAAATATCTGCAGAGAAACTCTCCACGCTAAACTGGGAAGGGCGTATCCAGGTCAAAGGTGATTCGGATATTAAATGGATCAGCCTGCGTGCAACCCCGAAAATGGCAGCTGATGGCGGGATTTTGTGGGGTGGAATCATGATCAACATTACCCGGAATAAGCTGGCCGAAACTGAAATATCGCATTCACGGGAGCAGTTGGTCGAATTATCTTCCTATTTGCAGAAAGTTAAAGAACATGAACGTGCGCGAATAGCACGCGAGATTCATGACGATATTGGCGGTACATTGACCGCTATCAAATGTGAGTTGGTGCCATGTTTGGATTCCACCCCACGCCTCAGCGATTTTTATCAGAAAAAAGCAGCAATAATCGAAAGCCTTGTTGATCATGTCATTGACAGTACGCGAAGAATATCCATGGATCTGCGCCCGGGCATACTCGATTTCGGGATTGTTGCCGCTGTGCAATGGCAAGCCAAAGAGTTTAGTCGGCGCACAAATATTTCATGCCATGTATCCTGTGAAGAAGAAGAGATTCTGCTGGATGCTGATTTGTCAGTAGCAATTTTTCGACTTTTTCAAGAAATATTAACCAATATTTCTAAGCATGCACAAGCTACCAAGGTTTGGGTCAGCCTGACAGAGGCAGAAGAAAAAATTGTTATGGAAGTGCTTGATAATGGGTGCGGGATTGATCCTGAAGACATGAAAAAACAGGATTCGTTCGGTATTAGAGGAATGCGCGAGCGCTGCCAGCAATTAAAAGGAAGTTTCCATATCTCCGGTGAACCCGGTATAGGAACCAGGGTCTGCATTCTTATTCCTATACTTGAAATGAGACCGGCATATCCAGATGATTCTGTAGAGATACCTGATTTTAAATCAGAATATGAAAGTGACCAGCGGAGCTTCATGACAATTAATGATCGGAGAAAACAATGATTCAAGTGATGATTGCCGACGATCATGCGATTGTCCGTCAGGGCCTGAAGCAGATATTAAATGAGACTAGCGATATCCGGGTCACCAGTGAAGCCGAAACGGGGTTTCAGGCTATCAAGATTGCCCGTCTGCATGATTTTGATGTCGCATTGCTGGATATTTCGTTACCTGATAGAAATGGTATTGACGTGCTCAAACAAATTAAAAAGGATAAACCAAATTCTGCAATTCTGGTACTGAGCATGCATAACGAACACGAATTTGCTCTTCGCGCGTTGAAAGCGGGCGCCGCAGGATATTTGAATAAACAGAGCGCGCCGGCTCAGCTTGTAACCGCTATTCGTCAAGTGGCCTCTGGGGATAAATACGTCAGCCAGGCCTTGGCACAGGAACTCGCCAATGCTGTTAATTCGAAGAGTGATCAACCACTCTACACTATTTTATCCGATCGTGAATATCAGACGCTGTGTTTGATTGCATCGGGTAAAACACTTTCTGATATTTCGGCGGAAATGTTTTTAAGCCCTAAAACCGTCAGCGTTTATCGTTCACGCATACTGGAGAAGCTCAAATTGAACAATAATTCCGAGTTGATACGGTATGCAATAAAAAACCGACTGGTTGACTGAGATTGTCCTGTCGGTTCTAATTCCCTTAACCAAAGCATATTGCCGCTTCCTGATCAGGAAGGATGTGTCCGTATTTTGGTCATTCTGTTGGTAAAATAATCAATTGCTCGAAAAAACAAATGAATAATATTGATTCAACATTGTGGGAATTTGATCAGGAACTGGATGCGCGGGGTCTGGTGTGTCCGCTACCTATTCTGCGAACTAAACAGTCACTTGCCGGCATGGCCAGCGGAGAAATTTTGAAAGTTGTCGCAACTGACCCTGCTGCCGAGATTGATTTCCAGGTTTTTGCTGAACAGACCGGTAATCGGTTGTTGGCCATGTCATCAACTGATATGGAGTTTGTCTTTTTTTTAAAGAAAAGATAGTTCAAAAATATCAGCAATGAGTTCATACCATAATTACCACCAGTTCTTTTGGTCCATGCACGCCATATGTGAGGGTCTGCTCGATATCAGCCGATTTTGAGGGACCTGAGATCAGGAGGATATTAGCTGGCAGCTCTGTTTCATTCCAGTGCTGTGCTTTTAGCGCCTCTGCAAACGAGTTGTAAATTTTAGATTTTTCTATGACAGCAATATGAACGGGCGGGACAAGAGACATCATGCGGGGTTCCTGTGTGTCAGGCCACAATATCAAGGTCCCGGTATCGGCAATACCGCCGTACGTACTGGTAAAAGCTGCTTCGATTCCTTCGAATAAAGTTTGTTTCCAGTTTTCAACCGGATCGTCGTAGTATTTAAGTGAAGGTAAGTTTGTGGAATTTTCAATAATGGCTTCACCCCATGACGTTGTGGGTGAAAGCAGAATATTCTTTAAATACTTGGCTTGGCAAATATGTTGTAATGTCATCAGCCAGGAATGATCTGTAGCATCGTAAATTTCTGCCTGTGCTGATTGCAGCTGGGTACGGAAAAGCTGCACCTTATAGTTGCTGCTCCAGTTTACGGAATTTGAAATATTTCGGGCCAATGGCATTGTCTGGTCAATGGATGCAGTTTTGAGCCGGCTGAGAATCGTGTTGCGTGCGTCATTCATTATCGATTTTGAGTGCTTTTAGACGTTCGTGCAAGGTGGTGTCTGGAAGTCTCGGTACAGCGCGTGCGGCTGTCCATGGGGATATTTTAGCCAATATTCGGTCAGCGAGTCGACGCATGGATGTGGCAACGCTGGTGATACGGTTATACGCACCGGGATGGATGCAGTTCCATGCCCAGATTTTCCAGATGATGGCTTCTGTTTTGCGCCTTCCTGAACCTGCGCCAGGTGTGCTGCAGCTGCTTTTGCGAATGTGTTCCCAGCGCAACCGATTGATGATTTTAGGAATCGGGATGCTTACCGGGCAAACTTCCTGACATGCGCCGCAAAGGGTTGAAGCCTGGGTCAGTTCTCCGTACGAATCCAGTCCATTTTTTTGTGGTTCAAGTATTGTGCCGATCGGACCCGGAATAACCGTCTGATAGGCGTGGCCACCAATATGTTTGTAGATGGGGCAGTGATTCATGCACGCACCGCAGCGAATGCAGTTCAGAGTATCACGTAGCTCAGGATCGCTGTAAATGCGGGACCGGCCGTTGTCCAGTAATATCAGATGCACTGCTGTCGGGCCGTCTTTTTCATTGGGTTTGCGCGGACTGCTGATCATATTCACGTATGTTGTGATCGGCTGTCCTGTTGCCGAACGGGTGAGTATACCCAGCAGCGGTGGTACATCATCCAAGCATTCCACTACTTTTTCGATACCCGAAACAGCGATATGCACAGGTGGTGCAGTGCTGCACATACGGCCGTTTCCTTCGTTCTCGACCAGGCAGAGTGTACCGGTTTCCGCAATCATAAAATTGACGCCCGTCAGCCCAACCGGTGCAGTTGCGAAATGATGCCGCAGAAACCGGCGGGCTGCTTGGGCCAGTGCGCTGATGTCTTCGGTATAGGGAATCGAGGGAAACTGACTGTGAAATAATCGGGCAATTTGTTTGCGGTTTTTGTGCAGTGCGGGAACAATCATGTGCGATGGTTTTTCGGCAGCAAGCTGAATAATCAGTTCACCAAGATCGGATTCAAGGCATTCAATACCGTGTGTGTTGAGGAAGTCGTTCAGTCCCATCTCTTCCGACACCATTGATTTGCCTTTGATAATAAACCTCGCGTCATGGAATCGCATAATATTCAACACGGTCTGGTTGGCCTGCTCTGTGGTGTCCGCCCAGTGAACCTGTATTCCGTTGCGTTGCAGATTGGTTTCCAGTTGTTCCAGTAACTGCGGGAGCTTGCTGGTCGCGTTTGCACGGATTGCCGTACTGTGTCGGCGCATGCTTATCCATTCAGCTTGGTCGGGAAAAGCAGCGAGTCGGTGTTTTCTCAACTTATTGACCACGCTTTCTGTATTGTTTCGAACTTCATGTTGGGCCAGTGCTTTTGCAAACTGTGTGCGGAATTTTGTGGTCATGGCGTGGCTTTATGTGTTCTATCCCATAGAAATTCGGCAATATGAACATGTGAGATCTGGCTGTCCTGTTTTTTTAGAGCGCCGCCGATGTTCATCAGGCAGCCGCAGTCTTGTCCGATTAACTGTTGCGCACCTGTGTTTTCAATAGCTTTTGCTTTCTCCAGTACCATTGCGGTGGAAATTTCCGGTTGCTTGATCGCAAAAGTTCCGCCAAAACCGCAGCATTCTTCTGCATTGTCGGGTTCGATGCGGGTTACGTTCTGCAACTGGTCCAGTAATAAATCGATTCTGTCAGCAACATTCATTTCGCGCCGTGCTGTGCAGGATGAATGGGTCGCAACAGTTGTCGGCTCGCCTAAATCGGTGAGATCGACCTTCAGTATATCGGTCAGGAATTCAGTCAATTCGTAAACACGGTCCGCGACATCGAACGTGCTGGCTTCGTCCGGTTCTCCTTTGAATAGTGTCGGATAGTGTACTCTTATCATGCCCGCGCAAGAAGCGGATGGTGCGATGATCGGGATCGGCCTTGGAAACAGTTTAAGCTGTGCCCTGGCTACAGCAAGTGCTTCATCCCGGTAGCCGGAGTTCCAGGCGGGTTGTCCACAGCAGGTCTGCGCCTGTGGGAAAATTACGTTTACACCTTCCCGTTCGAGTAAATGCACAGTAGATACCCCGGCTTGCGGGTACAGCAGATCAATCAGGCATGTGCCGAACAAATAGACAGTGTTCGGTTTGGGACCGGCGCTGGCGCGTGTAAAATCCATTCGTGATTCAGCCTTTATCATGTCAGATGTAAGTATCGTCTGAGCAGATAATAAAGATAATCCCGATTGAATGAAACCTTTTGGGACGTGAAAACAGTCACTGCCGATTCTGGCACCAATTTTATTTGATTTTCATATTGAAAGGAAAATATACCGGTGAATCAAACATTGCTTACATTTTGCGCTTTTTTTCCGTTGCTGTTAGCTGCTTTTTTGCTAGTAGGGTTGAATTGGCCGGCGCGGCGGGCGATGCCGGCAGTTTTTTTTGTGACAGCCGGTATTGCATTAATCGTGTGGGAAATGTCGTTCAATCGTGTGATGGCGTCGATTCTGCAGGGACTGATTCTGACGGTTTCGATCCTATGGATTGTTTTCGGTGCGATCCTGCTTTTGAATACCCTGAAGTATGCGGGTGCTATATCAGCAATCCGGCGCGGTTTTTCCAACATCAGTCCGGACAGACGCGTTCAGGTGATTATAGTGGCCTGGTTGTTTGGTTGTTTTATTGAAGGTGTTTCCGGGTTTGGTACTCCTGCAGCGGTTATCGCGCCGTTGCTGGTTGCGCTTGGGTTTCCGGCGATGGCGGCTGTCATGGTGGGTATGATGGTGCAATCCACGCCGGTATCGTTCGGTGCGGTTGGAACGCCTATCATTGTGGGTGTCTCCGGTGGGCTGGACAAAGCCGATATTGCCGAAAAACTCGTTGCTGCAGGTTCTGACTGGAATGCTTTCGAGCGTCTGATTACATCAGAAGTCGCACTTGTACACGCATTGGCAGGGCTATTGATGCCATTGCTGATGTGCATGATGCTGACACGTTTTTTCGGATGTAATAAATCCTGGGCGGAGGGGATTGCCATCGCGCCGTTTGCGATTTTCGCCGGTTGTGCATTTGTCATTCCTTATGCGCTTGCAGGTGTGTTTCTAGGACCCGAATTTCCGTCCATTATCGGCGCTTTGGCCGGATTGTTAGTCGTATTGCCTGCAGCACGCATTGGCTTCCTGATACCAAAAAATCATTGGGATTTCTCGGCCGTTAGTGATTGGCCGGCAGCTTGGCTGGGCAGTATTGAAATAAAGCTGGATGATCTGGTATCCCGGTCGCATGTTGCCATTTCAACAGCATGGTTACCCTATGCGCTGCTGGCCGCGTTTTTAGTGCTTACTCGCACCAATACCGACATTAAAACATGGTTAAGCAGTCATTTGACCCTGGAATGGCCCAGTATTATGGGTGAGGTGGACATTTCAGGCAGTATTCAGTTTTTGTATCTGCCGGGTGGTATTATGATAATGACTGTGCTGACCGTATTTCTAATATTCCGTATACAATGGCATCGAATTAAAGCCGCATTAAACGAATCGACGCAAACATTATCCGGGGCCGGTTTTGTGCTGATTTTCACTATTCCAATGGTGCGTATTTTAATCAATTCCGATGTCAATCTGGCGGATTTGCCGTCGATGCCGCAAGCAATGGCGCAATCGGTTGCCGCCAGTGTGGGCGGGATTTATCCGTTTTTTTCGCCCGCAGTCGGTGCGTTGGGTGCATTTATCGCAGGATCCAACACCGTATCCAATCTGATGCTGGCACAATTTCAGTATGACATGGCACGAATGATTGGTGTATCTGGTGAACTGCTGGTGGCCGCACAGGCTGTTGGTGCAGCTGCGGGCAATATGATTGCCGTTCATAATATTGTTGCTGCTTCAGCCACAGTCGGTTTGCTTGGGCGCGAAGGAAAAGTGCTCCGCATGACAGTTCTGCCGACATTATATTATCTGATATTATCCGGCGCCGTTGTCATTCTGGCTGCTTATTTCCTGGATGCCTGTAATTTGTCAGTGGTCTGCTAGACGACGACATGCTTTCTCCGTGACGCTGGTGCGTATCAGGAATACAAATGCGTTGTTCAGACTGCGAGAGATCTGTTTAGATTAATACTGAAAACTGACAGTCATCTGATCATTGTTTTTATTACAGAAAACGAGACGTAAGGGACAAAAGGGAATCTTATGAATGAATCCGTGCAAACCATTTCGCTGTTTAACCTGGCACTGGTGTTTGTTCCCGTTCTGCTTGTGATCGGAATTCTCTGGAAATGGTCGCTTGCACCTGGGCATGCAGCGTATGCTCTGGGGCGTATGCTGGTGCAGCTGCTGCTGATCGGCTATTGTCTCATGTACATTTTTGAAGCGGAAAGTTCGCTGGTTGTCATTGCGGTACTGGCTGTGATGGTAACGGTTGCCAGCTGGATAGCCCTCGGCACTATTAAAACCCGGCGTACTGTACTCTATAAACAGGCGTTGATTTCGATACTGATTGGCGGTGGCTTTGTCCTTGTCGTGGTCACGCAGGGTGTTTTGCAACTGCAGCCCTGGTATCTGCCACAGTACATGATACCCCTGGCTGGCATGGTGTTCGCCAATTCAATGAATGCTGTCAGTCTTGCTGCAGAGCGTATGAACGCCGAGCTGGAACGGCAGATGAGCTTCGATCAGGCGCGCAACATCGCCATGCGCGCGGCCTTGATCCCCACCATTAACGCCATGCTTGCCGTCGGCCTCGTGTCCTTGCCAGGTATGATGACCGGACAGATACTGTCCGGCATTTCCCCGCTGATTGCGGCGCGCTATCAGATTATGGTGATGTGCATGATCTTTGCAGGCGGCGGACTGTCGACAGCCATGTTTCTGGAAATGTCGCGAAAGCAGTTTGAGGGACTACTGCAAAAAGAGGTATAAGTTGCAGTAATTTTGATTTACTTTTGTTGGGATGACATAGATTTGTTTGTAAAATAAAAGAAAAAATGGGTTTTCCATTGATTTTTTTAGAAACAGCATGCAAAAGCTATCATTCCAAACATATTTCGATGAACCGCGCTTCAATTTTTACATGATGTCAACTGCACGGATATCAGGTTTTAAGTGGAGCGAAAAATTATTTTCATATTTCCCAATTAAAAAATAGATTTTGATTATTTGGAGCAATTACCATTATTTTCTTTAACCAAAAGATAGTAAAATCTTGCTAAATTGATGTTCAGCAATTCATTCTATTTTCGAACAGCCTTAATGTTATCCAACGATTGATAGAGCCAGCTCGAAAACTTGTAATGCGGCAGATTATCAAAAATAATCAAACATACTTTTATTTTTTAACGGTTCGTTAGTCGCATCTTACAGAGGCCTCTCCCGATATGTCTCTTGATAATTCTGCTCGCCGTGTAGGCGACAGATCGGAATCGCAAAGATAATCCATAAAGTCCGCCTCAGAAATTGTATCAACCTGCTTCAGCCGATTTGAGAAATCAGCATCAAATACAGCCTGGTCAAGGTTTCTGGCTTTATAAAAGTAGGCAGGTTTTAAGCCTTTTGCGCCGGTAAAATTGGCTCCTTTTAAATCGGAATCATAAAAAAAGACATCGGTTAATGTCGCGCCTTTGAATTGAGTTCCTTTTAAAGAAACAATACTATTAAATAACGTGGCATGAATTGTTGAATGTGAAATATTGCTATCTTCAATGATTGAGTTCTCAAAGGTCGTATCCTCGATCTTTGAATGGCTAAAATCAACTGCAGAAATTGTAGTGCTGCTTAACGCTGATCTATAAATATTAATTTCCGGTAATTTTAAATCAGTCAATACCACATAATTCCAGCTGTTTTGGTAGAGTTCCAGGCCAGCCATGGGGTTTTTGCGTGCAACCGATAAAAAACTGACGATAAATTTCGCAACCAGTTCGCTGCGAAATGGATTTTCTTTATTTGAAAGCTCGAGACTCATATGTCTGGTGATGCTTGCCAAATATCTGTTTTTGTATGTTTCCAGCTCCAGTTCATTTTCTTTTAAACTGGTTTTAGGTGTTTCTGTAAACGCAAGTAATTCCTTGTATCGCTGCAACTCCTTGTTCGCAATTTCCTGTTCGGTTCTCAATTTGACTTTGAGATATTCATCATAAATAAAAAAATTCTGTTCCAGCTTCAATAGTTTTTGAATAATTCTTTTATTGTCTTCAAATGATATCTTTTCCAGACTGCTTCTAATTGCTTGCAACACGTCAATATCAGATTCAAAGGAGACCGTATTTATCAGGATATCAACTGCTTCGTTATAGTAAGGACTGCCTTCTTTGATAAACGTGCCGAGGTTACTTGCACTGGCAAGTCGATTTTGCTTTCTTTCAGATGAAAGGCCGCTCACAATCGCTCGAAAGTTCTCGTCCAGGTTTTCCCGTACTTGTTGTTGGTATTGTATATAGCCTAATATCAACGGAATGATGACTGCAAATGCGCCGATGAATTTAATAATATCGCCCAGGCTAAATGGGAATTTTTTTTCGATTTTGTTTTCGGACTGGGCTATTTTGGATCGTTCTGGACTCACAGTTATTCCTCCCGTTCAATTCAGAAATATCGAATGAAAGAGTGTTTCTGCGTAAATTATTACACAATTATGTAAAAAATGATTGTTTATCGATTCGAATGGCATGATTGCAGCGCAAGCTATAGCTGTGTTGAAAAGCGAGAAGCTGGAGAGTATGATCATTTAGAATCAACAGCTTTGCATAAAACTTTACATGAAAAAACTGATGGTGGCGGCGTGTCTGGTGTGGGGTGTCTGGCATACCGCGCAATCTTTCGCTTCCGTTCCGATTGTCTATTCGCGGTGTGAGCGGGCGACGGACACTTTTGATTTGACCGGGACGGTGACCGTGAACGGTGTCAAACAGACTGTAACGCGAACACTGCGCGGGTTGGATATGTATGATGTGCTGCCGGACGTGACCAACTTTTTCAGCGGTTTCGCCGCACCCTGTGACCTGGTGTTGCGCCAGCCTGACGGTTCCGAGCAGATTGTTTATAACTGTTCGGCGAATTCGACAAAACAGAATGCCTGCGCGGCACTTGATCCGCAGGTTTCGTTTGACGGTAAACAAATTGTGTTTTCCGTGTTTCGCGGAACGCTGGTGCATAATACCGCTAACATTCACAGCCAGGTGCTGCACCCGGATGCAACACCTGAAAATCTGGGATGGCAGGACCTGCCCAGTATGTATTTACAGTCATCAGGCGCACATCTGCACATCTACGACCTGGAAACGAAAACCACTGATGCCATGCCGTTTGAGAAAGGCGTGTTCGATGCAGGGCCGACATTTATCGATCACAATCGGCTGGCGTTTACCTCCACGCGCGACGGAAATCTATCCACCATGGTTTTCAGAACCAACACCAACCGGCTCGGCACGCGCATCTGGGCAATCGATACGGATTGGAAAAATCTCGAGCTGTCCAGCCATCATTCTCTTTCGCAGGAGCAGCATCCATTTACCCTGATGGACGGGCGGGTGGCCTATTCGAGCTGGCAGATATTCGGCGGTCTGCCGTTCCGATATGCCAACAGCGGCCCGGGCTGGTTTACCACGCTGGATAATCTGTTTCATATTTATACCCAGATGCCGGACGGTGCCGGCAATTTTCCACTGTTCGGCCAGCATAGCGGCGATCATGCAGTGAGTTATTATGGCGAGGACCATATGGCGGCGCATTTTATGACACAGATGTCCGATGGGCGCGTCTGTTTCTCGGATTACTATCGTGGCAACAATAACGGCGCGGGTGTGATTATTTGCGTAAAGCCCGAACCAAAAGGCATGGAAGGCAAGAGCCCCTATAACGTGGCCGTGCCAGCGGATATGTATGTGCCGAACGATGTTGTCAATGTGACGCCCTGGGCGATCAATGACGATGCCATTGCCAGACCGCTCGATCCGCCCACAGTAACTGTGCCGGGCTATGGCGATCCGATGCTGTTTACTGGCAAGCTTAGCCATCCCGCGGCATTGCCGCAGAACGGGTTGATGATGACCTGGTTCAAAGGGTTGTGCAGCAGCGTGATCGACGACCATATTTTCAAAAAAATGGGCAAGCCGACACCGCCGTTAATTAATGGCAGCGGCAGCGGAACAGGCATGAACTTGCTGACACATCTCGGCAAGGATATTCCGGGTTGTGACGGGGGAATTTATCTGGCGACAAAAATTCCATCACGCCACCCGTCCGATCTGCAGCTGGTCGTGGATTCTCCGGATTGGCACGAAATTATGGGCAGGGCGGTGGTGCCGTATCAGGCAATTTACGGTATCGAAAAACCGGCGGAAATACCACGTGCGGACAAACTGGTTGACCGACCCGAGCTGCCTGCCGGGACACCTTTCGGATTGCTTGGCGCGGCATCGATTACTGATCGTGAAACACGGCCGCGTGGTGGCGTTCCCGTTTTTGAAAGCTTGCATGCCTTTCATCTGCAAGGTACCGATACCATTGATTATACCGATGAGGAATTATGCGGCGTACGCATGATTGCAACTTATCCGAACCGTGGCCCGAACATACATGAGCAGATTGCGAATGTGACCGGCGAGCGCGTGGCGATTCTCGGGGAAGTGCCGGTGTTGCATTACGCAGCAGACGGCAGCCGTATTAAAGATCCAAGCGGCCATCCGGACACCAGTTTTCTGCTCAGCTTTCCGGCCAATACGCCATATATCATGCAGGGGATCGATTGTGATGGACGAACGTTAAATACTGATCAGTCCTGGCAGCATTTGCGCCCGGGCGAGAAGAAAACCTGTGGCGGCTGTCACGTACATGCGCGGCCAACGCGGATCCAGTTTGTCGATTCCTTTGCGGCGACGCCCGCCTATGTGATACCGCAGCTTGGCAGAGGGCAGGTGCCGCTGTTAACCGGCAAGTCGGGAAATATAGTGACAACCCGTAAGGTGCCTGGTTACGGTATGCAGATTGAATTTACGCGCGATATCAAGCCAATTTTCGACCGGCATTGTGTTTCATGCCACGGCGGTGGTCAGCCTTCAGCGGGGCTGGCGCTTGACAGAACGAACGGTGCCAATCATGCGCAAAATACGACCTGGTGGTGTCTGGTAGTCGATAATCAACAGACATGCACACCTCCAGAACTCAGGGTCACCGGCATGAGTGGTGAATCGCTGAGTCGCCCGTTCTTGTCCAAATATATCAAGGCGTTCAATTCACGCGGCAGTCTGTTGTACTGGAAGGCAGCCAATCAGCGCACGGATAACCGAACGGATGCGCAATATCCGAATGATATCAATTTTGGTGTTGATCACCCGACTTCAATCACGCCGGAGGAACTCGGTATGCTGTCCCGCTGGATCGATCTGGGCACGCCGGGCGGCGCTCAGGAATTGAGAGATACGCAAAAACCTACCTTGAATCTGGCGGCAACTATTGATGATGACCGTATCATCGGACTTAAGATCGGCTCCACGGATGTTGGCAGCGGTATTGATCCGGACAGCCTGGTCGTATGCATACAAGACGGGCAGAGAAGATGTCAGAATATACCGCGTAAGGCCGATATGCACGAAATAATTACCATGACGCTGCGCAATCCGATTTCGAATATTGGCGCGGAAATTGAAGCCAGCGTGAAGGATCTGGCCGGCAATGTGACGCATGTGAAGTGGACAGTGGGCTGGTTGCTGGCCCAAAATAAAAAGCGTGTGCACTAAACCACAAATCATGTGTCAGTAACTGTCGGAACGACCGAGGGTGATACGAATTACCGCAGCAATTCCAGCGGGGAAACGTACGGCAGACCGAGATCGTGTGCGACTGCCTGATGGGTGATTTGGCCCAAATAGACATTCAGACCGTTGCGTAAATGCGCATCGTCGACCAGCGCGTTACGAGAACCTTTCTCGGCTATCGTCAGGACATAGGGCAGCGTAACGTTGTTTAATGCAAATGTAGACGTGCGTGCAACAGCACCTGGCATGTTGGATACACAATAATGAACCACTTCGTCCAGTATGTAAACCGGGTCTGCGAGTGTCGTGGGTTTGGAAGTGGCAAAACATCCGCCCTGATCGATCGCGACATCAACCAGCACTGCGCCGCGGTTCATGGCTTTGATGAGTTCATGGCCGACCAGTCTGGGTGTTGACCCTCCCGGCACGAGAACTGCGCCGACGACCAGGTCTGCTTCCGAAATCTGTTCCTCGATGGCATCGACAGTAGAAAAAACAGTATTGATGCGCGATCCGTACTGCTGGTCAAGTTGTTGCAGCCGGTGAATCGATTTGTCTACCACGGTGACATGCGCTTCCATACCCATGGCGACCCGCGCTGCATTCGTACCTACGACCCCTCCACCCAGGATAACAACTTTCGCGGAGGGCACACCCGAGACGCCGCCAAGAAGCATGCCGCGTCCACCCTGGTCCATCTCCAGCGCATGTGCGCCGGCCTGAATCGACATGCGGCCGGCAACTTCGCTCATAGGCGCGAGCAGCGGTAATCCGCCATACTGGTCGGTGACGGTTTCGTAGGCGATGGCAATGCAACCCGATTCCAACAATGCTTTGGCCTGCGTCGGATCGGGTGCCAGATGCAGATAGGTAAACAGGGTTTGATCGGCGTGCAGTAATTTAAGCTCTTCCGGTTGCGGTTCCTTGACTTTGACGATCAGTTCAGCCCTGGCGAAGATCTCTTCGGCTGTTTCGACGATTTCTGCACCTGCCGCCTGATAGCGGCCATCGTCAAGGTCGATGGCGAGTCCGGCATTTTTTTGTATCATAACCTGATGGCCATGAACGGTGAGCTCGCGGACTGATGACGGCGTCAGTCCCACGCGGTTTTCATGTGTTTTGATTTCTTTGGGAACGCCAATGCGCATCATTTTCTCCGGTAAGCCCAATTATGCCTCAATGTGGTAAATAACACAGTATCAGCAGAATAATAGGTGTATTGTTTCATATAACGATACTGCTTGCTTTGTAATGCAAATGCCTGCAACGTAACGTTTAAATTTCTTCTCTCCTTTGGCAGCCATACACATTGTTGTTTATGGCTGTTTTTTTGATTATATGTTCGGACAGCAACGAATCAGATCATGCCACCATTTGCACCGACATCCTGTCCAGTGACCCAGCGGGCTGCATCGCTTGCAAGAAACAGAACAATCTGTGCAATATCGTCAACTTCCCCGATTCGTCCGAGTGACGACATTGCGGCCATGCGCTGAAAATCTTCTTCAGTTTTATCAGCTCTGAACATATCGGTAAATACAGGCCCGGGTGATACCGTATTCACGGTAATCCCTCTGTCACCAACTTCACGGGCGAGGATGCGCGACAATTGTTCAACAGCACCTTTGGAAGCGGCGTAAGCGCCATATTTTGGTAGCATCAGGCGTGTTACCGTGCTGGATATATTTATGATTCGGCCATTGTCGGCAAGGCACTGTGAAGCTTCGCGCAGCGTGTAAAAAATACTTTTCAGATTTATGTCGAGAATCCGGTCGAACTCCTCATCGGTGAATTCGGCGATCTGCTTGAAAATCAGGATACCGGCACTGTTGACGAGAATATCTATCTTTCCAAAATGTTCAATTGTGGTAGCAAATAATCGCCTGACATCGGCAGATTTGCTGACATCCGCCTGAACAGCGATACATTTTCCACCTTCTTGTGTGATGGTCAAGCACACGTCATCCGCTGCCTGGCGATTTTGCAGGTAATTGATCACGACTCTGGCGCCAGCTCTGGCCAGAGTCAACGCGGTCTCAGCGCCGATTCCCCGGGATGAACCGGTAATAATGGCGACTTTCTCATGAAGTGTTGGCATTTTGATAATTTATTACTGTGGTTTGTAGCTTGATTTCATTACGTGAAAACTGCAGTCGTGCGGGTGGTTTTCCGTGGCGATTGCCGCTGCCTGTTACTGAACAACTAACTGCTAGTGTACCGTATGATAATTACTCCGGGTTGCTTTGAACAGCCTGAAAAAATTCTCAGTCGTTGCTGTTGCGACTGCTTCGAGATCGGTATCGCGCAGCCGGGCGATTTCTTCGGCGACATGACGAACAAACGCCGGTTGATTGAGTTTGCCGCGGTACGGCACCGGCGCGAGATAGGGCGAATCGGTTTCGATCAACATCCGGTCAAGCGGTGTTTTTCTGGCAACGTCCTTGAGTGCCGTAGCATTTTTGAACGTCACAATGCCTGAAAAGGAAATATAAAAATTCATTTCAATGGCCTGTTGAGCGACTTCCCAGCTTTCCGTAAAGCAGTGCATGACGCCGCCGATCTGATCAGCCGCTTCTTCCCGCATGATACGCAGTGTGTCTTCTGCGGCGGAGCGGGTGTGAATGATCAACGGTTTTTTGCTAGCTCTGGCAGCCCGGATATGTTGACGGAATCGTTCACGCTGCCATTCCAGATCGCCTTTCAGACGATAATAATCGAGCCCTGTTTCCCCGATTGCGATCACTTTGGGATGGTCGGCGAGTTGCTCGAGTTGCCGGGCGTCGGGTTCGTCGAGGTTTTCGTAATCAGGGTGCACGCCGACTGATGCAAAAAGATTGTCATGGGCTTTCGCGAGCGCCAGGACACGCGGAAAATCGGTCAAGTTGACGCTGACGCATAATGCGTGCGTGACCTGATTGTCAATCATATTTCGCAACAATTCGTCCAGATTGCTTGCAAGGTCAGGAAAATCAAGATGACAATGTGAATCAACAAACATAAAATATCTTTGGTACAATGAGTTAGAGTTTGGAAAAGAAACTAATCGACGGCCCGACTGGCATCCGCCCAGCAGTTTGGCGTTTCATATAAGCGCACGTGTTCGAGCTGCAGATGGTTGCCGTAGTTGTCCTGGTAGGCTGCATTCAAAATATCGAAAGCAATGACGGCAAGATTCTCAGCGGTCGGCTGCACATCCAGTACAACAGTTTTGTGGTCTTTGAGAGACTGTAGAAACTGCATGACGGGCGTATCTCCGGAGTACACAAGAAAGGCATGGTCCCATTTATCGATGAGTACCTCACTGGCAATTCGTTTGACTTCAGAAAAATCCATCACCATCCCTTGTTGAGCATTGCCTTTCTCGGAGATAATAGTACCAGACAGTGTGATTTCAATCACGTAACGATGTCCGTGCAGATGGCGGCACTGACTGTTGTGCGTTGATATCCGGTGACCGGCGTCGAATTCAAGCTTTCGTGTAATTAACATACAGGCAATTTTTATAATACAAATTATTCAGGCAGGATTGTATCATTGCAGCGAGTATCCAAACGATTGAATACCTCAAATCATAGCCGGGACGTGGCTGGTTTAACCTATATCTACCCGGTCGTCTCACGCCGTGCAGGGGGTGTCTCGGTCGGAATCAATCTGAATCCGAACAATGCCTGCAACTGGCGTTGTATCTATTGTCAGGTGCCCGAATTAAAGCGAGGCGCAGCGCCACCCATTGATCTTGAAAAACTTGAGCGGGAGTTGCGCGGCTTTTTGCATGAACTGACCCTGGGTGATTTTATGCAGCAACAGGTGCCGCCAGAGGCGCAGACCATACAGGATATCGCTTTGTCGGGGAATGGCGAACCGACCAGCGCCAAAGAGTTCGAACAAGTAATCGAACTGATCGGACGCGTCAAAAAGGATTTTCCGCTGCCGCCACATCTGAAGCTGGTGCTGATTACCAATGGCAGTTTGATAAGCAGGCCTCGAGTGCAGGCTGGGCTTAGACGCATGGCGAATCTGAATGGCGAAGTCTGGTTCAAACTCGACAGCGCGACCCGCGAGGGTCGTTTGCGTATAAACAACTCGCAAATGAGCCTTAACCGCGTGCAGGCGAATATTACCCTTGCGGCGTCTCTGTGTCCCACCTGGATACAAACATGCGTGTTCAATCTGAACGGCCAACCGATGTCTGACGAGGAAGTCAGGGCCTATTTGAATTTCCTGAGAGATCTGTTGCAACAAGGTGTGCCTTTGAAAGGTGTGCTGGTCTATGGCATCGCGCGGGCTTCTCACCAGCCAGAGGCGAAGCTGCTCTCGCGCGTGGAACGATCCTGGTTCGATCAATTCTGTGAACAAATCAGACAACTCGGCCTGGAAGTGAAACCGAGTTACTGAAAGGAATAGGGGTTGCAGACAAGCAGCGATATATTGGTTGCCGTTGCATTGAGAAGCGTAGTTCAGCCTCTGATGAGGATGGATCAATGTATTTTTGGTCAGTTATTCTCCACACTCGCCTGTTCTGTCAGAGATTTTTCTAATATCTGGTAGTTGTATTTATGCAACAAAAAATGTGCGAAGAAATATAACAAATAATATCAGCAGTTTAGTCGGCGAGTGCGTGCGTATTACGTCAATGTCCCCACATCCATCTTGTGCAGCAAATAAAAAATCAATCAATTCAAGTAATTTGAGTAATCTTTCGGGTAAAATTGGCTGCGCAAACAATAATTTGATCTGTGATTGATTTCAATCAAATCAAAAAAAAGCCAATACATCATTATTCTGCAGACAAGAGATGATGCTCAGAGCTGTACATGCATAAGCATAACCCTGAATCAATTCAAAAACGCAGCCTGGGCCGATGATCTATTCAGACATTATTAACAACAGGAGTTTTTTTTCAATGAAATCGCCTTTCCGTACAGTTTTTTTAAAGGCCTTTTTAGTCGGACCAAAAGCCAGCCTGGTAACAAGTTTGCCCAAACGGTTGCTGGTATTCGGCTCGTTTATTGCAGGTATGTCAGGTCTTGTTTGGCATGCGCATGCGACCGTTAGCACGAGCGCCGATACAATTGCCGAAGCTGAATCCAACTGGTCTGCATCCGACTGGGCTAATGTGCCGCCGGTCAGACCTATGCCAAGGCCGGGCAAGTTTGCCAAACCACCCGCTCGGCCCGGTTATGCCTCGGTTCTGGATTTGCTTGCGGATGTACAACCTGAGTATTTTCCTGATCCCGGAAGAGGGTATTACTCGCTATGGGATCAGATAACCGGTAACATTCGCGATACCAGACCAGTATCACCATACCCGCCATTTGCGCTGATGCCGACTTCCGCGTATGACATCGATTTCAGATATCTGGAAAATCCGGATCATGAAAAAGACATTTTTGATCCGGTCAAACGCATCCACCTGGGAAATGACTGGTTGCTTTCTTTCGGCGGCAGTTTCTGGTACCGCTATATGCATGAGACAGACAGCCGTTTGAATGCAGCTGGCAGAAATAATGACTATCACTTGATTCGGACGCGTTTTCACGCGGATTTATGGTATCGGGATAATCTTCGTTTATTTGCAGAGTTTATAGATGCGCGTTCTTTTGGACCGGAGCTGGCACCGCTCGGTATCGACAGGAACCATACAGATATTCTGAATTTATTTGCTGATTATAAAGTGGGTAACATTTATAACAGTCCGCTTTATATGCGTTTCGGGCGGCAGGAGTTAATATTCGGTTCACAGCGGTTAATTTCAACGCTGGACTGGGCTAATACCCGTAGAACCTTCCAGGGTATCAAATCATTCTGGCGTAACGAAAAATGGGATATTGATGCGTTCTGGGTGCGTCCGATGAAAACTGAGAAGGGTGAATTTGACAACTGGGACAGAAGGCGCGACTTTTTCGGTTTATGGACTACCTATAAACATGACAAAGACCATTTGATCGATCTGTATTTCTTGAGCTTGAATGACAATCGTCCGGTCGGCGGTACCTTTTTAGGGAATACCGATATTCTACAAAGTGCAGCGCAAGGCAGAACGTCGATGCTTGGTGACTCCAATGTTCATACACTCGGCGGTCGTCTCGTAGGGGACTACAACCAGATTCTGTATGAAATTGAGGGGATGTATCAGTTCGGCAAATGGTCCAATCTGGATGTGTCCGCTTTTGCTGTTGCAACCGGTCTGGGCTATGATTTCCAGATGCCGTTGAATCCGATTCTATGGCTCCGGTACGATTTCGCTTCGGGCGATGGCAATCCACAGGATGGCAACGTCAACACCTTTAATCAGCTGTTCCCGTTTGGTCATTATTATCTGGGCTATATTGATCTGATCGGCCGGCAGAACATTCATGATTTTAACGCTCAGCTGACACTGCATCCGAAACGATGGGTGACCTTTCTGGCCCAATACCATCGGTACTATCTGGCCAACAAACGGGATTTTTTATATAACGCTGGTGGTGTGGCCCTGCTAGGTGACCCGACTGGTCAATCCGGAAGCCATGTCGGCGATGGTATTGATTTTCTAGTCAATATTCATGTAGCTCGACATCATGACGTACTGGTGGGATACTCGAAATTATTTTCCGGTAATTTTATAGAAAATCAGAGACCGGGCATCAACCCTGATCTGTTCTATGTCCAGTATAATTTCAGATTCTGATATTTTTGACCTGACTGGCCGTTAGGAAGATTTTTTGATGCGGCCGATGGATGGCCAGTATAAGGAATGCCGGGTAACCGGCATTCCTGTCAGATCAAACATCTCTGTCAGATCAAACATCTGACTGTTTGTTTCGATTTTATTTACGTTTAGTAAGAAATGGGAGGCCCTTCTACCCATTCACAATCCGAAATCAGACACATACCACCAAACTTCTTCAGCTTCGGATGCAATGCTTGAACAATTCTGGAGGCCTGGTCTTCTTTACAGGCCAGAATGACAATCGTATTTCCTTCATCCCATACAACGTTGTTTGGACTGCGCGTGCCTCGCAAACCCAGACCGCTTGCTTTACTTAGTACTGTGTATCCTCTGGTTCCAGCTTCCTCTAACAGACTGATGAGATCTTATAGCTTTCCAGCATCTAGGATGATTTCGATTCGTTTCAAAGATATTGTTGAGTCCATATTTTCCCTCGTAGTATTTTAGTCAAACTTCTGGCACGATTTTCCACCGGGGACATGATAGAATCATATTTTCCGTACAGCAGAAGCTGTATGTTTTCTGGAAAATGACCAGCGCCATCAACCCTGCATAAAAAATGGTGGCAACACATGGTCAAATGGTGCAATGAAAAATTCAGTCTGATATTTTTGGCATCCGTTTACCTCCCTTCGATTTCTAAAACATTCGAGACCCTTGCTTCAGTCTCTGTTTAACATAAATGGTATTGATAAAGCAGGTTATGAAATCATCAAAATATCAGAACAGTGTGTTCTGCTTATTTGAGATTTTGCTGTAATCCTATCTGCCTGGTTGTGATGGGACTGTTAAAACAAGATTAAAAAAGAATCAATATCGAATCATTTTTTAACGTTGTATCAGTCATGCCTTAAGTTTTTCGATAGCCGGTCAGGTGAGTGACTATCTGTGAACGAGTAATACAACAGCTTCTTTTCAGCGCTTTTCGTTATTTGTCGTTGAATATAGAACCGTCGTTTGTGTTTCATTGTGGCTCTGTTCTTTTGAGAAATATGATTCAGACTTCTGCAGCATGCATGGTTAACAAATTTTTCCTGTTTATAAGGGTCTAAAAAACATAACTGCAAAGAAAGGAGAAAAATAATCCAATGAAAGCTTTGAAAACATTAATGACGGGTGCAGTTGTGTTCTGGCTGTCAGCATGTGCCGGTACAGGGCCGGTTTTATACCCGAACACCCATTATCAATCTGTTGGCAACCAGGTTGCAGAACAGGACATTGCATATTGCAGACAAATGGCGGAATCGGCGGGTGCGCGTGGAGGAAGCAGCGCAGCCGGTAATGTGGCCGCCAACACAGCTATGGGTGCTGGTGTCGGCGCCGCTAGCGGTGCAGTTGGCGGTGCTATTACAGGCTCTGCTGGCACAGGCTCGATGGTTGGAGCAGCCAGTGGTGCGGTATGGGGGTTGCTCAGAGGCATTTTCTATGCAGCCGGACCGTCACAGCCCAACCAGGCTTATATCAATTTCGTGAACCGCTGTTTACTTGAGAGAGGCTATGAAGTCACCGGGTGGCAGTAACTGTGTAAAAATAACGTGTATGTAAAATGCCGTTCACTGAATCATTTCATTTGAATCAAATTTATCAAACTATAGCGAGCTGTTTATAGCGTCTTTCCGAGCAACTTGTCAATTGCCGCCTGTACAATATTATTGTTTATATCAGCAAGTATGGATTGTATGGACGACCGGGGGGCGATATTCGGCCCATGTCTGTGTAGCCAGTCTGAACTATTCCCAAATAAAACCGCTTGAGACTATCGCTGGTCTGGATTTTGACCGGTCTGGGAGAGAAAGAGGTTTCAAAAAAAGCTTGGACCAGTTGATTAATATTAAAAAGACTGTTGCTTTCAATTGAGTAGCTAAAAAATCTTGAAAATTGTTTTGGTAGGTAACGTTTGGCAGCGCTTTTAACATTTGTTTAACGGAGGTTTAACGCTTTACTGACAAGTGCATTATTAGTATGCAAATGAGGAAAACGCAGCAGAGTCAGAACTTTTTTGAATAGGGTCCGTGATTTGCCGGATGCACGTTTGTTGTCCTTGACGCTTTTGCGATTTCTCAATCCGAGGTTTCGGGTGCAAAAATTTAGCATAACGTTAGCATAAGGAGTAAAGCAAATGTTAGAGGAATTTATCACCAATTTCATGAATAACTTGTTTAAACCGTTGTTATTGTTTTTTTATCTGGGGTTCTTGATTCCCTTGTTAAAAGTACCGTTGGAGTTTCCGCCGGCGCTCTATAAAGGAATTACCATTTATCTGCTCATTGCAATTGGCTGGCATGGCGGTGAGGAGCTAGCAGAGCTTACCGCGGATGATTTTCAGCTTGCACTGGGATTTATGGCAATCGGTTTCGTGACAAACACGATTATTGCATTAGTGGCATATTATGCGTTGCGTAGAGTAACGCGTTTACGGAAAATTGATGCCGCGACTGTAGCCGGTTATTACGGGTCGGATTCAGCAGGTACGTTTGTCACCTGTGTCGGTGTACTTGTCGCCGCGAATATCGCATTTGCAGCCTATATGCCGGTGATGCTTGCCATCATGGAAATACCTGGCTGTCTAGTTGCTCTTTATCTGGTATCAAAAGCCCGTCATTCGGGAGAAATGGATGAAGCGGGCAATTTACCTGGGGAACCTGGTTACAATCCTTCCAGTAAAAGAAATGGTGATTCAAACGGGAACGGGATACTCAGCAAAAAGGTTTTACACGAGATTTTCTTCAATCCTGGCCTGTTTTTGTTGTTTGGAGGCATTTTGATTGGATTTATCTCCAGAATGCAGGGCGTAAAAGTAACCGAGGCAAATGATCAGTTCTTTATTGTACTGTTCCAGGGAGTCTTGTCTCTCTTCCTTTTGGAAATGGGCATTACAGCCTGCTCACGTCTAAAAGATTTGAAGCTTGGCGGGCCAGGTTTCGTGGCGTTTGGAATAATTGCGCCCAATATCTTTGCAACCTTCGGAATACTGGTTGCCCATTCTTATAGTTTGTTGATTGGACATCCGTTTGAGATTGGAACTTACGTACTTTTTGCGGTTCTGTGTGGCGCAGCGTCATATATAGCGGTTCCCGCCGTACAACGTATGGCCATACCCGAAGCAAGTCCTACATTGCCGCTGGCGGCTTCTCTGGGGTTGACGTTTACCTATAACGTAACCATAGGAATTCCAATTTACATATTATTTGCTACCGCATTGACTACATTGATTCCGGTGGCATAGTCATCTTTGGGTCGGTTTATTGAGACATGCTAGTTCAGGCAAGGTGGGTAAATTAACTGGTTTACCTGCGTTGCCTGCGACCCAAAGAAACAAAAAACATTCATAATTTTTCTCTAACTGGGATGCGCCAGCCCGAGTCCGGTAAATAAATACCAGATATGGTGTGTTTATCAGAATCCGGGCTGGTGACCAGTCTATTTTTTAATGGTGTTATTTCGGCAATCAACACTGTAAGCACATGGGGGGATTCACGTGGCTTATTATATATACGGGAGTGCGTCATGTTTTGCATTCGCTTGTTTGATTCTCGTATTCAGAATGTTGCCGATTTCGCCTTTAACGTCATCAGCTCAACTCCAGTGAATACCGGCAAGGTTTATTTCGCAATTGCATGAACGAATAAGACTGTTTGCGACAGCTTGATGTCGAGCATGCTGCGAAGACCGCCTTGCCTGTCACGTGAGAAGGTTATTGAACTTGTTAAAAGATTAAACGGATATTGCGCGGATAGTTATGAATTTCAAGACAAATGCAAGCGTTCTGATTATAGGGTGTAACAGGGATATGACAGGCATCCATGAGTTTCTGTTTTCCCGGGGTTATGTCGTTGATTCAGTAGACAATACGGTAGCTGGATTCCGAATGGCTGTCATGAGCATGTACGATGTTGTTATCCTGGACTCAAATCCACCCGGTGGAGCAGAACTTTGTCGTCGAATTCGTTGTAATACTGACCGGTATGTGCCGATGTTATTATTGCTCGCCAGAGACTCGCTCGAAAGTAAATTGGAGGGATTTAATGCGGGAGCGGACGATTGCATGATAAAGCCGGTTTCTCTAAGAGAGCTTGCCGCACGTGTGAAATCACTGACCAAACAGATCAATCGTATACCGACTTTTCGCCAGCTGGTTGAAGGCGCTTCATCAGATTCAGGAGCATGCGCTGAAAAAACATTTCAGCAAGGTAAACATATCAGGTTGTATACAATTATATTTCAACTCATTATGTATCTGATTCAGAATCCAAACCGCATCGTCAAACGCGAGGAATTCGAATACGCGGTCTGGAAGCGGCAACCATCAGGTACAGAAGACAAGCTGCGTGTTTATTGGCCTGATCTGCTTCAGATAATCGAGCATATGCTCGGGCGGTTTCGCGCGAAGCGCGCATGTTTGCGTCATACAGACAAATAAAGAACAACTGACCTCGTTCGTTCCGCGTCAGCGTTTATTCACTTCGGGTTGGAGTGACGGTTAGGTGGTTGTCATATATTTCCGGCACTGGATTTTACTTGTGAGTGCCCTGCCAACAGATCTGCCAGCATGGTTTTTTCATCAAAATAAATGTTAAACAATATTTAACCGCGTTTTGACATAGTGTTGGCATAGGCCACTGTAAAGTATATAACGCGCCTGGAATTTTATCTGCTATGGCGCGCACATTTCAAACAACCAGGAGAAATGATATGAGTAAAAAAGCATTTATTTGTGGATCGACTCTGGCTCTCTTTTTGATGCAACCAGGTACCTTCCTGGCGGCCGAAAGGTCAGAAACGGATATGGCCGGCGAGAAACTGCTGCAACAGCAACAACTTCGGCAATCGTCTCTGGCGCTGGCAAATAAGATGATGGGGCATATCAGTCTTGCCAAGTTCGCCATGACAATTAAGATGCCTCGCCAGACGACGCATCAGATTGAGAAAGCCCAGATTTTAAGGGCAATTCTGGTGTCGCAGTTACCGGAACCCAGAATAGAAGCCGATTTTAACTATGGCAAGATTGATTACGCAAAAAACGTTCGGGTTAAAGAACATTACGTGCCGGTCGTGGACGACGTACTGCTGATCAGTGATTATGAAGATATTTTTGACTATTTGAAAACGCTGAATGTGCAGGAAACAGATGCAGGGGTTGTCCAGTTGAAAGTTGCGATCAATCTCGATGATACCAAGGATGCCCTTGATAGCGCGCTACAGTCGATCGAGCAAGAACAATATGATAAGGCGCAGCAGACGCTCGCCGCAGCTTTCAGTAACGCTGTTATCGAAGAAAAAGAAATCAGTGATCCGGTACTGGCGATTTCAGAAAACCTGTCGCTTGCCAAGGCGTTTATGAACAATGGGCAATATGAAAAATCACGGTTCACCTTCAGGCATGTCCAGGCGCTCATGAACGACGCGCTTGAAATCGGTATCGATGAAAGTGTTGTGAAAAAATACAGCGGTGAGCTGGATGCGCTGCAAACGGCGCTCAGAAAAAAAGATCCTTCAATGGCACGCAGTATTTATGATCATATCGATGAATGGATAAGGGTTGTCAGAAGGCCCTGACGCATTATCATGCCGGGCACGAGCCCAATCACCTCTTGTTCAGAATTGAACCGGACAGGTGGTAAAAAAGTGAGATAACTTTTTTCAATACTATGTATTAATATGACTCTAATGACTTGTCCCCAATTAGAGGAGTGAGACGTCTGCAATACTCATTCCTCTTTTTTTACCTGGTTGAACCTTTTATCTGGTTTTTCTGCATCATACATACGCCTGTATCACTTTCAAATCGTTTGCCTCCATCCCTGACTTTACCGTTTGGTTACAGTATTGTTAACATTTTTTTGACAAAAAATTAACAATTTTTTGATATATAAACAAGTAAACTGACGGCACAGCATAACAGAGGAGTGCGATTATGAATGTGCTGATCATAGAGGATACTCAGGATATCGCCGCAAGTATCTATGATTATCTTGAAAATATGGGATATACCATAGATGCGGCCAGTGACGGAGTGACAGGTTTGCATCTTGCGGTCACCAAGGAGTATGACATTGTTATCCTTGATCTGAATCTGCCTGGTATTGATGGCGTCGATCTTTGCCGCCGTATTCGCCGGGATGTACAGAAAGTTGTTCCGGTATTGATGCTGACATCAAGAGATTCGCTCGATAATAAGCTGGAGGGCTTTCATTCAGGCGCTGATGACTACATGACAAAACCTTTCTGCCTGAAAGAGCTTGCAGCGCGTGTAAAGGTGCTGTCCGAGCGTGGCAAACGTCTGCCAGATTCACAGTTGATGGTTGGAGACCTTGTTCTGGACACACATACCCATAAGGTTTCCCGCGCGGGCAGACAGATTAATCTGAATCCGAAGCTTTTCCGGATAATACTGTATTTCATGCAGAACCCGCATCGCGTGATTGAACGCGAAGAACTTGAATATGCAGTCTGGCGTGATAATCCGCCCGATAGTGACTCATTACGTACCCATCTTTGCCATTTGCGTCAGGTGATCGATAAGCCGTTTGACCAGCCCTTGCTGCACACAGTCAGAGGGTTTGGCTACAAGCTTACCGACGACTATGCAGAAAACGACTAACCGCATTGCGCGGCGTATCACCTTTGCTTTTTTATCCTTTGGTGTTGTGATAACGCTGGTGCTGGGATTAAGTCTGATCGTCGCATTCAAGACTATCGTCGCCAGTATGCTGGACGACATACTGTACGCTGAACTCAAGCATTTTCGGGAACAGACGCCAAACATGCTGGACCCTGGCTATTTTCGCTCCCGAACAACGGGTATCTATATTTCCCCGCTCAGCGAAACATATAATCTACCGGCGCATGTGCGCGATCTTGATCAGGGCATTTATGACCTGACCTATAATCAGCGGGATTACCGTGTCTTGGTTGAGCATATCGATGGCATTCGTTATGTGGTGAAATTCGATGATACGAATATTCATGAACTGGAACGTGAATTCATTATTCTGGTCTGGCTGTGCTCAATTGTTGTTCTAATGTTTGCTCTGGCGATAGGCTGGAGGATTTCACACGGAATTGTCCAGCCGATAAAACAACTGGCTGATCAGGTGATTACGTTTAAAAATAAACCGGACGAATCTGTACAATTATCGGGGTTCAGCGATGATGAAATAGGTGATCTTGCTCATGAGGTGCAGCATTATCATAACCAACTAAGACTTTTGTTGATTCGCGAAAAGGAATTTGCAAGTAACGTGAGTCATGAATTGCGTACTCCGATTACCAGTATCAGCCTGGCTGTGGAGATTCTGTCTTCAAATACCAATCTGCCGACCAGGGAACGTGAGCGGATTGGACGGATACAGCGCGCAATCAACGAAATGATCGAATTGATTGAAACTTTTTTAGTGCTGGCGCGCATCCACAATGAATCCGATGAAGACTGTCGTCCCCGTAAAATGGGGACGATTGTTCGGAAAGTAATTGAACAGCAACGGGTCTGGCTGGGCGACAAACCGGTTGAAGTGCATGTGATAGAGAAAGCCTTATTAAAAGTGTCAGCACCTTCGGGTATCCTTGACGTTCTGGTGGCCAATCTCGTCCGCAACGCTTTTCGTTATACGGAACAGGGAAGTATTAAAGTGATCCTGACATCCGACCGGCTGACAGTTGCGGATACAGGTATTGGTATCGATGCATTGACGCAGGCCCAAATCTTCAAGTGTTACGTAAAAAAAGACGAATGTGATCCGAATAAGGTCGGTCTGGGTCTCATGATTGTCTATCGAATTTGTGAGCGCTATGGCTGGCATGTTTCTTTTGAAAGTATCAAAAACCGGGGCTCCGAATTTACCGTGTGGTTTCTGCCTCAGTAGCTGATAGAACCGTTTTTTTAAATCAAATCGCAACCGGAATGTGCATGTGATGATTGAGGTCGCGAAGATCTAAGTAAAGCATATGGTTGCTGCTATTCATCCTTTTTTAACCTTGTTTTAACAATCCCATTACAACCACGCAGGTAGTATCACTGCAAAAAACTCAATTCACCGGGGCGTCAGGACTGATGGTCTGACGGTCTGGTGCATTTTTCAATATTAATTTCGGATGCGATTTCCGGAATACTGCAACAATCAGAGGGAGGAGAACGGATGCTAAAACAATTTGACTGGAAATCATTTGATCGCTTAAACAGTGTGTTGTCGTCCAATGTTTGTACGGGATTGGCTCGGCTGTTGCCAAAAGAACAGAAAAAAAACAATAAGTTTCCAGTCGCTGGAAATGGCATTGCACATGGTGTCAAATCAATGTGCTGGTATAACTGTCGGTTGATTGCCCGATTGTGTACAGTTTTTGCTGTAATGGCGATTAGGGTTTTATCACGCTGCCGCATTTCCCGTAATAGACCGAACTACAATACATCTAAACCGGAAAACATGCTGATACCGGGTTTGACACTTTGCCTTGCGGCATTTATCGGTCTGAATGCCGGTACTGCACTCGCAGAGGAAGAATCAAAACCAGTTGTGAATATCGAACAGTTGAAAAAGAAGGCGGTTGAATCAGACAAAAACATACTACGCCGCGTTCAGGAACCAGATGATGATGCCGGAACAAAAGGTTATTTGGTTGGAGATACAGGCCACTTTCCGGGTGATTTTGATAATTTAACCCGGTTAATGGAATCCCACCAGAATCCGCTTTCCGCCATTACGCCTGACTGGCTCGATCTGGCTATAGAGCACCGCACGCGCTATGAGGCGTTTGACCATGGTTTCACCAGCGCCATTCCTGACAGCAGTGACAATCAGCAAATACACCAGCGTACGCGATTTCTGTTCGAAATTAACCGAAAAGATCCGTTATCGTTTACAT
Organism: Nitrosomonas marina; assembly: GCF_900110145.1. Lineage (GTDB taxonomy): Bacteria > Pseudomonadota > Gammaproteobacteria > Burkholderiales > Nitrosomonadaceae > Nitrosomonas > Nitrosomonas marina. The sequence continues at coordinate 57,760 of NZ_FOCP01000010.1, read as the reverse complement.
TTGAATTGACGGATATGCGTGCGCCACTTGCAGAGTACGGGCAGGCTGGATCGCCGGTTTTTGCCAATCACTTTGATTTTACCCAGTTGCATATCGACATGAAAACCGAAAATTTTTTCAGAACCGGTCTGCCGGGAAAACTTGAGGTCGGACGCATGGTGATGGATTTCGGTGAAGGACGCCTGATCGCCGGGCACCGTTTCGGTACTCTGACGCCGACATTCGACGGTGTGCAATTAACTGTGGGTTCGGAGATCAAGGGTTGGGGACTCAGAATGTTCGGAACATCACCCGTCAACCGAAAGGCAACAGAGCTGGATGATTTCTCTCCGGTCACCTTTTTTTCCGGCGCGCAAATTACCAATCGCGATATTGCCTGGGCCAATGTAGACATGTATTTCTTTCAATTGAACGAAGGGAACAAGCTCAGAAAGCGCAATATTTCCACACCCGGATTCCGGCTTTTCTCCCAACCGACACCAGGTTATTTTGACTATGAAATTGAATCGATGTATCAATTCGGAGAAGTCAATGAAGCCCACTATTTTGCGCACCGGCATCACGGTGAAATAGGGTATAGCTTTAATACCTCAATGCCGCTGAGACTGATTTACCTGGTTGACTATGCATCGGGTGACCCCGATCCAAATAAAAACTTCGATTTCCTGTTTGCAAAACGCCGTGTCGAGTATGGTCCGACCGGTATTCTGGGCGTATTTTTTCCGTCAAATATCTTTTCGCCCGCCGGAATACGTATGACACTGTCGCCGACACCGACCGTCAGCTTCATGATGTCGCACCGCGCATTCTGGCTTGCAGAAAAGAAAGGCGCATTTGTCGGTACCGGCTTGCAGGATACAACCGGTCAGGCGGGCAGTTTCATAGGGAATCTGTTTGATCTCAACTTGAGGTGGAACCCTAAATTCAGTTACTGGAAGCGGATGAGTTTTGATATCGGTTACACGCATTTATTCAAAGGTAATTATTTTGATAAAGTGCCAGATGGACCGGGCAGCAGGGATACCAACTATGGATATACACAAGTGACCTTCAAATTTTAATCTGTTGCTTGCTGAGAACCGTGCAAGCCTTTATGAAGCATGTATTCAATAGACTTCGAGTTGAATTATGATTAGTTTGGAGTGAGCAGGGTTTGCATATATGGTGAACAGATGTTTCAAAAAAAAGCCCCGGTACATCATTGAGGACCTGGTAAGGAAGGAAGGTCGATGAAAGGATGTAAGCGCAATAATGCACCGGGGTTCAGCATAACGCTAGATGTTCCTGCCATCCGGCTACGCATGCAGGCATGCGCTGGCTGGTGCGGTGAAACGTTTGATACGCTACCAAATAAAGGGCATTCTACGAACGCGAAGCCAGTATACTCAATATCTGCATTCTATGCAAATGATTATGATTATCATTAAATTTATTGCAACATAAAGCTTTTGTTGCCCACTATCTAACAATTCTGCCTTTGTTTTCGCATCAATCGGATCATCCTTGAAATCAATCTCTTAGTCGGTTATTTTTCAGCCGCTTTCAGGACAAGACGTCCGGTAACTACGTGCTACGATGGTTTCCTGGCCTGTCAAAGGTTCAGCGGTGACCGAATAAACGATAAACCAGTTTGTGTATATGCACGCATGATTGTTATTGCGTATGGTCGAGCCAGTATTCAAGGCCTTGTGTATTTAATTTGATGTCGGAATTGATCAAGGCTGTGATATCGTTTTCAGACAATCGGCAGCCATGTTCACGAATTCGCTGTAACAGTAATGATTGCAATGCACAGGAAATAGTGGTGAATCTATCGTTACTGCCAAGACCCGATTGTGCATTACGGGCTACTTCCACATGGGCGTCAATCAAACTATGCATGTTTTCGGCATGCTGGTGCAAATGACTAATGCGGCTATAATGCGTGAGAAATGCGTATTCCGGTTTATATCGCATAATTCTATCCAGCGATGCATGTGCGGCAGCAGGGTCAAACTGGACTGGTGTGGTGGTTGGAAAGACAAACTCCATGCCGTTGACGTCAAGTTCACGGTAAGACACGCCGAATGTATCTCCCGTGAAGAATGCGTTACTGTGTTCATCAAAAATACAGTTATGATGACGCGCATGACCGGGTGTGTCGATAAACAGTAGAGGTCGTCCATTCAGTTCGATGCGGCTTTCATCAGGCGCTTCGACTATTCGCCGTTTGTCGATAGGGTGGATTTCACCATATACGCGCCTGAATTCCGTCTCTCCATAGACTGCTATAGCACCGGTGACAAGTTTTTCCGGGTCGGCCATATGCCGTGCGCCGCGAGGATGCACAACCAGTTGAGCATTTGGAAAGCATCGCATGCATTCGCTGGCACCGCCTGCGTGATCGAGGTGGATATGGGTGAGAATGATATAGTCAACATCTTCAACAGACAGATTTTTTTCTTTGAGAACACTGATAACGCCAGAGACGGAAGATGTTGTGCCAGTATCGATGAGCGCCATTTTGCCGTTTTCAACGATCAGGTGAATGGCAGCGCGTCCGGGTCGGTGAAACTGCGCGTCAATAGCGCTGATACCATGAGTATAATCGGTTACGAGTGATAAGGTCATTTTGGTTATGTCTAGACTGTGCGAGTGTTGTGGCCGGAATTAATGCGCCCGTCGTAATTGTTCAAGAATTGCAGGGTTTTCCAGGGTTGAAACATCCTGGGTTATTTCCTCGTCTTTGGCCAGAGTGCGTAAAAGGCGGCGCATGATTTTGCCGGATCTGGTTTTTGGCAGATTTTCACCAAAGCGAATTTCTTCAGGCTTTGCGATCGGCCCAATTTCATTCGCAACCCACTCACGCAATTCAGCGACAATCCGGACTTTGTCTTTTTCCTCAGGAGAATCACCTTTTAACACGACGAAAGCGATAATGGCTTCTCCCTTGACTTCGTGCGGTTTTCCGACGACTGCTGCTTCAGCAACCAGAGGGTTGGCGACCAGTGCTGATTCGATTTCCATAGTGCCTAGACGGTGGCCGGAAACGTTGAGTACATCGTCGACCCGCCCCATGATCCAGAAGTAGCCTTCGCTATCGCGGTGGGCGGAGTCGCCGGCTAAGTAATATTGCCCGCCGGCAATGTCTTGTGGAAAGTAAGCTTTCTTGAAACGATCCGGGTCTTTCCACAGCGTACGAATCTGTGACGGAAAAGGTTTCTTGATAACCAGAAAACCACCTTTGCCAAGTTCAACCTCCTGTCCGCTCTCGTCAACTATTGCTGCAAAAATTCCGGGCAGCGGTAAAGTGCAGGAGCCTGGCTTGAGCGGTAATGCTCCGGGTAGCGGCGCGATCATATGACTTCCGGTTTCTGTTTGCCACCAGGTATCGACAATAGGGCAACTTGAACGACCGACTTTCTCATAAAACCACATCCACGCTTCGGGGTTAATGGGTTCGCCAACGGAGCCAAGCAATCGTAGCGAGTTCAACTGGTATTGCTCGGGTAGATCACCGCCCAACTTGATTAATGAACGTATTGCAGTTGGTGCGGTATAAAATGTAGTGACTTGATGTCTGTCAATCATTTCCCAGAATCTGCCGGGATGCGGGTAGGTCGGTATGCCTTCAAAGATGATCTGCGTTGCACCCATGGCAAGCGGACCGTAGGTCACATAGCTATGGCCGGTAATCCAGCCGACATCTGCGGTACACCAGAAAATATCCGATGGCTTGTAATCAAATACCCATTCCATACTGACCATGGTACCAAGCAGATAACCAGCACTGGAATGCTGTACGCCTTTAGGCTTGCCTGTTGAGCCTGAGGTATACAGTGTAAATAAAGGGTGTTCGGCATTTACCCATTCCGGTTCACAGTCAGTGTCTGTATGCTGCATGATTTCATGCCACCAGACATCGCGTGACGGGTCAAACGGTACTTTACAGCCCGAGCGTCGATACACGATAACAGTTTTGACTGACCCGGTATTACCCTTATTCAATGCTTCATCAACGGTAACCTTGAGCGCGTGATGCTTGCCGCCGCGAACTTGTTCATCTGCAGTGATAACCGCTTTGGCGCCGGCATCAACGATGCGTTCATGCAGGCTCTTGGATGAGAATCCGCCAAATACCACTGAATGAATCACGCCGATACGAGCACAGGCCTGCATGGCTACGACAGCCTCGATGCGCATCGGCATGTATATCACAACACGGTCTCCTTTGGAGATATTATGTGCTTTTAGAGCGTTCGCCAGCTTGCAGACTTGCTGATGAAGCTCACGATATGTTGTGCGAATGACTTCACCCTCGTCTGACTCAAAAATAATCGCGGTTTTATCGGGTTGTGTACTCAAATGACGATCCAGGCAGTTGTACGAAACATTTACTTCACCATCTGAGAACCATTTGTAAAAAGGTGGATTGCTGTCATCCAGAATTTGCGTAAATGGTTTGTGCCAAAGAAGATGTTTTCTGGCTTGTTGCGCCCAGAAAGCCTGGAAATCCGTTTCTGCCTCGTTGCACAATTTTTGAAATGTTTCGGGTCCAGATACATTCGCTAATTGGACGAATTCAGGGCTCGGTGGAAAAATGCGCGATTCATTCAGAACGGATTCAATAGTTGCCATGGGAAAACTCCGGTAATGTGTATTGTCTCGGATTTAAGTCAGATTATCTGGTTATTTCTGATTATTAAAATATCAAAATATTAATAAAATATGTGCAGCCAGCCTACTGGCTTTATGAAAAGCACTAAGAGAATTGTACCACTGACATACATAAATTATGTGAGCATGGCTCGCCGGGTTTGTATCGTTGTCATGGTCTATCGTGAGTACCTGAATGTTTGACCCCTGTGATGAGCAAACAAGTTGCTTCTTTTTGGATTGAGTTTATTTTGGCACATTACATCTCTATTCTTTATATGTACACTGTGTAACTTATGCTGAAGAAAATTCATGTGACAGATGTAAGGTTGGGAATGTATGTCCATAAGATATGCGGGAAATGGATGGAGCATCCTTTCTGGAAGCAATCGTTTATGTTGTCGGAGCAGAAGGACCTGGAAAAGCTGGTCAATTGTGGCGTCAGGGAACTCTGGGTCGATACGGCTAAAGGATTGGATATTGTAACGCCGTTGCCCGAAGCGACACCTGCTGAACCAACAGATAATTCTTCCCCTGGTGCTGCGCCGGTTATCAAGAAGATAGAAAAGGTATCGCTTGAAGAAGAAATGCAAGCTGCCCGTAACATTCACGCAAGAACCAAAGAAGCAGTGACTGCGATGTTCAGCGAGGTGCGCATGGGTAAGGCGGTTCAAGTGGACGAGGCAGTAGTTCTGGTTGATGAAATCAATCAGTCGATGCAGCGCAACAGCAACGCAATGCTCAGTCTGATCAGGTTGAAAACTGCGGATGAATATACTTACTTGCATTCGGTTGCCGTATGCGTGCTGATGGTCGCGCTGGGTAGACAGCTGGGAATACGGGGCGAAGAGCTTAATCAGATTGGAGTGGCCGGATTATTGCACGATATCGGTAAAATGGCCGTGCCCATTGCTGTTCTTAACAAACCTGGCAGGCTGACAGATAAGGAATTTGACGTTGTCAAGGACCACCCTCGTCGTGGGTGGGAAATACTTAAAACAGTTTATCAGGTGAACGAGCCTGCGCTGGATGTATGCCTGCACCATCATGAACGCATGGACGGGCAGGGTTACCCGGACAGGCTGTCAGCAGACAATCTGACACTGTATGCACGTATGGGTGCTGTTTGCGATGTATACGATGCGATAACGTCTGAGCGTTGCTATAAAACGGGATGGGAGCCAGCAGAAGCCATTAAAAAAATGGCCGCCTGGAGGGATGGCCATTTTGATGAGAAGGTGTTTCGTGCGTTTGTTAAAACAATCGGTATTTACCCTAACGGTTCGTTAATAAAGCTGAAATCCGACAGGCTGGGAGTAGTCATCGAGCAATCTGAAAAAAACCTCGTTACACCGCTGGTCAAAGTGTTTTTTTCGATTCGTCATAATGCGCATATCCCCGTGGAGATCATCGACCTGTCAAAATCGACGGACAGTATTGTGAGCGTCGAAAATTTGCAACAGTGGAAGCTCGATCTGGAAAAAATCTAGCTGCCGTCGTTACAGTTGTTTGAGCAATTCGATCGCCCAGTTCACGCCGAAACCGGTTACATCACTGCCCACGGCGCCAAGTCCGTCTTTGTGGTTGCTGGCTGATAAATCCATATGAATCCAGGGTGTGTCGTTAATGAATCGGCTGAGAAAACGTGCTGCAAGGATATGATCATATTCGCCGCCCAGCGTACATTGCTTGACATCCGCGATATCGCTTTCCAGTTCGTCATCATAATCAGCGTCCAGCGGAAAACTGCAAACGCGCTCGCCACTTTTGTTGCCCGCCGACAATGCTTTCTGCAAAAGATTTTCGCGGTTGCTGAATACACCGCTATAACGCGACCCAAGTGCGGTATGCATACTGCCGGTCAATGTTGCAAAATCGATGATGATTTCGGGTTTTTGTTTCGCGGCCAGCGTCAGTGTGTCAGCAAGAACCATCCTTCCTTCAGCATCGGTATGGATGATTTCGATTGTCTGACCGTTCAATGCGGTGATGACATCATTCTGTTTGTATGCGCGCGGGCTGATATGGTTTTGCGCAATAGCCAGCCAGCAGTCAATATCGAAAGGCATGTCAACGCGTGTCGCAGCCAGCAGAATGCCGAGAGCGACAGCAGAACCATTCATGTCCTCGTGCATGCCCAGCATATGGCGTGGCGGTTTCAAATTGTGACCGCCGGTATCGTAACAAATCCCTTTTCCAACCAGAGCAATACGTTTCTGGCTGCTTTTATTGCTGCCCGAAAAATGTAAGTGGACTACCGCTGCATCTTCGGTGTCACTGCCCTGTGCGACCGCCGAAAAAGCGCCGGCGCCCATTTCTTTGAGCGTGCTGAATGTATAGGCTTCATACACCCATCCTTCGTTCTCTGCCAGCTTTTTGATTTGTTCGCAATAAGTTTTTGGCGTCAATTCATTGGGAGGCAGAACAGTCAGCCCGCGTGCCAGCAGATTCCCCTCAGCGAGGGCACGCTGCAGGTTGAAATTGTCGGTATCTTTATAGCCATGCAGATAAATATGAGTGAGTGACGTTCTTTCGGGTTTCTGCTTGCGTACGGGTAATGCAGCACCATTCACCCAGGCTGTATACAGCGCGATATCGGCAAAATAACGCAGCTGGCTGTTGTTACCGTAAATGGCAAGATGCAGCTCTTCGGGGTTCTCGTTAAGCAGTTGATGAATGGCCTTGCGTACGGCTGTCTGCTGTTCAAATACCGGTTTTCCGGCATCAATCATGACCCAGGAACAGAGTGCGCCGGTTTCCAGGTTTGCGCTGACCGGAGTCTCGCTGATTTTGCTCAGCTTTATCTGGCGGCGTTCCAGTAATTGATTGAGCGTATCTGCGCCTGGAATGGCATATTTCTTCGGAAGCCTTTCCAGCTTCGGCAGGATGACCAGTAAATGGGATGCTGTTGTGGTGTTCGGATCAAATGAAGAAGAGCTCTGGATAAGTGTTGCCAGCATTGATTGCTTTCCTGTTGTAAATGAATTGGTGCATGATACGATGGGCCGCCTTATGGAGTGATTTACATACTGTTTATGCGTCTGAACGTCCGTACCTGCCGGTACAGTGCATGTGGTAATTTCGGGTTACGGGTGTTGATAAACAATGTGCGGTGATGATCAATGTAACATTCAAGCCGTTTGTAATGTATTCCTTTATCTGGGTTTGCAGCAGTTTGGCAAATCGTTCTAAACACGTATGATTAATATCAGGTTGCGGATGTTTCTTAATCTTTATGCTCCGGCCGTGTGGCCGGCGGTGCTAGGCCGGAAGTGGTATTATAGTATGCTTAATATATTATGTCTGTAATTTACCTGTTTAAATATATTATAGCGATGGCTGATAACTTTTCGATTTCCTTGTAAGCGTATGCAGCAATATCTTCAATTGATGCAGCATATCCTGGCGCATGGCCATAAAAAAACAGACCGTACTGGTACTGGCACACTCTCAGTGTTCGGTTATCAGATGCGTTTTGATTTGAATGACGGTTTTCCGCTGGTAACCACCAAGCAATGCCATTTAAAATCGATTATTCATGAATTATTGTGGTTTTTAAATGGTGATACCAATATTCGCTATTTGAATGCGAATGGCGTTTCCATTTGGGATGAATGGGCTGATGAAAATGGCGATTTGGGGCCGATTTATGGTCGTCAGTGGCGTGCATGGGCGGGGCCGGATGGAAAAACTGTCGATCAGATCCAGCAGGTCATCAGTCAAATCAGGCATACTCCCGATTCCCGGCGTATGATTGTCTCTGCCTGGAATGCAGGCGATCTCGATAAAATGCACTTGCCACCATGTCATGCCATGTTTCAGTTTTATGTGGTGAATGGAAGACTGTCATGCCAGCTTTATCAAAGAAGCGCGGATGTATTTCTGGGTGTGCCGTTTAATATAGCGTCTTATGCCTTGTTGACTATGATGATCGCCCAGGTGTGTGAACTACAGGCAGGCGAATTTGTGCATACACTCGGTGATGCCCATCTATATCTTAATCATCTCGAACAAACGCATGAACAATTGACCCGCAAACCGAGGTCATTGCCCCAGATGCAATTGAATCCGTCAGTAAATAATCTATTTGATTTCAAATATGAAGATTTTGCGCTGAAGAATTACCATCCTCATCCGCCAATCAAGGCGCCCGTTGCGATATGAAGGCTCCCCGTTTATCTATTCTGGCAGCCGTGTCGAAAAACCGGGTTATTGGAAGAGGCAATGCGCTGCCCTGGTATTTGCCGGAAGATCTGAAACATTTCAAGTCATTGACGATGGGACATGCCATCATTATGGGCCGAAAGACCTTTGAATCCATTGGCCGGCCGTTACCCGGTCGGATTAATATTGTCGTGACAAAACAGACAGATTTTCATGCGGATGGTACTATAGTTGTGCATTCACTGAATGAAGCAATAAACACTGTCAGCTCAAGCGGTAAAACAGCGGATGATTGCGAATGTTTTGTGATCGGCGGTGCAGAACTTTACCGGCAGACTATTGCATTATCGCAGCGCATGTATCTTACCGAGATCTGGCGTGACTATGATGGCGATACTTACTTCCCTGATTTTGATCGCAATGAGTGGCATGAATTGTCGCGGGAACGGCAATTCTCGTCCGAAAAAGCATCCAGTGAGTTGCCACTTGAATATCATTTCGTGATTCTGGAACGCAAACCGGCAAAGCCGACACGGTCTCCGGTGTAGTTGATTACGGTGAATCCGGCGAAAATAGCAGGTTTGTGATTTCTGTTACTTCACCGGAATATTGATCGGCTGCGTTACAAGATGTGTTTCCAGAAGCCGCTGAAAAAAACATCACTAAATCAGTGACACAGGGCTGATTATGTACACATTTAGCTGTTTACCACATGCACGTCGGGCAATGGGAAACCGTTGAAATTACTCGCATAGGCCGTTGTATATGCTCCGGTGTTGGGAATATAGATCAGGTCTCCTTCCTGGATGTCGGCAGGCAACATGACATCACGCATCAGGATATCCACCGAGTCGCACGTGGGTCCTGCAACAGACCATGGAACACAGTTTCCGGAACGGTCGCTCAGTATTTCATAATTAAGACCTTCGGTGATTTCAATCATTCCGCCGAACATGCCCGCGTCCCAATACATCCAGCGCTTTTCGCTGCGAGTTGCGGTGCCCACAACCTGACAAACAAAGTAGGCTGAATCAGAAACCAGGTAGCGGCCGGGTTCGGCGATGATTTGAATGTGTTCGGGTAATTCGGCAATTGCTTCATTGACGACAGAGGCAATGATTTCAATGGAAGGAATCGGTTTCAAATGGCGGACCGGATAGCCGCCGCCAATATTCAGTAAGCGAGGATCAAGGCCTGCTTTGCGCATTTCATCAAATACACTGATAGCCCTCTCGATACCAACGCGCCAGTTTTGAGGATTGCGGCATTGTGAGCCTACGTGAAATGTGATACCGGCAAGATCGGCTTTCAGTCGGGCAGCTTCGTGTATGATGTGCGCGACGTCGGCCAGGTGCGTTCCAAATTTTCCGGCGAGCGGCCAGTCGCTGCCGATATTGGGTGTGTCGATGCGCAGATACAGTTTGGCGTCGACCTTGACGCTATTTATTTTCTGTAATTCCTCAATACTGTCAATTACATACCATTCAACTCCCTTGCTGGCTGCATAGTTCAGATATGCTCGGGATTTCATTGGATTACTGTAAAAAATTTCAGCTGCAGGCACGCCCAGCTCAAGTAATAAGTCGAGCTCGGCTATTGAAGCGATTTCAAATCCCGCGCCCTCTTCAATGAGTGCTTGCAAGACGCGCCGGTCAGGATTTGCCTTGACTGCATAATGCGGTCGTACGCGCGGCATGGCAGCTTGAAATCGTCGGGCTTTCTGTCGAACAATATTCAGATCGACCAGCAAAAATGGCTTGTCGTAACCCTGTGACAGTCTTTCTCGTACATGGTTGAAATCCAGGCTGGTTTCAGGATGGGTGTCGAACAGTACTTCAGGTTGGGCCTGCTGCTGAAATGCAGCGGTAGAGATCGGTATGAGCATGAGTATATTCCTTTTAAGAAAGCTACGTAACAGGGATGAGTATGGTTGTAAGTTCGATAGAGATAAAAGTGCTATGTTTTGAAATCATGATTTTCCTCTTGTCGTTACTGAAAAGTGCCGCATTATAATCCGCATTTTTTTGAAATCAAGCTTTTTTTAATGATCGCTTGACAGTTCATTTTATTCAAAGTTCATCATCAGTTGGAAATTGTACGAATTTGCCCACAATTGACGCCGATTAACCAGGAATGGATGCATGCCTGAACTGCTCAGGATATTGGAATAAAGCCTTCATTCACTGTATCAATTTCACAATATTCTGTTGTTTACTGATCAGCCGGAAATCCGGATTCATAGGTTTAAACAACTTAAGCGTCAGGGCGTCAGGGCGTCAGGGTGAGGGTTTTTTCTGCTTTGCCCGGCATGAAAGGTGTCGGTTTTTCCGTTACCCAGTTGGTATGCCCGCTACCGTAGTAAGGTGAAAGAAGGTGTCCGCTCTGACCGCCAGGCATGTCAAAATACCCGACTTCTTCTTTCCCCGGTGCGACGACCGACCGCTGCGACGCGCCAAAACTCGGTGTCTGTATCCGCGGCATGTGCATGTCGCCGGGTAAAGGATCATTGGGCATGTCGAGCAATTTTGCGATCCATTCAGGCATGTGTGGACTCAATGGATGTTTGATCTTCGCCATGTTTTCTTCGCCCCATGTGCGGGCGGTAATATCGTCTGCTCCCTGCTGCAAGCGGAAAATAACGCGCTGCAGGCATGACAGAAGAAACTCGTCCCAATTATCGTAGGCATTGGGCAACAGATGCGGAGGTTGTTTCTCAATAAGCTGCCAGAAGGCATGTTCAATCTGGCTCAGGCGAGGTAGTTGAAACGCCGGGTGGCGCTGCCTGATCTCCGCCGTAAAGGCACTCAACAGGGTTTTAATGGCTTCCTGGCGGAAATCGCGAATAATCCTGTAAGCAACTGAGTCAACGGATGCATGTCCGTCCCAGTTCCTCAAAATATCTTCTACCTGCGCATCCAGTCCGGTATTTTCGCTATGATTGAGCGTTTCCATCAATAATGCATGCCAGCGCACATAGAGTAGTGCGCGGTAATCGAGCTGAATCGAGAGTAAGTCATCGGCAGAAAAATGGCCGCGTGCAAAAATGCTGTCGCGTATTTGCCTGGAGCGCGCACCAAGATCATAGCCCCCGTCGCCAAGAATGGCCAGCTGTTCGATATCAACAGTACGTGTATTGGCCGTCCATAAGCGGCCTGATTCCGGATTGCGAATCAGCGGATAGTCGGCGGGCTTCAGCCATCCCTGCCAACCTGTCTCCGGATTCGACCAATCAGTAGGCAACCGGGGGTCAAAGTCTCCGGTTCGTTTTGGTATACGTCCGGCTATCGTCCAGAGAATATTGCCGTGCTTGTCTCCGACAATGAAATTCTGTGGCGGCATGCCGGTTTGTTGGGCGATTTGTGCAGCATCATCAACCGTACGTGCGTTTTCCAAATTGACCAGATCGAGATTAATGCCACCCGGTTGAAGCGCCGTCCAGGCCATCGCCAGTGGAACGCCGTCATGGTCACGTGCGACGATCGGTCCCCATTCGGTTTCGTGAACCATGATTTCTTTTGCCGGCGCGTCGCGGACATGAATGATTTCTCGATAACTCATCACGGGTTGCCAGCCTGTGGCGCCGTAGTAACGCGATTTGTCTTCAGGGTCGAGTGTGATGCGTACCCAATCGATAAAATCACCGTAACTGTTGGTAAAGCTCCAGGCAATATGGCGGTTAGAGCCGATTACGACCGCGGGTACACCAGGCAGGGTGATACCGATTACATCGGCATGGTTGTGTGGTTTGCGCGCGCTTTTTTCAACCGAGAGCAGCCGCGTTCGGAACCATAGATTCGGCACGCGCAGTGTCAAATGCATATCGTTGGCGACCAGAGCCGCGCCGTCGGTCTTGGCGGCCAGATTTCCGGCAACAGCAAAATTATTGCTGCCAGGTATCGCTTCATCGAATTCAATCACGTTCGCCTGTAATGGCGTGCTTATTGTTCTGAGGTCGAAATCGTCTGCGGAAGGTATAGGCGGCCACTCAAGGGGATTTCCCGTTAACGGCGTATCCCATGCTCCGCCGCTCGCGGTTAGAAACCGGTACAGCGTGCCAGGCAGTTCCGCATGCATGGTTGATAAAGCAAGTTCTCGTCTGTTGTTTGGATCGTTCAGAGTGACAAACATGGAGAAAATAACCAGCAGGCTGTCTTCTTCGGTCCACTGTACAGGTTGTGTGCGTGTCAGTAGGTATGGATAAGGACGCACGGTCAGAGCGTTAAGCCCATTATTGACACCCACGCGATAAGCTTCAAGCAATACCAGTTGATCCGGCGACAGTTGTTCCAGAAATTTTCGTGCACGTGCGCGCATACGGTATTGACGGATCTCCAGATCCAGCGGTAACGCGGCTTTACCGAAAATATCAGCCAGTTCGCCGGCGGCCTGACGCCGCATCAGATCCATTTCAAAGAAGCGTTCCTGTGCATGTACATAGCCAAGCGCCATGGCAATGTCGTACCTGTTATGTCCGGTAATCGTCACGCTGCCAAGCGCGTCTCGTTCAATGATTACCGTTTCTGAAAGCTCAGAAAAGTGTTTCTTGCCTTCATAAGATGGCAGGCTGCCGTAAATCAGCAGCCATACGGTGAGTATTAATAACAGACTGCAGCCTGCAAGTGCTGCTGCGGCAAAGCGGAAAAATTGTAAGGCTTTTTTCATTGTCTGTAATTTTGATTTGTTTGAATACCCACGTATAAATTAGATGCTATTCAGCCGAAAAGTTACCGTGAATTACATAATTACCCGAATAAGACTGGCTGAATTATAAAGCAGCAGGAATACAATGAAAGGCAAAATTAATCCATAGTAGTGGTGATAAAAATAATTTGAACAGATCCATTCAGCTGTTCGAACTATGTTTCGCGAATCGAGTTATTTGCCAATATTTGAAGAAAACTGTTGTTGAACGATCACAATGTCAGTTTTCCGATAATGTCAGGCATTATTATTGAACGGCATGCTACACTTTTAAGCCGTATAACAGAAAAATCACAGGAGCCCGTCGTGAAGAAGCTGACATCAGTTGTTTTGTCGGTGTGCGTTATCATTTTTATTTCTGCCTGCACCACAGTATCCGACCGTTCAACCGCAGCAGATGACAGAATCCATGTCACCATTCTGCATTTCAACGATATTTACGAAATCACGCCGGTCAGCGGCGGTAGGGAAGGCGGCATTGCGCGCGTGGCAAAGCTGCGTCAGCAGCTGCTGGCACGGAATCCGAATACCATCACCACACTGGGGGGCGATCTGTTCAGTCCGTCCGCGATCGGTACAGCCGAATATCAGAATGACCGTTTGGCAGGACGGCAAATGGTCGATGTGTTGAACCGTTTCGGACTGGACTACGCCACATTTGGCAATCATGAATTCGATTTGAAAGAAAGCCAGTTTCGGCAACGCATGCAAGAAGCGAGATTTACCTGGGTGTCGAGCAATGTGCTCGATGCAAGTGGCCAATCATATGATGGCGTTCTACAGAATCTGGTTGTGCCTGTAAACGATCCAAAAAGTGACGAAATTTTCAGAATCGGACTGTTCGGGTTGACGTTGTCAGCGAATCAAGCGGATTATGTGCGCTATGACAATCCGCTAAAGGTGGCTGATCAGCAGGTTACGCAACTGACCGGGCAGGCTGATTTCATTATTGCACTGACGCATCAGTCAATAGCCGACGATGTTGCGTTGGTGCAGCAGAACCCGCAGATCGGCCTTGTACTTGGCGGGCACGAGCATATCAATTACCAGCGCTGGCGCGGCAGGCGTTTCGCGCCCATATTGAAAGGCGACGCCAATGTACGCTCGGTGTACGTCATCGATCTGCATTTCGATCCGAAAACCCGGCAGACTGAAGTTAAACCGGTGTTTGTGCCGATCGATGAACGGTTCGACGAAGACCCCGCGGTAAAAGCAGCCGTCGACCAATGGGTGGATATTGCGTTTGATGCCTTCCGCCAGCAGGGCTTTGAACCGGAAAAAGTAATTGCCAAAACGACAGAACCACTCAATGGTCTTGAATTCAGCGTGCGCAGTTCGCAAACCAACCTGACGCAGTTGGTAGCCGTCGGCATGCTGGGGGCATATTCTGATGCCGAACTGTCGCTGTATAACAGCGGTGCCATCCGCATTGATGATAATTTGCCGCCGGGAAAAATCACCGTATACGACGTCATTCGTATCCTGCCATTTGGCGGTCAAGTGCAATTGGCGACGATCAAAGGCAGCCTGTTAATCAAGACACTTGATCAGGGACTGGCAAACAAAAACTCGGGCGGATTTCTGCAATACGCCAACGCACAACGACAGAACGGTGTCTGGCTGGTCAACGGTAAACCGGTCGATGCGGCAAAAACCTATCGCGTGGCGATTAACGACTTTCTGGCATCCGGCAGGGAGCGAGGGCTGGAATATTTGAAGCCGGGCAACCCCGATCTCACCATCATTCAATCAGGAAAAGGGCTGGCGTATGACATGCGCCAGTTGTTGATTGAAGCGCTGGCTGATTCAAACCAATAATTTAGCCATTATGCAGGATTGAAATAATAGGCATTGTTACCTAATAGGATATGTATTAATCAGAAGCATTATGTGCTCCACGACAGTTTTGCCGGAAGAACTGCTGTATGAAGCGATAGGGCCGATACATACAAACACTAAAACGGTCATAATTGTATTGGGGCTAAAACGCGTATCAGAAAATCTGAGTTCACAAATCAAGACGCAAACCTTATATAGTTCAAAGGAATGATTGAACTGATCGGTAATTCGGCGCCATACGAAATTGTGGTTTGCAAGGGTTCTGGTCAATACATCACTATCTGCAGCAAAGGCAAGCACAGTTTTCAGGATGGATAAACGAAGAACATTTATCTGTCACTACCAATGTAACAAGAAACATTTGTTTAATATCTGATGGAACATTTTCAGCACAGCATGACAAAGCCCGCAAATTGGAAATTCTGGATCGACCGCGGTGGTACGTTCACCGACATTGTGGCGTTGTCCCCAGAAGGTGATCTGACAACTTGCAAGCTTTTGTCTGAAAACCCGGAGCACTATCCCGATGCGTCGCTGGAAGGTATTCGTCGGCTGATGAAAATCAAATCCGGTAAACCCATTCCGGCACATGATATCGATCATGTCAAAATGGGCACGACGGTCGCGACCAATGCACTGCTCGAGCGCAAGGGCGAACGTGTCGCACTGGTAATTACCAAAGGTTTTGCCGATGCTTTGCGTATCGGCTACCAGAACCGTCCGCGGCTGTTTGATCTGAATATTGAACTGCCGGAAATGCTCTATGAAACGGTCATCGAAGCACATGAGCGGATCGATTCAGATGGTCAAGTCATCAAAAAACTCGACGAAACGGCGCTGGCTGCTGAATTGCTTCGCGTTTTTCAGCAAGGTATCCGCGCAGTGGCGATTGTATTCATGCACGGTTATCGTTTTCATACGCATGAACTGGCTGCAGCACGGATTGCCGAGAAAACCGGTTTTACCCAGATTTCCGTCAGCCATCAGGTCAGCCCGCTGATCAAGCTGGTGTCGCGCGGCGATACGGCGGTGATGGATGCGTATTTATCGCCGATACTGCGTCGATATGTCGACAGAATTGAGGCGACGCTGGGTAATACGCAATTGATGTTCATGCAATCGAGCGGCGGACTGACGCAGGCCGGTCGGTTTCAGGGCAGGGACAGCATTTTGTCCGGCCCTGCGGGTGGTGTAGTCGGCATGGCACGTACTGCGGCAACGGCGGGTTTCAGCAGAGTGATTGGATTTGACATGGGCGGCACATCGACGGATGTAAGCCATTATGATGGCAGTTTTGAACGGATTTACGACGGACAGGTGGCCGGAGTGCGTATTCGTGCACCGATGATGGCAATTCATACCGTGGCGGCGGGGGGCGGATCAATTCTACAATATGACGGCAGTCGCTTTCGCGTCGGGCCAGACAGCGCTGGTGCCAATCCGGGGCCTGCGTGTTACCGTCGCGGCGGACCGCTGACGGTGACCGACTGCAACGTTATGCTTGGTAAAATCCAGCCGGATTTTTTCCCGAAAATTTTCGGACCGGATGCCGATGTATCGCTGGATGATGATATTGTCAGGAAGAAGTTCGCCCAACTGGCTCGTGAAGTAGCGACGGTAAGCGGCAGAGATTACACGCCCGAACAGGTGGCGGAAGGTTTTCTAAAGATTGCCGTGGAAAATATGGCTAACGCGATCAAGAAAATATCCGTGGAAAAAGGTCGCGACATTTCCTGCTATGCGCTCAACGGCTTTGGTGGCGCGGCGGGGCAGCATGTCTGCCAGGTCGCCGATGCACTGGGAATAAAGTCCATTATCCTGCACCCGCTGGCAGGCGTAATGTCGGCTTATGGCATGGGACTTGCCGATATTACCGCCATTCATACCGAAACGGTGGAGAAGCCGCTTGATGCGCATACGCTGCAAATGATCAGCCAAACACTGGACAAGCTTGCACAGTCAGCGCGGCACGAAGTCGCCAGCCAGGGCATCGCGACCGTTAACATTTCGCTGATCAAAAATATCGGTTTGCGTTATCAGGGCGCCGATACGGTGTTGACTGTCAAGTGCGCGCCGCTTGCGCAACTGCAGACGGATTTTGCTGAACTGCACCAGCGTCACTTCGGTTTTGTTCAACCCCAGTGTAGTCTGGTGATAGCGACGGTATCCGTGGAAGCAACCGGCAAGACCGGTGATACAACTGAAATTCGAGTAAATCGTACCGATAAAGAAACTGGTTCGCGCTCAAAACTGCAACCGATTAAGATGGTTACCACGATCAGTGGCGGTCTGCAACATGCTACGCCGGTATATGCCAGCTGCCGGCTACAGGCCGATGACCTTATTCAAGGCCCGGCGATTATCAGCGATGCCAATGCAACTGTCGTCATCGAACCGGGCTGGCAGGCGCGGCGCCAGATTCAAGGCGAACTGTTACTTACACGCCATGAACCGCGTCCTCAGCGTGAAAGTATTGGCACAAAAGCTGATCCAGTGATGCTAGAAATTTTCAACAACCTGTTTATGTCTATCGCCGAGCAAATGGGCGCAACGCTGGCGAATACGGCTTCGTCGGTCAATATCAAGGAACGGCTCGATTTTTCGTGCGCCGTATTCGACCGTTTCGGTAATCTGGTCGCCAATGCGCCACATATGCCGGTGCATCTGGGGAGCATGGGCGAGAGTGTCAAGGCGGTTATTGCCGGTCACCCGACCATGCGACATGGCGATGTGTTCGCGATCAATGCGCCATATAACGGCGGCACACATTTGCCGGATGTCACAGTCGTTAGCCCGGTATTTGATAAGCGGCGTAGCCAGGTGATCTTCTTCGTCGCTTCGCGCGGTCATCACGCCGATTTGGGTGGCATCACGCCGGGCTCAATGCCATCGGACAGTAAGACGGTTGAAGAAGAGGGCATTTTGTTTGATAACATTCAAATCGTGCGTGATCACGAGCTGTTACAAAATGAGATTCATAGGCTACTTACAGCCGGACCGTATCCGGCACGTAATCCCGTGCAGAATATTGCAGACCTCGGCGCGCAGATCGCCGCCAACGAGAAGGGGGTGCTTGAACTCAAACGCATGGTTGAACATTTCGGTCTCGAAGTGGTTGCAACGTACATGCAGCATGTGCAAGACAATGCCGAAGAAATCGTACGCCGAGTGCTGGATGTGCTTGTTGATGGCGAATTTGTTTATGAAATGGATGATGGTTCCGTCATTTGTGTGGCTATTCGCATCGATAAGCGGTCGCGTAAAGCTGTGGTCGATTTTAACGGCACTTCCGCGCAACGACCCAACAATTTCAACGCACCGCTGCCGGTGTGTCGCGCGGCTGTTCTATACGTGTTTCGTACGCTGGTGAATGATGAGATTCCGCTCAATGCAGGCTGCCTGAAGCCGATTGAAATCATCGCCCCCGAAGGGTGTATGCTCAATCCACAATATCCTGCGGCCGTAGTCGCCGGTAACGTAGAAACCAGTCAATGTGTGACCGATGCGCTGTACGGTGCGCTTGGCATTATGGCAGCCGCGCAGGGTACGATGAACAACTTCACCTTCGGAAACGATCAATACCAGTATTACGAAACTATTTGCGGTGGTGCTGGTGCAGGACCTGATTTCGACGGCCAGAGCGCCGTGCACACGCATATGACCAACTCGCGATTGACCGATCCCGAGGTACTTGAGTCCCGCTATCCCGTCACAGTGGAAAGCTTTTTAATACGTAAATACTCGGGCGGTAATGGAAAGCAAAAAGGTGGTGACGGCGTCATTCGGCGTGTCCGTTTCAACAAACCCATGCATGCCGCCATTCTGTCCAATCACCGACGTATTGCGCCATTCGGGTTGAAAGGCGGCGAGCCGGGCAAATTGGGGTGCAATTGTGTGGAGCGTAGTAATGGTGTGGTCGAAGAACTTGGCTCCACAGCCAGTGTGCAGCTTGAAGCAGGGGATACGGTAGTGATCGAGACGCCGGGGGGCGGAGGATTTGGCAGTTTATGATTTGATCATGTTTTTGTAAATTCCTACAGTTGTTGTTTGTCATCAGTTGTACTGACTGATAATTTTGATAGCTCTTTTCTGGCAAAAAAGAACATTGCAATCGGAAAAAGCGAGCGAAGAATGTCGTCAAATGACGGCTGTTTAATTTGTAGAAAATAGGGAATCCATATCTCATCCAAAGCGATGATGCCAACAACAATACTTGCGGCCATAAGAATTTTAAAAGCAGCTTCTGAACCGTATTTCCCTATTAACCCAGCTGAATACCAGAAAAATGCACTCAATACCGATAACATTATGATAAATCTTAGATCATCTGTTATAAATATTGAGTTTTCGAAATAATTTACAATAACTGAGATGCAAACTATGCCAGCATCGCCAGCAAGTAGGATGGCAATTGTCCGAATTAAGAGTTTAATCACAAAAGTCATTTTTAGGGATTTGCCTGAAAAAAAAATAATTTTTGTGTTATCGACATTCTGAGTAGATTCTCTAATCTCTTTTGCAGGTATAAGTACCAAGTGCAGGCGTGATGGCGCAATTAGCTTTCAAAAGGCAATGTCTGGCCAAAAACGGTCTGCCAATCCAGATTGAATCGGTCCACAGCGGGTTGTAGAGCGGGATGTGAAAGCATTTTGACAGCGATTTCAGGTGGAATGGTGATCGCGGATACACCGGCATTCAGCACGCCCAGTACTTGCCTCATATTTTTAAAACTGGCGGGCAGTAGCCTGACTGGCAGTTGATGTTGGTCGATCAGTGCTTGCAGATCGGCCACAACACCAACACCTCCGATGCCGTCTATGTTGTCATCACCGCTTGTAACGATGGAATCAATACGGCTGACGTAAGGTGCCAAATAATCGGCGCCGCAAAGTGCGGCCAGAAATCCCTGCTGTACGCTGTAGATGGCTGTAGCCAACACGGGAACCTGTTGCCTTTTCATCATTCTGATCGCAGCAATGCCTGTCTCAGTTGCAGGGACCTTGACGACAATATCGTAGGGCAGTTTGTGCAGGTTCACTGCTTCATTGAGCATGGCATCGGCGTTTGCGCTGACGACCTGTACATGAATTCGCGCTTTTTCTCCAATAACTTCCCTCACTTTCGGCAGCAATTCCTGCAAACCTGTGTTTGTATTTGCCAGAATCGATGGATTGGTGGTAATTCCGCGTAATGGCAGGTACTTGCTATGACAAGCGATCTGATCGATGTCTGCGGTGTCGAGATATAATTCAAACATAACCAGTAATTTGAACAATCACCGTTTTCTGAAAGTGGTTACTCTCCATAAATCTGAACGCTGACCTTTCGCATGCGCGGACCGTCGAGCTCGTATAACATCACCGATTGATACTGCCCCAGCACCAGTCCGCCATTTGCCAGGGTAATCACTTCAGAGCTGCCCAACAGCATGGCGGCCAGGTGCGAATGTGCATTCTCAGGTTCGTCTGGCGGACAGTCGCGCAGCGCAATATCGTTATGCAGATAACGGTCACCAGGCGGGATGAGACGTGTCAGAAAACTTTTAATATCTTCGATCAGACGAGCTTCGTTCTCATTAATGGCAATGGCCGTGGTAGTGTGCTGTGAAGTGACGGTAATAAACCCGTTTTGTATACCGGATTGCGTGACCGACTGTCGTAGTTCCGGCATCAGATCGTGCAAAGAAATTCCTTGCCCGGTCTGAAGCTCGATATATGCAGGAAATATTCTCACGTGTGTCGTCCTGTTTCTGTAGTCCTATAAAATTACGCGTTTCGACATTGTTAGTGAACAAGCCTTCCTTTGACCTTTGTTGGTTTGTTTTCGAGAATCATTATTGTAAACGAATACTGACTGCTGCAATCATTTTGATTTTAAAAGTCTATTTTTTTTGTTTTCCAAAGTGTGCGGATGACCTGTCGGTTTGTTGCCAGGATTTTGCCAGCCAGTATGTTCACTGAGACGGCTTTTTATCCTAGAATAGGCAAGTCTTGCTTTCAAGTATAAAAATATTAACGCAATAATGAAAAAAATTTTTTTTACCACATTGCTGGTCGGTTTATTAATTTTTTGCGCACCTGTAGTTGCGAAATGGGCGCTTGTCCATACAGACCCAGACAAACAGGCCAAGCATTTTTTTGATCCGACCACAGTCCGGCAGAGTGGCGACCACTACAAAAAAGTGTGGATTCTGTCCAGCTATGATGAAAGGCAAAAAGGAGGTTATCAGTCACTGAAGACATTTTACGAGTTTGACTGTGAAAGTGACCGGGCGCGCTCCTACACAATGCTGCTTTATCCAGGTGTTATGGCCCAGGGCAGCACTATCGGTGCACACCATGATGAATTGAAGGAGTGGTTTGATTATTCCGAGACTTCTTTTTTTAAGCGGATCTCTACTGCGGTTTGTAGTCGATGAGCGGGCTTTGGCGCAGCGTTACTGGAAACGCTCTCGTTTTTATTAAAAGTACCACTTTAAAAACAGGGTGGCAGCGGCCGGGTATACTGGTCTGTTTTTGTATCACTCAATGAGGTTGATTTTGACACGAAAGTGCAATCTAAACGCAATCATGCTGGTTATTCTGGTGCCGCTATTATCGGGTTGCTGGATGGCTGTGGCAGCGGGTGCGGGAGCCTACGGCGGCTATAAAATGAAGGAAAAGGGCTATACGGTGCAAAGCCCCATTACCAAAGAGGGCAAACGATCTGATAAGGACAAGGAATAGCTGCTGACACATTGTCAGAGTTTTTCGGTTTTTTCTTTTCCATCGGATTTGCCGTTTACTTCTTCTGGCGTGTTTTCTTTATTATAAAAGCTGTCAATGATGAGCAGTGCCGCGCCTATAAAAATTGCCGAGTCAGCAATGTTGAATGCAGGCCAATGATACTCGCCGATGTAGAAATCAAGAAAATCGACAACGTATCCAAGCGTAATGCGATCCCATAAATTACCGATAGCACCGCCAAGTATCAGGCTAAGCGATAAACAAAACAGTTGCTCGGTTTTGTATTTGTTCAGCATATAAATAATAACAATAGAAGCACCCGCGGCGATCGCGCTTAAAAACCAGCGCTGCCATCCGGAAGCTTCGCTCAGGATACTGAAGGCTGCGCCGGTGTTGTAGGTCAGCACCAGATTGAAAAAATCTGTCACAGGAATTTGCTGGCCATAGACCATTGACGTTTGTATCCAGTATTTGGTGACCAGATCCAGTGTTAAAACAATCAGGGCGATGCTCAGTGAGTAGTATAATTTCATGTCAGCAGATTTGTTCGTATATGCGTTCAAAACATGAGAAGCCATTCAGGCTGAAGAGCATGGGCTGCGGTTTACCTCAGGCATATCGTCTGTCTTCACCTGTTCCATCGAGATTGGATATGCAGCGCCCGCACAGCGTGGGATGTTCGGAATGCTGACCAACATCGCTGCGATAATGCCAGCAGCGTTCACATTTCAAATGGCTGCTCGGCGTAACCGTGACTTCAATTGTTTGAGTAGTTTCTGCCGCTTCTACACTGGATTCTGAGGTAATCAGTACAAATCGTAAATCATTTTCAAGTGATTGTAACAGTGTAAAGTCATCATTACCTGCGCGGATATTTACAGCTGCCGCCAGTGATGATCCGATCTTTCCCTGTGCTCTGGCATCCTCAAGCTTTTTTAATACCTGGGCGCGCAACACCCGAATTCTGCTCCAGCGGTCGCATAGTTGTTGCGCATCCGCTTGCTTTGGAAAATGATGCCAGGTATGCAGCAGCACACTGTCATCTGACTGCCCGGTCAGGTGCTCCCAGGCTTCATCGGCTGTAAAGCTGAGAATGGGCGCAAACAGGCGGATCAGGCTGTGAGTAATATGATAGAGCGCACTTTGTGCAGCGCGCCGTGGCGGGCTGTTGGCAGCAGCGGTGTAAAGCCTGTCTTTCAGGATATCAAGATAAAAGCCGCCGAGATCTTCAGAGCAGAAATTATGCAGCTTGTGCACCACCTGGTGGAACTCGTAGCGGTTATAGATTTGTACGAGTTCCTCCTGGAAAGTGTCGCTGTATGCCAGCATGTACCGATCGATTTCCAGCCAGTCTTCAATTGCCAGCATGTCATTTCGAGCGTCAAAGTCTGTCAGGTTTGCCAGCAGAAATCGCAGGGTATTTCGAATGCGACGGTAACTTTCAACGACACGTTTGAGGATTTCTTCGGAAATCGAAAGCTCGCCGGAGTAATCGGTGGAGGCAACCCACAGGCGTAATATGTCGGCGCCATAGGTATCCATGATTTTTTGCGGTGCGATCACGTTACCTTTGGATTTGCTCATCTTGTGTCCGTTACCGTCGACGACAAAACCATGTGTAAGCAGTGCGCGGTAGGGTGCGTGGCCGTCAATGGCGCAGCCGGTCAGCAGGGACGATTGAAACCAGCCACGATGCTGGTCGGAACCTTCCAGGTATAAGTCTGCCGGATGGTCGAGCTGGGGACTGGGTTTGACTACAGTATCATGCGTTGTTCCTGAATCGAACCATACATCAAGCGTATCGGCCAGCTTAATATAATGTTGTGTGTCCTCACCGAGTAATTCGGCTTCATTCAGCGAAAACCAGGCCTCAACACCTTGCTTTTCGACTTTTTGCGCGACCTGTTCGAGCAGTTCCATGGTGCGTGGATGCGGTGAGTGGGTGTTTTTGTGGACGAATAATGCCATCGGAACACCCCAGTTACGTTGCCGGGAGACGCACCAGTCTGGGCGGTTCTTGATCATGGCCTCCAGTCGTGCCCGTCCCCATGCAGGATAAAACCGCGTATTGTCAACTGCTTGCATGGCAAGATCACGTAAAGTTTTTCCCTGGTAGGTGGTATCGGAATTTGTATCTGAATTTCGTGCCAGATTCATACCAATGAACCACTGCGGTGTCGAGCGAAAAATAATGGGTGTTTTATGTCGCCAGCAGTGCGGATAACTGTGTTCTATTTTTTTCAAAGAGAACAGGTGGTGGCTGTTCTGCAGCGTGTCAATGACGATGTCGTTAGCTTTCCAGACAAATAAGCCGCCAACCAGCGGTTTATCCATAATAAATTTGCCATCGCCGTCAACCGGACTCTCGTTGGGAAGGCCATATTGTTGGCCGACAAAATAATCATCCAGACCGTGAGCGGGTGCGGTATGTACCAGACCAGTACCGGCTTCCAATGTTACGTGTTTGCCGCAAATGATTTTGACACGTCGGTTTTCGAACGGGTGTTGCAATGGCAGATGTTCGAGCGCCTGGCCTTTGCACTGACCTACTGTTTTACCTTCCAAATCATAGCGTTCCAAGCATATTTGTTTCAGCTCTGTTGCCAGTATGAGCATGCCCCGATGTGTCTCGACCAGATCATAGTCAAAGTCTGGATGAACACAGACAGCTTGGTTGGCTGGCAGTGTCCAGGGTGTGGTCGTCCATATGATTGCCATGATTCTGCCATCTGGCAAAGCGCCGGTATCGAGGTTAAAGGCTGTTCGTAATTGCGTTCCCGAATCGTCCTCGCCTGTTGCTATGACATCAAAGCCAACGTCAATTGCCGGAGAAGTTTTGTCTTCATATTCAACTTCTGCTTCGGCGAGGGCGGAGCCGCAATCAATACACCAGTTGACAGGCTTTTGTCCCTGATACAGATAACCGTTTTGATAGATTTTCCCCAGTGTGCGAATAATGTCCGCCTCTGTTTGGTAATTCATGGTCAGGTAAGCCTGATCCCAGTCACCCAAAACACCCAACCGAATAAAATCCGCTTGCTGACGCGCGACCTGTTCTGCAGCAAATGCGCGACAAAGTTCGCGTACTTTATTGGCGGACAGCTGTTTGCCGTGTTTTTTTTCTATCTGATGTTCGATGGGTAAACCGTGGCAGTCCCATCCCGGTATATAGGGCGCATCAAAACCGGCCAGTGTTTTGCTTTTTATAATGATATCTTTGAGAATTTTGTTGACGGCGTGCCCGATATGGATGTCCCCGTTTGCATACGGCGGTCCATCGTGCAAAGTGAATTTCGGTCTTCCTTTACTTGCCGCACGGATTTTTTGATATAGTTTTTTTTGTTGCCAGGACTCGAGCATGGCCGGTTCCCGTTTGGCGAGATTGCCGCGCATGGGAAAAGTCGTATCGAGTAAATTTAGCGTTTTTTTATAATCAGTCATGAAAAAAATTCAAAAATCGTTTCACGTCGAAATCGATAGGCTGCACTGTGCAATCATATACGAATCGGTATTGAGTGTTGCTATTCTATGACATTGTGTTGTAATTGTGATGAATTATACGTGATTATGGTTTAATTCGTGACTTAACTGGCTAAACCACGGAATCCGTCATTTGATTGAAAAAAAGTTTTGCCTGTTCGATGTCTTTGCTGATTTGTTGCACAAGCTGAGTTAAATCGTGGTATTTTTCTTCATCGCGCAGTTTATGCAGGAAATCGACCCGCAAATGATAGCCGTAAATCGACTGATCAAAATTAAGCAAGTGAACTTCCAGCACCGGTTTGCCGTTTTGATGGACAGTCGGCCGAACGCCGAGACTGGCAACGCCCGGCAACGCAACAGATGGTGCCGATTGGATGACGCCGTATACTTTGACGACAAAAATACCTGAAATGGGCGGACGATTGTGCCTGATGTGAATGTTGGCGGTTGGGAAGCCGAGTTTTTTTCCAAGCTTGTCGCCGTCAATGACACGACCACTGATACTAAAGGGTCTGCCCAGAAAGCGGCGGGCCGTGTGCAGATCACCGGCATTTAACAGTTTTCTTATGTGGCTGCTTGACACGCGCTGCCCATCAATTAAAACGCCCGGCATTTCTTCCACTTCGAAGCCGTATTGTCCGGACATTGCCTTCAACATAGCAAAATCGCCGGCCCGGCGCGCACCAAAACGAAAGTCGTCGCCAACCAGTAACCAGCGAACAGAGAGTTCCTGGATTAGTATTCTATCCACAAAGGCTTCAGGGCTTATTTTTGCGAAATCATAGTTGAAGCGGTATACTCGTACATAGTCTATCTTCGATCTGGCCAGCTGTTGCAGTTTTTCCCTGAAGCTGGTTAGGCGAGTAGGTGCTTGATCTGGCGCGAAAAATTCGCGCGGATGCGGCTCAAAGGTCATGACGCAAGCAGCAATCCCAAGTTTGTCGGCGGTGTCTTTCAAACAGGACAAAATGGCTTGGTGACCTAAATGAACGCCGTCAAAGTTGCCGATTGTCAGTGCAAGCGGTGTCTTATGATTTGGTGAAGGATTGCTTCGCCAGATTTGCATGTAAGTAATAACCTTAAAAATAATAATTTTAGCTTGGTTTTGCCAGACTGGTCTAGGTTTGCGCCAGATTGTGATCGAAAGACAACGATTGACTCTGGAATTTTTCCGGTGTTATGTGTTGCTGTTTGGTGAACACCATTACGGCAGTTTTAGTACACTTATACCCACGGAGAGCGAAATGAATACTACATCGATTCAGACAAAACAGGATTATGGTTCCGACCCGGTATCGGTCCGTGAAACGGATCAATATCGTGCGGAATATGTGCATGCTTTTGTACAAAAATGGGATTCACTGATTGACTGGAATGCGAGAATTCAATCTGAAGGCTCGTTTTTTATCGATAAACTTAAAGAAAGAGGTTGCCGGCAAGTATTGGATGTGGCGACTGGAACCGGATTCCATTCGGTCCGTCTGCTGGAAGCCGGATTTGAAGTAGTCAGCGCTGATGGCAGTGCTGAGATGCTGTCAAAGGCGTTTGCCAATGCACGGTCGCGCGGTCATATTTTGCGTACCGTGCAGGCCGACTGGCGCTGGCTGAACCGTGACGTACATCAGAAATTTGATGCGATTATCTGTCTTGGTAACTCGTTTACCCATTTGTTTAATGAAAATGACCGCCGTAAGGCACTGGCTGAGTTTTATGCCGCACTGCGACACGATGGTGTGTTGATACTGGATCAGCGTAACTATGATGCCTTAATTGACTTCGGTTTTAACAGTACACATACTTTTTATTATTGTGGTACGGATGTTTCGGTAAAACCGGTGCACGTTGATAAGGGATTGGCCCGCTTTGAATACAGTTTTTCCGATGGCGATCAATATTTCCTGAATATGTTTCCGCTCAGAAAAGATTATACAACACGGTTGATGCAGGAAGTCGGCTTTCAGCATATTGAAACGTTTGGGGATTTTCAGGAAACCTATCGAGAAAGCGAGCCGGATTTTTTTATCCATATCGCTGAGAAAGCCTATCACACAGTAGACGAATAGTATGACGAATTCAAATAAAACTCAATCGGCCGCTGTTGAAACTGCGCGTGAATATTATAACAGTGAAGATGCTGATCATTTTTATAGCACTATATGGGGAGGAGAAGATATTCACATCGGTCTGTATGAAAGTAATGATGAGCCAATCAACGTGGCAAGTCATCGAACAGTACAGACCATGGCCAAATATCTACCTGAGTTAAAAACAGATTCTGTCTTGCTTGATCTGGGTTCTGGCTATTGTGGCGCTGCTCGTTATTTGGCAAAAACTTACGGCGTGCAGGTAAAGGCGGTGAATTTAAGCGAAGTTGAAAATCAGCGCGCGCGCGAGTTAAATGCAGCCGCACACCTGTCCGAGAAAATCCAGGTAATAGATGGCAGTTTTGAGTCATTGCCATTTACAAGCGCTGATGACTCAACCGGTTTTGATGTTGTCTGGTCACAGGACGCGATTTTGCACAGTGCACAGCGAGAGCAGGTATTGACAGAGGCCTACCGGGTATTGAAACCGGGTGGTCATTTTGTTTTTACCGACCCAATGCAGGCTGACGATTGTCCTGCTGGTGTTTTGCAACCGATACTTGACCGCATCCATCTTTCTTCATTGGGTTCGCCTGGATATTATCGGCAGGTTGCCGCTCGGTTGGGTTTTGATGTAATCAGATTTGATGATCTGACTCAGCAGTTGATCAATCACTACCAACGAGTGCTTGATGAAACAGAGAAACATACCGGAGAACTAACGGGAAAAATCGATCCGGCTTATATTGAACGCATGAAGACCGGGTTGAATTATTGGATTGATGGCGGTAAGAACGGCTATCTGGCCTGGGGCATTTTTTTGCTGCGTAAGCCATAAGCAAGAATTTCGATTGCAAAAAACGCTAGACTGAGAAAAACAACTGTTTTTTTCAGTCCTGTGTCTGTTGAAGATTCCGCCCCGGGCATCCAGGCTTTAGCCATGAAACCTTGGAAAAACCGGCAGGTTATATTCCATAAGTGAAAAGGCTGAAGCGCTTTCGTCTTCATTTATGCTGACATATGCTGCAATATGGGTCTTTCTTGAGTTTGATTGTGCGCCAGTTCATGGTGAGGCCGTTCAGTAACTGTAACCTGCCATTCAGGGTCTCGCCAATCTTCAGCAGTGTCTTGATCGTTTCAGCTGCCTGAATACTGCCTATAATACCAACCAGGGGGGAGAAGACACCCATGATTGCGCACGGCATATCCTCGGTTTCTCCATCAAGCGGATAGAGGCAGTGATAACAGGGGCTATGCTCTGAGCGCAAGTCAAAAACGCAGACCTGTGCTTCAAAACGAACCGCCGCTCCTGAAATCAGAGGCTTTTGATTTTCAACGCAGGCTTTATTAATGTTATGACGCGTTTCAAAATTATCACTCGCGTCAATGACTGCATCGGATTCGGCAACAAGCTGTTGCAAATGCGCTTCCTTTGCGTACTCAGAACAGGCAACAATATTTATATCCGGGTTAAGACCAGACAAGGTGGTTCGGGCTGAATGCGCTTTAAGAAGACCCACTGCGGATGATGGATGTGCAATCTGGCGTTGAAGATTGGTTAAATCTACAATATCACCATCACAAATTGTCAATTTGCCAATACCGCTGGCAGCAAGATAAAGTGCTGCGGGCGACCCTAAGCCACCGGCTCCAATAATCAGTACGTGCGCTTTAAGTAATGCTTCCTGACCTGAAATATCAATTTCGGGTAGCAGAATATGCCGGCTATACCGGAGCAACTGGCGATCGTTCAAAACGTAAGCTGCTCCGGATAACTGCTAACCGCCTGCACTATCGGATTTTTTTTCAGGCGATGTGGTTATGCCTTTAAAGTAATTCATGGCTTGAATAAGCAGAAGATCATCCTCGGATCCGAATTCAATCGGGCCACTGGTTTTCTTGCTTTTGCTTTCTTCTTTTTTGGGCTTGTTTGCTGATTCTTCTGTTACTTTCTCAACTGTTGACTTTTTCTCGCCTTTTTGACCATTGGCAATATGTCTGCTTAAGTCCGCTTCGCGAAGGCGTTGATCATCATCCGCTGATTCATCCAGTATATCCGGGGTAATCCCGGTTGCCTGGATAGAATGACCGTTCGGCGTATAGTAGAGTGCAGTCGTTAGTTTGATTGCGGTGTCATTCCCCAACGGTAATACTGTTTGCACAGAGCCTTTGCCGAATGTTTGTGATCCCATAACGATGGATCGTTTATGATCCTGCAGTGCCCCC
The DNA here is from genome assembly GCF_900110145.1 of Nitrosomonas marina. Lineage (GTDB taxonomy): Bacteria > Pseudomonadota > Gammaproteobacteria > Burkholderiales > Nitrosomonadaceae > Nitrosomonas > Nitrosomonas marina. Next base: position 27,903 of record NZ_FOCP01000010.1, on the reverse strand, counting down.
GCCACAATTTCTGAGGCTGATGCAGATCCGCCATTGACTAAAGTGATCATTGGTACAGTCTTGATTTCTCCGGGTAAATCCTGCAGATAATCCCTGCCATGACCGCGGAGATAATATTCAGGGTTGGCGTGTAATCGCATTTTTGCATCTGCTGTACGACCTTCCGTGTAAACAACCAGTGCATTTTCAGGAAGAAAGGCAGCGGATACGGCTACTGCACCATTTAACAGGCCTCCAGGGTCATTACGTAAATCGAGAATAAGTCCCTGCATGGGTTCGGTACTTTCTGAAAACAGTGTTTTAATCGCTTTCGCCAGACTTTCTCCAGTATATTCCTGAAACTGTGTGATACGGATATATGCATAGCCTGGCTCGAGTAGTTTTGACTTGACACTTTGGATCTTGATGATGTCACGAACCAGGTTAAATACCAGCGGCTCTTTTTCGCCTTCCCGGACAATGGTAATTTTAATCGCGGTTTTCGGTTTGCCGCGCATCAGTTTGATTGCCTCGGTGAGAGTCATTCCTTTGACTGCCGTATCATCCAGCTTGACAATCAAGTCACCCGTTTGAATGCCGGCCCGGAATGCAGGCGTGTCCTCTATTGGGGAAATGACTTTGACCAATCCATCTTCCATGGTGACTTGAATACCCAATCCGCCAAATTCACCATGGGTACCAATTTGTAATTCCTTGTATTCATCCTTGTCCAGATACGAAGAATGCGGATCAAGACCAACCAGCATACCGTTGATGGCTTCTGTAATCAGGCGCTTGTCTTCCACTGATTCTACGTAATCACTCTTAATGCGTCCGAATACCTGTGCAAAAGTGCGTAGTTCTTCGATTGGCAGCGGATGCATGATTTCCGTTGAATCTCTTTTGGCGATAGCAGAAAAATTCAAACTGAGCATCACGCCCGTGATTGCGCCAACAAAAACCAAACCTGCTTTTTTAACTATGTTACTCATGATGCTGTCTCCGCACTTATGAATTCTAAGTGATTAAATTATACTTGGTCGAAAACTGAATGATAAATTTAAACTGTTTTATGCAAATGATCATACAATAAAAACAAGTCAAAATATGACTTATATAACGGCTTGGTATCTCATTCCATACCATTTGCAAAGCTTATTTTGTGTATTTTTATATCATTCATTCTATTTTTATCCATGTCAACGGATCAAACGCTTTTCCTTTGTGACGCATTTCAAAGTATAGTCCTGAGTCCAGATTGCCGCCGCTGTTACCTACGGTGGCGATAGTGTCGCCACCCTGGACAATGTCGCCAACTTGTTTCAAAAGCACTTCATTATTGCCATATAAACTCATGTAATCATGTGAATGGTCAACAATGATAAGATTACCAAAACCGCGTAACCAGTCGGCAAATACAATCTGTCCTGTTGCAATAACCTTGACGTCGCTACCTTCTGGTGAACGGATAAACAATCCTTTCCATCTGACATGCCTACCTGAACGTTGACCACCAAAACGGTTAACAAGTTTCCCTCGAACAGGCAGATTGAGCTTACCTTTGAGTGATTTGAAAGCGCTATTCCGGTGCCTGGAATCTGGTAGACGGGTATTATTCAAGGCATTTTTCTGATTTTCCTGTTTGAAAAGCTGGTTGATTTCATCAACCAGCTTTTCAATACGTTGCTCGTCGCGGGTAAGCTTGTCAATTTCGTTATGTTGTTGTTTGATTTCTTGGGATAAACGTGAAAGCGTAGTCTTATGTGTTGCCTGTTTTTCCTCGAGAATCAGGTTTTGGCTTGCATATTCAGCTTCAATTGCAGACAACTGAGCTTGTTTTTCACTGGCAGATTGCGCAAGCACCTGCAGTTGATTTAGATCATTGAGAAGGCTGTCGATATGCTCTGAACGCGCATTGGAAAGTTGCTTATAGTAATACATATCACGCGCCATCTGGTTGGGGTCCTGTGAATTGAACAGTGTACGCAGGTAATGTCGTTCGTTTCCCAGATATTGTTGAAACAGCAAAGCGCTCAATTGCGCTTGTTCCGCTTCCCTTGCTAGGGTAAGTTGCTCATGCTGTGCATGAATATTTTCTAACGCTTCATCAATTTTGTTTTTATCTTTGTTTAGCTGATACAGCTTTCTTTTAATGTTGCTGATAGCACGTTCGGTGTCGCGCAGCGCTTCTGCAGCATCCTGTTTGTTTTTTTCCTGAACAGTCAGTTCGGTTTGTAACGCCTGTATACGGCTGCGTAATTTGTCCAGCTGCTTTTGCTTGTCTGAAGCGCTAGCGGTGGAGTGATACAGCAGCGGTATGCTGGATAGAATTAACAGGATTACCAATTGAATGGTTGTGAATTGTGTTGGCTTCACGTCCGGGAAAATACTATTAAGTAATAGATAAGCAGTTCGTGAACATGTACTCGCAGACTGGTTGCCACAGACTGTGTAATGAGCTGACGGGTTATCCTGCAGATCTTCCTTGATTGGCAACTTGTTGCATGGCATCCTGTATCAGTGTCTGGTCCCCTAGGTAATAACTGCGCAACGGAATAAGTTCGTCATCCAGTTCGTAAATTAACGGAATACCAGTTGGAATATTGCAATTAAGTATATCCTGATCTGTAATATTGTCCAGATATTTAACCAGAGCACGAAGAGAGTTGCCGTGTGCCGTAATTATAATATTTTTTCCGGATTGAACCTGGGGTGCGATAATATTTTTCCAGTACGGAAGAAACCTTGCTACTGTATCTTTGAGACATTCTGTTCGAGGCAGTTCAGAGCGATCAAGGTTTTTATACCGTATATCTGTTCCAGGGTAACGTTCATCGTCAATTGACAGTTCGGGCGGCCTAATGTCATAGCTGCGGCGCCAGATCAATACCTGCTCATCACCGAATTCGGTGGCGGTTTCTGCTTTGTTCAAGCCTTGCAGTGCGCCATAATGTCGTTCATTGAGGCGCCAGGTATTATGAATAGGAAGCCACATCAAATCCATGACGTCAAGCGTTAGCCATAATGTGCGAATGGCGCGTTTAAGTACTGATGTGTATGCAATATCGAAATTAAAGCCAGCTTCACTCAAAAGCCTGCCGGCATTCCGGGCTTCTTCGATACCTTTGGGTGTTAAATCAACATCTGTCCAGCCTGTAAACCGATTTTCTTTATTCCAGATACTTTCTCCATGACGAAGAAGGACGATTTTTTTCATGTATTATTTGGGATTGTGTGTTGCGTTCTTTCTTTTGATCTGTGCAGAAGCGTATTTTACTTGATTTTGAGGTGTTGCGCAGCATCTATCTGATTTTTGAAGTGAATTAATTGACCTGCTATTAAATGTTTCATGATTCATACAACATACCAACGTGTGAAGTAATGAAATTTCTGGTTTTATTGTTTGCTCAATCAATTGCGTTAAGTGCAGTGGCATTAGACTAATACATCGGAAAGTCTGGTAAAAAATTAACGTCGCAGGTAAATAAATAGCTGGCATGCAGGTAAACTACGAATGCTTTTGAGCAAAGCGATTTGATGTGGTTTCTGATAGAATCAATTTCGTGAAAACATTATAAAACACAGGATTAAACATTTTATGGAAGAATCATCAATTTTTCAGGATTACTTTTTGCTTAGGATAGAGAACATTTTTTTTGTGATTGCTGCGATCGTCAGTGCTGCATTGCTGATATGGCCTGCATTTACAAAACGCGGCGCCAAAGAAATAGATACGCGTAAGGCGATAGAGTTGATTAATTATGAAGATGCTATTGTGCTTGATGTGAGGGATGACAGCGAATTTGCTGCGGGCCATTTGCCCAACTCAAAGCACATACCGACTGAGAAGATTGAAGAACGATGGGTTGAATTGACGAAACATAAGGAGAAACCTATTGTCGTTATTTATAAAAGTGGTATACGATCAAGTCATGCGAGTAATATATTGTATAAAAACGGATTTGGGAAAGTGCATAATTTGATGGGTGGAATCGATGCCTGGAAACGCGCGAGCCTGCCGATAGTCAAGAGATAAACAATGAGCAAGGTAATCATGTATACAACCGGGTTCTGTCCTTATTGCAAAATGGCAGAAAAATTATTGCGTTCCAAAGGTGTGGAAAAAATTAAGGAGATACGGATTGATCTTGACCCTGAGCAACGCAGTGAAATGATGAATAAAACGGGACGCAGAACAGTCCCGCAAATTTATATCGGAGAAAAACATGTCGGAGGATATGATGATCTTGCGCGACTGGATCATCTCGGAGAACTGGTGCCTTTGCTGGCATCTTAAGTCCAGACTTGGAAGTAAATATAAATTAAAATTTCAGGGTTAAAATAATAAAATGAGCGAGCAACAACAACCAGCATTCAATATCGAAAAAATTTATGTAAAAGATCTGTCGCTTGAAATCCCTAATGCACCGGGTATTTTTCTCGAGCGCGAGGCGCCACAAGTGAATCTGCAACTCAATACACAAAACAATGTGGTTAAAGAAGGGCTTTACGAAGTTCTGGTGATGGTTACAGTGACAGCAAAAGTGAAAGATCAGGTTATGTTTCTGGTCGAAGTGCAGCAAGCTGGTATTTTCAGAATAAGCAATGTGCCAGAAAATGAGATTGGGCCGGTTCTGGGTATCGGATGTCCAAATATTTTGTTTCCCTACGTTCGAGAAGCGGTCTCTGATGTTGTGACACGTGCAGGATTTCCACCGGTGATACTCAATCCTGTCAATTTTGAAGCGGTTTATAATCAGAGCCAGCAGCGTGCCGGCTCAGAGTCTGCAGAAACGAAGCAATAATGATGTTCCGGCTGACAAAAATGTGTCGTCTACGACACATTCCATATATTTTACGCTCGGGTATTTACGCGGGATGCGTAAATATTTTTTTGGTGAGCCTGTTATGCCTGGCACCAGCTCTGGTGAAAGCAGACATGGACTTTTATTCAATCGCAGAAAATGCGACTGTTATGTATGATGCGCCGTCTGTGAAGTCAGGCAAATTATATATTGCTGGCGCAAACTTGCCGATAGAGGCAATAGTGAATGTCGAGGGCTGGGTAAAAGTGCGAGACAGCAGCGGCAGTTTGGCCTGGGTTGAGAAAAAGGCATTGAGTAAACAGCGGTTTGTTATCGTGACGGTGCCTGTCGCAAACATATACCACAAGGCCGAGGAAGGAGCGGAGATGGTTTATCAGGCACAGGAAAATGTGGTTTTGGAGTGGCTGGATTCGAATACACCGGGCTGGGTAAGAGTGCGTCATCAGGATGGGCAAAGTGGCTTTGTCAGAGCTGATCAGGTCTGGGGATCATGAAACTTGCTATTTTGGGTGCAGGTGCATGGGGTACAGCACTAGCTATCAATTTGTCAGTACGTCACCAGGTAACACTCTGGACGAAAGATTCGAATCATCTGTCTGAATTGCTGTCCAGACGTATCAATTTAAGTTTCTTCCCGGATTTCCCCTTGCCGGATAATTTGTACCTGACAGCATCACTGGCCGAAGCGCTTGAGAATACTGAACTTATTTTAATTGTTGTTCCCGTGTCCGGCTTTGGTGAGACGCTTCACGATTTGGTGAAAACATGCAAAAAAACACCTGTTATCTGGGGTTGCAAAGGATTCGAATCGGGAACTGCCAAGTTACCTCATCAGATCGTTGCAGATATATTGCCGGACCACCTGCCATGCGGTGTGATTTCGGGACCAAGTTTTGCCGTAGAGGTTGCGAAAGGGCTGCCGACTGCTCTGACGCTGGCTTCTGAGGATGAAAAATTTTCCCGTGAAATGGCCAATCAGCTGCATAGCAAAAACTTGCGTATTTATACCAGCCAGGATGTAATCGGTGTGGAAACAGGTGGCGCTATCAAGAATGTCATTACCATAGCTGTCGGTATATCCGATGGTATGGGGTATGGTCATAATGCGCGTGCGGCACTCATTACACGCGGGTTGATGGAGATTACACGTCTGGGGCTTGCGTTGGGTGGGAAAATGGAAACTTTCATGGGACTTGCAGGTGTAGGCGATTTGCTGCTGACTTGTACGGGAGATTTGTCGCGAAACCGTCGTGTTGGCCTGCTCCTGGCCGCGGGAAAGTCTCTTTCAGAAATTTTAAGTGAGTTGGGTCATGTTGCGGAGGGGGTGCATACGGCAAGTGCCGTATTGCAATTAGGCCGTAAGTTCAACGTTGATATGCCAATTACAGAAGCCGTTTGCAATATTTTGCATGAGGGTATGCCGGCTAGAGCTGCTGTGGACATGTTGTTGAATCGTGAGCCCAAGGCTGAGATTTATTGATGATGTCTATTAAATATCAGAAATTGCATATTGCATATTGCGGATAAAAAATTATCTATCTGTTTACTCGAAAACACCGAGTAAACAGGATGTTCGTTTTGGGTACAATGCCTTTAGAACTGGTAATTTATTTTTTTGAAGTGTGATGTAATCTCTTGACCTTGCGCAGATGGCTTGATATAAGTGCGTTTGTGCAGTAGTTGCTTGTGAATTAATGACCAACAAACCTAATAGGGGAATTATATGAACAAATCCGAACTCATAGAAGCAATAGCAAAATCTGCTGATATTCCAAAAGCTACGGCTGGTAGTGCATTGGATGGTGCGTTATCTGCAATAACATCTGCACTAAAAAAGAATGACACCGTTACTTTAGTCGGATTTGGGACTTTTAAGGTGGGCAAACGCGCCGCCCGTACCGGGCGTAACCCTCGTACTGGAGCAGCCATTAAAATCAAAGCTGCAAAGGTTCCTAAATTTAGTGCTGGTAAAGCACTTAAAGATGCAGTAAACTAGCGGCCTTTACAGACGGGGTGCTTAGCTCAGCTGGTAGAGCGTCGCCCTTACAAGGCGAATGTCGGCGGTTCGATCCCGTCAGCACCCACCAGTTAAATAGTGTTAGTGTTTATATCTGTATCTGTAGTATTAGTAGGAGTGGTAGTTCAGTTGGTTAGAATACCGGCCTGTCACGCCGGGGGTCGCGGGTTCGAGTCCCGTCCACTCCGCCAATATCTGTCTGTCATAAAGAATGTTATTCTCGCCTCATTTAACCGTCGGTTTGAATGAGGCGTTTTAGTTTTGTCGCTTAGCAATAGACGATGTCAATAATAAAAGAACGCATCTCTTTTGCAATTTTTGCTTGGGATAATGATTTTTTTAGCTGGCTTCCTTTTTTTGTCACGTAACTAACGGATTTTCATAGCTGTGTTTGATTTTGTTAATCGTAAAAAGCGAATTGTTCAGATAGTGCTTTTGTTGGCTGTATTGCCATTCATGTTCTGGGGTGTTCAATCATACCGCAGCGACGGTCAGGAAGGCTATGTTGCGATTGTTGACGGAGAGGAAATACAGCGCCGAGAATTTGAACAGGCGCTGCGGGATCATCAGGCCAGATTGCGCGCCATGTTTGGTGGAAATTTTGACAGCGCGATGCTGGACAGTTACGAGGTCAGGGATTCTGTTCTTGAACGTTTGATTCAGCAGCGCCTGTTGTTCCGTGAGGCCGTCAGTAACGGTTTTACAGTACTTGATTCTCAATTGATGAGTGAAATCGGCCAGATTCCCGAGTTTCATATGGACAACAAGTTTTCAAAAAAACAATATGAAAGCTTTTTGCGAAATGAAGGTTTGAGTCCGGTGACATTTGAGTCGCGTGTGCGACAGGAATTGCTGTTAAGACAACTGCTCGATGGCTATAGCGAATATGGCTTTGTTTCGGATACAGTCACTAACCGGGTTACCTATTTGAGCGAAGTTGAGCGTGTAGTCAGTCAGGCACAGATTAAACCGGAAGATTATATATCCCGGATTGAACCGGCGGAAGAAGAAATAAATGCCTACTATGATACGCATCAATCAGAATTTTTTCTGCCCGAACGTGTCCGCGTTGAATATCTGGTTTTATCGCTTGAGTCGCTGGCAGAAAATGAGCCTGTAAGTGACGAGGCGGTTCAAGCGTACTATGAAGAGCATCGTGAGGAATTCGGTCAGCCGGAGGAGCGGCGTGCCAGTCACATTCTGATTGCCGTTGCAGCAACCGCAGAGGAGGAAGAAAAGCGAGAGGCGCGTGAAAAGGCAGAAGATATTCTTGAGCTGGTGCTGCAGGATCCAGAGCAGTTTGCCAAGCTCGCGGAAGAGCATTCCGATGATCCCGGATCGTCCAGTCTAGGTGGTGATCTTGGTTTTTTCGGGCGTGGTGTTATGGTAAAAGAGTTTGAAGATGAAATTTTTCAGATGCAGCCGAATGAGGTGCGTGGTCTTGTCGAGACCGATTTTGGTTTCCACATTATTCTGTTGACTGAAATCAAGGAGGCAAAAACAGCTGAATTGGCTGATGTGAGAGAACAGATTGAAGAAAGGTTGAAATTGCAGATGGCCAGCAACATTTTTGGTGAAGCTGCAGAGGAATTTAGTAATACTGTCTACGAGCAAAGCGACAGCCTTTTGCCTGCAGCTGAAAAGTTTGAATTGACCATACAGGAGTCCGACTGGATTAATAGGAATTCAGATGAACCGTCAGTGCTAGCGGATCAATCGATGATGAATGCCATTTTTTCTGATGAAGCTATAGTAGATAAACGCAATACCGAGGCGATCGAAGTAATGCCCGATACGCTCGTGTCGGCGCGTGTACTGGAGCATCGTCAGGCAACTGCGCAGTCTTTATCGGTTGTTCGGGATGAGATTGTTGAACGACTCAAACGGCAGCTCGCGGAAGAAAAAGCTGTTAAGGAAGGTCGAGAATTGCTGGCAGACTTACAGACTGGAGCGGAGGATACCGTAGACTGGGGTGAGCCAAAGCAGGTGTCTTACATGCAGCCGGACGGTTTGAGCCAAGAGATGTTGCGAGCAATATTTAAAGCGAATATCGATAATTTGCCGGTTTATACAGGCGTTGAGAATATGCAGGGTGGATACAGTCTGATACGTATCAGTCAAGTGATTGAGCCTGAAACAATCGATAAAGAGAAAAGAACAGACTTTGGCAGCCAGTTGCAGCAAATGAAAACCCAGGAAGAGATGTCGGCGTATCTGGATGGAATCAGACAACGATACGACATTACCATTAAACGCGACAGCTACTGATTTACAGACCGTCAAGCACAGCTGACTTTCTTACCACGATGGGTAGGAATCAGCTGTTTTTATAAAGATAGAAATCAGTGAATCATTGGCCTCAGTGATTTCGCGAAACGGCAAAACTGGCCAGCTGCATGAGGCATTCCTTATAGTCAGATTCAGGTAATCCGGTAATGGCCTCGATGGCCGTTTCGATTTCAGACAATGCGCGCTTTCGGGCATAATCCAGCGCGGCAGTTTGCCGGATTACATCCAGTACGTGCTCGAAACCGTCAGTCCCGCCGGCCTCAATTGCTGCGCGAATCAGACTCGCCTGTTCTGGAGTACCAGCTCGCATTGCGTAAATGAGCGGCAGTGTTGGTTTTCCTTCAGACAAATCATCGCCCAGGTTTTTTCCCGTATCCTGATTATCCCCTGAATAATCCAGCACGTCGTCAATGAGTTGAAATGCGGTTCCCAAGTGCATTCCATAAACAGCCATGGCTTCTTCCTGTTCCGGTGTGGCATTGCCCAGAATCGCACCCAGCCGACTGGCCGCTTCAAACAGTTTTGCTGTCTTGAAACGGATGACCTGCAGATAGTTTTCCTCATTTACATTCGGATCGCGGCAATTCAACAACTGCAAAACCTCGCCTTCGGCGATTGTGTTGGTTGCATCAGCCAATACCTGCATTACATGCATATTGTTGACCTCGACCATCATTTGAAAAGAACGTGAATAAAGAAAGTCGCCTACCAGTACGCTGGCAGCATTGCCAAACAGCGCATTGGCGGTTTCCTTGTTACGGCGCATTTCAGATTCGTCGACAACATCATCGTGCAATAATGTTGCGGTATGAATGAATTCGACAACCGCAGCCAGGTTGTAGTGAAAATTTCCGGTATAGCCAAAAGAACCGGCGGATAAAATAACTAAAGCTGGACGCAGACGTTTGCCGCCACTGTTGATAATATATTCGCTGACCTGACGTATGAGTGCGACATGAGAGTGTAGTTTTTGCCGAATGACATTATCCACCTTGCCCATGTCCTGGGCAATAAAGCTCCTGATATGTTCTATTGACACGTTGTTACCTTGAAGAAAACGCTATGTTAGAAATGAGATACTTGTGTGTCAAGTTCAAAGGTGTAATCAATATAAATTTACTCCACAAAAGCGGGTGAATTAGGTATAATCTCGTGTTCTGTATATAGTGACGCGTGGAGTTAATATTATGTATGCGGTTATAAAAACCGGTGGCAAGCAGTATCGTATCAAAGTCGGAGAGAAACTGAAAGTTGAACGGCTTGATGCTGAGGAAGGTAGCGAGCTTGTCATAGATCAGGTACTAATGATCGCCGATGGCGATAATGTTTCAATGGGAAAGCCTCTGGTAGAAGGAGCAAAAGTGAACGCAACAGTACTGGGGCAGGGCAGGCATGACAAAATTCGTATTTTTAAAATGCGTCGCCGCAAACATTATCAAAAACATCAAGGGCATCGGCAGAATTATACGGAGATACAGATTACTGGTATCACAGGATAAAGTTCATTCAGGAGTAATTTACAATGGCACATAAGAAAGCGGGCGGCAGTTCAAGAAACGGGCGCGATTCTGAATCGAAACGACTGGGTGTAAAACGATTTGGTGGCGAATTGATCTCTGCCGGTTCCATTATTGTCAGACAACGTGGCACGAAATTTCATCCGGGTGTAAATGTGGGTTTGGGCAAGGATCATACCTTATTCGCTAAAGTAAACGGAAAAGTCAGTTTTGGTGTCAGAGGTGCAATGAAGCGCAAGGTTGTTGACATCATTCCAGTATAAGTCAATAAAAACTAGAATTATTATTTTTGTTAAAGCCCTGTCTTTGTGATAGGGCTTTTTTTATTTGTAACTTTTCAGGCCGCCTTTTAGATGGTGCAGTAACAGTTTTATGAAATTTATAGACGAAGCCACGATACAAGTGCATGCCGGCAAGGGCGGGGACGGCGTAGCCAGTTTCCGCCGGGAAAAATTTATTCCCAAGGGTGGGCCCGACGGTGGAGATGGCGGTAGTGGCGGCAGTGTTTATGCCATGGCGGATCGCAATATCAATACTTTGATTGATTACCGATTTGCACGTGTGTATCGCGCAAAAAACGGACAGAACGGACGCGGTTCAGACTGTTACGGAAAAGGTGCGGATGATATCGTGTTGCGTATGCCTGTAGGCACAGTTGTTAAGAATATCCATACTAACGAAGTGGTTGCTGATCTTACCCAGCATCAACAAAAGGTGCTGCTGGCCAAGGGCGGCGCGGGCGGTCTGGGAAATCTGCACTTTAAGTCCAGCACCAACCGGACGCCACGCCAGTTTACATATGGTGAAGCCGGACAGGAATGTGAATTAAAGTTAGAACTCAAAGTTCTGGCTGATGTGGGGTTGCTGGGCATGCCGAATGCTGGCAAATCGACATTGATTCGCGCCGTGTCGGCAGCGCGTCCCAAGGTGGCGGATTATCCCTTTACCACCCTGAAGCCCAATCTCGGCGTAGTACGGATTGATCATAACCGCAGCTTTGTCATGGCTGATATACCCGGTTTGATTGAGGGTGCAGCGGAGGGCGCAGGTCTGGGGCATCGTTTTCTGAGGCATTTGTCACGAACCCGCCTGTTGCTACACGTAGTCGATATGGCGCCATTGGATGAAACTGTGAATAGTGTACATGAGGCACATGCGCTGATCGAAGAATTACATAAATATGATGCTGCATTGCTTGCCAAGCCGCGCTGGCTGATTCTGAACAAAATCGATATGTTGCCAGAAAAACAGCGTCATCCTGCCTGCAAGGCGTTTGTTCAAAAGTTGAACTGGACAGGCCGATATTTTATGTTGTCAGCGCTGACCGGAGAGGGATGCCGGCAAATGACTTACGCTCTCATGGATTATCTTGAACAGCAACAGTCATCGGTTAGTGACTAGCGGGCAGCCATGGTGGATTCGTACACATTCTGATCATGTTGAATACAGCACGGCGTATCGTAACCAAAGTTGGCAGCAGTCTGGTAACCAACCAGGGAAAGGGACTTGATCAAGCCGCTTTAAGGGGGTGGGCTAAGCAGATTGCGCGGCTTAAACATATGGGTAAGGAAATCGTGCTGGTCTCTTCGGGCGCGATAGCCGAAGGCATGCAGCGTTTAGGCTGGAACGCGCGACCAACAGCATTATATGAGCTGCAGGCAGCGGCTGCCGTCGGTCAGATGGGGCTTGCTGAGGCGTATGCAGCCTGTTTTGATCAATACGAACTGAAGACGGCGCAAATTTTGCTTACGCACGGCGACCTGTCAAATCGTGAACGTTATCTGAATGCACGCTCTACACTGACGACATTGCTGAAACTGGATATTATTCCTGTTATCAATGAAAACGATACAATAGTCACCGATGAAATCCGTTTTGGCGATAACGATACACTGGCAGCGTTGGTAACTAATCTGATTGAGGCTGATACCCTGGTAATACTGACCGACCAGGCTGGCTTGTATACCAGTGATCCGCGTAGAAATCATGATGCGAGAATGCTGTCTGAAGTAAGCGTGACCGATCCCGCACTTTTGAAAATGGCCGGTGGTGTAGGCAGCAGCATAGGCAGCGGTGGTATGTTGACCAAAGTCATGGCGGCCAAGCGTGCAGCGCGCAGTGGGGCACATACAATTATTGCATCTGGACACGAACAAGATGTGCTGGTACGCATGGCACATGGCGAGGCTATCGGTACCCGCCTGAAAGCGACAATCCCGGTACTGGCGGCAAGAAAACAGTGGCTCGCCGATTATTTACAGGTACGTGGTACCGTCACACTGGATCACGGTGCGGTCAATGCACTGGTGATTGATGGAAAGAGCTTGTTGCCAATCGGCGTGACAGATATTGCCGGCGACTTTGAGCGTGGTGAAGCGGTTGCATGTCTAACTCCTGAAGGCAGAGAAGTGGCCCGTGGATTGATTAATTATAATGCGGTGGAAACACGGAAAATTATGGGCAAAGCCAGTACACATATCGAAACCATACTGGGGTATGTGGATGAAGCTGAACTGATTCATCGCAATAATCTGGCATTGCTTTAATTGAAATAATCTCAGACATTGTCTGAAACACGCAAGTCATGATCAAATCATTGGATAAAAGTCAGAACCGGATCGTTGCGATTGACTGGATGCGCGGTCTTGTTATGATATTGATGGCGTTGGATCATGCGTCGAGTTTTTTTAACGAAGGTCGGCTGTTTACTGATTCGGTATTGCTGTATGAAAGCGGGGACAGTTTGACAACCGATCAGTTTCTGGTTCGCTGGATTACACATATCTGTGCGCCCACTTTTGTCTTTCTGACAGGGACTTCCGTAGCTGTCAGCCATGCGCAGCGCCTGCAGCAAAGAATGTCGCAGGCTAAAATTGACCGTGAATTATTGATACGCGGCGCTTTCATAGCGCTACTCGATATTTTCGTTTTGTCGCTGGCTTCAGGAAAGCCTGTGCTGCAGGTTTTGTATGCAATCGGTATCAGCATGATTTTAATGGTGTGGATTAGCCGGATACGTGCCTGGATTGTTGGATTTGTGGCGATGGTTATTCTGGCTGGCAGCGAATGGCTGCTGGGAATGCTTTGGGAACCTGGCGGCGATGTCCCGCTTTGGCTGGCACTGACTTTTGCGCCAGATTTTACCGATGCCTACTCTGTTCTATACCCCGTCGTACCCTGGCTTGCCATGATGATGCTGGGTTGGGCATTTGGTGTATGGCTGGTGTCGAAGCCGCTGGATCAATTACCCGTCAAACGCTTGCTGCTGGTATATGGTCTGGGTGCTTTAGTGATATTTTTTGCAATCCGGGGACTAGACGGTTATGGCAACATGTTTATGTGGCTTGAAGGCGGTTCCATCGTACAATGGTTGCATGTCAGCAAATACCCGCCCAGCCTGTCCTATACCTTGCTGGAACTGGGGCTGATGGCTATCATACTGGCTATTTTAATATGGTTCGAACCCATTTTTGGCACACGCCAGAACGGTATTGTTCAGGTGTTCGGACAGACAGCGCTGTTTTTTTACCTGGCACATTTTGCTATTCTGGCGCTGCTCAGGTTAGTTTTTGATCGTGGTGGTCTTGAAACGACCTATCTGATGACGGTTTTGGCTCTGCTAATGCTTTATCCAGTTTGCAAAGCTTATCGCCAGATCAAATGGAAAAACCCAAGAAGTATATTGCGCTATATGTGATTCCGGGTTTAGACTGCTGATGAGTGATCGTGTTTTTAAATCAACATCATGACAATTAACAAGATACTGATCGTCGACGATTCTCCCACGGAGCGACATCTGCTCTCCGGCATTTTAACCAGGCAAGGTTATCAGGTGATTATGGCGGAAGATGGCGAGCAGGCGATTGTCAAAGCTAAAGCAGAGCATCCCGATCTTGTGCTGATGGATGTGGTAATGCCCGGAATCAACGGTTTTCAAGCAACACGGATGTTTATAAAAGACCAGATGCTGCAACATATTCCAGTCATCATTTGCAGCACAAAGGGACAGGAAATCGATAAAATCTGGGGATTGCGTCAGGGTGCCAGAGATTATATCGCCAAACCGGTTGTGGCATCGGAACTGTTGCAGAAAATATCCAGGCTGAGCTAGGTGATTGAATGACAGTAAAAGATAATCAACACGGTGGAAAAAATGTGACGAATACTGATGCGGCCGAATTGTCTGCAATGGTGCTTGGTTTGTTAATCGGCGAGGCGCGCTATCTTGTGCATATGAGAGAGATTGGTGAGGTGATTCAGGTGCCTGAAGTTGTTTCTGTGCCGTATACACAGCTTTGGTTCCTTGGTTTAATCAATGCACACGGGAATCTTTACGGCGTCACCGATCTGGGTACGTATCTGAGCGGTGAATCGGAGCCATTAGGTTTGAAATCGCGTATTTTACTGATTGCAACCAGTCAAAAAATCAATTGTGGATTTGTGGTGCCTAATCTGCTGGGCATTCGTAATTTGTCAGAATTCCAGCTGGAACATGCTGGCGATGGAGAGCTGCGAAATGGTGTCACGCATATTTACCGGGACAGGGAAGACAGGCAGTGGTATGCACTTGATCTGGGATCGCTTATTCGAGAAAAACGCTTCCTGCAGATTGATCGCTAAGTGTTTCCAATGACTGGACAACGCGAATAATGTGTGTGTATCGCTAACTTTAATTCAATGTATCGGTAGGTCAAGCATGTCAATTTCACAATCCAGCGCCAGAGACAAGGCCAAAATACTGGCAGAGGCACTGCCGTATATCCAGCGTTTTCACGGCAAAACCATTGTCATCAAATACGGCGGCAATGCAATGGTTGAAGAAAACCTCAAGCAGGGTTTTGCGCGCGATGTCGTGCTGCTGAAATTGGTTGGCATGAATCCAGTGATCATTCACGGCGGCGGTCCGCAAATCGATCTTATGCTCAAGCGCGTGGGCAAGCAGGGAGAATTTATTCAGGGCATGCGGGTTACCGATGCGGAAACCATGGATGTGGTGGAAATGGTGCTGGGTGGGTCGGTCAATAAGGATATCGTCAATCTGATTAATCGCCATGGCGGTAAAGCAGTTGGTTTGACAGGGAAGGACGGTGCTTTTATTCGTGCCAAAAAGATGCTCGTAAAAGACCGCGATAAAATTGGAGAGTGGATCAGCATTGGCCAAGTCGGTGAAATTGAGTCCGTTGATCCTTCACTGATTACCTTGCTCGACAGTCAGGATTTTATTCCGGTGATTGCTCCGATCGGTGTCGGCGAGAACGGCGAATCGTATAACATCAATGCCGATCTCGTGGCGGGTAAGCTGGCTGAGATTCTGCGCGCCGAGAAACTGATATTGTTGACTAACACGCCAGGCGTCCTTGATAAAAACGGTCAACTGCTGACAGGGCTGTCTGCACAGCGTGTCGACGAATTGTTTGCCGACGGTACCATTTCCGGCGGCATGCTGCCGAAAATTGGTTCCGCTTTGGATGCGGTCAAAAAAGGCGTCAAATCATGTCATATTATCGACGGCCGCGTAGAACACGCACTCCTGCTCGAGATTCTGACAGATCAGGGTGTCGGCACCCTAATCCGAGATTTGTGACCGGTTACTCGCAACAGTAGATACAGGCACGGAATCACAATTGCAGCGATGTTACGGTTTGCTGGATAAGTGCTTTTCAACAGCTTTTAGAATCCCGCGCAGTATATTGAGTTCCTCTCTTTCCAGCCGGGATCGCGCGTACAACCGGCGAAGGCGTTGCATTAGTTTCTTGGGTTGTTGCGGATTCAGAAAATCAACTCGGATCATGACCTGTTCGAGGTGATGGTAGAATAACTCGATTTCGTTCAGTGTGACCGGTTCCGTCTGCTTCGGTTTGGCGGGTTTGGCCTGCATCAGCGCCATGCGCAGTTCATACGCCATGACTTGCACTGCACTGGCCAGATTGAGTGAAGGGTAATCCGGATTGGTGGGGATAACAATCTTCACAGGACACTTACTGACTTCGACAGCTGTCAGTCCCGATGTTTCCGCCCCGAATACGAGCGCTACCGGATGGTACCTGGCATTTTCCAACAAAATTTCCGCACCGACGCGCGCATCGTAGGTTTCATGCTCGAGTTCGCGTGACCGTGACGTTAATGCTGCCGCAAATACTGTATCTTCCAACGCTTTGTCGATAGTGCTGCAGACTCTGGCCTGACCGAGTAAATCGCGGGCGCTGACCGCACGGATGTCGGCCTCTTTATCAGGAAAAGACACAGGGTTAACCAGATACAGCGAGCGCAGACCCATAGTTTTCATTGCGCGTGCCGCCGCGCCGATATTGCCAGCATGGCTTGTATGGCTGAGCACGATACGGATATTGTCTAGAGGAGATGCGTTCATTTTGCTGCCGATGATAAGGAATGACCGCGCATTGTTCAAGCAAAATCCGTTTTGCAGCACCGTTGGTCAGACAATTACCCTATGTCAGGAAGGGATCTTTGTGTTTTCAGTCATGTGACAAGTCGGCTGGCAAGTTGGCTATAATGGACCGGAGATACAAATTGAACACGCCGATATGGATTTCAGAGTTACGCTGACTGCTGCATCCTTGACTGTTGCCGAGGTTTCTTCTGGACCAATTGTTTCGGTGTAGGTGCTTGTGACTGGATCCATTGGAATGTTCTGCACAGTGCCTGGTGCCTTGGTTCTGAAAGTTTACAGCTACTTATGACACTGACCGGGTTAAAAACAAAGTTTTAAAATCAGGTGGCCTTATAAAATCGACATGGTCTCGGAATACTTGTGTATTTTGAATTATTAATTTCCAATTGGTTTTCAACACTGTCGACACCATTGTCATTCGCAGTGATCATTATCCTTTTGATGGCTGCACATATAGACGATCAAAATCAGTGAACATCTGACATGTCAATACTGTCTGCTGATACTAATAAACACGTTAACCACGCGATTCGATAGAAATGATTACTTCAACACATATCTCCACTGTCAGTGAGATTGAAACCACTTCCTGGTTTGAATCGATTGCGGCACAGTTCTCATCCGATGAACAGGCGATGATAAAGACTGCACTGGATTTTGTTTCGCAATACTATGACGGGCAATGCCTTTCATCGGGTGAACCGGTAATGCCGCATATGTTAGGAACGGCATCGATATTGGTCGCGTTGAAAGTCGATACGGATACTTTGATCGCAGGGATATTGCATGCGCTGCCGGATTATCTGGATGAATGCGTCATTCAACTGAAAGACGGTTTTAATCCAACGGTCGGGCACCTGGTGGAAGGTGTTGCGCGAATGGGGCGTATCGGCCATATCAAGACTTTGGGTGTCAAGGGTGATGCAGCCAAACAGATTTCGCAGGTCGAAGCGCTACGTAAAATGTTGCTGGCGATGGCAGAAGATATCCGTGTAGTCATTATTATGTTAGCCAGCCGCGCACAAACCATGCGCTATGTTGTTTCAACCGACATTTCCGGCCGTATGGATATTGCACTGAAAACAATGGATATTTTTGCACCTCTGGCCAACCGGCTTGGTCTATGGCAAATCAAATGGGAACTGGAGGATTTATCGTTTCGTATACTCGACCCGGCGCAATATAAAAAAATTGCCCGTTTGCTTGAAGAAACGCGCGTCAGCCGAGAACAGTATATTTCGTCACTTGTCGCGGAACTGAAAAATGCGTTGTTGCAGGCCGGTATCCGTGCCGTAGTGAACGGTCGCCCCAAGCATATTTACAGTATTCATAAAAAAATGAAACGCAAAAATCTGGATTTTAACCAGATTTACGACGCACGCGCGGTGCGTGTTCTGGTAGAGGATGTTTCAGATTGCTATGCGGCATTGGGCATCGTGCACAGCCTGTGGACACCCATTCCGAAAGAATTTGATGATTACATTGCCAGACCCAAGAGCAATGGATACCGTTCACTGCATACCGCTGTCACCGGCCTGGAGAGCAAAGTGGTGGAAATTCAGATCCGTACGCACGAAATGCACCGCTATTCAGAACTGGGTGTTGCCGCACACTGGCGTTACAAGGAAGGATCAACCCGTGACGCGCGCTATGAAGAAAAAATCGCCTGGTTGAGGCAGATTCTTGAATGGAAAGACGATGTTTCAGGCGGTGATGAATTGGCCGAACATTTTAAGACCGCGTTATTCGAGGATTCAGTTTATGTACTGACTCCGCAGGGTAATGTAATCGCTTTGCCAAAGGGTGCAACACCACTGGACTTTGCTTATCATGTGCATACCGATCTGGGACACCGGTGCCGTGGTGCGAAAGTCGATGGAACCATGGTGGCATTGAATTATCAGTTGAAAAACGCGCAGAAAGTGGAAATTCTCCCAGCCAAATCGGGTGGACCCAGCCGCGACTGGTTGAATGATGCGCTGGGTTATCTCAAAAGCACGCGTGCGCGAAACAAAGTCAGGCAATGGTTCAATCATCAGTCGTTCAAAACAACTCTGGCGCAGGGGCGCTCAATGGTGGAAAAACTGCTGCAGCGTTACGGTGCAACAGCAATGAGCCTGGACAAGCTTGCTGCTCAGTTCGATTTTTCACGTCAGAACGATTTTTTCGTGGCTGTCGCCAGGGGAGAAATCAGTCAGCGCCTACTTGAAGCGGCTCTGACTGATCG
Organism: Nitrosomonas marina; assembly: GCF_900110145.1. Classification (GTDB taxonomy): domain Bacteria; phylum Pseudomonadota; class Gammaproteobacteria; order Burkholderiales; family Nitrosomonadaceae; genus Nitrosomonas; species Nitrosomonas marina. The sequence goes on along the minus strand of NZ_FOCP01000010.1, from coordinate 8,636 downwards.
AAATTTGACCGCCACGACGCAATCAGATTCGTGGGTAGAAAAAAAAACAACGAAACATTCGGTGTCGCAGCATGCAAGCAATGATATTTACATCAATGGTGTCGGCGGGTTGCTAACGTTATTGGCAAAATGCTGTAAACCCGTCCCGCCCGATCCCATTGTTGGATTTGTAACCCGACACGGACGCGGTATTTCCATACATCGCCAGAATTGCCTGAATATGCCACAGTTATTGCAAAAAAATTCAGACCGCAAGGTTGATGCGGTTTGGGGGGCTGTCAATGACAGGGCCTTTTCAGTAGATGTAGAAGTCAGAGCGCATGATAGACAATGGCTATTGCGCGATATTTCTGAAATTCTATCGCGAGAGAGTGTAAACGCAACCGCTATGAATACCCAGACCAGCCGTGGAATGACAAACATTCAGCTAACCCTCGAAGTCAAGGAAATAAAACAATTAAGCCGGGTGCTGATTTTGGTGCAGGAACTTGCTGGTGTGACAGTGGCACGACGGAAAAACCAGTGAAAGCCCGGCTTGCGCAGGGCGAAATGAATTGTTCTACAATTAATACAACGCAAAGCGGTACGGCTTTTACCATGCTTTTTTGGTGAGCAAACAACTGCCTTATCGGCTATTTTGTATTGTCAGATTTGTAAAAAACATGTTCTCCGATTTCGGAGGTTTTGATAAATTCCATAGACCACTCTGGCTTAATATCCCGATGATGGAAAAATGTTGCACCGTGCGTATGATCTGTTAACTGCTGATTCAATGCTTTGCGAGCTATCTCCTTCGCAATTGTATAGGTTTCTTCGTCGGCTTCATCGGGACGTCCATCGCACCACCATGAAAACTGACACAATCCCTGTTCGTTACCTTGCTTGACAACTTTGCAGATTGTGTCGGGAAAATCACCTTGATTCAGTCTATTCATAACAACGCTTGCTATCGCTTCCATTTCTGTTGCCTGCTGCCCCCTGGCTTCCCAATAAATGGTGCGTGAAAGGCATGTAATCGCGTCATCCAGCGGTTCTTCACCATCCGGGTCGACTGCCTGTGCTTCATGTTTCGCAATAGTTCTGTGCGTTGCAGGGGATGATGCCTGATCATCCGTTGCAGCTTTCTGTTCCAGAATTTCTGCCTTGTTTTCGGCTCTTTCTGCGATCTCTGCAGTTTCCATTGTGTCTGGTCGATCACCGGCGGCTAATGCCGGATTTAACCCCAAAAACACTGCGACCAAAACACCCAAGCACTCGTGTGGCATATTTGATGTTTTTACGTATCAAGCAGAAACACAGACAGTCTTTTGATATTCGGCCAAGAAGATTTTGCTGCATCTCTGGTGCCGCCTGTCAATGATTGTTGGCGGCGTTGGAGATTTTCCGGTTGCCGATTGTTCAGCGTTTTAAAATCGGTTTGCCGTCTTCATTGGCTATAATGATTTCGACTCTTCTGTTTTGTTGTCTGCCGGATTCTGTCGTGTTAGGCGCGACAGGATAGGCTTCACCGAGACCGGCAACGCTGATACGGCGAGGGCTAACACCGTGCCTTACCAATGAACGCTGTACCGATTCGGCACGCTGCCTTGACAGTTTCTGATTGTATTCATTGCTGCCAACGCTGTCAGTAAAACCTTCAATCAACACAAATCGATTCGGGTAATTGTTGAGGTAATCGGCGATACGTGTGACAGTCATTTCGCCACCGGGTTGAAGTTCAGCACTGTTGAATTCAAAAAGGATGTTTTCCAGTGTCATGATAATGCCGCGCTCAGTTTGCTCTGCTTTTAGGGCTTGAAGCTGGGAAGCAAGTTTCAGTGCTTCGATTTTGGCGTCTTTGAGTTCGCTTGTTTTATTCTCGAGCATGAGTTGCTGGCGTTTTTCTTTCGCCTGTTCGGTTTCCTGTTCAATTTGTTTCAAGCGATGCCGTTCTTCGGCAATTTCAGTATTTTTGATTGAAACGAATGCATAATGGTCAATTAAGGTATGTGATTCGTTTTCATCCTGTAGTTTTCTTGCCTTTTCAAGTGCCTCCTTTGCATTCCCCATACGCTGCGCATCGGAATTCTGAATGCCTTCAATCATCAATGCTGATTTATATCTGTTTTCAGCATCAATCAAAGATTGGCTTGGCGGATTGCTGGCGCATGAGATCAAAAATACAGATAAGGGTAAAGTTAATAAACCGAACTTGAAATTCATAATATCCTCCCGCTGTCTTTGGCTTTTCAAGACCATTTCATTGAAAATGCATTACCTGGGACGCAATGGCTATTCATTCATTTCTTTTTCCAACGTTCTTAATCCCGTGTAAATTTCATCAAGCATTTCTTGTGCACGTGAACGAAATACTTTTGTTTCTGCTAACTCAGCGTGCAACTCAGATTCTTTGAGTAATCGAAGTGCTTTTTTGCGTTTACCATCATTGTCCGCTTTTCGTGCATCTTCAAACTTTTTTTGCGCTTCATAAAGTTCTGCTCCTGCTACTTTCCCAGCATGAAGATCTTCGGCTTCTTTAATTTGTTTTTGCACGCTGGCATAACGGCTCTCGCTGACAGGCGTGCTACCACAGGCCGCTAGCACGAGACATACCATGATTGTCGGAATATAGCTTGTCATGCCTGAAAATTGTTTTGATCCGTTGTCATTTGCGTTCTGATTATTGCGAAATATTTTCATCACAGCTTCTCCTCAGATGATTAACAAAAAAAGGTTTCTCAGCAAATTGATTCAGTAAATGACTGATCCTTCATTGATTTGTTTCTTGCGTTTCAGGTATTCCTCGCGGCTGATTATGCCGTCGCTGAATTCCCTCTCCAGTTCATCCAGTTGTCGCTTGTTTTGATATTCGTATGCGCCTCCGGCTGCGCCGGCACCTACCAGCACAGCACAGCCGGTGGTAGTACAGAGAGTCATCAGTATCAGCATTAGTTCGAATTTATTACTCATTGGGCTTTCTCCTTTATGAGCAAAAGTTGCATGTTAAAGCTGATTAAATATCGTTTGAAAACAGGTATATGTTTCCTATTGCCCACGATTGTTAATGTTCTGGCTACATAGCAAGCAATCCTTACGTTTTATATTAACCTATAACAGGTTGCATGAATTTGTAAAGAACATTGTAGCCGGTATTATCGCTGGCTCTGGCACTATGGCGGGTCATTTGCCTAATTTGATGTCTTTTATGTGGACCGATTCCAGTGCGTCGATTTTTTTGGCATTGATCATTTCATCCAGTATTTTCTTTACATCCGCAATACTGGCCTTCGACAGGTTGACATCTAATTCAACTGTAACCTCAACTTTCATATGTTCTCCGCAAAAAGTGTTTAATTCATTGTAATATAAATAATCATTGACTAACCAAAGTGACTGTCAGCTGTGATCTGTTGAAGACTGAAATCACAACACCGGATCATTCATATAACAAAAACACAGACAAAACAAGTTTTATTCGTGTTTTAATGCGGGTAATAGAAAGCTTTAAAGTAGGAATTCATACAATTGGCTTTATTTATCATTTCATTTGGAAATGACCGCGGAAAGATGCCATGACATACAAAAGCGACAATGTGAAAAGAAAAGGGCCTGAGTTGTATCTTAACCGGTTGTGGTGTATGGGGAAAAAAGCTATTGCCTGGGGTTGTTTTGTTCTGGCAACAGTCACAGTGCATGCGACTGTAAACGATTCGGCGCAGGCGGAATCCAAGGATAAAGCGCGTGCATTTGATGATTCAATCCGTTCAGTGACCTCGCATATCCTGAAAACAGAAACATCAGAAATTGTTTATTCAGCCACTGCAACTTCACTCACAATTTATGACCGTCAGTCCCGGCCAGCTGGAAAAATTTTTTATGTGGCGTACAAGCAGGAAAAACTGAACGGAAAAGAACGGCCATTAACATTTGTATTTAATGGTGGTCCGGGTGCCGCTTCCGCTTATCTGCATCTAGGTGCGCTGGGCCCCAAGCGCGTTGTTTTCGACAAGGGCGGTGTGATTGCGCCCCCTCCAGCACGCATAGCGGATAATCCGGAAAGCTGGCTGACATTTACAGACCTTGTTTTCGTCGATCCTATTGGAACAGGATACAGCCGAAGGGCTAAACAGGCTGGCAGCAATGGGCGTAATTCTGCTAAACGTTCTACAGAATCAGGTTCTTCCGGCCAATCGCATTCACGTCAGCGAGTCTGGGGAGTTGAAGAAGACTCAGATATACTGTCGCGGTTTATACGCACCTACCTGACAGAGGAAAGTCGCTGGTTATCTCCTGTTTATCTGGTAGGTGAGAGTTATGGTGGTTTCAGGGTTGCGCGCCTGTCCAGGCAACTGCAATCCGGATTCGGCATTGCGCCAAGCGGAGTGATACTGATTTCGCCAGTAATGGATTTCGGTTTTCTGCTGGGCAATGATCGCAGTCTCTGGCCATGGGTGTCTCTGCTGCCAAGCTATGCTGCTGCTGCCGCCATCCATCAGCAAAACGGACAACTGGTCGACTATCAGGCTGACAATCCGCGCGCTTCTCTTGCAGATGTAGAGCGTTTTGCAATGACTGAATATCTGGCCGGTCTGGCAGGTGGGGTCAACAGGCCGGCCTGGATTGAGCAGGCTGGCAATTTTGCGGGTTTGGATCGGGATATCTTGTTGCGAAACCACGGACGTGTGCGATCCGGGCGTTTTGTTAAAGCATTACTTGCTGACAGACGCCGGTTGCTGAGTTTGTATGATGCATCAATTACGCTGCTCGATCCAAGACCGGACGTACAGTCTGATGTCGGACGGGATTTTTATCTGGATCAGCTCAATGTACCGCTGATATCTGCAATGAATCACTATATTCGTGAAAATTTAAATTTTAAGGTTGCTGTACCCTACCTGCTGCTGAACAAGCAGGTATCCAGATCCTGGAACTGGCGTTCTGGAATTCATGGTCAGCAGGGTTTTGCAGAAGCGGTTTCGGATTTAAAGCTGGCAATGAGTATGAATCCCGATATGCAGGTATTGATTATGCATGGCGTATTTGATCTGGTAACGCCTTTTTTCGCGTCTGCAATAATAATTAATCAGATGGCGCTGGATACACAACTGGTTGATAATGTAAAACTCAGAGTCTACCATGGTGGACATATGCCTTATTTGCACAAACGTTCCCTTGAAGCCATGTTCAAGGATGCGCAACGATTGTATCGCCGGTAGTTATAAGTTTTTTGATTGTGAAACGATCAATCAAACTGTGCAATGGTCCAGTTAAAATATGTTCTGAGACTTTTGTGCGAGATTCTGAGTCAGAAAGTATTGCCGTTCGCATCCTTTCGACCGATAAAGGTTTATCCACTTCGTCAAAACAATTGCCATATAAATTGGTATAATCGATACAGTCTTTTAAAATCACGGAATCAATCTGGATTGCACTATCAACGATTCAGTTTCTCGAATAACACGCTGCCTGATTATTCGCAAATAATAATCGTCAGTTAATTCATAAGCCAATATCTTACTTAAAACATTTCCGTTTAGCTACTTTCCTCTTTGGCGGCTCATCCCAAAAAACATGGGTCACTCCGGACAGTTCTTATGCAGTATTTAGTTGCCTCTTTACAAATAACTGGTTATTCCCAATTTTAGTTTATCAGCACTATGAAAAAAATTGATAAGGTGTTGCTATGGGTGACACCACTCATTGCTATTCTGGTTGCCGTCAACCAGTTTTATCGTGTGCACAGCTTTGATTTGTCCACCTGGCAAGGTGGCGGTTTTGGAATGTTTTCATCCGTAGATACGATTGATTCACGTTTCTTCAAGGTTTATTTGAATGTCGGTCTTGAAACCATTCCGGTACAACTCAAAGATGCATTCGGCGTACCGGCCACCGTCGCGCGCGCTGAACCTACCGAGGAAAACCTGGAAAATCTTGCGCGGCAGATTTATCAGGCTAACTGGATTCATTCGGGAACATTTACTTCAGATCCACATAAGCAAGATAATTATCGCCCGGTTCTGGTCTTCATTCACAAAGCACATATTGAAGATACAGATGAGCCGGTCAACATCGAAGGTGTTGTATTAGAGTTATGGAAGACCCGATTTAACAGTAAAACCAACACTATTAAAACATACAAATTTACCGAATATGCCTACCCAAACAACCCATCCTGAGGCCATCAGTTTAAAAGCTTTTCTGCATCGTTTAACCACGATGCAACCTTTGGACATCATACCGTTGCTGGTTTTATTCATCTTGCTGTTTTACGGTTATAACACCTGGTTCGCCAAGATTGCCACCATGTTTCTGGCCATAACCGCATTACTTTACCGTGAATTATTACGTGATCCCCGCTATTGGTTTGCGTTTGCCTGCATCAGCGGTTTTTCCATACTGTATCACTGGCATCCGGTTGATAACCACAAATTTCTTTTGAGTTATGTCACGATCATGCTGTTTTGCGCATTCGCCGCCTCGCCAGCCAACCAGTTGAGGATCATATCGGGCAATGCACGTTTACTGATTATATTGCTGATGGGTATGTCTGTTTTTTGGAAGCTCTATTCCAGCGACCCTTACCTTGACGGTTCATTTTTTGAATATACTTTCATCGCCGATGAACGCTTTGATGTATTCCTCGGTTTTTTTGGCCTTGACATGAAACAACTGGCCAGTAACCACGTGGCCGCTTTTAATCTGAAACAGGCCTACCTTGACCAGGATTTGAGTTCCATCGAAGTCTATTCTCCGCCATTGCTGAAAAACCTGGCGTGGTTAATTGGTTGGTGGGTCGTTATTATCGAACTGGTCATTGCAGTTTTTTTCATGTTCCGCACGCCGTTAATGGATAAGCTGGGGCATTGGTCGCTTTTATTGTTTATTGTGACCACTTATGTGCCTGCACCTGTCTATGGCTTCGGGTGGACACTCAGTGTGCTGGGGTATGCCGTCAGTCAGACATACTGGAAAAACTACGGCCGCTTGTATCTGATGTGTATACTACTGCTGATTATTTATCAGATTCCCTGGCGTATGGTAATGCCGATTTATTAGAAATACCGGCAAATCATTCATATGACAGTAAAAATCCCCAATAACGCCCAATTATTCGAACACCCGCTGGTATTGTTTGATGGTATCTGTAATCTATGTGATCACACCGTACGATTTATCATCAAACGTGACCGGAATGAAGTATTTCGTTTTATCCCGTTACAATCGGCACTTGGCAAGGCATTATTAGCCCACTTCGGTTTTCCGCCGAATTACCGTGACAGTTTCGTGTTCATTGACAATGGTCGCCCCTGTATCAAAAGCACCGCTTTTATCCAAATCAGTAAGAAACTGCAAATGCCTTGGCCGTTATTTTCATTGACTATTATAGTTCCACGAATCCTGCGCGATTATATCTACAATAAAATCGGACAGAATCGCTATAATTGGTTCGGCCAACATGATTACTGTGAGACACAACCTGCAGAAATGAGTCAGCACTTTCTGACCGAGCTGCCCCAGGAGTACACGGATTTGCGATGAATTATCAACACAAATCCCGGTAAAATATTTTTACCAGAATTTGTGTTGATATAATATATCCTAAAACATTGATGGCCAGCTTTGCACAACAAATACACTTCTTGCGCTCGCCATGTTTGCCTTGCGTGCATGTGCAATGGATAAGATGCTAAGTGGCATCAATTTGCCGCATATTTGAGGAATGGGAGCGGATATTACATGGGATTAGCGATAATATATTTTGGGAAACACCTGCTCCTGAATTCTGACCCAATATCTATTAATCAATGATTCCTTCGAATACTGCTTTCTTATTGCCATCTTCAACCTCCTGTTAAGATTATTATCTCTTAACCAGGTTTTCCGGGTTTATTAAACCACGTCATTCAACAGCTTGACAGCGTTAATAATACTCACTTTTCCTTGTGAGACTTTAGCAATCACATCTACAGTGAGCTGGGCTTTTGAATCCATAATAATCATCCTTTGTGACCTCCGAATAAACACAATGGAATATTCAGAAAATCACTGATCAAATAGATCCGTCAATTGTAACCGTCCGACCCCGCCATCTATAAATTAGAATCAGATGCTGTTTATCCTCGGGCATTTTCAAAGGAGGATGAGCGATGACAACACAGGAACAACAGTTACGTCATATCAGGGCGTGGCAGTCGAGCGGGTTGTCGCAGACGTCTTATTGTCGCAAGCATGGCCTGAACAGCAAGACTTTTGGAAACTGGCTGCGTACTTACCGGAGAACGCAATTGCGTAGTCAACCGGGATCAATGGTACCGGTGACGATTACACCAGCTGTGCCGGTTACAGATTACTTGAGGCTGCGTTGTTCAGGCGGTCATACACTCGAAGTACCGGCGAATGTATCGCCGCAATGGCTGGGCGAATTGTTGAAATGTCTGGACTGATTGCTCATGTTGGACAAATCTGGATGGTCGTTGAGCCGGTGGATATGCGCCGGGGCATTGATGGTTTATCGATGATTGTACAGCAGACGTTAGGCCATTCACCCTGTGCGGGTTCTGCGTTTGTTTTTTGTAATCGCGCCAGGAATCGTATCAAGGTACTGTTATGGGATGGTACGGTCGTCTGGCTGAGTCATCGCCGTTTACATCAGGGCC
>NZ_FOCP01000024.1 GCF_900110145.1 Nitrosomonas marina | reverse complement strand
CCGTCAGCGTCGTCTTACCATGATCCACATGTCCTATCGTGCCCACATTTACGTGTGGTTTCGAACGCTCAAACTTGCTCTTTGCCATGACCTGTTCCCTCTAGCTTACTGCTATACCTTGTTTACAATCTCTGGAGCCCATGACCAGAATTGAACTGGCGACCTCTCCCTTACCAAGGGAGTGCTCTACCACTGAGCTACATGGGCAATCTTTTTTACATCACTAATAATTAGTAGATCACATTCAATTACCCATAACTCCAGCTGGAGCGGGTGAAGGGAATCGAACCCTCGTCGTAAGCTTGGAAGGCTTCTGCTCTACCATTGAGCTACACCCGCACACATTCAAATTGGAGTTAATTCTTGTCGCCAAAAAGTAAATGGCACATATCTCCACTCTGTTCAATTTTGCCCAACTACTGATTCCCATATGGTGGAGGGGGAAGGATTCGAACCTTCGAAGGCTGAGCCGTCAGATTTACAGTCTGATCCCTTTGACCGCTCGGGAACCCCTCCAAACGAAACCGGTGATTATGAATATATCCCAACAATAAGTCAAACACTTATTACAATATTTTATACAAATTTAAAACTTTGACTGGTTGGACAACTAAATTTTTAGAGAAAAAGCAAATCCCTGTTCAGCGCTCTATTTTCCAGCGACTATGAGCAAGTACCCAGTCTTTTGCTCAAAACGATACACAATACTCATATACCGGCAGTAATTACACCTGTTTCGTATCAGAAAAGATTGTTCTGTAAAAATCCAGCCCGGGCACTTGTAATGCTTTCCATAGCTTCCGTTATGAAACAATCTATTAAGCATCGCAAGATTGCACCACTCGCCATGTCGGAGGAATCTTGGTTATTGACAGCACACAAGCTAGTTCAAGCGAATCCTGGGATCAACCAGCGTATATGAAATATCGGTCAATATCAGTCCAACGATATAGAGCACAGATCCTAAAAATACCATCGCCCGCACAATTGCGAAATCCTGCGAATTGATCGCATCAATGGTAAAACTCCCTAATCCAGGTATTCCAAAAAAGGATTCGACAATCAGACTACCCAAAAAAAGAAGCGGCACGAGAACAACAGCACCAGTCAAAATCGGTATCAAAGCATTCTTGAGTACATGTTTAAATAAGACAATGTGTTCTGATAGTCCTTTTGCCCGCGCAGTACGAACATATTCCTTACCCATTTCTTCGAGAAAAATAGTGCGATACCACCGCGTGTTGGCGCCAGCACTGCTGATAACACCGATAATCACCGGCAAGATAAGGAATTTGACAGCATCAATCCCGGTTCCAAACCCGGAAATAGGCACCAGGTGCCATAATTTGCTGATTAAAAACTGTCCGGCAATTATATAAAAAAGACTGGAAATTGACATAAAGGCCACACACAACACAACACCCCAGAAATCAATATATGTAGCCCGAAAGAAAACCATCAACAGTGCAAATGTTATATAGGATATCAATCCAAGAATAAATACTGGAAGAGCTATTGCGAAACTGGGCAGCATGCGCGATTTAATCTCATATCCAATATCGCGACCCTCGTCGGAGTGACCAAAATCAAATGCAAACATCGATACTGATTTTTCAAAAAAAATGGTTTGCGTCAACTTATTCAGACCACTTTGCTCTTCATTAAACAATAATGGTTTGTCATAACCACGTTCAGCTTTCCATTTTTCGATCGCTTCGGGTGTCACATATTTAATACCGAGTTGCATACGTGCCATATCATCCGGCGTATTCACAACAAAAAACAGTGCAAACGTTAGCAGATTTACACCGATCAGAATTGGAATGGCATATAGAATGCGACGGATGATATAGCTCAGCATAAATACACTCTAGTGCGGCTTCATCTGAAAATTTTGAACACCTTTACTGCGTTCATAACGGCGGTATGTCGCAATAGCCGGAAACAGACTGATCATCACAATGATCACAACCAACCCGATAGGCCACAGTACAGGTTTATTCCACTCCAGTCGTTTTTGCTGTCTTAACTCTGCGTCTATTCGATAATATTTCACATTGTTGTTGGAAATCCTGTTCGGTTTGATATTTTTAAACCACTCATGATACAACCCGTATTCTTTTGGATGATAACCCCATAGCCATGGCGCATCATTTCGGAGTATTTCTACCATTTGATCAATAATAGCCTGCCGCTCGGGACCATTTTCCATATCCTTCATCTGTTCGAACAAATGATCATATTCTGGATTATTATAGTTGGCTGCATTATTTGCAGCGTTTCCACTTGTATTTCCCACTTTTCGCTGAGGCCCATAAAGCAAAAAAAGAAAATTCTCGGGATCCGGGTAGTCAGCATGCCATCCCCATTCAAAAATCTGCGCATTTCCTTTCCGAATCTTGTCCTGAAAGCGGTTATAATCCGTACTTCTGACAACCAGCTGAATATTCAGTTTCTGAAATTGCTTACGCATCCAGTCCAACATTGAACGATCCTCTGAACTACGCGCGGTCACATCAAAATACAGAACAAGCGGAGCACCGGTTCTCTGGTCTATTCCATTCGGATAGCCAGCTTCAGCAAGCAGATACCTTGCTACTTGTATCGATTTGCGCTGCGGGCCGTCGTTAACCCAATCATAGACAATTGAATTCATTCCCGCTTCGCCATATCGATGACCCGGTAAACCCGGGGCTATCGGGCCATGCGCCGGCAATCCTCTGCCATTGGCGAAAATCGAAATAAATTCTTCATAATCAACCGCGATTGCAATTGCCTGACGAAGTTTACGTGCAGCGTTACGTGATTGTTCGGTACCAGTTCCACCGACGACGGGATCAAGCATATTGAACCCGATATAAAAAGTAGAAACCGCCACTGTCGTCTCGAGCCGTATACCCTGCTTAGCCATTTTATCGGTAACCGTTGCTTCCCCCTGCCCCACCAGTTGAACTGCCTGATCAAAACTGTCAGAACCTATGCCCGAAGCGTCATAATAGCCCTGCAGAAATTTGTTCCATCGGGGGATTCCCTCACGTTCACGCGAATAAACAATTTTGTCGATAAAGGGTATAGGTTTGCCTGCATCGGACAATAAACCGTTTAGATAATCTTCTGGCATACCTTCCTTCGGATAAAGCTCCCCATGAAAATTCGGGTTTTTTTCCAGCACCATGCGTAAATTCGGATTGTTTTCTGTAAGCATATAAGGGCCGGTTCCGACCGGATACCAATCCAATGAAATATTTTTTTCGACCAAACCTTGCTGTGAATAAAATTGATCGGCCTCCCATGGAATCGGAGAGAAAAAAGGCATAGCCAGCCAATAAATAAATTGTGGATACTTTCCATTTATTTTTATCCGGTAAGTATAGTCATCCACGACATCCACGCCTTCCAGCGGATACTTGTTCAAATCCAGAAATGTGGTACTCCACTGCTCGCTGAGTAGTGCGTCTCTCAGCACATCGGCATATTCCCGCAGCCCCACGATATAATCAGCCATTAACCCATAAATGGGGGAATGCAGCCTTGGGTGCGCCAGTCGCTTTATTTGATACGCATAATCATGCGCGGTCAATTCACGTGTACCAGTATCAGTAAAATCGGATAATTGATAAATGGACGCAAGCTCTTTGTCATTAAGCTGATGATACAACCATTCATTCTGGTCACTCCGGGCAAATGCCGGATGCGGTTGATAAAAAATACCGGGTCTAATAGATATTTCGTATTGCGTATAAGCTATATCATCCGCTTCGGAGTCGTCAGGCAACGGATAATCGTCATGATCATAATACGTCACGTTCGGCATTGCGTCTGTCGTATAGGGAATTAGCGTAAAGGGTCGCTTCAAATAATGATATTGCAGAGGTGGCTGATAGATCTGAGCAGTAAATTGAATTTCGTTTGCACTGTAGGACTGGACTGGATCCAGGTGTTTCGGGCGTTCGGTAAAAACATTATATAGGATGTTTTCACCTTCATCATGAATCGGATAAGGATTATTCCATACTTCTGAACCACATGCAGTTAACAGTGCAGCAACGAAGCCTGCGGACAAAGAGTACATTATGGTTCTTGCGTGATTGCTCAACAATTTCATCGTCAACGCTTTAGCCTGTCCTTTCATTGTAAATTCGTTCTGCAACCCATTCTGGACTATGTGCCAGACAATCAAATGATAAAAACATAGCCGATCACGCAATCTACAATCAGTCAATTCTATCGCTAAAAAAATACCAATCAGAAAAAATTTCAGATGTGCTGATTTTGGTGTATTCATTCTAATGAATATCAGCATCGGCTATAATAATTCACGATTACAAAAAAATTTACAAGGAAATTTTATGGGATTCCTCAACAACAAACGCGTGCTCATTACCGGATTACTTAGTAATCGCTCAATTGCTTATGGTATCGCGCAAGCCATGCACCGAGAAGGGGCCACGCTTGCTTTTACTTATCAAAATGAAAATCTCCGGAGCAGAATTGAAAAATTGGCAGCTGAAATGGATAGCGATATATTGCTACCATGCGATGTCGCAAGCGACAGCGAAATCACCCAGTGTTTTGAAAAACTGCAGGACCATTGGGATGGACTGGATTGCATCATTCATTCAATCGCTTATGCACCACGCGAAGCACTAACGGGTGATTATCTTGAAAGCGTTAATCGTGAGGCGTACCGTATCGCACATGACATCAGCGCCTATAGTTTCTCAGCGATGGCAAAAGCCGGTTTACCGCTCATGCAGAACAGGAATGCCGCATTATTGTCGCTCAGTTATTTGGGAGCAGTTCGGGTGATGCCCAATTATAATGTCATGGGACTGGCAAAAGCCAGCCTGGAAGCAAATGTGCGTTTTATGGCATCGAGTTTGGGCCCCAAGGGAATCCGTGTAAACGCTATATCTGCCGGCCCTATCAAAACACTTGCAGCTGCCGGAATAGGTAATTTTGGAAAATTATTGGGCTATACAGAAAAAGTTTCACCATTAAGACGCAACGTTACCATCGAAGAAGTTGGCAATGTGGCAGCGTTTCTTTGCAGTGACCTTGCAAGCGGTATAACAGGTGAGATCACTTATGTTGACGCCGGATTTAATACAGTGGCTTTTAGCCTCGGCGAATAGCCTTAACACTTTTGCTGCTGTTGATATAACCATACACACAGGGCATTGAGAACCCTTCTGTGCTGGCGCAGTTATGTTAAAAACAAACCGACTTGATTACTGATAATAATGTTCAGGAGCCTCTATGCAGTCTAAACCGCAGCGACAAATCTTCAGGAATGCGGTTTAGCGATCTGCCACCACTGTAACGTGTTGTCACAGTTAACTTGTATCCAGATCATTTACACCACTCAAACCAAAGGTTTTCATCCACCCAGCATCTTCAAATGACGTTAGGTTGTTACTGTCAGTATTATGACCACTCCATCAGTTCGAAAATGCATAGCAGACTGCCAGTTTTTCTTTTTTACCTTTGAGGCTGATATAAAATGTGTCACCGCATCTAAAGCTCAGATCATCACTCTGTTCTATCGCCTCTCGCATTATTTCACTGATCAGAACATCACCGGGCTGACAGTTTTTTTCAATACGGGAAGCTGTATTTACAACATCACCTATTGTTGTCCAATCCAGCCGTTCCGGTGTACCAACATTGCCTATGACCACTTTTCCCCAATGTATTCCAATACGTAACTGAAGCTTCTCCAGATCCGCGCGTTCCCGCAGTGAATTGATATCTTGAGAGTGTCTTTGCATTTCCAGCGCCGCCATCACCGCATCGTGTGGATTTCGAAACAAGACCATAATACAGTCGCCCATAAACTTGTCTATAAATCCTCCAAATTTTTTTACAGACAGTGAAATTCTGCGCAAAACCGAATTTAATACATGAATAATTGACTCTTCCTGTTCATTCTGTTCTACAAACCTTGTAAAACCAACAATGTCACAGAACAACACAGCAAAATAACATTCCTCATTTTTCAGCAAATTGCTGCCCAGCCTGACCACTTCCCTTGCTTTCTTTTCAACCAACTGTGGTACATAATTTCGAGTTATATTATGCACTTTTGCTTCATTGATAAGATCACCTTCCGACAGATTGTTTGCATTACCACCATCCAGCGAAATTTTTTGCCATAACGTGTGAATTGTCGCGTTGCCATCACGAAAACCGCTGACATTGAACAAGACTGATTCTTCAGGATTTTTTTGCGTCTTTACTCGTACTCTGTAATTTTCAAATTTACCGTTCGATGATTCAAGCGCCATGCCCCATATCACGTCGTTATAGAAATGAATCGAAATGGATCTCGCGAATATTTCGTAAGACGCTTTATTTACCTCCAATCCAAGAAGTGCCAAGATTGACGGCGAAACTGCCTGAACACCACCAATTCCGGTAAAACATGCGATACCGTAGGATAGCTGTGAAAAAATCTCCTTCAGGCTGCTTAACTCATTCCTGTTTGTGATCAATTCCGGCAGAATGGCAGGATGCTGATGCGCGAGATGTTTTACAAGTTTAATCGAAAAATGTTTTGCATTAGATGCCGGTTTGTTGTTTATAGCTGCGTAACCCAGCGTTTGGATCAGTTTATGGCTATGTTGCAACACATCTTTACAGAATTCTGGCGCACTGATTACAACAATGGTTTCCTTTGTATCGTCAAAAGCCAGAGAAATATACAAATCATTCAATTCACAGAATTTAGCGATATTTCTGTCCCCATGATCAGCCAGTTCACTATTAAACAACGCTTTCAATTCTGTTTCATCATTGCTTGCCCCCAGGCCGAAATCAGTTCGTACGACTTGCCGAAACACATTGTAGTGTAAGACATTAATCAAATTAGTCACCATTTGGTGCAGCAAAAAAAACGTAGGCTCGGCTAATTGCTCTATCCGAAGCCTGTTTAACCTACGATTCAGTAGAATTTTCACATCGTCCCAGATATTCTGCTCAAGGGATGTAATGATGATGTGTTGTGTTAAATGTGTTTCAGTGCCTGCATCCATAGGCATCAATGATCATATTATTTATTCTGGCCTTAATTGTACTTCACATGCATAACCGATAGATTTCGTTCTGAACCAATTGTCGCATAAATGATTCTTCCAAAAGATAATCACTAAAATTATCGCTCGCGCCCAGTTTCATCAATTTTTCCTTGCGCTCTGACGGATCGGATTTGTTTGCACCAAATCCCGCATATTTGACAAAACTATTCGCAATAGCTAGAAAATGTACAGCACTGCTTTTACTCGGAAAAGTCGCTGGTGTATCGAGGTCGGTTGCAACGTAGTAGTCAAAATACGCAGGCAATCTCCATTCAGCAACCGCTTTCTTGCCAACTTCATAGTGATCGGTTCCGAGAAATTTTCGCTCTGCATCTGCGCAGGAACAGGGTGTTTCTAAAGCATGGTCAAGGGTCAGATTATATTCATCTGGACTATTGTAAAATAACAGTAGTTTTCCAATATCATGCAATAACCCTGCAACGAACGCTTCTTCAGCATGCGATTTCTTGCCCATTTCAGCACAAATCTGCTGGCTTGCCAGTGCTGTTAACAACGAGTGCTGCCAGACATGCTGTTTAATCAGCCGGTTTTTACTGCGTGTAAAAATAGAGCGGGATACCGATAGTATCGCCAGAGAGCGAATCACATTGATACCCAACAAATTAATCGCATGCGGTATTGTCTTAATATCTTTGCCTCTGCTATACATTGCTGAATTTGCCACACGAAGTATCAGAGACACTGCGCCCTGATCGGTGCGTAACAGGCTATCCATTTCTTGAAAACAACGATCAGAGTTTGCATCAATGCGAATAACCTTTGCCAGGAAATCGGGCTGTGCAGTGATAATTTTATAGTTAATTGAGTCGGGTTTCATTCAAGGTATTGATATCAAGGCAAATGAATCATTTACGTGTCATAGAGTTGTATTCGGGATAAATCCGGTGCAGCCGCGTATTGATAACGTACTGCGAACAGCCTCTATGTATCAATACAGCAATTGCAGTTAATGTCCGTGCAAAACAATATTGTATGTGTAAACCTCCATACCTTCATATTTATCGGTTTTTTGTGCAACCATAGCTTTCTGCTCTTCCGGGGTTTTGTTACTAAACAATAAATCGGACGCATTCAGCGGTTCATTAGGAAAATACATTTGTGTGATCAATTCCGGAAACCCCTGTTTGAAGATCTTAAAATGAATATGCGGTGGACGCGTCCATGATCTGGACGCCGGATAAGCACCAGGTTTTATCGTCTTGAAGCGAAATAGGCCGTTGGCATCGCTGTGGATTACGGCCCATCCCTGAAAATAAGGATCGAGCGGGGCCCGATTCGAATCCCGCGGGTGATCGTATCGACCGGCAGCATTTGCTTGCCATATATCAATAGTTGCATTTTTGACTGGAACGCCAAGGCTATTTTTGACAGACCCACGGATAATAATATACCGACCAAGTGCCTGGCCACTGCGTCCCGTCACCTGCGTCATATCCGCATCCTTGTCTATTTGATCAGTAACAGGATAAAATGGCCCTTCAACTTCTTCCGGTGTTGGCATTGCTATCACCTCACTCCAGCTTTCGGTCGTTTTGGACAAACCTGCCAACGCGCCAACCACGCCAAACTTCACCAAATCCCTTCTGGATAGTTTTTTCATCATGCTCATCCCATATTGACTGTAGCAATTTCTACCATATCGCCCATCTTTAATAAACAAAATTTAAAAAAAACCGCAATTTTTTGCTTTTTTTAAAAAAATACTGTGCAGTTAGTATATTTATTTGGCAGAATTAAGCATTCACGAATAACCTTTCTTATACCGGGGAAATAAAAAGATGAAATATAAAAGTTTTCAGGAATTCTGCGATTATGTCGCGGAACGTAATCCTGTTCAGCCGGAATTTATACAGGCTGTAAAAGAGGTCATGGAAAGCTTATGGCCGTTTATCAGCGAGCATCCTCGTTACGCAGAACATGGTGTACTTGATCGCCTGGTTGAACCCGAACGTGCCATTATTTTTCGCGTGGCGTGGGTGGATGATCAAGGAGAAGTTAAAGTCAACCGCGGCTACCGTATTCAGCACAGTTCCGCAATCGGACCTTACAAAGGCGGCACGCGGTTTCACCCTTCAGTGAATCTGTCAATTCTTAAATTCCTGGCATTTGAACAAACATTCAAAAATGCTTTAACCACATTGCCGATGGGAGGCGGAAAAGGTGGATCAGATTTTGATCCCAAAGGAAAAAGCCCGGGTGAAATCATGCGTTTCTGTCAGGCATATGCCTGCGAACTGTTCCGCCATATTGGTTCCGATACCGATGTCCCGGCAGGTGATATAGGTGTCGGTGGGCGTGAAGTTGGTTATATGGCCGGTATGGTCAAAAAACTGGTCAATCGGTCTGATTGCATATTTACCGGTAAAGGATTGAGTTTTGGTGGCTCACTGGTTCGCCCCGAAGCAACCGGCTATGGTACGGTTTATTTTGCCAATGAAGTCCTCAAACATGCCCGTCGCTCGTTCGATGGCATGCGCGTTTCCATTTCCGGTTCAGGCAATGTAGCACAGTACGCAATCGAGAAAGCCATGACACTGGGCGCAAAAGTTATTACTGTATCCGATTCGAGCGGGACAGTTGTTGATGAAGCCGGTTTCACAACGGAAAAACTGGCCATCTTGTCTGAAGTCAAAAACCATTTATATGCACGTGTTGACGAATACGCCAAACGGGTCAACGCGACATTCCTGCCAAACACAAAACCTTGGCATGTACCCGTCGATGTCGCACTTCCCTGCGCAACACAAAACGAAATCAGCGATGTAGATGCAAAAGAACTGGTTAAAAATGGCGTCATTTGTGTTGCCGAAGGCGCAAATATGCCATCAACCGCCGAAGCCGTTGAATGCTTCGAGCAAAATAATGTACTGTATGCACCTGGCAAAGCCAGCAATGCCGGCGGAGTCGCCACTTCGGGTCTGGAAATGAGTCAACATGCAATGCGGCTTTCATGGACACATGATGAAGTTGATGCACGTTTACTGGAGATCATGCAGGCGATACATCGTTCCTGTCTGCAATATGGCACCAAACCCGATGGCAGCGTAAACTATGTAGACGGTGCGAATATCGCCGGTTTTGTAAAAGTTGCCGACGCCATGCTGGGACAGGGAGTGACATGATTATTCCAGGATATTTGAAATTCAGCGTGTAAATGCATCAGAAAAACATTGGTGAACTGCCGCAGCAGGACTGTCATGCTGCGGCAGTTTCAATTTGACACGGTAGTGCCGATACAACCTATACAGTCTTTTGTCGCGCATTTCTCTGCGCGGGTTTTATTTGATAACTTAGGATCAGGTTCTATATTTTATGTCCAGTTTGTATCTCCCTGCTACAATCAAATTCCTGATGGCGATGGTCCTCGTGGTTTATTCCGGTGCCTTGCCTGCAAGCCTGTCACAACTTGACGATCACTTCCTGGCTGCACGCAAAGCGTTCCAGGAAGGCAAAGCCGCGCTGGTGCACGAGCACGCCCAGCGTCTACAACAGCATGTATTAGCACCTTATATCGAGTATTATCAGCTGCGCATGTATTTACGCACAGCCGATATTACAACGATAGAGGCCTTTCTGACACGCCACGAGAACCATCTGCTCGCTGACAGGCTGCGTGCAGACTGGTTAAAAATGCTGGCCAATAATCATCAATGGCAACTTTTTGAGCACGAATTTCAAAAACTGATCGACAAAAAAACCGAATTACTTTGTTTGGCCTATCAATATCGCATCGAAAAACAGGATCAGGCTGCAATTGATAGCGCGCGCGCCTTGTGGTTTACAGCCAACAGTATGCCCGATAGCTGCACACCGGTGTTTAACACACTGATCTCAAGAAACATTATTACTGTAAACGACAGATGGGCACGTATCAGACTGGCGTTGGAAGCAGGACAAACCGGTATGGCGCGTTATATCAATCGTCGAATACCAGAAGGTGAAGCGCTTAATGTCGATGAATTAAACGCAGCAGCACAAAATCCACTGCACTACCTCAAAACACGGCAAAACAAGATCAGCACACGTGCAGATCGTGAAATTGCTTTGTTCGCGTTATTGCGTCTATTAACCAGCGACACCAATCCTGCTCTGGTAAAATGGTATCAAATCAAGGATAAGCTTACAGCCTCAGACCAGTCCTATTTTCTTGGCAGACTGGGATATCGGGCAGCCATGAGACATGACCCGCGTGCATTAAACTGGTTTCATGACGCCCAACGCATCAAAGATACCTACCCGATGACCGATACGTTACTGGCATGGCAGGTACGTGTTGCACTGCGTGCTGAAAACTGGGACAGCGTACTGGATGGCATCAACCGCATGTCTGCAGCCGAGCAGGCTGACAGTACATGGCAATACTGGAAGGCAAGAGCGCTCAAGGCAAAAGGAAAATCAACCGAAGCAAATACTTTGCTGATTCCGCTCAGCAACCAGCACCATTACTATGGTCAGCTGGCTAAGGAAGAACTGGGCACTGTGCTTGGCACGCCACAAAAATCTGTTCAGGTCGGCGAAGCTGAAGTAATTGCCATGGAAAAAACACCCGGCATTCAGCGTACGCTGGCTTTTTACCGTATGAACCTACGTACGGAGGCGTATTGGGAATGGGTATGGACTATCCGTGATTTCAATGACAGGCAATTGCTCGCTGCAGCTGAAGTTGCCCGCCGACATGGACATCATGATCGCGCTATTAACACCGCCAGTAAAACCACTGATCTGCATGATTTCAGGCTGCGCTTTCCCACACCGCACCGGGAGGTGTTGCGCCACATTCTGCAAGATCAGGATCTTGATGAAGCCTGGGTTTATGGTCTAATCCGACAGGAAAGCCGGTTTTTGTCTGAAGTCAGATCCAGTGCAGGTGCAATCGGATTAATGCAATTGATGCCTGACACCGCGAAATGGGTCGCCAAACAACTCGGTATGGCCAATTTCCAGCAAAATCTGATCACGCAAATCGACACAAATTTAAGACTAGGCACGTATTATTTAAAGTATGTCCTCGCAACGCTGGACAATCAGCCTTTACTTGCTTCGGCAGCCTACAATGCCGGTCCCGGCCGTGCAAAACGCTGGCGCGATACGGAAAGAAGCCTAGAGGGCGCGATCTATGCTGAAACCATTCCATTTAGCGAAACACGAGATTATGTTAAAAAGGTACTGAAAAATTCCGTTTATTACTCAACTGTACTTGAACAGGATCGCACTCCCCCAACATTAAAAGAACGTCTGGGTATTGTTGCAAAAAAATAAGCATCTGCAGTAGCATACAATCCATAATCGCTACTCGGTATATGATATGCCAAAGATATTTACAACAGCTTTATCCTGCAATCCATTAATTATTTCTATTTAAACACGTTGTTTTGAAAGTTTATTTGGTTGGCGGCTCAGTTCGAGACGAACTACTGGGGCTGCCCGTTAAAGATCATGATTATGTAGTTGTCGGCAGTACCCCAGAAAAAATGGAGCAACTCGGTTACCGTCCAGTTGGCAAGGATTTTCCGGTTTTTCTGCACCCCGAAACTAATGAACAGTATGCGCTGGCGCGAACCGAGCGTAAAATTTCTCGCGGTTACAAAGGTTTTGAGATTTTCACCACCCCGGCAGTTACATTGCAACAGGACCTGGTTCGCCGCGACTTGACCATCAACGCTATTGCCAAGGACGAAGCGGGAAACATCATTGACCCGTTCAATGGTGTTGCCGATCTGGAAGCAGGAATTCTTCGCCATATCAGCCCGGCATTCTCGGAAGACCCCGTTCGTATACTCCGTACGGCACGCTTCGCAGCACGGTTCAGCTTCCGGATTGCACCCGAAACACTCACTCTGATGAACAACATGGTTCACAATGGCGAGGTAGAAGCATTGGTGCCGGAAAGGGTCTGGCAGGAAATTTCCCGAGGACTGATGGAAAACAACCCATCCCGGATGTTTTATATGCTTAGGGAATGCGGCGCCTTGACGCGTATTTTACCTGAAATCGACGTATTGTTTGGCGTACCCCAGCCACCAGAGGTGCACCCTGAGATCGACACCGGACTGCATACCATGCTTACAATAGACTATGCAGCCAGTCAGCGTTATTCTCTGCCGGTACGCTTTGCCGCACTGCTTCACGATGTTGGCAAAGGCATTACACCGCCTGAACAATGGCCAAGACATATCGGTCATGAACAACGCAGTATACAGCTGATCACAGACTTATGTGAACGCATCAGAATACCCAGGGATTCGCGCGATCTGGCCACTCTGGTTGCGAAATTTCATGGTACCGTGCATCGCGCTGAAGAACTCAGGCCGTCAACAATTGCTGATTTGTTACAAGCCACTGATGCATACCGCAAGCCAAATCGGTTTGCAGAATTCATACAGGCATGCGCCTGCGACTTTCACGGTCGTCCCGGTTATGCCCAAAAACCCTATCCACCCGCGGTCCGTTTACACAACGCACTATCTGCCGCCAGCAATGTCAACGCTGGAGAAATTGCCGGCTTGCTTCGTGAAAAAATAGCCGACAGTGCTTTACTGCCTGCAGCCATCAATACGAAAGTCCGCGAGGCACGTATATCAAAAATCAAACAGTCACAAAATCAGTCTGACTGATACTACAGTCCGGGCATAACATATTCCTTTCATGGTTTTGTATGTAGTAAATAAAATTTAATATGACTGACTTATCAATAAACTTACATAACCGGTCATGCCACGCAGTCAAAAGAAAATAGTTGTGCTGAACACATCAGTTATTCTATAAAACCATCAGGCAATAAACAGTTATGTTCAGAATGAAGTGGCCGTTCCGGTTACCGTGCTTGAAGAACTTGATCATTTTAAAAAGGAAACGATGCAACAAATTTCGAAGCAAGGGAATATATTCGGATCATGGGCAACCTGTCACTCCATCATTCCCTGCAGCGGTGGATTCCCACATGCAAACTGATTGTCGGGATATGTTATAGATTGCGTTTGGAGCACTTGAAAGCAAGGCATGCACGGCCAATGCTTTAATGAGGATTACATGCTAAGATTAGGCCGTACCTGAATTGTGAATCTGACAAAGATTGTTCCCGGGTTACTCTCATGTCACTTTTGTTTCAATTGGCAATCAAAAGGAGAAAAAATGACGAGCATTACAACTATTCTAAAAGATGAAACCGACAAACTGCTCAATCATGTCTGCAAGAGCATTCCTAAGGAAACGCTTCATCTACCGGGGCCGGATTTTGTCGATCGCGTGCTGATCGACAATAATCGAAAACCAAGTGTGCTACGCAATCTGCAGGCACTCTACAATCACGGGCGATTGGCTGGCACCGGTTATCTCTCACTGCTACCGGTTGATCAGGGCGTGGAACATTCCGCCGGTGCCTCGTTTGCTCCTAATCCAAAGTTCTTTGACCCGCAAGAGATTGCTCAATTGGCCATCGAAGGTGGCTGTAACGGAGTCGCATCTACGTTGGGCGTCCTCGGCAGCATCGCACGCAAATACGCACATAAAATACCGATGATACTGAAAATCAATCATAATGAACTACTGACCTATCCCAATCATTATGATCAGACAATTTTTGCCAGTGTCGATCAGGCCTTTGACATGGGCGCCTGTGCTGTTGGTGCTACCGTATTCTTTGGTTCTGCAGAGTCACGACGCCAGATACAGGAAATCACCGAGGCTTTCGAACACGCGCACGACCTGGGCATGGTCACCATTTTGTGGGCGTACACACGCAATGCAGCGTTCAAAACAGCCGAAAAAGATTATCATGTCAGTGCCGATTTGACGGGACAGGCCAATCATCTCGCGGCCACCATCGGTGCGGATATCATCAAACAGAAAATGGCTGTTAACAATGGTGGCTATACCGCGCTTAAATTCGGCAAAACCAGTCCCGGAGTTTACGACGAGCTGACCACCGATCATCCAATCGACCTGGTGCGTTATCAGGTGGCCAATTGCTATATGGGACGTATTGGCATGATCAATTCAGGTGGCGAATCCGGCAGCGACGATCTGCATCAGGCTGTACGCACAGCCGTCATCAACAAGCGGGCTGGGGGCATGGGATTGATTTCTGGACGCAAGGCATTCCAGAAGCCGTTTGCAGAAGGTATCAAATTACTCAACGCGATCCAGGATGTGTATCTGTCCGAAGAAGTCACAGTTGCCTGACAACATACTGCGAAATTTTCAGCTGCGTGAACTGACCCACGTACCGAAAGTGCAATCCATGGACTGCTTTTACCGTTCTGAACAATATTTTCACGCAGCCCGCCAGTCACTCTTTAAACCATCCCGCCAAGAGAGATTATTTTCTGGTGATGACTGTCATGTGCTATTGTGCAGGACTATAACGATGCCTTGAATCAGGAGGACAAAAAAATGAAAACAATTGTTGGCCTGCTACTTGTAGCGCTCATAGCAACGGGGTATTTCATGGGAACGGGCGTATACAATATGGCTGCCACCGAAAAACACTGGCCGATTACCGAAAAACTTATCGAATGGGTACGTATCAATTCAATAGCGGCACGTGCAAATGAACTTGAAATTCCGGCTATGGACGATTCTGAAATCATGAAGACCGGCGCAACGCATTACGACGCAATGTGTACCGACTGCCATCTTTCACCGGCTCAGGCGCCCACGGAGCTTTCGCAGGGTCTATATCCGCAGGCACCCGTGTTTCATCTCCGACCGCCCTTAATCTCTCCAGAGGACCTGCAGGAACAGAGCAAAGCCTATTTCTGGGTCATCAAAAACGGTATCAAAATGACTGCCATGCCGGCATGGGGCTTGACGCACGACGATCATACCATCTGGGCCATGGCCTTTTTTGTTCAACGGATGGGAAATTTGTCAGCCGATCAATATAAAGCACTCACACATGGCGGCGATGATCATCCGCACACAAATAAACACCATCATGAACACAAACATGAACTTGATATTGATCTAGAGCTCGAACTTGAACATGATCGACACGATGAACATGACTGAGGCGATGGTGACAGCAGGGTTTCATGGAAGTTTAGTGTAAATCGCATTACAGTCATTGGTTTTCTGGGTGACTGAAAAGCGCTAGAACCTGAACTTTATTCAGTCATTTTATTGTCAGGCACCGAATAACACAACACACCAAGCTCCTTTTACCTGCCTGTCGCACATCGAGGAAAATCGTCCTATTCTAATGCTCAATTTAAAACTGGGCTTAACCCGGACTGTGATAACGGGCCATAGCATTGTATCGACAAGCACCTTATTTTCGGAACAACATATATCTGATCCTTTTCCGGCCAGACCCAATGTATGAAACCACAACAAGATGAATCGTACGCAGCCATTGATTTAGGCTCCAACAGCTTCCACATGATCGTTGCCAATTACTCGGACGGACGCTTGCAGATCATTGACCGGATTAAAGAAATGGTCAGGCTCGCTTCCGGGCTAAATGAAAAAAACGAACTGTCGGAAGAATCGATACAACGAGCACTGGCATGCCTGCAGCGCTTTGGACAGCGAATCAAGGAAATTCCGCAGGCAAATATACGTGCAGTAGGTACAAATACTGTACGGCAGGCCCGAAATGACGGATATTTTTTGGCACTTGCGGACTCGGCGCTGGGCCACCCGATAGAAATCATAGCTGGCCAGGAAGAAGCGCGATTAATTTATCAGGGCGTTGCGCATACCACGTACGATGAAGCCAATAAACGACTGGTCATTGATATTGGCGGCGGCAGCACCGAACTGATTATCGGTCGAGGATTCGAGATCTTCAGTATGGACAGTTTGTATATGGGCTGCGTCAACATGAGCAAACGCTTTTTTGACGATGGTAAAATCAAAACCAAAAAATTCAATAAAACCATTCTATACGCACGACAGGAGCTGGAATCAGTCGAGACTGCTTACAAAAAGACCGGCTGGGATCAGGCACTGGGTTCTTCCGGCACCATCACCACGATACGTGATGTAGTGCAAGCACAGAAATGGTGCGAAACTGGTATTACGGCCGCTGCACTGTCCAAACTAATTGATGCACTGATTGATTTTGGCCACACTGGCGCCATTGAACTTGATGGTTTGTCGGAACACAGAAAACCGGTTTTCGCAAGTGGAGTCGCAGTATTGGCCGGTATTTTCGAAGGACTGGGTCTGGAGAAGATCAGCGTGTCCGACGGCGCGTTACGCGAAGGACTGCTGCATGATCTGATCGGACGTATGCACAATGAGGATATTCGTGACAAAACCATACTGGGTATTTCCCAGCGTTACGGGATAGATCAGGAACAGGCAAATCGTGTCAGGGAAACGGCAGAAAAGCTTTTTCATCAGGTGAGTGTTGACTGGGCGCTGCAGGATAAAGAAGCGCTGAAGCTGCTGCAGTGGGGTGCGATGGCCCATGAAATCGGTCTGTCGATTGCACATGCCCAGTACCATCATCATGGCAGCTATCTGGTCCGCTACTCCGATCTGGCCGGTTTTTCCCGACAGGAGCAAATCAAACTGGCGAAACTGGTGCGCGGCCACCGCAGAAAATTTCCACTCGCGGAATTTGAGACGATTTCGAGTCAGGCCAGACAAACCGTGATCAGACTCAGCATTCTGCTAAGACTGGCTACAGTTCTGCACCGCAGCCGTTCCAATAATTCCCTGCCTGATATTCGAATCGAGGCAGATGAAGATACCATTAACCTGTATTTTCCACCACAGTGGTTATTCGACCACCCGTTAACCCTAGCCGATCTGAAAACTGAACAGGGATACCTTCAGTCAGCCGGTTTCACGCTCACGTTTCAATAAACACTAGTCGCAATAATGCTCGAGTATATGCTGCTGAGCAGAGCGCGGTTTCGAACTTGTTTTGCTTCGCTTGTACGAGCCGTCACTTTGCAGCACCCAAGACTGCGTATTATCGGAAAGATAACTCATCAGGCCGTATGCGATAACACTGTCTCTGGGGCGTTTTTCCTCGATCGGAAAAGAGACTTCCACGCGATAATGAAGATTGCGCGTCATCCAGTCTGCACTGGAACAAAATACACGGTCTTCCCCACTGTTATAAAAATAATAAATCCGCGTATGCTCAAGAAAACGACCGACGATGGAGCGTACCTGGATATTTTCAGAAACACCCTGAACGCCCGGCCGCAGACAACAGATCCCGCGAACGATCAGATCAACTTTAACACCCGCCTGGGAGGCACGGTATAAGGCTTTGATAATCTCGGGGTCTGTTAACGCATTCATTTTAGCGATAATCCAGGCTTTTTTTCCTTCAGTTGCCGCTTTGATTTCATCTTCAATAAAACCCAGCATACTTTTGTATAACGTAAAAGGCGATTGCAGCAACTTCTTTAATTTACCTGCGCGTCCCAGTCCGGTTAACTGATGAAACAACTTGTTAACGTCTTCACCAATTGACTTGTCACACGTTAACAATCCGTAGTCAGTATACAACCGTGCTGTCCTGGCATGATAATTACCGGTGCCCAGATGCACATAGCGCCGCAAACTGCGCCCTTCACGCCGAACGATCAGAATCATTTTTGCATGCGTTTTAAAGCCGACAACACCATATACCACATGCGCGCCGGCTTTTTGCAGTTCGCTGGCCAGCTCAATATTGGCTTCCTCGTCAAATCTTGCCCGCAATTCAATTACAACCGTCACCTCCTTGCCCTCGCGAGCCGCCACTTTCAGTGCTTCAACCAGCGCGGAATCAGCACCGGTTCTGTATAGTGTCTGCTTGATCGACAACACATTCGGGTCGGTTGATGCCTGCCTGACAAAATCAATGACTGGTGCAAAAGACTGAAACGGATGGTGAAGCAGTATATCGCCGTGATGCAGCACTTCGAAAATATTGGTATTTTTTAGCAGCCGATTGGGAATTTCCGGTTTGAATCCGGCAAATTTGAGCTCAGGACGGTCAACCAGATCGCAAATGGCCAGTAATCTGCTCAGGTTGACAGGGCCCGACACTCTGTATAAATCATCCTTTTGCAATTCAAATTTTTGCAACAAAAAATCACTTAACTGATCCGGACAGTTGTCTGCAACTTCCAGTCTGACTGCATTACTGAATCTGCGGGAAGGCAGTTCCCCTTCCAGAGCACGCAACAAATCATCCACTTCTTCATCATCAATCAGCAAATCGCTGTCTCGTGTGACCTTGAACTGATAACAGCCCAATACGTTCATTCCCGGAAACAAGTCCTTGACGTGCGCGTGAATAATCGAGGACAACATAACAAAATCATGATTGCCGTTACTGTGCGCGGACGGTATCTGCACGACCCTGGGCAGTGAACGCGGGGCCTGTACGATTGCAAGCCCCGAATCCCGCCCGAAAGCGTCTTTGCCTTCCAGCGAAATAATGAAGTAAAGGTTCTTGTTTAACACGCGCGGAAATGGATGCGCAGGGTCCAATCCTATGGGGCTTAAAATCGGCAGTACTTCAGCGTTAAAGTAACGCTGCACCCAGCGACTCACCATTGGCTTCCAGTGTGATCGTCTCAAAAGCCTGATTTTGTCGTTCGCCATGGCAGGAATAATCATGCTATTCCATATTTGGTACTGCTCCGTGACGATTTGATGCGCCGTTTCGCCGACCCGCGCCATTACTTCAGAGGGAAGCAGATTATCCGGACCTGTCTGTACCGATCCATACTTGATCTGTTGCTTTAGCCCTGCGACTCGTATTTCAAAAAACTCATCCAGGTTAGTGCTTGCAATACAAAGAAATTTCAAACGTTCAAGCAATGGCAGATTTTGATCTTTTGCCTGTTCGATAACGCGCCGGTTAAATTCCAGTAAACTCAGTTCGCGATTAATATATAACGTTGGATTTTTAAGGTCTGTTGTTTCCATGGATCTAGTAACGCTTAAAACAAATTAATTATTATTTTCATGTCATGCTACAGTGTACCCGATGAACATGACAGAATTTACAAGTCATTTAAAAACACGCTACGTTATTTCGGTGTGTGACAGAAGAAAAGTAAAATCCCGGCACCCAAAAGAATGAAAATACCGGGAAACACTGCTGGTGCCCGCGCGTCAGGCAGCTTCCAGAATCAGATTTTTGCCATTCTTTTTAGCGCGATAGAGTGCTTCATCCGCCCGCTTGAAAATCTGTTCCTGCTTTTCGCCTGGTCTGTATTCAGCAACGCCCGCACTAAAGGTGATCAAGATTCGCTTGTTTTCATGCAGAAAAAACTTTTTGGTCATATCACGCCTGATTCTGGACAAGATATCGATTGCCTCCGGCAAATCGGTGTTAGGTAACAGAATGACAAATTCTTCACCGCCATATCGCGCTACGATATCATCATTTCTCGTAACGTTTTTCACGGCATTTATCAGATACACGATGGCTTCGTCACCGACCTTGTGGCCATGCGTGTCATTGACCTTTTTAAAGTTATCGATGTCAAGAAGTGCGTAGCAGACCGACCATTGCAGGCGCTGCGCACGATGCACCTCGCGTTCAAACGCCAGATCCAGGCCGCGACGATTCAGAACCCCGGTCAGATGGTCTTCATGGACCTTCTCGCTCATTTGCTGCAGTTCGGTTTCAAGCTGCACAATTTTTTCCTGGGCACCTTCTACTTCAGCTCGTGCGGACAAAAAACCGTCCCGATAATTTTGTGCGCTTTCTTGCATCTGCCGTGTATCATGCATGATATCAACCAGCAGATGACTCAGTGAATTCAGATCATTTGCTTCACTGATCTGCTTGGAATAATGCTCGATTTTGATGTGGTATTCGCCTGTTTCATCGGAAAATTCTTCAATATTACTGATCAGGCTGCTTACCATTTGCTTTAACGTTGACCTGGCATCACCCAGACTGCGTTTAATTACACGCTGTCTTTGAATAATTTCATCCAGATAATTCTCTGCTTCGATTATCAGTCGCTTATCCAGTGGTCTGTGAATGGTTTCACGCAGCTTGAATATCTGGCTTTTTATCCATTCATCCTCGTACAAGAGCTTACTGGTACTATCTAAAAGCTTATCCAGCAAGCGCAGCAGCCCCTGCTGCAATTTCGAACTGCCTTCGGCACAATAATCAAACTTATCCAGAAATAGCTTAAAAGATGAAACGAATTGTTCCAACTCATCCCTGTTGTGAATCTCTCGAACCTGCTGCGCAAGTGCTCCAGCTTCGTGACTCAGCTCTGTATCCGCATTTTTTACTGCAGCCACATGCTCCAGCGTCTGCATAAATAAATCAAGCAGCTGATCGCTGATATTATTGACTGTACTCGGGTTTATCTGCGGTTGGCTGTCAACGGAATCCATTGCTTCATCTTGTTCTCCCGCTACCAGTTTCAGTGCCGATATTTTTTCCGGTTCCGTATACTCACTCTCAGATACCTGATTCTCATTACTCGCCAAATAATCCCATGATTCCATCAATGCAATGATATTTTTCTGCAACGCACCGGAATCGTTTGAGAATCCGTTCAGCACACGGCCCAGGCCTTCACGCTTTCTGACAGGCGTTACTCTAGCGTGACAGACATCCAACTGTTTGACTAATCTGGCGATTATATCCGCCCAGCTATTTTCTTCTGTCTGACCGGAATCCTCCGCGCACCCGGACTGCAGAGAAGTTGCCGTAGTGACTCCTGCCAGTCTCAGCAAACCGGCCTTGTACTCTTTCCAGCTTTTGTTCTGAATCGCTAGTTCAAGTCGGTTAGCAATATTATTCAGATCCTGTGTATGACGTGGAAACTCTTTAGCAAATGAAGACAGCAGCTTGATTGAGGCCGGACTCAGCCGGTGATTTGGGAATCCTGCGACCTGATCATAAATTTTGTGATAATTTTCCGGTGTTGGCTGAAGTTTTAATTCAGCAAGCTTTAGCAATGTTTTACGCGCTATAATCGAAGGGTTCTCATCCATAAGCTAACCCGCTTGTAGAACTCTGAAAATATAAAATAATTATTTTTTTAATGCGCATTACCCGGATTTGCAACTTTATAACAAGGTGTTTTGAAAAAGAGCGTCATAACCCTACTGACAACCAATATATCACAATGCCATCAGCCAGCTATCGTGAAATAATTGTTTTTTTCCCTTTAAAATGTTTTTTTCGGGATATATTGATCAGCAATACGTATGTCAACAGTCTGCAATATTTGCACCATTTAATCGAATTGCCGATAATGCAGGTCTTATCATCTGAGGTGAGATTATGATTACCATACAAAAACAAAATAGTCTGATTATCGTAGCCGTCATCGGTGAATTTACCTTATCCGATTACAAATCTTTTGAAGAGCAGATCATCTATCAATCCACCTTTGAAGGAAAAGCAAATGTCGTTATCGACTTGCGTGACATGATTGATTACACCGTTGATGTTGCCTGGGAAGATCTCAAATTCATGCACGAACACGGCAATGACTTTAATCATATCGCCGTAGTCACCGATGATCAGTGGCAGGCTTGGAGCGCCTGGATATCCAATCTGTTTACCGATGCCGAAGTAGTTGTATTTAAGGACTATGATAAGGCCATTGACTGGGTCACACGTGAAGATTCCTCCTCAACTGCTGGTTAAGCGGAGGCCTCCGATTAATCCTTTTTTGCTATAGCCCAATGGATGATTTTATTTTAGCCAGGGTGTTGCACGTCGCTGGCGTTGTTCTCTGGATTGGCGGTGTTGCCATGGTGACGCTGGTATTACTCCCCGCATTAAAAAGCAAGACATCACCCGCAGAGGCGATGGTTTTTTTTAACGGTTTCAGACGCCGTTTTGCCGCCCAGGCACGTTATACGACTTTGCTGGTTGGACTGAGTGGTTTGTACATGACGTATCTACTGGATGCCTGGCACCGCTTCACTCAGTGGCAATACTGGTGGATGCATACCATGCTACTGATCTGGCTGCTGTTTACCTACATGCTTTTTATCAACGAACCCAGATCAAGAAAACGATCTCAATCTGCATCGCCACAGGACGTCACTGCACAAACTTTTGACTCGATCCAGCGCAAGCACATGGTGCTGCTGGTCTTGAGTCTGATCACCATTGCCGGCGCGGTTGCAGGCAGTCACGGCTGGTTGATTTCGGGAGACAGCCTATGACTTATTCGATGATCAAGATGATCCATGTCAGCAGCGTGATCACCAGTTTTCTGTTTTTCTTCGTGCGCGGCATCTGGCTCATCAAGGATTCGCCAATATTGCGTAAACGCTGGGTCAGAGTCCTGCCGCACATTGTCGATACTGTCCTGCTGACCAGCGCAATTACCCTGGCCTTTAAGATTCAGCAGAGTCCGTTTGTAGACGCATGGCTGACTGCCAAAGTCATCGGCATTTTGATTTATATCAGTCTGGGCATGGTTGCGATGCGTTTCGGTAAAACGCGACAGGCACGCATCAAGGCCTGGGTTGCTGCGGAATGCGTCTTTATTTATATCGTTCTTGTCGCCTTGACCAAAAGTCCCGTACTAGGATTGTTATAACGACACCTGAATCAAAGCAACATTGAAACAGATACTGGAAACAATCGATTTTTCCCGACTCACCCTTGAACCAGCCGTTCCCGTTCATTGCCGCGACATCTGCGACTTAATCAACCTGACATACCGTGGAGAGACCGGCTGGACGCGTGAAACACATATTATCGGCGGTGACCGCACCAACCTCGACGAGATCTCCGCCGCAATGGCAAAACCCGACGCACAGTTTTATGTGGTCTATCTGGATCAACTGCTCGCCGCTTGTATCTATCTCTCCAGAGAGCAATGTCATGCGTATATCGGTTTTTTCTCAGTACACCCGAATTACCAGGGTATCGGTGTCGGCAAGCACATCCTGCATCAGGCCGAGATTATCGCCAGGCAGGAACTGGCGGCACAAAGAATTCGCATGTTCGTCGTCTCGCAGCGACCCGAACTCATTGCATTTTATCAGCGCCGTGGCTATCAGCGGGTCGGCAATCAGGAGCCCTACCCGTTGCAATTGAAAATCGGCGTCCCGAAAGTCGAGGGACTGACAATCGAATATCTGGAAAAGCGTATTTAATATGAACCAATCAATGCGTATACCAATGACATGCCCGGGTGGTCTGTCGCATACCTTATCACATTGTCTCATTGCAATTTGTCTGCTGTTTTTCTCTTTTAATGCACTTAGTGATGTCTATTGGTCACAGGGCAGCGAAGCAAACAGGGACGGCGCAACCTTTATTTATGCCGACGGCTCCGCAAAACTGTTATGGCAACGCCAGCTTGGCGACTGGGTCGACCGCAATGGCGTACCATATGGCGATGCAGCATTCTCGACAACGCTTGTCGAAGATCTGGACACAGCCAGACCGGTCTCTCTGGATGTAACCACGCTGATCAAATACTGGATTGACAACCCCGGCAGTTATCACGGCGCATATCTGAAAGAAGAATCCGGCCATTCTGCGATTGTATTCGACGCAACCGAAGCCGGTTATCCGGCAGCGCCCTTTCTGGCGATTACCACAACCGATAACGAAATTAAAACATTTGAAGTTACACGGGATACCACTTTATCGGCCACGACGCATTACTCACTTGGCCATCAGACACAATTTCAGGTTGGCGCGCATACACCAGCCCTGATAGCGTTCAATAAACGCTTTCTGGAATTGGACAGTGCTAGAATTAGCAAGGCGAGCTTGTATCTTACGACCACTGACAAGCAATACGGCACCGTGCAAATCGGCGTATATACGGTTGCACCATTACCAGCAGCCAGTGAAGTTGAACGCGGAATTGCCTGGGAATATCCAGGTGATCGCGGGCTGGCCGATCATCCCGATGTCATTCTCGCTGAGACTTTCAATAAGCCGCCAGGTTTTTTAACGCTGAATGCGGGTTGGCAGGAACACCTAAGCGACATAGGTCACTACGACACTTACCGGCTTGTCGATACCGATTACCGCATCGACCGTTTCGATCCACTGGATGGCAGCGCCCTGCAGATTGCATTCAATTCGAAAACAAATTTTGGTTTTACCGGTCATTACCGTTTTCAGCGTCTTATCGGTCGCGAGCCGGAGCAAATGTACTTTCGCTATTATTTACGTTTCGGAAACAACTGGCAGCCGACAGACGGTGGCAAACTGCCCGGTTTTTCCGGCACGTATGACAGGGCTGGATGGGGTGGCAGGGCGATTGACGGTTACAACGGCTGGTCAGCACGCGGCGCTTATTTCCTGCAGGCATCGCTCAATTCGAAATACAACGGCACGATTCCACTCGGCAATTATGTCTATCACCTCGACAGTCAATCAAATTATGGCGAAACAATTTCCTGGAACAGCACCTTGAGCCTGCTCCAGAAAAACCGCTGGCACGCGGTTGAACAGTTTCTAAAACTGAACGACCCCGGTATGGCCAATGGCGAATTAACGGTATGGATTGACGGGCGAAAAATCTATCACAAATCCGATCTTCGCTTTCGCGAAACGAAAGAACTCAACATTGAAAGCTTATGGCTCAATTTTTATCATGGCGGTACAGCCAAACCGGCATCCACATTTTTTGTATATATCGACAATCTGGTAATCGCCTCACGGTATATTGGTCCGATGCGAGCATCAGGCCTTGAATAACCGCCTGTCGGTCAACGCAACACAATCAACCCGATCAACCTGCAGCTTAACCGTTTTTTCCGGCGTTGTGTATCAATGAAGCGGCTTCCTTCAGCAAAAATTCCCTGAATGTTTGCGCCAGTGCAGACAAGCGTTTGTTTTTTCGAATGACCACGTGCCAGAAACGCGGTATCGGAAAGCCCTGCACATCGAGCACTTTTAATCGCTGTGTTTCCAATTCCAGCTCAACTGTATGAAGCGATACGATCCCCAACCCCATACCTGCCTGCACGGCCTGTTTGATGGCTTCGGTTGTATCGGTTTCCATACCCTTATTAATCCGTACACCATGCTGCTGAAAGAACCGTTCCATAGCGCCGCGGGTACCCGAACCGGGCTCGCGTACCAGAAAAGTCTCCTGAGCCAGCCGCTTGACTGAAATACGCTGTTTTCTGCAGAGCACATGATTTGTCGGTGCCACGACAACCAGTGGATTTTCCATAAACGACTGACTGGTAATATCCAGGTTTTCCGGCGGCTGGCCCATAATCGCCAGATCGACGGCATTTTCGTCCAGCTGCTTCAGTATCGATTCGCGATTGGATACATTCAGGCTCACCGTAACACCGTTATAGCGCTGGCAAAACTTGGCAAGCAGATGCGGGGCAAAATAATTGGCTGTCGTAACAACCGCAATATTAAGCTTACCGCGCTCCATACCTTTTAGTTCGTCAAGCGCCACCTCCAGATCAGCCAGACGCTGCAGAATGTCCCGACTGTACAGATACAGTTCTTTTCCTGCTTCAGTTAAATGAATTTGCTTGCCCATTTGTTCAAACAAAGGCAGACTTATATTCTCTTCCAATTGTTTTATCTGCATTGAAACAGCAGGTTGAGATAGATACAGCTCTTCCGCCGCGCGTGAAAAACTCAAATGGCGGGCAACTGTCTCAAATACGGTCAGTTGTCTTAATGTCAGATGTAGCATTGATCAATATTAAAATGGATAGCTGGCTGATTGGTTGGCGACTACTATAAGCATAATATTATCATATACATCAAAATAATTGATTTGTTCTTATGATAAATATTCTTTATAGTGCCATCTATGTTGCAAATGTTCTCGTTTGTTTCGTTGATTGTTACTTAATTTCGTTACTAATTTGTTAATTAACCCTCCTCTCTTTTCTTGTTTAGTTTTGCAAATCGAATCGAGTGGATTTATCAGGAGAGAAAATCATGGCAAAGACATATAGCGCTGGTGTCAAAGAATATCGGCAAACATACTGGATGCCCGAATACACACCTTTGGATACGGATATTCTGGCGTGCTTCAAAATCACCGCTCAGCCTGGCGTTGACCGTGAAGAAGCCGCAGCTGCTGTTGCCGCCGAGTCTTCAACAGGCACATGGACGACCGTATGGACCGATCTGTTAACCGATCTGGACTACTACAAAGGGCGCGCTTATCACATTGAAGACGTACCTGGCGATGATACCTGTTTCTATGCCTTTATCGCATATCCGATTGATCTGTTCGAGGAAGGTTCTGTTGTCAACGTATTTACATCTCTGGTCGGTAACGTGTTCGGCTTTAAAGCGATCCGCGCCCTCCGCCTGGAAGATGTCCGTTTCCCAATCGCTTTCGTTAAAACCTGCGGTGGACCACCTAATGGTATTCAGGTTGAACGTGACAAACTCAACAAATACGGTCGTGCATTGTTGGGCTGTACCATTAAACCAAAACTGGGTCTCTCTGCCAAAAACTACGGTCGTGCCGTGTATGAATGTCTGCGCGGCGGTCTTGATTTGACCAAAGACGACGAAAACATTAACAGCCAACCTTTCATGCGCTGGCGTCAGCGTTTTGAATTTGTGATGGAAGCCATTCACAAAGCGGAACGCGAAACCGGCGAACGGAAAGGCCACTATCTTAACGTTACCGCGCCAACACCGGAAGAAATGTACAAACGTGCTGAATTCGCGAAAGAGCTTGGTGCACCAATTATCATGCATGACTACCTGACCGGTGGTTTCACAGCAAACACAGGACTGGCCAACTGGTGCCGTGATAACGGCCTTCTGCTGCACATTCACCGTGCAATGCATGCAGTAATTGACCGGAACCCGCATCATGGTATCCATTTCCGTGTACTGGCAAAAGCACTGCGTCTATCCGGTGGCGACCATCTCCATTCCGGAACGGTTGTTGGAAAACTTGAAGGCGACCGCGGTGCTACACTTGGCTGGATTGATCTCATGCGCGACAGCTTTATCAAGGAAGACCGCAGCCGTGGCATTATGTTCGATCAAGACTGGGGTTCTATGCCTGGCGTATTCCCGGTCGCTTCCGGTGGTATTCATGTCTGGCATATGCCGGCACTGGTTGCTATTTTCGGTGACGATGCGTGTCTGCAGTTTGGTGGCGGCACATTAGGCCACCCATGGGGCAATGCTGCCGGCGCAGCCGCCAACCGTGTGGCACTCGAAGCCTGTGTGGAAGCTCGTAACCGTGGCGTTGAAATCGAGAAAGAAGGCAAAGCGATCTTGACCGAAGCTGCCAAGCACAGCCCGGAACTGAAAATCGCCATGGAAACATGGAAAGAAATCAAGTTCGAATTCGATACAGTCGACAAGCTGGACGTGGCACACAAATAAACAGTTTTTCCGGCGTACATGTGTTGTGCGCCGGCGCTCAAAATTTTAATCAGGAGTTATACAAATGTCTGAAATGTTGGATTACAAAAGCCGCCTGAGCGACCCAGCCAGCCGGAAGTTTGAAACATTCTCTTATCTGCCCCCGATGGATAAAAAGCAGATCAAGAAACAAGTTGAATATATTGTCAAAAAAGGCTGGAACCCGGCCATCGAGCATACCGAACCAGAGCATCTGATGGATAACTACTGGTACATGTGGAAACTGCCCCTGTTCGGCGAAACAGACGTGGCGCGCATTCTGGCTGAAGCGGAAGCCTGCCATAAGGCCAACCCTAACAATCATGTGCGTTTGATCGGTTATGATAACTTTGCACAAAGCCAGGGTACATCCATGGTCATTTATCGCGGCAAAACCGTTTAAGGTTTCAAACACGAGAGATATCATAAGCTTTATAAAGCCCCCTACCCGAAAGGGGCGGGGGTTTTTTTTCGGCCTTTCTTAATTTGTTTGTATTTTTTGTTAGACCGCTGACTGACCCGTTACTCAACAGCGATCTTCCACTAGACAGAAAACCCTGATGGGTTAATCACAGGAGTTCGTTATGAGCAAAATTATTGACCAATATCGCGTTAAAACAGAACCTTATTACCATCCTGTCGGCGATGAAGTGGAACTTTATGAAGCGGCCTACTCCGTGCGTATGCCGATGATGCTAAAAGGCCCGACCGGTTGCGGGAAAACCCGTTTTGTCGAGTACATGGCCTGGAAACTCAAGAAACCACTAATTACCGTCGCCTGCAACGAAGATATGACCGCATCCGATCTGGTGGGACGATATCTCCTAGACGCCAACGGCACCACCTGGCAGGACGGACCGCTTGCCGTTGCTGCGCGCCACGGTGCAATCTGTTATCTGGATGAAGTAGTCGAAGCGCGCCAGGACACAACTGTCGTGATCCATCCACTTACCGATAACCGTCGCGTTCTACCACTGGAGAAAAAAGGCGAGTTAATCAACGCCCATAAAGATTTCCAAATTGTGATTTCCTATAACCCCGGCTATCAGAGCCTGATGAAGGATCTCAAGCAATCAACCAAGCAGCGTTTTGGCGCACTGGATTTTAATTATCCCAACCACTCAATCGAGAGTGAAATCGTCGCGCATGAAACTGGCGTTTCACATGACATTGCTGAAAAACTGGTGTCCATCGCTGAACGTGCGCGCAACCTGAAAGGCCACGGTCTCGATGAAGGCATTTCCACGCGCATGCTGATTTATGCCGGTAGCCTGATTGTCAAGA
This sequence comes from Nitrosomonas marina, assembly GCF_900110145.1. Taxonomy (GTDB): domain Bacteria; phylum Pseudomonadota; class Gammaproteobacteria; order Burkholderiales; family Nitrosomonadaceae; genus Nitrosomonas; species Nitrosomonas marina. The sequence goes on along the minus strand of NZ_FOCP01000024.1, from coordinate 20,888 downwards.
AAGTCGATCCAAAAGCTGCATGCCGTGTCGCTCTGGTTCGACCCATTACTGATGATCCCGATATGCGTGATGCACTTGATGCGGCCGTATCGACATTTTTTAATTGATTTCGTAGCAACGAAATAATATTCCACTGTCAGACCAACTAATGCGGGTGATGTCATGAGTGTACATCTGGATGATTACAATGAGCTGCTGAAAAACTTAGAACCTGAGTCGATGGCGCTTCTGAAAAACGCCTGGCCCGAAGCGGTCAAGGTTTTTTCACCGCGCGGCCTGGATAATTATCTGAAAGGCATATCTGCGCTGCGCAACCTGGGTCGCGGGCGCGGTCCGGTTGACTGCTGGATTGATGAAATACCCCAGGTTGCCAAGGAGATCGGTGAAGACGTACTCGCCGATCTGGCGACTTCAGTACTGGCGCTGGCGTCCAAAACTTCCGGTGCGGTGATAGAACTGGTGCTGGCAACGGCACCTACCGCAGCCAGGCGTCTGGGGGATGCGCAGTTGTTCCAGCATTATCTGCAGTTTCTCAGCACCCTGATCGCGCAGGCACCCCGCGGTGCAAGACCGATGCTCGACAAGCTGGAGATCCTGTTTGAACACCTCACACTGGGCGGTCTGCGCCGCTGGGCGATGTGGGGCGCGCATGCCCACCGCACCGACTACGAAGAACAGGTGCGTTATTTCAGTCTGGAATCCAAGGAATCACTTGCCGTACTGCAGAAAGAACGTAAAGGTACGCTGTTTGTCGATATACAGCGCCGCATCAACATGTACCTGCGCGCGCTGTGGGCCCGTGATTTTTTCATGAAACCCACCTCCGGCGATTATGAAACGCGCGAAGGCTACAAACCGTTTATTGAAAACTATTTCATTCATCTGCCGGACGCATTTGATAATTTCGGCGATGTACCCGCCACCGAAGTTTATCGTGCTGCATCAGCGCATGCCGCTGCGCATCTGGTCGAAACCCGGCAACCGATTTCGGCCGAAGGTCTGAACCCGTTGCAGATGGCCGTCATATCGGTTATGGAAGATGCACGCGTGGAGGAATTATCAATACGTCGTTTCCCGGGATTGCGTCAGACCTGGGCCGCCCTGCATTCAGCTACGCCTGATATGAACACCACCATGGGCGACTTTCTCAACCGCCTCGCGCGCGCCCTGCTGGACCCAACATACAAGGACAAAGACAAGTGGATTGCAGAGGGCCGTCGCCTGTTTAAAGCTGCGCAAAACAGGCTCGATGACCCCCAGATTTCATGGGATATCGGCGTTCAGCTTGCCCACAGTATTCTTGAAAAAAATATTCCGTTCAATCCGCGTACCGATGTTCTTAGCACACCGTACCGCGATGATAACCGTTATTTCTGGGAATTTGAGGAATTTGATTTCGAGAGAGCACAAATCGCCGGTTATGAACCGTTAAAACAGGTACGCAAATATGTCAGCGTCATGGAGTTCGCCAATGAAATTGATGTTGAAACTGCCGGCGATGATGCTCAGGAAATCTGGGTCATGAGCACTGAATTCTTTCCATATGAAGATTCCGGCGTCTCTTATAATGATATGGAAGGCAAAGAACCGGTATCGCCTCCTTTTCATTATTCCGAATGGGACTACCAGATTCAGCTTGAGCGTCCCGACTGGGCCACGGTTCAGGAAAAACGTGCCAGACTCGGTGACATACAGTGCATCGATGACATCGCCGCACAGTACAAACGCGAAATCGGTCGCATGAAATTTCTGCTAGACGCCATGCAGCCGCAGGGAACGCGACGGATTCGCAAACTCGAAGACGGTGATGAAATCGACATTAATGCGGCGATACGATCCATTATCGATATTCGCATGCACATGCAGCCTGACCCCAGGATCATGATGCGCTCGGTGCGCAAGATACGTGATATTTCCGTACTGGTATTGCTCGATATGTCGGAATCAACCAACGAGAAAGTTGAAGGTCAGGAATTTACCGTGCTCGAACTGACACGCCAGGCTACCGTGTTACTGGCCAACGCCATCGACAAAATCGGCGATCCGTTCGCAATTCATGGTTTTTGCTCCGACGGCCGTCACGACGTGGAGTATTATCGTTACAAAGATTTCGAACAACCCTATAATGAAATCCCGAAGGCCAAGCTGGCAGGTATGACAGGACAGCTCTCCACACGTATGGGTGCTGCCATCCGCCACGCCAGCCACTACCTGAAGCAGCAGAAATCGGCAAAAAAACTGCTCCTCGTGATCACCGACGGCGAACCGGCTGATATCGATGTACGCGACCCGCAATACCTGCGTTTCGACACCAAAAAAGCCGTTGAGGAAGCCGGTCGATCAGGTGTTATCACCTTCTGCATGAGTCTTGATCCGCGTGCCGATCAATATGTATCTCGTATTTTCGGCGAGCGAAATTATATGGTTGTCGACCATGTGGAACGGCTTCCGGAAAAACTGCCGGTACTGTATGCAGGGTTGACACGCTGATTGACTGCACTACCCGGTCTTCTATTCGGAGCAATACCCGGGAATGGATTGAATGGAACAGACCAGTTCTATCGATGGCAACGTTAAACGATCACAAAAACCGTGTCATTTGCTGTAAGCTTCGGTTAAGCACGCTTCAATCTGTCTAACTGCGTTAATTTTTTACACACATGGCCGTTTTGCCCGTCGCTGATCCACAGCGCATACCCTTGCATAACGAAGTTCACGCACGACCGAGCCAGCGTATTTCACTGCCGGCTCTGGTTGTCCGGATTGCAGTACTTAACAATGACATAACGCCTGAACAGGAATACCGGCATCTGTACCATCTTCCGGATCAGGAATCACTGACACCTGAACATTTGCAGAGCAATTTTTTACGTTTAAGACTGCCGGATTGTACCCTGACCTGGGAACGCCATTCCGAGTTTACAAGTTATACACTGGTGCAACCCTTGCCCGAGAGTGCTCAGCTTGAAGCGACAGAACCCGAGCTTCTTTCATTTCTGGCTTTACCAGAACAATGGATTACAGGTATACCGGGACAAACAATCGCTGCAATTAAACTGGTCATGGTAAATGGCGACCTGAACCGACCAAAAGAAATGCTGGCGTTAGCCAGTCACTGGTTTGGCAATCGTCCTGTCGTTGCATCTCTTGTCGGCAGAAACAGCCATTCAATCGCCGTAACAGATTTTATGCTGCGAGACGACGGCTTTGAGCGTATGCTCGTCATTTCAGCCGCTGATACATCCAACTCACGTGCGGGAAGAATCGCTCAACGACTGCTGGAATTCGAAACATATCGCCTTATGGCGCTGCGTAGCCTGCCGGTCGCCAGACTACTCGGCCCTAAACTGACCGATGCTGAACTGCAACTGGCTGCGATTACAACTCAACTTGAAAACAAAGCGACTTCTGATCAAGCCTTGCTGGATACGCTTATTTCACTGGCAGTAAGTATCGAAAAAGCCACCGTTGAACATATGTATCGATTTTCAGCGACTCACGCATATAACAGGCTGGTGAGCCAACGCATTGCAGAACTGAGAGAAAAAGCGGTACCTGGAACGCAAACTATCGGAGAATTTATGCTGCGGCGCCTCTCTCCAGCCATAACAAGAGTTGAAACGACCGCCCAGCGTCTGGTATCGATCTCTGAACGGACGGCCCAGACCAGCTCGCTTTTACGCACGCGGGTTGACATTCTGGTCGAGACACAAAATCAGCAACTGCTTGAAAAGCTCTCGCGAGGACAGGAGCTGCAGTTGCGATTGCAGCATACCGTGGAAGGCCTGTCCATTGCGGCCATATCATATTACGTGATCAGTTTACTATTGTATCTGACCAAAGCTGGCAAAGCTGCCGGGTTTCCAATCCATCCCGAACTGACTGTCGGAATAATGATACCAATCGTGATTTGTGCCGTGTGGTATGTAACCCGCCGTATTCACAACAAATTTCTCAAACTGGATTAAGATCTGAGATTTATAATTTCAACATCTTCACAAACTCTTCGAGTAACCGGCCACGTGTTATTTTCATACAGACGGTGTTCAGGCGAAACTCAGTTGTAGAGCAGATTCTGCGCTATTAGATACGCAGGGATATCACTTTTTTTCTGCAGCAAAAAACCTAAACCCGCCTGACATATCTGCCAAACCACTTTATCCTATTCCATCGGATACCCGGCATCACGCCAGCTTTTAATGCCGCCTTCCATTGATAATACATTGCTATAGCCCATTTGCTGCAACGCGTCCGCTGCCAGAGCTGATCGATAACCACCGCCGCAATACAAGACGATAGGCGCATGTTTGTCAGGAATCTGTGTTTCTATATCTCGCTCGATGACACCTTTACCCAGATGACGGGCACCTGCGGCGTGATCGCTCTGATACTCATGATCCTCGCGTACATCGATAAAATGAAATGATACGCCTTTCTCCAGCCTGGCCATCACATCAGCCGCCGTACATTCTCCGATCCGCTGTCTGGCATCATCAACCAATTTTAAAAAACCTGGGTTATGCTGCATTTTTCCTCCTTTTTATCGGGCATCGTAATTGATGGATGAGAATCTAAATCCGCATCACCACGGCTGCCATGCGCACCGTTGAAAACAATATTACTTCAAAAATACGTAGTGCCGAAGAGTGAATGTTTACAGTTGCACATTCCGGTTTAACTTGAACAGTCAATCTGCTGCAATCCGAAAATGTTTCGCTGTGCGCTGATGACTACCGGACAATACACGCAAATCATTTTCCCATTTCTTTAGCTTGTCGTGCGCATGCTCACGCTGCGCTTCGGTAGTGTTATTGTGCAAGTGGGCAATGAAGCTGCAGATATGTTCAGACAGCCTGAGCTGATACGACCGGTAATCGGCATCGTCAGAACGGTGCGTGTGTTCAATCAATTGACGCAATTCCACGGCTGCGGTCGCAGCCGGTACGGATTCAGCGGCGATCCGTCGCAAGACGCTCAATGTCGACTGCTGCCTGCGCTGCCGTTCGATTAACCAGGCTTCGGGATCGAATGGAGAAACCTGAAGACCGGAGATAATGAGCGCCCGCTGGCTCTTGTTTATATCACCATACAGGTTTTCAACACGTTTGATTGTCCGTTTTACAGCGGCATCCAATCTGTCTTCTGGATCAGATTGCAGATATTCGCTGCGCAATTTATCATTGCTTTTTGCGTAACGCTTTTCCAGATGTTTCCATTGCGCTTCACCGAGTCGCAGTGCTATCGGAGCGCCCAATTGTGCGCCGTGATCAAATGCAGGCGCGAGCATTTCCTGCAGTTCCTCTGACCAGCGACAAACCTGCTCTGAAGTCAACGGACCGTCTATCCGGCTGCGTACGTCGGACAGCCAGTCGACATAGACCGGCAGTTGAGCATCGCGGTGCCAGTCAAACCAGTCTTGTATTGCCTGCTTTACTTGCGGTTTCTGGTTCCGATCAAAATCGACATAGCTGTCCAGCCACCACCACGCCAGACTAGCCCCATGATTATAGCCCAGCCGCACAACACTGCACCCGCCAGACAGCAGCAACAGACCAGACAGCAGCATGATTGCAATCGATTTATTCATACACTTTTTCATTTCGTTTAGTTTAAATCATACACAGAAGGGTTACAAAACCGAAGACACTTTCATTGTATCCTGGCAGCTAGATCTGGGCATTTTTGTTCATCCTGACGGTAGCCGTTTTGAATATCAACATTGCGGCACACGCTTAGAGCACGCAAATCTGCTAAGCCATACCATCACCTGAGCTTGTCACTTAACAATAACGTGTTGAAGTCAATGAAAGAGACAGTATCAATTAGTTGTTGATGCCATTGGCAACTGCAAGATCGCAGAATGCTTTGGCTACGAGTATAATCCATTTGAGATAATAGGAATAAATCGCATTCGTATTATCGTTAAAATGATAACCATAAATACAAAGGGGAATAAGAGTATGAAATTTTTAACCAGAATGATGACAATGTTGCTCATCCTGTTTTCCGGTTTTTCCGGTTTTTCCGGTCTTTCTGTCGCCGAAGGGGAATTTGATCCGGCTGAGATTGCTATTGGTGAACGATTGTTTCTGGAAACCCGTTTTGCCCAGTTCTTCGCTGTACACAACAATGGCGGTGATACGACAATGGATGTTACCGAAACAACCGGCACCCCGCTCCCGGGACCGTTTCCCGGACAATCTATGAATTGTGCAGCCTGCCATCTTGTCGACCAGCAACTTGATACTGACGGTGGCGGTATGCGCACCTATGCCGATTTTGCACGGCGCAGCCCGTTACAGCCGCGCGAAGATGGCAAAACGCATGCTGTACGCAACAGCCCGCCGCTGGTCAATGCATCGCTGCCACGCAAGAAGCGCCCGGGGGTCAAAGGCGGTGTCATGTTTCACTTTGACGGTGAATTCACATCCCTGCAAGATCTGGTCAAGGCAACTTATACCGGCCGCATGGCTGGATGGTTACCCGGAGAGAAGGACGAAGCAATCAGACACTTTGCTTATATCATTCGCAGCGATGACGGACAGGGCGAGCTTGCCCGCGAATTCGGCGGCGCATATGCGGTCATTTTAAAAGGTACCGACCCGTCAATACCGGAAGCATTCCGTTTACCTGAAGAATTTCGCATTGAAGTTGAAACAGCCAGTGACGAGGAAATATTTGACGCAGTTACGCGCATTACGGTCGCTTATGTCGAAGACCTGCAATTTTCAAGAGATGAGGACGGAAATTTCAATTTAACACCTTATGATGTGTTTCTGGCAAAAAACGGTCTGCCGCAAAAACCGGCAAAAGGTGAAAGCGATGCTCACTACAGCCAGCGGCTGTCACAACGAATCAGCCGGTTGCAAAATCCCCAGTATGTCACCCAACAGGATGGTGAATTTGTCTTTCATGACCAGCCGTTCGTTTTCGGACCTGAAGAACTGGCGGGAATGAAAATTTTTTTCAATGCAGCAACGGACGGACAATTTGGCATACGCAAGGCAGCCAATTGCATTACCTGTCACCAGGCGCCGAATTTTACGGATTTTGCGGTACATAATACCGGTATCACCCAAATCGAATATGACACTATTCATGGTGAAGGTGCATTCTCCACCCTGTTCATTCCGGGACTTGCCGAGCGCCGCGAGAATCCCCTGGCATACCTGCCAGCGACAGAAAAACACCCGAACGCAATGGAGCCCTATCGTGCCATACCCGATATCAGCCATCCCGAACGTATCGATCTGGGGGTATGGAATATTTATGCTAATCCGGATTTTCCTAAAACACAGATCATGCTAAGTCAGTTGCTGTGCGAGGAAGCGCGCAAGGATAAAAACCGGCAGCCGCATTTTTATACTGATACACGGCACCATCCGTGTGCTGCAGAGAATCTGCTTGATCGAAGTATTGCCATGTTCAAAACACCCGGGCTTCGCGATCTGGAACATTCGGCACCTTTTATGCATAACGGGCAATTCGACACACTTGAAGCCGTCATCGAGTTATATAGACAAACTGCCGAGCTTGCACGTAACGGACAGTTAAGAAATGCGTCGCCGGATCTTCTGGATGTTCACATCCATGAAAACGATGTTGCCCCACTGGCAGCTTTTCTCCGTGCATTAAACGAGGATTATGAATAAGATACGGACGAGATAGTCGCCTGTACGCACGTCCCCCTCGTCGGAAACGCTCAGCCGAATAATGAATGCTGAATGTTTCCGACCCGTCTGAAGTAGATTGCACAATGGCCCTGCTTTTTTTTCGAATTGTCACGCTGCTACTGCAGTCACAAAGATACATTTATTGATGGCGACAGCTCAAGATGTTGCAGCGCAACCTGAAAACAATGTCGACATAACTTACAGTTCACTGGTGTTAATAATTGTCAACCCGCAAATTTACAGGATAACCATTTGATTATAGAAAACATTGATTTTTTGGCATGGTTCTTGCGTTTAACTCATATACATTTGTTCAAACATCATCATGTCAACAATCTACGAGTATTATCTGGAGAAAAATATGAATAATAAAAATATTGTTAAAACGACTATCGCCACCTGTTTGCTGGCGGGCTCAGTTGCGGCGCATTCGGCAAATATCTTGTTTGCCCATGTAGATGATTACGGTGCATATGTCGACGACGGAAACCGCATAGCTCAGTTTTTGACTAACGCCGGACACACTGTTACGACACGCTTTCTCGATGCCGCCATCTACTCTGACTATTCGTCGTTTGATCAGGTATTCGTGTACGACCTGTATGCGGGTACCGACCTGAATGCCAACCAGGTGCAGAACTACAATAATATTGGCGACTGGTACAATGGCTTAACCAACCAGAATCTTATTCTCGATGGCCGTATCATTTCATCTGATGTAACCTGGACTAACGCGAATGGCATGTCTTCAGAAGAAGCATGGATTCAGAATTACGCACAACAGCTGGCACTGCGCGGCGGGGGACTGGTGCTGGGTACCGATCATTATTCTTTCCAATCGGGTATCAACAACATTAATGATCGAATCGGCGTTGGCCAGTTCAGCGGAATTTTCGGCGGTTATCCAACGTCACAGGCAGTTGTCGATCCGCTGTCACCACTATTTGTTTCCGGCCTGGATGCCTGCCGTGCCGATCCCTCGACCTATTGTATCAACGACAACTCTACAACAGGTTTTGTCGCGACGGGTCTGCAGGCTAATGGTGACACTTTGACGCCCGGTGCTTACCATGGATCGAACATTGATGCATGGAATTTTGCGGCCGTTTCCCATAATATGGGAAGTATTACTTTCGGCACATGCGGTGGGCCGGGCCAGCCGTCCTGCACCGTTCAGTCACCATCTCCCCTCATGTTACTGCTACTGGGGCTGGCCACGTTTGGACTTTTCAGAAACCGTTTTGCCTGACGGGCCGATAAAGTACAGTCAAAATGCCGTCATACACAATAACAGGCAACAATGCGGCTAAGAACTGATACGAGAGACGCATAAAGATATCCGGTGTCATGCTGTTAAGCTCTCAAAACAGCACGATAACGGATATCGCCCGCTTTTAACCTGGCAATGGCCGTGTTGGCGTCAGCCATATCAAAAACCTCAACTACGGGCTTAATATCATGCAGGATCGCAAAGTCCAGCATTTTCGCGATTGTTGATGGATCACCAACCGGAGAACCTGAAACCGACCGTTGCTGCATAATCAGATCGAAAACATTCAGGTCCAGCGGCTCCAGTGTAGCACCGACAAAATGCAGGCGGCCTTTGGCCGCCAGCGTGCTTAAATACAGATGCCAGTCCAGTTTGACATTTACTGTAGAAATAATCAGATCGAAACGCCCTGCAGCTGCTTCAAGTGCCGCCAAATCATGGGAATTGAGCGTTTGATGAGCACCCAGATCCAATGCCTCCTTGCGTTTGGCATCGCTGGTTGTAAATGCCGTTACCTCACATCCCCAGGCATTTAAAAACTGCAGCGCCAGGTGACCTAGCCCACCAATTCCAATCACTGCAACCTTGTCTGTCGGCCTGACATCAAATTGCAACAAAGGATTGAATACCGTCACGCCACCACAAAACATAGGGCCTACGATTTCCAGATCCATTGCGTCCGGAATTTTTACGACACTGTTTGCATCTGCATACACCTTGTTGGCAAATCCACCATGGCGGCCCACAATTGTCTGTTCAGCCGATGCACAGAGATTATGATCGCCCGTATTGCAGGCGGCGCAATGATTGCAATAACCCGAGTGCCAGCCCAGCCCTACCCGGTCGCCGATTTTCAGTGAAGTCACATTGCGCCCGACTTTTGCAACAGTGCCGGCGACTTCATGTCCTGGCACAAGCGGATACGTGCTCATTCCCCATTCATTATCTATCATGCTGATGTCGCTATGACAGATACCGCAATAGGCAACTTCTATTTCAGTCTGAAAATCGCCCAGTTCGCCCGGATCGTATTCAAATGATTGCAATACCTGTTTTTCTGCCATTGCAGCATAGGCTTTAATCATGTCAATTGTCCTCGTTGTCAGATTTTATGTATTCCAAAAATATAAGTATCGGTGTCGTGCATGCCAGAAAGCAAATGCCAATAGCACTTCGTTTACCCGGGAAAGACAGAAAACACGTTGTATCCTGGATGCGCATAATCTTAATTTATCAATAAAAACGGGACTATTAAACTACCGTATGAAGTTAATGGCGTATGCAATGGTTTCAATGCGACATTTCGATGATAATATTTTATCCAAACAAAATATAATCAGTTGTATAAAGGCATGCAAATATTCTGGTTCCCTATCAGAGCCTTTAAACACTGCCAGATACACGCATCAAATAATAAATCTCAATACTGCATCCAGAAACCGGGGATCATATATTTTTACAGGAGAAAACGTTAACCTGACTTATATAAAACTCAGCCAGGCAGCAAGACCGGTTAAGGTTACAAGTAACACCGGAACAGTCAATACAATACCTACTTTGAAATAATATGCCCATGTGATGACCATTTGCTTACGCGCAAGAATGTGCAGCCACAGCAACGTTGCCAAACTGCCGATCGGTGTTATTTTAGGTCCCAGATCACATCCAATAATATTGGCGTAAATCATGGCTTCCCTGACCATGCCTGTTGCCACGGATGCATCGATGGACAACGCACCAATCAGTACGGTGGGCATGTTATTCATAACGGATGATAAAAAGGCTGTCAGAAAACCGGTTCCTAAAGTTGCACCCCATACGCCGTAACCGGCAAAAAAATCCAGTAAACTGGTGATGTAACCGGTTAAACCTTCGTTCTGCAAACCATACACCACCAGATACATGCCCAGCGAAAAAATAACGATTTGCCATGGTGCATCAAGAATTACCTTGCGCGTATTTATCACATGACTGCACGCTGCAACGACAAGCAGTATTAGAGAACCGGTCACCGCAACCAAACTGACCGGCACACCAACTGGCTCGAGACCAAAAAAACCAATCAGCAACAATACCAGCACCAGCCATCCGGCGCGAAATGTGGCAAGGTCACGTATCGCTTCTCTGGGTGCCTTGAGCTGATAAACATCATACTGAACGGAAACACTACGATGAAAATATATAAAAAGCACAATCAGACTTGCGCTTACGGAAATGACATTAACGGGAATCATGACTGCGGCGTACTCGGCAAATCCCACGCTGAAATAATCGGCGGTTACTATGTTTACCAAGTTGGAAACCACAAGCGGCAAACTCGCTGTATCGGCGATAAAGCCAGCCGCCATGACAAAGGCAAGTGTGGCAGCAGGACCGAAGCCGAGCGCCAGCAGCATCGACATCACGATTGGCGTCAGAATTAAAGCCGCACCGTCATTAGCGAAAAAAGCAGCCACTGCTGCACCAAGTAATCCAATATACGCAAACAGCAAACGGCCGTTACCGCGCCCCCAACGCGCCACGTGCAGCGCGGCCCATTCAAAAAAACCCGCTTCATCAAGTAGCAGGCTGATAATAATGATGGCAATGAAGGCCGTCGTCGCGTTCCAGACTATTGCCCAGACCACCGGAATATCACTGAACTGCACCACATCAAACAGAAGTGCCGCTACTGCTCCGATCAGGGCACTCCAGCCAATACTCAAACCATTGGGCTGCCAGATGACCAATACAAGCGTAACGATAAAAATAATAGCAGCAATCAGCATGTCACTATGCTCAAAAAAACGTTAATGACTTTCATTCAGAATGGTGCTGTATAAAACGCAGGTTTCCAATGCTGTCCAGCGCTGCTTTTAAAGCAGAAGTATTTCGGCACAATTCATTCAACGGCAATGCCAGAAAAGCTTCTATACCCGAACGAAGCGTCCTGTATGTGTGCATGAATGCCGCATCAATTTCATCATCAGAGCCCGTGGCTATTGCTGGATCGTCAACACCCCAATGCGTGCGCAGTCCAGTGCCAAGATAAACTGGACAGGCTTCACCAGCCGCATTACCGAATACGGTTATCACGATATCTGGCGCGGCAGGTAGGCTGTCCCATGATTTACTGAAAAGTCCCTCGGTAAAAACACCTTAACTTTCGAGCAACACCAGTGAACGCGGTCGAACCTGACCGGCAGGCTTGCAACCTGCACTCATGGCTTGCCATTCATCAGGCGCAAGATGGTTGAAAACAGCTTCGGCGAGAATGGAACGGCAGGAATTCCCCCGTGCAAAGAAACAATACGTTCATGATCATGCGCTGCAACAGGAACTGGTTTTAACTGGAACTGGCACATCCTGCCCAAATGTAGGAATCGTTGTCAGCGAATGAAACGCTTCCCATGCAATGCCTTGCGGATCAACCGTCCAGTATTTGTTGGATGTCGCATAACAGCATTGTGCGCTTTTTTGTTCAGTGGCTGACAGGCCTGCCTGAACGAGGCGTTGATTTATTTCATTCAATGATTCATCGGAGTCCGCCTGTATCCCCACATGATCAAGACCCGGTTTTGCACCGCGTGCTGATATTGCAAAATTAATCAACGGATCATCCAGCATCCATTTGGCGTAATCGGTCTTGCGGATTACCGGTTCAGCACCAAATAATGCAGAATAAAAACGGATATTAGCCTGCAAATTATCGACAGCAATATGTACATGAAAGCGTTTCATAAACAACCTCCCGATTCAATAAAAGAAAAAAAGTGACTACCTACGTGTTTCATCACAGTCAATTTCAACACTGTTGCATGGAATGCCGGCACAGCAATTCTCGGTAAGAAAACTCAACAGTGAATTCATGGTTGAAAAATCCGCCGAATAATAAATGAAACGACCTTCGTGTCTGGCTACAACCAACTCGGCATGGACCAGTTCTTTAAGATGAAACGATAAGGTTGCATTCGGAATATCCAGCTGTTTTGCCAGCTGGCCCGCCGACAGTCCTGACTCTCCAGCCTGTACCAATAACCTGAATATCGTCAGGCGCGTCTCCTGCGCCAATGCACCAAGCACTCTGATTGCCAAATTAATTTCCATATTTCCAATATAATGAAAATAATAATGGGCGTCAAATCTTTCTGATGATAACCATCATTCAATGATTTCTGTTTTTGGCCTGCATCGACTGAATGGCGGAGATGGACCTCAATAGTTTTGCAAATAATGCAGCAGCAACATCACTCGGTCTCTGATTATTGAGGTGCGATAATCTCCACGTGAAATAACCGAAGCGCTGCCGAAGTGTTCCGTTGTCCAGTTAAGCGCAATAAATTCAAATGCTGCATCCCTGTAGCCAAGCCACTTACGTTGCGATGCGCGCAGCGCGCTTTGCATGTCATCACTCAACTGATCCATTAGCCGGCTGTATGCCTGATTCAGTTCCTTGTCCAGAAATTGTTCATATGCCGCGTACGCTGTCAGATAATCCTGCGTCGTTTGTGCAATTTGTTGAATATCCCGTTCATAGGATTGTGCTCGGCTATTGAATTCAGCGATATAATCCGGCGCATCCGGATTATCCAAAGCCATTGCGGCACCACTTAAACAGCTCAACCAGCCCAGCAAAACCAGGCCACAAATACAGTAAGCCAGGTTGCCGTTCAATCTGCCGTGTATCCTGTTACCAGCGCTCATAGATATTGTCGGCATAAATTTTCCACTCGGCGTTGCGCCGGTTGATGAGCCCCTGCATCACTCTACCCTGAGACTTTTTCCACGCTTTCCATGCTGCTTCCAGACTGGGATAACTGGTCTGTGCAGACGGATCGTTGACCAGTTTGAGCGCGGAAGAACTGCCGAAATTTCCAAGACCGATGTTGAATGCCAGTATCACCAGGGCATCGAACTGATTTTGCGATATGTCAGCCGTCACCTTGTTATTGACACCGTCAACAAACGGCTCCAGATCGTGCTCAAATAACATTCTGGCCTGTGCTTTGGTAATTCCCTGTTTATACGTATCCCCCGATCGCTTCCATTCATCCTGGCCGATCAAATGCCCGTAGCCGATTGTCGCACCCTTGACCCATCCCGAAATATCCGCACCGGTCTGATCATCATACGGTTTGGCCCTGAATGCCTCGATCGACATAAGCAGCTGCATACCGTCATCACTCATTTTATGGCGAACAGATTGTTGCATAATTGACCTCCTGAATTTAGTCTCGCTGACGCGCCCTGAGGCTCATGACCAGCCCGCCTGGAATCTCTAGAACCGTTAGATCAACTCAATGGGCTGTTCCAGCACCATAATACAATATACACTGTAATACGTCAGTCGGGTTTATACTGTGTTGAATGAGGAGGAGACGCATGACAATTGAGGGAATGAACCACTTTACCGTTATCAGCAGCGATCTGGAAAGAAGCAAAGCATTTTATTCAGAAATACTCGGATTGCATGAAGGTTACCGTCCGCCAATGGACTCGACAGGAGCCTGGCTTTATGCAGGCGATCAGAAACATTCCATTCTGCATATCATGGCTGAACGCCCGATGCCGGAACAGGCGCCAGGGGTCATTGACCATATGGCATTCACCGCTTCTAACCTGCAGTCGGCAATCGATACACTGAAGCAGCACAATATCGTCTACAAATTGAACCAGATGCAGGAACTTGGCGTCTGGCAACTGTTTTTCTATGATCCGGATGGCGCCAAAATCGAACTGGATTTTGCTGCTGAGGAACCTGCGCCTGTCGAATAAACAAGGTTGTCAATCAGTTCTTTTGTTTACGAGCGCTTATCCGCAGAAAATTTTCTTGCAGACTCTCAGCGCAGCAGGATAACGGGAACATCCGACTGCATAATCAGCAACTGTTGCTCCAGGTCTGTAAGAAACGCACTGTCACTTTCCAGAAGCAGGATGCGCCCATGAACCTGCTGTATCACCTGCAAAATCTGCTCGGCAGAATTAATCGGCAGTCTGACCAGGCTTATTTGCAAGGAATGGTCACGAACATTATTTTGAACCGACTCGCACAGTTGCTGATAATCAGAATCATCAACAGCAGGCAGCACGATGATTAACTGATTATGATCTTCACGGGCCAGCTCAATTGCCAGCGTAAGCGCACGTTGACTGGTTCTGTCTCCGGTATAAACGACCACGACTGGCCGCTCGATGATACTGCCATACTGCAACACGACCAGATTGCACCGGGCAGTCGCTAGTACCAGACGGGTAATGCTGCCGATTTTCCGGCTTTTCAGCAGCAATTGTGTATTTTTTCCAATAACAAGCAAATCTGTCTGTTGCGATGCGTCACACAGCATTCTCGCAACATTCCCGCGCATGACACTAAAGGTAATTTTAATTTGATTCTCTCGCGCAATAGATTCAACCAGTTTGCGTAATTGCGCTGACTGCGTCTGCATCGAACGCTCCATGGCCATCACATTGATTGAACGACCCACAGGCGCGCCATAAATCACCTCACGCACAAATGGCAGTTCAGCAACGTGCAGCAAATCAATATCCTCGATAAACAACACGTTGAGCTCCGCGTTAAGGTGCGTAGCCAGTTTAATGCCGGCCTGCAGTATGTTCCGGCTGGATGAGCTGGCATCCAGTGCCACCAGAATTCGACTAATCAGTACCTTTTCCATTGTTACCTGATGTATCTTTGTCATGCTTGGCCAGATTCTGCCGGATTCTCTCTAACTGAGACAAACGCGTTTCTACCTGGCTGTTAACGTGCTCAGCCGTTTCACCCGTCAGAATCTCCATCGCTTCGTCAACGGTGTTGTAGGCATAGACAGCGAACTGGCCGGCTTCACAGGCTTCGATGACGTCGGCACGCAACATCAAATGCATTCTGTTACTGGCCGGTATCAAAACTCCCTGGCTGCCTGACAGGCCTCTGAATCTGCAGATATCGAAGAATCCTTCAATTTTTTCATTGACACCACCAATGGCCTGTGATTCCCCCCGCTGATTGACAGAACCTGTTATCGCCATACTCTGCAAAATGGGCAGACTCGACAAAGCAGAGAGCAGACTGCACAGCTCCGCCATGGATGCGCTGTCACCTTCTATTCTGCCATAGGATTGCTCGAAAACCAGGCTGGCTGAAAGTGATAACGGATCATCTTTGGCATAACGTTCTGCCAGAAAAGATGAAAGAATGAACACACCTTTGGAATGAATGGCGCCGCCGAGCTTTGTCTCTCGCTCTATGTCGACTACTTTTCCACTGCCAAGGCGTGCGGTTGCAGTAATACGCGACGGCACGGCAAAGCTGACATCGCCCAGCTGCACGACAGCCAGTCCGTTTATTTGGCCCACCTTGGCGCCATCCGTATCGATCAACAAAATACCGCGGTTTATCGCCTCTTGCAATTGCTCGCGAATACGATCGCCACGATAGAATTTTGCATCAATTGCACGCTGTACATGCTCGCGGCTGACAACAGACTGATTCGATTCGGCAGCATAGAAATCGGCTTCACACAGCACCTCTGAAATGGCAGTCACATTAATCGACAGTTTTTCAGCATCGCCTGCCAGCCGGGCACCATGCTCAATGATACGCGCCACTGCAGAACGCTCAAACGGCCTCAGGTTGTTGCGATGCAGCATACCTGCGATCATTCGGGCATACACGCGCTGGTTCTCAAAAGTACGCTCTACACGCTCTTCAAAATCAGCAGCTATTCTGAATAATTGCTTGAATTCGGTATCGTAAGCATGCAGCAAATAATAAAGCATACGATCACCAATCAGCACAACCTTGATTGTCAGCGGTATCGGTTCTGGCTCAAGGCTTACGGTATTGGCCAGACTGTAGATCTGGCCGAGCGACTGTATTTTAATTTCCCGCGAGATCAATGCACGTTTGAGTCCTTCCCACGCATAGGGCTGCGTCAACAGCTTGAGGGCGTCGATGACCAGATAACCGCCATTTGCCTGGTGCAGGGCGCCCGCCTTGATCAGGGTGAAATCAGTCTGCAGTGCACCCATATGCACAGTGTGTTCAACCGCACCGATCAGGTTTGCATAGTTGGGCAAGTCGGTAAACACAACCGGCACGCCACCGTCGTGCTGGGTGTGATCGACAATGATATTGACTTCATAACGACGAAAGGCGGGCATTTTCATGAGCGGCATATTCATATGATCCTGCGCATCTTCATCCCGCCGGAAATTCTGGAGATTTTGAATCACATCCTGCTGCACTGCTTCCAGGTAATTCTGAATGACCGCATGGTCCTGGTATTTGCGCTTCAATTCATCGATCAGGTGGCCGGATGCGAACATGACGATTTCACGATTGAGTTCCTTGACTTTGTTTCTGGCCTCACGCTGCCACTGCGGCTGCATTCGCAAAATGCCGGTCAGTTTCTCCTCAAGTGCATGAATGGTTTTTTCAATCTGCCGTTTTTCCTGTTCAGGCAATTCCTCAAATTCCTTGGGCTTGATCACTTCGTTGTTTCTGAGCGGCGCGAACGCAAAACCATGCGGCGTACGAAGCAGGCGCATATGACTGGCTTCGGCTTCCTCATTGAGCTGCCCGAAAGCAGACTCGATAGTCTTTTTAAGCTCGTCATCGATTTCCTGCAATCTCAACCTGTATTCGTCTGTTTCAAACGCCCCAGGAATCGCACTGCACAAATCCTCGACCAATTGATGCATATCATCGCGAAAAATCAAGGCATTCTCGCTGGTCAGGCTGATCGCAATGGGTTCGGACGGTTTTTCAAAATTATTGACGTATACCCAGTCAGGCGGCGTTTCCCGTGATTTGGACAATGATTCCAGGTATTCCCTGACAACAGCGTGCTTACCAAGACCCGGAGGACCCAGTACAAACAGATTATAACCGTCGTGTTGGATATTTACGCCAACATGCAGCGCCTGCATGGCACGATTCTGGCCAATGATTTCCGGCAAGTTCTCGAGTTGATCCGTCGTATCAAAATCGAAACGGTTACTATCGCAGGCTGTGTAAAGTTGACTCTTGTCTAATGGTTTTTTCATGAGTCGGCTCGAATATTTCCCGTGGGTTCATGTCATTTATTGCGTCTGCCTGGTCATATAGCGTGCGTTGCAGCGGTATTTACTTGACGCAATCCGGTTTCTTACCGGCTGCATGAGCCATTCGCATCAGCTCCATTGCTCTCGGCATCAGCGCCTGCAAATCCTCAATGCGCGTAGCATGAGATGGATGCGTGGATAAAAATTCAGGCGGGCGCCCCCCCTGACTGGCCTGTGCCATTTTGCGCCACAAAGTAATGCTTTCGACAGGATCAAAACCCGCTTTGGCCATTAATTCGAGACCGATATTGTCCGCCTCGCTTTCATGCAGTCGACTGAACGGCATGATGATACCGTATTGCGCACCGACACCCAGCAGGCTCACCGCCGTCTGCCCCAGCGCTGTTTGTGGTGCCGCCACGGCGGCAATCAGCGATACCCCCACTTGCGCGCCCAGCTTTTGCGACATGCGCTCGTTACTGTGTTTCGCGAGTACATGCCCGACTTCGTGTCCGATGACGGATGCCAGTTGGTCCTGATTATCAACCAGGTCCACCAGACCGACATGCACGCCGATTTTATTTCCCGGCAGCGCAAAAGCATTCAACGAAGCATCATCAAATACAATCACTTCCCAATTGCCATCGACCTCAGCCGTAATTGCGGTTGCAACACATTGCACAAACTGATTGACACGCCGGTTATTGCTGATCGGTTTTTCAGACTTCAGATTATTGAAAGCCTGCAGCCCCATGGCGTCGACTTCATCGTCAGGCATGAAAATCAGCTGGCTTCTTCCCGTCGGCGACGTTGCACAGGTTGACAGTGCCAGCATCAGTAATACGACAATGATAATGCGAATATACATTGATGACGACTCCTTAAAAAAAGCGTTGAACAGTTGCGCTATTGTATACCGAGCAGCGGGCTTGCTTGAGTATCATCTGATTCGGTATGAACATTACTTTGCCAGCAACGCGGTAACTTCATCATCACTGACTTGCTGGAAAACATGATAAAACTGTCCAACGGCATAAAAGAATACAGGGGACTCAAGACAAACCGTTTCATCAGCAAAAGACGCAACTTTGGTCAAAGTCTCCGATGGCGCCACGGGGACAGCGCAGACCAGTTTTTCAGGGTTTCGGGCCCGCAGCGCATGCAATGCCGCTATCATGGTCGAGCCAGTCGCCAGGCCGTCATCCACCACTATCACGATACGGCCTTCAGGATTCAACGGCGGACGGACGGGTGTGTACAATTTACGCCGCGACCGCATGATTTCCAGCTGTTTCTGTTTTTCCAGCTCGACATACTGCGGATCGTGCACAATCTGTTTCGCTTCCGGGGTCAGATAAGTCCACCCCGTTTCGTCAATTGCTCCAATCGCCAGTTCCGGATTACCGGGCGCGCCCAGCTTGCGTACAAGCACTATGTCCATTTCACCCTGCAGTGCCTCAGCAATGATTTTTGCCATGGGCACCGCACCACGCGGTATCGCCAGTATCAGCGGGTTCCGTCCCTGATATGGCGCCAGCCGCTTTGCCAGTTTTACGGCCGCATCGTCACGATTTTGAAACATGGTTGACCTCCGCCTGATTCGCAGAATTCAAATACATGCGTATTTTTAAATTCCGCACAGATAGATAAAATAGCAGAAAAAAAATGTATTTGTATCATTTGGAGATTATTTTTTGAAACGAAATACCGCATTGAAAGCGTTATCCATTGAACACCACCACGGTCTGGTATTGGCGAACAAAGCCAAAAAGGCTGTGATGCAAGAGCTGGGCAATGATGATCTGCAAATCATTTGGAATGAGTTACAGGAACACGCAGATGAAGTACTGGTGTCTCATTTCGAAATCGAAGAGTCATACATAGCCGCCGCGTTTACTGCACTTGGTGATCCACATCTTAAACAGCTGGCTGACCGGTTGATTGCCGAACATGCAGCGTTGCGGCAATTGCTGTCCCCTGATACTCCACGGAGTGCTGCCAATCTGAAACAGCTTGGTGAACTGTTGCAGCGGCATATTCGATTTGAAGAACGCGAATTATTCGAAGCGGCCCAGACAGTGCTCGATGAAGATACGCTGCAAGCCATTGCCACCGCATGTGACGCACGGCGCAGTTGATAACACATCGTTAGTATCTCACGAATTTAATTGCCTGTTTCCTGACAGAGGGCATTCAGTGAGTTAAGGATAAATGGCGGTGTCGACCCCTAGCGGTCATTCATCGGTAACGGATTGAGCGTTTTGGAATGGAAAGGGCTATATGGATCAGTTGATACGAGTGAGTTCTTCCACAAAACAAAAAGCCCAGCACATAAGGCCGGGCTTTTTGTCAAACCAAGAGCCGGTTAAGGAGCCTGGATATTCGATGCCTGCTTACCCTTTTGTCCTTGTGTAATATCAAAACTCACTTTTTGGCCTTCCTTAAGTGTTTTGAATCCAGACATATTGATAGCTGAAAAGTGAGCGAATAAATCTTCGCCACCATTATCAGGTGTAACAAATCCAAAACCTTTTGCATCGTTAAACCATTTAACTGTACCTGTTGCCATGTGATTACTTCCTTTTAAAAAAATAACGGGAGAATCCCCGAAGAACTACCTGAATCGAAGAGATTGCACATGGAATACCAGTACTGCAAAAGCTTTGAAACAAATAACTAATAATCTTATACACTGATTGTGACTGGAAGTCTAGATAATTCGAAAATAAGAATTGACTCAAAAAAGAATTATCTAAGAATGCGTTAGAAAGGTGGTCCTAATCTTTTGTTTCAGTGCTAGCGTAACCTAGTAATGTCTGATTTTGGCCCAGACTGTGTGAAAACTCAAAATCTGTGTTTTTGTAGCTGAACTTGCAATCATAGCGGCGTATAAAAATAATCTAAGCGGTTAGAACCAGCCG
>NZ_FOCP01000009.1 GCF_900110145.1 Nitrosomonas marina | reverse complement strand
TGCGAATACGCAAATGTACGCTGATACCAGATCCAGAATATCGCTACCGCAAGCATCAGCCCAAGACCTATCTTGTAGTACTTGGAGTCGTACCACAATGACATGTCGTAGTCAGCACTCGCAGCGCCACTCGTTCCCATTGTTGTTGCCATCTTTATTCCTCCTTACTTACTTGTTAATTAATACTACCTTCTCTCGTCTCTAATACTAATTAATTAGTACTGCTCTTTTTACAACAGCTCAAGCGCCTTCTTCCCTAGACACTCCTTACGCTGCGTCCCACAGGCTAGTCGACCTTACACCATAAAGTCAAGTCATTTGTCATAAAATCTCCACTTAAACCATAGGGACTTCGAGTATATTAATTGATAATATTTTCGTTTTCAATATTCCAATCAGGTCTTCAAGCTTCAATATAGCACTTTGTTGAGTCTTAATTCATCTTAGCGGCACACGGATTTCACAAAATTTGTGTCAAGGATTTTTTTCTGAATATACCCAAGTTCGCCACCCTGGCATCATCGGGAAATACAAGCCCAGGCAAATGGGTCGTTTCTCTATTTTCTGAAACAATGCCGCATAGCTGTTGAGCTGAAAAGTGTATCTTTTCTGTTCCATGTCCAGAAACTCCTCCAGACTCGAACCCTCGTGACTGCTGGTTTTGTAATCGATTATCCACCGGACTCCATTGTTGTCGCAAAAAGTACGGTCAATTACAAATTCGGTAGCTTTACCATTGATCGTACCCGTTAATTTGAGCTCATTTTGTGCATCACCCTGCTCACCCAGAATCCATCGGCCGCGCTTATCCGTTATTGAGTTGACCAAAGCGATCACAACTCGCTCGACCGCTTGCTCAAGCACCTCGGTTTCGTTGCTTATTCCCTTCATTAACAATCCATTAATGATTTTTTTACGTAATGTGTTTATACGATGCGCAGTCCATCCTTGCAGTTTATCTTCTGCTATCTGCTGCAACCAGCGATGCACAACACTGCCAACATGTTTTGCTAATTCACCTGCCCATGAAAATTCTATTGCAGGCTCCGTTTTTCCAGTATCTCCGGTTAGCTGCCAGTCGATTTGTGCTGGCGCTTCGGGTAGTTGCCAACCACTTTCCAACCGAATGATAGATTGGTCAATATTAGTCTTTTTTTCAGATTCAACCCGTCTTTTCAGATTTTCTGTATTATCTGCCTTATTATGCTCAACAGCATTGATATAAATATGACCGACAGCTGGCCACAGTCTATTCAATAGGCTACCGGCTCTCGGCTGTGGAAAGATCGATCTACCGGACTTAATGTTTTTTCCATTTACACTCACATGACCAAACAGATGCAAATATTTTTTTGCGCGGGTTGCAGCAACATACAATAAGCGTTCAACCTCATATTCTTCCTTTTCCCGCTCCAGTGACTCCAGCCAGAAATTAATAGTATCATTTTCCCTTCCCGACCTTTGAATCGGCGCCAGAAACAAATCAACATCGCTAGTACCAATGGAATTTTGACCCGCATCAGGTTGGTGTATTTGGCGAGGCTGCTCCATCCATCTGAGTAACTGTCTTTCATTGTTTCTCGAAGAATAGCCCAGACCTGGCAACAAAACCGTATCAAATTCCAGCCCTTTGGCCTTATGAATGGTCATAATCTGCAGACGATCACCTGCTTCAGTATCGGGTGCTGCAAAAAGCCTAGATAAACCCTCCTCAAATTCATCCCAATCTGTAATACTACACGCGCACTCATGGGCCTCAAGATAGTCCAGATAAACCATGGCGTCATTTAATGTACCTGTTTTTAACTTTTCTGGCTTGAACTGCAGTATCTGATTCTCAGCGGTTAAATTCATCCTGTGCTGTATCCCGA
The DNA here is from genome assembly GCF_900110145.1 of Nitrosomonas marina. GTDB lineage: Bacteria > Pseudomonadota > Gammaproteobacteria > Burkholderiales > Nitrosomonadaceae > Nitrosomonas > Nitrosomonas marina. The sequence goes on along the minus strand of NZ_FOCP01000009.1, from coordinate 116,152 downwards.
CACAACCAGGGCCACCCAATGTCAACCAGACCGCTTCTACTGTAGCACGAAGCGACTGCCTGTACCGATTGCCTATGCATTGTGTAAGCAGCTTAGCGACAACTTTCAAGCGTCTGGCACCATCACAGGATAGGCAATGGTATGTCTCATTCGCATTGATCAGCTCCAGAATAGTTTGAGGTTGCTGTTTTGATTGCCGTTCCGACTGAACCGCCTGAATCGATGCCAGTGCCTGCAAATCATCCAACTGAAGGCCACACCATGGCGCACGCAATATTGCCAGCCATGCCAGCCGATCGGCCGGATCCAATAAAGCCCGTGTCAACATCAATAAATCCTGCACCACTGGTTTTTTACTCAGCGCATCAATTTCCACTGCATGAAAACGCAAACCATAAGACTGCAACGACGCCACAATTTCAGACAGATGACTGCGATTTCTTACAAGCACAGCGATTGAATCTCCCGGATAGTTCACCCTGGTTTGTACAATCACATCTAAAACTTTTTCGGCTTCAGCGACACGGTCATTTTCAAACGCGGGATACACAGTGACAGCTGTATTTTCCAATGTATCACGCATCGCTATAGCGGGCGCATATGTAACAGCACCCACTGTGACGTCCTCAGTAACGGGCATAATCTGTTTGAAAGCATCGTTAATCCAGTCAACAATACCACGCTGGGAGCGAAAATTGCTTCTGAGCGTAATAGAATGTAGGTCGATATGACCAATTCCTGTTTGGCGTGCCTGCAAAAACAAGCCCACTTCTGCTTCCCTGAAACGATAGATCGACTGCATGGGATCACCAACGGCAAACAAACTGCGACCATCACCAGGTTCCCATCCAGCAATTAATTTCTCTATCAATCGATACTGACTGATGGATGTATCCTGAAATTCGTCGACAAGTATATGTTTGATGCGGTAATCCAGCGCCAGCGCCAGATCTGTGGGTTTTTCAGATTCACCCAGCGCAGCAAGAGCACTTTGCATGATCTCAGTAAAATCCACCTGCCCTGTCATTTGAAATATGATTTTTAGTTGCACCACAGCGAGTGGCAGCAAACGCGTGATCGTACCCAGAATTTTCCATTGCTCCTCATTGTATGCGGGAGGCGGCAGAGATCGGATATCGCATAACAGACGCTGCAGTGGCTGATTTGATTTGAGCCGGTCCAAGAGCTTCAAGAAGCGTTCTTTCCAGACGCCAGCTGTTTCCTTTTCGATTTTCGTTTTTCCTGCCGGGAAGCCCTGCCTTGCATCTACTCTGTCACGCCATTGACCATCTGTCTTCAGCAACAATTCAGCAATCCCACAACATTGATCGACATTATTCGGCAGACAATCCAGACCGTCACACAAAGCCAATACAGAAGTTTTTTTCTCCGCCGTTAAGTTTGCAGCTGCATATCGTAAAAGTGCCAATAACTCCTGATGCACCTCATCTGGCAATAAGCGATGTAACTGAGCGACCTTCTTGTTACGTATGTTTCCGAGAGATGATTCCAGTTCGTCGCGTGTTCTTCTTTTTCCATGAATATGCCGCAGCCAATGGTCGCGTCGTGCCAGCATAGATGCCAACAGGCTCTCAATACGTGCAATATCGTTATCCAGATGTTCCAGCAGTATGGCAATATCATCGGCCACGCCAGGATCCTGATCAAGCAGCGCTATAGTCGCACGTGCCGCCTCTCGATATAACTTTTGCACATTACCCGATACCTCAGGCTGTGATCCGAATTTTGACAACACAGGCATTTGACGGGTCAATGAAGCACACAATGCATCTATTGTCTGTATACGCAATCGCATGGGATTTTCAACCAGCTTCCAGCCGGATCTCTGATCATGCAGCATGACCGCAGTTGCAAGTTCGTACGTCAATTTATCAAAGGCATTCCCAGGATGGCCTGCTCCATTCGCCGCGTCCAGCGCTTTGACAATTCGTTCACGCATTTCTGCTGCAGCTTTGCGGGTAAACGTTATAGCCACAATTTCTTCAGGTTCGTTGACACAGACCAGAAGTCGAAGATAGCGCTGTATCAACAGACCTGTCTTTCCTGATCCTGCTGGAGCCTGAACAATAAATGAGCAACCAGGATCAATAGCACGCAGACGTTCAGCTGCATCGGACGGATCTCTGGATTTAATCATGATTAACTTCTCATTCTTCGTCTGGGTTCTTGAACCGTTCGTGTATGCGGCAAAGTGCCTGCAGATCACAATACTGACAGGTCAAAGGAAAGCGTTTAGGTAATACACGGGCATCTCCGCTGATAAAACCATTGGCAAGGTCAGTTAAATCCTGCTTCCATTTTGTCGTCAGTTCATGCCAGGTTGAAAACTGTGCGCATGCAGCAAGTTCGCTGAACGCCTTGACACCCGGTAACAAGCCTGTTTCATTGACAATAGCCGAGAAACCCATTTGCCCAGGATTTATTGCAGCGAAAGCAATACCAGCAACAGCTGGCCCATCGGATTCGGTCATCACAAGATATAATGGCAGCTGCGGTTCATCGAGACGTTCTCCGAGCATCGAACTTATACTATATGACCGGGTTTTGTAATCTATAATCAGAAACTGGCCGTTAGCCAGCCTGTCTACTCTATCTACACGTACCTGTAATGCCAAATCGCCAAGTTGCAGTTGATATTTCTTTTCTGTTGCTGCAATACTAAATGAGTCGCGTTTTTTTTCAATATCCAGCCACTCACGCATCAAATGAATCAAACGTTGGTGCTCTAACGCTCTATACCGTTTCGACAGCACACAAGGGCGCCACTGCCCAATCTCCTCTATTGCACGGCTTGCTACACTGCACAGTATCTTTTCAAGGTCTGTCTGTAAAACAGTATCAAGCGTTTCTTTAGACTTTAGCTCCTGCCAAAGCAGATGTAGCACACGATGCACAAGCAAACCGCGTTCTCGAGCATTAAACCCTACATGTGGCCTGTCTTTATCCATAACACGCAAACGATGCTTGGCCCATGCACGAAAAGGACATGCTGCATAATCCTTTATTACAGCAGTACCACCGGTCACCTTCGGCACTTTTGATAAATTCACATGATGGTCAATGATACGTTCGACACGTGCTGCATCAACAATCAGGTCACGATGTAATTTATAGTGCTGCTCGGCAGCGGTCCGTTCGGGTATTCCTCGGATTAATGAGCTCGGAGCAATCGCTTGTGCATCTGCTCCATCTGAAAAGACTGGATGACTTAACACCACCTCTTTGGCACCACGCAACCAGTTTTTTTGCAGTTGGCGCGAATAATTCAGGGCTTCATCCGTTGACTTCATTGGAATACCCGCTTTTTTCTGTAGCTCGTATGGCAGAAAAGGATTAGGACGAGAAGGCATCGGCCAATGTTCTTCAGACAACCCCAAAACCCACAAGTGATCGAACACCATACCGGCAGCCTCCATCACACCCAGTATCTGAATAGGGGTATGTGGCGTTTGAGGTTGAAACAAGGTATTGGCCACAACAGCATTAAGCTTTTCAACTGCAGCAGCACATGAGGTCGACTCCTGTACACAATCCAGCGTCGCGAAATCGGCCACGACTTCCTGCCATTTTATGGCTGTCTGATATTCTGTCGAATTCAGCGCACGTTCTCCAGGAAACCCCACGATTTGCAGCATTTGTAAAAATAACCTTGCATAGGTCGCATGATGAGATCTATGCGGTATGTCTGTCTGGCTGAACGAAAGCAATGCGGTAAAGATTTCAAGGAGTACCGGATTTTGTATTTGGCAATTGCCGGTATTTTGCTCACTTTGTTGAGATATCACATTCAAGAGTGATACTAATTGCTCTAACGTTACAAAAGGTTCCGCTTTTTGGCGCATTTGCATACAAAGCATTGCACGTTGATGCATCTCATTATCCCCACCCTTGATGTACGGTGAACGCAATAAATTGCTAGCACGATCAAATGTCAGGCCACGTTGAACCAACGCCAACACCGACAGTGCAAGATCAACCACAGGATAAGCTGTCAGCGGCAGCCCCAATGAAATATTGAACGGTCGATCTTTTTGCTGCGACTGCGCCTGCGGCAATGCATCGCGCACATCAGGTTGCATGACCTCCTGGAAAATCCGCTGAACGGTGCTTCGGCAATTTGTAAGGGCGGGCACAACGACACCGATTGATACAGAACAATCCGCTTCTAATCTCGACCGCGCCCATGTTGCAGCCTGGTAAATCTCTTCTTGAGTATTTCTGCAACTTACACGCGCAATGTTAGCGTTTCCAGTTTCTTGGTGATTAAGATAGGGTGGAATAACGCAATGAATTTTGCTGCCCAGGGCCTGTAGTTTGCTCAACAAAAAACACTGCTGCGGCGTCAGTAATTCGAAACCGTAGCAATACAAGTTATCGGGTCGGTTGAATTCTATCTGCGTACAAAGTTCTACAATCAAATCAACCAGACATGCCGGATCTATATATTGATTTTCTCTCAGGACAGACTGATATTGCTCCATCCATTCCTGAAAAGCACTGCAGTCGTCATTTAGGTAATATGCGTGCATGTCCGATGTTAATCGCCAAGCATGAACGATCTGCCAGGCTTCATATGCCGACTGGGCTGTTTGCATGGTATTCAGCAGTTTGCTGCCGGTTTCAGAAGTCTGAATAATTGTTTGCCACAGCGCATGTGCCTGGGTCACTGTCAGCAACAACGGAATTTCTACAGAATGTATAGAATAAACCGCTTCTTGATAAATGCGTTCGGTAAACGCATTGATTGGCAGGATATCTGGGGTTCGCCAAGCCGCATTCTGACGATTGGATTGTTCGCGGCTAAAGCAGTCTTTCAGCACCTGAGCGAGTCTGCGATTCGGCGTCACCACCGAAACTGCAGCCGCATTCTCGCTATTCAGGTGCCTAAAAAATTCTTGAAATGAAAGCTGCTTTAATAGAAGGGATTTTTTCATGCGGTACTAAGTTACCGCAGTTCAGATTAGCGTTGTAACTGATCACGCTTTTCGTTTATGCTGGCCCAATCATCAGCCTCAGGGAGCGGCTCTTTCTTTTCAATAATGGGCTGCCACTCTTTAGATAGTTCCGCATTCAATGCGATAAAATCCAGTTGTGTTTCGGGCACATCATCTTCTGCATATATCGCTTCAACCGGACATTCAGCGACACACAGTGTACAGTCAATACATTCATCCGGATCGATTACCAGAAAATTGGGACCTTCACGAAAACAATCTACCGGACATACATCCACACAATCAGTGTATTTACACTTTATACAATTCTCGGTTACTACATAAGCCATTAAACTATTCCTTGCGTGACACTAATAGAATCCGATATTTTAGCAGAAATTTGATTATTATCGCCAATTTCAAATTAAGTAATCTTTAACAGGTTATAGCGAAGACAAACTGATTCAGGCGCTTTCTCGCGGCGGTGTAACAAGCAGCTTAAGCGCTTCTTCATACTTTCTCATCGTCAGGCATATTACTTCTTCCGGCAATTCTGGTGCAGGAGGTTCTTTGTTCCATACCTGCGTATCGAGCCAATCGCGCACGAACTGCTTATCGTAGCTTGGCGGACTGATACCTGTCTGGTACTGTTCAGCAGGCCAGAAACGTGAAGAATCGGGTGTCAGCACCTCGTCAATTAAATACAGCTCGCCGAATTTATCAAGTCCGAATTCGAATTTGGTGTCTGCAATAATAATGCCTTTTCTGGCAGCATAATCAGCCGCCTCAGTATAAAGCCGGATTGCCTTTTCCCTGACCTTCTCAGTCAACACCTTTCCAATCAGACGTTCAGTCTCAGCCAATGAAATATTTTCGTCATGCCCGCCCGCCTGGGCTTTTGTTGACGGTGTAAAAATAGCCCCGCCCGGTATTTTCTCCGCCTGTCTTAGTCCTGATGGCAAGGAGATACCGCAAATAGTGCCGGTTTGCTGATATTCTTTCCAGCCGGAACCGGCTACAAAACCGCGTACTATAGCTTCGACAGGCAGCGGATCGAATTTACGAATAACAAATGCCCGTTCCTTCACCTGCGAACGCTCATGCGTCGCAACGACCGATTCGGGTGTTGTTTCAGTCAGATGGTTGGGAAGGATATGCGCCAGCTTTTCAAACCAGAATGCTGATAATCGTGTCAACAACTTCCCTTTTCCCGGCACGGGATTGGGCAATATCACATCATAGGCAGAAATTCGATCAGTCTGAACAATCAACAAATTATCACCGCCTACCGCATAAATATCGCGCACCTTGCCGCGATGCACCAGTGGCAGGCTTTCGATATGCGTTTCATATAGTGCAGACTCGTTTATCATACAATTAACTGGATCCAAGATGCTGCTGAATCAGGAGCGCGTTTTTCAGTGCTTCATCAACCGTCGCGCCAAGAACGGTAAAATGTCCCATTTTGCGTCCCGGCCGCGCTACTTTCTTATCGTACAAATGTAGTTTTGCAAATGTCTGGCCGAATAGATAGTACCAGTCCGGTGTACCTTTCTGCCATAAATCACCCAGTAGATTAACCATTACGCAAGGATGATGTAACGCTGCGTTACCCAGCGGCAAGCCGCACAGAGCGCGCAATTGCTGCTCAAACTGCGAAGTGATGCACGCATCGATAGTGTAATGCCCGCTATTGTGTGGACGCGGTGCAATTTCGTTAATCACCAACCGGTTATCGTCCAGCACGAAAAATTCAACACAAAGCACGCCTTGGTATTGCAGAATGTGAACCAGTTTTTCTGCAGTATCACAGGCCTGTTCAGCCAGCATGGCTGGAATCCTGGCTGGCGCGATACTGATATCGAGAATACCGTTGACATGCCGGTTTTCAGTAACTGGAAATATCGCTGTCGACCCATCGCACCCTCTTGCCAATATAACGGAAATTTCAGATTTCAATGGCAGTTTTTTTTCCAGAACACATGGTACTGAATTCATCTCGACAAAAGCATCCACCAGTTCGGTCTCACTGTTCACATACCGTTGACCCTTGCCATCATATCCGAACTGACTGACTTTCAATATACCCGGGAATAAATTCTTCACATTATCAGCACAATCAACATGTTCAATCGCGGCAAACGGTGCCACGGAAAAACCATGTGTCTGCAAAAAACATTTTTCAGCAATTCTGTTTTGGGCAATTGCCACACTCCGGGCATCCGGGCTAACTGTACTGAATGACGCCAATGCAGAAAGCACATCTGCCGGTATGTTTTCAAACTCGGTTGTAATTGCAGTGCACTGTGCGCCCAACTGTTGCAGAGCGGCCTGATCGGTATATTCTTTACAAATAAACTGCTCGGCTATTCGCCCGGCAGGACTGTCAGCGTCCGGATCCAGCACGGTTACCTGATACCCCATACGATGCGCCGCCATGGTAAACATTCGGCCCAACTGGCCCCCTCCCAGCAAACCCAGCATTGCACCCGGCAGAATTGGTTTCATTCAGATTTCTTCACGAAGCAAAATTTTTTATACTTCAGGTAACTGCATTGCAGCGACACTTTCCGCTTGTTTTTTTCGAAACTCGATTAATTGATTTCGAATCCGGTCATCGCTGTTTGCCAACATAGCCACAGCAAAAAGCCCTGCATTCGAAGCACCTGCCTCACCGATAGCAAAAGATGCAACGGGTACGCCCTTAGGCATCTGAACAATGGACAGTAATGAATCCAACCCATTCAGATAACGCGAATTGACAGGCACTCCCAGAACAGGTACTGTCGTTTTGGCGGCAATCATGCCTGGCAGATGCGCAGCGCCGCCAGCACCGGCAATTATACATTGGATGCCTCGCTGGCTTGCAGCTTCAGCAAACTCAAACATTACATCGGGCGTACGATGTGCCGAAACCACGCGTACTTCATACGGAAGATCAAAATCCTTCAGAATCGCCACTGTGTGCTGCATAACACTCCAATCGCTGTTGCTGCCCATGACGACACTGACTAATGGCTCTTTAACTTTCATAATATATGTTCAGCAGATTCAGGAAATTACATTTGTGAATAAAGTCATAAATATACATGTCGTATTATGCGCACTGCAAAGCGTGCTTCAGGTGTAACGCGGTTTTGTCTGTTTATAATAGTCGATACGCGTTATATAATTTTAAACCATAACTCGAACTGAAAGCGTATTTCTATGAATTTTCAACGTGGCAGACCGAAAGAGGAACCCGAAATCAATCTGGTTCCCATGATAGATGTTTTGCTGGTGATCCTGATTTTTCTGGTAGTTACCACAACCTATTCGAAGTTTGCCGAACTGGAAATCACATTGCCTGAAGCCAATAGTACAGAGATTGATAAAAAAGTAGAGCGACCCAAATCAATAGATATAGCAGTCACGGCAATGGGAGAATATACAATCGATACGGTGCCGGTCAAATCGACTAGTATTGAATATCTGCGCGATGCTCTACGAAATGCTGCCGGGGATCAGGAGGATCCCTTAATTATTATTAACGGCGATGAGAACGCTTCTTATCAATCCGTCATCAGAATAATGGAGGCTGCGCGTCTCGCGGGGTACAACAAGATCACATTCGTCGCTGAAATAAAACCCGAAAATTAAATCTGAAATCAATTCATAAAAAAACTGTAACTACGAAAATTTTCTTCACTCATTTATTCAACTATTTTATTAAGAAAGGAGGCTTGCATGTCATTAAATCTTGACAATTTTTCCAGTGAAGCATTATCAGGCAATCAGTACGTTTTAGCGCCCTTACCATATGCGGATAATGCATTGGAGCCTGTAATTTCCGCAAATACACTCAGCTTTCACTATGGCAAACATCACAAGACCTATGTTGACAATCTGAACAAAATGGTTGCAGGCACTGAGCTTGAAGGTCAGTCTCTTGAACAAATCATTCGGGCAGTTGCAGGTAAAGCGGATAAGGCGGGTGTTTTTAATAACGCCGCGCAGGTGTGGAATCATATGTTCTACTGGCATAGCCTTAGCCCTAATGGAGGTGGAGAACCATCTTCAGCGCTCAAACAGAAAATCGAACAGTCATTTGGTAGTATTGATGCCTGTAAAAAGGAATTTGCCAACGCGGCCATGACGCAGTTTGGCAGCGGCTGGGCCTGGCTGGTTCAGGACGGAGACAAGATCGCTGTTGCAAAAACCAGTAATGCGGAGTCTCCTATCACACAAAATCTTCGCCCGTTGATGACGATTGATGTCTGGGAGCATGCATACTACCTGGATTATCAGAACCGCCGCGTCGATTATGTTAATACCATTCTGGACAAATTGATTAACTGGGAATTTGCGCAATCGAATCTGGCGTAAATCTGATTAACCAGCATATTGATTGTATGACTGATATCACTATCGCCCTGTCAAAAGGGCGAATATTTGACGATACCGCGCCCTTATTAGAAGCTGCCGGTATCGTCTCCCGGGACAATCCCGAATCATCACGCAAACTGATTTTATTGACCAACCGTACAAATGTACGACTGGTCATTGTGCGTGCCTCCGACGTCCCAACCTATGTACAATACGGCGCGGCTGATCTTGGTATTGCCGGGAAAGACGTCTTGCTGGAGCATGGTGGCAACGGACTGTATCAGCCACTTGATTTAAACATTGCGCGCTGCCGTATGATGGTTGCAGCACCAGAAGGATTTGATTACGACTCGGCAGTACGGCAAGGAGCACGATTACGAATCGCCACCAAATACTTGCAAACCACACGCGAGCATTTCGCCGACAAGGGAGTACACGTCGACCTGATCAAGCTGTATGGCTCAATGGAATTGGCACCACTGGTCGGGCTAGCTGACGCAATCGTCGATCTGGTCTCTACTGGCAGTACACTAAAAGCCAATAACCTGCGTGCAGTCGAAGAAATCATGCCAATATCTTCCAGATTGATTGTCAATCAAGCGGCATTAAAACTGAAGAGAGCAACCATAGTGCCTATCCTGAATGCATTTTCGCGTGCCGTAAACAATTAACAACCAGACATTTTTTGCTTATCACCTGGACAACTAACATGGTTCAAATCAAAAAACTCAATTCAACCGACAGTAATTTCAATCAGACTCTGCAACAACTGCTGTCTTTTGACACAATCATGGATGAATCGGTTGACGCCATCGTCGCACAGATTCTCACCGATATCAAAGCACGGGGAAATGCAGCGGTGGTTGAGTATACACAACGTTTTGACCATGTACGTGCCAGTTCAATGAACGCTCTGGAATTAACCCGAAGAGAATTACAGCAATCATTGTCAACATTACCGGTTAAGCAGCGGCAAGCGCTCGAGCATGCAGCCAGCCGCATCAGAAGTTATCATGAAAAGCAGGTTGCCAGTTCATGGCATTATCAGGAAGCTGACGATACCATGCTTGGTCAGAAAGTCTCGCCACTGGACCGCGTTGGACTCTACGTGCCCGGTGGCAAGGCTTCGTACCCATCGTCAGTTCTTATGAATGCAATACCCGCTAAAGTTGCCGGCGTCAAAGAGCTTTTTATGGTTGTACCAACACCACACGGCGAAAAAAATGACATGGTATTGGCGGCAGCGGCGATCAGTGATGTAGACCGCGTATTTACCATTGGTGGTGCCCAAGCTATTGGCGCTCTGGCTTACGGCACTGAAACCATACCCCAGGTTGATAAAATTGTCGGTCCTGGCAATGCGTATGTTGCGGCCGCCAAGCGTCGCGTTTTCGGGGTTGTCGGCATCGATATGGTCGCGGGACCTTCAGAAATTCTGGTCATTTGCGATGGCAAAACAGATCCTGATTGGATTGCCATGGATTTGTTTTCCCAGGCTGAACATGACGAGCTTGCACAATCGATTTTACTATCACCTGACGCCGGTTTTTTAGACAAAGTCGCACAAAGTATCGATCAGTTAATAGAGACCATGCCCCGAAAAAATGTTATTTGCGCGGCGCTGGAAAACCGCGGCGCATTAATCAGAGTTCGGGATCTGGAAGAAGCATGTACAATCGCAAATTCAATTTCTCCTGAACATCTGGAACTCTCTGTTGATAGCCCGGAACACTGGGTTGATAAAATCAGGCATGCCGGTGCTATTTTTATGGGACGACATACCTGTGAAGCGTTGGGTGATTACTGTGCTGGTCCCAATCATGTGCTGCCTACTTCGCGAACGGCGCGATTCTCATCCCCACTGGGGGTTTATGATTTTCAGAAACGCAGCAGCTTGATACAGGTTTCCGAACGGGGTGCCGCAAAGCTTGGTGAGGTTGCATCAATACTGGCAAACTGTGAAGGCCTGCAGGCACATGCTCGCTCTGCAGAATATCGTATTAAAGCATAATTCCGCTACCCGGCATGCTCAACGGCCTGCCTTTCGGTTGCTTCAGTATTTCAGCGAAAAAATCAAATGCAACGCATAGCCTCGCGTGAGCATCCATATATAAAATATCTGGTCAAGCTGCAAAAATCGGCACAACTACGCAAACAGTCAGCCAGTACAATTCTGGATGGAATCCACCTGATACAATCCTATCTTTCCGCTGATACAGGCCATTCAGCGCCAAGGAGTATTGTAATCAGTGAAGCGGGGCAAAAAAACAGCGAAATCATTTCTTTGTTAGATACTTGCAGGCAATTTCCAGATACGTGCATTTACCGTGTTACCGATCAAGTGTTCGAAAAAATTTCCTCGGTCAAAACGCCAACCGGTGTTCTTGCCTGCATTACAGTTCCGGCGGTTACAGATCAATCGATCATAGCCGTTTCCGAACTGTTGAATTGCATTTTGCTTGAATCAATACAAGACCCCGGTAACCTGGGCACAATTATCCGTACTGCAGCGGCTGCAGATATATCCGACATCTTTTTATCCCGCGATTGCGCCGATGCCTGGTCTCCAAAAACGCTGCGCGCCGCCATGGGCGCCCACTTCCTGACAACCATACACAGCGATTGCAATCTATTAGAAATCTCCAAACATTATCGTGGACAAATAATTGCCACGGCTCTTAACGGATATCAGGCACTATATCAATCAGACTTAACCGAACCCACTGCTTTTGTATTTGGCAATGAAGGCACGGGATTATCAGAATTAATGCTTCGTGCCGCAGATAAAACAATTTTCGTTCCAATGCCAGGCAAAACAGAATCACTCAACGCTGCTAGTGCTGTTGCTGTCTGTTTATTCGAAATGGTACGCCAGCAAAAATTTGGATTCAAGGCATAGTTGGAACTAATAATCATCGCGGTGTATCATAACAGGTTTGATTCAGATACCTTGGAGGTACCATGAGATTATTATTTGCAACCATTACGCTATTTATGATCAGCTTACTCTTTTATCCACTAAACACGCTAGCACTGCATCATGAAGAATCCACCGTGGTTGCGTCTGGAAAGCAATATCCAAACGATGAGGGGAAAGTTATTGAGGTTCTGGACACCGCGGGGTATACCTATATGCAACTTGAGAATGGTGACAGGCAATTTTGGATTGCTGCACCAACAACACAGGTCAAGATCGGCGATCACATTCGATTTGTGGAAAGTATGTCAATGGAAAACTTTACCAGTAAAACATTAAACCGCACATTCAGGCGCGTTATATTCGCGTCATCAACAATGATAAAAAAATAGGGTCATTCTATTTCAGCTGCGCCAATAAACAATAAATTTTTTAACCGTTTAATTTCATCCCGATACTGTGCGGCCTGTTCGAACTCCAGATTCTTGGCAGCATTCAGCATGTTCTTTTCCAACCGCTGGATTTCCTTGCTGATCTGTTTTGCATCCATTGTTTGATATTCCGCCTGCGTATCACTGGCTTTAAGTTTCTTTTGTGCCGTCTCGAGACTATAGACGCCATCGATCATGTCCTTTATCCGCTTATGCACAGATCGCGGTGTAATTTGATGGATCTGGTTAAAAGCCAGTTGTTTTTCGCGACGTCGGTTTGTTTCATCCATAGCTGCACGCATGGACCGGGTAATGTGATCGGCATACAGAATGGCTGTTCCGTTAATATGTCGTGCAGCTCTACCAATGGTTTGTATTAAAGAACGTTCTGATCGTAAAAACCCCTCCTTGTCCGCATCCAGTATCGCGACCAATGAGACTTCTGGAATATCCAGTCCCTCGCGTAAAAGGTTGATGCCAACCAGCACATCAAATTCACCAAGTCTTAAATCACGAATGATCTCAACGCGTTCTACAGTATCGATATCAGAATGCAGATAACGCACTCTGATCTGATGGTCCGCAAAATAATCCGTCAGGTCTTCTGCCATCCGCTTGGTTAATGTCGTCACCAGAACGCGTTCATTCCTGTCAGCACGGATGGTTACTTCAGACATCAAATCATCTACCTGCGATGTAACCGGACGTACTTCTATCTGCGGATCGACAAGTCCTGTCGGCCGGACAACTTGCTCGACAGTCTGACCGCTATGCTTGTGCTCGTAGTCCGCCGGCGTCGCGGAGATAAAAACGGTTTGTGGCATCATTTTTTCAAATTCTTCAAATTTAAGCGGTCGATTATCCAAAGCAGATGGCAAACGGAAACCGTACTGTACCAAATTTTCTTTTCGCGAGCGGTCGCCTTTATACATACCGCCAATCTGTGGCACAGTCACATGGCTTTCGTCGATAAACATCAGGGTATTTTTGGGCAAATAATCAATAAGTGTTGGTGGCGGCTCTCCGGGATTTTTTCCCGAAAGATGCCGGGAGTAATTTTCAATACCTTTGCAAAAGCCCAGTTCATTGAGCATCTCAAGGTCAAATCGAGTACGTTGCTCGAGACGCTGCGCTTCTACCAGATGATGGTCCTGATAAAAATAATCCAGCCGTTCACGCAGCTCACACTTGATTGACTCCATTGCCCGTAAAACCGTGCTTCTTGGTGTCACATAATGACTGGAGGGATACACTGTATAGCGTGATAATTTTTGCAAAGCGCGACCCGTCAATGGATCAAACAGCGACAAATCGTCAATTTCATCATCAAACAGCGAAATTCGAACAGCCGCTTCGGAGCTTTCCGCCGGAAAAACATCGAGCACATCTCCCCTGACACGAAACATCCCGCGCGCAAACTCTATTTCATTACGTTCATACTGCATTTCCGTCAAACGTTTAATAATATCGCGCTGCGAATATTTTTCGTTTCGCCGCAAATGCAGAATCATGCCGTGATAATCAACAGGGTCACCGATACCATAGATACACGAAACCGTTGCCACAATCACTGTATCGTCACGTTCCAGCAACGACTTTGTCGCCGATAGACGCATTTGTTCTATATGCGCATTGATGCTCGAGTCCTTTTCAATAAACAAATCACGAGAAGGCACATACGCTTCTGGCTGATAATAGTCATAATAAGAGACAAAATACTCAACAGCATTTTCGGGAAAGAATTCCCGCATCTCAGCATATAATTGTGCTGCTAGTGTTTTATTGGGTGCAATCAATATTGCGGGCCGCCCCTGACGCGCAATGACATTTGCTATGGTGAACGTTTTGCCTGACCCCGTAACACCCAGCAGCGTCTGGTAGGCCAGCCCATCGTTAATACCTTCAACCAGATTTTTGATCGCATGTGGCTGATCACCAGCGGGTTTAAACGACTGATGCAATTTATACAAACTATTGGGGAAGGTTTGAATCACAGGTATAATCCATTAATCAGCGTAATTGTTTGATCGTCTATTCTAACATGCCGATCTGTCCATTATAGAGTGAGGAGCCCGTAGTGCAATTATCCAGCCGCGTTCAAAGCATCAAGCCTTCCCCTACCCTTGCTGTTACTGCCCGAGCTGCCAGTTTGAAGGCTGAGGGAAAGGATATTATCGGTTTAGGTGCTGGTGAGCCCGATTTTGACACACCTCAACATATTAAAAGTGCAGCGGTTGCAGCTATCAACGAGGGTTTAACCAAATACACAGCTGTTGGAGGCACACCTGGCTTAAAAAAAGCGATTATCGAAAAATTCAGACGTGATAACGAGATTGAGTACGATAATTCACAGATTCTTGTTTCCTGCGGCGGCAAACAAAGTTTTTTTAATCTTGCCTTGGCCTTACTTAATCCAGGGGATGAAGTCATCATACCTGCTCCTTTCTGGGTGTCTTATCCCGATATTGTAAAAATTGCGGAGGGCAAGCCAGTGTTCGTTGCTGCGGGTATTGAACAACATTTCAAGATTACAGCCAATCAACTCGAAAAAGCCATAACACAAAAAACAAAGCTGGTTGTCATAAACAGCCCCAGTAATCCCACCGGTGCGGTTTATACGCTGGAAGAACTGAACTCGCTAGGTGAGGTATTGCGTAAATACCCTCAGATTCTGATTGCTACGGATGACATGTATGAACATATACTTTTATCAGGTAAGCACTTCGTTAATATTTTAAATGCTTGTCCTGATTTATATTCACGCACGGTCGTTCTGAACGGTGTTTCTAAAGCATATTCCATGACCGGTTGGCGCATTGGATACTGCGGCGGACCCACCGAAATTGTAACCGCAATGGAAAATATTCAGTCACAAAGCACTTCAAACCCAAGTTCAATTTCACAAGCAGCAGCAGAAATAGCACTGAACGGTGATCAGTCTTGTATCAGGCCAATGGTCGATGCATTTATTGCACGTAATGATTTTATCACCGATCAACTAAATCAATGTAAAGGAATCGCCTGTCTGAAATCCGAAGGTGCTTTCTACGCATTTGCTGATGTACGGCAGGCGATAGCGAATCTTTACGATAAGCACCTAATTCAACACAAAAACGATCTGGCATTCAGCGAATACTTACTGGAAAAATCTGGTATTGCCGTTGTTCCTGGCTCAGCATTTGGCAGCGAAGGCTATATGCGCTTGTCATTTGCCACATCCATGGAAAATTTAGAAAAAGCATCTATCCGGCTTAAACAGGCATTAGATCAATAACCAGACCAAAGTTAATGCAGTTTTGATTCAGCGGCGGCTTTCTTGGTTTTTCCCGCTCTGGATGGAATATTACATAGTCCACAGACATGGTTTGAATGAATATCCAGAGAGTGCACTAAAAATTTTCCACCACATTTGACGCATGGCGTCACACACAATACCTCACTTTCAACAAAACGAATCAATGTCCATGCACGAGTAAGACTCAACACTTGATCCAGCTTATTTGCTTCTATATGTTCCAGATAGAGCTTGTAACTTTTAATCAATGCATCAATTCCGTCGATATCTCCATGCGTCGTAATATAATTATAGATATTGACAAATAATGAGGAATGCATATTGGGCTGCCAGCTCATGAACCAGTCTTCAGAGTAAGGAAGCATGCCTTTGGGTGGTGATACTCCTTTAATTTCTTTGTACAGTTTAACAAGTCTCTCCCGACTCAAGTTGGAATTCACCTCCAGTACCTGTAACCTTGCACCCAATTTAATCAACTCAGATGCCAATTGTATTTGTTTCGCTTCAGTAAGTATGCTTCGATTGCGCATATGCCATATCCCTTTAGGTTATACCAAAAGCTCAGGAAATTGTTTCAGCGGGTTGTCCGGCCATAAGTATGGCAGCATGCGAGTGAGAGACGGCACTGCTACTATCCCTTTCATTACCAGAGAGCAATTCTGCTATCAGGGAATCATTGAATCTGAATCGACATAACAGGTTATTGGAAGATGCCATTTTTAGAAGCTGACTGGTTGTCAGTTTTTCAATTAGCTCGGCGACATCCTGATTAATACCCAGCCGGTAAATTGCGGCCATTTTATCTTCACGAATCAGTTGTTGTGCAAGAAGTAAATAACCTAAATTGATTTCTCTGATTTCTTCCAAATACTGTTTTGTTTCCATTTCAACCTCTCCTGTTTAAAAATTAAATCATCTAAACAACACACTGACTAGGTATGAATTTTCAATGCTGAGTGGATTTAAGTAAATGGAAACAGGCCTAAAACAAAATTAGGAAAAATTCTTATCATGCTATAAGAATTTTTCCTACAAAATTAAAAAAACTCGTTAATTTAGATGATTAGATTCGTTCATTACAGCAAATTATTATATTCGTTTAAGACTTTGTTTTTTCACTGAAATGATAACTACACGAAGAGTTTAAAGAAAGTGAACTGAGAATGACAGGATATTAATCGAGTGTACCGGTTCTACGCTGCTCAAGCAGTTTCAGAAAATTTTCATCATTGACCGGTTGGCTGAAATAATTTCCTTGTGCGAATTTACATTGTATTTCATATAAAAATTTCAATTGCTCCTTGGTTGTAATGCCCTCGGCAACCATAGCCATTCCCAGATTTTTTGCCATTGCATTGATTGCTGCCACTACTCTGGCATTTTCAGTGAATGACTTTGGATTCATGGTCAATGCAGGATCCAGTTTGATACTGTTGACAGGCAGTATACTTAACCATCTGAGCGAAGCTCCGCCAGTTCCATAATTACTGATCGAAAACTGTATCCCGGCATCACCCAGTTCTTTTAAATTATTCATACTGAATTCCGCGCTCTGCAAAAATGATTCTGGCAATTCCAGCTCAAGTAATTGCGGCGGCAGTTTGGTTTCGGCCAGCAAATTTTGTACATACCTTATAAAATGTGTCTGATCATAACCGGTGACGGCAACTGCAAGCGTGATCGTCAATCCATCGTAACCCATTTCGTGCCAAAGCTTTGCCTGCAAACACACATGTTTAAGCATCCATTTTCCGATTTCCAGAATTAGACCGCTTTCATGAATGAAAGGAAAAAACTTACTGGGTGTCAAAGGGCCGGCCTCGGGGTGATGCCATCGCAAAACAACGCCGGCCCCTTTTATAGCACCTGTATCCAGGTTGATAATTGGCTGAAACAATAATTCTAACTCATTATTGATAATGGCTTTTCTAAGTGCTTCCCTCGTCATTAACCGCTTGGCGGAAACTTCATCCATTTTGTTCAAAAAATAGCGGCAACTGTTCTGCCATTTGTTCTGAGAATCAGACAACATATTCTCTACATTTGACAACAGTAATGAAATGGATTCTCCATGTGTCGGGTACTCACAAACTCCAATATTGAGCGTTACATAAAATTCAAGATTATTGATCACAACCGGTATAGACACCATATGCATGATCTTGTCAGCAAATTTCCGTATACCTTCCAGATTATTGACGTCGCAGTTAAAAAAAGCGAATTTATTACTTTCAATTCTTGATAACAAACATTGACTGTTTGTATATACAGACATTCGATACGAAAGTTGCTGAATCAGCATATCACCTACATGATATCCATATATATTATTGATATCAGAGAGTCCACTGATTTTAACTAAGTACACCCCTGCCAGCTTATCTCGATCGGACTGCTTCGTTAAAATGCCTGTAACTTTCTCGCAAAACAAATTACGTTTAGGTAATCCAGTGAGGTTATCATAGTAGGTCAAGCGATAAATTTTGCTCTCAGCCTGTAGTTTTGCACGTTTGACTTCCAGGTTCTTCAGCTCCCTGTCAATAACCAGCAAAAGACGCCCAGTGTGCCCTTTGTATACATAGTCATGTACGCCGTAATGTATTGCAGAAATGACATTTTCATCACTCATTTCGTCTGCATAAATAATGAAGGGTATGTCACGGCCCACTTGTTTCCAGATTTCCAGCGCTTCTTTCAAACTGGCGGAATCCGCTGTGTAGTTACAGATCAGCACATGCCATTCACATTCATAAAAGGCGAGACGGATATCATTTGCGTCAGTTATCGCTTTACAGTTTATTTTGAGATTAATTTTTGATAATTCTGCACGCAACTGTTCGACTTCTGAATCTGAGTATCCGACAAATAGTAATCTTAGGTTATTTCGTAGCATAATTCGCTTTAAAGTGTTTTCCCATTGTTTTAATTACGTCTTTATACCTTTGAGCTTTAAGACAATACCGTGATATAGAAAAAAATACCGGTTGTTTTTTTGTTATCAATTTGAATAATATCAGCTTTCTAGCGCAGACTCTGTGCAAGTAAAGTGGGATTTCCACCCATAGCAGCCACATTGTCGGATACCGCCTGCTCGACGGCAAAACGGCGCAAATAATCAGGCCCACCCGCTTTAGGACCAGTGCCGGATAACCCCATACCACCGAAGGGTTGTACACCGACTACTGCACCGATCATATTACGGTTAACGTAAACATTACCGACCCTGGCCTGTTGGCAGATTTTTTTAATTGTGCCCTGAATGCGACTATGGATGCCAAGTGTCAATCCATACCCACTGGCGTTAATACTGTCGATCACAGCATCAAGATCGCCAGATTGATAACGAACAAAATGTAATACAGGACCAAACACTTCACTACGTAACTGCTGCAGTTCGCTTGTTTCAATCAGTGTTGGCGGAAAAAAATTTCCGGAACGATGCTCAACTGCCTGAGAAACCAGTGGCAATTGATAAATCTCGCAGTTATCCGCTCTCATTTTTTTGACATACTGCCCTAACTGTTGCATGGCTTGCTGGGTGATAACAGCAGCCACATCTGTAGTCACATCATCGGGCTTACCTAGCCGTAATTCCTGCATTGCACCGATCAACATTTGCTTAACCGCATCTGCCGTCTCTTCAGGAACAAGCAGAACGCGTAATGCTGAGCAGCGCTGTCCGGCGCTGTTAAATGCTGAAAAAACAGCATCCTGAACCAGCTGCTCTTTGTGTGCAGACGTATCGGCTATCAACACATTTTGTCCACCGGTTTCGGCAATCAACGGCACAATCATTGGATGATTCGAAAGTTGACGATTGATATGTTGCGCAGAGTCAATAGAACCGGTAAATGCCACACCAGCCACACGGGAATCATCAAGCAAATGCTGACCAATCTCAGAACTTTTACCTGGTAAAAAATGCAGTACGGATTCCGGAACACCGGCCTGATGCAAAATACGTACGCATGCCATTGCCGTCAGTGCTGTACGTTCAGCCGGCTTGGCTATTACCGTATTCCCTGCTACCAGCGCTGCAGCGACCTGACCAGTGAAAATTGCAATCGGAAAATTCCATGGGCTAATGCAGACAAACACACCACGTCCGTAGTATTTCAGCGTATTTTCTTCTCCGGTTGGTCCGGGCAGATCGGCTGGGTGTTCAAATAATTTGAGTGCACTGGCTGCGTAGTAACGACAAAAATCGACTGCCTCACGTACTTCAGCGAGCGCATCTTTTATCGTTCGGCCACCTTCGCGCATGCACAGATCGACCAACTCCATACGCTGTTGTTCTATAAGATCAGCTGCTTTAAGTAGGTTATCTGCACGCTCTCTCACAGTACACAGACGCCAGTCACAGAAAGCGGTTTCTGCGGCATCGAATGCATCGGATACATCTGTTTTATTCGCATAAATTACCTCACCAACTATATGACTGCCATCATGAGGTGCATTCACTGAGTTCGCCTGACCCGTACGAGCCTTGCCGTTAACCAATGGAAAACTTTGATACTGCTTGTGAGCTTGTTTGTTTAGACTTTGTCTCACCTGCTCAAGTACCTGCGGATCTGCCAAATTGAGTCCGGTTGAATTGCAGCGCTGTTTACCATAAAGTGCTGCAGGAAGCGCCAACTCCGATTGCGTACCATTTTGCCAGACAGTAACAGGGTCGGTAACAATCTCATCCACTGCGATATGCGTATTTTCCATATCATGGACAAACGAAGTATTGGCGCCATTTTCCAGCAATCGCCGAACCAGATACGGCAGCAGGTCCTGATATTCACCTACTGGTGCATATACGCGACACACGATTCCGGGATGGTTCGTTTGAATTACCTGGTAAAGCACCTCCCCCATGCCATGCAAACGCTGGAATTCATATTGTTCATACTTGCATGCCATTTGCATAACGACAGAAACCGTATGCGCATTATGGGTGGCAAACTGAGGGTAAAAACAATCGGAGCAATCTATCAGCAACCGGGCACAAGCCAGGTAGCTGATGTCTGTTGACGATTTTCGTGAAAATACCGGATAGCCGACAAGCCCGTCTTCCTGGGCCCGTTTGATTTCGCTGTCCCAATAAGCTCCCTTGACCAATCTGACAGGAATTTTTCGCCGCTGACCACGCGCAAGCGCTGCGAGCCAGCGAATAACATATGTCGCCCGTTTCTGATATGCCTGAACGGCGATACCCAGGCCCGGCCAGCCATCCAGTTCCGCGCTGTTAAATACAGCGGCAAAAACATCCAGTGAGAGATCCAAGCGGTCACTTTCCTCGGCATCAACAGTGAGCGTAATGCCAGCATTACGTGCCAGTATAGCAAGATTTAACAATTTGGAAGTGAGCGCCGGTACGGCATAGCGAAGTTGGAAAGGTTCATATCGTGGATACAAGGCAGAAAGCTTTACTGAAACACTTGGTCTTGCGTATAGCAAATCAGGTTTATCGATAGCAGTGGTCTGGAAATCCATTCCCAACTGTATTATCGCATGACTATATGCCTGGAAGAACCGTTCAGCATCTATCGCGGTAATCGCCGCTTCTCCAAGCATATCGAACGAATAGCGCACAGCCGAATCTGCCAACACATTCGGCGCACTGCTTGATTTCCCGATCGCCTGCTCAATTGTTTCCGCCATGACAAACTGCTCGGCCAATAAATGCATTGCCTGTTTCAATGCGGTGCGGATAACTGGCTGACCCAAACGCACAACCAGCGAATCCAGAACAGTCTGAATGCGCGAATGCTGGTCTGCGTGCAGTAACGTCTGCTGTTGTTCCAGCAATCTGGAAAACATCAATGCGCCAGTAGCCAGATTGACCAGCCGTGACTCACTGTGGTGAGCATGCTGACGCCAATCGGCCGAATTTAATCGATCGGCCAGAAAACGATCCTGGGTAGCACGGTCAGGTATGCGCAACAGCGCTTCTGCAATGCTCATGAGCACAATGCCTTCTTCGCTATTAAGCTGATACTCCTGCAGAAATGCTTGTACTACCGACTGTCTGGTCTGTAACCAAGAAGAAGCCATTTTCCCACGTAACTGACTAAGCAAATCACGCGCATGATTCACGGCCGTGACTGCATCATAACCGGAAAGCTGCTTCAGCAAATCTTTAACCAGAGTAGTTTCATCGGCTAAATAGGCGGCACTCATCGCCTGACGAATCGAATAGAGATGATCTGAGCTCATAGAAATCACCACTGTGTTGATCAAAGTTAAAATGGGTGATTACAGTTTAACGTGAACTTGTGATGTTGAAGGCACAATTTAACAACCAGATTAACGCACTATTTAATTCCTTCGAGTTTTTTAGACAAAAAAAAGGACTCACAAGAGTCCTTTTTCAATGTTTGACAGTGTGATGCTGCTAGATGGTCGCCTCGCCCAGTACAGATACGGTAATCTGCGCCGAGATATCCCCATGCAATACCACTTTGATCGGATAATCACCAACCTGTTTTAATTGACCATGCGGCATGCGTATCATCGATTTTTCGATAGCAAAACCCTGCTCATTCAGGGCCTCGGCAATATTGGCATTTGTTACAGAACCAAACAGCTTGCCATCGCTGCTGGTTTTTTGTGAGATTTGCAGCATCAAACCTTCCAGTCTTTCAGCGATCGCCTGTGCCGCCGCCTGAACATCAGCCTGTTTTTGTTCCAGTTCAGCACGTCGCGTTTCGAACTCTGCTATGGTCTGCTCGGTAGCGCGTTGCGCTTTTCCCTGAGGGATCAGATAGTTTCTTGCATAACCGCTTTTCACATTCACAATCTCGCCCAAGCGTCCCAGCTTAGCAACAGTCTCCATCAATATAACTTGCATGTGTATTACTCCTCAGTGACGGTCTGTGTACGGAAGTAGCGCAAGAAAACGCGCACGTTCTATCGCTGTGCCCAATTGCCTTTGATAATAGGCTCTTGTCCCTGTGATTCGGGCTGGAATGATTTTTCCGTTTTCACTGATAAAATCTCTCAATACATCGGTATCTTTATAGTCGATTGTTTTTACACCTTCCGCAGTGAAGCGACAAAACTTCTTGCGTTTGAACAAAGGACGGTTGGCTCTCCTTTCCTTTTCTTTGTCTTTTCCGTCATTTCGTCTGTTTATACGTGACATATGTTTTCCTGTTTTCAATTAAATTTGAACGATGTGCTCTACATGCAATACCAGCTGCTGATTAGTGTGGCTTTTTCTACTGAGAAACCCGGAAATCTTGACGCTTTCGAATGTATTCAATTCGGTGATCGCTTTCGCAGTCTCGCCCAGCGCCACCGCCTGCAATTCACACTGTATCTTTCGAGTAATATTTGCTTCCCTTCGGCGTGACTGGTGCTGTATAACAAAATCGATCACAGGCAATCCCGCCGGAGTAAAACGTAGTGCGCCAAGCCGGATAATTTCACCACAGATAACCGTCCGGTTGCATTCCACTTGATATTTATGATGCCGTATTCACTGCCTCAGAATTTTCAGTATTTTTTGATTCGCCAGTTTCTTCGGCTTCACCAGACGACTCAGCTTTGTTGTCTGCTTTGTCCTTTTCATCCGGTTTTTCACTATCATCAGCCGGACGCGGTACAGCATCATCTTTCTCTTTTTGTTGCATCATGGGCGAAGGATCTGTTACCGGCCCATCCATTCTGATCGTTAAATGACGCAAAATGGCATCGCTAAACTTAAACGCATAATCAAGTTCATTCAACGTTTCCTGATCGCATTCGATATTCATTAATACATAATGCGCCTTGTGCACTTTCTGAATCAGGTAAGCAAGCTGTCGCCTGCCCCAGTCTTCCAACCGGTGTACCTTGCCGTTTTTAGCTGCAACTATGCCGCGGTAACGTTCTATCATCGCCGGCACCTGCTCGCTTTGATCAGGATGAACTATAAATACAATTTCATAATGTCGCATCATTGCTGTTTGCTATTCCTCTTTTGGGTAAAGCCTTCCATAACTTCCATAAATATATGGTAAGACAAGGGGTTAAAAAGGTTGAATTTTACTGAATTCCAGTGACAACATCAAATAAACTTCACTGTTTTCTGACAGCAAACGTATTAAATGGTTATCTTAGAGCATGCAGTTGTTCACAATACCCGGCTGATTCGAACCACCGATTAAATATTTTTCTGCCAATCAAATGTATCTGCACCCAAAGCACTGCATGAACTGTTAAAATCCTTAATTTTAGCTGCAATCAAAATCGGAGCGGCTCTAGCGCCGCAGATCACCAGAGATGGCTGAAGATAAGGATTGCTGTTGAACAGCATTATAAAATAATTAGAAACATGTTATTGATGATCGACAATTACGATTCCTTTACCTATAACCTGGTACAGTATTTTGGCGAGCTGGGTGAGGATGTCGTCGTACACCGTAATGATGAAATCAATCTTGACACGATTGTGAAACTGGCTCCGGAAAGAATTGTGATTTCCCCCGGTCCCTGTACACCCAATGAAGCAGGCATATCCCTGTCAGTCATCAAGCACTTCAGTAATAATATTCCAGTGCTGGGAGTCTGTCTTGGCCACCAAAGTATTGGACAGGCGTTTGGTGGCAACATCATACACGCCAAACAGCTGATGCACGGCAAAACATCACCAATTTTTCATCATGACAAAGGTATTTTTCGCGGCCTGCCTAATCCGCTTATCGCAACACGCTACCATTCCCTGGTCATCCAACGCGCCACACTTCCCGAGTGTCTGGAAATCACTGCATGGACGGAAGATGGTGAAATCATGGGCATCAGACACAGAACGCTGAATATCGAAGGAATACAATTCCATCCGGAATCGATTCTCAGCGAATACGGACATGACATGCTGAAAAATTTTCTTTTGCAAACTCACCATTGACAAACGACAGTATGAATCCACAGGAAGCTCTGCATCAAATCACCGGTCATCAGGAAATCAGGCATGACGACATGCTGTCACTCATGCGCCAGATTATGCGAGGAGATGTTTCGCCTGTTCTGATTTCCGCCATAATTACCGGTTTGCGCGTCAAAAAGGAAACAGTCGGCGAGATCGCCGCTGCCGCCAAGGTCATGCGCGAATTTGCCACACCTGTCAACATTACTGGTATCCAGCACTTAATTGACACCTGCGGTACCGGCGGAGACGCAGCGCACACCTTCAATATCTCCACTGCTGCGGCTTTCGTCAGCGCGGCCGCAGGCGTTCAGGTAGCGAAACATGGCGGACGGTCTGTTTCCAGCAAATCGGGCAGCGCAGATGTGCTGGAGGCGCTGGGGATTAATCTGAATCAGACTCCTGATCAGGTTGCCGAAAGCATCAGTGAAATCGGGGTCGGTTTCATGTTCGCGCCCAATTATCACAGCGCCATGAAACATGCCGCACCGGTACGTCGAGAGCTCGGCATTAAAACTATTTTCAACATTCTAGGGCCGCTGACTAACCCCGCAGGCGCAAAGAATCAGATACTCGGCGTATTTGATGCACAGCTGGTTTCGATTCTCGTACAAGTACTGCAGCAGCTCGGCAGTGTGCATGTGATGGTTGTCAATGGCGCAGACGGACTGGATGAAATCACCATCAGCGGTGAAACTCGTGTCGGCGAACTCAAACAAGGGACAATCACTGAATACTCAATCCGGCCTGAAGATTTCGGGCTGCACTCAGCACCTATCACATCGATACAGGTGAAAGACGGTAATCAGGCGAAGGCAATGCTGCTGTCCGTGCTGGAAAATAAAAAAGGACCGGCAAGAGACATTGTCTTATTGAACGCCGGAGCGGCCATTTATGTCTCAGGTGTCGCCGATTCTCTCGTACAGGGTATACATCTGGCTCAGCGTGCCATTGAAAGCGGCGCAGCGTTGCAAAAACTGCATGAACTGGTTGCATTTTCCAACCGGCATTCGGCCTGAGCCTCATTAAAAAACATCATGTCAGATATTCTCAAAAAAATTCTTGCTACCAAGGTTGCAGAAGTCGTTGCGGCCAAAGCAAAAACACCATTAACCAAAATAATGGCAGCGGCCAAATCCACCACACCTGCGCGTAATTTCTTCGCAGCCATTCAAAACAAAATCACCGTTGGTCAATCCGCCGTGATTGCCGAAATCAAGCAGGCCAGCCCTAGCAAAGGCGTATTGCGGGGTCCCAAATCGGCACACGCGCCGCATTTGAGCTTTAACCCCGCAGAGATTGCAACAACATACGAAAGACACGGTGCGGCCTGCCTGTCCATCCTAACAGACCGCCAGTTTTTCATGGGTGGCCCCGAATATCTGCAGCAGGCCCGCGCCGCCTGTCAACTGCCAGTACTGCGCAAGGACTTCATCCTTGAGGAATACCAGATTGCGGAAGCGCGTGCCATGGGCGCGGACTGCATCCTGCTCATCGTCGCGGCGTTTACCATGGAGAATGATTTCGGCGCTGAAAAATTGGACAAATTCGACCAAAACGCGCTGGGCCAGATGTCCAAGCTGGAAGCACTCGCGCATGAACTCGGTATGTCTGTTCTCGTTGAAGTGCACAATGACGAAGAACTGTCGCTCGCATTACAACTCAGAACCCCACTCGTCGGTATCAATAACCGTAACCTGCGCACGTTTGAAACCCATCTGAATACCACGTTGAAACTCTTGGCGCAGATACCCAATGACCGTGTAATCGTCACCGAAAGTGGCATTCACACACCGGATGATGTGGCATTGATGCGCCAGCACAACGTCAATGCATTTTTGGTCGGCGAGGCATTCATGCGTGCAGACGATCCGGGCGTTGAACTGGCACGGTTGTTTAGCAGTTCAAATTAACAGGGAATAACAAACAAATCGTTAACTGTACGATGATCAATTCGTACATTTCTTAACGAGGTGCTCCGGTCTAAACGCTGTAACCATATTCACTCAGTTTTTGTTGGGTAAAGACCATCAACTCCATCAAAATAAGCCCACATTATGCAAAACGCATCGGGCTTATTCTGACTGATCCATCCACGCATTATTCAGCAATCGGCCCTTTATTAACCATTGCTGCCGCTTCACCTGTTTCTTCCGCTCCAATATCCGATAACCGCCAGATGCCAAACGTCACGCTTGGTGGAATGCCCATGCCGAGATTCAGGCTGCCAATGCGATAGTTCGAGCCGCGAGCTTTCAGAATAGCATTGACTTTCTCCTGTTTCTCCACGGCTTTGATAATCGTACTGGCGATTACTTCATCGCTGCTGAATTCAACAGTCTTGTCGGCCATACGATTTGACAGTTCCTTTGCCTTGTCCAGAATACTCATTTTCAATCTTCCCAGAAAATATTGGATATAGACGCCTTGATAGGCTGTTTAATTCCGTTTCGAACACGGCAAAATGCAATAGCAATTAACGTTCATAGGCCAGCACAGGAGCCAACCACTGTTCCGTTTTTTCAACCGCCCATCCTTTACGTCGCGCATAATCTTCCACTTGATCCTTGCCGATTTTTCCAACCGCGAAGAATGTCGATTCCGGGTGTGCAATACAAAATCCGGATACCGCGGCAGTGGGCACCATTGCAAAAGATTCTGTGATAATTATGCCTGCTTTCTCGGTGGCGCCAAGTAATTCAAACAATGGCCCTTTTTCAGTGTGATCCGGACATGCGGGATAACCCGGTGCTGGACGAATGCCGAGATATTCTTCTTTAATCAACTGTTCGTTATTCAAAGTCTCATCACTAGCATAGCCCCAGAATTCACGTCGGATGCGCATATGCATATGTTCCGCAAACGCCTCGGCCAAACGGTCGGCCAGCGCTTTGAGTACAATTGCGCTGTAATCGTCGTTAACATCTTCAAATGCCTTGATACGTTCATCAATACCAAAACCCGCACCAACAGCAAATAAACCAATATAATCCTTGAGACCGGTCTCCTTCGGTGCAATAAAGTCAGACAGGCAGCGATTAGGTTTTCCGGACGGTTTTTCGGTTTGTTGACGCAAGCAATGCCAGGTCATGGCAATATTATCCCGTTTCTCGTCAATGTAGATCTCAATGTCATCACCAACTGAATTGGCCGGAAACAATCCGAACACAGCGTTTGCGGACAGCCATTTCTGGTCCACGATTTTTTTCAGCATCGTTTGCGCATCACGAAACAGATTGCTTGCGGTTTCACCTACAACTTCGTCTTCCAGGATGGCCGGATAACGCCCGGCCAACTCCCAGGCCTGGAAAAAAGGTGTCCAGTCGATAAACGGCACGATTTTTTCCAGTGGATAATTATTCAAGGTACGAATGCCCAGTAATTCCGGTTGCGGCGGCTGATAAGCGGCCCAGTCCGGCTTAAAAGCGTTGGCACGTGCGCTTTCAATCGACATAAGCTTGGACGGACCTTTCTTGTTTTTATGCTGCGTGCGCACCCTGTCATATTCATTTTGAATCTTCTGCACATAATCCGTCTTCAGGTCTTCAGACATTAAGCTGCTGCACACACCTACGGCACGGCTGGCATCCGGCACCCACACCACCGGTCCTTCATAATGCGGCGCAATTTTGACGGCAGTATGCACACGGGATGTAGTTGCGCCACCGATCAGTAAAGGTATGTTGAAACCCTCACGCTGCATTTCTTTGGCCACATGGGTCATTTCTTCAAGCGAAGGTGTAATCAGTCCTGACAATCCAATGATATCGGCATTTTCTTTTCTTGCCATGTCCAGAATCTGCGTGCTGGGCACCATGACACCCATGTTGATCACTTCATAGTTGTTGCACTGCAGCACCACCGCTACAATATTTTTACCAATGTCATGCACGTCACCTTTGACAGTCGCCACCACGATTTTTCCTTTCGGCTTTGAATCGCCGAGCAGCCTCTTTTCCTCCTCGATAAAAGGCAGCAGGTGCGCTACCGCCTGCTTCATGACGCGTGCCGATTTGACGACCTGCGGCAGAAACATTTTTCCGGCACCGAACAAATCACCGACAACGCCCATCCCTTCCATCAACGGGCCTTCGATAACCTGAATCGGCCGCCCCCCTTGCGCTTTGATTTCCTGCCGCGCCTCTTCAGTATCTTCTACTATATAGGTGGAGATACCCTTGACCAACGCATGCGTCAGGCGAGACTGCAGCGGTTCTTCGCGCCAGCTTAAATCTTCAACCTGCTCTTTTTTCTTTCCTTTGAAGTTTTCTGCAAAATCAACCAGACGCTCCGTGGAGTCATCACGGCGGTTCAGGATAACGTCTTCAATATATTCAAGCACATCGGCAGGAATATCCGAATACACGCCCAATTGCCCGGCATTAACAATACCCATGGTCATGCCAGCCTTGATGGCATGATAAAGAAATGCAGTATGAATTGCTTCGCGAATGGGCTCATTACCGCGAAATGAAAACGATACATTGGATACGCCGCCGCTGATTTTTGCATATGGCAGCGTTCTTTTAATCTCGCGTGTGGCTTTAATGTAATCCACACCGTAATTATTGTGTTCATCAATTCCGGTTGCGATGGCAAAAATATTCGGATCGAAAATAATGTCTTCAGGTGGAAAACCCACTTTATCCACCAGCACGCGGTAACTGCGGGTACAGATCTCCACCTTGCGCGCCAGTGTGTCCGCTTGACCTGTTTCATCGAACGCCATCACGATCACTGCCGCTCCGTAGCGGCGCGCCAGTTTGGCCTGCTCAATAAATTCTGCCTCACCTTCCTTGAGACTGATGGAATTGATAATGGATTTACCCTGTATGCATTTCAACCCTGCCTCTATCACCGTCCATTTACTGGAATCAAGCATAATCGGTACGCGACAGATATCTGGCTCAGTAGCGATCAGATTCAAAAATTTCACCATTGCCTTTAAAGAATCCAGCATGGCTTCGTCCATATTGATATCGATGATCTGCGCACCGTTTTCGACCTGACTGCGCGCGACATCCAGCGCTTCAGCATACTGATCTCCCAGAATCAGACGCGCAAAAGCTCGAGAACCTGTCACATTAGTCCGCTCACCAACGTTCACAAAAAGCGAGTCGTCACCGATATTCAGCGGCTCCAATCCTGACAAACGGAGCTTTTTGGACAATTCTGGCACTTTTCTTGGAGGAAGTGACTCCACGGCTTCGGCTATGGCTTTGATGTGTGCAGGTGTGGTACCGCAGCATCCACCGACAATATTGACAAAACCGGACTGCGCAAAATCTTTTAATTGACGTGCCGTATACTCGGGTGTTTCGTCATAACCGGTTTCAGACAGCGGATTCGGCAATCCAGCATTAGGATGCACGCTGACATAGACATCCGCAATTTCGGACAACTCCTCGATATATGGCCGCATCAGTTCAGCACCCAGCGCACAGTTAATACCTACTGATAATGGTTTTGCATGGTGCACCGAGTTCCAGAACGCTTCAGGCGTCTGCCCCGAGAGCGTACGGCCAGAGGCATCCGTAATTGTCACTGAAATCATGATTGGCAAACTGAGCGCGTTCACCTCTAAAAATTGATCGATAGCAAACAACGCTGCTTTGGCATTCAGCGTATCGAATATTGTTTCAACCATCAGTATATCCGCACCACCGTCTACCAGTCCGCGTATGGATTCTGTATAGGCGTCTACCAGTTGATCAAAGCTAATATTCCTGAAACCGGGATCATTCACATCCGGCGAGATGGAAGCCGTTTTTGTTGTTGGTCCAATAACGCCAGCGACAAAACGGGGTTTATCCGGTGTTTTTGTTTCCATTTCGCGTGCCGCTTCGCAGGCCAGCTTTGCTGCAGTGGCATTGAGCTCATATACCAGATCTTCCATATGATAATCAGCCATCGAAACCGCGTTGGCATTAAATGTATTGGTTTCGATGATGTCTGCACCGGCTTCAAGATAATCGGCATGAATAGAGCGAATCACGTCCGGGCGCGTCAGCGTCAACAGATCATTATTGCCTTTAAGGTCATGCGGAAAATCGGCAAACCGCTCGCCACGAAAATCGGCTTCTTCCAGTTTAAATGTTTGAATCATTGTGCCCATTGCACCATCCAGGATCGCAATTCTCTGGGCAATTAAGTTTTCCAACAGAGTCGTTCGAAGATTTTTTTTCATTACTTTGTATGCTTTTTGAATTTAAAATAAAGCAATTGATTATACCTTACCAGCCATCTCAAACCTAAAATCAATCAACCAAAACGCATATTTACACTTATAACATACTGAAAAAGCTAGATATATAGTATCTGAAGCCGATATCCGGTTGGTTTAATCTGGCTGTTATCCATATAAAGCCGAACAGTAATTTCATGATTCGGCAAAATTGATATTTTTTTCCGCATATCCGGAGGCAGGTAGTCTGCCGAGGTAAAAATTCTGCTGGCAAGCAACTGATCGTGCACATCCGTTAAAAGCAATTTCAACGCAGGTAACGCTTGTGGCCGCTTCGCATGATTGCGGATAATCGCAGTCAGTGTTGCCATGTCCGGTTGATTTTCGGGGTCGTTCACTTGCAGATCCGACGATACGATGCTCAGCAGATGGATATCTGCTGGCAGGGGCACTGAACAGCTCAATATTTTACAAAACTGTTCCAAATATGGTCTGGTTTGTGGCAATTCTGTCGCCAGATCCGCTCGGTATGTAATAACAGCCTGTCCAATCAGCAAAAAAAACAATACCAGATTGCCGGCCTTCCAAAACCGGTACCGGGAAGAAGACTCAGACACTGCATCGGACAGAAAATCACTTGCAGATCTGTCGAGATCTGTATTTTCTGAGCAATTTTCCAACGCCGAAGCAACATCAGCGGCTGAAGCTTCGGTCTGTTCCACCGGCGTTTCAGGTTTGTTCTCAAAAATGTTTGTGGCGCTTGCCTGCATCAGCTGCTCGTTTGCCACGATACGCAATCCGGCAGACCTGCCGGTAATCTCTTGATGCTCCGAAGTTTCTCCCAGAACGCCACCTGGGTCAGCGGAAACTGACAAGTATTCTATTTCGGACTCATCAATTGTGATCAATGTGGAGAACCCGTTAAAAATAACCTGACATTTTCCACAACGAACCAGACCATTTTTTACCTGTAACTGTTCAGGATAAATTTTGTATGTCGTGCCGCAATCCGGGCACAATGTTACCAGCGCCATCGGTTTCTCCGTTCATTCGTCTGTCAGGCTTTAGATTAGACCATTGCATCACCGTCGGTGGCAATTTGTGTGGTTTGGGCTGACGACACAATCACACATCCATGGTTTTGGTACCCGTCAGTAATACCCAGTCCTCCTGCTCAGCATGAATGTGCATGTCAAACCACGGACTGTAGATTGACATTACTTCATCCGCCTGCGATGCCAGAATACCTGACAACGCAATCCGTCCACCTGCGCGAACCGCACGGGTAAGAATCGGTGCCAGCATGATTAAAGGATTGGATAAAATGTTTGCCACAACTACATCGACCTGTTCAACATCATCACTATCCGCTGTCAGGATCGGATAGTGTGACGCAAACGAGCAACTTGACGATTCACACGCATTCAGAAGCGCATTGGCATAACTTGCTTTGACCGCATGCGGATCAATATCGATACCGGTAACATGCCTCGCGCCCAGCTTGAGAGCTGCAATGGCAAGAATCCCTGAGCCGCAGCCATAATCCAGAAGCGTTTCTTCCTGTTGTAGATTCTGATCCAGCCAAGCAAGACATAGCTGCGTCGTCGGATGACTGCCAGTACCGAATGCCAGCCCCGGATCAAGAACCAGGTTTATCGCAGACGGATCGGGAGGCTGATGCCATGTCGGGACTATCCACAATCGTGATGAGATACAAATCGGATTAAACTGCGATTGTGTCAATCGGACCCAGTCCTGTGCTTCGATTGTTTCCTTTCGGTAAGATGGGATATCCTTTAATCGCAGGGCTTCTGTAATCAATTGCATCACGGCATCCAAATCGGCATCGTGTTCGAATATTCCGCTGACTTCGGCTTTTCTCCATACTTCTCCAGCAGGCAGACCGGGTTCGCCATATAATGGCTGCTCCTGATCAGTACCTGCTGCAGCATCATGAATATCCACCGACAGCGCCCCCAGCTCCATCAACGCTTCACTCAGCGTCTCAACTGATGCGCTATCAATTTGAATAATGATCGTTTTCCAGGACATATCGACAACTGTACACGATGTCTTGCCGCGCTGGCAGATAATCTGCAGGAATTCAATCAGTCTGTCTGCTGATTATGCAGCGCAAGCTTTTGTTCCAGGTAATGAATTGAAAACTGTCCGTTCAGGAAAGTAGCGTCTGTAAGCAAATCGAGATGTAGTGGAATATTTGTCTTGATGCCCTGAACCACCGTTTCAGACAAAGCGATACGCATACGCGCTATCGCCTGCTCGCGGGTATCGCCATAAGTAATAATTTTACCGATCATGGAATCGTAAAAAGGAGGCACCATATAATTATGATACGCATGCGTATCAACGCGGACTCCCGGACCGCCTGGCGCATGGTATTGGGTGATGCGTCCTGCAGAAGGTGTTAATTTATACGCATCCTCGGCGTTAATACGGCACTCTATCGCATGGCCCTTAATGACGACATCCTTTTGTTTGATTGGCAGCGCACCACCTGCCGCTACATTGATCTGCGCCTGTACCAGATCAATACCAGTAACAGCTTCTGTCACGGGATGTTCAACCTGCAGCCGCGTATTCATTTCAATGAAGTAAAATTCATTTTTTTCAAAAAGAAATTCAAATGTACCAACGCCGCGGTACCTGATCTGACGGCATGCTTCTGCACACCGCTCACCGATTTTATTGCGTAATGCTTCGGAAATACCCGGAGCGGGCGCCTCTTCAAGAATTTTCTGGTGTCTGCGCTGCAACGAGCAATCACGCTCACCCAAATGAACAGCATTACCCTGCTCGTCAACCAGTAATTGAAATTCAATGTGGCGAGGATTCTCCAGATACTTCTCGGCATACACCACAGGGTTTCCGAAAGCGGCCTGCGCTTCATTACGCGTCATAATTACTGCGTTTGGTAATGCAGCCTCGGTATGTACCACGCGCATACCGCGTCCACCCCCGCCACCAGCAGCTTTAATAATTACTGGATATCCGATTTCCCTGACCACTGTCTTTATCGCATCGATATCTTCAGGCAACGCACCATCCGAGCCCGGCACACAAGGAACACCAGCCGCTTTCATGGCGTTCTTTGCACTGACTTTGTCACCCATCAAACGAATCGTCTCAGGACGTGGGCCGATAAAAACAAAACCACTTTTTTCCACACGTTCAGCAAAATCGGCATTCTCCGAAAGAAACCCATAGCCAGGATGAATCGCCTCAGCATCTGTCACTTCTGCGGCGCTGATTATTGCCGGTATATTTAAATAACTCTGTGGAACAGGCGCGGGACCAATACATACTGATTCATCGGCCAGTTTGACGTACTTGGCTTCAGAGTCCGCCTCAGAATATACAATCACAGTCTTTATCCCCATAGCGCGACAGGCTCTTTGAACACGTAAGGCTATTTCGCCCCGGTTAGCGATAAGAATTTTTTCAAACATATTTACTCACAAGAGATTAGCTTGACCTTCTGAAATCAACAGGCATACAGTTATCCGGCGATCATTCATACATTACTGAATGATAAACAAATGTTCACCATATTCAACAGGCTGGCCGTTTTCGACGAGTATTGACTTGATCACACCATCCTTATCAGCTTCAATCTCATTCAGCAGTTTCATTGCTTCGATAATACACAATGTATCACCTGCTTTCACAGTCTGGCCAACTTCTACAAAAGGACCGGCACCCGGTGACGGCGAACGGTAAAAAGTGCCGACCATCGGAGACTTAACTACATGTCCATCGGGTTGCGCATCTGTTTTAGATTCGGTGTCAGCTGTTATTGTGTTGCCGGATGCAGCATTCTGTTCCGATTGATGAGCCTGGCCCTGCTGTATAGGGACAACGGACTGATGCATGGGCGGTGGCCAAGCATATCCAGGCACCGGCGCCCCTGATTTACTGATACGAACCTTTTCTTCACCTTCAGTAATTTCCAACTCAGTGATACCAGATTCTTCAACCAACTCGATGAGCTTTTTAAGCTTTCTTAAATCCATAACACCCCCTGACATCACCCCAACAATCCGGGGCCATTGAAAAACAAATTACTTCAACATGTAGACCCAATGGCAAACTAATTAATCAGCCCGTAAACGATTTTCAAATTGATGCTTTCGACTGATCAATCGTACTTGTGGCTAGTCTGGCAATAGTTTGCTTTAGGCACAAACCAAGTAATCAATCATAATTTATCGACGCACCGTTAAGGCATATTCCAAGGCCAATTCATAACCTTTGGAGCCCAGACCACTGATTACACCCAAAGCCATGTCTGAGAAATAGGAATGGTGACGAAAAGTTTCACGAGAAAAAATATTGGACAAATGTATCTCTATGAATGGTAAACGTGTTGCTGCCAGCGCATCACGCATGGCAATACTGGTGTGTGTATAAGCAGCCGGATTAATGATAATAAAACTAGTGCCATCAGTCATGGCCTCCTGAATTCTGTCAACTAGTCTTGATTCAGCATTACTCTGAAAAAAAGTTATATCTGCTGCCTCTTTTTTCGCAATCCCGGCTAACTTCCTGTTAATATCCAGCAGCGTTTCATTACCATAAATATCCGGTTCGCGCATTCCAAGAAGATTCAGATTCGGTCCATGAATAACCAGGATTCTATCAGCGACCATGTTTTCCGTACTCATGAAGAATTATTGCATTTTATTGTCCAAAAGTACAGTTTATTAGCGAATTTAACAGAACTTAACAACAGTCCAATACAAAAAAACAACGATCAGGAGCCACCTGAATAATTATGCCATAACAAATTGATTCTACTGATTTTCTGGCACAAACCGGCATTGTCTTGTCTATTTTCAAATGTTTTAGCAGATAATGCTTGATACGGACTAACAGACCGCCAGAATAACCCCAACAGCCCGAACTGGCACCTCAGTGCTGATAATCCCGAAAAATCAGTAATGATGTATACATTTCATCGTTCGTACCGTTTTTATCATTCTCGAGATCCAGAACGGTCTGTTAACAATCAGTCTGAAATTTGGCCTTGATTATTAATAACAGGCTTCATCAACGCTGTCGCTAGTGGCAATTGTTGTATTGTCTATCTAAATCCCCAAATGCTATTTGTCAGTATTCCCAGCATCAATGTACTGACGCGTTTGGCGAACAGATCGATCAGGTTTTCGCGTGTTGAAAAATTAACAATATCTTCGGCTTCTATTATTTCACGCGCAACGTACTCGGCGCTACCTATGCCATCGGCCAGACCAAGCTCAATGCTCTTCTGACCCGTCCATATCACGCCGCTGAAAATCTCCGGTATGTCTTTCAGACGTTCCCCTCTGCCCATCTGAACAACATGTTTAAACTGCTCGTGAATTTCTTTCAACAATCCAGTTGCATGTTCACGCTGTTTCGGATCCAAGGGTGTAAAAGGGTCCAGGAAACCCTTATGCTCCCCAGCAGTCAGCAATCGGCGCTCTATACCCAGTTTCTCCAAAGTACCCGCAAAACCAAAACCGTCCATCAACACTCCGATTGAACCGATCAGACTTGCCTTATCGACAAAAATCTTGTCAGCCGCAGACGCGACGTAATAACCGCCTGAAGCACATATATCACCAATTACTGCATATAGCGGTATGTCAGGATACACAGCACGCAAACGGCGTATTTCATCATTGACATACCCTGCCTGAACAGGACTGCCTCCCGGACTGTTGATCCGCAATATCACACCCTGCGTACCTTTGTCCTTGAATGCGGACCTCAGGCTCGCGTTGATATTATCGGCGTTATTGATTGTGTCTGGCATAATCATGCCATCCAGTTCAACCAAAGCGGTATGTTTATCCGAAATTCGCGCAGTTGAATCGTCAAACCAGTCTGTGAAAGCAAAAAGCAGCAAAAATAGGTAAATAAACGTAAGTGATTTAAAAAAAATTCCCCAAATGCGGTTTCGCCTTTGCTCTCGCACCGCTGCAAACGCAAGTCCTTCTATTAACTGTCGTTCCCATCCGGGATTTACAGGTTTTTTTTCCTCTTCAGTCATATAATCTCTTCCATTTATTGTCAATCAGTTACTAAAATCCAGTTAGCTTAAATGCCGCTAAGGCACTATTATAAAAAATGAACAAACAATTTAAATTTCTTTTTTGGCTGGTGATTGCATTTTATTTTGCTCGCAAATGTTTTAACACCTGCCATTACAATCATCTATGACCCTATTTCGTCCGAGTTATCTCACTGTCAGACAATATAATTCAAATGCGCTATTGGTTGATGAAATCCGAACCCTATAAATTCAGTATAGATGACCTGGCCGCCTCGCCCGGCCAAACAACTGCCTGGGATGGCGTGCGCAATTATCAGGCACGCAACTTCATGTGGAAACAGATGTGCGTAGGAGACCAGACATTTTTTTACCATTCATGCTGCACCGACCCTGGCATTACCGGTATCGCTGAAATCTCCACACCTGCGTATCCGGACGCTACTCAGTTTGACCCCCAAAGCAGGTATTATGATCCCAAAGCCTCTCATGAAAATCCACGCTGGTATAACGTTGAAATTACCTTAAAGGAGAAAACGCGACTTTTGCCTATCAGAGAATTACGCCAGTATCAGGAACTCAGTCGTATGCGCGTGCTGCAGACCGGCAACCGTTTATCCATCACACCGGTTGATCCGTATGAATGGCATTTTATTCTGCACCTCCTGAAGGTATAGTTCTGAAACAATGGAATGGTGGTTGATGTATCTGATACTTGGTGCCGTGGTCGGTTTTTTTGCCGGACTGCTGGGCATTGGTGGCGGATTACTTGTCGTACCGGCGCTTACGTTCATGTTTACTGCCCAGGATTTTCCACCCGACCGAATTCTGCACCTTGCGCTGGGCACTACAATGGCAACCATTATTTTCACATCAGCTGCCAGCCTGTATACCCACCACAGACATGCTGCTGTTAACTGGATTATTTTCAGGTACATGACGCCCGCCATTGTTATTGGCACGCTTGCAGGAACCGTATTGGCCGGAACACTATCATCCTCGATTCTGCGCATTATTTTTACGCTGTTTATCTGCTATGCAGCAACCAGTATGTTGCTAAAACTCATTTCCAGCCCCAAATCCGGCACGAAGCTATGCGCAGATTCAAACCAGAATTTTTATCCACTTCCCAAAAAAACCGTTTTTTTCACCGTCGGTGGCATTATTGGCACTATATCCAGCCTGGTAGCCATCGGCGGCGGAATATTGACAGTACCTTTCCTGACACTCCGCCAAATCAGACTTCAGCACGCCATCGGTACAGCTGCAGCCATCGGTTTTCCGATTGCACTGGCAGGAACAATCGGTTATATAGCAAACGGTATTGCACAAACGCAGCATCTGCCGCTCCATAGTCTGGGTTACGTCTACCTGCCCGCCCTAGGCTGGTTGATACTGGGCAGTATGCTCACGGCACCGCTTGGTGCCAGAACCACCCATTCAACACGTACAGCAACACTAAAAAAGCTATTTATCGTCTTGCTGTATGGTCTGGCCGGAAAAATGCTGTACGACCTGTTCGTATAATCGCATCAGACAAACGATTTTTCATAAATTCCCTTAAAGTGTACACCTTGGTTGAACAGTTTTTGAGTGATCGGTGCCCACACCTGTTCATATGCCGAATAAGAAAACAGGTGTATATTGCCCGGTTCCCGGTCGCGATGAGGCATGCTCATTTTTTACAATTCTAGACGACTTTAATGGTATATTTTCAGGTTTCAGTTGATATGTTAGGAGAAACCGCGTTGAATCTTCCTTTTCAAAGTGACGCTACGGGTAAACTGGTGCTGCGGCTAACCGTTGGTGTGCTGATGTTGCTTCATGGTATTCACAAGGCAATCAACCCGGGTTCACTTGAGTTTATCAGCAAACAGCTTGCCGAAACTGATTTGCCCCAGGCGCTGGCATACGGGGTTTATCTGGGTGAAATTGCTGCGCCATTAATGGTTATTTTTGGCATATTTGCGCGACTGGGTGGCCTGCTGATTTTCGGCAACATGATATTTGCGATCGTACTGGCGCATCGCAATCAATTTTTCTCGCTAACCGATCACGGCGGTCTGACGCTGGAGCTTCAACTGTTCTTTTTGCTGACCGGACTTGCGGTTTTCTTACTTGGCAGCGGCAAAATCGCAATGAAACCGGACTAGAAACAGCAATATTCGGCCTTAAACAGGCTCGTCACGCCTGCTCACACGTCAGCAACGGTCAATACGACTAAAAAATTACTGTCAACTTTTTTACCTGATACGTCTTTATCATGATCAGATTCATTATTACTACCGCGTTCTTTGTGGTGATTGCACTGCTGAGTTATAACTACTTCTTTGGTACCGCCGAAGAAAAAAAACAGGCACAGGAAATTTTCACCAAGGGTACAGAAGTTGTCGGAGCTGGCGCTGATCTGTTGAAATCGGAATATCAAAAATATCAGGATGGCAAGTATGATCAGGCGCTTGACAATATCAGTCATTTATTGGGTATGCTTAATGAACAAGGCGATGAATTACTCGAAGAAATTGATAACTGGAATCAAAAAAAGAACGAATGGGACCAGAAAAAGCATGAGCTGCAACAATTAATCGACGCCAATCCAGACGTCATGGATAAAGAAGCAATCACAAAAGCCATTGCTGAACTGGAAAAAGAAAGAAAAACGCTTGAGACTGAAGGCAGGCGGCTTAAGGAACAGGCGGAATAAATTTCAACAATCAGACCAGCGTAAAAAACGGAATGTATTACTGTTTAGATACTAACAACAGGCAGGGCAAGCCGGTTATCATCCATTGATTTTATTCGAAGTGGGGACGGCCCCACCTCTCTATTCGAACGGGGACGGCCTCATAAAATCAGAGAGGTTTCAATGAGTACTAATTGGACGATTCTAATATTGGCAGGGTTATTCGAAATAGGATGGGCAATCGGACTCAAGTATACCGATGGCTTTACCCGATTGTGGCCGACAGTCTGGACAGTTCTAGCCATTGTCATCAGTGTCAGCCTGCTTGGTGTTGCAATGAAATCATTGCCCGTGGGAACTGCCTATGCGGTCTGGGTTGGCGTAGGTATAGTTGGTACAGCAATATTTGGCATCGTTTTATTTGACGAGCCAGCCAATATCTATCGGCTGCTTTGTCTTGGTTTGATCGTAGCAGGTGTTATTGGACTCAAGTTTGGAATATCCACTTAAAGTGGATTAAATCTTGTGACTCTCACAGCAAACTATCAAACCAGAACTGAATACTATCGAGCAATTTTAATTATTTCGAGGAGGGACTGCCATTTACTTCACATCAAGCCACCCAACCGGTTCAGTTTGCCGGTTTGCTCTTGTGCGATTTAAAGAGTTGCCAATTGTTACCGCCTCTGCTTTTTGCGCAATACATGGCTGCATCACTTTTTTTCAGCAATTCCTGAGCCTCTTCTCCATCGTCAGGGAACAGTGAAATGCCAATACTGCAACCAAGATGAAGCTTTGTCTCATTGATACAAAAGGGTGACAATAATGAATCAAGTATTTTTTGGGCCACTTTCTGCGCATCCTGCGCATAGGAAAGACTCGATAACAGCACAATAAATTCATCTCCACCATGGCGTGCAACAGTGTCTTCACTACGCACGGCCGCCTCAAATCTTTCCGCTACTTTTTGTAGCAGCAGGTCACCTACGTCGTGCCCCATAGAGTCATTGATTACTTTAAAATTATCCAGATCGATAAACAGCACGGCTGCTTTTTGCTGATTGCGACGAGCGTGCTCAAGCGCTAGTTCTATCCGGTCATTCAATAATATCCGATTTGGTAAACCAGTCAACAAATCGTGAGTCGCTATCTCTATGATATGCTGTTCCGCTTTTTTACGCTCAGTAATATCAATGGACATGCCAACCAGATACAACGGTTTTCCAGAACAATCACAAAAAGGCTTTTTGAACGTATGCACAATTCGATTCTCTTTCAGTGAACTATTCCAGACCGTTTCCTCAAAATCAATTTGACTGCCATTTGCAAATACTTCCCGATCCTTGGCAAGAAAAATTTTCATCTGCTCGAGCGGGAAATACTGATGGGCATCAGTTCCATACAGATCTTCAAAACAAAGCCCCCACTGTAATTCACATGCTTTATTCATTGCCAGAATTTTACTCTCGGCATCTTTTATGAAAACAGCCAAAGGCAGTATATCAATGAATTTCTGAAATTTAAGTGCATCCTCAAGAAGAAGAAAATGTAAATTCATAGCCATAACACTTGTTAAAAAATAGCAGCTTATGTTGTCACTACTTTTATACTGACAAAGAATGATTTAAGACCTGTCGGTAGCTGATATCAATTGTTCACACTGTAGTGATACATTTTCTGTCCACTTAATAGAATAACTCCAGAATGCTGCTCGGCAAAGAATTTTCGAAAAACAAATTTATTCACGCAATATATAACGTACACAATCTTGGATGCAGTAGCCCGCTTGGGCAATTGAATTGGATAATGTAAAAACAAATGCATATTCCGGTTCTATGTGAACAGTTTTTTGGATGAATATGGCTTTGAATTTCACTTACAATAACCACTTCGTTTCCTCGAAGCTGGATCAACAGCGGTCCCATCTCTTCTCCAATCAATTATCGCCCCAAACAAGACCAGTCAACTACATTTTTCCTGTTTCGAATCCATAACCAGAT
Organism: Nitrosomonas marina; assembly: GCF_900110145.1. Classification (GTDB taxonomy): domain Bacteria; phylum Pseudomonadota; class Gammaproteobacteria; order Burkholderiales; family Nitrosomonadaceae; genus Nitrosomonas; species Nitrosomonas marina. The sequence continues at coordinate 74,374 of NZ_FOCP01000009.1, read as the reverse complement.
ATCAACTTGTCTGTAACCTATTATTTTTATCCCATATCGACATTATCCATTGTTTGAAGATTTACCCATCAAATTCCTCCGGCGTCATTCTGGACAGCCTTTGCCTTGTCCTGGTGCTGCAATATTTCCTGCGATTGTCTTTTCATATAACAACGGCAAAAAAATAAAAGTTATAAAATAACTTAGCGTCATAAACAAAGCCTCTCTCTCGGGTAAATAATCGGCGTGAGCATAAAACATGAACTACACGATTTGAACAACTGACTGCACAGACAAACATTCACATAAAAAACCGGATAACTGGCAGATGGCGTCTTAGCCGCCTCATTTCAATCATCGGTCAATTAGAATGTTCCCCTGATACCGACAACAACCGCCCTGCCCGGCAGCGGTGCAACATCTTTCAAGAACGATGTATGCACGCGCATATCCTCGTTGAGCAGATTGCGTCCCTGCAGAAACAACGTATGATAGGATAACTCGCCGCGTTTGAAACGATAGCCAAGTTCGGCATTCATCAGTGTGTAACCCGGTGTTCCCGTTTCCAGTGCAGCGGTGCGCTCCTGTCGCGTCACTCGGGTAACATTGAAATTACCCTGCCAGTTTCCCTGAAAATAATCGAACACCAGACCGAAACGAAAAGGCGTCAGGCGTGGAATATTGCCGTCGTTTTTCAGTTTACCGTAAACAATATCGGTAAACAGGCGCATATTGAGCCTGTCTGGCAGCACTGCAACGCGAGTTTCTGCTTCCAGGCCGTAAAAATGCGCACGCGTCTGCGCGAAATCCTGGACCAGAAAGGTGCCGTTCAGATCAAGCTCGCCTTCATCGTTGACAAAATCGGCCAGTCCATCCCCATTGCTGTCACGCGCACGCTGAAAAATATAGTCATGGATAAGGTTATAAAACAAATTGACACGCCCGGTCACTGCACCGTCCGTTTTTTGTAGCGAAAGATCGATATTGTTGGAAGTTTCCTTGGACAAGTTAGAATCGCCGACATCAAAGGTATTGGTTGCCACATGAACGCCATTGGCATACAGGGCATTGATAATCGGCGCACGCTGGCCTCGGGTCGCCGTCAGATCGATCTGATAACCGTCCACGAACTTCCATGCACTGCCAGCCGATACGCTGTAAAGATTAAAGTCCTTTGCTGAAAGCGAAACATCGGCCGGATTCCGGTTTGCATGCTCGACCCGGCCGCCGATTTCGAATAGCCAGCGCCGCCATTGATACTGCTCCAGCACGAAAACACCCACAGAGTGAGAGTGTGTTGAAGGAAGGAATGCCTCCTCGCCGCGGGCAGTAAAATCCTGATGCTGAAACTGCATACCGAGCACGCCCTGCCAACTTGCCACCGGCAAATGCATGAGTTCAAAACGGCCATCCACTTCGTTATTATTCATCCGTGTTCCAATCTCGCCAGTGTCTTCGAGCTCATCGTGCCGGTAATCATTATAGTTGACGCGCATTTTTAATTTCTGAAAGCCACTTACAGGACTGTCCAGTTCACCCGCCAGACCATAGCGCGTCTGACCCATGTCGATTTTTGCAGACTCCGGCCCAGGTATGCCGTAAAAATTGTCCAGTCGAGATACGGAAACACCAACATACCCACGCTCTCCGATGTATGAACCGCCGGCAGATATGTTGCTGGAATCGATTGCACTATTCCTGATCATTCCCTTCTCGCTGCCAGGATCGTTTCGGTCTGCACGACCGGGAATTTTTACATCATTTGTTTTTCGCTTTGCACCGTCGACATGCCACGCAAACTTGCCGTGGCCACCCGAGGCGCTGAACACACCCGAACGTTCCTCCAGTGCTGAATTAAAACGGCCCTCAAAATGGCCCAGTACCGATTTATACATGCGATCAGGAATTCGATCGCTGAGCACGTTGACGACACCACCCGAAGTGCCGCTGCCGTATAGCAGCGTCGCCGGCCCGCGTAAAATTTCGATTCTGGAAGCATTTAGGGTATCTGATGCAACGGCATGATCCGGACTGATGACAGAAAGATCACCCATGCCGACACCGCTTTCCAGAACCTGGACACGGGAACTGTCCTGCCCTCTGATAATCGGACGGCTAGCACCCGGACCGAAACTGCTCGATGAAACACCCAGTTCGCGAGACAGCATATCACCCAGACCCGCCTCTCGTTTACGCCGTAATTCATCGTCCTGCAGCACTCTTTCCGGCCTAACCCAGTGAGGCTCAGATCCCAGATTGACAGGTGCGGTAACGATTATGCCCGGCATTTCCGCTACATCTTCAGACTTTTGCGCCAGTGCTGCCGGTATATCATATAAGGCAATCGCAATCGCCCATACTGCCGGCCAAAGCGCACAACAACGGCATTTTTGCGCATTGATTGTTGGGAAAGTAACTGAATACATTGACAATATAATGATTGACTGGCAAAGAAGCTGCTATAAGGCAATCTTGCTGCATTTGTATTACATAGCATACTCGGAAACAAATACGCACATTTTAATTCGTTTCAACAACAATCCTGCTTCAGATTGGCAGACCCTAACAACAGCCGGCTCCAGCGAGAGCGTCACATGCTATTATCCTCCAATAACAGGTGTTGAAACACGCAGACACGAAAGATCAATGATGATGTCTGTCACTGGTTTACAGCGCCTTTAATCAATCTGATACTTCTGTTAAATCCTTCGTTTCTACTGGAAAACAATAAAAACTTAAACACATTGTGCGCATAATCCCTTTACGGTTCATTCCATTGCCTGGAATCGATACCCTGCCGGCAGGTTTAAATGACGCTTTGATGGCAAATCATACAGGCAGTCAACCTTGGTGCAACGCGTGCATTTATAGTGCGCATGCTGATGCTATGGACATCATGATTTGACATGAAACCGCCATACCCGGTCATCATATGTGCTTGGTATCAACATATAGCGAATACGCTATACATACAAAACAATTATCGCAACTAAGTTACATTTTTGGATTGTAATCGGTTCTGCATCGGCGGCAACGAACTTTTCCAAACAATTTCCAGGAAACGCTTTAACCCAGTTCGGAATCTCATTCTAGAGATGCAATGCTCACGGCCAGACCGAACAAAATAGTCATACATGCAGTATGTGAACAGTTTGAGTTCGTCCAACGCCAGCTATACACTTTTTAGAGAAAGATTGTACAGATTTTAAGGATTGATTGACTGCACAAGATATAGTGCGGCGTGCTAAAGTCTGTACTTTTCGGTTTTAATCGACACCAGCTTTAACATAATAAAATAGCAGGCATCATTTTACACAGGGTGCAGTTGCGTCTATTTTGAAGCAATGTCAAAAAAAACGGATTATGTCAAATGAAGGTTGAAACAAATGCAGCGCTCTTTCGATCTGGTCGAGTTATTAGTGGTTTTCATTGAACCCCGACACTTGTCATTATACGTGTGGCAAATACAGGTCTAACAGAAAATATGCCAGAAGCGCCCATCAGCAATTTGCTGATGGGCGCATTGACGATTAGTTTAATTCATTCTCGTATTCCAGAATAAATCCTGTAATTGTTTGCTGAGCGGACTCTGCTTTCGTTGAATCACTTTGCGCAGCAGCTTCAATCAAATCCTGTAAAGCATTCTCGATTTTGACGCGCCTTGTTGCATCCAGACGAAGTTCAAGATCGGGAAGCAGAATCTGCGTATACAGCGCTATAACCTCCGCGGCCCACCTGGCCTGCGCCCTATCAGAATCGAACGACTGCTCATATACTCCCAAACTACTATTGACCTGGCCAATAACTCCACGACTGATGTCACTGACAATCTGATCAGCATTGACTGCCGCCAAATCACCCGCCAGCTGTGCTTTAATCCGTGCGTTGCTATTGGTGTTTCCTGCCGCAATCACAGGTTCAACAATTCGATAGAAATAAATACCTTCAACCTGCTTTTCAAGCGCTTCGTCAATATCTCGATCCCGGTTTTCGACAATACCTTCAACTTCGCGCAACACCCCTATCAGAAACGCACGTACCACAGGAAATATCACCTGTTCGCGTGCGATGATTAGTTGTTCCATGCTATTTGAGGCCGAGCTGCCGATTGCCGTTTTACCATCGATTAGCGCCAGTGTAACCCGGCTATCAAGAAACGGATTGCTGCCGCTTTCGATAGACTGCCGGTCCGCGGTCAGCACTTTGTTTTCTCTGGCGACCGTGCCTTTTATCGCCTGAAATGCCGAATACGCTCTATCCCATTCCAGTTCAAGCTCACCTATGGTTTGATCATCGAAAAAATCAAGTACGTAGGTTAACCGGTTATAAATTGTCAGCGCAAAAACTCGTTGCAGTGTTTTGTCGATTGCCTGGACAGCAAGCGGTACCTGCTGGGCATTACTGATATCGTCTATTGCTGCGAGAACATCGCTGTCCATTGACGACCGGTAAATGCTGTCTATAATTTGCGTTAACTGCTGCAGTTCGCCGGCATATGCATCCAGGATAGCCTGTGCATCGACCGGATCCTGTCGCCGCAGTGAACCGATAGTCTGAAAAGCCGTGACTGCTGTATCGACGAATGGTGTTTCCACTGTCTGCTCATATTCTGTAATTGCCAGTGTTTGTTCATATGCCATCAGTACGTTGTCTATTTCCTGGCGCGCCTGTTCGGCACCGGTCGCATCCGAGGCGTTACTGGCGCCTATAAGATTGCTTAACGCGGTTTCAATTTCGCTTCGTGCGTTCGAATCCAGGCGTATTTCAAGGTCAGCCAGAAACGTGTTGGCATACAACAGCGCCTCTTCGGCCACTTCCATAGCACGACCGCGATCATCCAGTATGCTGCTTTCATTCGCATCCAGTTCTGCGCGCACACGGCCGATAAATCCTTTGCTCAACTCGCTGACGATTGCATCCGCATCTACGGATGCAATATTTCCGGTAAACTGGGCTTTGATAAGTTCGCTACCGGTCGCATTTTCACGGGTAATAAACTCTTCAATGAGGCGATAGAAAATTTCGCCTTCCTTCTGTTTTTCCCTGGCTTCTTCGATATCGCGGTCACGATTGGACACCACGCCCTCAACTTCACGCAGCACGCCAATATAGTATGCGCGTACCAGAGACAAGCGAATAATTTGTCGTACAATCTTGACCTCAATCAGATCCTCAGTCGGGTTCTGCTTGTTTAATGCTGTTCTTCCCCGTTCAAACGCCAGAGCAACCTGGACATCCAGCGCAGGATTATCACCAGTTTCTATTGACTGCCGATCAGCAGAAATGATCTTGTTTTCTCGTGCAGCCGTACCCTTGATCGCCTCAAATGCTGCTACAGCCTCATTCCAAGTAGCATTCAATGCCTCTGTCGATGCGGTCTCGAAATCATCGCGGACGGCTGTAATACGATCCAGAATAGTCAAATAAAATACGCGCTGCAGTGTTTTATCAATCACCTGAGCAGCCAGTGTGGGCTCGTTGCCGGTACTGATTTCATCAATCGCCACAAGCACGTCGCTGTCCAGTGTCAGGCCGTTATCCGTATCGACTTGCTGCGTCAGCGCCTGCAACGAATTTAAATAAACGTTACGAATAGCATTCGCATCAATCGGATCTTCCCGCCTGAGCGCACCGATCTCCTGAAATGCCGCAACGGCTGTATCAACCGCTTCGGCATTAGATGTAGTTTCCAGCGTGGCGGCATGTACCACCATCCTGTCGGGGCCAAAAATGAAATAACCGCTCATTAATGCCATTACCGCACCGACCAGGATCAGTGCTTTTGTATTTGCAATCATACTCTCTCTCTCCTTTTTTCTATTTGAGACAAAAAAAATATTTTTACGATAATATTAATAATAATAGTTATTGTTCAATAAAAAGAACACAAATATTAATAATAATAGTTATTGTTAAGATATTTATTTTCTCTGACCTTACCTTGCGAACAATGTGTTTACTAAAAATTGGCCACAAGCGTGGCGCGTACAGCAATTGGTGAACCAGGTGATATGTTGTTATTGTTATGCACTGAAGCAAAGTAATTGGTATCAAAAATATTTTCGATATTAATCTGCCCGCGAACCTGACGGGTAAATTGTGCAAACAAGGCTGCATCAACTCGCGTAAAATCGGGTATTCGCACTGTATTATCCACTGCTGCAAACATTGAACTGCGATAAATAACACCAAATGCAGCGCCAATCCGCGGCGTGAAATCATACCGACTCCACATCGAAAAGGTGTTACGAGGCAATTCGCCTATTGTTGCACCCTTTTGCGCGTCAGCCGATTGCGTACTGGTGAGCTCTCCTTCCTGGTAGGCGTAACCGCCCATAACACTCAGGTTCTGCGTGATTCTTCCGCTCAAACCGATTTCTATACCTTCTGTGCGCTGACCTTTGGCAAGAAACGTACGCGTCGAATCGTTGGGATCAACAGTAATCACGTTGGTACGGTCCAGTCTGAATACAGCACCGGTCAGGGCAAGATCAGGATAAATGTCCCATTTAATGCCTGCCTCGTAAGTGGTAAATTTTTCAGGCTTAAGCGTCGCCCTGGTAACAATAATCCCTGTTAATTGTTCACCAGCCCTGGGCACAAACGCCTGGCTGTAGCTTGCATAAATTGACAGCGGCTCTATCGGCTTATAAATCAGGCCAAAACGCGGTGATATCAGATGATCAGTGGTACTTATTTGAGCGGCATCACCATTTCTTTTGCGAAAATCGACCTCGAACAAATCATAGCGTACCCCGGCGATGGCCTGCAATTGTGGCAGCAGTTCAATCTGGTCCTGAATATACAAGGACGTGATATCGACTACACTGCGGTTGTCCGCATCGGTATCCTGCGTGACAAACGCAATGGGGACATTTGTTACTGGATTACTCACTGGCACGCGAAAACTTGTGCCTCGTGGATCATTATTAAAAAAACCAGTCTGACGGACATTGCTGGTAATCTGCCGACCAATTTCAACACCCGCCAGCAATGTATGACTGATCGGCCCCGTGTCAACTGAGTACAGAAAATCTGTTTGATTGAAAACATTTTCGCGATCAGTCGTATCATTATAGGCCCCCAGCGATACGCGGTCAGCGAAAACAGGACTGTTGGCGAATATATTTTGGTAAAACTTATCATACTGCGCATAGTTCGTCCGGTTGCGCAGGGTTCCACCGAAATCAAAATGATGCTCGATTAAAGCATTAAAAGACAACACTTCGGCGTCTGCATGACTGCGATGCGGATCACCGAAAAACTGAGAGCGTTTGACATCCAGAGGCCGGCCCATGAATGATGGAATTCCCCTGTCAGCCGTCCTGTCGTCATGAAAACGTTCCATGTTCAGCACAACCTTGGTGCGATTTGTGGGTTTAATGGTAACGGTTGGTGATACACCGCGCCGCCGCATTACAACATCGTCACGAAAACTGTCTGAGTCTTCAAACAGCCCATTCACCCGAAAAGCTACTTTATCATTGAATACATGACCGAAATCGCCCGTCATTCGTTTTCGGTTGAATGATCCGCCCTGGAATGAGAATTCGCGTACCGGATTCCAGTTGGCTTGTTTAGTCACACGGTTTACGACGCCCCCCGATCCACCACGGCCGAAAATCATTCCATTGGCGCCTTTCAGAACCTCAACGCGCTCGATATTATACAAATCACGAAAAAAAGCGACGTCATCACGAACACCATCAACGAAAAAATCACCGGTTGAGCGGTTACCGCGAAAAATCAATGCATCGCGATTACCTTCTCCCTGAGAAACACCTACTCCCGGCACATAGCGCACGGCATCGCCAAGACTTTGAATCGCCTGATCTTTGATTAGCTCTTCGGTTACGACAGTTATGGACTGCGGCACATCGCGCAATAAGGTATTTGTTTTGGTCGCGGTCACACTACTGGTTGCAGCATAACTTCCTGTATTACTGGCAGAAATTTGTATTGTGGGTAATACGGTAACTTTCTCATCGGATTTGGACCCCGAAACTTCAAGGCCGCCTGAAGGTTGAGCGCTTACTATCTCAAACCCGCTCGGTTGCTGCACAAACCGATATCCGGTGCCGATTAATAATAAATTTAGCCCTGACGCTGCATCATATCTACCGTCAAGGCCCTGTGTTTTTAAACCTTCCAGCAACTCGGAATTGTAAATCAGCTCGACACCGGCCTGTAGCGAGAACTTTTCTAGCGCATCTAGCAACGAACCAGATGGTATGCTATAGACACGCTCCGTAGCTGCAGTTTGCTGATTTCCGCTGGATTCAGCAGTCGCTGGATTCAGCAATAGGCAACACAGTAACGCTAAACAACTTGAAAATACATGCAGACAAAATCTGGATCTTTGTTGATTCTTTTTGAATATACCGCTCATTTTTATTATTAAATTCTGTATCTTTCTGAATCATCCCGACCACTTGATCCATTATTGATGCACGATAGGTTTTTCAAGAAATACTTTGAGACTTATTCTGAGACTTATTCGCGTTATGCGCTGACGCGATACCGGGTAAGTCGCATCCCCATGATAACAACATCCATCGTTACAGCCAGACGCTAAATTTCCGAGTACAAATCCTGTTTCTTCGGGTGATTTGAAATTTCACGCGGAACTTTATTCCGCCTTCAAATCACCCGCTAGTAACGACATCATGATTTTTGGGGCAGTCACAGCAAAAAATTCACTTTTAGATCTGGCTTTGCAGCCAGTTCTGAATACCTACTTTCTGCATCACATCCAGCTGCGTTTCCAGCCAGTCAATATGTTCTTCCGTGTCATCCAGAATACGCTCCAGAATCTCACGTGACACATAATCTTTTTGTGCTTCACAAGCGGCTATGGCTGCCGTCAGTGTTTCATGTGAATTCTGTTCCAGCTTCAGATCACAAGCCACACACTCCTCCACCTTTTCTCCGATCAATAACTTGCCCAGTTCCTGTAGATTGGGCAGTCCTTCCAGCAATAATATACGCTCTATCAAATCGTCTGCATGCTTCATTTCTTCAATCGACTCATCGTATTCATGCTTCGCAAGACTGTCAAATCCCCAGTTCTTGTACATACGAGCATGTAAAAAATACTGATTAATTGCAGTCAACTCATGCAGTAATTGGCGATTCAGCCACTGAATGATTTCGGTATTCCCTTTCATCGTCTGTCTCCTCAGGCAGTTGTTTCATATATATAGGACCCGGTTTGTATGCCACTTCCGGTACAGAAGCCTGTACCTGAGCCTTTTGCTGGCGCGCCTGTTCAAGAATTTCCTTTGCATGACAGGCGCAGACACCACACTGCTCAGTAACACCCAGACAGTTTTTCAAGTCACGCATACGCTCGGCACCTTTATCGACAGCCTCGCGAATCGCACCGTCCGTAACTCCTTTACATACACAAATATACATGATGAATGGCTTAACCTTAAGCGTTTTTATATATTCTATTAAGCAAACCACCTGATAAAATCAGACAAATCAGATCAAAAATAATGACATTAATGAGAATGATTCGTAATTATATTCCAGTTTACAAAGATTGCAAGTACTATCACAAAAATAATCAACATAATTACTTATCTTTCAAATAAGACCCGAAAAAAGAATATAAATTCAACTTAACCATTGAATGAAATCAACTAAAATAGTTACCCCTCTATTCTTTTTTAACGCTGCTTCGAACGTAATCGGAACCGCATTCCATTCGTACAAATTTATGCCAAAAGTAATTTATCTCGTAGCTGGTGCGCGACCCAATTTTATGAAAATCGCGCCAATCGTGCGTGCGCTAAATGCACACCCAACGCTGACTTACAAAATCATTCACACAGGCCAACACTACGATCCGGAAATGAACGCAGTATTTTTTGAAGAACTGGGTATTCCTCAACCCGATTTTTTTATGGGTGTTGGTGGTGGCTCACATGCGCAACAGACAGCACGGATCATGGTTGCTTTTGAGGAATACTGTCAAAAAACCATACCGGATGCTGTTCTCGTCGTTGGTGATGTCAACTCAACACTCGCCTGCTCTATTGTCGCCAAAAAGCTGCAGATACCAGTGGCTCATGTCGAAGCTGGACTGCGTAGCGGCGATATGGGCATGCCTGAAGAAATAAACCGGCTGGTCACGGACAGCATTTCCGATTGGTTTTTTGTGACCGAACCCAGCGGCATGCACCACTTGCAACATGAAGGCAAATCCGATGACGCCATATTTAACGTCGGGCATGTAATGGTTGACAATCTGCTCTATCAGGCTGACAAGCTCTCACGCATGGACACCCGCAACCTGGCTACTACAGCGTATAAAAAGGCACAGGCTGCGGCCGGAAAACGATATGGTGTCGTCACACTGCACCGCCCAAGCAATGTCGATGATGCAGACACATTCACAAAGATCAGTCACGCACTCAAAACGATCGCACAGGAATTACCGCTCATTTTTCCAGTACACCCACGCACGCGCCAGAATCTGGAGAAATTTGCAATTGACCTCGGGGCTGATATTACCTTGACAGGACCACAGTCTTATATGTCATTTCTTCATTTATGGAAAGATGCTGCAGTGGTGCTCACGGACAGTGGCGGTTTGCAGGAAGAAACAACGGCCCTGGGGGTACCATGCATCACAATTCGCGAAAACACCGAAAGACCCATCACCGTTGACGAAGGTTCCAATAAGCTGGCGGGGACTGATCCGGCCACCATTATTCATGAAACACTTGACGTATTGCGCAGTCCACAGGCAGTATGCCGCAGACCTGAACTCTGGGACGGCAAAGCTGCCGAGAGAATCGTCGCCATTCTGGCGAGGGTACTTGAAAACTTATCTGACCACGGCGAAAAAACCACGCCTAAACGGATTCAACCAGCAAAATCATAGATCTATGCCACGCACCGTTCGCTACACATCTCAAGGAAAGTCGATATGCATACATTGATACCTGTTATCCTTTCAGGCGGATCAGGCACGCGCCTGTGGCCGCTTTCGCGAGAAAAACATCCGAAACAGCTGTTGACACTGGTCAGTGACGATTCACTGCTTCAGGCTACAGTACGTCGCATGGATGGCCTCGATGACATCAATATTGCAGACCCTATCGTTGTCTGTAACGAAGAATACCGCTTTGTCATTGCCGAACAACTGCGCATGATGGGGCGCAAGAGCACCATACTGCTGGAACCCAGCGGGCGAAATACGGCGCCCGCGCTGACCATTGCGGCACTCTCGGCACTTCATCAAAACGATGACCCGATTCTGCTAATCATGCCCTCCGATCATGTCATAGTCGACACGGACGCCTTCAAGCAATCCGTTCAACAAGGCATTCAGCTCGCACTCAAAGGTTTCATTGTTACCTTTGGTGTCACGCCCGACAAGCCGGAAACGGGATATGGTTATATTCAGACAGGCGATAAACTGACCGGTGCCGATGCATACAACATCGCGCGTTTTGTCGAAAAACCAGACACCGCCACCGCACAAGCCTATCTCGAGGCCGGATCATTTTTGTGGAATAGCGGACTTTTTTTGATGCACGCATCGATTTGGCTGCAGGCCATAGAACTCTGTCATCCGAAAATCTTGTCTGCATGCCGCACCGCATGGCACGGCGGCAGTACCGATGGTGATTTCATCCGTGTCGAGAAAACAGCATTTGAGCAGTGCATCAGCAAGTCAATTGATTATGCCGTCATGGAACACATTGCTCTGGGTCAGAATCCGCAATTGCCTGCCGGCGCAGTCATTCCGCTTGCTGCCGGCTGGTCAGATGTCGGCGCGTGGGATTCACTGTGGCATGTCCTGCCCAAAGATAGCGGCGGCAACGTTACCCAGGGCGATGTTCTCATGCATGAATGCAAAAACACCCTGGCCATCTCGGAAAGCCGGCTTGTCACATGCATCGGAATTGAAGACACGATAGTTGTTGAAACTCCCGATGCCATATTGGTTGCACATAAAGATCAGACCCAGGACGTAAAAAAAATCGTCGACAGCCTCAAGGAAACCGGTAGATCTGAAAGTCATTTGCACCGCAAGGTGTTCCGTCCATGGGGCTGGTATGACGGCGTTGATTCCGGTGAACGCTTCCAGGTCAAACGCATCGTCGTCAAACCCGGTGCCGCATTGTCGCTGCAAATGCACCATCACCGTGCCGAACACTGGATTGTTGTACGTGGAACGGCCCGTGTAACGCGTGACGATGAAAGCTTTCTGGTCACTGAAAACGAATCGACATACATTCCGGTTGGCACACGCCACCGCTTGGAAAACCCGGGCCGTGTCCCGCTCGAAATGATTGAGGTACAGTCCGGCTCTTACCTTGGCGAAGATGACATTGTGCGTTTTGAAGATGTATACGGGCGGGACAAATCCTGATCCGACAGCCATCCCAGCCAGTGCACTACATAACAGATCCGACTCGCTAAAACAATTTATCCCGCAAGTACAAAAAGCATCCAGAATACGTTTGCAGAATACTTGCCGCTCACTTTTATCGACTGATATCAGCCCATAGATCACCTCGACCGGATACCCACGATGCTGAAAATGGTTGAGAAGTAACAGACGCTTCCAAATTCTTGATCCAGACATTTTAGAATTAATTTTTTAGGTAGCCAACATACTGGTGCAATCATCAGGTTAAGGTATAATATTGGGTTTATTAAATTTTGAATTGTTGGAGGTTTTAATGCCCATTTATGAATATCTTTGCAATTCATGTGGCACAAAAAAAGAGCATATCCAGAAAATGAGCGATGCACCAATCAAGACCTGCCCTGAATGCGGCAGTGAGAACTATGTCAAACAGATTTCCGCCGCCGGGTTTCAATTGAAAGGAAGCGGCTGGTATGTAACGGATTTCAAGAACAAATCTTCTCAACCGGCAGCCAAAAAAGAAAAAGACGACACATCACCAAGACAAACAGACAGTCAAACAAACGCAAAAGAAAGCGGATCCAAAACGGAAACCCCATCCGTGCAAACCTCTGACAAATCCGGTTCAACCACGACTGCAGCTGCCAACTGACATGAAGAACCGACCATATTCAACACGTTATTAATATTCCTATATCCTGATCACGACATTCGTCAAACACATTCTGAACCATGCGAACAAATTACTGCGGCGCCATCAACACACATTATCTCGATGAAATCGTTACCCTGTATGGCTGGGTACACAGAAGGCGTGACCATGGTGGTGTAATTTTTATCGATTTGCGTGATCGCGAAGGTTTGGTTCAAATAGTCTGCGATCCCGATAACATTGAAACATTCGAGCTTGCGGAGAAAATACGTAACGAATTTGTACTCATGATCGTCGGAAAAGTCAGGAGACGCCCCGAGGGTACTGTTAATCCATCGCTGCATAGCGGCGAAATTGAAGTGCTGGTTGTTAACATGGAGATATTGAATACATCGTTAACACCACCATTTTTGATGGATGATGAACATATCAGCGAATTTGTCCGCCTGGAACATCGTTATCTCGACTTGCGTCGGCCGGTCATGCAATCCAATCTGCGTTTGCGACACAAAGTTACCATGGCTGTACGCGTTTTTCTCGATCAGCAGGGCTTTCTCGATATCGAAACACCTATCCTGACCAAATCAACGCCCGAAGGCGCTCGAGATTATCTGGTACCGTCGCGCGTCAATGTCAACCATTTTTTTGCGCTGCCGCAATCACCACAACTGTTCAAACAGTTGCTCATGGTGTCAGGGTTTGACCGCTATTATCAGATTGCGCGCTGCTTCCGTGACGAGGATTTGCGTGCTGACCGGCAACCGGAATTTACCCAGATCGACATAGAAACCTCGTTCCTTACTGCGGAAGAAATCATGACGCTGATGGAGAAAATGATCCGTCATTTGTTCAAAGCAGCAGGCAATGTTGATTTACCCGATCCTTTTCCGCGATTGACCTATGCGCAGGCCATGCACAAATACGGCAGCGACAAACCTGATCTTCGTGTTACGCTGGAACTGACAGAATTGACCGACATTATGCAGGATGTCCCATTTAAGGTATTCAAAGACGCGGCAGACAAACCCAATGGCCGTGTCGCTGCTTTGCGGGTACCCAACGGCAACCAGCTGACCCGCAAGGAAATTGACGATTACACACAATTCGTCAGTATATACGGAGCCAAAGGACTGGCTTATATCAAAATCAACAAACGCGAAGACGGACTGGAAGGCCTGCAATCACCGATTTTGAAGTTCCTGCCCGAAAAAACAGTGTTCACCATTCTGGAACGGACCGGAGCGCAGAATGGTGATCTGATTTTCTTTGGCGCGGACAAAGCCAGCATTGTCAACGAATCACTTGGTGCATTGCGAGTGAAAATCGGGCATCAACATGGCCAAGCAACTTCAGACTGGTGCCCTGTATGGATTGTCGATTTTCCCATGTTTGAATGGGACGAGGAAGAAAACCGCTGGCAGGCGCTGCACCATCCGTTTACTTCTCCAGCTGACGGCCATGAAGATCTACTGCTTGAAAACCCAGGGCAAGCGTTGTCAAAAGCCTATGACATGGTTCTGAATGGCTCAGAAATCGGTGGGGGTTCCGTTCGTATTCATCGCGAGAATGTCCAAAAGAAAGTATTCCGGGCATTGAACATTTCGGAAGAGGAAGCCAGGGAGAAGTTCAGCTTTTTGCTGGAAGCACTACAATATGGCGCGCCGCCACATGGCGGTATCGCTTTTGGATTAGATCGCATTGTTACGCTGATGGCCGGTTCTGAATCAATTCGTGACGTAATCGCATTTCCAAAAACACAACGTGCACAGTGTTTATTAACACACGCACCGGATACCGTTGACGAAAAACAACTCAGGGAATTAAACATACGCCTGCGCAAGGTTGATCAACCAAAAAACTAGCTGCCGTTTATTTCACTGTCAACAACACATTACTATTACTATGTATAAATTGCCTGTATCCGTTCTGGTTGTGATTCATACATCGGTACTGGATGTTTTATTACTTGAACGTGCAGATCATCCGGGGTACTGGCAATCCGTGACTGGCAGCCAACACAAAGGTGAAACGCTACGACAAACGGCGCAGCGTGAAATTCAGGAAGAAACTGGTCTGAATCCTTACGATTATCCGCTATCGGACTGGGAAACCGAATACCGTTTCGAGATATTCAAAGAATGGCGCTGGCGTTATTCACCAGACATCACTCATAATACCGAACATGTTTTCAGCCTTTGCCTGCCCGAAAAAAAGCAAATCGTCACTGCCCCAAAGGAACATCTCAATTATCTCTGGCTGCCCTGGAACCAGGCTGCAGACAGAGTTTTCTCATGGAGTAACGCCGAAGCGATTCGCAATCTCCCACGACATTTGACCGAGACAGACAATTTTTCTCTGTCGCCAACTTAATGAAGCATCTCAGCGTGACGCTCGACGCTGGTTATCTACCCGGGGACAAATCGATTAAACGGCTTAACGCACGAAAATCAGGTGCGGAATCATACGGCACTGTTCCCAGCAGCGGCTGCTTGATCCGAAAGCGGAGCGCAGCTATATTTTCTTCAACCGCCCGCATCTCGGGTTCAATACAATTGGCCACCCAGCCAAACAACCGCAATCCCGCACTGCGGATTGCCTGTACTGTCAACAAGGCATGGTTTATACATCCCAGACGCATACCGACCACCAGAATCACCGGCAAATCAAATAGCCGTGCCATATCCGAAGTATCCTGAGTGGTATTGACAGGCACCATAAATCCTCCTGCACCTTCGACGATCACATAATCTGCAACCTCTTTGAGCTCCTGAAACGCACTTCCGATGGTTGACATGCTTATCTCGATTCCCTGATACTGTGCCGCAATATGCGGCGCGATTGCCTGTTCCAGCGCATACGGGTTTAACAGTTCATCCGCTACCTGCACACTCCCCGCTGTTCGAAGTAATTCAACATCTACCCATTTACCACTCTCTTTGCCAGCGGCTATCGGTTTCATGCCGACAACTTTGTTGTGGTTCATAGACAATGCATGCAACACCATGCAGCTGATCAGTGTTTTGCCAACGCCCGTATCTGTTCCAGTAATAAAAAAACCAGGTGGCACCTATCCACCCATCATTATTTGTTTTCGTATTTCTGGCGTCAATACCGTTTCCTTGGGCGGCAGCTTCCAGGCATGGCCGTAAACCACCTCGTAAGTGGCTGGTAACTTCCCATTCCTACGCAAGCATTCATAACTGTCGATCACCTTCTGCCATTTTGTTTTTCCCATCAACCCCTGCCGTCTACCTTGCGCCACATTATGTGCTCCAATCGCTTTGAGGTCACGCATCACACTGACGACATCCCCATATGTCAGGGTGATATATTCCATGTCCATCACAGGTGTTGCAAATCGATTGTGTACCAACAAATCACCGATATCATGCATATCGATAAACTGATTGACATGCACAAAATCGTCTACCTGACTAAATGCCTGCCTGAGCTCCTGCAATGTATCTGGTCCAAATGTGCTGAACATCAACAAACCGTCCGGTTTTAGTACGCGATTCATTTCACGAAACGTCAGATCCAGATCATTACACCATTGTAACGCCAGATTCGACCAAATCATATCCATACCGTCTTCACGAAGCGGCAGTTGTTCAACATCCGCGCACACATAGTGCTCTTGTCTGCGATTAAATGGCCAATACTGCCGCCAACCTGTTTCAGCAGGCCGAGCCTGCAGCAGCATAGCCTGTGCAATATCCACAGCCATTAAACGGCTGTGTGTATAACGCTCACCGAGTTTCCGTGTACAGTACCCGGTCCCACACCCGGCATCAAGGACTGTATTTGGAACATAGTTAATATAGTCCAGACGTGCAAACATCCTATCTCCAACCTCGCGTTGTAACACGGCAGCGTGATCATAACTCTGTGCTGCGCGTTCAAACGAATGGCGTAGCAAACGTTTATTCAGAATAGTATGATTCATTAACACAGGAAATAAATTTATCGGGATCAGCCAGAAACGGAGCATGTCCGCACTGTTGAAACATAACCAGTTTCGAATGCCTCAGCTGCGCATCCATCCAACGTGCAGCTGATGCATGTGTAATCATGTCATTTTCACCATGCAGCAGCAATACTGGTTGTTTGATTTGAGATAACTTTTGACGCATATCATTCGTTTGCAAAATCAGCAGCCCCTTCAGTAGCGCATTGTAATCCGGTTGGTCACGCTCAAAAAAATATTGGCGCAATTGCGCCAGTGTACCGGACATCTCGCGTTCACCCCTGGTCTGGAGGGTTAAGAAACGATTGATCGTGGTACGATAATTTTGATGCAGATTTTCCATAAAAAACTGCAGAAATTTACTTTCCACACCCCAGGGCCAGTCATGTTGCTTCACAAAACAGGGCGTGGTTGACACGAGAACAAGACCATTGACTTGTGCGGTATCCCGCAGCGCCAGCTCCATCGCCACCTGACCGCCAAGCGACCAGCCACATACAATACAGTTTTCAGGCAGTTTCTCCTGAACAGAACGAACTATATGTCCGAAATCACCTGGCTCACTGTGGGAACTGAATCCGTGTCCAGGCAAATCGAGAATATGCAAACGGAACTGCCCGGACAATTGATCACGGATATTTTGCCAGATACCGCCGTGCATCGCCCAGCCATGAATCAAAACCAGGTCGGTTCCGCTACCATATGTTTCGATATGAATTGCCGTACTTGACATAATAAAAGTAAAATCGGGATAAACAGTTTATTGCGAAAGATGCCTTAGCACTGTTGCCAGACGTACAATATCCGTTTCCTGATGCGAAGCTGATAATGATACACGCAGCCTGGCCGTGTTTTGCGGCACCGTTGGCGGACGAATTGCCGGTACCAGAATACCCTGCGCCTTCAAACTGTTGCTAATGTGTAAAACCTCCCGTGTACTACCAACAAGTACTGGCTGAATTGGTGTTTTAGATGGCAATATCCGCCAACCGGACATGTCCAGTTCCTGTCGCAACCGATTGATCAAATGAAACAAATGTACGCGTCGCCAGCTCTCTTGCTCAATTAATCTCAAGCTTTGCAGCAACACATGCGACAACAGTGGTGGGCCCGCGGTTGTATATATGTAACTCCTGGCGGTTTGTATCAGCGTTTCGATAACAACCGGACAGGCAGCGACAAATGCACCGAAAACACCAGCGGCTTTTCCAAGTGTCGCCATATAAATAATATTCGGCGAATGTAGAACGCTTCGGTTGTGCACCGGTTTGCTGTTCTCGGTAAATAATGTTCCGCGGCCATCCCTACCAAGTACGCCAAACCCATGTGCATCATCCAATAACAGCATCGCATTGTAACGTTCACACATGACTACCAGATCCGGAATGGGTGCAATATCGCCATCCATGCTGAAAACTGCGTCTGAAACAACCAGTTTGCGTTTGGCCTTTGATTTTTTCAACTGCTGTTCAAGGACTGACAAATCAAGATGAGGATAGCGAACCAATTGCGCCCTGGACAATATCGCCGCGTCATTCAGCGACGCATGGTTTAGTTTATCAGCGAAAACCGCACCATGACGCCCGACAAGTGCGGTCACCACTCCGATATTGGCCATATAGCCTGTGGAAAACAGCAATGCACGAGGGAAGCCTGTAAACCGTGCTACTGCCTCTTCGAGCTCATGGTGCGCGCTGCTGTGTCCATATAGCAAATGCGATGCCCCGGCGCCTACGCCGTATCGCCGCGCGCCCTGACATGCTGACTGGACTAACTCTGGATGACTGGACAGTCCCAGATAATCGTTACTGCCAAAGGATAAATATTCACACCCATCAATGTTGATAGACCTTGACTGAGGGCTATCAAGAATTGATCGATAACGTTTTAACCCCTGTTGTTCACGAATCGATAGTTGCTCAGCCAGATCAGAATACATGCATGACCTGATTCATCATTTCAAATCAAACTGCCAAAGATTGTATACCTAACTTGTTGAGCAATGCCTGATCCTGTTCAACTTCTGGATTCCCCGTTGTCAGTAATTTATCACCATAAAATATCGAATTGGCGCCTGCCAGAAAACACAGAGACTGTACTGCCTCAGACATTTCCCGCCGCCCAGCCGATAACCGCACCATTGCTTTTGGCATGGTGATTCGTGCTGCCGCTATGGTTCTGACGAATTCCAATGGATCCAGTTTGGCCGTGCCATACAGAGGCGTGCCTTCAACCTGTACAAGGTGATTGATCGGCACAGATTCAGGATATGGATCCAGATTGGCCAGTTGAGCAATCAGACCTGCTCGTGTTTCACGGGTCTCTCCCATTCCTACTATACCCCCACAGCACACATTGATGCCTGCTTCACGTACTTGTTGTAATGTATCCAGGCGATGTTGATATTCACGCGTGGAGATGATGGCATCGTAGTAGTCGGGAGAGGTGTCCAGGTTGTGGTTATAGTAATCCAGACCGGCATCGCCCAGCTGCTTGGCCTGGCCGGGTTTCAACATACCCAAAGTAGCACATGTTTCCATTCCAAGTGCTTTTACCGCACTGATCATTTCCGTTACTTTTTCAATATCCCGTTGTTTAGGACCTCTCCAGGCTGCCCCCATGCAGAAACGCGTAGCACCCTGCTCCTTGGCTGCAGCGGCTGCGGTCACTACATTCTCTACAGAAAGCATCGCCTGATTTTCTACACCGGTATGATATCTCGCAGCTTGCGGACAATAGCCGCAATCTTCAGGACACCCGCCTGTTTTGACGGATATAAGCGTCGACAACTGTACCGTATTTGCATCATGATACTGGCGATGCGCCTCTTGCGCCTTAAAAATTAAATCATTAAAAGGCATATCTAGCAGCGTCTGTACCGATTCAGCACACCATTTGGGCGATTCACTATTTTCCAATCCCCTGTTTTCATGATCATTTTGGTTATCAGCCATGCCTGACTGGAGTGAATTACATTGCATATCTGTTTCCCTCGAATAGATTGGAACTGCTTTTTCCGATTTCAATTTATAATTGGCAGGATGATTACGGATTCGAACAGTATTGTCAATTTGAGCAGCTGTTTTTTAGAGGAACAATGTGAAATTGCTGATTTATAAAAACTGCATACTCTGTGGTGCGGTTTCCAGTCACAATTTCTGTGACGGGTGTTCTAAAAGTCTGCCCAGACTTGCCACCAATGTTTGCAAAATATGCGCAAAAACCCCTCTCACTGGCACAACCAGCATCTGCGGCAGCTGTCTGGCCAGTCCGCCTGCATTTTCATCAACCATCGCAGCCTTAATTTATACTTTCCCGGCAGACATGCTTGTGCACGCACTAAAATACCGACAGCAACTTGCTATTGCACCTGTTCTGGCAGAATTACTGTTAGAAACAATTCAGCACCAGCAAGCAACTGAACAACCGGATTTGGTTATTCCTATGCCTTTGCACCCCAAAAGACTCCAAGAAAGAGGATTTAACCAGGCGATAGAAATTGGTCGTCATCTGTCACACCGGTTGAGTATTCAATTCTGTCACGATAGCTGCAAGCGCATCAAGAATACACTCCCGCAAGTCGAACTGCCGTGGAAAATGCGTCGCAATAATGTAAAGAAAGCCTTTATCTGCAATCAAAATCTATCAGGTATGCACGTTGCAATCGTCGATGATGTCATGACAACAGGCGCAACATTAAATGAACTAGCAAATCAATTACGCAAGCAGGGTGCATGCAAAATTACGAATTGGATTGTAACCAGAGCACAGAAAGAGCACTTCTGGATGCAATCCGACTATTTTTTTTAAATACAATGGAAGTATACAGTTGAAACAAACTATACATGTTTAACATTATTCTTTTTCAACCGGAAATTCCGCAAAATACAGGTAACATAATTCGATTATGTGCTAATACAGGTACGCAACTGCATCTGATTAAACCACTTGGATTTATGTTACGCAATAAACAACTGCTACGGGCCGGCCTTGACTATCACGAGTTCGCTAAGATCAAAATTCACGACAACTGGAATGACTGTCTGGACCAAATTGATTCCAGTCGGCTGTTTGCTATTACTACCAAAGGTAAAATTCGATATGACACAATCAAATTTTGCCACGACGACTCTTTTTTATTTGGCTCAGAAACGAAAGGACTGCCTGTCGATGTATTGCACAACATCTCGAATCACATGCACCTGCGCGTACCCATGGTTTACGGCAGTCGTAGTTTGAATTTGTCGAATACTGCCGCCATCATCGCATACGAAGCATGGCGACAGTCCGGTTTTCAGTCCGGTGTTTAGATTGTTACTGTAAATTCAGTCTTTCATTCAAAATACGCGGGGTTACAAAAACCAACAGTTCCCGTTTATCGTCACGTTTGGACGTATTTCTAAAAAGATACCCAATGTAAGGAATGTCGCCCAGCAGTGGAACCTTGTTTACAATATTATTTTCTGTGCGCTCGAAAATACCACCGATAACCACTGTCCCGCCATTCTCTACCAGAACTTTGGTAGTCACTTGCTTTGTGTTAATTGCGGGTGGTAAAAATGCACTGACACTTTCACCGATCTTGTCCTGATTGACGGTAAGTTCCATGTCTATTTGATTATCAAACGTAATCAATGGTTTCACCTTGAGACTCAGTACCGCATTGACAAAGCGCACACTCGTTGCACCACTGCTTGTCGCCTGTTGGAAAGGCACACGGTCGCCTTGCTCGATAATCGCCTCCACACCATGTGCAGTTACGACCCGTGGGCTGGCAATGATACGCCCTTTAGTGTCCGTTTCCAGCGCTGACAGCTCCAGATTGATAAGTCGAGAGTTATTGATTTTCAACAAGCTCAAGCCCAAGGCAGCTGGTCCTCCCAACAACCCCGCCCCTGCTGCGGCCGGAAGATTTACGTTCAGGTTATCTCCTGCAGGAACTTCCTCACCGATCGCCAGATTACTTGAATCGGTCACATTGCCAGATACACCCAGACGATTGTTACCTACTTTGGAAACATTTTTCACGCCAAACCGGGCACCCAGGTCGCGGCTGAAGGTTTCCGTCGCTTCGACTATCCGGGCTTCTATCATAACCTGTCTTTCAAATACATCCAGACGCTTGATACGTTTTCTGACCTCGGCGATTCTTAATGGAATATCGGTCACAGTCATGGTATTGCTGATTTCATCAAGGTTTATCGTGCCACGATCGCTCAGCATACCCTCAAATGAAATTGAATCAACTCTGCGATGATTCAACTGGAACGTTTCTGTAACAAGCGGTTCCATTTCCGCGACCTGTTGTTTCGCCTCCAGCTCCAGCAATTCTCTGTCAGCCATCTCCTTGCTCGGCGCAACGTAAATCACATTTCCGGTCTGACGTTTTGCCAAGCCATTGGCTTGCAAAACGATATCCAGTGCCTGATCCCAAGGGACATCTCTTAACCGTAACGTCAGATTGCCGCCAACTGAATCACTGGCAATAATATTCAGGTTTGTAAAATCCGCAATCACCTGCAAAACAGCTCGAACCTCTACATCCTGAAAGTTTAGCGACAGTTTTTCGCCAATATAACCACCATTTGCACGTCTTCGTTCCGCGAGTTCATCTTCATTCTCGGCCAATGCACGCACTTCCAGTACAAATTGCGTGTCGGCCTGTCGCGCCGTATGTTCCCAGCGCCCGGATGATTCGATCACCAAACGTACATTGTCACCCAGCATAACCGTGTCAACGATATTTATAGGCGTGGCGAAATCTGTTACATCCAGTTTCCGCTCCAGATTACTGGGTAGATAGGTATCGATAAACTCAACAACGAGTTTTTCTCCCTGCTGGTGAACATCAATGCCCGCCCCGGCATGCGTTAAATCGACAATAATGCGACCCTCGCCACTTTCTCCACGCCGAAAATCTATATCAAGTACGCTATTTAGTTCCTTTTCCGGGCCATCGTTAGAAAACCGCGCAACCGGTCCTGCATTCTGGTGTTCATCGATGGATTTCAGACTGACTAATAAAATATTTTCCTGAATAAATGTTTCATGATGCATCAGGCCATGCAGATTAAAGACGATTCGCGTGCGATCCCCGACCTGTACAATATTGATGTTTTGCAAGTCACCTTCTTCAACTTCCTGAAAATTTCTTCCCAACCCATTCGAAACACCATGAAAGTCAAAATAAACCCGGTGTGGATTACTGAGAGAGACGCCAATCGGAGGGCTTGAAAGTGGTTGATCAAGCGCAAATTTGACAACCACCCTGCCATCTTCAATCGTGGAAATATCAAGTGAATTAAGCCGATTTATTGTTTTCTCATGCAAGGTATCAGCATGGACGGAATATGATACTAGCAAGAACAACGCGACAAACCATGATCTGAAAAATTTAACTTTGCTGCTGGATAGTTTCATTGCTAGACTCCTAATTTTTGAGCATAAGCGTGCTGATACGCTCTGACCATTCATTGACACCATCTTGCACTAATTCCCTTAATTCAATTTCTGATTCTGAAATCTGGTTAATTTTGCCAAAATCCTGACCCAAATAATTTCCAATACCAACGCGAAGCAGGCTTTTTTCCGGAGTTTTCACCACTGCGTATATAATTCCATTCTGTTCCAGCGAACCAACCATCTCCAGACTCTCCAACGGGAAACTCTCAAGATATTCCTTTCTGCGTGTCAAATCAGGCTGTATACCATTACCGGCACTTTGCGCCTGTTCTTTTTTTCTCGGTTCAAAAGGACTCGGAATATCAAAAGCATCATAAGCAAATAGTTCAAAGGTTTTGACTTCCGGTAATGGATCAACCTGGCCACGAAGTCCTTTGCCTGCGTTGCTGATAAACGTATCAAGATCGGCAAGATCTCCGGATTCGCAAGCCGTCAACAATGACGCAGCAACTAAAATCACCATGATTCTTAATTTCTTCACTGTTGTGCTCCCTGATTAAACATTTCATTTTCGTCGAGATATCGGAATGTTTTGGCAACAGCATCCAGCGTTAACGCGTTGTCAGCACTCGGAACAATAGTGATATTATTTAAGGTTACAATCCGTGAAAGTTGGGCTATATCACTGGCAAAAGACCCAATATCATGATAGCCACCGGTCACCCTGATGGTAACGGGCAATTCTGCATAAAACTCGCGAATAATCTCACTTTCAGCAGGTTTGAATAGCTCAAACTGAAGCCCTCGACCAAGCCCTGCCTGATTAATGTCAACCAGCAATGCCTCCATTTCTGATTTATTGGGAAGTTGCTTGAGAAGCGCGCTTAGAGAACGCTCTATATCGACTAACTGTTGTTTGAGTGCAGGCAAGTTAACTGCACTTCGTTTTTTGACAATATAAGTGTCCTTCAAAGTCTGTTCTTCTGCTCGAACGTTATCGAGATTGTTCAATTGATCATGCCAGACAAAATAATAACCAGCGGCAAGAATGATCACCATTAAGGCCAGCAAGGCCATCGTTCTTACCGAAGCCGGCCATCTTCCAGGATCGTTTGGATCTAAATGACGTAATTCTTCAAGCATATTCATCATGCACGAATCTCATAAAATATTAGAACCGGCGACAGCGAATTCACCATCACTATCTGCGACTGGTTTCAACTTGATATTCAAGTTGAATTCATTTTGTCGCATGTTATTGACTGTCACTGCTTTGATTTCAATCAATGCTGGTGATTCCAGCCATGGCGAAGACTCAAGATTGCGCATAAGTGTTGAAACCCATGCATTTGATTGCGCAAAACCGGACAGATTGATTGTACGGTCTTCTTGCTTGATACTTTTTAGATAGACACCATCAGGAAGCAACCTTACTAACTGATCTAGCAAGTGAACGACTTCGGAGCGATTACCCTGTAACGTTTCGACAACACCCTTTCTTGCAAGCAATTCCTGGGTTTGATTTTTGATTTCTCTGATTTCTTCGATCTGTTTATCAAGAATTGCGATATGGTTGTTAAGGTATTGGTTCCGTTCTCTTTGAAACTCGATTTTTTCGTTGATTATGTAGTGCACACCCCAGACTGTAAGCAGACCAGCCACAAAGATAATGCCGGCAGAAACTGCGAACTGCTGCTGCTGTGCCTTACGTTTTATTTCTCGATGGGGAAGAAGATTAATTTGTATCATAACGAGTCAAAACTTCGCATAGCTAAACCACAAGCAATTAAAAGAGAAGGCGCATCATTTTTGATTTGCCTGGGAATAATTCGACTGGAAAATTCCATATTCAAAAATGGGTTCACAACAAACGTGCCAACTTGCGTCCGTTCCGCGATAATCTTGTCGAGGTCGGGTATCGCAGCGCAACCGCCAGCTATCAAAATGTAATCAATTTCTGTATATTGCGTAGATGTATAAAAAAACTGAATAGCCCGCATCACTTCAATTGCGAGCGTTTCACAAAATGGCTGCAACACATCGGTTTTGTAGTTTTCCGGCAGTCCACCATTTCGCTTGGCTTTTTCTGATTCTTCAAGCGATAAATTGAACTGATTATGAATTTCCTGAGTTAGCTGGTCGCCACCAAATGGTTGATCCCGCAGATATACGGACTCACCCTTATGCAGAACATTAGTTTTCATGACAGTAGCGCCAATATCCACTAAAGCAATCACTGGATCATCGCTGCTGTCAGGAAATTGATTCTGAATCAACTCATATACTGTTTGAGCAGCATATGGTTCCACATCCATCACGACTGCTTTCAGACCGGCTGTTAACGAGGCTGCCACACGATCTTCGACCTTCTCTTTGCGTGATGCCGCAATCAGAACTTCAACTTCATCTGGATTGTTGGGTAAAGGCCTTATAATTTGAAAATCAAGATTAATTTCATCTAATGGGAATGGAATATATTGACTGGCTTCATTTTCAACCTGAAATTCAAGATCTTCCTCCCGTTGCCCGGCAGGCACAATAATTTTTTTGGTAATAACGTCAGAAGCCGGCAAAGCCAATGCAATTTTTTTACAGCGTGAACCCAGTCGTTTCCAACCGCGCTGTATACCTTCGCTGACAGTTTCCATATTTACGATTGCACCGTCCTGAACCGAGTCCGCCTGCAATGGCTCGATCACATATCGTTCAACACGATAACTGTCACTCGTTTTACCGACTTTCGATAATTCAACCATTTTTATCGATGATGAACTGATGTCTACACCGATTAATGAGGGTGACTTCATTTTCAGAAAGTCTAGATTAAAATCAAATTTTCCCTTGAACATTGCGTTATTTGAGGTAATACTCACATGTTAGTTAATTTTCAAATTTTCCAAGAGTTAAGTTGATGTCCTGAAAAATAGTCTGTTAATCCCGAACAACCTGCAATATGACTACATTCTGACAGACTCTAAAAAAAAGGATTTGTGGAAAAAAGGGAGATATACCCTCCAAAACTGTTTTAACCTGACTTTGTTCACGTGCTTTGATTCATTTTCATGATTACTCGCTGGCTTTATTACTCGTTCATTACTTTTTTTGCATTAGGCCTGATCAGTGTTTTGCTGCTTATTTTTGCAGCACTTGTAACTTTTTCATCGCTGCCATCGCTAAATACATTAACGGACTATCAACCCAAGATACCTTTACGGATTTATAGTGAAGAAGGTTTATTGATTGGTGAGTTTGGAACCGAACGCCGCGATCTCGTCAGAATCGATGCGGTGCCAGCCCATCTAAAACAGGCCATCCTCTCTGCAGAGGATGACCGCTTTTATGAGCACAGCGGGGTTGATTATCTGGGTGTGTTGCGGGCAGCCTATTCTAACTTCACTGCAGGTGGTGTGCGTCAGGGTGCCAGTACGATAACCATGCAGGTAGCGCGAAATTTTTTTCTGACCAGAGAAAAAACGCTGACACGAAAATTCAGTGAGGCGCTGCTCGCATTTAAAATCGAGCACAGCTTAAGCAAAGATAAAATTCTGGAACTGTATATCAATCAGATATATCTGGGACAGCGCAGTTACGGTTTTGCTGCAGCTGCGCAGACCTATTTTGGCAAAACGCTACAGGAGATTAATCTGGCTGAAGCGGCGATGCTGGCCGGTTTGCCAAAAGCGCCTTCCAGTTTCAATCCTGTAGTCAATCCTAAACGTGCAAAAGCCAGGCAGCGTTATGTCCTATCCCGTCTTCACAAACTCAATCATATTTCTGATCAAGAATTCAAACAACTTGAAAATCAGCCTGTTCCAATTGTCAAGCAGACCAGGGAATTTGCAATGCCAGCCGACTACGTTGCAGAAATGGTCAGGCAGATTATTTACGATCGGCTGAAGGAAGAAGCCTATAGCAGAGGCATCAAAGTCTATACAACCATTCGTCTTTCCGATCAGCAAGCAGCATACCAGGCACTGCGTTCAAACGTACTCGAATATGACAGACGCAGAGGTTACCGTGGTCCAGTCGGGCATGTTGACCTTTCAAAGCATGGTACTGATCAGGAAAAAGTGCTGGAAGCGGCATTTGACGATATCGATGAGAGTGACGACATTGTTCCTGCCGTCGTATTGAGCGTTAATAAAAATGAAATTCAGGTATACAAAAAGGGTGGAGAACGTATTGTCATAAAATCGGAAGGATTGAGTTTTGTTGGAAAGCACCTGAGTGCTCAAAAGTCTGTTGATAAAAAACATATCAGCCAGGGTGCAATCATCCATATCAAACAAGACCATGAGAAAAACTGGCATGTTGTGCAATTGCCCAAGGTCGAAGCTGCCCTTGTATCCATTGATCCAAACGATGGGGCAATCCGGGCACTTATTGGCGGATTCGATTTTCATCTGAACCAGTTCAATCATGTCACACAAGCCTGGCGACAACCCGGCTCAAGCTTTAAACCATTTATTTACTCTGCCTCGCTGGAAAAAGGATTCACACCAGCAACAATTATCAATGACGCCCCACTTTCCTTTAGCGCAGCACAGACAGGCAGCAAGTTATGGGAACCAAGAAATTTTGACGGCAAGTATAGCGGACCAATACGCATGCGCGAGGCATTGGCCAAATCCAAAAACCTGGCATCCATCCGTATTTTGCAAGCGATTGATCTTCAATATGCTCAGGATTACATCACTCGATTTGGTTTTGAAGCGGACAAACATCCCCCCTATTTACCCATGGCTCTGGGTTCAGGGTCAGTAACACCACTACAAATTGCTGCCGGGTATGCTGTATTTGCAAACGGAGGATTCCGGATTAAACCGTATTTCATCAGCCGCATAGAAGATAATCATGGCAACATCCTTGAGCAAACGAGAAACACAGCGCTAAAAGAGACAGAACGCGTGATTGACCCTCGTAACGCATTTATTATGACCAGCATGATGCAGGATGTAATCAATTATGGCACAGCTACCAGAGCAAAACAGCTTAAACGGACGGACCTGGCCGGAAAAACTGGCACGACCAGTAATTTTGTTGATGCGTGGTTTTGCGGCTTCCAGAAAAACCTCGCAGCAGTTGCATGGATTGGCTATGATGAACCTCAGTCTCTAGGAAAAAATGAGACAGGAGGACGGACTGCGCTGCCAATGTGGATACAGTACATGGAGACTGCTTTGAGAAATGAACCTGAAGCCAAGTACTCCCCGCCGAATGGAATCGTGGCTGAAAGAATCAATCCGGAAACTGGGCTGAGGGTTCTTTCAAATGGTACTACAGAGTATTTCTTTCGGGAACAATTACCGCCCATATCCACGGAACAGCTGTATGAACCCGAGCATGCGCCACAAAACCTGAAAGATCAGTTATTCTGATCTAATTAGGATCAGAATAACTGGTATCGCACCAGAATGGGTATCCCAATTAAAAAACCGTCGAGCTTCCTCAATTCAATTCGTTATTGAAGTTGCAACTCATAGCCAAAACCGGCACACACCAATTCCCTCTTGCACAGTTGATAGTGTACAGAATACACTCAATCAAGAGCTGCCAATGTGACATCTACAACATCTTCGAGCTGGTCGGTTTCCACCTTGGCATAAATCATAGTTCTGATTCCTGCTATGCTGCTCATTAAAAAGCAAGCCAGCGCTGATGAGGTTTTATCTGTAGTAATCACACCTTCTGCTTGTCCTTTTTGTATGGCGACTTGTAACAATTGATTCAATCGCTCAATCATGTTCGATATCAGCTTTGAAATACTGACATCACAGCCCACAAATTCATAAATAGTATTGACAACGAAACAACCTTTATATCGATCTTCATCATGACTGGCAGCAGCGACCAAATCGTTCAAATACGATTCGATAAAATCGCGGCCCGTAGTTGATTGCTGTAACTTTTCCTCAATTTGAGCCAACTGTGAATCACAATATCGACAAAGACAGCGCTCAAACAATTGCTGTTTACTACCGAACATGTGATAAAAACTGCTCTTTGAAATCTTTGCAGCACTCAGAATATCATCCAGGGATGTTGCATCGAAACCATTTGCCCAGAAAAGCAACATTGATGTCTCAAGCATTTCTTCCGGATCATATCCCAGCGGTCTTCCTTTCTTGGGCATGTTATTCTGCTGTTTATTTATTAACTTTTTACTTGTTTCCATACGACTATAATTAAAAAAACCATTATTCAGATAAGTCATCATTTGCCGGCTATTGATACATGCATGGAAATGATAAACCTTAATACAATCTCGAAAAGCTGACGAGTGGCTGCGTTATAATCAGCTGCTAATATATTCAATACAACTCAAACAAAACCAAATTATGAAATTCTCTTACCCTGGTTTCTGGCGGCGGTTAGTTAGCCTGTTTTACGAGTTTCTAATTTTGCTGGCAGTTATTTTTATTGCCAGTTTTATTTTTCACCTTATTTTTCGTGATGCAAATGCCTATTACTTTATTCCGTTATATCAATTCTATCTATTGATTATCATGGGCTATTACTTCATTTGGTTTTGGACGCATGGCGGACAAACATTGGCAATGCAAACTTGGAAAATACGCGTGGTAACTGCGAATGGCGACAACTTGGACAAACGAGCAGCGATTACCCGATACTTGCTCGCTGTGATCGGTGTATTGTTATTTGGTGTGGGAATGTTCTGGGCTCTTTTTGACCGGGACCACCAGTATCTCCATGACAGACTGGCAGGTACCCGCCTCGTCAATGCCTAAACTTAAAACCAAGCAACAATCACTCGTACACTACATGATTACTAACCATATCAAGAGAATAAATACCCAAACAAATCTATCCTCAACTCAAAAGCAACAAGGCTGTTATTATCCATTCTGTTTATGCATATACTAAGCGTTTTCTCTCCTGTCTTATTGTTACTGTTCTGCGTCTTTGTTGGTTGCGACCAAAAAAATCCACCGCAAATTTTTACAGATATTTAACGCAGAATGGTATCAACATACTGATGTAAGCCACTCATCAGTTTTTTGATTCTCCTTCATTTTTCACCTTTAAAAAAACAAACAACCAAATTACTTGTCTTATTTATACTGAGGCATTTAAGTTAGGATAGTATAGTATAGCAAGAAACAGGGTATAGTAAGGTTGATATGTTAGAATTGATTTATTGTTTATGTGGATACCTGAAATTCCAATTAACAATTAATAAAGTCAAAATTATGACGTAGAAGTAGTTTGTAATTGATGTCTTAACATTTTGATGTGAGGATGGCCATATGCGTTCGCTAATTTTTCCTAAAATTAATCGTTTCAAATTACCTGAAAATCAATATGCCAATCATATCTACTGGTTGTTTCTCTTTCTGTCCTCAATCAGCATTTTTTTGTTTGACCTACTAACACCGCTTGGTGTGGCGGCCGGCACTCCCTACGCACTGATCGTGTTCGCAAGCATATGGTTTAAAGATAACTGGAGCACCTATGTTACAACTGCCATAGGCTTCTTCCTAATCCTGACAGGGCTTTTTCTCTCGCCTTATATTGTTGCGCCGATGGATGTCGTTGTAACAAATCGATTGTTGGCATTACTGATCATTACCATTACCGCTTATATGGTGCTTAAAATCAAAAGAATGAATTATGAACTCGACATGCTCATGATAGACACCAATGTCGACGCACTGACTCAGTGCAAAAACAGCCGCGCTTTTGAAGAAGAAGCCAAAACAGAAATAAAACGAAGTAAGCGATACAAACGGAATTTATCGCTGGCCATTTTTGATATATCTGATGCAATCGCTACAAATACAACTGAAGATACGACAATTCACATTCACAATGAATATATCAAGACACTTGCCGACGAAATTAGAAAATCCATTCGGAGTTCTGATCAATTATATCGAATCGACCTAAATCGATTTGCGGTCGTATACGTTGAAACGGACATCGGTAAAGCCAAAGATGCAACGGAGGCGCTATGCAAAAATTTATCTCAGATGAGTCAGCAGGATACTCACCATGAACTGTCTGTTAATGTCGGTATTACCATGCTCAATGATAAAGATCATATTTGGAAATTTTACAATCGCGCCGAAGATGCGTTAGCCAAAGCAAAACAAAATGGTAAAAACCATGTAGCGACATTACCGGAAACATACCGGTCGGACAAATCTCACATCCCTGCTATTTTGTGTCGGCCCAGATCAGGTTGATCCTCTGAAAATCATGGCATTGGAGATAAACAACCCCTTAATGAGAAAAGCCTTGTCCAGGCAATCGACGTTTTTGTACAATTTTCTTATATAATTCCAGACTCATCAGATTGTATAAAGCTTTACTGCTTTGAAATATCCATGAGTTTGATCAATAAATCAATGGCCAGCAAATCAACCGGCCGCACCCTTCCGCCGCGCGTATCCCGATTGCTGCGCGAGTCCGGCTGGCTGGTGCTTGTAGGTGGTGCACTCTATCTCATTCTAATCTTTTATAGCTACGATCGCGGAGACCCGGGATGGACGCACAGCGGCGACAACGATCATATTAAAAATGCAGGCGGGCATATTGGTGCTTGGCTGTCAGATTTTTTACTCTACCTGTTTGGTGCATCGGCATGGTGGTGGGTCGCATTTTGTCTTGCTGCCGTTTCCTGGAGCTACCGTCGTATTGATGTTGCCGGCATATTTGACCGCCATTCAATTTTCCTGTCAATCAGTGGCTTTTTATTATTGCTAGTCGCAAGTAGCGGATTAGAGTCACTGCGTTTTCATTCTGCGGACATTAACCTGCCATATGGATCCGGCGGTATCTCTGGGGAAGCTATCAGTTATTATCTATCACAGTTACTCGGTTTTACCGGCGCAACCATGACACTTTTAATACTGATTGCGATAGGTTTTAGCCAGTTCACCGGGCTATCGTGGGTGCGCTTTGTCGAGAAAATTGGCGAAATCATTGAAAACAGCATTTTCTGGCTTCAGGAACAATGGTACAGCAGACGCAGTCAACAAACACAGTGGATTAACGCCGAATATGAGCCCGTTAAACTATCTGCAACGGAAAAAAAACCTGCACGCGACACGCGTTCAATTCACATTGAATTACCGGCAACTACTATAGAAAAGTCAGAACGCGCAATAAAAGAAAAACAGAAATCTTTGTTTCCCAGCTTATCGGAATCGACCTTGCCTCCGCTGCATTTACTGGATGAACCCGACAAGAACATCGAGGTGTTGTCCAAAGATGTTCTTGAATCAACATCGCGGTTGATCGAGAATAAATTGAAAGAATTTGGTGTTATTGTCAAAGTTGTCTCAGCCTACCCCGGTCCCGTCATCACTCGGTATGAAATCGAGCCAGCAGTAGGTGTTAAAGGTAATCAGATTATCAACCTGATCAAAGATCTGGCACGTGCACTGTCGGTTGTTCGCATACGTGTTGTTGAGACTATTCCGGGAAAAACCACGATGGGACTGGAAATTCCCAATCCCAAGCGACAGGTTGTACGTCTAATTGAAATTCTCAGTTCGCAGCCGTATGCAGATACGGCCTCACCATTGACGATCGCACTTGGAAAAGATATCAGCGGGCGGCCAGTTGTCTCCGATCTGGCAAAAATGCCGCATGCACTGGTGGCGGGAACGACGGGATCGGGTAAATCAGTAGCTATTAACGCCATTATTTTAAGCCTGGTTTATAAAAGCACACCCGAACAAATCCGCCTGATACTGGTCGATCCGAAAATGCTGGAATTGTCGGTATATGAAGGTATACCCCACTTGCTAACACCGGTTGTGACGGATATGGGCGAAGCGGCAAATGCCCTGCGGTGGTCCGTATCTGAAATGGAGCGTCGCTATAAATTGATGTCGTCTCTGGGTGTGCGCAATCTGAACGGCTACAACCATAAAATACGTGAAGCCGCCAAAAAAGAAGAGCCTATCATGAATCCGATGGCTCCAGAGGATGCGCCGGAACAGCTTGGAGAATTGCCATTGATAGTCGTAGTAATTGATGAATTAGCCGATTTAATGATGGTTGCAGGAAAAAAAGTCGAGCACCTGATCGCCAGATTGGCGCAAAAAGCACGAGCAGCTGGTATTCATTTGCTGTTGGCCACTCAGCGCCCTTCCGTTGACGTCATAACCGGTCTGATTAAAGCAAATATTCCAACCCGAATAGCTTTTCAAGTGTCAAGCAAAATAGATTCCAGAACCATTCTTGACCAAATGGGTGCAGAAACACTGCTTGGCCAGGGTGATATGCTGTATTTGCCACCAGGTAGCGGTTATCCCCAGCGCGTCCATGGTGCTTATGTTGCAGATCATGAAGTCCACAAGGTTGTCGATTACCTTAAAGAGCATGGCGAACCCTGTTATGTCGAAGAAATCCTGCATACAACAGAGGAAGATAATACGGGAAATGCTGCAGACGACTCAAAAAAGCAGGCTGGTGGAGAGCAGGACCCGCTCTACGATGAAGCCGTTCAGATTGTAGTCAAGACTCGCCGAGCTTCTATTTCCCTGGTACAAAGAAACTTGCGAATTGGCTATAATCGTGCAGCTCGCCTGGTCGAGGAAATGGAGCGCGCCGGCCTGGTATCCGCCATGCAAAGTAACGGCAACCGCGAGGTTCTCGTACCTGCGCGCAATGAGTAGCACCGGTTAAATCATTTATTGCACTTCGATTGCAATCATCACTGCGTGAATCGCCACGGATAATAAACAATTTATGTTTCAAACAGCCAATCGCAAATACTCGCCATGGATTCTTTCTCTAGCTCTGCTAATCTGGTCACCCGGCGAAGTTATCGCCGCTGCAGTTGATCAATTAAGAACCTTTATTCGAGAAACGCAAACTGTACGCGCCCATTTCTCCCAGACATTGCTTGATAAAAACGCCCGCAACGTTCAGAAATCCAGCGGAACGCTTGAATTTGAACGGCCGGACAAATTTCGCTGGATCTATCAGACACCTTACGAACAATCTATCGTTGGTGACGGCAGAAAGGTTTGGTTTTACGATCATGATTTAAACCAGGTTACGGTCCGCGAATTCAATATTGCCATTGGCAGCAGTCCGGCTGCGCTCCTGGCTGGCAACAGCACAATTGAAGATAATTTTGAATTAATCGATCTCGGTATTCAGGATGAAATTGAGTGGATGGAAGCAATTCCAAAAAACAGGGACAGCGCTTTCGAATTTATTCAATTGGGCTTTTCTCACGATGGCGTTTTGCAATACATGGCATTAAGAGACAATTTCGGACAAACCACTTATCTAACATTTTCAGAACTGATTAAAAACCCCGTGCTGCCCGACAACCATTTTGAATTTGCGCCACCGGACGGTGCCGATGTCATCAGTGAGTGATTTCCTGGATTTACATTCACCCGCTGCTCCGCTCGCGGAGCAGCTTCGCCCCCAAACTATTGACGATATAATCGGACAACAGCATTTGCTTGGTGAAGGCAAACCATTACGCCTCGCAATTGATTCCGGCAAACCGCATTCCATGATTTTATGGGGCCCGCCAGGTACCGGAAAAACAACATTGGCACGATTAATGTCTCGTGTATTTAATGCGGAATTTATTGCGCTATCAGCTGTATTATCAGGCATCAAGGATATTCGCAACGCCATTGAAAAAGCACAGGCAGTTTTGCAGCAAAATGGTCGGCATACAATTCTTTTTGTCGATGAGGTACATCGTTTCAATAAATCCCAGCAGGATGCCTTTCTGCCGCATGTCGAACAGGGGCTGTTTACATTTATCGGCGCAACTACGGAAAACCCGTCATTCGAAGTGAACAATGCGCTGCTATCACGCGCACAGGTTTATACATTATCAGCGCTGACCGATGACGATATGACGGTAATTTTTAACCGGGCGTTAAATTCAATGTCATTCCGGCAGACGTTTACTAGTGAAGCGCGTCAGTTAATTATCGCTTATGCAGACGGCGACGCAAGACGTATGCTTAATATGCTGGAACAGATGATTATTGCTTCCGAAAACAGCAAAACCGATGAAATAGACACATCAGCGGTGCAAAATGCATTATCCCGCAGCAGGCGCCGATTTGATAAAAGTGGCGACGCATTTTACGATCAGATCTCTGCATTGCATAAATCGGTACGCGGGTCATCACCGGACGCAGCGATTTACTGGTTTTGCCGCATGCTGGATGGTGGTGCCGATCCTTTGTATATCGGACGGCGTCTGATACGCATGGCCACCGAAGACATTGGCATGGCAGACCCTCGCAGCTTACAAGTGACTATAAATGCCTGCGAAACCTATGAACGACTTGGCAGCCCTGAAGGCGAGCTGGCGCTGGCGCAGGCCGTACTGTATTTATCCTGCGCACCCAAAAGCAATGCAGCATATCTGGCCTATAAAAAAGCGCGGGCCTACGTTGCTAAAGACGAATCCAGACCAGTGCCAATGCATTTACGCAATGCCCCCACGCGGTTGATGAAGGAAATGGGGTATGGAGATGAGTACCGGTACGCGCATGACTATCCCGAAGCTTACGTAGCCGGTGAAAGTTACTTTCCTGAAGAAATGCCAGATATACAATTTTATCAACCAACAGGCAACGGTCTGGAAAACAAGATACAGGAAAAACTGAATTATTTGCATAATCTGGATCAAAAGGCCAAAGAACGCAAGTCTTTTGGAAAAAAACGTTAAACGGTTTCCGGTATAGCCACAGACTACGCATAAATTCAGACAAAAATACAATCGCTCAATTATCTGTCACCCGGAGTTTCCATGCTAGATATCCAATTATTACGCACTAACCTCAATTACGTTATCGAAAAACTAAGCAGTAGAAATTTCTCTTTCCCGGTTGATCGATTTAATCAACTAGAGGCTGAACGAAAAAAAATTCAGACTCATACTCAGGAATTACAGGCCAAACGCAATACCATATCAAAACAGGTCGGTCTGGCCAAAAGTAAAGGCGAAGACACCACTGCAATTCTTGCCCAGGTTTCAAATCTAGGGGATGCATTGAAACAATCCGTTACCCGATTGGAACAGATACAAACCGAATTGCAAAAGATTTTGTTCGATGTACCAAACCTGCCGCATGACAGCGTTCCGAAAGGTGATGGAGAGACCGACAATCAAGAAATTCGCCGCTGGGGTGCTATTCCATCGTTTGACTTTGAAATAAAGGACCATGTCAGCATCGGAGAAGGGCTGAAATTGCTTGATTTTGAAGCGGCCACGAAGCTGAGCGGCGCACGTTTTAGCATAATGAAAGGAAACCTTGCTCGATTACATCGCGCCTTGACGCAATTTATGCTGGATACGCATATACAGGAACACGGTTATGTCGAAACCTATACTCCTTATCTAGTCAATCATGAGAGTCTGCATGGCACTGGCCAGCTGCCAAAATTCGAGGAAGATTTATTCGCAGTCAAGGCCGGTGGAAACGCCGTTGAGAATGAGCATTCATCCGGACTGTATCTGATACCCACTGCCGAAGTTTCATTGACCAACATTGTGCGCGATGAGATTGTACCGTTGCAGTCCTTACCACTGAAATTCGTCGCACATACGCCTTGCTTTCGCTCAGAAGCCGGCAGTTATGGCAGAGACACTCGCGGTTTGATTCGCCAACACCAGTTTGATAAAGTTGAGCTGGTGCATATTGTTCATCCCGAATCATCCTACGCTGCGATAGAGGAACTTGTTGGACATGCTGAAACCATACTGCAGAAACTGGAGCTGCCATATCGAGTTGTTGCACTGTGTACGGGCGACATGGGTTTCTCTGCAGCAAAAACTTATGATATTGAAGTGTGGCTGCCCGCACAAAATACCTACCGGGAAATCTCTTCCTGCAGCAATTGTGAATCGTTCCAGGCCAGACGCATGCAAGCGCGCTTTCGCAACGAAAATGGAAAAACATCGCTTTTACATACCCTAAACGGTTCTGGTCTGGCTGTCGGCAGAACGCTGGTCGCTATTTTAGAGAACTATCAGAACGCTGACGGCAGCGTTACTATTCCTGAAATACTGCGTCCCTATATGAATGGTCTTGACCAATTGTGTACTGCAGGAGGACAATGAAAATAATTGAAACTTTAATTAATTATATGTTGACAGGGAAGTGACTATGCAAACAGATAACGGCGAAATGCACCAAAACAACACGGCAGATATTAACGATGATTTAAGCAAATTGGAACGGGATATTCATGACGCACTTGTAGAAGGTGTCAATGTTCAGGAGACCGTACATCGTTTAACACTGAAGGCTATGAAAGCTGACCGACTGGATATCGACTCTATCCGACGTATAGTCACAGCAGTGACGAATGGCATTCAGGAAGGCGCTCAGCAAAAATTCCTTGCGGCGAATAATCAGACTCAAACCGCAAAATTACAGATTACTGCCGCTATTTCCGGGTTGGATTCGGCACTTGCAAGATTAGCAGAAGCATCCAAACTTGCAGTGCTCGAGGCAGCTGACCGGGCACAAAAATTTTCCGAAAAAGAACTGGTCCATACACGTTCCGATCTTGAAAGCCTGGAAAGCCTCTTTCTGGACACGTTACAAAACACAGCTTCAGCGGCAAAAGGAACAATCTCAGATATACTGCAAGACATCACCAAACATGCCAAAAACAACGGTACTATTGTCGGAGAACAGTTGAAAGAGACCCTTGCCACCTTTGCCCAACAGGCCGCTTCAGTCGGACATGCACAAATAGAAGCCGGAGCGCAGCTTACTCAAACAACAGCAGGCTTTGTCCATAAAATTGCTACCGGGCTTCTGTCAGGTATCAAGGATCATTCGAAACACAAGCATTAGCACTCGTTTATATTGGTCGACCAAGCCATGACTGACCACAGTCAGCTTTCCAGAATAACCGACAAGTCAGGTTAACGGACAGGCTGCTCATATAAAAACAGTACTTTGGTGCTTTATCGCTTTTAACCTGCCCGGTTCTCGCCTCCCAGCGCATGTATAAGATCAGGCAAGAACCGGTTTAACTCACCGGTCATCAGTGCAAAATCGCTGTCAAACTGATCATCCGAATCTGAAGCCTCCGATGATTCTGTAATAATATCAAGTGGTTCGATGCGCCTGATCTGTAAATTGTCGTGAAGTACAAAAGAAACCCTGTCCCTCCAGGTCAAGGCTAAACGAATTACCCGTTTACCCGCAGAAATATGTCTGATTGTCTCGTCCATATCCAGCACATGATGCGTATATCGAATTTTTGATTTTTCACTATCCACGCCCTGTAACTCGCAGTCGCGATCAATCGTAATAACTGCTGGTGGCTCATCTCCCGACAGCCAGCGGGTCATCAGGGTTGAAGGGGAAATATTTGTTGCAAGTGGGGCTAATCGAATACCTGTCATTGTTTTTAACAACAGATCAACAAGTTCTTCTGCTCTTTTCAGATTGGCAACGTCAATCACTAGCAACTCCTCGTTCAAATCAATCCAGGCATACGTTATTTGACGCTGAATAAATGCACGGGGCATCAACTCGATCAATACGGCCTCTTTAATGTCTTTTATCTGACGCTTGCCCGCTTTATGGCCTTGATGTTGTTCCATCACTGCTATCCGCTCTTCAGCATATTGATTGATAACTGCACTTGGCAACAACTTTTTTTCGATGCCCAGCGCTATCAGCAAATGCTGATTGCAGGTATGAACAAACTGATCTGTTCCATCTTTTGGGTGCACCCACCCCCGGCTTTGCATTTCCATTTGCAGGCAATCCTGCAGGACTGACTTCCCCAATGCCTCATTCAGTTGCTGGGGATCAATTTTTCCATCTGTTATTCGGTAAATCAGTAAATTTTTAAACCACATGCTTCTGTATCGACCAGTAAAGAAAAAATAACATTACGAATAGAATACAACCGTTTTCTATGCATTCGAACAATATATAGAATAATCTCCGGATTGTTGAAAACCAACCAAGCTATAATAAAATTTCCATGAATCAGCCTGTTGATAATTATTACCTGCTGCATACGTAGCAATAATCAGAAAAAAGACAACATGAAAAAAATTTATTCAGCAAATAGTATTATGGAGGCTCAAATTGTTCTGGATATGCTGGAGCACGCTCTTATTCCGGCTCAATTGTTTAACCAACATGCACAAGGCGGTACAGGTGATATACCGTTTACACATGCTTACCCAGAAGTTTGGGTAGTACGGGACGCGGATTATGAACGGGGTCGTAAAATTGTTCAACATTATGAGTCGATTCCGCAGTCCGAAACAACCATCCAATGTTCCGCATGCGGCGAAGAAAATCCCTCCAATTTCCAGCTATGCTGGCATTGCGGCTGCGGACTCGAAACCGCCGAACCCCATCTATCTAATAAAAATCCACAGTAATCGTCATGACAAAATTGTCACTTTAAATTCAGTGCACCTTACAACGAATACGTTCTCAGACCAATGTGCTGAAGCGTATCAGTGGCGTACCCCTAATAAAATACCCCGATTCAAAAAATCCTGCATGATTTCATGGCCATGCTGGATAACAAGGTCAGGTTTAGGATGTTGCAGGTCTGCAGCAATTCGTGCCAGAAGTGCATGGCCGTTGTCACATTCATTGTCAATCATCAGTTTGAGCAAGCGTGCCGTAACCGGATTGGCCTCAATGAAATGAATTTCATCGTCTTTGTCACGGTATACAATCAGGTTTGTTACCATTTCATCCGGGGTTCGCGGTTGGAATTCGGGTCTGATTTTATGTACCGGAAACTGATAACACAGTAACCATGCCAGGGGAGAAACTACCGGAATTCCAGACAGTACATTGCCTTGCGCGTCGATTTGTTTCAGGCCTATTTTCTCCTCAAGTGTCGATAACGCAAGCTCAACCCACTCATAATGCGCAAGCTCCAGCATAAAAGGCGGATCTTCCGAGTTAAAACTACGCTCGTTCTGTAAATACTTCAGGAATTCTCGCGGCATTTCAGGAAAAAGAGGTGTGTGAGATTTATGGTTCGCGAAATAATCGCGGATTATAGCGTGCCAGTGCTCATCTCGCAGAATACTTCGCAAAACCGGATACGTATTGGCCATAAACCCTTCGACATTGTTATAGAACAGATCGCAATAAATTTTCATGCGCCGCTCCTCTATATCGTGTGGACGCGTATGACCACCGGGGTCCCGGATATATGCAGCAAAATCATATTGCTGCTGCATGAACACAAGTCGTTCAGGCATGCCGGTTATACTCGATTTCGGCACGATGTTGCCAGTGTGACTGTAGCTCTCGAATATGGTCCACTTCGCAAACCAGTTCATGCAAGTCCGGGATATTAAAATCTCTTTCCAGCAACGTTGGAATGACTCCAAATTGTTGGTACGCTTTCTCAAGTAACAGCCAGACCGGCTCAATCACTTCAGCACCGTGCGTATCTACAATCAGGTCTTCTGCCTCATTGTAATGACCTGCAATATGGATATAACGAATTCGTTCGGCAGGTATCTGCCTTAAAAATTCCTCTGCTTTGTAGCAGTGGTTGACACTGTTGACATAGATATTGTTGATATCGAGCAGCAAGTCACAGTCGGCTTCTTCAAGCACTGCATTCAGAAAATCTATCTCCGTCATTTGCTGTCCCGGCGCTGCATAATACGATACATTTTCTATTGCTATACGCTGTTCAAGAAAATCTTGAACCCGTTTTATCCGTTTTGCAACGTAATGAACCGCCTCGTTTGTGAATGGAATTGGCATTAAATCGTAAAGATGGCCATCATCACTGCAATAGCTCAGGTGTTCACTGTAGCAACGTATTTGATGTTCTCTCAAAAAGTGTTTGAGTCGTCGCAAAAACGCTTCATCCAATGGCGAAGGACCACCTATCGATAGCGATAAACCATGACATATAAACGGATATCGTTCTGTAAGCGTGTGCAGCTTCTTACCATAGTGACCGCCAACACCTATCCAGTTTTCTGGAGCAATTTCCCAGAAATCAACCGAACAGGCAGTCTGGTCTGTCAGCGAACGCATCATCGCCCGCCGCAGACCAAGTCCCGCACCATGAACAGGATATTCAATTGTGCTCATGAAAAAAAATACCAGGGCGCAGGCTACTTACTACTACCACACTTGCCTTCGCCGCATTTGCCTTCTTCCTCGGCTTTCTTGCCGCCGCAATTACCTTCCATATTTTTTTTCATATCATCGCCGCATTTACCTTCGCCGCATTTCCCCTCTTCCTTGGCTTTCTTACCGCCACATTTGCCTTCACCATATTTGTCTTTTTTCTCTGATTTATCTCCACCGCCACCATAGGCAAGCTGCATATAGCCGCCGGATAATTCGTTCATGGCGAATGGGTTATCAGCAGAAGAAACCTCAGATGAGACATTACCAGCGGCCAGGGTAGCAACAAAAGCCGTACCAACAGCAAGGGAAACTGGTTTTAATGATTTTTTGGACATTATTTTCTCCATATAGCATTTGAAAAATGGCTGAATCATTCAACAAGATGTAATTACAACACCGTGTAATTAATCATTGGCTGATGTTCGCCCGGTTATGGTTATTTTATTACATGTGCCAACTAATGCATGTAAAGTCCTGAAGAACTCTGACTATATAAATAACCACTATACGCATAGTATCTTTTTTTTAAATAAACAACATTACACATTCTTGCTTTTTTTGCAAGCTGCTCTCTGATACACTCAGCCCTGCAAAGACGCTGCTGAAAATGTTTGTGTTCTGCCAAACTCAAAAGAGAGAGATAACACACTTTTCGCAAATACACGCAGTGAATCTAATCAGTAAATAGCGGAATAATACAAAATATTACATGCTATTACAGAAAAAATGCCCATATTATGAATATAATAATTAACGCAATAATTTGACGCCAGATTTGAGGAGCAATGAATGTTTGACAAACGCAACCAGCTAATTTTTTATGTCAATATCCTGATTATAATATTTGGAATCACGCTAATCGTGATGAGTGATTTCATGATAATA
Organism: Nitrosomonas marina; assembly: GCF_900110145.1. Taxonomy (GTDB): domain Bacteria; phylum Pseudomonadota; class Gammaproteobacteria; order Burkholderiales; family Nitrosomonadaceae; genus Nitrosomonas; species Nitrosomonas marina. The sequence continues at coordinate 31,976 of NZ_FOCP01000009.1, read as the reverse complement.
GGTTTTTTGTTTATAATCAGTGCTGCTTTATTGATTTACGAACAATTGCAGCAAAACAAGGGTGCCTTCAGTATTTCAGGACTGGAAAAAATTCTGACGGTTAAAGACACATGCGGTAACAAAGCTGAGTTGGTGCAAAAACAAAAAACCACCCCCTGTCATGTTGACAATACTGTCTTCTGGTTTAAGAATATAAGTCCGACAGGATCAGTCAGCGGTTTCCGCATTAATAACCAGTCACCTATCGAACAAACAAAAGATACAAATAACAAATACCAGGTCTGCATGGCATTACCTGCAAATCCGAAATCAACAAATGGGTTGGATACAACGTTGTCGTACACATGTACGGGTGCATACAGCCATACTGACTGCTCACTCTCCCATGTTGTAGAGGATGAAACCGATCATCTCAAACTTATTGTTGAACTGCCCAAAGGGCGCCCCATTTCTTCTGCCCAAGCATACTGTTTATACAATGGCAATAAAGAAGCGCTGTTGCCACCCGTAATCACTGGCGAAACCAGGATAGAAACAGAAATTAAAGAACCCAGGATTGGTGCAGAATACCTTCTGGAATGGAAATGGCCTGAAGCTAACATTATTAGGAAAATTGGCTGCTATCTGAGCTGACGGTATTGCCGGAGGGAAATCGCATCAAATGCAATTTCCCTACCCGAATTCAAATACTTGTTATGTATCTTTTTACCAACTACAATTCACGCTTCACACTGACAATCGATTTCAGGCGGGGTTTATGCTGAGTAGCGCCCATACCGGGTTCATTGACTGGCTCGCTGGAACTGATTAAATGTTTCCAGAAGTTAATTACAGCATGTGAACTTTTCTTCTGATCCGTACCCAGCTGCATCCACAAAATGCTTCATCATAAGTCATGACATATCAGCAAAACACAATAAAGGACCTGTCAGTTGTCGCCGTAAAATCAACAAACCCATATCTGCACTTGGTTGATTCTGCATCAACTATCTTCAGTGTTAAAAGATACTGATATTTGTGTTGAGCATACTGATTCGAAACTAAGATTCAGCTTTCCTGTTTCCAGCAGCAAAACCTGCTGCGAGATAAAAATAGCATGAAATTTTAAACAAAAATAGTAAATTTAAATTATGAAGCTGCATCAAGTTCATCGTTGTATTAATTTTATCGATTGAACAATGAAATCGTTTAAAATCAGTGCAAATTTTGGTACAACCCTTACAGTAGTCGATTACTTATCTTGAATTTATTGCGTGCTCTGGCTGCTGTCAGCAGTATGACCCTTATCTCCAGGATTCTTGGTTTTATACGTGATGTTATTATTGCGCGTATTTTTGGAGCAGGAATGGCTGCAGATGCATTTTTTGTAGCATTTCGCATTCCAAATCTCCTGAGGCGTCTATTTGCTGAAGGTGCCTTTTCTCAAGCATTCGTTCCAATATTGGCGGAATATAAAAACAAACGTACAAGTGAAGAGACTCGTTTACTGATTGATCATGTTGCAACACTGCTGGCTCTGGCACTTTTCATTGTTACGCTGATTGGCGTGATGGGCGCACCTATGATCATCTATGCCAGCGCACCCGGTTTTGCCACCAATACCGAGAAATTCAATTTAACCGTTGAGTTACTGCGAATTACATTTCCATATATTCTGTTTATTTCTCTGGTATCTCTTGCAGGTGGCATTCTTAATACCTATGGAAAATTTTATGTGCCTGCACTGACACCGGCATTATTGAATCTTTCTTTTATTACAAGCGCACTTTGGCTAACCCCTTACTTCGACCCTCCCGTGCTGGCACTGGCATGGGCTGTATTCATAGGCGGAGCGTTACAGTTGTGTTTTCAGATTCCATATTTGACGCGTCTTAAGTTAATGCCAAGAATTCGTTTTAAAACAAATGATACTGGAACCTGGCGTATTCTTAAATTAATGGGGCCCGCTGTATTTGGGGTATCAGTTGGCCAAATCAGTATGCTGATTAATACGATATTTGCATCATTACTCATAACTGGCAGTGTTTCATGGCTTTACTATGCTGATCGCCTGATGGAATTCCCGGCCGGTCTCTTGGGTGTAGCACTGGGGACGATATTATTACCATCACTTGCAAAACACTACAGCAGTAACAGCACAGAAGCATATTCGAAATTATTAGACTGGGGATTGCGCCTGACAGTATTGCTGACATTACCAGCCGCACTGGCACTAGCGTTGCTATCGACACCGCTGATCACAACATTGTTTCACTATGGCGCTTTTACCGATAATGATGTGTTCATGACCCGAGATGCTCTTGTGGCTTACAGTTTGGGTTTGATCGGTCTTATTCTGGTTAAAGTACTGGCACCCGGATTTTATGCACGGCAAAATATCAAAACTCCGGTTAAAATTGCAGTCATCACCTTGATTGCAACCCAATTAATGAATCTTGCTTTTATTATTCCACTCAAACACGCCGGACTCGCGCTTGCGATTGGCCTTGGTGCCTGCCTTAATGCCGGTTTGTTATATTACAATCTGCGCATTCAAAAGATTTATCAGCCACAACCCGGGTGGGCCATTTTTCTAGTCAGGGTAGCTACAGCTCTACTAGTCATGAGTATCGCACTATGGTTCACTTCTGGAACGGATGCATCGTGGCTTACTGATACAGCAGTTACGCGTGCGGGTCGTCTTGCTATAATTATCCTAACAGGTGCATGCAGCTATTTTGCCGCCCTATGGTTACTTGGAGTCAGGTTAAAAGATTTTTCTAAAAACCAGTTTGAAAACAGACCTGAAGACACCTGAGTGATTAAATATGAACTGCTGTTTTTTTATCATGATCGATCAATGCATAAGCCGAATGATTATGTATTGATTCAAAATTTTCTGATTCAACTATGTAAGCATCAATTCGTTTATCCTTATTCAGGGTGTCAGCTATATCTCTGACAATATCCTCAACAAATTTAGGATTGTCATAGGCTTTTTCTGTTACATATTTTTCGTCAGGGCGTTTAAGCAACCCGTAAAGCTCACATGATGCGTTATCTTCAGCGATTTTAATCAGATCTTCAATCCATACGAAACTGTTGGTGCGTGCAGAAATCGTTACATGCGAACGCTGGTTGTGTGCGCCATAGTCGGATATTTTCTTTGAACAAGGACATAAACTGGTTATCGGCACAACAACTTTGATCGTAAAAGCATATGCGTTGTTCTTGATTTCGCCTATAAATGTAACTTCATAATCCAGCAGGCTTCTGACACCGGAGACGGGCGCTGCTTTATCAACAAAATAAGGAAAAGTCATTTCAATATGGCCGGAATCACTCTCCAGCCTTTCTACCATCTCCTGCAAGATGGTTTTAAACGATTCCACTGATATTTCCCGTTCATGGCTATTGAGAATTTCAACAAACCGGGACATATGCGTACCCTTAAACTTATGCGGCAAATTTACATACATGTTAAACATGGCAACAGTATGCTGTACGCCATCATCTTTATCCGCAACCACAACCGGATGACGAATTGCTTTGATGCCGACTCGGTCAATTGCTATACGTCGTGTATCGTGTGTACTCTGTACATCAGCGATGGGCAAATCTATTTCTTTATTCATGTCTACCCCATCCTATTTTAGAGATCGTTAATTATGTTGTTACTAAATACAAACAGACTTAAAAACCATTTAAATGATCTGGCTTGTGTGACTCACAACCAATCAGGACAGATATTCACGCACGGACCGAACAATGCCGCTCTTGTCCAATCCACAGTCCGCCAACATATTAGCATGATCCCCCTGCTCAAGAAAAACGTCAGGAAGGCCCAATTGCAGCGTTCTAACATTTAGCTTCTGTCTATTCAAGGATTCGACTACCGCACTCCCAGCGCCTCCCATGATAGTGTTTTCCTCAACTGTGACTAGTAGATCGTGATCGCCCGCCAAAGTTGCAATCAATTCATTATCTAACGGCTTTACAAAACGCATATCGGCAACAGTAGCATTCAACTCATCAGCAGCTAACAGGGACGGTGCGAGCATGCTGCCAAAGGCAAGAAAAGCGATTTTTTCACCTTTTCGGCGAACCACACCACGACCGATAGGTAACTCAACCATATTTTTTTGAGCTTCGATGCCTGGTCCCGTTCCGCGTGGATATCTGACCGCAGACGGCGTATCAAGATTGAAAGCAGTATATAACATTTGCCTGCACTCATTCTCATCAGATGGCGTCATGACAGTCATATTGGGAATACAGCGCAAATACGACAAGTCAAAGCTTCCTGCGTGTGTCGGGCCATCAGCGCCGACCAGTCCCGCCCGGTCTATCGCAAAAAGAACCGGCAAATTTTGAATAGCCACGTCATGTATCAACTGATCATAAGCCCGCTGTAGAAACGTTGAATAAATGGCTACAACTGGTTTCAATCCATTACAAGCTGCACCCGCGGCAAATGTCACCGCATGCTGTTCTGCTATACCAACATCAAAATACTGATCGGGGAATTCCTGAGAAAACCTAACCAGCCCAGACCCTTCCCGCATCGCCGGCGTAATGCCTATCAGACGCGTATCACTGGCTGCCATATCACATAACCATTCACCAAAAATCTGGGTGTAGGTTGGTTTGCTAGACGGCTTGGCAACAATACCTTCTTTCGGATCAAACTTACTAACACCATGATACAGAATCGGATCTTCCTCAGCAACCTTATACCCTGCGCCTTTCCGGGTAACCACATGTAAGAATTGCGGCCCTTCAAGATATTTGATGTTCTTCAGCGTAGTAGTTAGCACTTTGAGGTCGTGACCATCTATGGGGCCGATATAATTAAATCCAAACTCCTCAAAAAGCGTGCCTTCTGGCGTCACCATCCCTTTCATATGTTCTTCTGCACGCTTGGCCAGCTCGAGCATAGGTGGCACTACACCAAGCATTCTTTCACCCGCCCGGCGTGCAGTCGCATAGAATCGACCTGACATCAGCTTTGCAAAATAATTATTCAGCGCGCCAACCGGCTTCGATATGGACATATCATTATCATTCAATATAACCAGCAGATTGGCATCCATCACACCCGCATTATTCAGTCCTTCAAATGCCATACCTGCACTCATGGCGCCATCACCAATGATTGCGACTGCGCGTCGATCACTTTTTTCCAACTGGGTTGCAACGGCCATACCGAGGGCAGCACTGATAGATGTGCTTGAGTGCGCGGTTCCAAATGCATCATATTCACTTTCATCCCGCTTTGGAAATCCGGAGATACCACCCTGCATGCGTAATCTACCCATTGCTTCTCGTCTGCCTGTGAGTATTTTGTGCGCATAAGTTTGATGGCCCACATCCCAGACCAGCTGATCATGCGGTGTATTAAACACATAATGCAGTGCTACTGTTAACTCAACGGTTCCCAGGTTGGAAGACAAGTGACCGCCGGTTTTAGAAACTGAGTTTATTAGAAAACTACGCAATTCCTTGGCATACTCAAATAAATCTTTAAGTTCAAGTTCGCGTAGTTGAGCTGGAGAATTGATACGATCTAGCAGTGAGTACATTCAGATTCTGAGAATTTATTAACTTTATGATATGAAAACAATTAGAATTCGCGTTTTATAATAAAATCAGTGACCTGGCGAAGCCTTAGAGCAGCGTCACCAAATTCGCGTAATATCCGGTCAGCTTCCTGTTGCAGTTTTTCTGCTCTCTCTTTCGCTTCGCGAATACCCATGATACTGACATAAGTTGGTTTATTATTTTCGGCATCCTTGCCAGCAGTTTTTCCAAGTGTTGCAGTGGTGGCCTCTGCATCAAGCAGATCATCGACGACTTGAAATGCAAGACCGACACATTTAGCAAAATGATCCAATTTTTTCAGTTGCTCGTCATTTAATTGATTGCTGCAGTGTGCACCCAGCATTACAGCAGCTCGTATCAATGCACCGGTTTTGTGAATATGCATGAATTCCAGCTCTGGCAATGTCAATGTTTTCCCCACGTTGTCCAGATCAAATGCCTGACCACCGGCCATACCCCTGGAACCGGAAGCATTTGCAAGCTGTTTGATCATGCTTAGCTGTGTCTTTGCATCATTAGTCAGTTGTTTTTCTGCAAGCAATTCAAACGCGAGTGTCTGCAAGCTGTCCCCTGTCAATAACGCAGTTGCTTCATCGAACTCGACGTGGCAAGTTGGTTTGCCGCGTCTGAGTACATCATTATCCATGCATGGCATATCGTCATGCACAAGTGAGTATGCATGAATTAACTCAACAGCCGCGGCTACTACCGTTACACTTGCAGCATTTGCCTGCCCCAACTCACCAGCAGCAAATGACAACAGCGGGCGCACTCGTTTTCCACCGCCGAGTACTGCATACCGCATCGCTTGATGCAAACGTACTGGCACGCAATCTACTGAAGGTAAACGTGAATCTAAAAAATTTTCAATAGATGCCTGACAATGACTCGCCCAGCTCTGGAAATCAGCGGTCATGGACTTCGGGTATTGTATAGTTTTTTAACAGATCAGCCTCAAGAATACGTACTTGTTGTTGAGCATCCTGCAGTTGCTTCTGACAATATTGCAGTAATTCGGCACCACGTTTGTATGCAGTTAACGAAGCTTCCAAAGACATCTGCCCTGCTTCCATTGCCGCAACAATATTCTCGAGTTCTGCCGACGCTGCTTCAAAACTTTCTGGCTGCGAGGAAGCGGATACCTGAGATGAAGTGGATACTTTTGTTGTTTTTGCCATAATGCTGTGTGACAGAAATAATTGTAAGCCAAGAATATGTGTTTAGTTTGTAATCGTTGAAAATAACGTAATTAACAACCATTGGTCAATTTTATTTTACCATGACAGCCTGATCGTTTGATCAATGCTTTCAAATTCGGTTATTTATAGGAATACCCGTAATGCCTTGTTGTCACACCATTGTTTTTTATATTATTAGTCAGTAACGTATATCCAATATTCCTCTCGGATCACTCGCGACAAGCGACTGGCGGTTTCGTTTATCGATAAGTATCATTTGCATATTTCCCCATTTGCGCTGCATTGCACGAACTTCATGTCCTTTGTATTGCAATGCTTCTACCCAATCGGAATTAAATGTTTCGGGTTCAATCTGAATAAAATCAGGTAGATATTGATGATGAAAACGCGGTCCAGCTACTAATTTTTGAGGATCTGTCTGATTATTATTCACAAAATCAAGAATCACCAGTAAAACCATACTGATGATACGTGATCCGCCAGGTGTTCCAAAAACCAGAATGTTTTCATCATTTTCCACAAATGTGGGAGACATACTCGATAAGGGACGCTTACCCGGCGCAATGGCATTTGCCTGCGAGCCGTACAAACCGAAGACATTCGGAATATCCGTACCCATTGCGAAGTCGTCCATTTCATTATTTAATAAAATTCCGGTATCCCCTGCAACAAATCCAGAACCAAAAAATGTATTGATACTCATCGTAGCAGCAACACGGTTTCCATCTTTATCAAGGATTGAAAAATGTGTGGTTTCCTTGCCTTCATTCTTGACAGGCTGTGATGGCATACTCACCCCGGCTCGTTTTAGATTTATTAAGGCCGCTTGTTGCTGTGCATAGGCTTTGCTTGTCAGCAGTTCGACCGGGACCTGCACAAAATCACTATCCCCGAGTAATTCGGCACGATTTTTATAACTGAGCCGCAGTGCTTCAACGACCAGATGCACACGCTCGAATACGTTGCTTTCTTCAAAATTCAACCATTTAAGTGTGTTTAATGCCTGAACAAGGGTCAAACCTCCTGCTGACGGCAGTGGCGCAGAAGTGATAAGTGCATTTTTATACCTGAACTGCATGGGTTTTCGTTCAATGACGCGATAACGGGCCAGATCCTGCTCATGCCATATTCCCCCCGAGTTTCTAACTGAACGAATCAATTCATATGCTACCGAACCTTCATAAAAGCCTTTACTGCCCGACCGCGCAATCGCACTTAATGTCGCAGCAAGCTGCGACTGGCGAAAAATCTGGCCAGGTTCAGGCGGTTTTCCGCCAGGCAAAAATATCTTCGCGGTATCTGTGTATTTCGCAAGCTTTTTCTTATGAAACTCGAGTGTTTGAGCAAATCTATGGTCAACTCTGAAGCCCTCCCGTGCCAGCCGAATCGCCGGAGCCAGACTTTGCGCCAAGTCCAACCGGCCGTATCGCTGTGATATGTAAGCAAGTGCCGCAGGAGTACCGGGGATTCCAGCTGCTAAAGGGCCATTCAAAGATTTACCCGGAACAGGCTGATTGTTATCATCCAGATACATGGTTTTAGAAGCCTCCAGGGGTGCAATTTCACGTCCGTCGATCATAATGTTTCGATCCACATTCGCTTCATGCAATAACCAGAACCCTCCTCCTCCCAGACCTGAGGCATAAGGCTCAACAACAGCCAGCGCAGCACTCACAGCAACAGCGGCATCAAATGCATTACCGCCTTTGTCCAGAATTTCATAACCGGCAGCAGTCGCCAAACGATGAGCCGACACAACAGCAGCAGGTGTACCTGCATAAGCCTGACAGATAAAACCGATCCATAGAATAAAACTCAAAATGGACAAAGCATGGCCGCTTTTTTTCAAATATGACTGCATAATCAATAAATAAATAAAATTTCTTGCTTCCAACAAAAGTAAATATTCCACTCTTATGACTGTTATCATATTGATACAATGATTTGTCTATGGCAAGATTCACAGGATTTTTTTTCAATGCATGATTGAAGAAAATATTGCAGACATTAAACAGGCAAATACTTAGCTAATAAGCAATACTTGTTCTTAACATTTAAGCGGCCACACTGTGTTGTGGATTTTCCAGTATCCACCGACACGAGTTTGCAATAATGAAATCAATACAACTACTAGCGTGTCGAAAAAACCGACAATACAGCAGCCTATTAATTTTATCTAAATGAAGGGGTTACCTTGGAAGATTTTATTGATCAAATTTCCAAATATTTTGAAACCGTACCACTATGGCCGTTTTTCTTATTTGGTTTCGTTGGTTTGGTTGCCATAGCTGTTGAAATAGTCAACCGCAAACGCCGCGAGGAAGCAATTGAAAATTTCCGTAATACTATTGAGACCGAATTGGCAACTATGTACCCCAAACATATTCGCTGGCCGGAAAATGTCAATCAGTATTTATGTTCCCGTTTGCCCGAAATGCAGCATAATTTCGAGGTATTAAGAGTTTTTATTCCGCAGAAACAACTGCTCAGCTATAACACAGCCTGGAATAAATATTGCGACTTTTGCCGTACCATTACAGATGAGACCTGTGCCGCATCCGAGCAATCTACAAACACTTCTTCAGGAGCCGGGAAGACCACTTCAGCTGATGAAAATGATCCGAAAAAAGTATTTCATAAACTTGTTTCTGACTTACTTGAATTTACCAGGAATTAACGGATGTCTGAATGAAGACCTGCGCATTCGATTTTAAAAATTTCTGTGGTTCTGTTTGTAAATGAATATCCTTGTGACCGGATATCAATCGTTTTTAATATTATAATACGCCACTTAACCGGGTGCGAAACAGATCGTTGTTGTATTGAATGGATGTTCAGAAGTTCAAGCCATAAGGCCACGAGCCAGTTCTTCCAGTTCGGAACGGCATTCCACAACTTTTTCAAGTTCCATTTCTGCATCAGCTTCGTTGATACCTAGTTCATCCAACATTGCTGACGTTTCAATATGCTCGCAGGCATCAGGCACACCATCTTTGTGTAACAGCCTATTAGTCGTGGCAACAAGTTTTACGTAGTTTACATGCTTGCCAACACTGTCCGGATAATGATGTTTGGCCGCCATCATAATTACCTCCTCAGGCAGACACCAGGCCTTTAGCAGATAAAGACCGATGAGGTCATGTGTGATGCCAAAATGCTGAATTTCAAGCGGCCTGATATCCTGATTTGGGTTTTGTCCTATCAACTCATTAAGACTCGCAAACTCTTTAGGACAAAAATGCGCAAACATCAGGTAGCCAAAGTTATGAAGCAATCCACCCAGATAAGCAAGTTCAGAATTTATACAATGTTTTTTATCAATAACCCTTGCTATTTGACGACATAATTGAGCACACAAAAGCGCGTCTCTCCAGAGGCAAACACGACCGAGCGGCCCGTAATTCGGCATTTTGAGCGAGCCAGACGCGGCAACACTTAAGGTCACGTTTAATGTCGTTGTATAACCAAGCACCAGGGAGATAGCATGCGTTACAGAAGTTATTCGATCACCGTACCCAAATATAGCCATCCGTGCATATTTCATGACAAAAGCCGCTAGAGAAGGGTCGCTTTCGATTACACCGACCAACTCATCCAAGTGTGCATCCGGTTTATTACGAAGCATTAGAATTTTACTGGCCGTTTCCGGAAGTGGGGGAATTAATTCTGTTTGCTGCAGTGTCTCGCGTAGATTTTCATTGAGCACCTGTCTATTATGTACATTCAAAACTTTCACCTTCCCCTATGTTCTCCTAAGCTTTCAGATATAAATTTAAATTCTGAACAATTTAGATCTGTCAAAACCATGAAATCCGTATTGTTTTTTTATCGTAAATCCCGGCTCAATCTTTAGCATGCTGTTAACAATATATCCCGAGCGCAATATGACAAAGCCAATTTTGCATGCTGCGTTTAGCGCTCAGATGGTAACCATAGAATGTACAGAGTAAAAGCAGGTATTATTGTTTAATAAAACCGAGGTCTTACCTGCTGTTTAAAACGGAGGGGAACAGATTATTGCAGCAGCCTGTCGGCTTCCAATTTGAATACCAGCACCTGAATAACTAATACACCAGTATTGCCGTTATTGCTAGAAATTTACACGATCAAAATGCACAAACCATTATTTGTTCGTTTTTACAAGGCAATTAAGTGGCACATCAACTGTAAGAACCAAATATATTGACACTGAAAAAACAGATATCGCCAATGAAAATATGGTTCTTTAAATTTGTTAACAGCTGTTTTTTCGCAGCTACGAATCTAACCGAAAATTTTCTACCGCCAGAACAGCACAATTCAGTAGCTTTGTCACATATAAATTATGGTTCGGCGCAAGCAACAGTCCATTCAACTTCTTTCATACTATCCGGCTGCACACGTTTCCACTGCTGGGGCTGATTATAGGAGCGTAGCAATTCTCCTTTCTCCATATTCCAGCTGAATAATGAAAAAGCAAGCGTTCTTATGCCAGCTTCTCTGCAATTATAGTCTCGACGTATTTTTTTAGATAAAAAATTGGTGCCGGATGCCCTTTGTTCAGATTCATAGTCATACAAAACCCACATTTTGACTCTTCCTCCAGCTCTCTGGGCCGAGGTTAAATCTGCATATACAACAAAAGCGCCCTTATCATTGCTTTCTGCAATCTGAGTCCACTCTGCCCATACAGGTGAGGCTATCAGTGCAAGCATCAAAATTATTAATATTTTTTTCATAGCCGGTATATGTTTGGAACACACCTAAATCTTCGACTTGAACAGGAGTCTAATCTACTGGTTTTATCAGATTAAACTATCCGTCCATATAGAGATTCTTACATTATCACTACGCTAACGCAAATTATCAGCGCATTATGCATTTTCCAGAAAACGTTTTTTTTCAACAAAACCACAACAACAAACTGATAAAAATATATTTTTATTGATATTCTATTAAACAGGGCAGGAGAAAATATTCGGTCATTCTTACATGTTTAAAGCAAGCATCAATTGTTTTTATTGTACTGAAGATCATGTAACAGCATGCAAAAAAACTACTAACAGCTCCTGCTGTTGTGGATTGTATAAAGCATCCCGCGTCCCATACAACAAATTACCACATCTTTTCATGAGGGATTTGATTTATGAATTACCTTAATCTCAAACAGTTTTTTCTACTTTGGCTGACACTTTTCCTTTCTATCTTGGCCTCACGCGATGTCTTCGCCAAAGATCCTTTTGCAGTTAAAAGAGCAAAAATGATAGAAATCATCGAAGCGGAAGTCCGGACCGGATATGGTAATCTGGCAAAAAAAAAGCTTGATGAGAATGTCATTAGGGCACTCAATACGGTGCCTCGCCACGAATTTGTACCAAAAAAATTGCAGCACAGCGCATACGACAACCGGCCATTGCCGATTGGTCACGGACAAACTATCTCACAGCCCTACATTGTGGCCATAATGACTAATTTACTGCATGTTGGTAAAAATGACAGTATCCTTGAAATCGGCACCGGTTCAGGTTACCAGATTGCGGTACTTGCTGAATTGGTCAGCAAAGCATACAGTATAGAAATTATTGAGCCATTGGGCAAAGAGGCGCAGGCGCGTCTACAGAGACTTGGTTACGACAATATCACGCTTAAAATCGGCGACGGGTACTACGGCTGGGAAGAACATGCTCCGTTTGATGCAATAATCGTCACAGCTGCCGCCAGCCACATACCACCTCCACTGATCAAACAGTTGAAACCCGGTGGTCGCATGCTGATTCCAGTAGGCTCACGGTTTATGGTTCAAGAACTGTTACTGGTAGAAAAATCGAAAGAAGGCAAAGTCCGCACGCAGCAATTATTGCCTGTTGCTTTTGTACCGTTAACAGGTAAACATTGATTTATTCGATGAAAATCCGGCCACCGTTTCTTACAATAGCGCTGCTGTCATCCGCCATACTCGGATATGAGATTCTGCTGATGCGGCTGTTTTCTATTATTCAGTGGCATCATTTTGCCTACATGATCATCAGCCTGGCATTACTGGGGTTTGGCGCAAGCGGCACGTTTATCTCGATTTTTCAGGGCTCTTTCAGCAAAAAGTTTTCCCATGTTTTTCTTATTAATATCATGCTGTTCGTCCTTAGCAGCATCAGCTGTTTTTTGCTGGCGCAGTCAATACCTTTCAATCCTGACGAAATTCTTTGGGACCATTGGCAACCGCTTCGGCTGCTTGGTATCTACCTGTTACTCGCTCTTCCTTTTTTCTTTGCCGCCAATGCAATTGCACTGGCATTAACCTGCTTTCATTGGCGCATTGCAAGTCTTTATGCATTTGATTTAATGGGCGCAGGACTGGGCAGTCTGGGAATTGTGTTATTACTGTTCGTAGCCACGCCGTTGCAAGCGCTTTTTATTATTGGCTGCATTGGACTGGGAGCACTGGTTCTGGCCGCATGGGAGCTAGGATTTCAGCAACGAAACACAGTTTATACTGTATCGTTAATGATAGGTATCACAATAATAATCATGCACCATAACAGCGAATTGCGGTTGTCTCCCTACAAAGAACTGGTCCAAATGCAACGCATCCAGGGTACCGAAATCATCAGTGAGCACTCCAGCCCGCTGGGCCTGCTTTCAATCGTGCAAAACGACATCATTCCGTTGCGACATGCGCCAGGATTAAGCCTGAATGCAAAAACCGAACCACCCGAGCAAATCGGTGTTTTTACCGATGGAGGCGGCTTGACTGCCATAACACGCGAGACTGGAAATCCTGCCGATTATGCTTATTTAGACCAGACAACATCGGCTGCACCCTACCACCTTGCACAGCTGGACAAAGTGCTGATTCTGGGTGCTGGCGGTGGCAGCAGCATTTTACAGGCACGGTATCACCACGCACAGCAAATTGATGCTGTGGAATTAAATCCGCAACTTATCCGACTGATGCATGAAGATTATGCCGAATTTACCGGCCACTTGCTGAGTGGCGACACAGTACAGCTTTATCAAGGAGAGGCGCGCGGATTTATCAGTGAAACACAAAAACATTATGACCTGATCGAAATTGCATTACTGGATTCGTTTGCGGCTTCTTCGGCGGGTTTGTATGCATTAAATGAAAGCTATCTTTATACCGTCGAGTCGCTGCAAGATATGTTAAAAAGATTGCAGCCCGACGGTTATCTGGCAATCACACGCTGGATAAAGCTGCCGCCTCGTGACAACCTTAAGCTGCTAGCGACCGCTGTTGATGCTCTGGTTAATTCAGGTGCAATGAACCCTGGCAACCAATTAGTATTTCTTCGCAGTTGGCAAACCGGTACTTTACTGATCAAAAACCGCCCGTTCACATTTGAAGAAATTGAGGCACTAAAAACGTTTTGCAATGCGCGCTCTTTTGATCTTGACTGGTATCCCGGCATCACCCCCAACGAAACCAACCAGTTTAATCAGCTGGCGGAATCCTATTTTTTTCAGGCTGCAAATGCAATCATTAGCAATGAACGCAAGGATTTTTTCGAACGCTACAAGTTTGCACTGGAACCAGCAACTGATGATCGCCCTTATTTCTTTCACTTTTTCAAATGGTCCGTATTGACTGAAATTATCTCGCTGCGCAACAGCGGTGGACTGCCCCTCCTTGAGGGTGGGTATCTGGTACTGATTGCAACACTTTCTCAAGCGCTCGTTGCCAGCACTATTTTGATATTGCTGCCCCTGTTTTTTTTAAAAAAAACAATCATGACAGCATCGCCAGTCACTACTGCAATCAGCAGAAACCGCGTAATCATATATTTTTCAGCCATCGGACTGGCATTCTTATTTATTGAAATCGCTTTTATTCAAAAATTTATTCTGTTTCTGCATCATCCACTGTATGCCGTAGCGATCATACTGACAGCTTTTCTGATGTTTGCCGGATTGGGTAGCGGATTTTCCCAGCGATTAATCCAGTCCGGTCTTTATCAATCTGCAATCACCTTGGCAGTAATTGGCATTGTTGTACTTGGCTTTCTATACATGGCTTTTTTACAATCGATTTTCTCAACCTACCAGTCATTAACCATGCTACACAAGATTATTCTGACTGTCAGTTTGGTCGCACCGCTTGCTTTTTTGATGGGAATGCCATTTCCACTGGCTCTGGCAAAGCTAGGCGACATCGCCCCGGAAATGATTCCCTGGGCATGGGGAATCAACGGGTGTGCTTCAGTTGTGAGCGCCGTGCTGGCAACTTTGCTGGCAATTTCAATTGGGTTTAATGCGGTGATTGTACTCGCTTTAGTGCTATATAGCCTGGCTTGGGCGAGTTTTCCGATACAACGCAGTTAGGCGCAGTTCCTCTATTGATATTTGACTAAATACTAATCCACTCAACATGCCAGATTATTCTATAAGTCTTCTGACATAAATACTTACTCAGTTCACAGCAAAAAACGACAGGATTGTTTTTTACAAGCGCTCTATTTTATGAAGTTTGCACTGCTTACATCGAATCACTATAATCGAGCCGTCCCGTTTGCTAAATATAGGATTTTGTTAAGCTAACACTATACGCCAAAATTTTTAAAAGGGAGTTCAGTTATGCTGGCCAAATTCGGTTCCTCTGATCTAAATCTGCAACTGCAAAGACACCGATTATTTTTATCTAAGCGGCACCTGGTTCTAACTATTGCTGTCTGTTTACTGGTGTTCACATACTGTATTAATACGGCAACTGCCGCGCCAATATCATCAGATTTACGAATTTCAACCCGCACAAATGCACTGAATACAAACGCTTTTGCCAATGGACTCAGTTTTGATGAAACCAATTCAGATGCAACCATTGGTAACGCTACTCACAGCGGCAGCCTGGTACAGACAATTGGAGGAACTTCCGTCATAACAGCGATTGACGACATCTCCATTTTGTCAGGTGTAAATCCGCTTGAAGGCATACTCACAGACACAAACGATAGTTGGGAAATACATTCAAACGTTAATGGAAGTTTTTCTGGCACCAGCGCGGAAACACCCGAAAACATATACGACCTTTTCTTTGGCCTGGAAAATTTGTCAGCCACAGATATTATGCAAGTCACCATTTCGCTGGATTTTGATAACCGCGTAAACACCAGCGGAGCAGATGCCTTTGCTGCGTCGGAAATCATACTTTATGACGGCCCCTCCATTGCCACAAACGAATTGTTTTTCTCGGATATTGAATCAGATACTGTTTTTGGTAATCGGTTTAATAGTGGCAACCGCACGGGCGATTTTGGTGGTCTGCTTAATGATGCTGACATTTTTCAGCATACTGTAACGCTTAACCCGGGCGATATTTTCGATTTTCATCTCTTTCATTTGATTGAAGGTAGTGCCTCCGCAGCCGGTTCCAGTTATTCCGCCTCAATGGATGCCACCGTTTCATTCTCTTCGGCAAATAATACAAGTCCACCGCCTACACCGATTTCGGAACCAACCCTATTATTATTACTTAGTACAGGTCTGCTTGGCTTCATTTGTAAACGCAGGATCAAATAATAATCGTGGTCAATTAAGTTGACTGGCAATGAATGAACACTTTTTTATAAAACTAGAAAGGAGTATTTCATGGTATCGCATATCTTTCGTTCAGCACTGTTAATTGCTTTTTCTATTTCACTGTTGCTGGGTATTCTGGCCAGTAACAAAGCACAAGCATGCAGCAGCGATCCCATGCTTGGAAGTATGTGTGTTTTTGCTGGAAATTTCGCACCTCGCGGATGGGCTCTGGCAAATGGACAGATAATGCCCATCTCCGAGAATCAGGCACTTTTTTCAATATTGGGAACAACATATGGAGGTGACGGACGCACAACATTTGCGCTACCGGATACTCGAGGGCGCACAATCATCGGTGCAGGACATGGAACGGGACTGTCTAATTACACACTTGGAGAAAAAGGTGGCGCTGAGTCCGTTACATTAACCCAGTCACAGCTTCCGGTTATTACACCTACCGCTACTGTTCACGCACAAAGTGGTAACGTCAGCACTGGCTCCCCAGTTAATAATGTCTGGGCAACGGATGGTCGCCAGAACCTCTATTCAAATACTGCGCCCGATGTCGCCATGAATCCTGGGGCCGTCACAATCAATTCTTTTGGCGGTGATGAAAGCCATGAAAACAGATCGCCATATATCGCGATGAATTGGATCATAGCCTTGCAGGGCTTTTACCCTTCCCGCAACTAAAATGACAACTGTACAATAAAACGCAGCTGCCGGTTCTAAAACCGGCAGTTCCTGTGATTGATATATATATACATATAACCGGTATTTAATGTCCCAGGTGTTAAAAACATCGAATATTTTTATCTCTATCTTTAAAATTTGTATCGGACTAATCTGGACTTCAGGTCTGTTTGCCCAGCAGTCCCCGGCCACAGTACTGGCTGAAGCGCAACAGCAACTGGCAAGAGGCGAGTACGAATCAGCGTACCAATCATTCTTTTACCACGCACAACATCAAAACAACCCACTGGCTCAATTTTCCCTGGGCCTATTCCATCAAAACGGCTGGAGCGTAGAAGCTGATCCCAGAATTGCCTGTTACTGGTATGAAAAAGCGGCAAAAGGCGAGATTCCGACAGCCAGCCACTTTATGGCGGAATGTCTGCAAAATGGAGTGCACCAGCCCGTTGATTATGCCGCTGCCTTGCGTTGGTATTTGAAAGCGGCTGAACTTGGCCATCATATTTCCTTGTGCTCTGCCGCAGAATTAATGATGCAGGGAAAGGACAAAACAAAGAATCCTCAACACGCTTTGGAACAGTGCAGACAAGTTGCGTTGGCGGGCTCTATTCCTGCGCAACTAAAAATGGGACAGATTTATTTATCTGGTAACGCAGCAGTTCACGATCCGAAGCAAGCCATTGTCTGGTTCAATTACGCAGCTGAGAGAGGGTCCCTGGAAGCCTTTTACTATCTTGGTAATGTCTTTCTGAATTACTCAAAGGATCATGCAACTGCGTTGAAATGGTTTGAAACTGCAGCAGGCCGGGGATACATAACCGCCTATTTTCCAACCGCCCGACTTTATTTCAATGCACCAGTATCTGAAAAGACACAAATGCCAGTCGCAGAGAATCTGGCAAAAGCCTATTTATGGCTGTCAGCAACTATTCAGGTATCGAAAAACCGGACTGAATTAAAAAATGCAGGAAAAATGCTCAAAAAAGTCGTACGGATCATGCCGGAAAGCTGGAAAATTGATCTCGATCAGAAACTTAACCAGCATCTCGCAACGTTTCATCCATAAGAACATTTCTGTTGATAAGACAGCCTCTCAGACGATGGTGCATTTTCGATAGCTAGCCTGTTAACCGTTTAAACCGGTAACGGTTCCACGCCGTAAAGGCAATGTCGGAGCGATTACCGGCTTAAACTGAGACAACTGAAGCTTACGCTGTCCGCCAATTTGGAATAACGCAAGCCGTTTGAATTGACTTCTTAATATCCACCGCTGGATCTTGCTTTTTCCTCGATGTCATCACTGGCATCTTCAACTTCATCACCGGCGTCTTCGAGCGCATCTCCCAGCTCTTCCATTGTCTCGTCTGCCCCCTCCATGGCGCTATCCATGGCCTCTTTTGTATCTTCAGCAGCAGTGTCCAGTTTGCTGTCAACCTCGTCAGTGGCGTCACTCAAGGCTTCTTTAGTATCTTCAATGGTCTGATCAATCGACTCGCCCATACTTTCCGCTGAGTCCTGATCAGCACAGCCCACCATAAAGAAAGCTAAAGTAACAAACAACAGTATCCAAAATACTCTTTTCATACTCGTTCCTCCTCATCCTTTGTTAAGAATTGTCACAACGTGTGCCAGCACATTTAAAGAACGATATAACCACAACTGCTTGTCCGAAACAGACATAAATTCACTCAGCACACATTACATTTTCATCTTAACATCCACTTTTTATTTCAGTCCAATTTTTATTTCAGTAAATTCACAATGTGATGTCCGATCATCGTCGTTGCTTTGTACCAAATTAAAAATCCGGACTACTCAACACCGCCATTTTTTATACGATAATCTTTAAAAGCACCCCCATACAAACCAGGACAGCTTTCTAAGCTTTGAAACTAGTCAATACTCATACCTACCCTCCAAATCCTTAAAAAAGTGTAAACGGTTTAATATCTTGGACCATAATAGATAAAATAACGGATAAGACGAGCGGACACTGCTAAGGATAAACATAACTTGCTTGAACACCAAGCGGCAGGCCCACAAACGCATACAACAACAAAAATAGCGTCCACATTACAAGAAAAGCTATTGAATATGGAAGCATCATCGCTGTTACTGTTCCAATTCCTGCGTGTTTAACGTAGCGTTGGCAGTACACAACCACGAGTGGGAAATACGGCAGCAACGGCGTAATGATATTGGTGCTTGAATCACCGATACGGTACGCAGCTTGTGTCAAATCAGGCGAAATACCGAGTTGCATCATCATCGGCACAAAAATCGGTGCAAGCAATCCCCATTTTGCACTGGATGAACCTACAAACAGATTGATGAATCCAGTAATCAGAACTACGCCGATAATGGTAATCGTCGACGGCAATGCCAAGGCTTTTAATACTGCCCCACCTTGCAAAGCAAGCAGAACACCAAGATTCGACTGTCCAAATGCATATACAAACTGGGCTATAAAAAACATGATGACAAGATAATAAGCCATCTGATGCATGGCTTTTGTCATTCCATCAATGATATCTTTGGCGCTCTTCACCGTACCAGCCACAATTCCATAAACACAACCCGGTATAACAAACATCAGGAAAATCAATGAAACAATGGAACGCATGATCGGGGCAGAGCCGGATGTAAGATCGCCCGAGGCATCCCGCCATGACGAATCGGACGGCCAGGCTGTAGCGATAAAGACAGCAATGCTCAACAGAAAAATTAATCCGGCTGCACGCAAACCTTTGTGTTCTGCAGGTTGCAGTGCCCGCATATCGGTAAGCCCGCCAGAATCGCCGGCATATTCGATATGCCGCAGGCGTGGCTCAACGATCTTCTCAGTCACATACCATCCAAGCCCGACAATCAAAACGGAAGAAGCAGATGTAAAAAAATAATTGTTGAGCGGATTCAACACAACATCGGGATCAAGAATCCGGGCTCCTGCCTGCGACAGACCCTGCAATAACGGATCAAGCGATGAAGGTAAGAAATTTGCTGAAAAACCACCTGAAACGCCTGCAAAGGCAGCAGCTATCCCGGTCAACGGGTGCCTTCCTGCAGCATAAAATATGACACCGCCCAGCGGTATGACTAGCACGTAGCCTGCATCGACAGCGGAATGACTGATGATGCCAGCGCAAATGACCATGGGGGTCAGAAAACGTTTGGATGTAACGCTTAACAAAGCCCGTAATGCAGAATTGATGAAACCAGTGTGTTCAGCAACACCAATTCCCATCATTGCCACAAGCACCACACCTACCGGATGAAAGTGCGAAAAATTTGTCACCATAACCGACAGAAATTCGGTTAATGCTGCACCAGACAACTGGTTATGGATAACGAGCGGGTCTTCAGTACGTGGGTCAATGACATCGAACGATATGTACGAAAACAGCCACGACAATAGCCAGATAGTAAGCAGCAATCCTACAAACAGGATTGCCGGATCGGGCAACCTGTTGCCTGCCCGTTCGACGGCTTCAAGCATACGGACGGAAAAGCCAAGTTTTTTCTTTTGCATATCCTCGGGCATGCCTATCCTTTGTTATCATTTTTGAATCTCTGGCTCGCCAACAGTTCAGGCCACCAGTTGTTTATCTACAGACCTTGTATATGACAAACTGTTAATAAAACAAGACAGTTCTGGGCACTAATCAGCTTATGTTTGCTACAGGCAGTACTCTGCAATCAAATCAGTCAGAATATCCACGCATGGCCGGATGTTAGACAATTCAAGATATTCATTGGGCTGATGTGCCTGGGCGATATTACCTGGACCCAGGATGACAGTTTCAATGCCAAGCTGTGTCAGGTAGGGACCTTCGGTACAGAATGCAACAGCATGTGATTCAGCATGAGTGTACTGTTCACAGCTTTTGACAATTGGCGACTCTTTGGGCGTCAGCATTGGAGGCGTACCCTGTTTTAACGGAAATAACTCCCATTGTATCTCCGTATTCGCGAGCAGGGTCTTTAAGCGTGAATTCAACTCATGATGAACCGATTGAATGTCCATATCTGGCAACAAACGGATATCGAAATGAACCTCACATTGGTCACAGATACGGTTGGGATTATCACCGCCATGAATATGGCCAAGATTCAAGGTCGGTACCGGAATAGTGAATCGTTTATCCTGATAGCGACTCTGCAAATCGTCTCGCCAGCGCAATAATTCTCCAAGTACCAGATGCATGGGTTCCATTGCATTCAAACCCAGTGCCGGATTACTGGAATGTCCACCACGTCCGATCAGCCGGATACCGTTCATAATCATGCCTTTATGAGCGTTGACCGGTCTGAGTCCTGTAGGTTCGCCAATAACAGCATAACGCGCCGGCAGTGGTTTCTGCGCCAGCATGGCAGCCCCTTCCATTGAGCTCTCTTCATCGGCTGTTGCCAGAATGACCAGTGGCTGTTTAAATCGGGTGGCATCAAATTGTCTAAATGCCTCGATAACCAGAGCGAAAAAGCCTTTCATATCGGCCGTACCAAGTCCATACAAACGATTATCCTGCTCTGTCAACTGAAAGGGGTTAAACCGCCAAAACTTTTCTTCGCAAGGAACTGTGTCGGTATGACCGGCCAGCATCAATCCGTGAGGCATCGTCTTTCCCTGAACAGGCCCAATAGTTGCCACAAGATTGGCTTTATGCGGCTGCTCAGTCAATGGCATGACATCTATCGTAAAACCAATGGCTTCGAGCCAGGTTGCCAATAAATCGACCACTGCGCGATTGCTAGTGTCAAATGCGGGATTAACACTGCTCATGGATGGCAGGGCGATGAGCTGATGCAGCATGGTCATAAGATCAGGTGTGCTTTTTTTCATAATCGTTATCGACTTTCAGTTATGCCGTAAGCACTGTCCTTGAAACTACGCCTTCATGATTATTTCAGCTCAATTAAAAATGCAATCTTAGAACAGCGGTCAGGGATTGTTTGCAAGGGTTTCCAGGTATTCTACTTTTACTTTTCCGAGCCCTTGTTTATCCAGTCCTATTCTTTTTGCCGCGCCATGAGATAAATCAATCAAGCGGTTCCTCTTGAACGGCCCACGATCATTGACCACTACGTCCACCGATCGTCCGTTTCTCAAATTGGTTACACGGACTTTTGTTGGCAGCGGCAGCGTTTTATGCGCTGCGGTCAATCCCTGAGGATTAAATCGGACGCCCATTGCGGTACGGTTACCGGACTCAGATCCATACCAGGAGGCAATTCCACGCTCACTGTATCCAACAGCAGAACGCATCGGATGATAGGTTATGCCTCTGACAGTATAGGAACGATTATAAGGCGCATTGGTTGGAGAAGGCGCTTTGATCGCTGTGGTTCTCGGCATCGGTGCCTTCAAGGGTTGCGTACAACCTGAAAAAAAAACCGCAATTAGAATCAATAAACTGATTGAAAAAAAACTTTGGTTATTATTGCTTTCCGGGCGCCATGACAGCACTCGACAATTTAAAATTTGATTTAGGTTCATCTTCATTGAGAAATGCTCTCCGCACATCAATCAACATAGTTACTGTTTGTTATGCGCTTCTTTTACTACAGGTTTCGCCCCAAGATCAAGTAAATTCTGTGATGAATTATGTCGCCAGAGTAAGATAAAAATGATGAAGCCGGACAATCTGTGCTCTAAGATGGCCGATATCCCGGTTATTACGAACAATATCATCCGCTTTTTTTAGACGGAACTGGCGTTCAACCTGAGTCGCCATAACAGCCCTGACATCCGCAGCACTCAATTGACTGCGCGCCATGGTTCGAGTCACCTGTAATTGTTCATCGCAGTCAATAACTAGAATGCGCTGAACCAGGTGATCATAGTCTCCGGTTTCAAATAACAAGGGAACAACAACAATCACATATTGCGAGAGGGATCGTTGAATATGAGAAGAAACTTCAGCGAGAATAAGCGGATGCAACAGTTGTTCCAGTTTTTGACGGTCAGCGCCATCAGAAAAAATCAGCTGGCGCATTTTCTCCCGGTCAAGTGCACCATTTTCGGTAATATAGGCATCACCAAACAAATCGCATATTGCTGGAATAGCAGAGCCGCCGGATTTCGTCAGCAGACGTGAAATTTGATCAGTATCGATGACATCAACACCCAGCTCTGCGAAAATCTCACCCGCTGTGGATTTACCACTACCAATGCCACCAGTCAAACCTATGACAAACATGAAAAATTAGAATAGACCAAAATATGCGTGATTGATTTCCTGTCCCCAGAATAATGCAATAAGTGCGCCGCCGGCCAGATATGGACCAAAAGGAATCATAACGTCTTTGTTAAGCTTCGCGGCTATGATTAAACCAACACCTACAATAGCCCCAACAAGTGATGAAATCAGAATCACCAGCGGCAAAATGCTCCAACCAAGCCATGCACCGATAGCTGCCAGCAGTTTGAAGTCACCAAACCCCATACCTTCCTTACCCGTGATTAGTTTGAAAATCCAGAATACCACCCACAACGACAAATATCCTGCAACCGCACCTATCACTGCCGACTGGAGATTAGTAAATCCGTTTTGCATATTAACCAGTATACCCAGCCACAATAACGGTAATGTAATATCGTCGGGCAACAAGTGGGTGTCAATATCAATGGCAGCCAATGCAATAAGCGACCATACAAAAAAAAGAGCTGCGACCATCTGCCAGCCCCAGCCAAAATGCCATGCGACAAAACCGCTGATTACACCAGTGAATACTTCAATCATGGGATAACGCATGGATATCGGCGAACGACACTCCGAACAGCGTCCCTGCAAAAATAAATAGCTAAGGACAGGTATATTTTCCCAGAATGCAAGCTTGTGCTGGCAATGTGGACAATTCGAACGAGGGGTGGCCAGATTGAAAGCAGGACCAGCTTCAATCTGCTCTCCCCGGAATTCCGCACATTGTAGTTGCCAGCTTCTTTCAATCATCTTGGGCAGACGATAAATAACCACATTCAGAAAACTGCCGACCATCAAACCCAAAACGGCGGTCAGAGTGATCAATAATGAAGCGGACTCCTGTATTTGTACGATCATGGGCAATAAAAATGAATGTTAGGTGGCGCGATAAAGTTTATCCAACACAAAAAGTTACCCGCTAATCACAAACTGGCACCAATCTGCGGTGACTTGTATGACAACCGGTTTCCAGCACTTAACCAACTGCCATACCCATTTTAAAGATTGGCAGATACATAGCAACAACCATACCACCAATCAATGTTCCCAGCACCACCATAATCATCGGCTCCATCAGGCTTGATAGCGCTTCAACAGCATCGTCCACTTCAGCTTCATAAAAATCAGCAATTTTACTCAACATGGAATCCAGTGACCCCGCCTCTTCACCAATAGCGACCATTTGCAACACCATATGAGGAAATAATTCAGTACCCGCCATAGACGATGTCAGGGAATTACCTATACTCACTTCAACCTGAATTTTCTTAGTTGCCTCATAGTAGACATAATTACCCGCAGCACCAGCAACCGAATCGAGCGATTCAACAAGTGGCACCCCGGCTGCAAACATGGTTGACAGCGTCCGTGACCACCGGGCAATTGTCGCCTTGCGAATAACATTACCGAATATGGGCAATCTGAGCATCAATCGGTCAATAACCCGTTGCATGGCGGCTGAACGCTTCCAGGCATAAAAGAATGCATAAATACTGCCCCCGATTGAACCGAATATCGCCCACCAGTATTCAACAAAATAGTCTGAGATCGTCATAACAAATAATGTTGGTCCTGGCAAATCCGCACCGAAATTATCAAACAAATCTTTGAATGACGGAATTACAAAAATCATCATGATCGCAGTAATGATGAAAGCCACAACAATAATCGACAGCGGATAAAAAAGTGCGGATTTGATTTTTCCCTTGATGGCTTGGATTTTTTCTTTATATGTCGCCAGACGATCAAGCAAAGTATCGAGAATACCCGCCGCTTCGCCGGCACCGACAAGATTACAAAACAGATTATCGAAATACAGCGGATATTTGCGAAATGCATCGGCTAAATTGTTTCCGGTTTCTACATCGGTTTTAATATCCAGCAGTAGTTTTCTCATTGCCGGATTATCATGCCCCTTGCCAACGATATCAAAGGCCTGCAGCAATGGCACACCGGATTTCATCATGGTCGCTAGCTGCCGTGTAAATAGGGTGATATCCTTGTCCGTTATTTTTCCACCCGATTCATTGACTTTCTTGATTTTTGTAACCTTGATACCTTGACGGCGCAATGCCGATGTAACGACAACAGAACCGGCGGCACGCATTTCACCTTTGATCTGTTTGCCGGTTTTGTCCTTCCCTTCCCAGGAAAAATTGACTTCTTTGACCTTTTTATCTGTACGTGCTGTAACAGCGCCCATATTTACTCCTTAATATTGGGAATTCGAATTAATCAGCTGAGGATAACTGACTATTTTCGTTTCAATAGATGGCAGTATATACGGCACGATACCACGATAACTTAGAGATAAACCGACCCGGGAAATACTTCAGCACTGGATACGTACGTCTCGCTGCTATGAAAATCGTGCGCGGCCGGGTCAAACGGAATACGTCAGCGCTTTGCAGTCGGCTCCACTTCATTGTGTAAAATACCCGCAATCAATTTGGACTCTATTTCCAGATATTGTTTATTGTTATTGCGGGATGTTGAAGCCTCATGCCACGCAGGATTCTGGCGAAGCGTACTGATAAGATTCGACCAACCTTCAGGCAGCTTGATTTTTTCCGGCGTATCAACCTGCATCATGTCGTAAGCGGCATGCCCCCGATGCATCAGTTTTTCCAATAACTGCTTTTGACGCAGATACAATACCTGCAATGTATTCTCATCGACACAGAGCCATTGCGTGCCTCGCACTGACGCTTTGATTTCATCGCCATAACGCTTGAAAGTAGACCACCCTGCACCCGCGAGAGCACCTAGTGCACTTGCAGCACCCAGGCTTAAACCACCGACCATCAGATCAATACCTGCACCCGCTGCCGCACCCTTTGCTGCCGCACTACCGACATCGAGGCCATACGCTTTCATGATCCCAGGCGCAAAAATGTCCAGTTTCCATTGGCCGTTGCTAACCGGAATTTTCTGGATTGCAACGTCTTTTTCTGAAAAATTAAAAATTGACAGCAAATCTTTAAGACAGTTTTGTTCAGATTTCCTGACGTAATCGTGCAGTCTGTCTTCATTCAACGATTCAGCAATGTGGCCCGGCCTGACATTCTTGCTTTCTCGGTAGCTGGCCACACTGACAATCAATTCTGCAATACGTTTTGCGCCAGACAGGCAAAGCTGTTTCCAGACTTTGGCGCGATAGTCGATCAGTTTTTGCAGCGTGTCGTATTGTGTTTCGACCAGCGTTTGAATTTTCTGATATAAACGTTTCTCAGCTTCAAACGTAAAAGCAACTGTATCAAATTCAAGTGTTGTATGGATATTGTAGGCGGCTAGTTGTTCTCGCCAGTGATTCAGCTCCTGCCTGTGCTCAGCAATGAAGTTAAAAACCGGAATGATCGGTTTTGACGACCGCGTAAGTATCTCCAGTTCTACACGATATTTTTCCAGAAAAGGCTCACGTACATCAATGACATAGAGTAAAACATCACTGCGTAGAACCTGACGAATGACTTTTGCTTCCTGTTCCAGTGGATCGTGCATGGAGATATTCGTGACGAATTCCTCGAGAATATTCACAGGCGCAACCGATCTGGACTTACCACTCATTTTTTTCAAATGCGCATACAATGCATGTGTGTCTTCCAGTCCAGGCGTATCATGCAGGTTCAGAACAGGCAAATCACCCGCCGTAATCGTGGCCTGTTCCACATGACGTGTGGTTCCGGCTGCATCTTCTATCTCGCCGAATTCAGCGCTGCGCAACATAGTGCGAATTAATGATGTTTTACCGGTGTTGGTATGCCCGACGACAGCAATATTTAACAGGCGATGTGAGGGGTTTTCCATGATCATTTACTGAGTAATAACCTGCTCGGCAGGAATTCCGCAAGCCTGCGCCAGACGAAACCAGGCCTGTTCCCGACTTTGAGCGACGGGTAAAGCCGGATTTTTATTCAGCAGCACCAGCCAGGGGCTACATCGGGTAGCAGCAAGTAAATCATTGACGATACGCTGAATGCCCCGGTCTGGCAAACGATGCGCAGCAACACCAATGAGTAGAGATCCATTCAGTGATTTAACCAGTTGAAGCGCTTCCGCTTGTGTTTGCTGGTCAACAATATTCAGGTGGCAAACCACCGAACCAGGCCAGACAATTTTTTCGTCGAGTTCAATACCAACTGCAAATGCCTGCTGATCCGGGACTGTGTTGTTAACCGTGTCATAGTTTACTTCTGCCGGTTTCTTATTCGCCAGCGGATCGGCATCGATAATTTTAGGGCTGTCTTTACGCGTCATCAGGCGCTGGCGCAAATCGATGTAATATGGCAGATACAAATCCAATTTGAACCGGCGTTCAGACCACTTCAGCATTAATGCTGATAAAACAAGCAGCAACAAACGAGGAAACAGACCGTAAATCAACAGCACGCCAATTAAAAACCGCGCCCATGCGCTGCGTGTTTCTGCATCCTGCTCTACTATTCCCATCCTGCTTGCAGCAATCTGTTGGCTGTCAGGTATCTCAAAACCTATCAAGACCAGTGGCTTGCCTAATGATTCCGTCAGTCGGGGCAAGCTGTGTTCGGGTAGCAACGTGGTGCCCCAGATAAAATTATATTGCTTGGCCAACATAAGCAAGACCAGCAATACAAGTCCTGCAGCCAGATAAGTCAGCCAGAATTGATGAGTAAGTACACTGACACGCCACTTTCCAATAATGCCAGTCAGGCAGCTCTCCCACCAGGCAAGCCTTGCCAGTGATTCCGTAGTATCCTTTTCTTTTTTTCGAAAAGGCCACCAGCCAGCCAGTTGCGCTGCAACACCACTGCTCAGTCCCTGCAAATTCAATACAATGCCGGTCGTCCACAAAATCAGCGACAACAAATGAAAACCCAGCAGCACCGAAAGCAACCAGTAGATATTCAATGTTTGCGACGCACTGACAGCATTCCCTGCGGCCAGACAACCCAGAATCGCAGCAATGATCAGACAAACCAGACCAGCGCGTCTGAATTGTTGGCGCGGTTTTGCGATTGCCTCACCCAGCTCGTTATCACGAATCAGAGTGTTTGCACGTGTGGTCAGCCTTTGCGTAAAATCGGCATATTTGAAATCCGCCATAGATTGGCTTCTTATATCCGCCACACCAGCGTAGGACAGCTCTTCGGATTTTACAGCTTCTATGGTGCGCATCTGTTCAACACGCACCAGATCATCGAATGAATTTTTTTTGACTGACATCGAATAAAAAAAATAACAGCAAATAAAAAAACCGGTTATGACTATTGATCAACCATAAATTTTAGCGACCGTACAAATGCAAGGAATCAGCAAACCGGCATAAAATTGACAGACATTATCAGAAGAAAATAAGATGACGGTACCCATCACACATATGGACTAAATTTTTAGACTCATAGTTATCGAACACTTCATGAAGCCAGTTGCCATTTTCAGATATCTGCCCATAGAAGGGCCCGGCTATTTTGCCACATTTCTCGACAACAATCATATTCCGTGGGAATTGATAAAAATCGATGCAGGCACAGAAATGCCGATTGATGCGGAACCGTACAGCGGATTGGTTTTTATGGGCGGCCCGATGAGTGTCAATGATGATTTACCCTGGATTGAGCCAACGCTGAACTTAATCCGGCAGGCAGTGGCACGGGAGAAACCCGTTCTGGGACATTGTCTGGGTGGTCAGCTAATAGCCAAGGCCCTTGGCGGTGTTGTTACACAGAATGCTCGCAAGGAAATGGGCTGGGGCGACGTCCAGGTAGCGCAAAACCCGGTAGCTCGTGCGTGGTTCAATGATATATCAGAATTTGAAACCTTCCACTGGCATGGTGAAACCTTCAGTTTGCCAGAAGGAGCCACTTGTATTCTTTCCAGCCCACACTGCGAAAACCAGGCCTTTGCCATCGGTATTCACCTGGGTATGCAGTGCCATGTTGAAATGACCGAGCGCATGGTTAAAGACTGGAGCGATGTCAATTTCCAGGAAATCATTCAAATGGATGAGCCGACTGTCCAGTCTCCAGCGGAGATGGAAAAAAATCTGACTGAGCGTGTAATAAAGCTCAATAATATTGCCGACCGGCTGTACGCAAAGTGGATCACGGCTTTAAAATAGCACGTACCAGACTGATATGGATTTCAGTCCAGATCCTGTCCCATCAGCAACGACATGAATTTTTTCCTCGTTTCACCGGAAGCATCACGGTATAGCGTATATTTAGCGTGTTGTTCAGGCTGCGCCATGTCTATCTCGATACCCCAGAGTGGCGCCAGCGTCATGGGAAGATTGGAATATCGCACATCAATCAACACCTCAGCATGCTCTGGCTGCCCAGTCCAGAGAGCCACCAGACCATCAGAAAAATGCGTGAACCGTTCAATATCGCCAGCCAGAACGGATGAAACCGGCAATTCACGCATATCACGTGAAAAGTCAAACAATTCAATTGAATCTCCAGGATAAACTCGCACATCAGAAAACAGTCCAACGCGCACCGCATCGACATACAACTGCCCATCGAACTGATAAATCGAACGCCACAGCACCAGATTTGCCAGAGTCGGCTTGACCAGCAGACGCTCGATCGTATGTCCTCTTTCAACCGCCAGCTTTTCAGCGATGCTTTCTGCACGCTGCAACTGCATCCAGCCAAACGACAAATAAACCGCCGCCAGCAACAATCCGACACGCGCCGCAGTAACTGCATATTTCCTGAAAGCGACCACAACCGCAGTCAGAAGAATTAAAGTAAACACCGGATCAATAACCGAAATCATATTGAGCGCTATGCGCGCATCACTAAGCGGCCACAACAAATGCGTACCATAACTGGTAAACGCGTCAAGCACCCCACTTAGACAGTACCCAAGAAACGCAAACAAATAAATACGCGCAAACGGCAAACGCTTGCGTAAAAATGGCCATAACAGCAAAGTCGCGATTAACGCGCCAAATGGAATAAAAAAAATGGAATGCGTGAAATGCCGGTGAAACTCGATATTCAGCAAAGGATCGTTCTCTGACCGGATCAAGATATCCGCATCAGCAATTAATCCGGCAAAAAAACCCACGCCCGCAGCTAGACGCACGTCATCACGCCGCGCTCCCGACTGTGCCATACCTGCACCAAGCAACCCTTGTGTTAATAAATCCATCGTCTATGAATGAGTAGATACATAACAAAATTCTAATTCTGAGACTTAAAAATGTAAGTATATACGTTATAACACACGAAGATACGTGCAAAATCTGCACAAAAGCAAATCAACTATTTACCCGCCCTACCACAAACAACTATAATAATGGATTATTTAAAACGCACGCCAGAAAAGCTGTTGTAGCTCAGTTGGTAGAGCAACTGATTCGTAATCAGTAGGTCGGAGGTTCGACTCCTCTCAACAGCACCATAAATCAATAACTTACGATACATCAAGACAGAAATTAAAGCGTAACGTAGCCAAAACGTAACCAAGATTCGGAATTGATGTTAATCAAAATCTTGCGGTGATGGCACACCCAATTGATCGTACTGGGGCTCTAGTTTCAAAGTGCGCGCGAGATAATCATCTTCAGCCGCCTCCCACTCAGCATCAAGCCGATCCTTTTTTGATTTTGTGATGGCTTCGCCACAACCATAAACAAGCAACGTGAATAAAACCACGGCAAAAATAATAAACATACATTTTCTCCTTACTTTGTGTTTACAAACCTTGCTACCAGACTATGGCGTCAATTTCCGGTTTCGTTGTTATCAGCGGGTCCATAATCTGTGCGCGTAAATTTTGTTTTTTGATGTATTGCGTTTGATAGTGATCGCCCAATTCCAGGATCATTGCCAGCGCATCGGTCAGTGGAATATCGGTATGCACGACGTTATCGTAATCAACGATTACCGGCATTTCTGTCTGGCCTTTCAATTCAGCGAGATCGTAGGCAGATTTGAAACGCTGGATGTCAGCTATGTCGCAATCCATCTTGATGCCGGTTTGTGTTGTCACAAAACCATCCTTAATTTCGGCAAAAAAATCAGTGCTAATGCGCCTCACGGCTTGCAATTTATAATGATCAATAGGCGTTTCAGGAATTGATTCACTGAATGTCTCGCCTGCCTGTAGATCCGATTCCGATTCAACACGACGCCAGTTAATACCATCTGCTGCAATTGCGTATCCCATATCTTTATATCCTGAATCCTGCTAATCTGCCGGCAAACGTTGTTCCAGCCGTGTTGTGGCTTAATGAGCAGCCTAACGTACTACCAAGCGTTACCGGGACATACATAAACTCTATCGAATCCTTTCTCGTGATTGACTGGTTATCACCATTGATTGACGTGATTTTCGCAACGACAGATCCGTCATCACCAGTCACAGTCAAAGCGGCCTCACCTACAGAGCCTTCAAAACCGACCGATATTACGCATTCCTTGGTAATAACTGGAGGAACAGGAAGGTTGGCACTTAACGTATTGGCCACGGCGATCTGAAATATTTCCCAACCAGTACCGTAGCAGCGAATGTAATTTCCCCTTTGTACGAAACTCAGGAAATTTGACGCTGATCGGTTTGAACAACCGATCAGCGCCTTGTATGTGTACCCTGATGGCATAGTTGGATTGGTATTGCTGAGTGACAGCAATAGCTTTGTATTCACCACACCATCGGATATCGCCCAAATGTAATACCAGTTTGATGTTGTCAGCGAGCCGGTATCCAGTCCGTTAACACCCGAGGTGGCAGGGTTAAGCGTTTCCGATACGCCAGTAGCCAGGAATGACGAACCAATCGCGTTTTTAAGCACGATTTCGTCAGC
>NZ_FOCP01000006.1 GCF_900110145.1 Nitrosomonas marina | reverse complement strand
CCTGCCTAAAATTTAGGCAGGATACGTGAATTACCTGGTCAATTTTCAACCGGTACAACTAGCTTTTTCTGGTCAATTTTCGACCGGTGTCAACACCTATGCTGCCATAATCGATCCATTCCATCAGAACAATGGCTGATTTTGTTGTTCTCTCCATATGCATGAAAGAATTTATTTGGCTTGCCAATAAGACGGTTCACTGCTTGTCAGGCGAATACAGCGATTGAGGAGCGGAAGTGTGACCATTATAAATAACAATCCCGATTTTAAAATGGAGGTGGTTGTTGCTGAACAAGCAAAACAGCCCGATGAATTAGGGCGCTTGTATGATATGGGCGTGGAATGTAATTGTTTTATAAATGAATTCAGGATAATGATAAATTAATTTCTTATTGAAAAAGTTATGCGGGTTGTTAGCGAAGTATCTCAGCTGATTTTTCATAGAACAAAATGACAGTATACTTTAGGCAAATTAATGATTTATTCCGTTGGGCTCACTCGATCTCACAAAGTATCTGCTTATACTCTTCAAAATATATATAAGCGCTAAACTGAAACGCCTATGTCGATATTTTTTACATTTCTCTTTTATATTTAATTTTGGTATTTGTAAGGTAATGATATTAATATAAATCTAGAAGCAGGCACATTTCTTGCTTATCAGTACTTAAAGACGAATAAGCCAAAAAAACATCGAAAACAAGGAGAATATATATGTTGATAAGAATATTCGTATCGAGTGCTTTACTACTAATTTCATTCAGTATTTCAACTTCAATTGCAGCGCCGATTTATCTTAATAACACGAATATTAGTGTTTCAGTTGGGGCAGGTACTTCGCCTGGCAGTTTCAACAATACATTTAATGGCGGTAATACAATTGATAAGGTAATCGATGCACCTTCTGCGACTGCGACTGAATTTCATAATCAAAATACCCATATCTGGTACACAGCCAATAATGTGGGAGGTGGACTAGAACTTTTGTTTGACTTCGGTCAAGAATATGACATCAGCACATTGCATTTCTGGAACTATACAAGTGAAAACTATGATGTGGACAACATTGATTTTACTTTTTTTAATAGTTCTAACGTGCAAGTAGGGACATTAGGAGTACAGCCTGCATTGGGTAGCTTCCCAGGAATACTGGCACAAGATATTGTGCTTCCAGCGCCATTAAATGTTCAATTTGTAACCGCTTTCTTGACTGGCACCAATAGGCAGGTTGACTTTCAAAACATTGGGTTTACAGCGGAGGTGTCTGCTCCTCGACCAGCCCCTGTACCAGAACCCGGATTAATTAGTCTGCTGGCTCTTGGTTTACTTGGAATGTTGGCGATCAGAAGCAGACTGAGCTGATACTGATCAGAGGTGGATAATCTCGTATGTTAAAAAGAATAGAGATGAATTAAAAAAGCAGAAGTCTGATTTTTTGAAAGTATTTACTCATAAGCTTCCGCGATGCTGGAAGCTTTTTTATTTTCGGTATTGATGAATGCCGGGTGCTTTGCTATTTCATCCGATATTGTGTTTTCCAAAAATCCGGGTTTAAATAAATTCTGAACCCGAAAACGAGAACTTTGTTAGTTTTTTTATTTTTTATATTTTGTGTCAAAAATATTTCTATAAAATTAATGATAAGCTGTGTTTTATGCGTTTCTCAGCCTGCTTTTGGCTTTATTTTTTCTGTACAAAATATTCGACCGCTCGTGTAAAAGCAGTCAGGTTCGCTCGCTTCAATTTTTTCATGACGTAACAAAATCGTGACAGCGGATTGCCTCGGCTCTTGCGTGATTATTTATTTCTGGATGCGCGCACGCTAGAAATGACTAATGCTCATAAACAGCAGCTAATCCTGATTAGCAGCTGTTTTTGTTGGTGAAAATATTCCTGATATGGTCAAATAAAAGCTCTTTGCCTGCAGACAGTTTTTGAGTTTTTGATGGTTTCACTTAGTCAAGATTAATAGTAACCCCAATAGGCACTGATTGCTGGATTGATTAGACTTGTTGCCAAGATGAATTAATTTGATGCAGGAGGAACCATCATGAAAACAGCAACAGCTCAAACATTCACAGTTATATTTTTGTTTACGCTTCTTTTGGGTGCGTTACCGGTAAGTGCTTTTGCTGCTGGTTCCGTTCAACAAAACAATGCTAATCATTCAACATTGGCCCAGCATTACAAAGAGCAGGCTGATGAATATCAAGCCAGAATTGAAGACGAAATTGAGGCGGTGAGAAATAAACCAAGCACGGCTTTCCTGGGTAGAAATGCAAAACATTTCAAGGAGCATGTAGTGTTTAAACTCCATCAGTTAGAAATGGCTGTCGAAGAAAATCTGGAAAAAGCTGCTTATCATGAAAAAATGGCGGCGGAACAAACCTTACAGCCAGTATCGTTATCTTCAAACTAATCGGATGATATTGGTGGCTGAACGGATGGACTAGGAACAAGAACGCAAACAGAACCGGACACACAAAAAAACCCACTTTGGTGGGTTTTTTTGTGTGTCCGGTTTAATCAGTTTGTTTGAAAAGTACCAGCGCCATATATTGCTTTCTTGGGTTGTAAGATAGGAGTTATAAGGAACGATGATTGATATCAACTATAGTTCGGATTGTTGAACTCAGCATGCTGCTTGAAAATAAAGTCAATTAAATTGTGATTTTATTGGTATCAGCAACCTTTTCAGAATTTGCGCCAAGACAGTTGTGACGATGCTTTGTTGTTATGCGCTGAGCCATTTCTGGAATTCTGGATATAGAAAACACCCGATTCTGGTTTGTACACATGGCGTAACGATCCACCATATTCGAGGACTTGCAATAGACCAGGTTTATTTGCAATTCAGAACAGTTTATAGAAAATTCTGCATCTGATATGCTTTATTAAATGGTACGATTAAGGCAATGCTTGCATATACCATGCAATTCCAGCTGTCTATGCGCCAAGGTAAAACCGGTATCCAGAACGCTGCGCTCTATCTCATCGACGATAGGTTTTTTCAGTCCCACCTCCATCACGCTGCCGCAGCGATCACATATAAGAAACTGTGGCGCTTCATGTTGATGATCGCACGCGATATGTGCACACGATATATACTGGCCGGAAGTTTCCAGTTTGTGTACCAATTTTTCTTTGATCAAAAAATCCAGTATGCGATAAACCGACATGACTGGCAACGACCCCTGAAAATGTGCTTTGTATCTGTCGGCGATCTCGTAGGCAGATAGCGGTGTTTGGGAATTTAATAACACTATCAGCACATTTTTGCGCTTGCTGGTCAGCTTCACTCCGGCAAGAGCGCAGGCTTCCTGTAATTTTTTGATAATTTTTTCAATTTCAACCGGCATTTCGTTTAATTGAATTTATTAAATAAATACTTAGATACCCATATTTATACACTTGTCATGGAATGAAAGAAAAGTGTGTGTTGAATTCATTTATCACTTTTGATGAATGATATCCAAAGATAACAACAGCCGTGTTTCATCGACATTTAAATCAGGTGAACGGTGAATAACGCCAGAGTTATCATGTCCTTCCCATTTGTCACCTTTGAATAAAGCAATATCACCCGAGTTCAATCTTTGTACTGAATCAGAGTGTCCGGATTTTTGATTGAGCATTTCAAGAAAATTCGATGAATATGCATTGCAATCAAGCCATTCGGTTCCTTTTCCAGCGTACGATGTAATCAGGCGGCAAGGTACTTTATCGGTATGGAAACGCGGACACATTGATTTATTTAACACGCACAATCTAAAACCAATTTGATTGAGTTCGAATAAACATGCGAACATTTCCATCACAGTGTACATGTCATTGATAAAAGATTGGCGATATTGATGTTGTGGTAGTGATGCACACAACAGATCGTTAAGATTATGTAAAGATGCTGTCTGTGTTAACTGGAGAGTGTGAAAAGTGTTTTTTAGAAAATTTGCGTAATCATGTACTTCAGCATTCATCGTGCGTCTATAGATACACAACTTGATATGGGTATCATAGATGTGCGTCAGGATTTCAGGTGCATGTCCGGTTATAGAAATGCTTGAATCCGGCCCGGACTGAATACTTGAAGGTTTGTTATTAACGCACGCTGTAGCCATATGTCACGCCTGCCAGGAATCAAATGGGTCTTCTAAACCAATCCAGCAATTCCTTCCGGATTCCAGCTCTTCATCGGTCAGCAGGCATTCATCCAGCCATTGGCACAAAGCATGCTGATCAAGATTCTGTCCTATAAAAACAAGTTCCTGTCGTCGGTCTCCATAGGGTTCCTGCCATTTTTCCATGATCGACGCTATTTGAGTTTCATCATGTGGCCATTCGTTTCTGGGTACTGCTTGCCAGAATATTCCAGCATAGCCATAGCGTGCAATGCCGCCAGCCTGATTCCACTGTCCGGCATAATCGGGCCGTGTTGCAAGCCAGAAAAAGCCTTTGGACCGAAGCAGCTTTCCCTCTGTCCAGGGGTGATGGAGAAAATCGTGGAAACGCTGCGGATGAAATGGTTTTCTGGCTGAATAGACAAAGCTGCCAATACCGTATTCTTCGGTTTCCGGGATATGTTCGCCACGCATTTCTTTTAACCAGCCCGGCGCCTGCTGTGCATGCTCAAAACTGAATTTTCCGGTATTCAGGATTTTAGAAAGATCTATGTCTCCGTTTTCGATTGCGATGATTTCAGCTTGCGTGTTCAAGCAACTCAGAATAGTCCGTAATTTTTCTAATGTCTTTGAATTAACCAGATCAGTTTTATTGATTAAGATCACGTCACTGAATTCCACCTGTTCGATCAGCAAATCAGTGACGCTGCGTGCATCGTCTTCACCCAGGCTTTCGCCTGCTTCCTGCAGCATTTTGGCTTCTTCATAATCTTTCAGAAAATTAACCGCATCAACAACGGTCACCATTGTGTCGAGACGTGCAATTTCAGATAAAGCGGTGCTTTCGTCGTCCGCAAAAGTAAACGTTTCCGCAATCGGCAGTGGTTCCGATATACCTGTCGATTCAATGATCAGATAATCAAATATTTTCTCGCTGGCAAGTTTGCGTACTGCAACTAACAGATCTTCGCGTAACGTGCAACAGATGCAGCCATTGCTAAATTCAATCAGCTTTTCTTCGGATCGATTCAATGATACTTCTTTATCGATAACAGTGGCGTCGATGTTTATCTCACTCATATCATTGACAATAATCGCGACACGCAATCCTTCTCGATTCTTAAGAATATGGTTCAGAACGGTTGTTTTGCCCGCACCCAGAAAACCCGAAAGCACAGTTACAGGCAGACGATCATCTTGCATAAAATTATTATAAAATTGAGTTCAACTAAATTATGTTATGATATATCATATCATCAAATAGATAAAATTATTTAATTGAATCTTTGGATCTGGTCTTTTGCAAAACGCAATGGCAATGGCTCAATAAATCAATACAGAAAAATAAAGTCGGTCAATTCTAAGAATTATTGAATAATAATGCTTTAATGACAAGAAATTATCGATTACAACCCCTCATTGTAGCAAACTATCATCATTTTATTCAAAATGCATCTATTCGCTCGATTAATAGCGATTTTTTTTATAGTTTTAGCAAGTAGCGCCTCAGTCAACGAAAATGCCTTGGCAGAAGATAAACTTCGTGAAACAACAGATCCTAACACTTCTTCAATGCCTGACGAAAGTATACCCGTGATACAGATGACACCAATAAACATTATCGGTACCACGCCAGAGCAAGTGCCAAAACCGAGCTCTTCCACACTGAAAGGGCGTGCACTGCAATTGCAGCAAAGTGATACGCTTGGTCAAACATTGAATGAAGAACTTGGTGTCAGTAACGCGTCTTTCGGTCCCGGTGTCGGCATACCAGTAGTCCGGGGCTTGACAGGGTCGCGTATACGTATCCTGCAAAACGGCATAGGCACACACGACGCGACCAGCCTCAGCCCCGATCATGCACTGGCGATCGATACGCTGTTTGCACATGATATTAAAATCCTGAGAGGTCCCGAGACAGTTCGTTACGGCGGCAACGCAATCGGCGGTATTATCGATGTCAGCGATGGTCGTATTCCGGAGAGACGTGCAAAGAAAACCGTCAGTGGCATCGTCGAGAGCCGTTATAACACCAACGGCAGCGGCACGCATTCGGCCTTTGCATTAAACACCGGGAAAGACCGGTTCGCACTCAATCTTGGCGGCTTTTTTCGTGACCGCAGTGATATCAGGATACCCGGTAAAGCCATTGATGAAACCTTTGCGGCGGAACAACTGGGATTGACGGAAATAAACAACGCCAGCGGCAAAATACCCAACACTGACAACAAAGCTATTGGCGGTTTTACGGGTCTTTCTTGGTTTGGTGATCAAGTAATGGCAGGAATGTCAGTTTCCCACACCGATAATCGGTACGGCGTTCCCAGAGGCAGTCATGGTCTCGACCCAAATCATCTGGAGGGCCTGGAAACGATTTTGCCAAGACTGAATGATTTGACAGGGTTTGAAGATATTTTCGGTCCGCAGGCTTTGTTTCCCAATATCCGCGTCAATATGAAACAAACGCGTTACGATTTCAAATCTGAATGGTATGAACCGGTACGGGGTATTGACAGCATCAGTTTTCGTTATGGTCTGGTCGACTACGGCCATACCGAGCTGGAAGGTGGATTACCGTTTACGCGATTCAAAAATGACACCGGAGAAGGTCGAGTTGAAATGCAGCATAATCTACTGCGCAACCTGAGTGGCAGTTTCGGTGTGCAATGGATTGACCGGAAATTTTCGGCACTCGGTGTCGAGACGTTTATCCCTAAGACCAATCAATTGTCAATCGGCGTTTATACCACGCAAACATACACCTTGAACAATTGGTCCTTGCTGGGCGGTCTACGATTCGAGCATTCCCAGGTTAATCCCAAAGCAAACGAATTAAGGCTGCGTGGTAGTGCGTTGTCACCAGTGGCGCTGCCCAATTCACTTGATTTTCAGGCGGTTTCTGCGTCTTTAGGTTTGCAGTGGAATCCACGAGAGGATTTTACAGCTACGTTGACATACAATCATGGCGTACGTCCGCCGGATATCCAGGAATTGTTTTCATTCGGCCCGCATTTGTCTACACGCAGTTTAGATGTTGGCAATGTTCGGTTAAACAATGAAACCGCAAACATGGTCGATTTGGGTTTTGAATGGCAAACCGAGCGCATCAATATGCGGTTCAATGGCTATTATAGCCGCACCAGCGATTTTATTTATCAGCGCAATACCGGCCTGGTTTATGAAGTTGACAACGAAGTCATACGGCAGCGTTGCGTCAGTGTTGTGGAATGCGTATCAATATTAGCATACGATCAACGTAGCGCTGAATTCATCGGTTATGAATCCAGAGTCGACGCGACGCTTTACCAGATGCCCTACGGCGATCTGTCGCTGTCCTTGTTTTCTGATTATGTACGCGGCCGTTTCGTCAACGGTGAACGTGAAGACGTGCCCCGTATGCCCCCGTTGCGCTTTGGTGCCGAACTGGGGGTTGGTAACCAGATATGGAGCACGGCGCTACGTTATACACGTGCGGAGGAACAAGACTATCCAGGTGCAAACGAAACACCAACAAGCGGTTACCACTTATTGACTGCATCGGCAGACTATCAGTTTAAAGCAGGTAAATGGGGTCATTTGTGGCTGTTTGCTAAAGGATACAATCTGCTTGACGAGGAAATCCGCAATTCGGTTTCTTTTTTGCGCAATTTCGCGCCAGAGCCGGGCCGCAGTTTCATTTTTGGTTTGCGCGCCACATTTTGAATATGACATGTGCTCCGCTACACAAACAAGACAAATGAGGCTTCGCTTACCACCCTGCAAAGCAAGTCGCTTTTCCGCCCGTTTCTGCGTCCTGTTGCTGATTGCCCTGCTGGTGAGCCAGCCGGTTTCTGCGCAGCACCTGGATGTCGAAGTCTGGGGACAAGGCAATGCCTTGTTTGCCGGATTTTGCCGCACAACCGCCGCAGTCGGTTGTGACCTGGACGGTCTGGCAGACGCATTGGGGCTACCAGACGGTACGCTGCCGATTGAGGCAATAACAAAAAAACGTATTTTTCCGGTCGACTTTCGCGATCTGAGCGGTGGCGATTTCAGCACCCGAAATCCCGGCTTTCAGTCCATTCGCGGCGCAATGCTTCCCAATGAACTGCTCAGTTACCGCGCATTAGGCAAACTGAAATACTGGGACCCGGCACTATCGACCTGGAATGACGCACCACCGAAGGTACAAATCCGGTTGTTTGGCGGACTCGAAGCCAGTGCCGAGATACTCAGCGATTTTTCTCAGTGCGCCGGTCAATTGCTTTGCTTCAGCGAAAACATACTCGGCTTTGACGGCAGTACCGTATTTTCGGGAAACGGAATACATGGCAGTCAGGAACTGGTTGTCGATATTACCGGCGCTAATGGCATTTTACATACGCATCTTAGCTTCTTTCTGGAAAATCAGGATGGTGAAACGGGAGGCCCGGATGGTGCTTATCTGATCGAAATGCAGCTGGTTTCCAATGCACGCTTCTTTCCATCTGATCCGTTTCTGATCTTGTTTAATGCTGGAATCGACTCCGTTGCATTCGGCGCGGCTTTGAAATCTCTCACAGGAGAATCAGGCAACATTGATCTGCCACAACAGCCTGAGCTTCCGATTTCAATTCCCGGTGACGTGGATCTGGATGGCGATGTTGACCGGATTGATGTCGCATTGATTCTTCTGGCGGCGCAGAACAACGAAACGTTAAATGCCAGCAATGCAGCCTTCGATGTCGACAAAGATGGCTTCATCACCCGAGACGATGCGCTGCTGGCTAAAACACTATGCACACTGAGACTTTGCAGTATTCCGGTCGAGGCGCCGGCGACTGCACTAAATGCGGCCGCGACTTACGACCAGACTTCAGGCATTCTGAACCTAAACGACATCCATACGGACGGCAGGCATTACCGCGCGGAGTTAAAACAACAGGATGACCGTACGTTCATGTTGACCACGCTGCAACCCGATATTTCCCGCTACGCATCACCGGCCCAGTATGATGCAGTAACCGGGCTTCTTGAAATCCCAGCAGTTTTTGTGAATGAAAAATTTTACCGGGTAACGCTGAAAAATGCCGGGAATTCACTTTTTACAGTGGAATATTTAAATGAAGTTGATGCGTTACCCAATCAGATTGATTGATAAAAATGATTAGCCTGGCCAGTTTTTAACGTCAATAACTATAACTTACTATAAAAGGAGATTTAAACATGATGCAACAGTTAAAAGTTGTTTGTAACACAGTCGTTTTAATTTTTATACTTTCAGCTGCAAATGCAGTAGCAGAAGATGACCATGACCATGATCACGATCATGGTCACGAGCTGCATGAAGGCGATATAAATCCATGGCGCGTCGGTGCTGAAATATTTACCGACAGCGTGCTGTTTGAAACCGATTTTGGCGATCTGGGCGGCGGTCCGTTTGTTACGGATGATCCGGGCGTTGACGTCAATGTTCAAGCAGGTGCCTTCACACCCGGTAACTGGTTGCGCTTCCAGCCTGTCGGTCAGCTGCTTTACTGGGATGGCGCGCAATGGACTGATGTGGTGCCCAACGGTGAAAGAATTGAAATCACCGATATACTCAGTAATGTCACTTCATTCAATACCAGTGGTGTCAGTGAGACAGCGGGCGTGATCGGTGAAGTTGACAGTAATGGCAGTGTGCATGAACATTTGAGCTTCACGATATTCGACGCATCGAATTCACCAGGCGGCAGTGCCGGCGCATATCGCATTCAGTTCAAACTATTTGAATCCTTGCCACAAAGCAATACATCAGTGTCTATAGCTGCATCTCCGATAGCGATTGTGTTCAATCGCGGACTGGAAACCGAAAGTTTCGAACTGGCGGTATCAGCAGCTGACGCTCTGGACAATAATGCTGTGTTTGTTGCTGAGACCGGCTTATTGACTATTCAGCATGTCAATGCTTTGGGTACTGTTTACAAGGTAAAAATGCAATACAGCGGTAACAATCAGTTTCAACTGATTGAAGCTGAGGAAATTATTGATGCGCATTAATACATCGATAAGTCAGAAACATTGAAAGCGGTTGCAATTGGCTGTTTAAAACTGTGAATACGCACAATTGTCCGTCACATAATCGCTGCACCCAAGAGTAGTGAGGGCCGCCACATCATTCTGTGGCGGCACGAATCGCGACGGGAGACGAAGAACTGGTAAGCGGCCAGGGCAATATCGAGGGTTGCATCAGTTTTGGAACCACCGGGCTGGTGTTGAATCAACTCGCCGATGCTGTGGAGAAGCGTCGGGAAGTGAAGCGAAGATCAGGGCTCTGCGGCGTTTCCATCGCATTTCATTTTAACCATTACAATTAAAAACCAGCGCTTCAGTAATTTCAGCGGAACAATTTGTACTGACCTCAGGAATTCAGGCCATCGTAGCATAATACGACAAAACAAGACTAAAATTCACGGATCTGCTAGGCTTTTGCGGCAAGTCCATGATGGAGCGACATCCGGTAGGCGCTTAGCGAAGGGATAAGGCCAAGCATCAGCGCACCTGCCAGAACACTCCCCAGCACAATGATCATTTCGCTGCTGAGAATAAACGAATCAATGAAAACCCCATAATTCTCAAGCAGATATTTTTGTGCTGATAATATGCTTACCGTCAGCGCAGCAACGGCTGCAATCATCCCCGTCGCAGTTATCAATAAAGTTTCGGTTTGAATGACCAAAAACACAAAAAGCGGGCTCGCGCCTATCGCGCGCATCACTGCGATTTCCTGCCGCCTTTCACGCAAAGAAGAGAGCAGCATGGTGCTTAATCCTAACAGTGAAGAAAATAATACCAGAGCTGAAATCAACCTGAGTGTATTTTCCATGACGCCCATCATTTGCCACAGTTCAGCCAGTGCGATACCCGGCAAAATTGCTGTCAGCGGTTCCTTGGAATAGTTATTAATCTGCCGTTGCACAGTAAAAATGGTTACTTTCGATTTCAGGCCTATCATTAAGGCGGTAATGCTTTTTGGGGTCAGGTCCAATTTGTCCAACGTTTGCGCTGTCACACTCCTGCCAGGTAGTTTTACGCCATCTTTCCAATTCAGGTGAATCGCTTCCATACCTTGCAGGCTGATATACAGCGCCTGGTCGACGGGTGTGCCGGTAGGCTGCAAAATACCAACTACTCGAAACGAATAATCGTCGTGCAGACTGAAACTGGTCTGTCCAAGACCATGCGCCAGAATAATTTCGTCATATAACCGATAGCCCAGCTTTTCAGCCACAGCTGCGCCAATCACAACGTCGAATAGCTGTTCAAAAGGACGGCCCTCCTTGAATTGCAAGGTCGTACCCTGACCAAACCGAAAATGTTTAAAGTAGTCTTGCGTCGTGCCGGTTACTCTGTAACCGCGATGAGAATCTCCTAATGAAATCGGAATTACCCAGGCCACATTGGGTTCGTTCTCCAGTTCAAGAAAACTCTCCCATGCAATATTATTCGTCGCGCTGCCCATATGAAAGACCGAATATAACAATAGATTTAACTGACCGGTACGCGCTCCGACAATGAGATCAACGCCTGAAATCGTTTTGCTAAAACTTGCTTTTGCTTCATGGCGGACATGCTCGACACCCAACAGAGCATAGATGCTGATGGTGACTGAAATCAAGGCGAGTAACACAGCATATTTCCGGTTAAGCAAGCTATGCCAGGCCACATTAAAAAACATTCGTTTTGGCTCCCGCCTGATTAATGTCCGACATGTTGACAATAG
Source organism: Nitrosomonas marina (assembly GCF_900110145.1). Taxonomy (GTDB): domain Bacteria; phylum Pseudomonadota; class Gammaproteobacteria; order Burkholderiales; family Nitrosomonadaceae; genus Nitrosomonas; species Nitrosomonas marina. The sequence goes on along the minus strand of NZ_FOCP01000006.1, from coordinate 175,787 downwards.
TGTCAAAAAAACGTGTCAACGTGGCGTCATGACTGACAAAAATTAACGTACTCGCATGTACTCGACAAATTTCCAACAGCATATCCATAAACGCATCGCGCAAATCGTTATCTAATGCAGAAGTAGGTTCATCTACGACCAGGATCTCGGGTCTGTTCACCAATGCACGGGCAATTGCCACACGCTGCTGTTGTCCAACGCTGAGATTGCCGGCTTTTCTCATGATCAGTGCGTCATCCAGATTCAATACAGTAAAAAGCTGTTTTATGGTTATGTCGAGATCGTCCTGTTTTTTACGTCCGAAGTAAGCAGCCAGACGGATGTTATCGTAGACACTTAAATAGGGCACAAGATTGAATTGCTGAAATACGATACCAATATGTGCCGCTCGAAAACGATCTCTTTGACGGGCTGATAGCACGCATAGATCTTGTCCGAGAATTTCTATGGTGCCGTGTGTTGCAACCAGAATACCAGACAACAAATTCAACAGGGTTGATTTTCCCGAACCGGACGCGCCTTTGAGAAATATTCGTTCACCTTGAGCGATACGCCATTCTGGTATTTCCAGCCAAAAGGTCTGCGATATTCCTGGATACGAAAAACACAGGTTTTTGATTTTTATTGCATCAAGCGGCATTTATTGGCATTCACACGGAAAAACTGGGCGCAATGGGATCTCTTTCTTAAAACCACAACACCAAACCAGAATGTTATACCATAACATATTACCAGGCTAAAGCTGGCTTATTATTAACACCTCCATGATTGCTTTGAAACATTTGTGCGTATGCAAAAATACATCCACATCCGATCTTCTATGAAACCAGAATTTATATCCAGAACTATTCTGCTTATCGGCCTCATATCTGCGATGATAATCGGATGCTCTCAAAATGAATCGAATTCAATTCCAGATAAAGGAACCGGTAAACACGCATCCCTCGGTAGCGCTCAGGAAACAAAAAAAAACCTTTACAGAACCATCGAATGGATCGACCTGATGCCGCAGGATGATTTGGATGCATTGATGAACCCACCGGATTATCTCGATGAAATAGAAGACGGTTCAGATGATGACCAGTTAAGCAATCAATTAATGCTGGCGATAGATCAGACCAGCGATGATCGCTACATGCAGGCACTTACCTCTACGCGAGTCATGCCGGAATTTGATAATCTTAATATAAGACTACCGGGTTTTATCGTACCACTGGAATTCGATGCGCAGTTAAATGTTACCCGATTTTTTCTAGTGCCGTTTTTTGGAGCGTGCATTCATGTTCCACCCCCTCCACCCAATCAAATCGTCTATGGCATTTTTGAACAAGGACTAAAACTGGAGGCGTTGCACGAGCCGGTCTGGTTGACAGGCAGGTTGAGAACAACATTGACGGAAAATGACGTTGCAACTGCCGCATATGCAATGGAAGTAACAAGCGTTACAAAATACACTGACTAACGCGCGGCGCGAAGAAGCTGTAACGTCACCCAGCTGACATGACGAACAAAGCACAGAATGTACACAGGCAAGCAGTATATCTCTAGAAAGCCGTACTTATAAACAGGCACTGGCATCGTACATCCAAACCTGATGGTTTGCAGCAGTTTTTCGCAATAGCTGTCAGTCAAATTTCAAACCAGGATTGTCTGCGGTTAATATAGCGACACCCTGTCTGTTTTCAAAAATCCATTGCACGCGGATTTCCTGAATGCCCGGAAAGTAAGTGAAAAGATTAACTGAAATGGTTTTTAATTTTTCAGCCCGCGCACACTGAAAAACATAATTCGCATGGATATCTACATGATCATGCTGATATGAACGCGGATGATTCTCATAATGTTCAGCAATATAAGGAACTTCAATATCTGACTTTTCCCGCCTGCAACGCGTCGGCGTGAATCGAAACAGCAGCTCGGCCGAATCCAGTGCCTGCTTAACGGTTAGCAAGGCTGATTTCTGCGCTTCATTCGCCGGTTCATGTTCAAATCCAACCAGATTAAACGCAGGTGAATCAAATTCGATAAAAAGCAAGTTGTTATCAAGTACGATCCTCAAGGAAGCGCTACCATGCACATGCGCACCATGACCATGTGAAAACGATCCCTCCGAGGAATGATTATCCGGACTATAACTCATAAAAAGCAATAACCACCCGGTTGCCAGAGATTTTCTCAGCATGATCCTTTTTTTTTGCGGCACCCGGAAACCTCAATCATCATATAACCTGCCATAAATGTTCATGGTGTTTTTGTGCTTCGAAACAGAATGCAACCGTAGGCCTGACCAGCAGGCTCGGGATGCCGATCGGCTCTCCTGTTTGCTCACGGCCTCATACTCTCGATTCCAGCATATATTCTTCTTCTAAACTTGCACGGTCATTTGAGCCCGGTACAGCATCCAATTCCTGCATGTGATCCAGTGTTCTTCGCGCTTTTGATAAGCAACGTGCTTTTCCTGACGTCAATAAGGTTTGAAAAATTCCAATTGTTCGCGCACATAGACACACCGAAAGGCACGTGATGCGAAAAACTTTCGTTTTGCTGTTTCAGTTTTTTTTAGCATGTGATTACTGTAAAACCATTGTCATTGATGGACATCGCAAAATGTCCATGTTTCGTCACAATACACTATTATTCTCAAAAAATATTTCCATATATATCAACATATGTCATGTCAATATTTTTGGTTCTCACCTCATCTTATTTAAACCGATGTATTTTAGAGACGCTCTGTAGCATCGCGTTTTACAATTTGAGCGCCCGCTCAAACCAGCTCACCACCTGTTGCCAGTGATGATCGCCATACAGGCGGATAAATCGCTGTGTTTCCTCATGATCTAACGCGGTTAATATCGTCAGCCGCTGTTCGATATATTTACGCGTCAAAATGATTTTACATTCCTGTTCAATACAATACCGCCACTCATCAAATGTTTCAGGTATTTCGGCGCTCATACTAATTAACCTTTATGTTATAGCTGGAGAAAGATGAAAATCCAAATGTGCGAACGATAAGAATTCCGACCAGGCCAGCAAACAATAATAATAATGTAACAGGCTCAGACACCTGACGTGAAACCTGAAAATCAAAATTAAATATACCGGATTCGTGCAAGCTGCCATTCAGATCAACCAGTCTGAACGATGCAGAGTAGATGCCATCAGCCGCATTACTTGCTGTAAAAAAAGTAGGTGTAAATAATAAATTGTTGCCCGAGCCAAGGTTATAAACGTCATTCAGTGATGCCAAAATTGTATCGCCCAGTTCATTGGCAATATACAACCCATTCGTGATGCTAACCAGCTGTAATCCGACCATAGCGCCATCTAATGCGCCAGACCAGCGATTCCCTGAGCTGTGGAACAAGTAATCCTCTGTTGTGCCTGCTGCAAAACCATCAAGGCTCTGTGTTGATTGCATCTGAAGGTTGCTGTACTCGAGATCTGGAAGTGCCTGGCTGATCAAACGTCCGGAATGAACACCGGTACCGGACGACAGTGGTAGTGGCGCTTGCCCGGAATATGTTTCGGGTAAGCGATTATTCACATTGGTCGGATTAATCGATGGGTTATCAGGTGGACCGGAGTAGCTGTAAGCACCAATGCTATGGTAATGCGATAGGCTGGGTTGACCATCATTGGGATGTCCAAACAAAAATGTCAACCGGCCTGCGTTAGGATTCGATAAACCCGCATAAACTCCGCTGCCGATGGTCGATAAACCATCAACACCAATGAAATATTCTGTATTTATCGTGTACGCATGAATTCTGGCCGACGACAATAACAAGAATCCCATCGCGATAACAGTGCAACACCAGCGCAATGACAGTAGCTTCGATTCTGAATCAATTTTTATCATGGTTTTATTTCCTAATGTTCTTCATATGAGGAAGTGTCATTAATTATCGGTACATATTCGTTGCACCTTCTTTTTCAAAAGAATTGAAAAAAGTTATGATATAACATATCATTTTAGTGGGCAATATTACAAAATAATGAAATCACTTCATGCTGGAAGATTATCGAATGTCATTCGTATCGACTCCGGTATTGGATGTTAAAACAATGATAAACACACTAATTCCTGTAACGTTAATGACTGGCTTCCTGGGTAGCGGGAAAACAACCGTGTTGAATCATCTGGTACGTCAGCCCGAACTGGCTGACGCCCTGGTGATTATTAACGAGTTTGGTGAAATCGGGCTCGATCACTTGCTGGTAGCGCAAAGCACGGAAAACATCATTACAGAGATGAGCAGCGGATGCCTGTGCTGTACAATCAGAGGGGACCTGGTCAAGACGCTGAGCGACATTACATGGCGTTTCGCACGTAAGGGCAAGCGCCAGTTCCGGCGGGTACTGATCGAAACCACGGGACTGGCAGACCCGGCGCCGATCATTCATACACTGATGACCGAACCCACACTTGCAAGCCGCTATCGATTGGATGGCGTGGTCGTCACGATTGACGGAGTAACCGCAGAGCACACGCTCGATCAGTATCCCGAAGCAGTTAAACAGGCAGCTGTTGCGGATTGCATTCTGTTGACCAAATCCGACCTGGTCGCAACTGAGAATTACAGCCGATTGCATAAACGCCTGGACAGCATCAATCCATCTGCACTCCGCTGGCAAGTTACACATGGCCAGGTGGATCCCGAACATGTATTGAATCTGGGTTTGTTTTCGACAGACAGCAAAGTCCCTGATGTTGCGCGCTGGCTTAAAGAGGAGGCCTATGCAATCAATGCCGACAGCGGGCTAATAAACCAGCCTCATCACCATCATGACCATGACCATGACCATGGGCACGGACAGCACCATCATCCTCATCCTCATGACCACCCTCATGACGTCAATCGTCACGACGACCATATCCGCGCTTTTTGCCTGAGTATAGACAAACCGATAACCAAAGAAAGCTATCTGGCATGGCTGGATTTATTGATGGTTTTTGTGGGCAGTAACGTCCTGCGCGTCAAGGGTATCCTGAACATTGTGGGCTATGACTACCCAATGGTTATTCATGGTGTTCAGCATATATTTCATCCACCCGCACCGCTGTCAGCCTGGCCTGGAGAAGACCGGCGTTCCAGAATTGTCTTCATTACCCGGGACGTCGAGCGTGAAGCAGTGGAACAAATCTTTAAGTACATTTCCAATACGCCCTCTCGCAGTTAAAACAATCATAGCATGAATATTTCTACACCTCCTATTCAGCTCTATAACACGTTAACCCGGTGCAAAACACGTTTAGAAACAGCGCGGCCCAATCGTATTACGATGTATGTATGCGGCCCCACGGTTTATAACTATGCGCATATCGGCAATGCGAGACCTGCGGTGGTTTTTGATGTATTGGCACGACTGCTTCGCGGGTATTTTCAAAAAGTGTTGTATGCCCGCAACTTCACAGATATCGACGATAAGATCAATGCGGCGGCTGCTGAAACCGGACTGCCCATTCAGACAATCACATCCCGCTACATCGATGCGTACCATGATGATATGCAGGCATTGGGTGTTCTTCCGCCTGATCACGAACCACGTGTTACCGATCATATTCCTGATATTCTCGATCTGATACAGCGTCTGCTCACCCGAGGCCATGCATATGTCGCGCAGGAGCATGTATTGTTTGATGTGTCTTCTTATCCGCAGTATGGGCAGTTGTCACGCCGTCAACCAGAAGACATGCAGGCCGGTGCTCGCATCGAAATTGCACCTTACAAAAGAGATCCGCTGGATTTTGTACTCTGGAAACCGTCAACGCCAGATCAGCCAGGCTGGGATAGTCCCTGGGGAAGAGGTCGCCCAGGCTGGCATATTGAGTGCTCGGCGATGATCGGCCGGTACTTCGGCGACACTATTGATATTCATGGCGGCGGACAGGATCTGATATTTCCCCATCACGAAAATGAAATTGCGCAAGGCACCTGTGCACATGATGGCCGTCTTTATTGCCGCACGTGGGTGCACAATAGCTTCGTTACCGTCGACGGACAAAAGATGTCGAAATCGCTCGGTAATATTTTGCTGGTACGCGACCTGCTGAACGAAGCCCCCGGCGAAGCAATTCGCCTGGCCTTGCTGTCGACACGCTATCGCCATCCACTGGATTGGGGTGTGCAACGACTCGCCACCGCCCGTAGAATATTATCGCGTTTCTATACCAGTCTTGCTAAAGTGGCGTCGATTGAATCCGCCAACGAAAGCGAAGCGGATGAAACGCTATTGCATGCACTATGCAATGATCTCAATACGCCTCTGGCTATTGCCCGCTTACATGAGTTGGCAAACGTATTGGATACTGCTGACAGCGGCGCGGCGAAAGCAATAGCTAAAGGTCAATTACTGGCATCCGCCGGACTGCTGGGACTTTTGCAACAGGAACCATTGCAAGCGTTGCAGGCACTTCAATTTAAACAAGAGTCGGCGGTACTTCCGGCAGCGCGTATAGAAACATTGCTTGCAGAACGAAACCAGGCGCGCAAAGCGCATGATTTCGAACGCGCCGATGCGATCCGGGCCGAACTGGAATTAGCCGGCGTATTAATTGCCGATACCCCGCAAGGCACCACATGGCGACAGATTAAAACATGATTGATATGAAACAGTGGTCAGTTAGGTGTCTTCTTTTCCTGATTCGGATTTATCAATGCCCAGTGCTCGGCAGCAACTGCTGCTTTTATCCTTCCTGCTCGCAGTATGCACTGGAGGCTGTTCAAAGCCACGGTGCAATAAGGGGAAGCTGGTTTGCAATCCGTCGAATTGGGCACTGCCATCTTCGACATCCGGGCTGCCATGATCCCGTTCCACCGATAAAACACAAACAGAAGAATTAAATATGCTGATTCGCAAGCTTTTCCGATTCGAGAATACACACAGAGTGCGCGGATGTAGCACGCGTCGCTGCTCTCATTCGATTCATGGTCATTCCTATAAAACTGAATTACTGCTGGAAGCGCACGCCCTCGACAATGGTCAAATGGTTTATGACTTCGGATTACTCAAAAATAATGTTCGCGATTTGATCGATGCCTTCGATCATGCAGTTTCATTATGGTCTGGAGATGATCCCGATTACCTGGCTACAATGCGAAAGCATTCGGAACGCTGGATATTGCTGCCTGTTTCACCCAGTGCAGAACAGTTGTCCCGTATACTTTTCAGACTTGTTGATACGCTGTTGAGACATACAGCAATGGCTAATGGTGAAGCCGATGTTCAACTTCATTCGGTGATTGTCCATGAGACCGAATCCGGCTATGCCCAGTGTTTTCGAGAAGATGCCTGCAATCCTCGCATGGGCCTGATTGAGCTTTCCGATATCGCGTTCTCGGCGACAATAACCCGATCATGGCAGGACATTGAGTTATTTGAAAACCTCAAACAATATGATCGGATTTTTCTACGACAGTCCAGAAATCACGATCCTGAGAAAAAGATACTCATGACTCGAAACATATCAAAAACCTGCACCGAATCGTGATGGATGCTGCTAAAAACTCCGTCACCATTACCTTGCCGGATGGATCTGCGCGCACTTATCCAGGGCCTGTCAGCGTGCTCGACGTATCGGCGTCGATCAGTGCAGGGCTGACTGGAAAAACAGTAGCTGGCATTGTTAACGGCCAGTTGGTCGATGCTTCAGATATTATTGATTGTGATGCCAGTGTACAGATCATTACGCCTGAGAATCCGCAAGGCGTGGAAATCATTCGCCATTCCTGCGCTCATTTGATCGGGCATGCTGTCAAACAGTTGTTTCCCACTGCAAGAATGGTGATCGGCCCGGTCATCGACGAAGGGTTTTTCTACGACATCGCGTATGAACGCTCCTTCACACACGAGGATCTGGCCGCTATCGAGCAGCGCATGCGTGAGTTGATTGCCAGAAATTATGTCGTCATCAAACGGATGCTGCCGCGTGACGAGGTAATCCGCATTTTCCGTGAGCGCGGCGAGGAGTATAAGTTGCGGCTGGTCGAATACATGCCGGACGAACAACAGATGGGACTGTACTTCCATGAGGAATACGTGGACATGTGCCGTGGCCCGCATGTGCCTAACACGCGTTTTCTTAAACATTTTAAACTCATCAAACTATCCGGTGCATACTGGCGCGGCAATGCCGGCAACGAACAGTTGCAACGTATCTATGGCACGGCATGGGCGGATAAAAAAGCACTTAACGCTTACCTCCAGCGTATTGAAGAAGCAGAAAAACGCGACCATCGTCGTCTTGGACGTGAGCAGAATCTTTTTCATTTTCAGGAAAGCGCCCCAGGGGCCGTTTTCTGGCATCCACGCGGCTGGGCGATGTTTCAGCAACTGATTGCCTACCTGCGACGCCGTCAACAGGATGCCGGGTATGTTGAAATCAATACGCCGGATGTTATGGATCGCGGCCTCTGGGAAACTTCGGGTCACTGGCACAACTATCGTGATCATATGTTTACCGCAACGACCGAAGATGATCGCGTATTGGCGCTTAAACCAATGAATTGCCCGGGCAGCGTTCTGCTGTATCGGCATGCGCTCAGAAGTTACCGCGACTTACCGATTCGAATGGCCGAATTTGGAAAAGTACACCGTTACGAACCCTCCGGAGCGCTGCACGGCTTGCTGCGTTTGCGTCATTTTACGCAGGATGACGCACATATTTACTGCACACCACAGCAAATGAACAAAGAGTGCCGGACAATCGTCGCCCTCGTGCTCGATATTTACCGTCAATTCGGCTTCACCAATGTGCACATCAACCTCTCGACCCGGCCTGATCATCGTATGGGTGACGATGTCACATGGGATCTGCTTGAAAACGCATTGATTGAATCCCTGAACGACATGGCTCTGCAATACCAGATCAACCCCGGTGAAGGCGCCTTCTATGGACCAAAACTGGAATTCGTGCTGCGCGACGCGATTGGACGTGACTGGCAATGCGGCACTTTACAGGTTGACATGAATCTGCCCGAGCGTTTTGATATTGTCTACATAGATGAAGCCGGCCAGCGCAAACATCCAGTGATGTTGCATCGTGCATTATTTGGATCGTTGGAGCGTTTTGCCGGTATCCTGATCGAACAGCATGCCGGCAAGCTGCCAGCCTGGCTCGCGCCGCTTCAGGTGGTGGTCTTGTCTATTACGGAGCAGGTCGCGGATTACGCGCAAAACGTGACCCGTGCGCTGCAGGGCAGTGGTCTGCGCGCCGAAGTCGATGTCAACAACCAGAAGATCGGTTATAAAATTCGAGAACATACGCTGCTTCGTATTCCTTTTCTACTGGTGGTCGGCAGCAGGGAGGCAAATTCCGGCCAAATTGCCATTCGTACCCGGGAAGGTCAGAATCTTGGGGTATTGCACATCACCGATGCCATCGATCTGCTGGTGAAAGAAACCCGCGCGCCCGATCTGGCCGGGCGTGATGTTACCCAGCTTGGCTTGCTTGAACGCATGAACACCATTGACGGCAATGACACCCCGGCTGTCACACGTGAGTTGAATCCATGAAAGATCCGAAAGATGCATTCTTACACTCAAAACGCCGTCATGCGGATCTGCTCATACACGGCGGAACCGTGCTCACTCCAAATGGCGCAGAAATTATCGACATTGCCTGTAGTGCAGGACGCATCATTGCAGGGTGACTTGGCAGGTAGTTGGACGGCAGAGACCTCCATTGCGGCGACGGGTTTACATGTACTGCCCAGCGTGAAATCAGCTACCGCTCGATCGCCAGTTTGTGCGGCTGAACACCCTATGATTGCATGCATGTCACCGGCTGGCCGACGACTCATACTGTTGTTTGCGGCCATGTCGTCGTTCGAGACGAGCTGGTTTGCAGTCGCATGCCCAAAGACAAACCGATATGATTTCTTGAATCACGCAATGCTACTTAACTATTTTTATAACATTTTTATGCAAAAAAACCATGAAAAAACCATTTAAAGGATCACCGCAAGTCGTTTTCTACCCACGAGAATCTATCGAACAAGTCGAAGAAGGCTATCAACTGGCGCCAAAGTTTGACGATCAAGGGCTGATCGTGTGCGTCACACAGGATGCTTCCTCAGGCGAGATACTGATGGTGGGGTACATGAATGCTGAAGCCTTGACCAGGACTATTGAGACCGGCGAAGCGCATTACTGGAGCCGTTCTCGTCAGGTGCTTTGGCGCAAAGGTGCGACCAGCGGACTCCTGCAACATGTTGAAGAACTCTTGATTGATGATGATCAGGATGCTGTTTGGTTACGTGTCAGGGTTCAAGGTAGCGGCGCCAGCTGCCATGTGGGATATCGATCATGTTTTTACCGACGATTGCCTGTGGGTAATGAATATCAGGCTGATTCTTGCCTCATATTCGTAGAAGCGGACAAAACATTCGATCCCAAATCCGTGTATGGCGATGTGCCCAACCCAACTGTATTATAGAATAGTCAGTCGACCTGAAACACATTTGCCCCCATTCTCCACCGAGGGATCCGAGAGCCAAAAGACGACACTCTGAAATAGCGTCACGATTAGATAACGAGTAATCTGCACGAGCAAGAACGCCATTCCTTTCGTTCTGTTCAACAATGTATTTGTTGTGTTCAGCGTGCTAAAGTAGCACTAGCTTTCACGCAACAAAGACGTTTCACCATGATATCTATTACCCCTAACACTTCGATGATTCCTGTAACATTGCTGACCGGTTATTTAGGTAGCGGCAAGACCACATTGCTCAACCACATCATGCAACAATCCACCATGGCGGACACCTTGGTGATTATCAATGAATTCGGGGAAATCCCACTAGATCACCTGCTGGTCGTACATAGTACTGAAAATTTGGTGATGGAAATGGGCAGCGGCTGCCTCTGCTGCACGATCCGCAGCGATCTGGTTAAGACACTGCAAGACATTACCTGGCGCTTCTCTCGCAATGGAGAAAGGCAGTTTCATCGTGTTCTGATCGAAACGACCGGTCTGGCTGATCCTGCACCCATCATCCATACTTTGATGACTGATCCGCAGATAACCAGACACTACCGGTTAGACGGGATCGTGGCAACTATCGATATGGCTACTGGAAATAAAACCCTGAGCACGTATAATGAAGCAATCAAGCAAGCGGCGATAGCAGACTGCCTGCTTCTGACCAAGGCTGATCTGGCGGCACCTCACGACAAGACCGCCTTACTCCAGCGGTTGACTAAAATCAACCCGGCTGCTCCATGCTGGCAGGTGGCGCATGGTCAGATTGAAGCAGAAAAATTGTTGAATCTGGGATTATTTTCAACCGAAGAAAAAATACCCGATGTGACACACTGGCTTCGGGAAGAAGCTTATTCAGCAAGTGCTGCCCATGAGCCCGGCCATGATGATCACGATCATGAACTCACAGATGATCCCCATGGTCACGATCATCATGTGCACGACATCAATCGCCATGACGATCATGTTCGTGCATACTGTTTCACCACGGATAAACCAGTCAGCGAACAAATCTACCCGACCTTGCTGGAACTGCTGTTTTACATGGGCAGCAGCATCCTGCGTATCAAGGGTATCTTGAACATCGAAGGCAACGACCGGCCTATGGCCATACATGGAGTGCAGCACATACTCCATCCCCTCATGCCATTACCCGCCTGGCCAAATGAAGATCGCCGTTCAAAAATCGTCTTCATCACCCGCGATATCGAACCGGAAACAGTCGAGCATATTTTTAAGACCATCACGCATATGCCGAAGCGCAAATAAAGAGGCTGTCTTGTACGAAGCGTTAACGTAAAGGTAACAATAATGAAGACTGCCACATTATTCTGCGCGGTGGGTGCAAGCCTGACTATGATACCAATAACGCAATTCAGCCATTGATGTGCTGAATAAAGCCAGTCCGATCATGCGCCCGTTTCATCAACCCCATTCCACCCCATGCAGTGATCTCTTTTTCGGCAAATCGAAGCTCAAACCCATGAATTTCCCTGTAATAAAATTATGCTTATCTCAAGCAATCATGAATTAGAAAAATAGTTTTATTTTCAACAATTTATTCTATTGGCTTCCATTAGAAATTTTTCTAATGGGAAATCTGGGTTTAACGCAATACGTTACTTCTTGAACTATATACCTCTTTCTAAGTTTCAGGTTGGTGTACGGGCATAATAATGCCTCCGATATCAATCAAATCTGAATTATTAAGTATAATGACCTGACAATGATTGGCCGTTCAGAGAAAACATTAGTTGGCATCTAATTACAATGAATTAACTGTATATTCAGTATAAAATATTCCGTCGAATATGAAGTTGATATGAGCGTTATCACATGCCCGAGGCAAGACGATTTTTAGGTATATAGAGAAAGCTGGAATGAAGACACATACCGACAAAACGCCGGACAACAATAGCAAATCGATTGAGCGTAACGATTCATCAAAACAAAGCGACGGCGGGTCTGCATCTCATTTTGTGGACAACCGGCCTGAAGCTGTTGTGAACAGAAAATTACAGGATATGGCGAGTTGCAGCCCTCAAGCAATACAGTTGAGAGCTTTTCATAAAATGGCCAATAATACATGCAGAGCCGAAGAATTTGCCCAGTTCCAGGGGGAGGCTGATAATCGTTTGGCAGTCCAACCGACAATACAGAAAATAGTAAGCAACACAGGTTTGCCCGATAATCTTAAATTGGGCCTTGAGCGTTATTCCGGCTGCGCGATGGATGATGTCAGGGTACATTACAATTCGGATAAGCCCGTTCAACGCAATGCGAACGCTTTTACACAAGGTAACACGATTCACTTGGCAGCCGGACAGCAACAACATCTACCGCACGAAGCCTGGCACGTTGTGCAGCAAAAGCAAGGGAGAGTGAAGCCGGCGTTGCAAATGAAAGACGCTCCCAAAGCCAATGAAGACGATGCACTAGTAAGAGAAGCCAATTTCATGGATAAGCTGTCCTTGCGGACGGATTCTGCCAATAGCAGCGTGTCTAAAAACCCGGTTCAGCTCACAGGCAGTCTTGGCGTTATTCAGCTGAAGGGTGTGGGCGGTACTAAAATTGCTTTTGAGAAACGGCCCGGCCAACAGCGCCAACAGGTCATTGAGGAGGGGATTGTCTTATTGAAAGCGGCCTGGAAAGAGGCGCGTGCGTTACGTAAAGCGGAAAAAAAGCGCATAGGTCGGGATATGGCTGCCTACGATAAGGCCATGAAAGAAGGGGATCAACAAACCATCAATCGGTTGGAAGCGGAAAACGACCGCCGCAACCGGCCTCAGCTATATCAGGCCAAGGATTTAGCCGACCAAGCGTTGCAGAATCACATTGATCGGATCAATAATTTAAAAAGCCAGCTGTTTCACGATAACGAAAGTATGGGGATTTTTGGCGGTCAGTATCGCCTCGAAAATCTAGGAAATGCACCACAGGTTCCTGATCAAAATAAGCTGATCGGTCAGGCTATCGGGCGAATAATGCGCGATCATCAGATTGTTGCGCTCAATCAACAAACCGGGAATTTGAGAGCGCAGAAGAATCTCGCGGATACGCAGCTTCAGCAGGACATCCAGCTAAACCCAAAAAGCGGAGGCCTTACCCAGGTCTATTTTGACAGCCTCACCGATCAGATTCCTGACGAGGAGGATTTACTGAAAGTATCCACCGCATTCAAAAAAAATCAATTATCCCTGCACAACAACGAGATCATCTACCATCACCAGAACGGTGACATAGTCATTGCTGACCTTCGGAAGGGCGGTAATGCCTATGTGTCGGTCCAGCATCAGCCGACACCGAATCAACCGCGGCAGGTCTATCATAAAAAGGGATTGGAGGATTTGAGGACCAGCGATGGAAGCCAGAAGGAATATGTAAAGGACTCTCGGGGCGCCATGACGCGCCGCTACGCCTATGTGGAGAAAAACTATTATCAAATGATGGAATTTTTCATGGCAGGGCATATGACAGGCCGTTTTCAGCAATATATGCTGGCGGGAGCCGAGCGTAAGCCGGGTGTACACAAGTTCACTACGCAGATGATTGAGAATGTTCCGCTTGTCCAACCGAACACGCAAACCCAGATGTCCGATACGCAGGTGGCCGTCGCACACCAGATGTACGGCAGTTTGCCTGAACAGCGCGGCGTCAGTCTGACTGCAACGCCCAAAGTGGGCGTTACCTACGCCAATACGGGCGGCAATTTCCGGACAGATGAAGGCTTCAAGTTGAAAATCGATCTGGCTCGCGTTCCTGAGGATATCCTTTTGTTGAATCATTATGCCGAAGGCGGTGTCAGCGATATGAATCAACCGGATTATTCCACAATGCAATCTCATAAACCCAATCCTTATAATTACAAATACAAGGAAAGCGCTGCCCATGCGCGCGAGCTGTTTCTGGCGCATATTCGTCCCGAATGGGTGGTTGAAATCGAGCATCATGCCAAAGGCGGTTATCAAAATATTCAAGGACAGAAAACGATCATTGGGGAAGATTCCGTGGAAAATCTTCTGGAAGCGGCCAAGCGGGCTTTTGGGGGCCAGGAATACGAACAGGGTTTCGAAGTGGGTCTTAATGACGGGCAGGATGCGCTCAACTTGAATACCAATGCGGATTATAAAAAAGGGAAAGGCACCGGTAAAATGATTCGGGAAGGTTACCAGGAAGGAATAAAAGCCCGGAATAAAAAGGGCGTCTGCAATGCCACGGGCGCTTTCAAGGAAATCATGACGGATCCAGCCATACAGGACAAAATGTCGCCATTCCATATCGGTTATGCGCAAGCCCGCACCGGGCAGATGATGGTCGCTTCAGTCCTGGAATTTCGAGCCCTCCTGAATACCGCTATGGAATTTAAAAATGCTTCTGGAATAAGTGGCACCACGGCGCTCGCGCATGACTCCAATAAACTGATCATCAAAAATACCACACCCCGGCAAACCGGAGGTTTTCAATCCAGAATTGTTACCATCCCGTTTGAAGAATTACGAACGGCCACCTTGGAATACGAAGAAGATGATGGCAATATCGAAATTACGATCAATAAAAGCTCAGGCGATTATATGCTCGTCCTGCCCAAGAATGAGGCCCCAGGTTTTATTGCGTCTTTGAAAAACTATGTTAATCAATATTCCCGTCAAACCACCATTTCCGATACCGAAGGTGGCGGAAGCCATACGCTCATCCTGGATGCCGAAAATCTGAAGCTTGAAAGGCAATATACGACGCAGCTAGGCGTCAAGAAATTACGGCAATCTGAAATATCACTCGAGACGATTACAAAAGTCGCGTTCGAGTGGGAAGGAGATAATATTCAGGTCGACATCAACCACAATTCAGGTGTCTACGAAATGATGTTAACACTTGCCGAAGCTGTCAAGGTTCGAACCCTCCTCATGCGCAATGGGCTCGGTAGCAAGATTGTAGGCAAGATCCCGGATAAGTTGTAAAGCACAATGTTTGTGCACTCAAACAATAGGGGGCATTCGATATACCGGGTCGTCTCGCTGTAAATATCCGTGTTTCAAAGGATCGAAGTAGGCGTCCGATTCTGTCCCCGTCATTATCAATACGCTCATGACAAGCATGTCGCGGTTAGAAACTTCCGGTTTCGCGGTCATGGGGTGAATCACCACGGCGATACCGACGACAGTCAGGGTATTGAGTAAACTGGAGCGAAGAACGTTACCGAGAGCAATGTCATGCGCAACTTTACGGGTGGCTTACTGACTATTCAGCAAGTCAAAGCTTTGGGTACCGTTTATAAGGTAAACATGCAATCCACCGAGATGCTGGCATTCTTGAGATTGGCGCGCCAAAATTGTCTTTTGGATTCCGGGTCGTGATGGTTTAGTGCAATGTTGCCGCCGATCCACAGCATTTTTTGAATTTCATGCCGCTACCACATGGGCACGGATCGTTGCGGCCTATTTTAGGATGGTTTCTCTGAAACGTTCTGGCTATCGCACGTTCGGCAACAGCATCACGATAGGCCCGCCAAAACCTGTATATCCTGACAATACTGGCTGGAATCTGTTTGGATAACTTTTCACGTTGCGGTGGTGTTTGGGTCAATGCTTCTTCTTCTGGCGTAACATCGTCAGCGCCCAACAGATAAATAGGGCGTAGAGCATTCCAACCGTCTTGATCATCAAAAAGTGGCTGCCATTGATTGCGGCATAATTCAATACCGTTCATATATCCATAAGCCCACATTTCTCCGTCAATGTAAGATATTGATTGATAACGATGATCGTCGAAGACGGGTTCTATTGCATCGGGATCATTCTGCAGCAGGAAAATAATTGCATTAAAGTGACGAATGATTAATTCTGTAATATATTCGGCCTGGGTCATCGTTTCAAATTCAGGTCGATCGTCTTCAGTCGGGCCCCATATACCCGGCATCCATTCACTTGGTTTTAAAACTGCCGGGCCAGATGCAATAGCGGTCAAATACCCATCTAATGAGGTTACTCCCATAGTTTCATCCGATGTTTGATCGGACATCAGAAAATTATCAAGCTCATCCAGTTCGTCCTGAGATAGTGGTGTGAATGGAGATGCATACTTTGATAGAGTGGCCACAGTCAAAAATATAGTGATTTAAAGGCAATCATTCTACTGATTGTCGGAAGCGAATTAAAGCAATCATTCAGCTAGTCAATCACTTGCCCACCATTTGACCAGGGCTCTAGGTCATCACAATCCAGATATACGTAATCCGGTTGAATTCGGTTTGTACAGATACTTGATGGGCGAACCCCGCAGTTATAACCGGCATGACTGCGCGATTGTAATGGAAGAGGACGGCAGCATGATTGATCGTGTAGCTGAAACCCGCTGCAATGAATAGGCATTCCATGTTCGAAGCACCGGATGAACAAGACTGCTGTTACGAGATGCTGTTCATTCTCAATGATGGATGACTAATATGGTGTGTATTCCCAAATACCGTGTCAATGTCGATTGGCTGAAACTGTGTGCGGACTACGCAGTTGCGACACCGCTGGCGGCAAGTCATTAAAAGTTCATTATTTCTGATATATCACTATTGTATTTATGGTTATTAAGATTCAAACTAGCGAGCGGGGCAACCCATTTACTAATAAAATAAGGAACAATCAAATGAACAAGGACTTACGTTTAATACTGTTTAGTATAGCAAGTTTGTTTTCCCTTTGTTTCAGTGGCCTGGCCGGTGCCGTTGAACTGGCACCTGATGTCAGTGACGCGCAGGTAGTCGCACAATACAACTATATCATTCATATTCTGGCGATGCTGCTGATCGGTTTTGGTTTTCTCATGGTATTCATTCGAAGATATGGGTTTGGCGCGATAACCGGTACTTATCTGGTTGTTGCGGTCAGTTTGCCACTCTATATTTTACTTCGCGCCAACGGAATTTTTGGACATGCGCTTGAGCCGCATACGCTGGACGCATTACTATTTGCGGAATTGGCAGCAGCTACTGCGTTAATCGCTATGGGTGCGGTACTTGGACGCCTGCGGGTATTTCAATATGCATTGCTGGCGCTGTTGGTTGTGCCCCTGTATTTATTGAATGAATGGATTGTTCTGGACGATGCATTGGGAATTACGACAGGATTCCAGGATACAGCTGGATCGATCGTAATCCATGCTTTTGGCGCCTATTTTGGGATGGCCATGTCTATTGTACTGACTACTGCATATCAACGCAGTCAACCAGTTGAGTCGGATCCGACTTCTGACCGTTATGCTATGCTGGGATCAGTTGTTTTGTGGCTCTTCTGGCCGAGTTTTGCTACTGCCCTTGTTCCTCTCGAGCAAATGCCGCAGACTGTTGTAAACACACTGCTTGCGCTCAGTGGCGCAACGATCGCGACCTATTTTGTGAGTACCATGGTCAACAAAGGTAAAACATCAATGGTTGATATGGCAAATGCGGCTCTGGCAGGTGGTGTTGCCATTGGTTCAATTTGTGATGTTGCAAACCCTGCAGGCGCTTTTGCTATCGGTCTGCTTGCTGGCACCATTTCTGTTCTCGGCTACCGGTATCTGCTGCCAGCACTTGAAACAAAATTCAAGTTGTATGATACCTGTGGGGTTCATAATCTGCATGGTATGCCTGGGTTATTAGGTGGGTTCAGCGCATTTCTTATCATCCCGCCGAGTGTTGCAACAGCTCAACTTGCCGGTATTGGAATAACTCTGCTGATCGCTATAGCTGGTGGACTCATCGCAGGCATGTTAGTCAAGTTGACAGGTACTACACGTGAACCTTACGAAGACAGTGTTGAGTTTACCCATACCGAGGGCCCGGAAGCCGAAGCTGAAGCCGTAGTTGCCAAATTACAGGCACGTATCGAAGCCCTGGAAAATCAATCAACAACGCAACAATCTACGGCACAAGCAGGTTTGTCTGAGTTTAGGACTGAACCAGACAAGCCTGCACCTCAAGGCTAGTGCAGAAAAAATTACAATATTTTTGCACGGGCGCGGTGAGGTCAGACTGATTTGGCCAAATATACGCAAATTTTGGTTAAGAACATATGCGCATCTGGTCTGTGCTGTTATATTGTATAAACAGCAAAACCAATGTGCTAGTCTGATGTGTGCAGGTTTGCTGGTCGGCCCTCAGGGCCGACCAAATCAAAGGAATTGCATCAGTTCAGTATGGAACAGCAATAGATCAGTGTCATGCCTGATGCTATCAATTGAAATAAGACATCAATCACTGATTGATTGAACGATCATTTTTTACCCCAATCTGTAGAATGTTATCCTGCAGGCTCCTTCTCTCCCTAATCGTCTGCTAGATATTTCTTTCCTGAAAGCACCTCAATTGACCGGGGTGCTTTTTTTGTCGGCTTGGTATTTTTTTGATCGATTGCGTGACCGTAATGAAATTAGCATATTTCCGCAAACCACCCTGGAATGATTGATCTGTCGCATGGAATCATTCTGTTGCCCTGCATGAAATCCAGTCGTTGTAAATCTTATGCTTTAGCATCCAGAGAATATATCAAATTATCATATACTTGCGTGCAAAAATGTTGCAAATTCTATGAGGTTGAAGATGCAGCAGAGGAAGTGCTGCTTGAAAATGCGCGGCTACTTTTCAGGATAAATACACATTACCCTGAAACCAAAGCCGTTGTATCGAATACTTGCATCGAATTCACCGCGAGCAGAGGATCGTATATATTTTGAATCATAGGCCCAGGACCCACCTCGAACTGCACGTGTGCCCCCCTCTTCGATGCGGGCACATTGCTGCTCCTGTCCATCGTAATTATCACGCCACGCCGAACAGGTCCATTCCCAGACGTTGCCAGCGGTATCATGCAGCCCATAAAGATTCGCTTTAAACTGTCCTACCGGGGCTGCCTGACGGTTGTCCCACCGACTGCCGCATGTACTGCAGTTGGCATTGTTATGTCCGGCTTCACTACCCCACGGGTAAGCGGTGTCGAGTCCTGCCCGTGCGGCGTATTCCCACTCCGCTTCGGTTGGCAAACGGCAGTCAAGCTGCTTTTGTTCTCCAAGCCAGGCTGCATAGATCATCGCCCTGCGCCAATTGATTTCCACGACCGGTAAACTGCCATTCGCATTTTCTTTGACACTCGACAGAATGACCAGGTTTTTTCCTGCCGGGTTACTGAGCTTTTGTGCGCGAACATAGCTGTCAAACTGTTCGTTGGTGATTTCAAATTTACTAATGTAAAATGGCCGTTCTATTTCGACGTGTTTATTGGGTACGCCAAAATATTTTCTTTCTCCAGCCTCAAGATTTTTGATAAATGTAGTATTCTGTTCTCCCATATCAAAAGTACCAGCCGGGATCAAAACAAGCTCAGGAAGAATTATTTCATCGGATTGCGCCGAAGTTGGATCAGAAGTCATATCACTCCGGGCGATTTTGTCATAAACCGACTTTACAAAAGGCACGCTCGTTATTGCCAGAACCGCAATGACCGAGACCCACAAAAATCTACGAAACAATATTAGCCATAAGCTTCTTTTCTCCAGAATATTTTGTCTTTTCATATTTTCAGATAATTATACGGTAAGCTTTTGCCCAGATTGTTTTTTAAATGGCATCCAATATACTGAATTCATCGATTTTAGACTAACCACATTTTTTTCAAAACGCAAAAAACCGTGTATTAGTATTGGAGACATGGCTTATAAATTTCAAATGACGGGCTGCTAAATTGGAAGATCCGCAGGTTTTAGCCCTGGCCCTGGTCGAGGAAGTTTTTAATTCTTGGATATGCCACTGTTGAAGTCGAACGATGAGGCTTTGCGAAAACTAAGAACGGGCAGGTTGCGGATTGCAATTCCAGTAATCAAGACAAATTGGTCGTTAATTTTTTTATACGGTCACTACCGGTTCTCATCGAGTTTCATGCAAGATATACGTTTCCAACACAGGTAATTGTGCTGTCACAGTTGCTTTATTGAAATTAGTATTTGTAACAAGGAGATTCTGATGGTTCGTCGCTATGATCTGGACTGGTTGCGCGTCTTGCTGTTTGCTTTGCTCGTACCACATCATGTTGCTGTTGGTTTTGTGGACTGGGGCGTCGACATCTACCGATTTGTAAATAATCAGTTGGCGGGTGGCGGTATGTCGCTGTTCATATACTGGAGCCATAGCTGGCGATTGCCATCACTTTTTCTAATTTCAGGGATTGGAACATATTTCCTGACACGCAGTGGAATTGGGTTTCAATTCATGGCGAGTCGAATCGGTCGGCTTTTGATTCCAGCAGTTTTCGGTTTTTTTGTTCTTAACGCATTTGGCGGTTATGCCATTGCTGTGATGACAGATGATCCGCGTCGCTTTATCTCATTCTGGTCAGACTGGCTGTTTAATCCTGTGCCGCGTCAGGTACAGCATCTTTGGTTTCTTTTTAGTCTCATGATTTATACGCTGCTCTGCTGGCCTATTTTTACGCTGCGTGAGCATTTGGAGAACCGAAGCCTATCACCGGTCTTGCTTATTCTTGGTCTGATCAGTGTTTCGGCGCTGGCGGTTGTCATCGTGAAACCGTATGCCGCAGCACTTGCCGGGGATGGATACCAGTTTGCATATTATCTGGTATTTTTTGCCGGCGGTTTTATGATCGGGGCGCGACATCAAACCGTCCTGGACTTCGCAAAACGCAATGTATGGATTTTATTGGCTGCAGCGATTGCTCTCTTTATGATCAAGGCTACGCTACTGGCCTTCGTTCTTATCGCTGATTTTCCAACGGGCGAAGCGCTGGCGGCAGGTGGTTGGGTCCCGTTGGGTTTAGAGCCGCAATATGCAACTGCATTTTCTGTCATTGAGGCGCTTACTGCCTGGGCGTGGTGTATTACAGCCCTCGGATTGGCTGCAAAATTTTTGAATAGACCCAGTTCTCTGGTGGTTGAACTCAATCGCGCAGTCTTTCCACTTTACGTCCTGCATTTCCCAATTACACTCGTGGGGCTTGCGCTGATCGCACAGATATCATGGCCGTGGTGGGTCGAGTTTTTTCTATTACTTGCTGTGGTCTATCTTTTCAGCTGGATGCTCTGGCGTTTTGCTAACCGATTGGGCGCATTCAGCTATTTGGTTGGGGGGCGTCCGACGACCAGGACTGATAACGGTGCATAGATGCCGGCGATACCGGCAACTTTCCCAACCAGCGCATAGAAGCCACCGCCGACCATGGTCCCGATACCGAAGAAAATAAGCAGTGGTAGTGAAATTGAACGTTTAAGACGGGCTGTCTCAGGTGTGCTGATGTTCATGTTGCGTCGGCGGTGCCATGTTGTCAGCATAATTAATTTATATTCTCGGAATTTTCGAATGTTTCAGCGAAAAAATAACAACATCGTCAGAAATTGACACTTATTGGTGATCGCTAGAGTTGCTCATTGTTAAACAACATAATAGATGATTTTTTTGTTTTTCGACTGTTGCTGAACAACGTGCCTGGTGTTATCTGTATCACCGTTATCGCAAAAAAAATACTATAGACATTAAACAGCCAACAAGCGCGATAAAGCTGTGCATTATCTTTTGAGGTACACGGTATGCGAATGCTGCACCAAAGTAACCGCCAGCAATTGCCGTTATACTCATTAGCACAAGATAGTTCCATGCGATTGCGCCACCTAGGGCGTAAACAGCAACGGCAACCATGGTTAGTAATGCCGAGATAATGTTTTTTATCCCGTTCATGCTGTGTAAGCTGGTTTGACCCATTAAGCCCAGCGCAGCCAACAATACTATTCCTAACCCCCCATTGAAATATCCACCGTATATACAGACCGTAATCAAGAGCAGGCAGGCGGCTATACTTGGCTTTCGTGAAGAATAGAGATCGTACCCTGGATTTTTTGTAACTGTATTTTTTCTTCGAAGAAGCCTCGGTCCGGCTATAAATGCCATCATGGCAAAAAAAATTAGCCAGGGAATTAGCGTTGAGAATAATTGTTCATCGGTCAGCAACAGAATAGCAGCGCCGATCGTGCCGCCGAACAATGCTATCCATGTTATGAATAGCATGTTTAAGCCAGCGGGAAAGTCAATATCATGCCTGAATCGCCATGCGCCTGCGATGTACCCGGGAAGAAGAGCCGCAGTACCTGTTGTATTGGCTGAAACAGGAGAAACGCCAACAGCAATCAATGCGGGTAACGTAATAAAACTACCTCCCCCTGCGACTGCGTTTAACATTCCACCGAGAAATCCGGCCAGGCTAACTATGCCCCATTCCATTGTTCGCAAGCTCTCTTGAAAATATTTATTGTGTTTAGATGTTTTTTTAGACAGGGAATTATATAACTTTTATACATAGACTATTCACGCTAAAAAGCGCAAATGAGTAAGCTTGTATGGTATGGCCAGGTATTGTCGTCTGCTTGTAAATTAGCGATTGAATGTTTGGGTAACGACGAATAGTTTGCATGCAGCAGTTTTCAAGGTAACGGATGTATATTACCGGTCGCAGGGAAAGGTACAGCATTCCTGGGAAACAATCGAATGAAATAACGTGTTTATCATGGACTTTTTAATCAATCATTTTTGACTTCAATCTGTAGAATGTTATCCAGCAGGCTTTCTCTCTCCCTTGTTCAGTCTGCTCATCTTTCCTTATATTAGGCACCTCAGTTGATCGAGGTGCTTTTTTTATGTGTACGCGCCAGATATGTTTGGGCATTAGTACCATGGCGAAGTCGATGCGAAAACAATTTATCTCTGACTGTCTGCAGTTTAATTCGGTTTTTTGCAAGATTTACGTCAACAAGTTGTCCTGCACTGGCTTGCTGAGACCAAACATATTATTATCGGTGTTGCCGTGTAAATTATTATTTATTACTTTTGCAAAAGGGTTTTCTACATTGACAAGGCACATCGTCGCTTTTCATGGTGTGTATTAAATGATCGCGGCTGGATACCTGAACAGGAATCTAAATGACAAGATCAAATCAATTTCTTCATTACCGCTGGGTCTCAGTCCTTAATACATTGTGCCGGATTGGATTGCTGGTTTTTTTCCTGATGGCCCAGGCTTTTGCCGACAATGTTGACGATTTTGAGGAAACGCTCAAAATAGGGTTGTTACCTGATAGCGCCCAAAAAATTCTGGACAGTCGCTTTGGTCCCTTACTGCATTATATTGAAGACGAAACAGGCCTGAGGGTTGAGTATAAACAGTCAAAAGACTATCTGGATCTGTTGAATCAATTTAAAGAAAAAGAATTAGATGCTGTTTTTTTTGGAGGCTATACTTTCATATTGGCTCAACAAGGCGCCGGAGCAGAACCGCTGGTGCTGCGGGATAACGATTTGCATTTCAATACAGTGTTTCTGGTACGACCGGGAAGTATCGAAAAACGATTGAGAGATTATAAAGACGCTGTCATTAGTTTTGGATCCAGGCAATCTACTTCCGGTCATCTAATGCCGCGGTATTTTCTAGACCAACAGAGCATACATCCTGAAAATTTTTTTTCCAAGGTGCTTTATTCCGGTAGCCATGATAAAACAGCTTATTGGGTACGTGACGGCATAGCGGATATCGGTGCTGCAAACAGTCAGGTCATCAAAAGAATGCTCCGAGAAGGGGATCTGCAGGATTCAGATATACAAATTCTGTGGCAAACGCCTGACTATACAGATTATGTCTGGGCCATTCAGCCCGATATGGAACCATCCCTGCGCGTGCGCCTGCTGGATGCCTTTCTTTCACTGTCACCTTTAAATCCCGAACACGAACACATACTGGAATCAGCAGGCGCTGGTGGGTTTTTGCCCGCTCATGATGCCGATTTTGATCTGCTGAGAAATGTTGTCCGCACGCTTCGATCGGAAATGCAATGAAACCAGGGGTTCAAAAAAAAAACATACTGCTACGAGTGTATCTACTAATTGCGTTGCTGATGCTGATGGGGATTCTTAAAGCTGTATTGCTCACCTATCATTTACACCAGCAGCAACGCATTAATGACCAATTGAATCAATACTATAATCCGCTTATCTATCACACTGAAAATCTGACTGAAACAATCCAGGGTCTCAATTATTCCTATCGATTGCGCCAATTGTCTGTAGCAGATGAAGACATATATGTGCGTGCGCTCAGTAATACTGCCTATGTGATTGACCGCTATTTAAGAGAAACCAAAAGCCTCGAAACGGAAGCGCAACCGAATCGGGCCATCGAAAACGCGCGGATACGGATGGAGAACGATATAAACAACCTTGTCAAAATCATGAACGGTGTATTGGCGACGAACGATGCAAGCGATGAAAGTATCAGGCAATTACCGGACCAGATTCAATCCGCAGATCTTCGAACGCAGCAATACAGCCGGTTGCTAATTAATGAAAGAGAAGATATTCATACAGTATTGTTGTCGGAATCCAGTAATAAAACAACCTTTGTAATCCAGCTTATTGTAGGGACGATTATCTTTGCTGCTTTCATTATCATTCCACTGGTTATGAATATTCGAAAGATGATTATTGAAACGCATCACGCCGAATTAAGGCAACGAAAACTGAGAGAGCTGGCGGAGTTGGAGCAAAGCCGGCTGGCATCGCTATTGTCCGCTTTGAATATTGGTATCCTGCTTGAAGACAGTCAGAACCAGGTGGAGTATGTCAATCCTGCATTCAGGGGTATGTGGGAAATAGATAAAGACAAACCATTAACAGGTTTGACAATCAATCAATTATTGAACGAATCGCCGCATGGCTACTCCGAATCCAAGCATCCGCCCAATAGTGGTTTGCCCGAACAAAAGACACATGGAATTAGAAAACACCTGGAAATTAAAGTAACGAATAACCGGATTTTGAAACAGTCCTTCTATCCGG
Source organism: Nitrosomonas marina (assembly GCF_900110145.1). GTDB lineage: Bacteria > Pseudomonadota > Gammaproteobacteria > Burkholderiales > Nitrosomonadaceae > Nitrosomonas > Nitrosomonas marina. Next base: position 150,444 of record NZ_FOCP01000006.1, on the reverse strand, counting down.
TTCTGGATGGCAAAAAAAGATTGTTGGGACGCTTATGGACATTTGAAGACATTACAAGCGAGCGCCAGACAGCCGAGCAATTGTTGTATCTCGCCGAACATGATGCATTGACAGGGCTATTGAATCGGCACAGTTTTCAGAAATCTATGGATTCGATGATTGAGAAGTGTCGTCGTGAGAATGGCAAGTTTTCCTTGCTATATTTTGATCTGGATGAATTTAAATATATCAATGATACATTCGGTCATGGTACCGGAGACGGTGTGTTGAGTCGTATTGCCAATCAGGTTTCAACTTTGATCAGAAGCACTGAGAGCTTTGCACGGGTGGGCGGAGATGAATTTGCTATCCTTACAGCATTTGAGCCGGTGGAGAAAGTGGGTGTTTTGCCCGAACGCATCATTTCGGCCATTTCTTCAATCCCGTTCCAGTTTGAAGACACCAGTATTCGTCTTACGGCCAGCATTGGGATAGCCAATTATCCCGACCACGGAGTTAATGTAGAAGACCTGGTATCACACGCTGATACGGCGATGTACGAAGCCAAGAAAAAAGGGAAAAACAGGTGGGCTTTGTATAATCACGATCATAAAGCGCCGCAAATGATGGTAGAACGAATGAGCTGGAGTCGACGGATCGATCTGGCGTTGCAGCAGGATCTGCTCATACTTTATTTTCAGGGTGTCTACTATACGAATAACCAAGCTTTGAGTCATTTAGAAGTTCTCGTGCGCATGTATGACCCGGCGGATAAACAAAGTATCATCATGCCTGGCGAATTCATTCCAATCGCCGAGAAAACCGCCCAGATTGCAGAAATAGACCGCATTGTACTGGCAAAAAGCATAGCCACACTGGCGCAATATCCGCATGTGCCCGCGCTGGCGGTCAATATATCGGGACGTACTTTTGATGAACCTTCATTACCTGAATTTATACGCGAACAATTAGTATCCTGTTCTGTCGATCCCAAACGTTTGGTCCTCGAACTCACTGAAACCGAGGCCGTTTCAGATTTTCAGGATGCGCAGCGCTTTATTGAAACCATTAATCAGATTGGTTGCCGCGTGTGTCTGGATGATTTTGGAAACGGGTTTTCAACCTTTATGTATTTGAAATATCTAAATGTTCAAATTCTAAAAGTTGATGGCATGTTTATCAGGGATTTGCCGAAAAATTATGAAAATCAGGTATTGGTAAAAGCGATGGTGAACATTGCGCAGGCACTGAATAAATCCGTCGTTGCGGAATTTGTGGAAAATGATGAAACTCTGGCGCTTCTAAAAAGCCTTGGCGTGCAATTCGCACAGGGTTATTATTTTGACAAACCCACCGATCAGCATAAAGCATTTTTATAGTCATTGCTGGCCAAAAGAACAAAATAAAGCTGAAATCAGGTTTGTTTACTGACTGCTTCAGACAACTGCATTCTGGAATTCGCCGCGCAGCGATGTATTTTACAAAGTCGCCGCAACTACTGTGCGGCCCAGGTTTTTTCATTTGCAGTTCGTCTGACAACCGACTATTACCGTCTGCCTGATAGCGGGGCATCGCGACCACAGCTCGGCCAATTGCCTTGCAAGTGTAGTATATGTTTCATCCCTGTTCTGTCCGGTCAGGGTATTGCCAATACTGGCTGGATGAGCTGCGCCCGACCGGACTTGTTAACAGGTAACCTCAATGAAAACAGCCTGTTTGCCGGCGGCGCAGCCGGCAACTTTTTCCAGTGGGCAGGCTGTTAGCGTTGATCGTCTAATTCTGGGTGTCCGCAGGCTACTATCCATTCGGCCTCTTCAACGCTGCCGGGCGTGATCTTTATCCATTCTTGCGGCTGGCTATATGAACGAATCTGTTCTCCGCCACCCATGTTCCAGCTGTATAACTTGTAAGCCAGCTCTTTGGTATGCCTGTTCTGACAGTTATACTTCTTTCGGACTTTCTTGGATAAAAAATTAGCGCCGGTGTCTTCCTGTTCAAGCTTATAGTCGAGCAGCGCCCACATTTTGGCTACGTTGTCGACTTTGCGGATGGTTTGCATATCGGCATATACCGTGAAGCCGCCTTTGTCGTCGCGCTTGTGCACCTGTGTCCACTCGGCCATAATACCGGTGCTGAGGCAAAACAACATGATGGTCAATAACAGTTTTTTCATAGAGATGGATCCTGTGTTGTTTATAAATGCTGAAAAGCACTTCAAAAGAATTATTCCATAAAAGCCATGAATATGCGATATTTCGGACGTTTTGCACAACGATATCATTGCTGGCCTGGTCTAATACTTTGATTGGTAATGCCAATGCTGTCTGAAAAACTTGCATGATGAAACTGCGACACGATCAATCCGGACTGCGACCGATACTCGACAAACACAAGCCGTGGCTGGTCATTACGGGTGCGGGGGTCAGTTTATACTCCGGCATTCCGACTTATCGGGATGACAATGGCGATTGGCTGCGCAGCGACCCGATCAAGCATCATGAATTTATTCAGTATGAAGACAAGCGAAAACACTACTGGGCACGAAGCGCAGTAGGCTGGCCACCGGTCGAACGCGCGTTGCCCAATGATGCGCACTATGCGCTTGCAGAACTGGAACGGCGTGGTTATTTCGCAGGCTTGATTACGCAGAATGTCGATCGACTGCATCAGAGAGCAGGGCAGCAGCATGTGATTGACCTGCATGGCAGGCTTGACCGGGTGCGATGTTTACAGTGCGGACAGTTTGAGGACCGGCAGCAGTTGCAGATTCGCCTGCTGGAGTTCAATTCATTTCTGGCGCCGCTCACCGCGACGCTGGCTCCCGATGGCGATGCTCATGTGAGAGACGAGATCACCAGGAGAATGAAGCTTGTTAACTGTCTGGCTTGTGACGGCATCTTAATGCCTGATGTCGTTTTTTTTGGGGGGGCAATATCAAAACAAACCCACCTCGCAGCTGCACGATTGTACGAGCAATGCAATGGTGTCCTGACCATTGGCTCATCACTAATGGTGTACTCCGGTTTTCGTTACTGCAAACTGGCAAAGCAGGACGGCAAACCGTTGATGATTATTAATCGGGGCAGAACCCGTGCAGACGATATTGTTGATCATAAGATCGGGCAGGACTGCCAGACAGTATTAACGGCACTGGTAGCCTGAATCCGTATGGCATTGTTTGTAGTTGGTTTAAATTAATTTTTTTCTGGCTCTCCAGGTTCTGTCACAACTGAACGAGCGTTGATGGTTTATCATGCTTTTGCGGTGTTCTCTGGACAGGTTGGAAGAAATTACATGTTGCTGCTTCATAGGGCGGTGTCCGTTGTGATTGATAGTAATAATCTGCGCAGGGCGAAAAACTGGAAGCCAATTCAAAAACTGCCGGTTTAACTGCATGCGTTCGGCTTAAGCGGCGGATGACCGGTTGCTACAAAAGCCAAGTGAGCTGTAGTATGTGCATGTCGTTTTAAAGCAGTCTGCTTCCAAATTTGCTTGTTACCGGCTACTCTTGGGCCTGTTTTCCATTTCAGAAAATTTTATGTCTGGTTTTACTCATAATACTACCAGCAGTTTTGCTGCACTGATTCGCCTGTTGAAGTATGCTCGCGGCTACCGTCGACATATTATTGCGGCCACTATATGTTCTACTATTAACAAGCTGTTTGATATTGCGCCGGAAATTCTGATCGGTGTGGCCATCGACGTGGTGGTCAATCAGGAACAGAGTTTCGTGGCTGGCCTGGGATTTGAGACCGCGCGGGAGCAGATCACCATTCTGGCGATTCTCACCTTTTTTATCTGGGCCGGCGAGTCCGTGTTTGAGTATCTGTATCAGATTTTATGGCGAAATCTGGCGCAGCGTCTGCAATCGGACTTGCGCCAGGATGCCTACGAACATGCTCAGCGTCTGGACATGAGTTTTTTTGAGGCTCGCAGTTCTGGCCAGTTAGTGGCGACAATGAATGATGATGTCAATCAACTTGAACGCTTTCTCGATGGCGGCGCCAATGCCATGATTCAGGTGCTGGTGACGGTAGTGGCTGTAGGGGCCGTTTTCTTTGTGCTCTCTCCACTTATTGCCCTGCTGGCATTTACCCCGATCCCGCTGATCATTTGGGGTGCGTTTTACTTTCAGCGCAAGGCCGGCCCGCTGTACGCCGACGTTCGTGAGAAGGTGGGCGATCTCTCCAGTCGCCTGGCCAACAATCTGGGAGGTATTGCCACCATCAAAAGTTTTACAGCCGAGCAACGGGAGGCGCAGCGACTCAAGGCCAGCAGTGAGGCCTATGTGGAGGCAAATCGCCGGGCCATCCGTATCAGTTCAGCATTCATTCCGGTGATACGCATGGCTATTCTGGCGGGTTTCCTGGCGACGTTTACCGTGGGCGGAATGATGGCTCTTGAAGGTACTTTGAACGTAGGTGCCTATGGTGTTCTGGTATTTCTGACACAACGACTGCTGTGGCCGTTGACAGGACTTGCCGAAGTGATCGATCTGTTTGAACGCGCCATGGCGAGCACACGTCGAATCCTCGATCTTCTTGCAGAACCCGTTCATGTAGACGATGAAGGCGGAAAATTGCTGGAAACACCGGTAAAAGGGGACGTTCGTTTTGAAAAAGTCAGTTTTTACTATCCCAATGGTGTGGCCGGAATACGGGATATTGATTTACATGTGCCTGCAGGAAATACGCTGGCGCTGGTTGGTGCTACCGGATCGGGCAAATCGACACTGATCAAACTTTTGCTGCGTTTTTATGATCCTGTTCATGGCCATATTCTGATAGACGAGCAGCCCATTCAATCTGTCTGTCTTCAGTCTCTGCGTGGCGCCATCGGTCTTGTCAGCCAGGATGTGTATTTGTTCGATGGCAGTATTCGCGACAATCTGGTTTACGGCGATCCGAATGCACCGGAGGTTGCAATTATTGACGCTGCGAAGACTGCCGAGGCCTGGGCATTCATTGAAATGCTGCCGGAGGGTCTGAATACTCAGGTTGGTGAACGCGGCATTCGCCTTTCGGGCGGTCAACGTCAGCGATTGTCCCTGGCCCGGGCCTTGCTGAAGAATCCGCCAATTCTGGTGCTTGATGAGGCTACCAGCGCTGTTGATAATGAAACTGAGGCATCGATTCAGCGCTCTTTGCGTCGTATAGGCCATAATCGTACTGTGATTATGATTGCCCACCGTCTGTCAACTATCGTGGATGCGGATGCCATTGCAGTGGTTGAAGGGGGCAGGATAATTGAATCCGGAACACACCAGCAGCTGCTGGAGAGGGATGGTATCTACGCTGCGCAGTGGCGGGTTCAAACCGGGCAAGCCTGATGGTCTGCAATACCTTGTGTCAAATGGAATGCTGAATGATTGAATGAATAACTATGTAAATCAGTAAGATGATATATCATCAGCCTGGACTGGTGATATTGTGCTTCGCTTTTTACTGTGACACAATTTACTTACAAATTACGAAATCTGCTTCAATAATGCTGTACCATAATTTTCCATATTATGTTTTGAGGTACGTCTGATGGAATTCGACCCGGAAGGAAAGCGTCTGCCGATCAAGGTTGATACGGCAACCAATGCAGAGTATTGTCCGCGTCCGTTGACGGCAACCGAAATTGAAGCCAATTCTCATGCGCATCATTGTGTTGAACAGGCGGCCAAAGCGATAAAGAAAAGCCGGCGGGATTTTCTAAAAACACTGGCCGGTTCTGCCGCGACACTGCTGGCATTCAACCAGGCTTTTGCACGGGCAGGTCAGACTGGCGGTTATTTTTCCATCGAAAAAGAGGCGGCATTCGATGTGGCGGCAGCTGCGGACAGTATCGGCGGCGATGAATTCATTTTCGATGTTCAGAATCATTGTGTGGATCCATCCGGAAAATGGGCTCGAGGTAAATCCGGGGAGCGCTGGATGGCGGTGCTGAATCAGGTTTTTGGGCAGCGGCGAAAATGTGCGGCTGGAGAATTTGATTGTTATTCGGCCGAGCAAATGATCAAGGAAGTTTTTCTGGACAGTGACACGCACGTTTCGGTGGTATCAGCCCTCTGGGGCGGGCGGGACAGCAATCCAACGCCAATGGACTACGCAGAAAAAGCACGTCTGCTTGCAGCAGCGGGTGGTGCTGGCCACCGGATTCTGATTCAGGGTGGTGTGATGCCGAATGAGCCGGGTGGACTCGAGTTTATGGAAATACAAGCCAGGGAATTTGGCGTTGCGGCATGGAAAACCTACCCGCAATGGGGGCCGAACGGAACGGGTTATTTTATGGATGATGCGAAATACGGCATACCATTGATTGAGAAAGCACGAGATCTGGGCGTTAAAATCATCAGTGCGCACCGCGGGCTTCCGCTTGGCGGTATGGACTATCGATATTCAGATCCCGCCGATATAGCCCGGGCCGCGAAACTGTATCCCGATGTGAATTTTATCTGTTATCACTCGGGTTTTGAGGTGGGCATTGAAGAAGGCCCGTATAGACCGGATAATGCGCAGGGTGTAGATCGGCTGATCAAGGCGCATCAGGAAAACGGTTTTCGTCCTGACGCAGGCAATCTGTACGCCGAACTTGGGAGCGTGTGGCGTTATTGCATGAGCAAGCCTGACCAGGCAGCACATCTATTGGGTAAGCTGATCAAATACTTTGGTGCTGAACGTATCTGCTGGGGCACCGATGCGCTGTGGTATGGCAGCCCGCAGGACCAGATTCAGGCATTTCGCAGTTTTCAAATCAGCGATACTTTCCAGGATCAATATGCATATTCTGCGATTACGCCGCAAATGCGTAGGCAGATATTTGGCCTGAATGCCGCCAGAATTTACGGGTTTGATCTGCCGAAATTGCAAACAATGCTGCATAACGACAGCATTTCTCATCTCAAAACCCTTTATGGTGAATCGCCCAATCCAAGCTTCGAAACCTTAGGACCGAAAACGCGGGGCGCTTTCCTTGAGATAATCGAAGCGCAAAAAGGAAAACCCGGTTAACTGTCGAATCAAAGACGCCTGCTGAATCCGGACTTTATTACGGGTGGTTCTGATAATAAAAAACCCACCGAAGTGGGTTTTTTGGACAGATAAGTGACTGATTAACTTTTAGTGTTGCCAGAGCCTGCAAAAACTGGTTTGTATTCCTGTTCTTCGGCCATCTGTTTATGATAAGCAGCTTTCTCCATACTTTCTTCAGCGGCTTTCTCATATTCATGGATTTTATATTTCACGTGGTTTTTAATATCCTGGCCATGTTTACCAAAAAAACTGCTGCGTGATTTATGTTTGAGCGCATCAATCTGTTCATCAATTTTTGCCAGCATCTCATCTGCTTGCGCTTCATAGTACTGTACCAGTGCATCATGATCGACACGATCAGACTGCGCGTTTTGCTCTGCCGCAAATGCACTCATCGGTAACGCGAAAACAATAAATGCTGCAATCACACTTCTGGTGAAATTTTGTAATGTTTGGGTTTTCATGGCTATCGTTCCTTTAACTAACTTCTTCATGGTTGAAATAATAGTTAAATCAGGTCAATAAGTATATTGGGGTAGCCATTATATTAATCTAAGCGAAACCATTATTATTAAAAATGACTGAAATTCAATTCACTAAAGAGTGAACCCGAGGCTGGGCAAAGGAATGTTGTTTTGCTGAAGGATTGTTCTGGTTAAATAGATGACGCTTCAACTAGCGGCCTGTTTCTCCGAATTGTTGCATCGTGCTCAACCACTTTTTTCGCTGTGCTTCACTCCGGTTCTCTATTGATCCGATCAGGCTGGTTCTAATCGGTTTGATGCTGCAAAATGCGAGAATGTTACGTTCCAGTGTTTTGACGCCGTGAGCGAAAAAAAACCACCGGTAAATATATGCAGGCATACCCATGGTGACAACAATACGTGCCGATTTTCCAGCCAGGTGTTTTTTGGGCAGCCCTGCGGATTGAGTGTAATCAAACGCAAAGCTTGGTCGTAATGCCTGTTCAAAAAAAGCCTTGAGCAGTGCGGGCATGGTACCAAGCCATAAAGGGTAGATGATAACAAGATGATCAGCCCAACGGATTGCTTCCTGTGCCAGCCTGATCGATTCTACTGATGTGTCGTGCTCAAAATCGTCTTTTGATCGTAACAAGGGAAAATCCAATGAAGCCACATCAATCAGTCGTACTTCAAATGCGCTGTTGCGCGCCCCGTTGATATAAGAATCCGCCAGTGCATGGCAAAAATGATGGCTTTTTGAATCCGGGTGGCCCTGGATTACAGTTATTCGTCTGACCATAAGGTTATTTATGCAAGACTTATAATTGACAGGATTTGTGCTATGCTAGCATCTCCCTTAAGGAAGAGTTTATTCCGTAAACATCTGACTGTCATCAAGAATATTGCCAAAGTTTCCTTAATCCCGTTGCTGGCGTAATCGCTATTCGTTTTGGCATTTGAACATACGAACACGGCAACTGTCTGAAGTTTCTCACTATAAAGAACACTGATTATGAAGCCAGAAACAAAAATTGACGTGAAAACGCACACAAAACCGCAAGAGAAGTTTACTGTTGAGGAAGTGGGCTGGCGGTTTGACAACAGCTATGCAAGACTGCCGGAGCCGTTTTATGTCCGTATTTCGCCTGTTCCGGTACGTGCGCCGCGTGTAGCGATCCTAAATCATGCGCTGGCGGAGTCCCTCGGGTTGAATTTTCAAGTATTGTCCGAACAGGATGCCGCGCAATTATTTTCCGGGAATCTATTACCGCAGACTGCAGAACCGATTGCACAGGCTTATGCCGGTCACCAGTTTGGCAGTTTTACCATGCTCGGCGACGGGCGGGCGATATTGATGGGCGAGCACGTGACGCCGGCAGGTGACAGGGTGGATGTCCAGTTTAAAGGTTCCGGGCATACGCCATTTTCACGGCGAGGCGATGGCCGCGCGGCGCTGGGGCCGATGTTGCGTGAATATATCATCAGCGAGGCAATGCATTCACTGGGTATACCAAGTACACGCAGTCTGGCCGTCATGACCACGGGAGAGACAGTGTTACGGGAGTCGCCGCTGCCTGGCGCGGTTTTGACTCGCATCGCAGCGAGTCATATACGGGTAGGCACTTTCGAATATGCTGCAAGGCTCAAAGATGGGGCGCATGTCCAAACATTGGCTGATTATGCTATCCGGCGCCATTATCCTGATCTACTCGAAACCGCTAATCCATATCTGGCGCTGTTGCACCGAGTGATTGACCGTCAGGCATCGCTGGTGGCGCAGTGGTTGCTGGTCGGGTTTATTCACGGAGTGATGAATACGGATAATATGGCCATCAGTGGCGAAACAATTGATTATGGTCCGTGCGCCTTTATGGATGAATACGATCCGTACACTGTGTTCAGCTCGATCGATGATCATGGCCGCTACGGTTATCATAATCAGTCACGCGCGGCGCAATGGAATCTTGCACGATTTGCGGAAACATTGTTGCCACTGCTGGACTCGGCGCAGGACAAGGCGTTGACGCTGGCGGAAGAAGCGGTGAATGCTTTTCCTGATATTTTTCAGCAATACTGGTTAAACGGTATGCGAAAAAAGCTGGGGCTAATAAATGAGGAAGCGAGCGATGTCGAATTGATTGAAGCACTGCTGATGTGCATGCACCAGCATCATGCCGATTATACCAATACCTTCCGCTCACTGGCTGCCGAGCGGCTTCCTGACGATGCACTTTTTCAAGATTCTGCGTTTATTGCATGGCATGCACAGTGGCAGGCACGCCTGGCGCGCCAGTCTGAATCCAGGACAGTTGCTTTTAGCGTAATGCAAGCAAATAATCCCGCCTTGCTGCCCCGCAATCATCGTGTTGAGGCGGCGCTGACTGCGGCGTCAGATCATGGCGATTACAGCGAAATGCAATGTTTGCTGGCCGCTGTATCCGATCCTTATATCGATGCATCGGAGTATAACGAGTACCGGACGCCACCAACAGCTTCCGAACGTGTGCGGCAAACTTTCTGCGGTACATAACCTGAATGACGGATACTGCATAGCGGATGCGCTGTTGAAGTAACTGACAATTGCGGTTTCGTTCTGAATTGTTTGGCTATTTTGGTTGCAACTTTGGCTGCGCGATGCTCAGGCCCAGTTGCAACAGCTCATTCCATGCGTCGGCGCTGTTTTCAACGGCGACACCTTTATTGATACGGTCGATCTTTGCCGCATGAACCAGGCTTTGCCTAAGTCGTTCGGCTGGAATGCGTCTGGCTGCCGATAACAGCATGTTTTGCCGGTTACCCCAGATACGTGCCGACCTGAACAGCCGGTCAGGTGGTAGTCCCTGGTCCAGTCCTGTTCTCAGTACAATCAATTGACGGATCTGTCCGGCCACTGTGGCGAGAATGAGTGGCGGGGCCGTATCTTCGCCCTGTAAGCCAGACAGAATACGTGCATAGCGAACGGGATCGAAACTGGTCATGGCTTCTGTTAACTGATAGAGATCGTACCGGGCAACATTCAGGACGGCATTTTTAACCTGCTCAAAAGTCAGCTGGCCGGGTGGATAGAGCAGAGCCAGCTTTTGTATTTCCTGATGTGCAGCCAGCAGATTGCCTTCGACGTTGCCGGCGATGAACCCGAGCGTTTCTGTATCAACAGTGTGCTGTTGCTTACCGAGGCGCTGTTTGATCCAGGCCGGTAACTGTGCCTGCCCGATTGTTTGAATCGGAACTACGATACCGGCGTTTTCTGCTGCCTTGAACCATTGCGTGGATTGACTCTGCTTATCCAGTTTGGGCAGAGTAATCAGTGTCACTGTATCCTGCGGTAGCGATTGACAATAAGATTCGATTGCTTTTCCACCTTCCTTGCCGGGTTTGCCAGATGGTATACGCAGATCGATGAACTGACGGTCACCGAATAACGATGGGCTGCTGCTGGCAGTGAAAAGATCTGACCAGCGGAAGTGCTGGTCGACAGTAAACAGCACGTATTCACTGAAACCCCGCTGGCGCGAATGCTGCCGGATCAGGTCGGCAGTTTCAATAAGAAGCAGCATTTCATCGCCGGTAATTACATATAACGATGCAAGTTGCTGCGACAGTTGCCGGTCTAGCTGCCCCTGGTTTATACGCATTTCTTACATTTATTGAATCGATGCAGCTTCGGGTTTGAATCTGGATTTTTGCAAGGTCGACAATCGCCAGATTATCTGCTGCACCGCATCAGCCTGCATATCCTGATACAGCATTTGCTCTTCGGCTTCTTTGGCCAGAATCTGTGCATCCAGAAACGGCAGTATACGTAACAGTGTAATCGTGTTTTCCGGTACGATTTCGTTTCCCTTGCTGTCAATCAGCCGCGTGGTTATTCTGAAAATCAATTCAAATTCACGCACCCGTCCGCCACCTGACAGCGACAGAATTCTCCGCTCGTTGTTCGCGTTGAGTACCTGAAGCACGGCCTCGGCGTTATCAGCAGCGTCGACTATTTTTGTCGTTGTGGTGGCGTCTATGGCGCGCCTTAGGTCTGATCCGATGGTATGACCCGGTGGTGCGGCAATGTATAATGTTTCGAACGGCAGCGAAGAGATCTGTCCACGCAGTTTGAAGCCGCAAGCGGTCAGGATAAGCAGAACCGCGAGTCCGATCAGCCAGTGCCTGAGCGGTGGATTTGTAGTTTGAGCAGCATTCATGAGTGTTAAGTCTTGGGGCAAGGTAAAAATTAGTATCACGAAATTCTACCGCATTTGTGCCATATTGTACGAAAGTGCAGTATGCCGGACTGAACGATTTTAATAGTCTGGACACCTGAACGGCATACTGTTGATGTGTGCGACATAACTTGAATAAACTTCGACAGGCGAAAAATGATTGAGCGCAGAAACAATTCTGCTTGAGATTGTCAGGGTGCTTTAGCACTGATTGGGCCTGTATTGAATCGAGGAGGAATGATGATGAGTATGACGATGGTTGAGGATGCGCGTGTACGCGAGCGCCGCAGGGCCGTTCCTTTTTTTTGTTCGTACCATATGGGGTTCAGGCCCGGCAGACGGATGAACGAACGGCGATCAGGGTCGACGCGTTGGCAACCTGCTTACGTGGATTGTTACGCAAGCCATTTAATGCTATGTGTGATCGCGATTCTTTTATTGAGTATTGGCGACGCGATTTTTACGCTACAGATTCTCGCACTCGGCGGAGAGGAGCTGAATTGGTTTATGGCGGTTCTGATCGATGAAAGCGTCGGTAAATTCGTGGCTGTTAAAATGGCGCTGACTGCGCTGGCACTGGTTTTGCTGGTGATACATCACAATGTGAGAATTATTTATACAATGCGGGTGAGGCATGTAAAATATGCCATTCTGGCGGGCTACAGTGCTTTAATAGGCTACGAGTTGTGTTTGCTCAATCTGGCTGGAAAGCTGTAGTGTGCTGGTAGTGGTTAAAATAGACCGATTTGATTAAAACTGATTATATTCAAGGATAAATATGGCGGATAGTGAACAGAAAGTCATCATCGATGGTACTGAATATGCTTTGTCATCGTTGAGCCAGGAGGCCAAGACCCAAATTACAAATTTGAGAGTTGTTGAAAATGAAATAGCGCAATTAAAGGCAAAACTGGCAATTGCGAGTACGGCAAAGATTGCATATCAGCATGCGTTGAAGAACGCATTGCCAGTTGATACGCACTGATTATTCCGATAAAGGGTTCTCGGGTGTGAAATAAGCGGCGATTCGTTTCAGATCCTCGAGTACAAGCGTGCCTGCAGTGAAATTGAGTCGCAGGTACGCAAGCAGAAAATTATATTTGGCTTCTGCCAGGTCGATCTGGCTGTTAAAAAGCTGTTGCTGCGCATCCAGTAAATCCAGATTGATCCGAATTCCTCCCTGTATACTTTTCTCAGTGGCATGAACAAGCAGTTTTGCTGATTTAACCGCCAGTTCCAATGATTTGATGCGTTTGACGCTGCTTAAGACCAATTGATACTGTTTGCGCAATTCAACGAGCACACTATCGACGGCAGCATCCAGTTCGGCTTCCGCCCGTGCGAAATTGGCCTTGGCCTGGTCTGTGGTGGCCATGACACGTCCGCCCGCATATAACGGCAAGTTGACTTCAACGCCGATAGACGCTAATTCAACGTTCTGATTTGAAGTGACAAAGGACGCAGATTTGTTTCTGCTAAGACTTGCGACAAGGTCTACGCGTGGCGTGTGTCCGGCGTAACTTTTGCGAATTTCCTCTTTACTCGATTGAAGTGCATGCCGCTGGGTGACGAGCTCTGCATTACGATCCAGTGCCAGAGAGCGCCAATCATCAAAGTTGGGCAAATGAACCATTTCTGCTTGAAAAACATTCGACAGATGGTGCAATTGTGTTATTTCATGGCCAATGATGGATTCCAGTGTTAACTGCGCGACATCCATCTCGTCTTGTGCCTCGATCAGGCGTGCTTCTGCCAGTGCATGCCTGGATTGGGTTTCCAGTACATCGGTTGTCGTACCTTCCCCTTTGAGCAGCATGTGTTCGTTGACGCGTTTCAGTTCTGCGAGAGAATCGAGCTGCGCTTGCGCAAGCCGTACCTGATGTTGCGCAAGTAATGCTGAGAAATATGCTTCAGACAGCCTGATAACCAACTCCTGACTCTGTCCGTTAAAGCGAGCGCGACTGGTATTGGCCTGCGCTTTTCCCTGACGGTAGCTGGCGACGGCTTCCATGTTTAATATAGGCTGTCGTAACGATAATGCACTAACCTGGCTGTGAAAATTCAGAGGGGATTGCGGTTGCCCGGAAAACTGGCGCGTTCCCGTGTTCTCGCTGTCTGTATGGGTTATCGATAAATTCGGCAGCAGGCCAGCACGGCCGATTTTTTCGGCCTGTTGTCCGGCTTCGTTTTCATAGACGGCTGCACGAAAAAGAGGATCATTCTCCAGCGCCGCTTCATAGGCATCCAGCAGGCTCAGCGCCTGAACGGAGCTGACCATGACGGAAAGTATAAAAAACGACGAGACGATTTTGAAGTAAATGCGGATCGGGGTCATTTATTCTTCACTCATGGATGCATGGAGGCGATCAAGAATGGGCTTGAACAGGTAATTCATTAAAGAACGCTCGCCTGTTTTTACAAAAATATCCACCGGCATGCCTGCACGTACCTGATGATGTGCGAGCAGTTGCATGCCTTCCTGCGTGACACGAACTTTTAATTGATAATAGGGCTCGTCAGTACGTTCATCGGTCAGCCTGTCTGCCGATACCTGCAGTACTTCGCCAGGAATATTGGGAGTTTTGTTCTGGTTGAATGCTGAAAAAATCAGATCGACATGAAGCCCGGGATGTACTTTGTCGATCAGGTGAACAGGCACGCGGCCGGTTATCATGAGCGGATCGTCTCTTGGCACGATATCCATTAGACGAAATCCCGGTGAGATGACACCGCCCTCTGTGAATACATTGATGCCAACCACGGTTCCATCGACTGGTGCTTTGACCAGAACATTGGCCAGTTCAAACTCCTGTCCGATTAGCTGACTGCTGAGAGCATCCACTTCACGCTGGATATCAGCCAGTTGTTGACGCACTTCCTTTTGTTGCTCCTGGAAACGATGTATCCGGCGCTGTTTTAATTCGGCAATCTGACTTTGAATGCGTCCGATTTCACCGGTTTCTGCTGAAATTTCACCGTTTAGCTGAACATGAGTGCGTTCCAGATCGAGTACCCGGTTACGCGGCACAAAACCGTCTTTGGCCAGTCCGCGCAGGCTGTCGAGTTGTTCTTTTAAAAAGACCAGCTGTTGTTTTTTGCTCGCGAGGGAAGACTGCAGGCCCCGGAGTTGTATGGTCAGGCCCGCAATATTTTCGTCAAGTGCTGCAATTTCATGCTGCATGGCAAGCTGTCTGGATTTGAACAGCTGGTTCTGTGTCATCATGCTGTTTCTGACGCGAAGATTGTCCTGGGATTCCAGCAGGTCCGCCGGGTATTCAATGGTGTTTTTCTCATCGCGTTCGGCAATCAGGCGTGCTTCGACTGTGCGTGCCGTGATCAACTGAGCGCGTGTAATTTCCGCTTGTGCCTTGACTTGAACATCGTTCATGCGGACCAGGATCTGTCCGGCTTCGACATGGTCACCTTCCTTGACGAAGATCTGATCGATGATTCCGCCGGTGCGATGTTGTACTGCCTTGCGATTGGTGTCTACTGTTACCGTGCCACTCAATGGCACTCCTTTATCCAGAGGCGCAAAGAATGCCCACAGGACAAAACCGCCTACGCCGGCCAGTACAATCCACCAGCCGATCCGGGCATGAACGGTTTCATCAGTTTTGACCTGGTACGCCTGATTGTCCGGCCCAATACCGGTATCAATTGCATTATTTTCTGTCTGCAACTTCATATTTGTTCCTGTTGTATTCACGTCATTGCTTCATTACCAATTCCTGCAGATTGAGCTCAGTTGTCCTCATCCACGACGTTGACAGTTGTAATTGGTTTCTGCTGTATCTCTGAAGCCTGCGGTTGCTGTTTTTGCTGCGGCGGTGGTACTCCCTGTTGTCTCTGATGCTGTTTTTTCAACTCATCCAGCACAAGTTTGGTCGGTCCAAATAATTTCGCTGCGCCCTCGTGCAAGAGCAGCAATTTGTCGGTAACACTAATGATACTGGTACGATGAGTAATCAGAACAATAGTTTTGCCGCGCTTGCGTAAATCAATCAGCGCATTGAGTAATGCCTGCTCACCAACGTCGTCAAGATTGGAATTAGGCTCGTCCAGCACAATCAGGGCCGGATCGTCATACATGGCGCGCGCCAGACCCAGACGCTGCTTCTGGCCGCCGGAGAGTCCCGCGCCACCGTCGCCGAGTCTGGTGTCATAGCCTTCAGGCATGTTCAGGATCATTTGATGAACACCGGCGCGCTGAGCAGCCATAATCACTTTATTCGAGTCAACTTCACTAAAGCGGGCTATATTTTCCGATACAGAACCGCTGAACAGCTCGATGTCCTGTGGAAGATAACCGATATTGGGTCCCAGTTCCTCTTTGTTCCACAGGTAGACATCGGCACCGTCCAGGCGTACTTTGCCGGCCGCTGCCGGCCATACACCGACTAGAAGCCGTGCGAGTGTGGATTTTCCAGAACCGCTGGGACCGATAATTCCCAGCACTTCACCGGCCGCTATGGACAAGCTCAGATTTTTAATCACAGGCACGCGTGATCCTGGTGGTGAAGCTGTGACATTCTCTACAGTGATGGCGCCTGTGGGTTTGGGAAGCGACATACCTTGTTCGCGGGCGGGGTTGAGTTCCAGCAGTTTTGTCAGACGGTCGTATGCGCTACGTGTGCTGCCGAACTGTTTCCATACACTGATCAACAACTGGACCGGCGCAATCGCTCTACCCATTAATATCGACGCGGCGATCATCATGCCGGGTGAAATTTGATTTTCCAGTACGAGCAACGCACCCAGTCCCAGCATCAGTGACTGCAGTGCCACGGTGGTTGACTTGGATATTGCAGTGACAACGCCAGATTTTTCGCTGGCATCTGCCTGAAGATTAAGGAACCGGTTATGGAACTGATCCCAGCGCGACTGGAGATTGGGTAGCATGCCCATGGCCTCGATGACTTCGGCGTTACGCAGATTATTGGATGCCAGATTGGTAGATGCTACCGCCATGGTGTTGGCCTCATCCAGCGGTTTTCGGGAGATTTTTTCATTTACATAAGCCAGTATGATCAATACTGTGGTTCCGCACAGCGCAAAAATACCCAGCCAGGGGTGAAACATGAAGATGACAAAAATGTATATCGGGAACCAGGGTGCGTCGAAAAATGCAAATAAAGCGTTTCCGGTCATGAACTGACGGATACTCGTTAAATCTTTCAGAGCCTGTCCGGCATTGCCCCCTCCTTGTCTGAGGCTTTGTTCGAAAGCGGCCGTGTATACCCGTTTGTTTAATTTCATGTCGAGCTTGGCGCCGACACGGATCAGGACGAAACTGCGTACGTATTCGAGCGCCCCTAAAAAAATATAGGCCCCGATTACGATTAAAGTCAGCATCAGTAATGTCATTTCATTGCGGCTGGTCAGTACGCTGTCGTAAAGCTGCAGCATATAAATCGCCGGCATGAGCATCAGGGCATTTATCACGGCACTGAAGACACCGATAGTATTAAAGGCCTTCTTGAAGCTGGCCAGGACTTCCATGATTTCATTCTGGGGAACTTTAATTATTGGTTTCATTCATTTACGATTATGTGTATTCAATATACAAGCTGTATGCTGAATAAGCATGTGACTGCTTATTTTGGAATCAGTTTTGTTTCGATGGCATATCTTCTTCTGACAGGATAAACGGGCCGGGCCGGAATTGAAGATCCTGTTGTATCTTAATGCTGTCAAATACCAGATCCCGATTCATGCGATCCGCCATTGCCGGGGTCCAGTGCCGGTATTGCGGCAGCCAGTTCAGCACGGATATGGTTAATTGAAACAGCCAGCGGGGTATTTCGATGAAACGGGGTGTAATAGTCAGTGCTGAAAAAATTCGCCTGATCATTTCCCGGTATGTCAATGTTTCACCACCAGTCAGATTATATGTACGATTTTTGATATTTAAAGTATTAAGTGCAAGTATACATGCTGTCGATACATCCTTTACATGAATAGGCTGCCTTAGGCCAATTGCAGCGCCTAATAGTGGAAAGAAGCGATAGCGAAGAATAAACCGGGCTATGACGGAAATATTTTTGTCGCTGCCCATTCCGTATATCAACGTCGGCCGCAGAATAATCCATTCAATGTGCTGTTCATCAGCCCAGCGCCTGAATGCCTGCTCGGCATCGGCGAGCCGCTGAGCGATGGCCTGTTCGTATGCGCTGCTCGAATTTATTTTACTCAAACGGCTCGTTGAGGAGAGTACCACGATTCTTTGGGCTCCAAGCGCGCATAGCAATGAAAAATGCTCCGGCAATGTCCAGATCGGCGCTGCGCAGATCCACAAGGACGGGCCTTTTCTGGATTGATCGTGAAGTGTATGCGCAGCGTTCAATTGTTGCCAGTGTATTTGGCCTATCGCGCGTTCAGGCGGTACCGGTTTGCGGGTAAAAGCCGAAATCCGCCATTGATCAGAGACAAGCTGCTGCAGAATGCATGCGCCAACAAGGCCAGTGGCGCCAAGTAGGCCAACATGCTTATGATCCATGTTTGAGCCTAAGTAATTTTGTAAAATTGTAAAAAAGGTAGTACAGCACCGTCATTGAGAAACGCAGCCAGACGCCAGTGGCGACCAGGCCCATTAAAATGCCGGGATACTGCTGTCCAAAAAATTTTCTGTAAAAATAGACCATGCCTTTATGTTTGTGCCAGGCAACAAAAAAAGGTCGCGATCGACTGCATGTGCCCTGATAGTGAACGATCCTTGCATCCGGAACAAATATGATTTTCCAGCCACGTTGCCTGAATCGCATACACCAGTCCAGATCCTCGCAATGTAAAAAATAGCGTTCGTCCCATTTGCCAACTGACTGAATGGCATGGCGCCGCACCAGCATCGCCGCACCTGAGATGGCTTCCACTGCAACGGGGCTGTCAGGAAGCGGTTGCTTGTGCAAGTGAAAATCGGGGAACAATCCGGGCCAGCGCGTGCTTAGGTGATACAGGCCGGAGGCACGTACAAAAGCACGCCATGGCGTGGGTATTCTACGGCGTCCGCCGCCCTGTTCAGTTCCGTCCGGATTGACCAGATATCCACCGACCATGCCGATTTCCGGGTCGGATTGGAGCACCCGCAACATACGGATTAACGACCGTTGTTCAAGTTTGCAGTCTGGATTCAGAAACAGAACATAGGGTTCATCAGACGCGTCCAGGCCAATATTGCAACCAGCGGAAAACCCCAAATTGGCGTTGTTGCGTATTATATTGAGTCGCGGTTCATTGCGGAACCGGGTGGTCAGTGTCGATAGGCTTGAATCGGTTGATGCGTTGTCAACGATAATAATCGAGTCGACTGAATTGAGTATTATCGCAATACATTCCGCCAGCAGCGTGCCTGCGTTATAGTTGACAATGACAACCGATACCGGGAGTCTTCCTGAATTGTCATGATTGGCTGGATTGGTATGCTGTGCGGTCACTTGCAAAAAAGGTTATACGTTGCGGCAGTGAAAATAGTACGGTGAATTGATCGTAGCAGTATTCTTACGCATTTACCGCCTGATCGACAGTTTCTCGGGGAAGCTGGTGGTCCGCTAGAATTTCATTGAGCTGACGTTCAGCGACGGAAAATGAGAAGTGTTTTTCTATATTGGCTTTACCGGAATTGGATAGATTCGTCCACAGCAGCTCATCATCGTATGCCCGGATAATTTGTCTGGCAAATTCTTCAGGCTTGTCAGCGATCAGAATATCGTTGTCGTGCTCGAGTTTCATACCTTCTGCGGCCACACTTGTAGCAACAACCGGTACCCCGTAGGTCATACTGGTATTAATCTTGCCTTTAACGCCGGCGCCGTATCGAAGTGGTGCGATAGACAGCCGGACGCGATCAAAAACAGGTTTGATATCGGGTACAAAGCCTTTTATTATGATATGAGAGGATGCGTAGGATGCAATTTTATCGGGTAGATGAGAACCGACGATTAGCAGTCTGATGTCAGGTTTTAATGTGTGAAGCACCGGAAAAACCTCGTTTATAAAAAACTCCATTGCATCTACGTTTGGCAGGTGCTCGAAGCCACCGATAAACAGAATGTCTTTTCTTTCCTGATAACCGATAGCCGTGTCCTGATTCTGATGAATATTCGATAATAGCGCTACCGGAACGTCAGGCGCAACCTGCTTGAATAATTCGATTTCCACCGGACTGACCAGTAATGTCCTGTCCGCTTTGCGCGCCGTTGTCAGCTCCTGTTGCTTACGCATTCTGGCCGTGGCCAGCAGCAGCTTGTCCTGATTGAGTTCAGCTTGCCGCTGTTCACGTAAAAAATGAAGATCCACAGTATCAAACAATATCATCGCATTCATGCAGTATGTTCGAGCAGCGTCGATATGTTTTTCCGCGATATTGACCCGGCTGAGTAAAACCACATCGTAAAGATGACCATGGGATTTGAGGTGGTCGGATACAGACTCAAGGTAAGGCCGATAAAAGCACTCAACGCCGTTCATTTGCATCTGCCGGGTATAGATATCGTGATAAGTGAGTTCGTTTGCGGCAATAAAACTCACCTTGTATCCTAAATTCTGGAAAATTCCCAGCAGATTGAACATGCGTAATGAACCGGAATCGTTATCAGGCTTGAGAACAAGTGCGTCGATAATGAGTACCCGCTTTTTAACGCTGCGCTCTTTTTCGAACTGTGGGTTGTCACCGTTCGAGCGGTGAAATTTGAGCGTATCCTTCCAACGGTTAAAGAATTTTTTGTGATTAACCACCTGATATTGCTTGGTTCCCTTTGAAACATCGGTGCCGGAAGAAACGCCTTCAAAATGAACAACCAGTGCGCCGGGCTGATAGTAGACTTTTTTTCCGGCTTTTCTGACGCGAAACGCAAGATCGGTGTCCTCGTAGTAAGCAGGCGCATAATATTCGTCAAAAGGGCCGAGATCAATCAGGTCCTGTCGCCGTATCATCAGGCATGCTCCTGAGCAGTAGTCGACCGCTCTGCAATAGGAATATTCGGGTTTGTCGGGATTGTCGTAGCGTCCATAGTTCCAGGCGGAGGCATCCTGCCAGACAACGCCGCCTGCTTCCTGTAGCCTGCCATCGGGATAAATGAGCTTGGCGCCGGCCATTCCAGCGTCCGGAAAGCGTCTGAATGTATGTGTTAATGCGTCCAGCCAGCCTTTCGTTACGATCGTGTCATTATTTAACAGCACGATATACCGGCCTTTTGCCGCTTGAATACCTGTATTGCTTGAGCGAATAAAACCCTTGTTGTCGGCATTGCGGATCACTGTAATTCCGGTGATATTGTTGAGCATCTGGGATGTGTCATCGCTGGAGGCGTCATCTACAACGATAACCTCATATAAATTGCCGCCGCTGTTTTCATGGATTGATTCAAGGCAGGTAAACGTGTACAGGGACTTGTTGTAAACCGGGATAATAATGGATATCTCCGGATCGGAGTTTTCCTGAAAACAAAGGTGATGATGCTGGCGTGCAACGGAATAACGAATTTCCGGTATGTGTTTTGTTTGCGATGGCGAAAACAGTTTTTTGGCTATACGCCTGAGCAGCGCATTTAGACCTTGTGTTTTCAGAATACTGAGTGCGACCGGAAAATACTTGAGTAAATGTATCACTGGACGTTTCTATTGTATGGGTTAAGACGTACAAAAACTGTTCGACTGTCTGGAACTGCGGTTAGTCAGCGGATCATTATAATTGAAATGCACTGAATTCTTGTACATTTATACTGAGAAATAAATGATTTGTGGTTATTTTATCATGTCTTTTGTGATGATTGATTATCAACGCACAAGGCCGTGGCCATAGTAAAAATCGTCCAGTACAATTGAACGCAGCAGACCAAGTTCGGATTCGGAAGGGTTCTCGATGAACTGTAAAAACAGCGCTTCCGCCAGGGGCGCAGGAACTGCAAAATCGTTCACTAAATTGTTTCGGATTTTAATCGATTGTTGAATAAACTCGAGTATGCCGCGCCGGATTTCGGCGCGAGTCGTTGCAGATTGCCGCTCTTCTTCCGATAGCAGGCGAAACTCGGGGACAGTTTCACCGGATTCCGATGTCCGGTAACGGACAACCTGCGCATCATCCGCACTAAAAACTTTTTCCAGGGTAAAACTTTTTCTGTAGAGGACCGGTTCGGTCGTGCTTGGTTTGGTGAAATGATAATAATAACCCTGCGTGATGACCTGATGTGTCGCGGCAACCTTTTCGGCTGTGTCTAGTGTGATCAGGTAATAACCGTGAACTTTTTGTTGTAACAGCCGGTTTAAGTATCCCTGAGTTGTTGCTGCATAACCAACGTCGACAATGGCGTTCTGATTGTCCGCATTCAGGCCCGTGTTCTGCAGATAAGCCAGTAGTGCAGGCCGTTCCTGCATGGCCTGCTCAAGGATGCGTTTCTCGAGGGCCTGCAACAGCGGTTTCAAATGATCGATATTTTCATTTTCCACGAAAACCTTTTTTTTATTTGGCCATAGTCTGCGCTTTGCGAGTGTTTCGCATTCTTCATCTGACAGAACGATGCCATACCGCTCAAAAATGAAATCCGGCATGCGATTGGGTGCATAGTCTGTGCAGGCAATTTTATAAATGTCCTCTAGGTTAGTAATCATCGGCACGGTAATGGCCCGGCGCGAGAGCACGAGATATTCAGATGGGACCGCATGTCCGTCATCGGATGTCCACAAATCATAAGCTATTTTGAGTATCTGGCCTTCACGTGCGACAAAATACAGGCGTTGCATTGCGTCGTCCGCGGCTTTTTTGGCCAGCCACTGCACAAAGGACAGTATCAGCGGACCGGCGATTGTGAATCCGATCGACCAGGGTGTCGCAGGGACGAACTCGGCCGGGTCGAAATCTGGATAAAACAAAGGCTGAAAATTTGCCTGAACGATTGTTCCCAGAGTTAACTGCGTATTCAGATCGTCCCGGGAGTCCAGATTGCAGGCGTTTTCAATAAACGGTTCAAAGCGTGGCGTCGCGCGTGCGAGTTCGACAGGTCGCATCACATGCGTAACTCTGAATTTAAAGTCACCGGGTTTTTGCACATCGGATTGCTCGTTGTCGCCAATGATCAGGATCTCGTGTGGAGACACATTCTCGTCCGCCAGCAGCCGCTGGTAAAAACCGCCTGTATCCTTTCGTAATCCACTCTCGGACGACAGGTAAAAAGCGTGCCATCCACTGATGCCGCATTGTGCCAGCAGGCTTTCGATAATCGGTTTGGGCAAATACATGTCGCTGGCAAGAATCACGCGCTTGCCGATGTTTTTGGCAAGCTGAAACAAGGCAATTGCTTCCGGGCGTGGTGATACCACAGAGGACTCGATAGTTTCTTCAAGTGTGCGTAGTTGCCCAACTACATCCGCAGAAAGGCCCGTCAAAACCGACATTTCCCTGTAAATGGCATCCAGGCCAACATCGCGTTCCGCACCCTGACGCGCCTGGTTTTCAGCCATGGCGCGAAACTCAAGATAACGTTCAGCCACATCACCTGACGCATTTTGAGCAATAATTTTTTTGATGTCTTCCGGATTTAATAACGGACGTGTCACTAAAGTATCAAAGATATCGAAAACCACCACGCGTACATCGGGATGCCGCAGTGTGGTTTCGATGATTTCCTGTTGATACAACATGTAACGGTCAATGCGCCAGCGCGACCAGCTCTGTGATTGCTTGTCCTGCAGAATGATGGTGCTAAATCCGGATTGCCGGGTTGTCAGGGCAAAAACGCGCTCGATGCTGTGTGCAAGCGTGGCATCGTTCTGGCCGGCTTCTTCTGGAAAATCCTCAATGTTGAAGCCTGCATTGAATAAGGGTTGAATTGCTTTGGACTGTGCCCAGAACATAGAGCCTGCCGGGAAATCGAAATAGCCGGAAGGAATTGGCGCGATGCCGAGTTTCCGGCATAACCGGTATCCAATGGTTTTGTTGGAGAGCCAGGTATTTGCCCAATGCGGCAGGGCAGTGAAATTCTGCGGATAGATCAGACCGGCGTTTTGATCTCCTGTCAACAATGAAAAAATCTTCCGAATCTGTAGTGGACTACCCAGTAGATGATTGAGCAGGTATTCGCGCCAGCCATCGGCTTTGCCGTCGCTATACAGTGATTTTTTGCTGTGAATATGGGCAATATAGTCATATTGCTGCAGTCTTTGGCCAAATGTACAGAAAAAAGGCGCGATATCGCGTCCGCGATTTGGTACTACGGTGATAACCAGTTGTTTGAGTTGTGGCAAACGTAAAAAAGCCTGCTGGCATGTGTCCCTGTCTGTTTCATTGGCAGTCGAAACGAACAGATCATAGGGGTAAGGCATATTTTTCAAGAGCATGGCAAATTCATTGGCCAGGTCTGCATAAAATATATGCGCGTGGATCGCAATACGTCCGGAAGGTAATTCCGCCAGCGGTTCAATTTCAGATATGTCAGTCAAGCCGGTCAGCGCTGTATTTTCATGAATCGGCATCGGGTTTTTGGCATATTGCTGCTCGATGCACCATAGCTCATAGTGCTCGGTGCCGGCAAACAGGGGACCTGCAAAACGGTAAACGATTGTCACAACGCGCTGCCGCAATCGAGCAGGCAGGATTCTGTATATTTTTTTTGCGAACGGCAGCATTCTGTTGCGCAAACCATTCCACGCTTCGCGGTATTGACCGTGAACGATACGCGATATAAATCTCAAAGGTGCCGTGATTTTCCAGGAAGTAGATTGTGTGAAGCTGGCAATAACACCGGTCAAGTGTTTATTATGCGATTGCAGTGAATGAATCGAGTTTTGCAGTAATTGAATGAACTGAGTATTGGATTGTTTTTCATTCTCCAAATGGTCGACACGAGTCTGTAACGTGTGAACCCGGGTTGTGCTGGCAGCGAGCTGCGTCGTCAACGATTCGGTTTTGTCTTCCCAGTAAAGAACCATATCCTCCAGTTGTTCTCCGGAAAACCGGGATTTCCATTTTTCATAGACCCTGCTGCGTGTTTTTCGCAGAAAAATCTTATCCAGGCCGCGCCCCAGGCCCGAATCGCCGTAATTACGATAAACGGCGCTGATTTTGTCGATATGCACGATTTCACAACAGAGTGAGATCTGAATCCAGAAGTCCCAGTCTTCAAAAACATCCAGGCTTTCATCAAACATGCAATGATCGGAATCAACAAGTGACTTGTCAAACAACACGGCATGAATCGGCAAAAAATTTCTGCTTAAAAGCCTGTGATGATTGTAGGGTTCATTGAATTCGGTAACCTGATCAAGCACAGCGCCGGTATAGTGTTCGACACGCACTCCAGCGTATGCGCACCGGGCATTCCGCCGGTTTTGTAATGCGATAACCAGATTGTTGACGTGTTCAGGATAGAAAAAGTCATCATCGTCCAGAAATATCAGGTATTTTCCCTTTGCTGTTTGCAGCCCCAGGTTGGCGGCCCGGCTGCGGTGAAGTGGTTCGTCATTGATTGTCATCCGTAATGGAAAACGCCCGCACCATGGATCCAGTTTTTTGTGGTCGGTCCCTTTGGCGTTGACAATGACAACCTCGATATTGGGGTAAGTTTGCAGTGCAACCGAATCCAGTGTATCTGCCAGCGTGGACCGGTCCATGCTGCGTACGATCACGCTGACAAGCGGCAGGTCTTCAGTATCAATGGCCAGCCCCGATTTTTGTTGCCGGGTATGTTCGGATTGGAACAGGTCGAGCGGGTCACTGGCCAGCTCTGCAGTGCCGGTCAGAATGTAGGCTTCCGCTGCCGTTACTTCGGCCGCCAACGTGTAGGTCCGGTAACGGTTAAGTGCAGCAATATCCAGGTCGTAGCGCTGTTTGGCCAGTTGTGATGCGAAACAGCGCATGGCTTCCATTTTGCGGTCAGCCAGATCGCTGATATCAAGTAACAGGTTGGGTCGCACCGGCTGACCGATTTCGTACATGGCCAGGTGTGCCGGGTGGTCGGATCGACGTACCGCTTCAATCGCAGCCATACTCAGTGCGCGATGATCCGGATGGATTTCATAAACAGACGGTGCGTATATCAGCTCAGCATCAGCCTGCTGGATGGCAGCAAGAATATCGGTGACCAGTTTTTCACCATAACAGAGTTCGCGGTCCTGATAATGCCAGAAAACGGGGCTGCCATAGCCCAGAATGGCTGCTGCAGCCAGGCTTTCCTGCTGACGCTGATGAATATAGCTGGATTTGTCGGCATCATCGACGCCGTGGGCACCATTCGTGACGATAATGACCTGTATGGAGTCATGCCGTTCGATATGTCGCAAAATGGCGCCGCCGCAGCCAAACACTTCGTCATCGGGGTGAGGTGCCAAAACCAAAATGCGATTACCGGAAATATTTCTGACGGCCTGGAAGGGAATAAGTAAATTTTCCAATGAACTAGTTGAGAAGATACGGTGGTTTGTTATTTTTAGTGCGTGTCTGGCGAATGGCCCTGCCACTGCCAATAATATACCAAATCCGGCCTGGGATTGGGTGCGGATAAACGTGCATAGTAGGTTTTATCGCGCAGCCTTTTGAATAATGCCGTGCTGACTTCCGCCGCAGGGCCGTTGCCAAACAAACCGATAGCCGGTATGAACTGCGGCCTTGTTCCCAGTTCCAGAAGCCAGGCGTTACATAATTCCGTCGGAACGGGAAAACTCAGTTTCTCATCGTGGCATGAAAGCGGTTCAATGTCAGGTACTGCTGCAGGGGGCAATCGCTGATTGAGCCAGTTGGCGATCTGGAAACCTGTTGTATGGGCAAGATTCTTGTCCAGATAAGCAGGCCATCCCCGTGCGATCAGTTCATCTTTTGTGCTGGTATGTTCGTAATAGTGCAGGCAGCCCGCTGTTGGTTCCATATACAGGCGATAGCCTGTTTTTTTCAATCGATGCATCAGATCGCTGTCCTCCCAGTACATAAAAAAACGCTCGTCAAACAGGCCGCCGCATTGTTCGATCGCATCCCGGCGAAGCAGTACATGACCGCCGGATAATGCTTCCACGGTTATCGGTGCAGTGCAGGTCCAGGACTGCAGCGCTTTTTTGCGGAAATCGAGTGATGGATAGCTGGCCAGATATGGATGCAGTCTGGACACGGCTTCTTTATAAAAACCTGTGATGGATGGGAATGTGCTGGGAGGCATAAAAAAGCGGCAATCGTCGTCCCAATAAACACGTGGGCCGACAGCGCCTGCGTCCGAATGTTTTGTAAGGCAATCCGAGAGTCGTGATAAAGCGTCTGGCAACAGCCGTGCATCCGGGTTCAGCAGCAGTATGAATTTGCCGCTGGAACGGCTATAGGCCTGATTGCAGGCCTGGGCAAAACCGGTGTTGTGCTGGTTGATGACATAAGTGACTTCGTCAGGCAGATGTGAGCGCATGAAAACATGCTCAGATTCACTCGTGCTGTTGTCAATCACGATTATCTCGGGTTTTTCGATATTCACCTGATCGATGACGGAAGCAACAGCTTTAGTCGCGAGACGTGAAGCGTGGTAGTTGACGAGAATGACCGAAATCATAGTTAAGCCCGGGCAGTAAGTGGTTGAACAGTAGCAGCCTTAAATAACTGACAATCGCAATCATGTGCAATGATGTGCGATTGTGTGTGCTGGCAGTTGCAATATAACTTCCAGAATATATATCCGGCAAGCGGAGCGTTGTTAAAGAACGAGCCGATGGATGAGCCGCTGTCTGCTGTCTTCGTGCTGTTTGCGTGAATCGGGTCATTCGGGTCTGTAGAGTTGCCGGGCAAAGTGTCTGCCATAGTTGCGTGCGGGATTTTCCAGTGTATTGTACATGACAGCGGCAATACAAAGAGTACCCAGGATGGAACCTGTAAACAAAAGCATGCCGTCAAGTTGAAAAAAATGATTCAGTAAAGGGGGTATTGCATTGTGGAACAAATAAATACCGTAACTGAGATTTCCCAGAGCGCTTGCCAGCTGTGAGAGAGGCGCGTCGGCGCGGGCCGGGCTGAACAGCACGACGGCCGCGATGAGTATCAATTGATAACCCAGTGCGCATAACAGATTAAACTGACCGTAGGTCAGATCAGACATAGTGTCGCCGTGCGTAACAAAACCCTGTCCAAGCATGAATAGCAGGACCAGGCCTGCGACACCAAGAACCAGACCCGGCAACCGGGCGCACTTTCTACTTATTTGATATGCCAGTGTCCCCAGCAGGAACTCTGGAAGAATAGTCGGCAAATGATGGGATAGTACCAGTTGTGTGTGCGAATCGGCCGGCAGAAATTGATGTGCCATGAGCCCGGCCAGAAGCGAAAACCCAAACAGGAAAAGCATGATAAATGCTGTGCTGCGTATTCTGAGCAACACACATAAAGCGATAAGCATATAGAATTCCATTTCTACAGGGAGAGACCAGAATGCAGGGTTGTAATAAAAAGCAATTTCTTTGGAAACAGTGGTATGAAGAAACAGGGCGTGCTGCAGAATAATGCTGTTGTCCCAGGTTTTATGGGGTAATAGGGCGTAAAAAACAATCGCAGCCAGAAACAGCGGATAGATTCTGAAAACGCGCCTGATAGCAAATGCAGCCGCATTTTCCCGGGCTGGCGCAAGCAGTGTTGGAGCAAAAACAAATCCGCTGATGACGAAAAAAAAATCGACGCCGGTATAGAAAAAATTCAACCAGCCACGTTCAGTCCCCTGGAGTATCACGGCATAATGACACAGCATGACCATAACGGCGGCGACGCCTCGTAACAGTTCGATCGATATATTGATTCCCCGGGTTGGGTGGAAGTCATTCATAAAGCAAGTATCGAGATTTTCGAGCCGTTAGTCAGGTTCTGCTAATGAAAATCAGTGTCCCCGCACATCAGCCACCAGTGCAGACGCTGTTCTTCAATCTTTCGCTTGTAATCGGGCGTCACATATACGCCGGATATTTCCTGTGCGGTTTCGGGTACCGGCAGCTGTTGCAAAACTGCTGGAGTCATCCAGCTGAATAACCGCTTTCGGCCAGCGACTTTAGTGATACGCAGCGCAGTGCTCAGCAGGATTGGCAGTATATCAGGCGGCCCAAGCAGGTCCATGAGCTCCATATCGGAACCGGCGCCATGGTCGCGTAGTGTAAAAATGCCCACTGGTTTGCTTTTCCATCGTTTCGAAACGACATAGGTCATATAGGTGTGGCTCGGGTGCCGGTAGTAACGCCAGTTGAAAAAAGCGGCATCTTTCCGGGGTATCAGACAGTCCGGAAGTGTTGATTGCATGATGTGCCAGAGCGCATTCACCGTGGCTGAATCATGCGGACTCAGCGGTCTGGTTTTGAACCATGCGGATAAATAGGGCCGAACGCGCTTGGCTGGCCAGGTGGTTTCAAGAAACGTATCTGAGCGTGTGTACCATCCGGTTTTTTCGCCCAGCTTGGCATGCCGGTGCGAAGGAAAACCGAACGCAAAACGAAAAGGCTTGTCTGTGCCCGCCTGCTCGCTCAGAAAAGTATCGGCAGTCTGCATAAACGGACCTCTGCGTGTCAGAATGCCGCGCATTTGTGGTGCCACCATGACATCGCAGATTTGCACCGCCTTGATAACTTTGTCATTGAGACAGAATGTACGGGGCATGCCACCATAATAGGCAATGATTCCGTCTTCGGTATAAGCCAGCATGCCGGGTTTGTTTTGCCAGGCATATTTCCATTGCCAGAGCCCGTCCGGCATGGGGCGGCCAAATGCGGATTTGAACAGTGCGAGCAGTGCGTCCTGGTCCTGCTGCGCAGCCCAGCGGCACTGCCATTTTTTTTTGCGCTGATCGTCTGTCAGTATTTCCATGAAATCTGTCAAGGGTTGTCGTGTGGGAAATGCGTGTCTTTTTCCCAGCGGTGGGCCAGTCTGAAGTAACCCTGCAAACGGCCTTCCTGGTCAACCTGAAAAGTTGCAATGGCTTTTGCGGACTCATAAATATGAATGCCGCGCTCGCACAATAAATGTACGCTGACAAAATATTCGCCTTTCAGCAGGGGCAACTGATCAATCGTCAGACAGATGCCGCCGGTGCCATCCTGCTGGCGGGCCGGTGTGATATGGTCCTCCCAGGTTGCTGCGCTGGTGATGGTACGCGCATCCATACTGTGGATGGTGACGGCGATGTTCGGGCATGGTAGCCCAGGGTCCGATAAAAATGTGATTTGAACCGACAGCGTGGACTGGCCGCTGACGATGGGCGCGTTTTTGTAATCCTGGCCGTCAGCCAGTATTCTGACTGTATTGAGGCGGGCGCGCCCGGGAGAAAACTGAACGGATTCTGCCGGTGAAGGCGTTTTCCCGGCAGGCGGTGTTATTGTGACGGTTCCGCCGTTCTGGGTTGCCGCGCTTTTGTCCAGAAATGCCTGGTAATCAGCAACAACCCTGGCTGCTTCATCATCCGCCATCATTTTGCCCTGATCAATCCAGATGGCGCGAGAACACAATGATTCGACCTGAAACATGGAATGCGAACAGAACAAAATGGTTTTGCCGGCGTCGCGCAATTCCATGATGCGGTTGAAGGATTTGCGTGAAAACGCACCGTCTCCGACAGATAAGGCTTCGTCAATGACCAGAATTTCAGGATCTACATTGATTGCAACTGAAAAAGCCAGGCGCACAAACATGCCGCTGGAATACGTTTTGACAGGCTGGTCGATAAAATCGTGGATGCCTGAAAAATCGATAATACGGTCGATACGGTCTTCTATCTCCGACTGGCTCAGGCCCAGAATGGCTGCATTCATGTAAATGTTCTCACGCCCGGTAAATTCCGGGTTGAACCCGGCGCCGAGTTCAAGCAAAGCCGCAACGCGGCCTTCAACACTGATTTTTCCACTGGTTGGCGTGAGTGTGCCACAGACCAGCTGCAGCAATGTGGATTTGCCGGAGCCGTTCTGGCCCACAATACCGACAACCTCGCCGTGAGACACTGTCAGGTCGATATCATGCAGCGCCCACAATTCACGATAGTACTGCCGTCGGCCGCGCCACAAAAACTGTTTGAGCCGGTCGCGAGGGTTGTTGTACAGCTGATAACATTTGGAGAGGCCCGTTGCCTGTATCGCTGTTGCGAAATTTTTTTGTGAAGCTGCCGGGCCGGATGCAGCTTCTAAACCGGTATCACAAGACATCGCCAAAACCTTTGCGGGTTTTCTGAAACCATGCCAGGCCGCTCCACGCAACCAGAAAACCGACTGCATAATAAACGGCCATGCCCGTCCAGTCCGGTAATTGTCCGAACAGAACAACCGCGCGTGTCTGTTCTATGATAAATGTCAGCGGATTCAGGAACAAATAGGTGCGGACCGATTCCGGCAGGGCGGAGGCAGGATAAAAAATAGGACTCATAAATAACAGCATGGTCAGGACAAGACCGATGAATTGGCTAATGTCGCGGACAAAAACGCCGATAGATGCAAGGAACCAGGACAGCCCCATTGTCAGCAGTATGAAAGGGAGTATGACAACAGGCAGCAGCAGGGCCGTCCAGAACAGGGGTTGACCGATACATAATAAAAACGCAAACAGGACCAGAAAACTGATACAGGTGTGAAAAAGCGCTGCGCCCAGGGTAATCCAGGGGAGAATTTCCAGCGGAAAAATGATTCGTTTGACATAATTGACATTGTTCAGAATCAGTGCGGGTGCGCGAGTCATGCATTCGGAAAATAAATTGAATATGATCAGGCCGGCAAACAGGACCATGGCAAATTCGAATCTGTTGTCTGTGCCATCCGCAAGTTCCAGCCGGGCATTGAATACCACGCTAAAGACAAATGTGTAAATGGCCAGCATTAGTAATGGCGTGACAAAAGACCAGAGCAGGCCGAGGATCGAGCCGCGGTAACGGCTGATTATTTCGCGCCTGATCATTTGCAGTGCCAGTTGATAATGCTGTGTCAGGCATAAAAATATATCAAGAATTGTGATTTTTCTTCCGGGATGCAAGAGATATATAAAATGGTTGAATTGAAAAAAACAATTATCGCAGATTTGAAACCGGGCTTCGCAGGTTTGTTATTGCGGTATTATGTCAAGCAACTGCTGAATGCTGGCGTCATATCAATGCTGCCAGCTGCCGGCGTAACAGTAAGTTTAATAATGATTCTAAATATCATGGGTTTGTAATTGTTTTGGGATAATAATCACATTTTTCGTAACGTGTGTGGCGGGCAAAATAATCATTATTTCGGTGTGTTGTGTGACGGCTGGATTCAATGATCGCTGTGGCTTGTTCAGTGTTGTGGCGTGTAATCAGATAATTAGTTTTGAAATATAAACCGCTTTCTAATTTGATCGACCTGTCAAAAGATAATCAGTTACAGATTGTCAGGTTGTTGTAAAGATGCAACAACTAAAAATGGCGACTAGGGTATTTTACTTGCAAACTAGGCCGGTTTTGTGCAGAATTCAGCTTGACTCGGCTTATGGGTTAATATTGGCTATATAGTAATCTCATATTACAGAATTGTTACAAAGCTTTAACAGGCAGCTAATTAACAGAGAGGCAATATTGCTGATATAAATCCGAGGTCTGAATGATGGATTTAAAAGATAAGTGAAAAGCTTGCAAGTGATTTACTATCTATATTGAAGTAAATAATGTTTTTTAATTTTTTTAACAAGGGAGCTCCCATGGCTATATCTAGTGAAGACCAAACTAAACTTCTGAAAGGTGTTATAGGGCTTTTTGACGCTGCTGCAGGAATGGAGATCAACGCGCAGCTGGAAAATGCTGTCGATAATGGTTTGTCAATTCCTGAAGTGTTGAATATCCTGACCACCAAAACGGAATTTACGGACGGTGTAATGGGTTCTGCAACCACTTCAGCAGAACAGGCTGCCGTACTGGCCGGTAACTTTGGTTTGACGGCGGATGGCGTTGAGGGAAGCCCCGCAACGCAGGCAATTGATTTTTTTGAAGACGGTATTGATGCTGGTACTGAAATAGGCACGCTGGTGTACCAGGCAGTCGTTTACCTGATGCGTTCGGATCTGCCTGCAGAATTTGCTGAAACGGCGCAATTGCTGGATAACAAGGCGGCTGTAGCTGCAGCATACAATGCGGAAGCGTCAAGCTCCGATCTGGCGACCATGCAGGCCGTACTTGATGATCCACTGATCAACGGTTCCGGCCCTATTTCACAGGACGACATCGATCAGGTTCTGGCCAATGCAGGTGTCGGCATCCCTGACAGCTTTACCCTGACGAATCAGACCGATATTGCAACAGCGAATCATTTCGTATCCGGTCTGGTCTTCACACCGGGTGGTAACGATCGTATCAATGCACTGCAGGATGAGGACATCCTGACGGGCGCAGGTCCTAACCCAAGCCTGACCGCAACTCTGGGTAACGCAAACGATAACGGCGCTACAATTATTACCCCGACACTTATCGGTCTCGAAACACTGAATGCCTCATTCACAGGTTCAGGTGGTGGCGCGGTTACAGCACTGGATATGCAGGATTCCAACGGCCTGATGTCCGTTAATATCAACCGTGTATCACAAGCAGTCAATACTGCCGAGATCGGAAACATCGAAGATTCAACAGTCAACAATCTTGCCGTTAGAGACACCAACGCAAACGATGCCGGCATCGTAGAATTCTCCTACAGTGCAGGTACACTGGCTGGTGACAATTCAGTGTCTTTGGAAGTGGATAACGTTCAGGTTGCTGCGTTGAATATCGGTCAAAATACGTCCGGTATTGCAGCCAGAGGCGTGGGCACGCAGGGTTATGAAAACATTACCCTGAACAGCACCGGCGCAACGAACGCAATCGGTACGTTCAATATTCCAATGGATACCGGCACAGCCGGCGTGCTGACCATCACCGGTGATACCGATCTGACACTGGGCGCGTCAATCAATGCTGTCAACGTTAATAACAATACCCTGGTTGAGGTCGAAAATCTGTTTGTCGCGGGTACAGGTATTGCACAGGCTGGAAGCCGCATCGCGACAATCGATGCTTCTGCGCTGGACGGTAACTTCACCGTTGTGCTCGATAACATTCTGGATGTCGGCAAGGCCGGTACATCCAGTGTTGATCAGGATGTAACCGTTACCGGTGGTAACGGCGACGATACATTTGTGTTGTACGATGTGGTTCAAACAGGCGATACCATTGACGGTGGCGCCGGCGGCAACGACACATTGCTGTTCTACTCAGGTTCTGCCCTGAACAGCATGGCGGCCAATATCGATAACGCGAGCATGTTTGGTGATGGCTCAATTGGTAACCTCGCGGCTGATTTTGACAATCTGCCGGATGTGACAGCAGTATCGTTGAGAAACATCAGCACGGAACTCGCACCTAACGGAACATTCACCGATGCCGGTAGCGATCTGGACGCCGTACTTGAAAACCTGGCAAATGCGCCAGTGTCATTCACGCTGACAAATCTGACCGATACGCAGGCGACAGGTATCACCGTTCATCACGCAACCACAGCGAACAACCAGATTCAGAATACCATTATCAATGCAGCTGTTGCGAGTGACACCTCAGACGACACACTGGGTATTACGCTGAATGACGGTACCAACGTCGATCCACGCTTTAACTTCTCGATTGTGACAGCATTGCCAAGCAATCCGTCAGCGATTGAAAATGTAACACTGGGTGATGACGATACCGAGTCCAACTCGGTTGAGCTGACCAGCTTTGCAGCACATACCGGCACGGTTACCATCACCGGTGGTGAAGCGGGTGACTTCTTTAACCTTGACGTTGATACAGCAGGCGCGGACCTTACTGCGGTTCGTGATGGCGGTACAAACGTCGCTGGCGCTACGGCCGATACCGGTGAAGTTCAGCAAGGTCTGCTTGGCCTGGATACAGACGGAACCGCGGTTGATGCAACAGCAGGACACTTCTTCGATGTCAGCGGCGTAGCGACACAGGTCAGACTGGGTGCGGCGACCATCGACGCAAGCGGTTCGGCAGCTGATGTAATTCTGCGTGTTGGCACCAATGCAGCGTCTCCGGTCGGTGCGCAGGATATTTCAACAGGTACGGGTGACGATACGGTAATCTTTGATAACCTCAACGGTACCCGTGCAGGCCTGACCATCTCTGACAGCGTTAATGCAGGCGATGGCGATGACACGCTGGTGATCGATGGTACCGGTGTACGTATTTCACTGGGCGCGTCTGAATGGACCAATGTCAGCAATTTCGAACACCTGCAGATCATTGGAACAAGTGCTGCTCCGGTTTCTACATTGCTGGGACAGAACGCATACAACCTGACATTGACCAACGACCTGATTCAGGCCAACGGTGGCGGCATGTTGAACATCATCAACGACAACGATGCCAACAACGACCAGTCTGGTGTTTCAACCGGAACATTCTGGCTCGATACGGCTGGCACAGGTGCGGAGTCGGGTGTAACCATTGATGCACGTACGCTGAACGCGCAAAACCACTTTACCTACAACGGTGAAGAAGGTGCGACCAGAACAGCTGACCGCTTCATGTTCACCGATGCCAACATCAACGGTGGCAACACCATCGATGGTGGCGCGGTCGACAATCTGTCCGACACCAACAGTGCTGCTAACGGCGACATCATGGAAGTACGCAATACCGCGACGGTTACGGCTGGCGATATGCAAGGCCTGTCCAATATCGGTAATATTGCCGGTGTGAACGACCAGGCCGTAGCGCAAACGCTGGATCTCGAACTGACCGACGCTGTTATTGATTCACTGGTAGACAGCTATCACACGGCAACGACACTGGAAGTTGAGACAGTTAACGTCCGTCTGAATGCAGCGGCAGATATCGCTGCGCCAGTTGCAGGCATGGGGCTGACGCTGGATGCAACAGGCATGTCTGGTAAAACAGCGGCAAATGTAACACTAGATGCAGGCTTTGCTGTTACAGACACGATTAAGATTGGTCAAGGCCTGTTGACGGTTAACAATTTTGTGATCGGTGGTGAAGACAGAGTTCAACTGTCAGTCAGCGAATTTGGTCTGACGCTGGACGCTGACGACATCGGCTTTATCGCGGGTACCGACAACAACGTTGACGGCACGAACATCCTGTTCGGCGGTGCCGGTGCAGTGGCGCTGGCTCCAACGGATCGCATCATCTTTGAAGATGATCTTGCTGATACCAACATCTATTTCGATGCTGACGGTAACGGTGCAGGTGCGCAGGTACTGGTAGCAACGATTGTAGGCGGTACGGGTCTGGTAGCAGCCGATGTTGATATCGTAGCCTAAGTAAATCCAGAAGGTGGGCACGTAAGTGTGTCCATCCGAAATCTGATATGACAAAAAACCGCCCTGATAAGAATCAGGGCGGTTTTTTTATATGAAACATTTACCTTAAAAAATTGAAAATCGAGAAAGTTGTAGCCGAGTTCCGTTTTGTTATGGATCTGAACCGTTAGCGCGTGCCAAAGAATGATATCTTCGGGTTAAGCAAAACAATTAGCGGTAATGTTTCATAAGCAGGAAAACGTTTCATGATCCTGTATGTACAATTAAGGTGTATGTCTGCGACCGAAGTTGTAGTTACGACAAATACCTACCTGGAAAATTTTCCAGGATTGGTCTTAAGCTGGGGTGCAAGTAGTTTCTTGTCTGTCTGTGTGCAATAACCGGTGTACCGATATCGAGAAATGCATCTCATGCCATGCCATATCGTTGCCGGTACTGCAGTATGGGTTCCAGATAACAGCTATATTCGGAGTTTGTTTGAAGAAAATCGGTCAGATCATTTAGACTGATGATACTGATGACCGGAATGTCGTGCGTCTGCCGGACTTCCTGTGCAGCGGACAATTCGTTTGTGCCGCGCTCCATGCGGTCGAGTGCAATGGCTACACCGCAGGGTTTGGCGCGCGCCATAGAAATCAGGTCGACAGATTCACGTACCGATGTGCCGGCGGAAATGACATCGTCGACTATCAGGACACGGCCTTTGAGCGGCGCGCCGATCAAGTCGCCGCCTTCACCATGATCTTTGATCTCTTTGCGGTTAAAACAGTACGGATAAGTATATCCCATCTCGGCAAGAGCGATGGAGATGGCGCTGACCAGTGGAATGCCTTTGTAGGCGGGTCCGAACAGCATATCAAAAGGTACTTCAGCAGCAAGGATAGCTTTCGCGTAAAATTGCCCCAACTGGCGCAAGGCGTCGCCGTCGTTAAACAGGCCGGCATTAAAAAAATACGGGGAGAGACGACCTGCCTTGGTTTTATATTCGCCAAAGCATAATACCTTGCGTTCAATAGCGAATTCGATAAATGCTTGTCTGAAATCGGACATAATTCAATACAGTATATAAAATGCAGATTATAACGCTGAATGTTAATGGTGTGCGTGCCGCTGCCAGAAAAGGTTTTTATCAATGGCTGCCACAACAGTCGGCAGACATTGTTTGTATACAGGAGCTCAAGGCGCAGCTACAGGATTTAAGCGATGATATTCTCGCGCCGGATGGTTATCACGGTTTTTTTCATTGTGCACTGAAAAAGGGGTATAGCGGCGTAGGCATCTATAGCCGTTTTGAGCCTGACAGGGTGGTCGAAGGTATCGGGGTTGAGGAGATTGACCAGGAAGGCCGTTATCTGCAGGCCGATTTTGGAAACTTAAGTGTTATCTCGCTATACCTGCCGTCCGGCTCGAGCGGCGATCACCGACAGGCCTCGAAGTTTTTCTTTCTGGACACTTTTTTTCCAATTTTGCAGGAAATGATCAATAGCGGACGCGATATTATTTTGTGCGGGGACTGGAATATTGCGCATAAAGAAATTGATTTGAAAAACTGGCGCGCCAATAAGAAAAATTCAGGGTTTCTGCCCGAAGAACGGGAATGGTTGTCGCGCGTTTTCGACGAAATCGGTTATGTAGATGTATTTCGCAGACTGAACCCTGCGCCGGATCAGTATACCTGGTGGTCGAACCGCGGTCAGGCCTGGGCCAACAATGTCGGCTGGCGTATCGATTATCAGATCGCCACGCCTGCTGTCGCCGGAAAAGCAATTGAAGCCGACATATATAAGGAGTCCCGCTTCTCGGACCATGCGCCATTGATTATCCGTTACGACGCACTGTGATGAAATCCGCCGGAAAACCAAGCTGGATCGATACACTCAGTATTTATACTCGCCCGCGTGTGCTGGGCATGCTGTCGCTGGGTTTCTCAGCCGGACTGCCGTTGCTGCTGATACTCGGCACCCTGTCGTTCTGGCTGCGCGAAGCGGGCATTGACCGTACGACAATCGGTCACCTGAGCTGGGTCGGGCTGGCTTACAGTTTCAAATGGCTGTGGTCGCCTCTGGTTGACCGTATGCCGCTGCCGCTGTTGTCCCGTATGCTGGGTCGGCGACGCGCCTGGCTGTTGTTGTCGCAGTGCGTTATTATGCTGGCGCTGGTCGGAATGGCGTTGACCGATCCTGTCGTCAATCTGTCTCACATGGTTTTTTTTGCATTGGCGGTTGCATTTGCGTCAGCGACTCAGGACATTGCGCTCGACGCGTATCGCATCGAAGCGGTTGCGCTGGAGCTGCAGGGTGCCATGGCCGCAACTTATCAGGCCGGTTATCGGGTGGCGATGATTCTGGCATCCGCCGGTGTTTTGTGGATAGCCGCGGCCGTGGACTCTTCTGCAGCCAGTTATGATTATATGCCCTGGCGTTTTGCTTATCTGGTCATGGCCTGCTGTATGAGCGTCGGCATCGTAACGACTTTGATTATCCGGGAACCGGACGTGCCGGTAAACACGCTGTTGTCTGAAAATGAGCAGTACGCACAGCGAATCATTGCCGGCTGGGATCTTAATATCCGGCTGGCACGCATGCTGGTGTGGCTGTATGGCGCCTTAATCGCACCGTTCAGGGATTTCATAGTGCGTCACGGCAGGCAGGCACTGCTGATTCTCGCGCTGATTGCGCTGTACCGAATTTCTGATGTCGTCATGGGTGTGATGAGTAATCCGTTTTATGTCGACATGGGGTATACCAAGGATGAAGTGGCCACGGTGTCAAAAGTTTACGGCGTGTTGATGACTATTCTGGGCGCAGCTGTGGGCGGGTTACTGATTGCGCGAATCGGGATCATGCGCACGCTGTTTATCGGCGCAGTGTTGTCGGCGGTAACCAATCTGCTGTTTGTCTGGCTCGCCGGACGCGGCCATGATGTCAGCGGGCTGGTGTTCACTATTTCAGCGGATAATCTGTCAGCCGGTATCGCTTCCAGCGCATTTATCGCCTATCTTTCGGGTCTGACGAATACTGCTTATTCGGCTACGCAATATGCCTTGTTCAGTTCGGTTATGCTGTTGTTGCCTAAATTTGTTGCAGGATTCAGTGGCCAGTTTGTCGATGCGTTCGGTTACGAGGCTTTTTTTATTACAACCGCGTTACTCGGTGTGCCCGTGCTGGTGCTGGTCAGGCTGGCCGGAAAAGCGCGGTTTGAGCCGCAGGTGGAAGCGCCACCGGAAATACCGGTGTCCCGGCAGACGAATAAATCATAAGTGTGGCCTATGACTTTGTTCAACTGGACAAAGCGATTCGTGATCGCTCACCCTCGTTCAAACCGGTAAAACGCCAGCTTGCCAAGCAGATTCGGCAGCAGTTCGATCTGGCGGTCACCGTTCATGACGCGGCGTTCAAGGATTTTTGCATTGCACTGGTGACACAGTTCTTCAAAGTCGCCTAGCGTGCAAAGATGAATGTTGGGGGTGTCATACCAGCGGTAAGGCAGAGACTCCGAGACGGGCATATGGCCGCGGATTACCTGCATACGGTTTTTCCAGTAGCCAAAATTCGGGAACGATACAATGCCTTCCCTGCCGACGCGCAGCATTTCCTGAATAATTTCGGCGGTATGTTTCATGGCCTGCAGTGTTTGCGACAGAATAACATAATCGAATGAATCGTTAGCGAAGCTGGACAGCCCGGACTCCAGGTCGTTCTGGATTACATTAATACCGTTTTGTAAACAGCCCAGGACATTTTGGTCGTCAATTTCAACGCCATAGCCGAAAATATTGCGCTCCTGATGCAAATATTTAAGCAGCGAGCCGTCGCCACAACCCAGATCGAGAATTTTGGCTCCCGGTTTGATCCAGTTTGCAATGGCA
Organism: Nitrosomonas marina; assembly: GCF_900110145.1. Lineage (GTDB taxonomy): Bacteria > Pseudomonadota > Gammaproteobacteria > Burkholderiales > Nitrosomonadaceae > Nitrosomonas > Nitrosomonas marina. The sequence continues at coordinate 110,665 of NZ_FOCP01000006.1, read as the reverse complement.
GCGAAATCAGGCCGCCATGCGACTGCTGCGGGAAGTGTTGTTTCGTTGATAGCCATGATTTCCTGCGGTTAAACCTCGATATTTTTCATGTATGTGCGCACCAGCTGGTGATAGTAGGCATCGTTCATTAAAAAGGAATCATGCCCGTGCGTCGATGTGATTTCGCCGTAACTGACATTGATATTGTTATCCAGCAGTGCCTCGACGATATCCCGTGAACGCTCAGGTGAAAAACGCCAGTCTGTAGTGAATGACAGTACCAGGAAGCTGGCCCGGGCTGCTTTGAATGCTGCTATCAGATCACCGTTATAGGCGTTGGCGGGATCAAAATAATCCAGTGCCTTGGTCATTAACAGATAGCTGTTGGCGTCGAACAGATCGGTAAATTTGTCTCCCTGGTAACGCAAATATGATTCGATTTCGAATTCGACATCATATCCGAATGAGAATTTTCCGTCCCTGAGTTCGCGCCCGAATTTGGACGCCATTGAATGATCCGAAAGATAAGTAATGTGTCCCAGCATGCGTGCCAGCCGCAATCCACGTCGGGGCAGGGTGTTGTAGGAATAATAGTCGCCGCCGTAATAATCCTGGTCTGTCAGTATCGCCTGGCGGGCGACATCGTTAAATGCGATATTCTGGGCGGTGAGTTTTGCTGCGGCTGCGATAACCAGTGCATGGCGTACTTTATCAGGATAATCGAGCGTCCACTGCAGCGCCTGCATACCACCCAGACTGCCGCCAACAACAGCGGCAAATTGATGAATGCCGAGGTGCTCTGCGAGCTGCGCCTGGGTTTCGACCCAGTCTTCAACGGTGACAATCGGAAAATTTGCGCCGTAATGTTTGCCTGTTCTGGCGTCAATACTGGCTGGTCCGGTAGAACCGTGACAGCCGCCCAGATTATTCATGCCGATGACAAAGAACTTGTCGGTATCAATGGGTTTGCCCGGTCCGACCATATTGTCCCACCATCCTGTACTTTTTGGCTTGTCTTCATAGACACCGGCCACATGATGGTTACCGGAAAGCGCGTGGCATACCAGAACAGCATTTGAGCGCTCGGCATTGAGCGTGCCGTAGGTTTCGTATACCAGATTGTAGCTGCTGATTACCGTACCACTTTTCAATTCGAGTGGTTTGTCGATATGCACATACTGTGGCGTTACGATACCGACTGAGTTTGATTCGGGCATTTATTTATAAACAAAAAATACAAAAATTCAAAAAGGGACGACCAGATTAGAACTGAACATTATAGCGCCAATAAATGCGAATAGACTAGTGTTCAGGCCTGCATTGGCCGCGTAACACCAGAAATCTCTGCTTAGAAATACGGGACGTTAATAATATTTGCAGAAGGGGTAAAGTGAGTGCGGCGACTGTGTATCAGCTATTCAGTCTGGTCAGGAGGTCGTGCATTTTTTCCGGATGAGTAGTGCGGATAATTTTATGCGCGAGCGGCCTGATGTCGGGAAGATTGCTTTTGAGAATCTGGTTTTTAACCAGCAAAAGTTGCGCGGGATACATAGAAAACTGCGTTAAACCGATACCCAGCAGCAAACGTGTAAACTGTATGTCACCAGCCATTTCGCCACAGATCGACACGGGTTTTTTAGACCGGTTGGCGGTCTGGATGACACGCGAAATCAGCCATAACACTGCCGGATGAAATGGGTCATACAAATATGCGACAGCATCATCGACCCGGTCCACCGCCAGCGTGTACTGAATCAGATCATTCGTGCCTATCGACAGGAAGTCAAGCTTCTGCAGGAAAATTTCGGGGCTCAGTGCGGCTGCAGGGATTTCGATCATGCCGCCAACCTGAATGTGCTCGTCGAAATCGATGCCGTCGTTGTGCAGCGATTGTTTCGCGTGCTCTATCAGGTGCAGTGTCTGAAAAACTTCTGTGGCGTTGGACAGCATGGGGATGAGAATCTTTATCTGTCCGTATTTGGAGGCACGTAAAATTGCCCTTAACTGCGTATGAAACATCTGCGTTTCTGACAGGCTCAGACGAATGGCGCGCAATCCCAGCGCGGGATTGACTGCAGTCGGCACGCAATGTTTCAGATTTTTGTCTGCGCCAAGATCAAAAGTGCGTATCGTTACCGGTTTTCCATCCATTTCAGTGGCTACGGCACGGTAGGCCTCAAATTGTTCATCTTCATCAGGCAGATCATTCCGGTTCAGAAACAAAAATTCACTCCGGAAAAGGCCGATACCGGCTGCACCATTTTCCTTGACCTGTTCCAGATCACTCGGCAGTTCGATATTTGCGAGCAGGTCGACTCCGGTACCGTCAATAGTAACTGCCTTAATACTTTTGAGCCGCTTGAGTTTCTGTTTTTCCAGTTCCAGCTGGCTTTGCCGCAAGCGGTATTCATCCAGAACGTATTTGTCCGGATTGACAATAATGACCCCCTGGCTGCCGTCGACAATCAGGCAGTCGCCTTCCAGAATCAGCTGATGCGCATGGTGCAGGGCAACCACCGAGGGAATATTCAGGCTGCGGGCAACGATGGCGGTGTGTGACGTCAGACTGCCCATGTCCGTTAAAAAGGCAATGAACTGGTGCGGTTTGTACTGCATAATATCCGCCGGGCTCAAGTCATACGCCACCAGAACGTGGTCGCCGAGATGTTTGGATGGCGGCGGACGATAACCGGGGTATCCGAGCAACGCCTTGAGTATCCGTTCCACCACCTGCTCGACGTCGGTTTTGCGTTCACGCAAATAAGCATCGTCGATCGCTTCAAACTGTGCGAGCAGTACTTCTTTTTGCTGGGTCAACGCCCATTCCGCATTACACTGTGTCTGTTCAATGATATCGCGTGTTGCGTCCGTGAGTGTCGGATCGTCCAGAATCATGTGATGCAATTCCAGAAACGCGCTGAATTCGGCCAGCGCCGGCCCATCGGTAACGGACGATTGTAACGCCTCGAACTCCGCCCGCACGGTAGAGAAAGCCTGGTCAAGCCGCTTGATTTCCTTGTTGATCTGGCTTTTGGGAATCAGGTAATGTATCACTTCAAGCGTAGTGGGAGCCGTTAAATGGGCATGTCCGATCGCAATGCCGCCGGACACGCCGATGCCATGCAGGATAAAGCTCATTCCCCTTCCCCGAAATAGTTCTCGACCAATGCCACAAGTGCGTTCAAAGCTTCGGATTCTTTCTCGCCCGAGGTTTCTATCTGGATGAGTGTTCCTTTACTGGCAGCCAGTGTCATTACGCCCATAATGCTTTTTGCATTGACGCGGCGATTGTTGCCGCTTATCCAGACTTCACAAGGGTATTGACTGGCAAGCTTGGTCAGTTTTGCGGATGCGCGCGCATGCAATCCCAGTTTGTTCACTATCTCGACTTCTTTAAGCTGCATGACCGTTTCCTGCAGAAATTTCAACAACACCATTTTTGCCGCCATCCAGCGCTTTGTTGACTGTGGCCGCCAGGGTTTCATGACGATAAGTCAATGCCCTTACCAGCATCGGCAGGTTGATTCCCGTAATACAGGCAACATGGTCGCGCTGTATCAGCCGGCTTGCAATATTGCACGGTGTTGCACCCAGGATATCGCAAAGAATCAAAACGCCTTCCCCTGTATCTAGTTTTTGTATCAGCGTGCGCATGTTGATCAATACGTCGTCCGGGTCGTTTTCGACAAAAACGCCCAAAGACTGCAATTGCGCAGGCCGTTCTCCCAGAACGTGACAGGCGCAGCGTATCAGATGTTCGCAAAGCTGTTCATGGGTTACCACAAGTATTCCGATCATGCGAGGCTTAATCCTGATTTGGAAATAAAGAAAATGATTGAATTTTATCACTGCTTGTAATGCACATACTATTTATTAACTGATATCGATGTTCGTATGAAATGGCTGCAGCCCAGGTAATTTATGAAAAATCTATGGTATTGAATGATCGGTTTTAAACAAAAAAAAGAAAATTCAAATTGTATGGGTAAGTTTTGAACTGACCGCTGTTCCATGCACCAATCAATAACCTGGCTCGAGGTTTGATCAATTGCTATATGAAATCGATAACTGGCCGATGAATAATAATTCATCGTCAAATTGGTACACACCATCGGTGAGTTCTGGCTGCACTATGAATCATTCATGTTACTAATTTTGCATATGAATAATGCCATGTTTGTTGAATTCGAAGTCAAAGTACTTAAAGGGTTTTTATTTATTGGTATGGGTGGCGCTGGAGGCATTAATTGTTTTCAAGAACTTTCTGTTTTAACTAATATCAAGTAAAAAAAGCGCATCTTGCAAAGAGGCTCGGTCCTGACTCAATTAATTATGAATTGAGTGAAAAAATGACAGGAGGTGGTTACTGGATACTGACGCAGAAGAAGTCTGTGATAAATCACGCCAGGTATTCCATGTGGAGCTCTGTGACAACCAGTGAAAGAGTAAAGGGCAAGGCTTGTACTGCTAGCTTGGTTTTGCCTGTATACTTTTCCAGATATATCTTCGGTAATTTCGTTGTGTCTCGCCATTAGAATTTAATACACATTGGCCTCACCTGTCTTCGACTGGTATAATTTCACCCCAGTAAATCATCTGTAACAGCTTTATTTTTGAGGAATTATTGTATGTCTCGCTCTATCCGTAATATCGCGATCATTGCCCACGTGGATCATGGCAAAACAACACTGGTTGACAAGCTATTGCATCAGGCAGGGACATTTGCTGCGCATCAACAGGTTTCCGAGCGGGTGATGGATTCGAACGATCTGGAGCGTGAACGCGGAATAACAATTCTGTCCAAGAACTGCGCGATTGATTACGAGGGATGTCATATCAATATTGTCGATACACCAGGACATGCGGATTTTGGCGGTGAAGTCGAGCGCGTGTTGTCGATGGTCGATGGTGTATTGTTGCTGGTTGATGCCGTGGAAGGGCCAATGCCGCAGACGCGTTTTGTGACCAAAAAAGCCCTCGCGCTTGGATTGAATCCTATTGTGGTCGTTAACAAGGTGGATCGACCGGGCGCTCGTCCGGACTGGGTCATTGATCAGACATTTGATCTGTTCGATAAACTGGGTGCCAACGATGTTCAGCTTGATTTCCCGGTGGTATATGCCTCGGCATTGAACGGCTATGCCTCGTTGGATGGTGCCGAACCGGGTGATAATATGCGCCCATTGTTTGACACTATCGTTAAACATGTCAGCGCCCCCGAGGGCGATCCGGACGGACCGCTGCAGTTACAGATCAGTACGCTGGATTATTCCAGTTTTGTCGGGCGTATCGGTGTCGGGCGCATTCGGCGCGGAAGATTGAGGCCCGGTCAGGAGGTCCTGGTGATGACCGGTGACAACAAAGCGAAAAAGAAAATCAACCAGGTGCTATGTTTCCGGGGACTTGAACGTGAGCAGGTGAGCGAGGCGCTGGCGGGCGATATTGTGCTGATCAACGGCATTGAAGAACTCAGTATCGGGACAACCATTGCCGATATTGATCAACCCGAGGCGCTGCCGATCAGTATGGTGGATGAGCCCACAATATCAATGACGTTTCAGGTCAACACATCGCCATTTGCCGGACAGGAAGGAAAATTTGTGACCAGCCGGCAACTGCGCGAAAGGCTGGAAAAAGAATTGCTGACCAACGTCGCCATGCGCATGGAAGAAACGGGCGATACCGATGCTTTTCTGATCTCGGGCCGGGGCGAGCTGCATTTGACGATTTTGCTCGAGAATATGCGGCGTGAAGGTTATGAACTGGCGGTATCACGCCCGCGGGTGGTGGTGCGCGAAATCGACGGTGAAAAGTGTGAGCCGTTTGAGATGTTGACGGTCGATGTCGAGGAGGGGCACCAGGGTGCTGTGATGGAAGCACTCGGCGAACGGCGCGGTGAGTTACAGGATATGGTTTCGGATGGTAAAGGGCGTGTGCGCCTTGATTACCGCATTCCCGCGCGCGGCATGATCGGTTTTCAGTCGGAGTTCATGACAATGACGCGTGGCACCGGTTTGATCAGTCATGTTTTCGATGAATTCGCGCCGATGCGTTCAGAGATTCCGCCACGCCGTAACGGCGTGCTGATTTCAGGCGAGCATGGAGAGGCGGTAGCTTATGCGCTCTGGAAGCTTCAGGACCGCGGCCGAATGTTTGTCAATCCGGGTGATCGTTTGTATGAGGGTATGGTGATTGGCATTCACAGCCGGGACAATGATCTGGTTGTAAACCCCATCAAGGGCAAGCAGCTGACTAATTTCCGTGCGTCGGGCAGTGACGAGGCCGTTGTGTTGACGCCACCAATACAGTTGACGCTGGAATCGGCTATTGAGTTTATTGCTGATGATGAACTTGTTGAAATTACACCAAAAACCATACGTATCCGCAAGAAATTACTGCTTGAGCATGAACGCAAACGTGCATCACGTGCGGCTGCCTGAGGAACCAATTCGAAACACACGAGTCCGAATTGTGTACGGAAAACTTGTTAAGCTGGAAGTACGTGGCAGATAAGCCCTTGTCATTTCACGTGTTTGGTCTTGACAAGCTAACTGCTCATAGGCAAAATGCTGCCTCTTGTCTTTACGTGTGGCGAATTAGCTCAGTGGTTAGAGCAGCGGAATCATAATCCGTTGGTCCGGGGTTCAAATCCCTGATTCGCCACCATCCGGTACTATCTTTTTGAATTTTAAACGCTTGAACGTCTTGGATTGAGTGTTCTGAACAGCATGAACAAAAAGCGCGCGCTGGAGTGCATTCTCATGATTGGGCTGGTTTTTGTGATCAGTGATGGCTATGCGCAAGTTGCCAGAAGCTTTCCCATAGACAGTAGATTTGGCAAGCTGAAGTCCCATTCGTATCCCGAATTCAAGATCGACAAGGTAACTTTGATAATGGGCGCTGGCGGACAAATCCGGGACCGTCATAACCTGCTGGTCATGCCGCCGATGCTGACGAAAAAAGATCATAAAGGCTATATTCGGTATCAGATGGACAATATGGGGTTATTGCATCGTGTCTGGTTCTTGACGCCGGATGAGACTAAACTGGCGCAGGATGAGGAAAAGCTGCTTAAGAAACAAAATCCACAAAAAAAATTTTCTATTCCATTCTTTCAGTGAGCAACAAACTTTATATCAAAACTTTTGGCTGCCAGATGAACGAGTACGACTCGGACAAGATGGCCGATGTGCTGTATGCTGCACATGGCATGGAGCCAACCGACGATCCGGCACAGGCGGATCTGATCCTGTTTAATACCTGTTCGGTAAGAGAAAAAGCACAGGAAAAGGTTTTTCACGATCTTGGACGCGTCAAGCATTTGAAAGCGAAGAATCCGGATCTTCTCATCGGCGTCGGCGGTTGTGTTGCCAGCCAGGAAGGAAAAGCAATTATCAACCGGGCGCCGTTTGTTGATGTTGTTTTTGGTCCGCAGACATTGCACAGGCTGCCGGAGATGATAGAACAGCGCAAAACAACCGGACTGTCCCAGGTGGATATTACGTTTCCGGAAATTGAGAAATTCGACCATCTGCCGCCGGCACGCACTGAAGGTGCGACAGCTTTTGTATCCATTATGGAAGGTTGCAGCAAGTACTGCAGTTTCTGCGTTGTGCCGTATACGCGCGGCGAAGAAGTGTCCAGACCGCTAATTGACGTATTGACCGAAATTGCCGTGCTTGCAGACCAGGGCGTCAAGGAAATTACACTGCTCGGACAGAATGTCAATGCTTATCTAGGCGTGATGGATGACGGCGATATCGCAGATTTTACCTTGCTGCTTGAATGTATCCACGATATTCCCGGTATTGAACGTATTCGGTATACCACTTCACATCCAAAGGAATTTACTGCGCGCTTGATCGAAGCATACAGCGCGTTGCCCAAACTGGTCAGCCATTTGCATCTGCCGGTGCAGTCCGGTTCTGATCGTGTGCTGGCTGCAATGAAGCGCGGGTACAGTGTGCTTGAATATAAGTCAATTATTCGTCGGCTGAGGACGGTGCGGCCGGAAATTTCACTGTCATCCGATTTTATCATCGGCTTTCCCGGTGAAACAGAAAGTGACTTCGAAGCGACGATGAGTCTGGTTGAGGAAGTCAATTTTGACGATTCATTCAGTTTTGTTTACAGTGCCCGTCCGGGTACGCCTGCTGCTGATTTGCCTGATGACACGCCGCATTCAGTCAAGCTTGAACGACTTCAGCGTCTGCAGTCGCAAATCCATCAACAATCCCGGAAAATCAGTCAGCGTATGGTCGGCAGTAAACAACGCATTTTGGTTGAAGGCGTTTCCAAGAAGGATAGCAGTGAAATTTTTGGCAGAACGGATAATAACCGCGTTGTAAATTTTGCCGGTAATAAAGCGCTGATCGGCCAGTTTATCGATGTTCGGATTACCGATGCATTGTCACATTCCCTGCGTGGTGAAGTATTGGATGGTTAGAACGCGTGCATTTTACTTGCAAAGTTTGCATTCTGCTGAGAGAATTGTATTGTCTTAACAGCAGTACCTGACATTGAAACAAAAACCCATAGAAATTTCATTTACCCCCGCAGACAATCAACGGCTGGCAAACTTGTGCGGAGCGCTTGACGAGAACCTGAAACAGCTTGAAACCGCGCTTGATGTAACCATTTCCCGGCGTGGCGAGCATTTCAGCTTACAAGGTGCCTCTGACCAGACACAATTGGCAGCACAGGTACTGCGTCGTTTTTACAATCAATCCCGCCAGCATCTGAGTCGTGAACAGATTCAACTCGGTCTGATTGAGGCCAAGAATCCCTGGAGGAACCATACCCGAATCAGCGAAGACGATACTTCCGATATGGAAAAGGCGTCACCGGCGCTGAAGACCCGGCGGACTGGTTTATATGGGCGCACGCAGCGGCAGACGCAATATCTTCAGCAAATTCAGAATCACGATATAACTTTCGCCATCGGGCCGGCGGGTACCGGAAAAACTTATCTGGCAGTTGCCAGCGCGGTCGATGCACTGGAGCGGGAACAGGTGTCGCGTCTGGTTCTGGTCAGACCCGCAGTCGAAGCCGGTGAACGACTGGGCTTTCTTCCAGGTGATATGACGCAGAAAGTGGATCCCTATCTTCGCCCGCTGTATGATGCACTGTATGATCTGATGGGGTTTGACAAAACCAGCAAGCAATTTGATCGTCAGGTGATTGAAATAGCGCCGTTGGCTTTTATGCGTGGCCGTACACTGAATCAGTCATTTATCATTCTGGATGAGGCGCAGAATACCACGCCGGAACAAATGAAAATGTTTTTGACGCGTATAGGTTTCGGCTCCAAAGCCGTGATCACCGGCGATGTTACCCAAATTGATCTGCCCAAGCATCAGAAAAGTGGTCTGTCGGAAGTCAGGCAAGTGTTGAAGGATATACGGGGCATTGCATTTACCCAATTTGATTCAGAGGATGTTGTCAGGCACCCGCTCGTTCAACGCATCGTTAATGCATATGAGATGCATGATTTAAAACATAAAGATGCCGAGTAATTACGTATTATTCAATTGACGATGCAGCAATCTTTCCAACTTGATGTGCAATTCGCAGTCGAGCGATCGATTGTGGGAACATTACCAGCACGGACACAGTTCAGACGCTGGACGAAGCTTGCGCTTGAGCAGGAAGCAGAGATTACAATCCGTGTGGTGGATATTGCTGAAGGTCGTGATTTGAATTGCCGTTATCGCGGCAAAGATTACGCGACTAACGTATTAACCTTCGTTTATGACGATACCGATCCACTGTCCGGCGACATTGTGTTGTGCGCGCCAGTGATTGAGCGGGAGGCGCTGGAACAGCATAAACCGTTGATGGCGCATTATGCGCATATGACCGTTCATGGCGTATTACATCTGCAAGGTTATGATCATATTGATGAGAATGATGCACAGCACATGGAAAGCAGGGAAATCGATATCCTCGCAACGCTGGGTTTACAGAATCCCTATGTAGTATCAAGCGAGATGGCTGTTTCAAATTGATTTTCGAATACTGTTACAAGGATTGATTCGTACAAGTGATACACAAGGAACGATATTCGTACCGGACAAATAAATTGTCTGAATCTGTTTTATGGTGGTAGCGATAAACGCGACTAATTTTCCGGCAACCTGTAATATATACTTTAACAATCAGATAGCAATCAAATATGGATGATCCCTGGCCTAAAACGGGTTGGCTTGAGCGTGTTGGCGCAATGCTCATGCGTGAACCTGAAGACCGGAAACAGTTGATAGCATTATTGCATTCAGCTTTTGAACGAAATTTGCTTGACTCGGATGCGCTCAGCATGATCGAGGGCGTCATGCAGGTGTCAGAAATGCAGGCACGGGATATCATGATTCCACGCTCTCAAATGGATGTCATCGATATCAGCCAGACACCCGAAGAAATTATTCCGTTTGTGATAGAAACTGCGCATTCGCGGTTTCCCGTCACCGAGGGAAGCGAGGGCAATGTTATCGGTATCATGCTGGCCAAGGATTTGCTGCGCTACTATGCAGGCGAAGAAGAATTCAATCTGCGCGATATGCTGCGTCCGGCTGTTTTCATTCCCGAATCAAAGCGACTCAATATATTGCTCAAAGATTTTCGTAAAAACCGGAATCATATTGCAATTGTCGTCAATGAGTACGGAGGTGTTGCGGGATTGATTACTATCGAAGACGTGCTCGAGCAGATCGTCGGTGAAATCGAAGATGAATATGATTTTGATGAAGACGAAGATAATATCGTACAGGAGCAGACTGGCAGTTACCGGATCAAGGCGATCACGGAGATAGACAATTTCAACGAGATCGTGGGGGCCAATTTCAGCGATGATGATTTTGATACGGTCGGCGGGCTCGTTCTTAGTAAATTCGGGCGTTTGCCAAGCCGGAGTGAATTTGTTGTCATCGAAAATATTAAATTTACGGTGCTGCGTGCAGACAGTCGCAGACTGCATATCCTGAAAGTCGAAAAATTGCCGCCAGAATCTGAGTCGGTTGCTTAGGGAGTTCATGCTCCCCGTTTTTTGAAACGCGATCAACGCTTTCCTGAAGCGTGAATGATGAAGACTGGTCAATGCCAAAAATTACTACACGTACCTATGATTCCCTGGCGTTTGAGTCACTGCACCGTGGTGGATTGCCACCGGTTATGGCGCGAATTTACGCAGCGCGTGGCATCGTTAATTCTGCACAACTTGAAATGGCGCTTGCGCGTCTGCTTCCATTTGATCAAATTAGAAATATTCACTTGATGGCTGGTTTGCTGGCTGACGCGATCGAAGCCCGAAAGCGTCTGCTCATAATTGCCGATTATGATTCTGATGGCGCAACTGCCTGCGCCGTTGGAATCAGGATATTGCGCATGATGGGGGCCGATGTCGGTTATCTGGTGCCGAACCGGTTTGAATATGGTTATGGCCTGACGCCCGAGATTGTTGATCTTGCATATACCACTTCGCGGCCTGACATACTGATCACCGTGGATAACGGGATAGCCAGTATCGATGGCGTACAGGCGGCAAAAGCGCTGGGAATGCAGGTATTTATTACCGACCACCATTTACCCGGCGATGAGCTCCCTGAAGCGACCGCCATTATCAATCCCAATCAACCCGGATGTCCATTTCCAAGTAAACATATCGCCGGTGTGGGTGTGATTTTTTATCTAATGCTGGCACTGCGCGCCGAATTTCGACAGCGGGGCGCTTTCGACACAGGCAAGGAACCCAATCTTGCCAGCTTTCTGGATTTGGTTGCGCTTGGTACGGTGGCTGACGTTGTCAAACTCGATGATAATAATCGCATCCTCGTTCAGCAGGGTTTGAGGCGGATACAGGCCGGTCTTGCCTGCTCAGGAATTAATGCGCTGCTAAAAATTGCAGGACGCAAAATACAGCAGACATCTACGTATGATCTGGGATTCATCCTCGGGCCCAGACTTAATGCTGCCGGGCGACTCGATGACATGTCACTGGGAATCGAATGTCTGATTACAGACGATGCCGGTGCTGCTGAACAAATGGCGCGGCAACTGGATACGCTCAATGTACGGCGCCGTGAAATCGAGTCGAATATGCAGGATAGCGCATTGTCTAAGCTTGAAAGTTCACTGCACGCCGAGAGTGCGCGGATTCAGTCTGCTTACAGCGTATGCCTGTTTGATCAAAGCTGGCACCAGGGTGTCATCGGTATTCTGGCGTCTCGTATAAAAGACAGATACCATCGACCGGTTATAATTTTTGCGCCGGGAAATGACGGCGAGATGAAAGGTTCCGGTCGTTCGATACCGGGATTTCATTTACGCGACGCACTGGATCTGGTTTCTAAACGTTATCCTGAAGTCATTGTAAAATTTGGTGGTCATGCTGCGGCTGCCGGCCTGACGATTGTCGCAGAACGTTTTGTGCAGTTCTGCGAAGCTTTCGAAGCAACTGCCCAGTCCTTGCTGACCGAAGCAGACCTGACACGTGTCATTGAAACGGATGGCGAACTGGATGAATCGGACATGAATATGGAACTGGCACAACACCTGACTCGTCAGGTTTGGGGGCAGGGGTTTCCCCAACCGACTTTTAATGCTAGCTTTTATGTTGAGAATCAACGGGTAGTAGGAGAAAAGCATTTGAAATTAAAGCTTAGAAAAATACCCTCAAGCAGCATGCCTGCACAGGATTTAAACAGCGCTTCCAGTTATGATGCAATTTTATTTTTTCATAATGATTTGCTGCCCGATGTGATCGACGCAGTGTACCGGTTACAGATTAATGAATTTAATGGTAGAGCGATGCTTCAATTATTGCTTGAACACTGGTCACAAGTGGAAACAAAGCCAATCGGTTAATATGACATGGCATGAATTTAGAAGAATTATTTCAGGACAGTGAATTATTTCATCTGCCACATTTTGTAACAAGCCTGGCAATAGGTTTGCTGATCGGTATTGAACGAGAGCGCAGTTCAGCTGCAAAAGCGGGAGTGAGGACATTCGCACTGGTTGCGATGTTTGGCACACTCGCCGCCATGTTGTCGGAAAAAACGGGCGCACCCTGGTTCCTGGTAGGCGGGTTGCTGATTGTGGGAATAATGACTATTACTGCTTATATTCGCACGAACTCCGAAAGCGCTACTGATCCGGGCACAACGACTGTTGTTGCAATTGCAATATGTTACGGTTTGGGGGCCATTGTCTGGTATGGCGATACAACTCTGGCAGTCATGCTGGCCATTATTGCTACAATATTGTTGTATTTCAAAGCGGAACTGCATGGCATTACCCAGAATCTGGGGCGGCGTGATCTGGTTTCTATTTTGCAGTTTGCAGTACTGACGTTTATTATTCTTCCTGTATTGCCCGATGAAGAATATGGTCCCTACCAGGCTTTAAATCCGTATCAGATATGGCTGATGGTGGTATTGATTTCTGGTGTCAGTCTGTCAGGTTATGTGGCGTTGCGATTGGTAGGAGAACGTCACGGTGCGGTATTGCTGGGTTTGCTTGGTGGTCTGGTCTCCAGTACGGCAACCACCCTCGTATACACAAGATTGAGCAGTAACAGTCAATCTTTCGTGCAATTGGCAATTGTAGTTATTTTAATTGCCAACCTGACCGTTTTGATTCGTCTGACGTTCGTCAGTTCAGTCGTTTCGGTCAATATATTGCCGCAACTGCTGCCGGTACTGGGGGCCGGTTTATTGTTCGGTACTGGTGTTGCGCTATACTGGTGGTATCGGCTTCGTGAACATAGTGATATGCCCGTACCGGAAATCAATAACCCGACAGAGTTGCGCACGGCTGCAGGGTTCGGGGTATTGTATGCCATTGTGTTGTTTCTCGCGGCATGGTTATCCGATGTGGCCGGCGTTCACGGCTTGTATGCTGTTGCACTCGTTTCCGGTTTGACAGATGTCGATGCCATTACACTGACTAGCCTGCGCTTGTTTGAACTGGGTAAGCTTGAAGCAGCCGAAACGGTAACCGCTATTTCTCTGGGTATCATATCTAATATTGCTTTTAAGATTGGCCTGATCGCTTTTATCGGCAACTCATTCATTGTCTGGCGTTGCGCAACCGGCATGCTCGCCACCGCTGCAGGTATCGGACTGGCGTTGATCGTTCTTGTTTTGTAACTGTATTTTGGTGTGGCTATCTACCAGATTAAGCCTGAGTGCGAGAAATCAGAACAGGAATACCCTTTTTTTCCCGAATTGCCTGCTTTAATGTTTCATAATCGATTTCAAAATTGCTGGAGAGATTCTTTTGGCTTTTTTTGTTTGCCAGAAATTCATTGACGGCATCAAAGACGCTTTGCTGATAGTCGGAATACTTTGCTTCGTCTTCTTCCAGCGGCGGATGCAGCTCGATATATAGCTGGTTGAGAAGCCAGCCCAATTTGATTGGCTGATTGACAATATTCACCTGGGTTCCGACCGGAACATTGCCAAACAGGTGTTCGATGTCTTCCGGATACAAGCGGATGCAGCCTGACGATACACGCATACCAACTCCGTAAGGTTTTACCGTGCCGTGAATCAGGTAACTGCCAGAGCCAATGCTCAGCCGCATGGCGTAGCGGCCCAGGGGATTGTCAGGCCCAGGGGGCACGACATTGGGAAGTGGCGGTTCGCCATTGGCAATCCGGTCTTTCTTGATGGATTCCGGAGGTGTCCAGGTTGGATCCTTTTTTTTCTCGGTAATTCGTGATATACCAAGCGGCGTTTCCCAATCCATTCTGCCAATACCGATCGGAAATGTCATGACCACAGGCTTTTCACCTTTTCCAGGCGTCGGGAAATAATATAAACGCATTTCCGGTAGATTCAGGACGAGTCCTTTGCGATCAGCCATGGGGAATATATGCCTGCTGGGTAAAACCACTGTCGAACCATCTTCAGGCATCCAGCGGTCGACATCGGGGTTGGCCTGTACGATCTCGGTTTGACCAATGTCATACATGCGCGCAATATCAAGCAGCGTGTCCGTGCGGCCAGCCTGAGTTGTGCGTATCTGGCCAAAAATATCGATATCCTCAGGAGGCAGAACCCACGTTTCAGCACGCGCGGTTGTATACGCAAAATAGATAAAAAAGGTGAAAAACAGTAAAAAGATTCTAACCATGTCGTTATTTTGCCTGTTATTCGAAGTAGATCGTTACAGGCCGAATAATAACTGATATTTTTAGTTTAAAACAGGTGAATAGAATCCGCTTTATGTTGATACTTTATAAAACAACAGAGACAGTGTCTGTATCATAGTAAAGTCAGGTAACTAAACACTCAATGCCTGATGCACTAAAAAATTACGGTATGGTTTTTTACAGCCAGATTCCAGGGCCGGCTATACACGTGAACCTGTCGGGTGGTCTGTTGTTGATCATTGACTAACTGGCCATCGATATGTGTCCAGCCCAGAATTCCCTCGCTCAGGTTGTAAGCATCAAGCCCCTGCTGTCGCAACTGACGGGTGTACTGGCCACTGCGGTAACCAATCGTGCAATAGACAACAATCGTCCGGTTTTGGTATTTGGCGGGTTTGTCTTCGAAATCGTCCTTGGTGATAGCACCCGGTATTACGGAAATGCGGCGTTCTTCCGGTGTGCGAACATCAACGAGCACAAGTTCAGAATTTGTTTTGTCTAATAACGGGTACAGCGATTTATTGGAAATGGTGGGAATGTCGCCGAATTGGACTGCTACCAGCGCGTATGCAGTTTTCAGGAACACTGATGATGAAACCGCGCATGCTATGGCCAGGCCAGTCAAACCAAGTAAAAAAACACTTGTGATATATCTGATGGTTCTCATACCCGGTCAACTGCTATGCTGAAAAGGAAAAATAAATTTTTCGGGCGGATTTTCTGGTAAAAGCAGTTTGAGAAAGAAAATACGAGTATTCAGATAAAGATTCTGAATCGGGCCTATATCTGGAAATATAGACCCGGGTGAAAATCAATATTCACTAACAGGTATATCGGCATCAGCAACGATTTTCTGTGCCTTCCCGCAATTTACACGAACGATTTTTCCATCCTTCGTTTTTGTCATGCTTTTAACCGTTTCGGTGGGCTTTTTGTCTTTGCAGTTCATCCAGTTCAAAATATCTTCAGCTGAAACCGGGGTCAGTTCAGATTCCAGATTTCCACTGGCCATTGTGGTTGTTGAGCCAAAAATAAACAATGCGGCTAACGCAGCAATTACCATTTTTTTCATTTTAGTTCCTCTCTCCTTAATTAATTTTTTAAAATCACTTTACCCTGTCTGGTTGCGCCCAGGTAATGCGATATGCCATAACTAAAGCTTGAATACCTTAATCATGACCGTAACATAAAGGCCACGACAATATGACAGATATAAAATATCACTTTACTATTTTACTTTTTTATTTTGCGTTTGCAATATTAACACTCCATATAATTGCAGTCTAGGCTGTTGTTCTTTGTTGAATTTGCGGGCGGAATGTTGATATGTGTGTCAGCGAGAAATTCCGTCCCGAGTGTCAAAAAACGATACACTTGACGGATAATCGAAAAATACCGATAGAATTAAGCGTCTACACGTATACAGATTACTAACTACACATTACTCTAAAATGATTTGGAAACCGAATGTAACCGTTGCCGCTGTAGTTGAGCAAGAAGGCAAATTCCTGCTGGTAGAAGAAACCGTGTTACCAGAGACTGTTCCATTACTGAACCAACCAGCCGGTCATCTGGAAGCAGGTGAATCGCTGGTTCAAGCTGTTGCCAGAGAAACACTTGAGGAGACGGGCTATACGTTTACGCCCGAATGGCTGGTAGGTATATATCACTGGCATTCCAGCGACAATAATACGACTTACCTGCGCTTTGCATTTTCAGGGTTTGTCTCGGATTTCGACCCGGATTACGTGCGTGAAGCATGTATAGTGAATGCGGGCTGGTATGCAATGTCGCAGATTGATGAATTGATCATGCGTCATCGAAGCCCGCTCGTAAAACAGTGTATTCAGGATTTTTCTGCAGGAAATCGCTATCCACTCGAAATATTGATGCATTACAACTGATTTGATGTGATGAAAAAGAAGCAAGTCATTGTGGGTTTGTCGGGTGGTGTTGATTCGTCGGTTGCGGCCTACCTGCTCAAGCAGCAGGGATATGCAGTTACCGGTTTGTTTATGAAAAACTGGGAAGAGGATGATACGGACACATACTGCTCTTCGCGGCAGGATCTTCTGGATGCAGTCTCCGTAGCGGATATACTGGATATTCCTATTGAAACGGTGAATTTCTCAGATGAGTATAAGGACAGGGTGTTTTCAAATTTTCTGGCCGAGTACAAAGCCGGGCGCACCCCCAATCCTGATGTGCTATGTAATGCCGAGATCAAATTCAAGGCTTTTCTGGATCATGCGCATCAATTGGGTGCTGATTATATAGCCACAGGCCACTATGCACAGGTAAGGGCATTTGGCGGCACATTTCAATTACTTAAAGGAGAAGACGGCACCAAAGACCAGAGTTATTTCCTGCACCGTCTGAACCAGCAACAGCTGGCCAGGACATTGTTTCCGATTGGCCATTTATATAAGCGTGAAGTGCGCAGGATTGCCGGCAGCCTGAAATTGCCAAATAGCGCCAAAAAAGACAGCACAGGTATCTGTTTTATTGGAGAGCGGCCATTCCGGGAGTTTCTGAGCCGTTATTTGCCGCACGAGCCGGGCGATATTCAGACACCCGAAGGTGATATCGTCGGTAAACATCTTGGTCTCATGTACTATACAATTGGGCAAAGACAGGGGCTGGGCATCGGCGGGACGCGCAACGGTACTGATGAACCCTGGTTTGTCTGCGGCAAGAACATGGAAAAAAATGCACTGATCGTCGTCCAGGGCCACGAGCACCCCAGTTTATTGCAACCGTCTCTTGCGGCAACAGATTTGACCTGGGTTAGCGGTGAAAGACCGCACTGTGACTGGGTCTATGCCGCCAAAACCCGTTACCGCCAGAAAGATGCGCCCTGCACCATTGCTGAATTCAATGGTGCAGAATGCCGGATTGACTTTGCGCAGGATCAATGGGCAGTTACACCCGGGCAGTCTGTGGTGGTCTATGAAAGCAATATATGTTTGGGGGGCGGCATCATAGTCGAATAGCTCCTCCGATATTGGTTTTGTTTTGAATCGGAAATATTATGTATCCTTTTATTATTGAACGACTCATTGAGGTATCGAATGCTGAAGCAAATGGTGATGCTGTGGTTGTTGATGTTGATTGTAAGCACAGTCACGGCAGCGGAACAGGATTTTCTCGAAGAAATTGAAAGTAGCGCACGTGCATGGCTGGGTTTGAATGATGAGGGGCGTTACGTTGAAAGCTGGAAAAATTCTTCTGAGCATTTTCGGAATAAAATGACCGAATCCGCCTGGATCAAGAAAGCTGGTGAGATCAGGAAACCGCTTGGTGCAATGGAAGCCAGATATATTGCGACCGCTGGCCAGGCAAAAAAGCTGTCCGGTCTGCCGGAAGGAGAATATGTTGTGCTCCAGTTCTATACGACATTCAAGGAACGGACGCTGGCATTGGAGACGGTCACCCTCGCAAAAGAAAAGGATGTTGTCTGGCGGGTTGCCGACTATGCGGTTAAATAAAACCATTCAGTACCAATGTCCTGTGAATTGATACTATACCGTTTGTTTTTTATAGAGTTTCTAAAAGGAGAGTATGATGAAACTATGCATAAGGGTCTGGGTCTCAGCAGTGTGTTTGCTGGGGCTGCTTTTTAGCGTCAATCCGGTTGCCGCCGCGACGACCAACGAAATTGAAACAGTTTTCAACTGGGCTGAAAATAATTTCCCCGAACTTTTTCCAGAGCATCGAACGACCCAGATGATAGATCCCTGGGCATTCAGGTTTTATCCATCAACAGGCATTTACACGGGGATCAAAAATGATGAGGTATATGTACTGGGAGGGCCATGGGGTACGGACAGTCCGACGTTTATTGCCACTCTTCCCGGCTTGTTGTCCCAGATACAGGGAACCGGTGGTAATGGCAGCGTACCTGCATGTGACAGCACCGCTGAACTTCC
Organism: Nitrosomonas marina; assembly: GCF_900110145.1. Lineage (GTDB taxonomy): Bacteria > Pseudomonadota > Gammaproteobacteria > Burkholderiales > Nitrosomonadaceae > Nitrosomonas > Nitrosomonas marina. The sequence continues at coordinate 91,606 of NZ_FOCP01000006.1, read as the reverse complement.
TCAGGGTATGGTGATTACCCAGAATGGCAATATCGTCAATATCACGACGAATGGACAGTGTATTACGCTGCCGGACTCTTCTGAAAATACCAATTTTTGTGAACCCCCCGCGCCTCCGCAGCCGACAGGAATTTCTGTTTTGAGCACCGTTAATATTACGTCATTTCAAACGACCGGTATTACAATCGATTTGCCTGGTTTTCCGAATCCGCTGGATACGTTCGCGCAGGATTCATCCAGTTGTATCATCAATGCTCAGGAAGACGCGGACAATCTGGTAGTAAACAGCGACATCTGCTTTGATGTGACTAATCAGCTTGCTTCTTTACCCAGTGTGCCGGGTATAAGTGTCAATCCGCCGGTGACGGTTTCAACAGTTTCTTCGAGTACCAGCCAGCGTGTATCAGATTGCTTTGCGACTGCAGCTTCGTTTATTACGGATGCGTATACGGGTGAAACCTGGGTCAATGTCAACGGCAGTTTTGTACCGAGCACGGATTTGGGTGCCGGCTTCTGATTGTTACGTGCCGCCATGTGTCAGCTTTAAAACAGGTTTTCTTCAAATCCGGCATGTCCTGCAGCTTTTTATATAGTATGAGCTGTGGATATACAGTGCCGATGAAGATTGAACGTCTGTGAGGTCAGCGTCGGTTTGCGGCATGTGGAAGAGTGTGCCATGTTAAAATCAGCATTTTCATAGCTAATGACTGATATGAGGATGTTATGCACTGTTCCCCGATTACCGCTTTGTCGCCATTGGATGGCAGATACCGGCAAAAAGTTGTTTCTTTGCAATCGTATTTTAGCGAGTTCGCATTAATACGTTTTCGCGTCCAGGTGGAAGTGGCCTGGATCATGGCTTTGAGCAATGAACCGAAGATCGCGGAGGTGCCACTGTTTTCAAATGAAACCCGCAACCGGCTCGATCAACTTGTGGCGGAATTTTCGGTGTCAGATGCGGAGGCAATAAAGTTGATCGAGGCGACAACCAATCATGATGTTAAGGCGGTGGAGTACTGGTTGAAGCAGACGCTGGCTGATAATAACGACGTATCGAATGCGGCCGGATTTATCCATTTTGCCTGTACATCTGAGGACATCAACAATCTGTCGCACGGTTTGATGCTTAAGAGCAGTCTTGAGCAGGTCATGCTGCCCGCCTTGGATGCAATTATTGCCAAGCTGGTCATGCTGGCGCATCAACTGGCGGATATGCCGATGCTGGCGCGCACACATGGCCAACCTGCGACGCCGACAACGCTGGGTAAGGAAATCGCCAATTTTGTATATCGCCTGCAACGTACAAAAAAACAGCTTTCAGACGTGGCCATACTGGGCAAGATCAATGGAGCGGTTGGAAATTACAATGCGCATTTGTCTGCGTACCCGGAACTGGACTGGGAACATTTCGCACGTACGTTTGTGGAATCGCTTGGTCTGACATTCAATCCTTATACGACCCAGATCGAACCGCATGACACGATCGCGGAGCTGTTTGACGGATATGTGCGCATAAACACGATCTTGCTGGATATGAATCGCGATATCTGGGGATATATCTCACTCGGTTATTTCAAACAGAAAACAAAGGCAAATGAAGTCGGCTCCTCGACCATGCCGCACAAAGTAAACCCCATTGACTTTGAGAATGCCGAAGGAAATCTGGGTATTGCCAATGCTCTGTTGAGACACTTGAGTGAAAAACTGCCGGTATCCCGCTGGCAACGTGACCTGACGGATTCCACTGTGTTGCGCAACATGGGTGTCGCGCTGGGTCATACGTTGCTTGCTTATGATTCCTGTATTAAAGGCCTGCACAAGCTGGAAGCCAATCCGGAGCAGTTGTCGCACGATCTAAACAATGCCTGGGAGGTTCTGGCCGAGCCGATCCAGACAGTCATGCGACGCTATGCGATAGCGAACCCCTACGAACAGTTAAAGGCGTTGACGCGTGGCAGGCGTGATATTACCCGGGAGGTGCTGCATCAGTTTATACGTGATTTGCCAATTCCCGAAGCAGAAAAAAATCATTTGCTTGCCATGACACCGCAGAACTATACGGGCAAGGCCAGCGAACTGGCACGGAAAATAACGACCGACTAGGCGGTAAAAAACAGCAGAACAATCCGGCCAGAAACTGTTTTGGCCGGACAGGTGATTTTTTTTGCTAAAAACCTTGAAATCCACGAAATAGTCCCAATAACCCCCTGATAATCATTAGGAGGAACGATGCAAAATTCACAGAATCCGCAAGATACACAACCAAATGAGTCTGAAAATGCGACAGATAATCATAATGTTGATGGGTCCGAAGCTGTTGATGAAACGATACAGGTAGCACATGTTGCCGGTGAGGGCGAGGTGCAGGCAGAGGCGAAGGCAGACGCACAGCCTGATCTGGAGCAGTTATTGAAAGCGGCTGAACTCAAAGTTGCAGAGCATCATGATGCCTGGATGCGTGCGAAAGCAGAAACGGAAAATATCCGCAAGCGTGCGCAGAGTGATGTTGCGAATGCCCACAAATATGCTGTTGAGAATTTTTCTACTGAATTGCTGACTGTCATGGATAGTCTGGAAGCCGCACTGGCAGTTGAGAATGCCAGCGTCGAAAACTACAAAAACGGTATGGAATTGACACAGAAACAATTAACGGCCGTGTTTAATAAGTTCAATATCACAGTGATTGATCCGGCGGGCGAGAAATTCGATCCACATCAGCATCAGGCGATGTGCACCGTCGATTCCGAGCAGGAGCCAAATACAGTGGTACAAGTGATGCAAAAGGGTTACAAGCTGCATGACAGGGTTATCCGTCCCGCGCTTGTGATGGTTTCCAAGGCAAAGGATGCCTGATTAGCCTTGAAATTTAATAATGTATCTCCATTTATCTGATTAATTCATAGACAGTTTTTTATAAGGATTTAAACATGGCAAAAATTATTGGTATCGATCTCGGTACGACCAATTCCTGTGTGGCGATAATGGAAAGCGGCAAGCCCAAGGTGATAGAAAATTCGGAAGGTGCACGGACGACGCCGTCAATCGTTGCCTATACTGAAGACAACGAGATTCTGGTCGGTGCCTCTGCAAAGCGCCAGGCCGTTACGAATCCCAAAAATACCTTGTTCGCAGTAAAGCGGCTTATCGGACGTCGTTTTGACGAGAAAATGGTACAAAAAGATATCAAAATGGTGCCCTATAAAATCATTAAGGCCAATAATAACGATGCGTGGGTTGAAGTGCGCGACAAAAAAATAGCGCCGCCTGAGGTATCTGCGCAGGTGCTGAAGAAAATGAAGAAAACCGCAGAAGATTATCTGGGTGAAACGATAACGGAGGCGGTGATTACTGTCCCTGCGTATTTTAATGATTCACAGCGTCAGGCCACCAAGGACGCCGGTAAAATTGCCGGTCTGGAAGTTAAGCGGATTATTAATGAGCCGACAGCTGCTGCATTGGCATTTGGTCTGGATAAAAAAGAAGGCGACCGTAAGATCGCAGTTTACGATCTCGGTGGCGGCACGTTTGATATTTCGATAATCGAAATTGCCGAAGTTGAGGGTGAGCATCAGTTTGAAGTGCTGGCGACCAATGGCGATACTTTCCTGGGCGGTGAGGATTTTGATTCGCGCGTTATCGAATATCTGGTTGAAGAGTTTAAAAAAGAGACCGGCATTGATCTGAAGCAGGACATGCTGGCGCTGCAGCGCCTGAAAGACGCAGCGGAGAAGACCAAAATTGAACTGTCCTCAAGCCAACAGACCGAAGTAAATCTGCCATATATAACTGCGGATTCAAGCGGACCCAAGCATATGGCGATCAAAATTACGCGCGCCAAACTTGAAAGCCTGGTTGAAGAATTGATTGAACGCACAGTAGAGCCCTGCCGCGTTGCCATGAAAGACGCAGGTGTGACAGCGTCGGAAATTGACGATGTTATCCTGGTTGGTGGCCAGACCCGGATGCCGAAAGTCCAGGAAAAAGTCAAAGAGATTTTTGGCAAAGATCCCCGCAAGGACGTCAATCCGGATGAGGCAGTTGCAGTAGGCGCCGCAATTCAGGGCGGTGTGCTGCAGGGTGATGTCAAGGATGTACTGTTGCTTGATGTTACTCCATTGTCGCTCGGTATTGAGACGCTCGGCGGTGTGATGACCAAGCTGATCCCGAAAAATACGACGATTCCGACCAAAGCGCAACAGGTCTTCTCGACTGCTGAAGACAATCAGACTGCAGTTACCATACATGTGTTGCAGGGTGAGCGCGAGATGGCTTCCGGTAACAAGAGCCTGGGTCAGTTCAATCTGACGGATATTCCACCTTCACCGCGTGGTATGCCGCAGATTGAAGTTGCCTTTGACATCGACGCCAACGGGATATTGCATGTGTCGGCGAAAGACAAGGCCACTGGCAAGGAGAACAAAATCAAGATTCAGGCCAGCTCAGGATTGTCTGAGGAAGAAATCGAACGCATGGTTAAGGACGCCGAGGCGCATGCAGAAGAGGATCACAAAATCCTGGAGCTGGTCTCCAGCCGCAACCAGTGTGACGCTATTATTCATTCCGTAAAAAAATCACTGAGCGAACATGGCGACCAGTTGGATGAAACGGAGAAATCCAAAATAGAAGATGCGCTAAAGGATGCAGAGGAAGCGTTGAAGTCTGACGACAAGGATGAGATCGATGCAAAAACACAGGCGCTGACAGAAGCTTCGCACAAGCTGGCTGAAAAAATGTACCAGAGCCAGGAACCGCAATCGCAGCAATCCGATGCAGGAGCATCGTCTTCAGGAAAAGACGAGAAATCTGTAGAAGGAGATGTTGTCGATGCTGAGTTTGAGGAAGTGAAAGACAAAAAATAACTGCTGATCCCGTATCCTAGGCGCAGAGCGCGAGAAAAGGAAAAAATTCCTTGTCGCGCTCTGCGTTTTGGTGCTTGTTCAGAAAGTGATATGAATTCGAAACAACATATCAGAACCAATATGATAATAGAAACTAGACATGGCTAAGCGCGATTATTACGAAATACTTGGTGTCAACCGTGATGCTGACGACAGTACGATAAAAAAGGCCTATCGCAGGCTGGCGATGAAGCACCACCCTGACCGTAATGCGGGTAATGTGAAATCGGAAGAATTATTCAAGGAAGCCAAAGAGGCCTACGAAATTCTCTCTGATCCGAATAAGCGTGCCGCCTATGATCAGTTCGGCCATGCCGGCGTGGATACCAGCGCAGCCGGTGCCGGAGCAGGCAGTGCCCAGGGTTTTGCGGAGGCATTCGGCGATATTTTTGGCGGGCGTGGCGGGCGTTCCAGTGTACACAGAGGCTCCGATTTACGTTACAGCCTGGAGATTTCTCTGGAACAGGCAGCCCGTGGCACTGAAACAAAAATTCGTATCCCGACCATGGATACCTGTAGCGCCTGTCATGGAGAAGGCAGCAAGCCGGGTAGCAAGCCCCAGACCTGTCCGACCTGCCACGGTCACGGCCAGGTCAGAATGCAGCAGGGGTTTTTTTCGATTCAACAAACCTGTCCGAAGTGTCATGGCAACGGCAAAATTATCACGGACCCGTGCAGTACCTGTCATGGTACCGGACGGGTGAAACGGCATAAGACATTGAACGTGAAAATACCGGCAGGTGTTGATGAGGGCGATCGCATACGTGTATCAGGAGAGGGTGAAGCAGGTGTTAATGGTGGACCGCCAGGTGATCTTTATGTTGTGATTCATCTGGCGTCACACCCGGTTTTTCAACGCGATGGCGATCATCTGCATTGCGAGATTCCCATCAGTTTTACAACAGCCGCTTTGGGTGGAGAAATCGAAGTGCCGACGCTTGAGGGGCATGCGCGAATCAAGGTGCCTGCCGAAACTCAAACCGGTAAAATTTTCCGCTTACGGAGCAAGGGCATCAAGGGTGTGCGAAGCCACGACAAGGGAGACCTGCTGTGTCATGTGATTGTCGAAACCCCTGTGAAACTGACTGCGCGGCAAAAAGAGCTGTTGGAAGAACTCGAGTCTATCAGCCAGAAGGACAACTCCCGTCACAGTCCACGCGCCAAATCATGGATGGATAAAGCTCGCGAATTTTTTTCGGATTAAGTGACTGGGTTAAAATCGCGGATATTGCCGCCCGTACCCGATTGAATCCGGCAAAAAATATAATGACACAATTGCGGAATCTGTTCAGTTGCTGCGTGCTGAGCCTGGTTATCTCATCAGGTCACAGTGAGACAACGGGCGGCGGCGTTACACAGACTGCAAGCAATAACAGCGATGGAGGGTTACACATTGATTCCAGTCATGTGCGTATCGAATTGACCCTGCAACAATACGAGGCAGGGTTAAAACGCCTGGAAAAAGAGGCTGAAACACGTTATGTCAATGCACTTGCCAATAATCAACAACACTCGGAAGCAGAAGCGCAACTGCATGTTATCCAAACCCGTTTGCAGAATATCGAACAAAGCTACCGGTCGCATATCGAAGACTTGCGAAATCGTATCGAACAGCTGGAATCCGTTCGCGGCCAGATATCCGGTCAGCTGCTGAATCGGGTCCAGCAGGCACTGGCCGGCGGCGATCGCCGGCAGGCCGCACAATGGTTGTATCAGATCGAGGTCCAGTCGGCTGGTGTCAATCGCGTTACCGCAGAAACAAACTACCAGCGCTGCCAGATCGCCAAGGATGCCATGCGCTATCCCCAGGCGCTTACCTTGTGCCAGCGTGCCGCACATCTCGCGCCTGACAGGGCGGATTACCTTTCAGAGCTGGCTGGTCTGGCGCAAACGCTGGGCGACTACGAACAGGCAGCCGGGTATTATGAGCAGGCACTGACCAGCTATCTCAAAACGCATGGGGAAGACCATCCCGTCGTTGCGGTGAGTCGCAATAATCTGGGCACGATCTGGGACGCGCTGGGTGAGTATAAAAAAGCCATCGGCTACTATGAACAGGCACTGGCCAGCGATATCAAAGCCCACGGGGAGCACCACCCCGATGTGGCGATAGACCGCAATAATCTGGGAATGGCCTGGTATGCGCTGGGTGAATATAGAAAGGCCATTGTCTATCTCGAACAGGCACTGGCCAGCGACATCAGAACCTACGGAAAAGACCATCTCCAGATTGCCACATACCACAATAATCTGGCCGGTGCCTGGCATGCGCTGGGCGACTATGAAAATTCCCATGATCACTTGGAGCAGGCGCTGAAGATTTTTGAGAAAATTCTGGGAGAGAACCACCCGAATACAAGTGGCGTACGGGCAAATTACCAGCAATTGCAGTCGGACATGCAGGATCTGGACGACGAATCCGGTTCCGGTTCCGGTTCATCTGAATAGGGTGACATAACAGTTGAGCTTTACCGGAATCTGATCGGAATAAAGATAGTAAATACGGTAATTAGGGGTCAAATCTATTTATTAACAATATATGTTTCTTTGCTGACATCAAATACAAAATGCAAATTAATGATACTTTGGGAAAATAGTAACGTCATAAATTGTTGCTGTAAGGGAAAAATGCTTGCGTGTGCGGGAAATAATGTTCAATAGAATAATAAAGTGGGAACTTTTGACAACAGGTTGTTGTAATTGTGTGAAAGAAACGTTGAAAATGTTTGCGTGTTAACTTGCCGTTAAGTAAGCTAAACCTTGCGCAGGGTATGGATTTTCTCTTCGTGCCGCAATCTTTCAAGGATGGAATGCGAATTTTGTCCTTAAATAATAATGAATCAGAATTTCAAAATTAGGGAGGATTACGCTTTGGTTACGCAAACTAAAATGAGAATGAAGGAACTGACGCTCGCTGTTTGCGGCGCGTTTCTTGTTTCATCGCTGGCCCATGCTGATACAAGCACGACCAGCACAACTAAGCCCTATGGACATCAGAGTTATGCCGATTTGGTAGACGAAATCGCCGGGGATGAAGATGTGGGATTGGTGGAGAGCCTGACAGGCTATAAATATAACGAATCATCATTCATGCAGGCTTTGGGTGTAAAATTCGGTGGCTGGACGGAAATCGGTTTTGCAGGTAATACCGGCACTTCAAAGAGTTCTCATGGCAATGGTCCGGTTACATTTAATGATGGGCCGAATGAATTCAAATTGCATCAGGTCTATGGTTATATCGAGCGGGAAGTTGATACCACATCGAAGTCAATCAGTTTTGGTTTCCGTGCGGATCTTTTGTACGGTACCGATGCGCGTTTTACAACAGCATCAAATTTTGATACCAACATTCTGAATGATACGAACCAGCGTAAGCTGGCGTTTCCTCAGGCTTATGTGAACGTGTTTCTGCCTGTGGGTAATGGACTGACTGCAACAATGGGCCATTTTTATACGCTGATTGGATATGAAGTGGTGCCTGCGGCTGGCAATTTCTTTTTCTCGCATGCTTATACCATGCAATATGGTGAACCTTTCACGCATTCGGGTGGTTATTTGACTTATCAGCTAACCGATAACATTACACTGAGAGGTGGTGCTGTAACTGGATGGGATGCGCATTTCAATCAGCCAGTAAATTTCCTGGGTAGTGTTGCTTATGCGACTGACGATGAAAGAACTTCGCTGACTGCATCGTTGATTACGGGTAGCGTAGAAACCGGAAGCCCGCACGACGACCATAACCGCACCATGTACAGTATTGTGCTGGAGCATGACATCACCGACCGGTTGCATTACGTATTGCAGCATGATCTGGGTGTAGAGAGTGGTACGTCAACGAACAGTTCTGCAGAATGGTACGGCGTCAATCAATATCTGTTTTACGATATCATGCACAATCTGGCAGCAGGTTTGCGTATGGAATGGTTTCGCGATGATGATGGCACTCGTGTAAACAGTTTTGCTGAAAATTATATTGGTGTGACGGGCGGACTGAACTACACACCTATAGCGGGCTTTACTATCCGACCGGAAGTCAGATATGACCGTACGACGGAGAACAATGCTTTTGATAACTTCAGGGATAACGATCAAATCATGTTATCAGTCAGTGGAATTTTCCGCTTCTGAGTTCAATCGTTTTTTGTAAGATACCAGGAAGAAAAGGAATTATGGCAATAATAATTTCTTTCTTCCTGATTTGCTGCTTTCTGGCCTTTCGGCCTTTAATTACGATATTTAGAGCTGTTTAATTTCTTAATCGTAATTCGTTTGTCCGGACACTCAGGCTCTTGAGTGTTCACGGATACTGCGGCAGTTTGCTGGCAACCTTATAAAACAGTACCCGCCGGCAGAAAGAATGTGTAAGAAAGCACTGTAATGAGTGCAACTACACCAATAATTTTGATTAAAGCCATATCTGATTCTTTGTTTACTCTCATCTGATTATTCCTCATAACAACGTAACTCTGTATAGAGTTGATAATAACCTTATCATCCTCTCGTTCTATTAGGTTGACAATGCGAACGAAATGAATGAACTACTCGATTAGATAAGCTGTCGTTTAAATAATTACAACAGATTTATAATTGCCAATATCCATTTGTAATAAATACATTTTATATATCAGTTCAAATGACTGTTATCAGCTTTACTTTATCTTATCTTTTATTTAGAGCGAATCATACAGACATAAATTCAACACGATAAGTACCAAATATTGAATTATATTGTTTCCTTTTGGTTGACAATAAACTGGTGATAGTTTGTGATGCAGGATCTTAATCTTTTTGTGATTTTCGCGCGCGTCGTTGAATCAGGCAGTTTTGCTGAAGCTGCACGCAGAATGCGTATTTCGCGCTCGGCAGTCAGCAAGGCAATATCAAAGCTGGAAAAAAATCTTGGCGCCCAGTTGTTGAATAGAAGTACCCGTGATCTCAGCTTGACCGAGGCAGGCGCTGTTCTGGCAGAGCATTCAGCACATATTCTTGATGAAGCAGAGCAGGCGGAACGTGTAGTCAACAGCTTGCAGGCCGAGCCGCGTGGTATGCTCAAAGTCAGCGCGTCTGTGGCTTTTGGCACGCTTCATGTAGCGCCTGCGCTGGCGGATTTTTTGTCCAGATATCCCGAAATACGGATTGATCTGACGATTACTGATCGTCCCGTTGACCTGATTGGTGAAGGTTATGACGTGATTATCCGGGTTACCAATGAGCCGGATCTTAATCTGGTTGCGCGCAAGCTGGCGCCCGTTCGTCGAAAATTATGTGCGACGCCTGAGTATTTCGAGAAAAACGGCGTCCCACAAACACCAGAGGATTTAATTGAACATAATTGCCTGGACTATACCCTTTCCGGTGAGCAGGGATACTGGAATTTTACCGGGCCGGAGGGTGTGATTGCAGTGCCCGTTTCGGGAAACTTGCGCATCAACGATGACGACGCCCTGTCCCAGGCGGTACTGGGCGGCCTTGGTATCGCGTTATTACCTACTTTTACAGTTGGCAAGGATCTGCAAAGCGGTAAACTGCAGGCAGTGCTGTCGGAGTATATCGCGGTGGAGCGCTATGTTTATGCGTGTTATCTTCCCAGCCGACACGTTCCGGCCAAGGTGCGCTCTTTTATCGATTTTCTGCTGATGCGTATCGGCACTGTACCCTACTGGGATAAAGATGCCTGAATGAACTTGCGCAAACCGGTTTCTGGTGCAGGAACGTGTCAGGGACGGTAATGCCTTAGTTGATTGAGCAGGGCTGCCAGATCGTTCGGCAGCTCCGACTGCCAGCGCATCTCATGTGCGTTTCCAGGGTGGATCAACGCCAGTTGCCAGGCATGTAACGCCTGTCTGGGAAATGCTGTCAGCAATTGTCCGATTTCTGCGGATATTTTACGAGGCTTGCCGCTATAAACGGGATCACCCACCAATGGATGATGAATGGAGTGCATATGAACACGAATCTGATGCGTGCGCCCGGTTTCCAGACTACACTGCAGCAATGAACAGCCTGCCAGTGATTCAACCAGTTTATAGTGTGTTCGGGCGGTCTTTCCGCGTGATGTTATCGCCATTTTGGTGCGATGGACCGGATGACGGCCTACGGGGGCATCGACAGTGCCATTTGAATTTACCTGACCCAGTACCAGGGCGAGGTAATCACGTTTGACTGTACGCTGTTGTAACTGGCGCACCAGCTGGAATTGCGCTTCTACCGTTTTGGCAATGATCAGCAGTCCGCTGGTGTCTTTATCCAGTCGGTGAACAATGCCCGCCCGCGGTACATTTTCCAGTTGCGGTGCATGGTGCAGCAAAGCATTCAGCAGTGTGCCCTGCCGGTTACCATTGCCGGGATGCACTACCATGCCAGCGGGTTTGTCGACGACTAAAATCGTATCGTCTTCATGAATGATATTTAAAGCAATCGCCTCGGCGCTGTGAACTGTCGGCGATTCGGTTAAGTCCGGACAAACCAGGACATGTTCATTGCCCCATACTTTTTGTTTTGCCGTGCACAATTGATTGTCCAGTTTGACGCGTTCTTGCGCAATCCAGGTCTGAATGCGGCTACGCGACCAGTCCGGCAGCAGTCTGGCCAGGGCCTGGTCCAGGCGCATACCAGCGCAATTCATCGGTATCAGCAAATCGATGATGGACTCGCAGTTTCTGTCCCATGAGGTGGGCAATGGTTTTGCGCTATAATGATCGCCAGGTTTCATGTTTTTGACGAAGGATATCATGTTGCATCACGTAACTTTAGTCTTGATGGTAATTTCGGTACTGTCCGCATGTGGTTTGCTGCCTGAGCAAAGTGAAGATACACATAACTGGTCTGCCAACAAATTTTATACCGAGGCGAAAGAAAAGCTGAACAATGGTAATTATGAAGCGGCGATCAAGCTGTTTGAAGGACTGGAAGCGCGATATCCCTATGGTCGCTACGCCCAGCAGGCACAGCTTGAAACCGCATATGCGCATTACAAGGATCTGGAGCCGGCTTCTGCTATCGCCGCAGCCGATCGCTTTATTAAACTGCATCCGAACCATCCCAACGTTGACTATGCCTATTATATCAAGGGATTGGCCAATTATCATGATAACTGGGGAATAATGAGTTTTATGATGCGCGGTTTTCTCAAGCAGGATATGAGCGAGCGTGACTCCAAGGCTTCACGCGAATCCTTCGACAACTTCAGGGAACTGGTCAAGCGTTTTCCGGACAGCAAGTATGCTGCGGATTCGCGGCAGCGTATGGCGCATTTATTAAATGTGATTGCCATGAACGAAGTTCACGTGGCGCGTTATTACATGAAACGCAAGGCTTATGTCGCTGCAGCAAACAGGGCGCAATTCGCGGTGCGGGAATACCCGCGTACACCAGCAACCGAAGAAGCGCTCTACATTATGGCGCAGGCGTATAACGCTCTGGGCATGCACGATCTGAGCGACGATGCCGAACGTGTTTTAAAGCAAAACTTTCCCGATAGTGAATTTCTCGAGGATATCCATGAAACCGAGAACCCGCCCTGGTGGAAAATCTGGTGACCGCTCTATCGGGTTTATTGATCGTCGCGTAAGTGTACGGTCATTACATCACATTCTGCATGGAAAATAACATTCTTGGCGGTTGATCCTATGAGGGCAGCGAGTCCGTGACGGCCGTGTGAACCGACAACTATCAAGTCGAATTTTTCCCGCAGTGCGAAGCGGGTGATTTCTTCTTGAGGTGCTCCCCATATCAGGCAGCGACAAGCGGGTGCGACCTGCAATGCATCGCAGATCTGCATAAACTTGTTTTTTTCAGCCTGCAACAGTAAGTCCTCAGAGGAATTGTCCAGAGAAATGATGGTGCCATAGGGTGTGTCCGGCATCGGAATATTATCCAGAACATGAATAACATGCAGATCAGCATGGAAAGTATCGGCTATATATCTAGCCTGTTTGGCAACCAGGTTGCCGTAGTCGGAAAAATCAACCGCTACTAGAACTTTTTTGTAATTTTGCATAGCATATTGGTGCACATAGCGCGGACAGGTTTTTCTGCTGACTACCCGGCACTCGATTGTTTTTCTTTACGGTTCTATTATATACCGTTACCGATCAAAGGTATATGTCATTCATCGTATACCGGCTGTTTGAGATAATGGGCCAGAAATTCCAGTACCTCCTGTTCGTATGTTCTGCCCGCATATTCATGCATATTAAAATGCCCGGCACCAGGAACTATCCAGAGTTCCTTGGGCTCACGTGCAGCCGCGAACAAGCGTTCAGTTTCAAATGGGGTGGTATGTCTGTCGTTTGTACCGGAAATAAATAGTATCGGTGAATTCAGATTGTTAATATGTTGAATCGGGCTTAGCTGGTCGGTCTTCGTGTCGGTAAAAAAAGCAATTTGAGCGAGCAGTATCGGCAGAAACAAAGTTCCAGGTTCTCCGAGGAAAAGTCTCAGCCGGTTTTCTACGGCTTCTTCTAGCGTCGGGTGCAGCGACTCGAGAATTACAGCGTTTAGTCGCATGTCTTGCCGGGCAAGTACGATGGCTGCCGCACCCAGAGATACGCCGATTGCACCGATCCGTTCATTTGGGAACCTGTGGCGTAAGAACGTAATGGCCGATTCAACATTCTTCGATTCCCGAGTGCCAAATGTAATACGGGAACCCGGTGTTTCGCCATGTGCCTGCATATCAATCATCAGCACATGATAACCCTGGGCAGTCAGAAAACGGGCGCGGCTCAGCATTTCAACGCGATTGCTGCGAATGGAATGTACCAGCAGAATTGCGCCATTGCCACCTTGACCATTGACGAGCCAGCCGCGAACACTTTCTTCGTCCGTGGACGGAATGTTTACAGATTCAACAGGAAGATCTGTCAACAAGGTTTCAGTAGCAGTTGCTGCAGACCCGGTAACCACTTCGCCAACCAAAAAACTGAGTGCGACAAAAATCGCTATTACTCCGACCAGATAAATCCAAATACGTTTAATCATGTTCGTTTTAATCGTTCTGATTAGTAAGGCCTTAATGTTACAATTTAAAAGTCAAGCAGAGAATATAAAACTGTCTGTTTCGATTTGCAGTTGATGCTCAGACTGTAGAAGCCCTGTCCAGTTATTAAGGGAAACAGGCTGTTGAGTGAGCAGTTGTTTTTTTACTGACGAAAATATAAGCTCACACTCGACCAGCGTTGTTAATCTTTAATGCCAGGACAGCGAATAAATCTTTATTTACTGATAAGGTAACCTACTATGAATAATTCTGTAGCAGATTTTCAAGAAACGATGCAGCATTTGGCAGATACGTTTATCAAGGGACTGCCGGGAAAAATTGAAGATTTAGAAACGTTGTGGCAGCAGCTTCAGAATGAATGGCATGCAGAAAAATTGCAAATTGTGCATCGCAAGGCGCATGAGCTGGCCGGTACGAGCAAAACATTTGGTTTGAGTGAGTTGAGCGGGCTGGCAGATTCTCTGGAAGAGACATTGAAGGCGGCGCTGCAGAATGAAGCGCAGCTGGATGAGCAACAACGTGCGGAGATATTCGCGCAGTTACAGGAAGTAGGACGGCTGGCGGTTAATCAGGCATCGGATTTTCCCAAAACATTCGCCAAACAGTTCAATGACTATCTGGTGGATATGGATGAAGTAAGTCAGGTTTTTGTCGTAGATGATGACCAGGAGGCAGCGCAGGAGCTGGCGTTACAGGTCAGCTATTATGGCTATGAAGTTGAAGTTTTCGGGCGTCTGGAGGATTTTCGCGAAGCAATTAAAAGAACCCCCGGGGCCATTGTGCTGATGAATGTCGAGTTTTCCGATGATGCAATGGCCGGTATACGTACCATGAAAGAAATTCAGCAGGAAATGACAGAGCCTGTGCTGGTTGTATTTCTTTCTTCAAATGATGATTTTGCTGCGCGGCTGGAGGCTGTGCGTGCGGGCGGGATTGCGTATCTGACAAAACCGATCAACTCATCAGAGCTGATCGAACAACTTGATTCGTTTGCGGTACCGCAAACGCAGGAACCTTTTCGGGTGCTGATTGTTGACGATTGCGCCACTGATCTGGCGTTTCATGCTGCTGTTCTCGAGCAGTCCGGCATGATTGTGAGAACGGTCGAGAAAATGAATACGGTGATGCGAACATTGCTGGAATTTAATCCGGACGTTATTTTGATTGATGTTTATTTGCCCGAGTGTAGCGGTATTGAACTGGCAAAAGTCATTCGTCAGCTTGACGGTCTGTTCAATGTTACGGTTGTGTATTTATCTTCGGAAAATGACTTTAATACCCAGCAGGAAGCCATGCTTCTGGCAGGTGACGACTTTCTGGCCAAGCCGATTGATCCAAAACGGCTGGTTTCCGCCGTTACCAGACGTGTTCTGCGCGCGCGTCAACTGCGTGGATTAATGGTGCGCGACGGCCTGACCGGTTTATTCAATTACACCGCAATCAGAGAACAGCTTGGACGCGAGATCGTGCGTTCAAACCGGTTAAAAACGCCGCTGTCGCTTGCGATGGTGGATGTTGATTTTTTCAAGAAAGTTAACGACAACTTCGGTAATGCGGCGGGTGATCGTGTGCTAAAAAGTCTTGCGCGGCTTCTCAAACAGCGCTTGCGCGGTACCGATATAGTCGGGCGTTATGGTGGTGAGGAATTTGCAGTCATTATGACCGATACTAACGCGCCTGAGGCTGCCAAGGTGATCGATGAAATCCGTAAAGTGTTTTCGCGCCTGCTGCATATGAGCGACAACAAGGAATTCAAAGTCACGTTTAGTTGTGGAATAGCAGATATCAAGCATTTTCCAGATGTAAAAAGTGTCAGTGAAGCCGCAGACAAAGCGCTTTATCAGGCCAAGAAAAAAGGCCGCAACCAGGTTGTGATCACTTCAGGCGACTAACGGTTTCTCGTTTCGGCGTCTTGTCGAGACAATTGATACAGACTAGATCTGGCGGAAACAGGACTGGCAGATTGCAGTGATGTGATGGTCTTCTTCCATCTGTCCGGCGATTGAGTGGTAAATGTGGCTGTAATTATCACATTGAAACGTTACACGCCGTTTCTGTTCGCTGCGCTATACAAGTCCCGGGATAAATCTGTATTTGACGCTGGCGCAATATTGGTCGTATTCGCTGTCAATGCTGCGCAAATGTCTCTCTTCAGTGAGCGCGCGCATGATGTAAATCATCGACCAACCGACCATGGAACCGATCGTAACCAGCGTGGCGGTTAATGACGTCTGCCATGCGACGGCTACGGCCGGCATCAGGCCGATCCACCATGCCAGGTTCTTACAGACATATGCCGGATGCCTGATATAACGATAAGGGCCATGCATAATAATTCCGCGGTGTGTTAAGTTGCTTGCTTTGAAATTCAACGCGACCGAGGCGGAAGTATAAATGGCCATCAGAATCAATAGCGTTACATTCATAATGACGTGCACCGCTGGATCGGAAAATTGTGGGAAGTCTGTGAAATATCCTCCAAATAGCATACTTGTCAGGCCATTAAAAGGCGGATAGCTGGCCAACGCGACAGCCCAGCCAAGCAGGGTGGGGTCGACGGAACGGATTTCATTATTGAGTGACGGTAATTCAACCAGATAGCCGATAGTAAAAAAAAGAACGTCAAGAAAAAGAATCAGTTTGAAAACAAACCAGAAACCACTGGTGTTAAATAACGCCAGCCAGCCAATATTGTGATCTCCGATTGTCTGAAGCAATTGATTGCCATGTTCCAGCATATGCCCTGTATGTGAAAACAGCCAGACGATCATTAACGGCGCAAAAAATGCTTTTAACAGGATACTGAGCAAACCGAGTCTTTCATCAAAAGGCAGTCCCGTTTTCCATACGGTCGCCGGAGAAGTGGCTATTTTATGCAGTGCGCGTAAGCAGTAAATGGATTTTGAAACCCGCGGAGCGGGCTCTGTCAAATAAAATACAAATAAGGTAAACGTATAAAAGAGAGTGGTAACGACTAATACCTGCCAGTGCATATAGTCTTTACCAAAGTAATGTGTAGGTACCGAAAAATAGCTTTGATAATACGGGATGATTGCATAAAATCCGCTAGTCGCTGCGATTATCAGCAATGTTGCAGACAGGTTTTTGACGCGCTGGGAAAAGTTGTAGCTATAGGTGCTGATAATAGGCATACCGGTGAACGACTATGGTTCTTTAATCGACGGTATTGTATCGCATAAAAAAAGAAAATGCGCTTTCGCGCATTTTCCAATCTCTGACCTTTTAGTCAGGATCGCCAGGCTCAGCCGTCAGCGGCTTTATTATTATTGATTGCTTGACGCTATTATTCTAGAGAGCCAGCTTTGATTTCCAGGTACAATAACCGGTTGTCGTTGCTGGCGCTTTTCATTTCATGCTTATAGACCAAGGCGACGTCTTCTCATTAAAACAAACGCCTGACCGAGCAAACCAATAGCCAGCAAAATCAGAATGCCCGGTTCTGAGACCTGACCACCGCTGGTGCTGGTGCTTGACCCGCCGCTGGTTGTGCTGCCGCCGCTGCTGCTGCTTGTGACAATTTTGTCACTCCCGTTGCCATTTGCGCCAGTACGTTGTGTGCGCAGGATCGAGTCGTTTAAAACGTCCGTAAATGTCCAGGGATTCGGTGACGTAATGCTCAACACCATCGTCGCGATATCCGGAAATGCATTATTTGTGTTCGAAGCGGTGCCGTCGTTATAGATTCCGCCGTTAATGCCGGTTGTCGTGTTAAATCCAACGTCAAATTTGGTATTGCCGGGCGTTATGTTGTTATTGACATCAAGCAGCACTTGCCATGATGATGAAATGTCATTTCCGTTGCCGTCAGTCAATGAAACAAGCGATGCTGCAAGAATATCCTGCGAGATATTGAAAACCGCGCCGGTGATAATGCCGCTGAAATTCGATGTGTTGTCGATAGTAATCGTCAGCTGATTGGCCGCGGTATCTTCAAATGTCAGAATACCGCCCGACTGTGTTCCGGCACCCCAGAAATCCTGTTGTTCGAAGTATGCATGTACTCCCCCCGCTGTTGCGGACAGGCCGAAAACTCCCGCCACTAAAGCGGCCTTGATACGTTTTGCTTTGTTTGTCACTGAATTGTTTTTCATTTTAAGGTCCCTCACACAGGTTATTTGCTCATTCTTCTATCCTTATATAAGCATAATCTGTGCCAGTTTTTCTAAAATAATGTAATTATTTGATTTTTATTATTAAAATAAGAATTGCTCCCCCCCCCCCGCACCTCTTGTTCTGTCGTGTAAAAAAAATCGACAATTTGCGCCAGAATTCTGTTGTTTTTGAGGGTATCCGAGGTATCAATTGCAAGTACAGACACAAATGCAATAAATTGGCCATCAGTTAATGGCCAATTTATTGGGGGCTCCCGGGAAGAGTGTAAAATATTTCGACACATATTTGTTCAGGCCGGGTATTTGGCCTGAACAAACGGATGTGGTTTGAATCCAGATTGCTTTGAACCGTGTCAGAAGATATAAAAATCCGCGTAGGTCAGATCAAGGCCGGCCGTCAGCTCGGCAAACTGCTGAGCGCTCGCGCCGCCGCTGCCGTCGGCGTCATAGTAGAGATCGCCTGTCTGTGCGTTATAGATTATCCTGTCGGTGGCGTCATGCGCTGCTGTTCCGGTGTGAAAGGCGGAAGATTTGACACGGCCTGTATTGAGGCCTGCAAAAATGGCATCGTCCAGGTAGATCGTATCTTTTTTAGGAAAAAAATCCGTGATTATATCGATGTCGCCATTGACAAAAGGCGCATCGAATATGAACGTATTTCTGCCCGAGTCTCCGGTCAAAATATCCGCGCCGGGACCACCCGATAGCGTGTCGTGACCATCCCCACCGTTGAGTTGATCGCTGCCGGCATTGCCGAATAGTCTGTCATGACCGTCAAGTCCAAGCATTATATCGTTTTCAGGTGTTCCGTATAAATGATCCGAACTTGCGCTTCCCGTGATGATATTTTGTGACGGCTCGGGTTCTGGTGACGGTTCGGGGTCTGGTGAAGGCTCAGGTTCTTGTGGTGGCACAGGAACAGGTTCCGGGTCCGGTGCGTTTGCCTCGGTGTCCGGATCAATCAGGTCAATCTTGACATTTTTGCTGCCAATGCTGATTTGCTGTGTCTGTGTGCTATAACCGCTGCCTGAGAAGCTGACTGTGTAATTTCCCGAAGCAAGTTCCAGCGAGTAACCGCCGGCAAGCCCTGTCTGAGTGGTAAAGATCGCGCCGGTTGCGTTGTTTTGTGCGCTGACCGTGAAGCTGCCCAGTCCTTCATTGATATCATAGCGTTTATCGCCGTCGTGATCATCAAATGCAACACCAGTCAGGAAAGGATTGGTGGTGGTGGCGGCAAAATCCTGGGTGACGAAAATACTGTCGTAATTCGAGTAATGACCGACTGTGAAGCCAATTCCAATTTCTCTGAATATGTCGTTCAGTATGTTGGAACGGTGCGCGGATGAACCCATGAAAAAAGAGTGCACAAGATCGATTTCGTCGGTGTAACCGGCCGGAGAGCGCAGACTCAGGCCCGCAATATTCTCGCCATATGCCCAGTATGAGCTCGAGAACACATAACCAGCATCCACCATGCGGTCATATGGGCTGGAGCCGCCTGCGCCTGTATGGGATAGAGTATCGGTTGCATCCATCCACGCGCTGTGATTCTCGGCTGCACTGTTCAGACTGCCATTGAATGCAAGTGGTTGAGCGCCAGTTTTGGCGCGCTCGGCATTGATTGTTTCCAGGATATACTGCTCATAGGCGTTAGCTTGAGACATAACATGACCTCCATTGAGTTTGGTTGCTAAAATAATTTAAAGAAATAGTGTGCGTAGTAACGCAGAAAAAATACTTCGAAATTAATCAGTGGCTGCATCAGTATGCGCTGTGTTTGGAACGGGATTGTATTCGAAATTATCTATGAACGTTACCTGTAGCTGGACGATTGCTCTAGCTCAACTCCGGGTTTCGATTCAATGATTATGTTGCTGACAGAATTGAGAATATGATTTCTTAATGTATTATTTTAAAATTGAACAAGATGCAATTGATTAATAAGATCAAGTCATAAATTGATATTTAAGGGTCAAATGGTCTCTGCGTTGGCTGTTTTTCGCGTGGGGTATGACAATTGTATGCCCGCCGGTCCGTTACTGCATGAAGGACGCGATGCTTGCCACGGTATGCCGGCGGCGACAATTAAAGAATCAGCACGGGTGTATATTCAAAAATCAGGGGTTGGGGTGCTGATTCCGTAGTCTGATCTGAATATCGGGAGCCGGACGGTCATCGACGACTACCGGCGGTACTGACGACCGGTTAAAGCCCAGCACACTGATTCTGTGTGATGCATTAAATCCCGGCGCGCCGTTTTTGTCCCTGAGAATGGACGATAATTTATATTCAAGTCCGTTGGTGTCAGGATCGAAACGGATATCGTGTATCCAGATGCCCGCACGCTGCACATGCTGGTGATCACATTCATAGTCGAGATTCCATCCTGTCAACATGGGAACAGCATAGTCATAGGGAAGATCATAAATGCGGAATGTTTCAGTGTGCACGATGCCATCTGTGCCGTTATGGCAGATGTTGGTTCTTCCCGAACGTGGATTAAGCGGCAGGAAACTGGCGCGCAGTTTTACGCTCTCCCCACCGATGAGCGCAGCACGCGTTTTGACCCAGTGCGTGCGCGTACCGCTGTCCTTGAAAATGGTTTGTGTAACCCAGTGCGGATTTCCGTCCGGGTTGGGAGATGCGTCTGTCTGGAAAAGGCTGTAAGCAACCTGACGCAGATGATGATCGGCAGGATCATTCCAGCGGCAGGGCGGAAAACGGAATTCGCATTCAAATTGATTGTCGTATTGAAAATCAAATCCGCGAGGAATAACGACCATCGAATCATGGCCTTTCAGCGTGCCGCTGTCCCATAGACTTTCGAGTGTGGCAATCGGTCCTTCGGAGTGTATTTGTAAAGCCTGGGTACTGATGCCGTTGTAATCGCCTTCAATACGTGCATTTATCCATGCCGAGTTGAAGCCCAAACCTGTGTAATAGACACAAAATTCGTAGGGATCATCCCAGTTCTGGTCGCTCAATTCACCAGCCACCTCAAAAACAAGCATGGGCGGGCCGCCACCGCCAGTCACCAGTTTGCTGTGTGTAATGTCGGCGCGCAGTGTACGCACCTCATGGTCTCTGTGCAGATAACGTAAATCCCAGCCATTGAGTATTACAGTGCCGTTGTTGACATAAGCGGGCATATCATGCGTAATCAGCATGCTTGCCGGTTCGGGTCCATTCGCTTGTTCGGTGCATTGACTGCCTTCAACCATGATGAATCTGCCGGCATCTTCGAATCCGACTTTACGCACGGCTTTGAAAAACGGCTGGTTCGAAGGGTCGATATTGTGCGATTCAGGAAGCGATGTGTCATTGTCCTGCTTTCCGGTTGCACAGCCGGCCAGGGCGATCAGCATGATCATTGCAGACAGGATAAGGCGTTTATCATTCATATGTCATTCCCTTTGCTGCCATCCCTACGGCTGGCGAAGTAGTTACCTGATCGTCACGGTCGTATCAGTCTATCGCGCTGGCGTCTCGATGAGAAATTTTTTGATGAGAGTATGGAAAGATAAATTGCCAGCACCTGGCCCAGGTGAACATACATACGATAGCCAGCGTTGTATCGTGAAAAACCCGGGCTGGTGCGGCCAGCCCAGGAAATAGTTACATCTTTAATGGCTGGATGGTCAGTCTTTACCTGTCAATGATCCCAGAAATGCTTTGACGTCTTCGACAAATTCAGAATCTACATCTTGTCCAAGCTGATGTTTGGCCATCAAACGGATAGCTTCATCAAGTGTTTCGACTGAGCCATCATGAAAATACGGTGCTGTTTGGGTGATATTTCTCAAACTCGGTACCTTAAACACTTTTTTATCGCTTTCCATGCCTGTCACTTCGTATCGTCCCAAATCATCCGTTTCGTAAGGTTCCACGAGGCCTATTTTTCTGTAGGAATTGCCGCCGATGACAACGCCATTGTGGCAGGTTGTACAGCCAGCGTTGATAAATTTGTTCAAACCGTTCAGCTCTTGCTGGCTCAGGGCGTCCGCATCGCCTTTGAGATAGTCATCAAAGCGGGATGGTGTCAGCAGCGTTCGTTCAAAGGCGCCGATTGCCACACCTATATTATTATAATTAAATGGAAACTTGGTATTCGGAAATGCTTCCGAAAATAATTTCTGATATTCGTCGATGGCTTTCAGCTTGGCCACCACGGCGCCTTTGTTTGGCATGCCCATTTCAATTGGATTGAGTATGGGTCCCAATGCCTGCTCTTCCACGTCACTGGCGCGTCCGTCCCAGAACTGTGCAATATGCAGTGCGGCATTCATGGTGGTGGGGGAGTTTCTGTCGCCGCGTTTATTGTCATGACCCGGTGATGTCGGTTCGTTATCAACGCCATAGCTGTCCAGTTTGTGACACGAATTACAGGAAATTTTGTCGTTGACTGAAAGTCTTGGGTCCAGGTAAAGCGTCTTGCCGAGCTTAATCAATGCGGCATTTTTTTCTTCATCAATGATCGATTCCGGCAGCGGTTCAAAGAATCGTTTTAAATCGTCTGCATCGATCTGTCGAGAGCCATTCTCTGCATACGCTTGCGCACTGAAAATCAGCGCCAGAATAAAAAAAAGCTTCATATTACCTCCCTTTGGGCACATGCCCGTTGAAATAAAAAAATGGCAGTTTTACATTAAATGCATTACGTTTCAACCGGCTAATGAAACGCCAGTCCTAAAACCTGATCAGGAAAATCGAACTGTAAGTGATTTGCCTGAAGTTAAAACGCAACCATGCGTTCAGCATGTTCCGATATTTTCTTGTTTTTATTGTAGGGTCATTATACAAGAAACACGCTTAACCATTACGGTCAAAGCGCAGACTGCCGATTTGGTTTCAGTGCTTTTTCAATCGGGAGATTTGGGTGGGTCAAAATACAGCCAGTAATGCCACGGCAAAGCCGCCGAACCTTGGGGTGGCTGTACAGGCAAGGGTAGATTCAGGGTTGCTTGTTGAACCATTAATCTGCCAGCGGCTTGAACAATTCTGTCAGATCCTCGGCTGACAGCTGCAGGGCTTTCTCTTTTTTGCCGCTTTGGTAGACACTTTCGGCCAGCAGACGTTTTCTTTGTTGCATTTCCAGAATTTTTTCCTCGACGGTATTTTCCGTAATCAGTTTGTATACAAATACCGCTTTATCCTGGCCAATGCGGTGGGCGCGGTCTGCGGCCTGGTTTTCTACCGCCGGGTTCCACCATGGGTCGTAAATGATGACTGTGTCGGCTTCAGTAAGATTGAGTCCGACGCCACCCGCTTTCAGACTGATCAGAAATACATTCACCTGGCCGCTTTTGAATAGCTCGATTGCTTCGTCGCGACGGCGTGTTTGCCCGGTCAGTTTGCTGTAACCTATTTCTCGACGATTTAATTCGGCTTCGATCAGTCCCAGCATGCGGGTAAATTGCGAAAAGATCAGAATGCGCCTTTCTTCCTCAAGTAATTCCGGCAACATTTCCATCAACAGGTCGAGCTTGGCGGAGTGCTTGAATTTCTGCGC
Source organism: Nitrosomonas marina (assembly GCF_900110145.1). Classification (GTDB taxonomy): domain Bacteria; phylum Pseudomonadota; class Gammaproteobacteria; order Burkholderiales; family Nitrosomonadaceae; genus Nitrosomonas; species Nitrosomonas marina. The sequence goes on along the minus strand of NZ_FOCP01000006.1, from coordinate 68,062 downwards.
TTCTTTCAGCCGCAACGTTCTGGGGTCGCAACAGGTCTGCCGTAGCTTCAGCAATGCGTCAAGAATAGTTATATGACTGCGCGCCAGACCTTTTTCGGCAATAGCGTCACGCACTCGCTTTTCCATACTGACACGAATGCTTTCGTATAAGGCGGCCTGTTTTTCTTGTAGCGCAACGGAACGGATAATTTCCGTTTTTTCCGGCAGTTCATCTGCAACATCGCGTTTGGCGCGGCGTAACATGAAGGGCTCCAGGCGTCTGGAAAGCCGTTCTTTCATTTCGATGTCGCCGTGCATTTCAATCGGTGTGCGATATATTTTTTTAAACCAGGCCTGATCACCCAGAAAATCCGGCATCAAAAAATCGTACTGTGCCCAGAGTTCGCCCAGATGATTTTCCATTGGAGTTCCGGTCAGGCACAAACGATGTTGTGTATTAATACAGCGGGCTACGTGCGCCGCACGGGCTTTCGGGTTTTTGATGGTCTGCGCTTCATCCAGAATCAGATAGTAGTATGCGTTTGCCAGCAAATGTTGTTCGTCTCTGTACAACAGCGGGTAGGTGGTCAATATCAGGTCGAATTGTGTGATTCTGTCAAAATGTTGCTTGCGGTCGCTGCCCTGCAATATCAGTACGGTCAGATCAGGCGTAAAGCGTTCTGCTTCGCGGCGCCAGTTGCTCATTAAACTGGTGGGTGCTACGATCAGGCATGGCTTGTCCATGCGGCCGGATTCTTTTTCCAGCAGCAGGTGCGCCAGGGTTTGCACGGTTTTTCCGAGTCCCATGTCGTCAGCCAGAATGCCGCCAAAGCGGTATTCACGTAGAAACTGCAGCCAGCTTAATCCTTTTTGCTGATATTCCCTTAACCGGGTGTGCAAGGCAGCTGGTGGTGATACATTGGCTATTCCTTGAAAATTTCTTAGCTTCTTGCCTGTTTCAATCAGTTCCCTGCCGCCTGTTATACTGAACAAACCATAACTGCGATGCTCCAGATCTGCCAGTATGGCCGCGTTGTAGCGGGAAATGCGGGCACCATTACCGTCGAAATGTGCGCTGTCATACAATTCGTACAGGGTGTCCAGAAAAGGTCTTAACTGCTCTGCAGCAATATTGACATATTGATGCTCTCCTAATGGAATGCTCAGCAATTCGGGTAAGTGATTGCGATCGTAGCTTTCCAGTACCGGCATGATCAACGGCAGCAGTGGCAATGACTGATTGTTGAGAGTGATGTTGAAGTGCATTCTGAACCAGTCATTGCCGCTTTGTTCAATTTCAGCATCCCAGTTTTGCGGTCGCTGGAACTGTAGCTGAAAGCTGTCATCGGTTTCGATTAGCCATCCCTGTTCCGTCAATAACGGCACCTGGTGATCGATAAAATGCGACCAGCGAACGGCGCTGTCCATGACGCTGTTTTCTGCCGGACTGTAAAAAAACAAATCTTGCTGTGTATTAAGCTCAAAGCGACGAAAGCCAAATTCAAGTAGTGTCTGGACGGCACAGTGTTCTAGGTCTTGATCCCGGCTAATTCTGAAGAAACCCTGGTTTGTCTTAACGATGCTCACCGCTTTGTCGTGAAATGCAGAGATCGTATGGTCACCATATTTAAAGCACAGCTTGAGCAGGTGGATATATCGCTCGTTATCGAGTTGCTGGCCCAACAGACTCAGTCGAGGGCGTGGCGATAATCCACTCAATTCGATCAGTTCAACCGGCCTGGGTGGTGGCACCGGCAATTCCGGATGCTCCGTCAGCAGACGCAGACTGAAGTCATCTACATGTTCAGCCGGCACTGGCGGAGCGGTCAGGATTTTTTGATACTGTCGGTGCGTCAGGTTCGCGCAATCCACTGTTCCCATAATCAAATTTTGCAGGTCGAGATATAACGGCGGTTCTGTCGGTAGCAGAATTGATCGGTTGGCCACAGTGATATCGAGCCTGTAAGTGTTATCCTTGTGTGCGTGCCATGTTATTTGCAGCGGCCTTGGCTCACCTTCGCGCAATGACGCATGCTGATGCGAATTCCAGAATAGACGGCCATTTTGCAGAGCCCTTTTTAAAACAAGATGACCCAAAGCACCGGTAATCAGAGCGTTGTCCTGGTGGTTGCTGTCCAGACCTGCAACGAGCCGGAAGAATTCCTGTTCTTCCGGTGTGTATTGTCGGCTGGAGAAATACCCATAGCGTATATTGGTGTGCGCAATGTGCCTGCCAACCGTTAAACCGCCTTGTTTTTTTTCGCGTGTCGACTGCAGCGACAATGAGAACTCTGTGTTGACGTCATGTTTGCGAAGCACGCAGACTATGATTTCTTGTGATGTATCGGTTTTTTCTATGTTTTCGTCAAAACTGGTTAACCAGTTGATATATGCCTTGTCCGTTTCATTTTTGTGTTGCGGCTTCGTTTGTTTGAAGGCCAGGTATGCGGCGACAACATGCTTGCAGTTATAACCTACAGGGCAGCTGCATTGCCCGTTAATCTGTAAAAAAAATCCAGCCTTATTGAGGGCAATGACCTGGTTATAGCGCTGATTAGCGCTGCCGATGACGCATGAATTGAGTATCAGCGTGTTTGCGGTTTCTGTGGATATATGCAGGTCAACGACTCTGTTCTGGAGAAAATAGTGCTGACCGCGTATGTAGTTTTTCTTGCCGAAAATGTCCTGAATATCTGTGACCGGTACTGTCTGGAAGTTCTTCAAATCAAAAACCTGGTAGTGTCAATTTTTCAAAATATATTCGGAAAATGATAGCGTAATTCTGCAATATGTCAGCCTGAATTTAACCGGAAACAGAATTCGCGTTGTGAAAAATTAGCGATGATGACTGTCAGCAGATTATGAAAAAACGATGTGCTCGCACCAGTTTTGTATGAAAGGCATCACTTTCATGCTGAGTACTGTAAGCTGGCAGCCGTTCGATACGGTGCATGGATTGCTTCAGCTCATTTCTGGCATGTCGATGGTGTGCTGGGATGGCAACTGGATGTCTCCAACAATAGGCAGCTTGACTGCAAATGGGTCGAAATTGATACCGAAAGTCAACCCCAGAAAATTAAGCTCGACGCCTTCTATACTGCTGATTATAAAACCCAGTAACCCAAAAAGCGAAAATTGAAAACCGCTGCCGCTCGGTGGTGTGGCAAACAAACGGTATCCCAGATAATCTTTTCCGATGGCTGTCGCTGGTAAACTCAGTTCCAGTTCGGGTACGGCGCGCGCAATCCAGGCGGTGAACGTGTTGGAATTCGGGCCCGGCCATAACGTATATTGCCGTGTGTAAGGGTAGCTCTCGACTGCCTGCTCAATACGTTCGATCAGCGCATCTACGCCATCCCCGCGCTTGTCGGCAAAAATTTCGGGAGCGTTGCCAAACCAGCGTCGGTCCGGTTGCTGATCATAAATGGCCAGGACCGGTAATTGTCTGCGTTGACGCCAACCCAATACTTCGTAGATCGTGAACGATTCGGCATTGGTAGGCTTGACGGCAATCCAGGTATGAATGCCAAAATACCCGCGCCAGCTATAAGCGCGCGCACCATAAACCTGTACCACCGCTTCGCGTATTGAAACCGGATCAGGTGCGATGCCGATAGAAGCGCGGCTGGCTGTGCGCCAGTTTCCCCTGGCGTCGTATGAAACGACCATTACACACATTAGAACGGAAAATGCCGCGGCAATGAGCCATCGATTGTCAAACTGGAAACGGCGCATTATTGTCAGACCAAATGGGATGTGAGAATGTTTTGTAGGTACGTAGTATCCAATTCATGCCATAGTTGATCACGCTTGGCGGATAGAAGTTCCGCTGGTTCCGGGCTGAGAACATAATTTGCTGAATAAAGTCCGGTCTGTCAGGGTGTAGCCATATAATTGAAATTGTATGGTTATAGACGGTCTGGACGTTTTCAAAGGCTTATTTGTATTCGGACAGGGCTATGACAGCGTGCCTGTGAACAATGTCGGCTTCATAGGGATGTGTCAATTTTGCATATTGCGCCTGTATTTTTTTGACATAGTCTTGTGTTTCTGGAAAAGGCGGAATGCCCTGGTATTTTTCAACCGCACCTTCTCCGGCATTATAGGCGGCAACGGCTAATGTGACATCACCTTTAAAGAAAGCAAGCAACCAGCGTAGATACGCCATGCCTCCCCTGATGTTTTCTTCGGCATCAAATATGTTCTTAACTGCAAAGCGCTCGGCTGTTGCCGGAATGAGTTGCATCAGACCCTGTGCATTTTTGTGCGAGACCGCCTGTTCGTTAAATGCGGATTCAACAGCTATGATGGCCATGACCAGATTGGGATCCAGGTTGTATTCGGGAGCCAGTTTCTGGACAAGATCGAAAAAAGGCTTGTCTGAATAGTCGACCGTGCTGCTATTCGCTATTGATTGCAGGCAGTCAGGCAATTCCGCTTCCTGGTCTGTATCCAGGTAGCGGACCATCGTATTGGCATGCGAATGTCCCTTTTCGGCAGCCAGGATGAATAGCTGTACGGCGATGCTGTCATTCCGGCTGACACCGCGTCCATTGGCATACATCCATCCCAACGAATACAAGGCTTCGTCATAACCCTGCTCGGCAGCTTTGCAGTATAGTTCCATCGCACGGTTATAATTACGAGGCACGCCTTCCGCATGCTCATGCTGTTTTGCCATCGCAACCAGAACTTTGGCTTTGTTAATCGGTTCTTTTGACAGATGTTTTTTTAAAACCGGTGGAACATTATTAGCGTTTGCAGTTCCCCATAACGCGAACCCGCCGGTAATCATTATAAGTAGTATCAGTTTGTGTAAATGCATAATTTTTAATTGTTTGCCTTTTACAGAATTAAGTTGTGCGGCGTATTGGCCGTGTTGGCGCATATTTTCCTGGCTGAATCAGACAGGAACCGGCTGTGCCGCCGTCGTTTCAAGATGGTGCAGACAACTTTTATGCTGCACGATATGCGGGCGATGTTTACGATAATTGTCTGTTGACATTTGCGCCGTCGCACAGAAAAAACACAGATAAATTTATATGTTCTTAGCGTTATTTTTATTCTTTATAGATTAGAAGCAAGAATTATGCCATATAAAAAAGCTATTATTTGTCAGTTAATTGTTGCCAGTTACTGTTGGAAAAGAGTAATGAGTGTAAAAATTATCGACAACAACACGTAACGTATCAGCATCGTATCAACATCCTTTACTGCGCTTGTTTTGGCTCAACAATGAATTTTATCAGACGGAATTAATTTCATCGATAGTATTGTGGTTATTTGATTACAGCAGGCTGTCTGAAGCCAATTTGTGAATGTTATCCAATTATCTGAAATATAGGATATTTCTGTGTTTCTGTTAAATTATTGTCGAAAACCGGAATTGCACGTTAAATACCCTTGATTTTCCGCTTGACGAACCGTGGGTTTAGCCGAATAATCCGCTGAAATTTGGAAGATTCAAATGCGCGCGAAACGCTTTTTCCGTGATTTGGATCATGTGGTTGATGCTGCAATTTTTTAGTGGTGACCAATATGTGGCGCTGGCAAACTCTTTTTCTTAATTATTCATTGCTGGTAGTTATGGGCGGCATTACCCATGCCGGTTTTGCGCGTGCTGCAAGTGAATATTTGCCGGATACCTATCAACAGAAAATCGATCGCGCGGTTCAGCGAAACGCAATTGACCGGTCTGCACTATTGGCAACGATCGCATGGATAAAACAACTGGCCCAGACGACACAGGCTCCAGAGGTAATCGCTGAGCTTGCGCGATTACAATGCGCCAATGCCGAGGTAGAAAAGGGGCGCAATAAACGAATTGAGCTTTACAAAAGTTGTATGGAGATTGCTGATCGCGCACTCGCTATCCATTCGGATGAGGTTGTGGCGATATACTGGAAAGCCGTGGCAATGGGTAAACTAAGCGAAGAAAGCGGCATATTAAATGCGCTGCGGCTTATGCGCCCGATGGAAAAGTTGTTTTTGCGCGTTATAGAACTGGACGAACAGTACGATTATGCAGGCGCACACAAGGCGCTGGGACGCATGTATCATAAGCTGCCACGATTTCCGATCAGTTTTGGCAATAAAGAAAAGTCGCTATTCCATCTCAAGCGTGCGCTCAAGCTATTTCCAAACGATATAATCGCCCATGCCTTTTATGCAGAACTGTTGTTTGAACTGGGGAAAAGACAGGAAGCTTATCGTCATGCGAGGTATATTCTGGAATTTCACGTTGAAACAGAAAATAGCTTCAGATACAGACGGTTTATTGATATCGCCCGGCATCTTTCAGAAAAAGCAGGCGTATAACTCCCGAATATCGATTTCAGAAACACGGCAGTCGTATAGGTGATACATTGACTGCGCGTGATGAATGTGGCGGGCAGCTTCAACCAATCAGAAAAAATTATTTTTCCGATTTCGACAAAGCTGTATCGAAAGTTGTATGATGACGGACAGACAGCTTCCTTTTCTTTTGTTAATCTCGACTTTCGTCGAAAATGGAATATATCAAGAAGATTGTGTATTTTGATCGACTGTTACAGCAGTGGCAGGTTTAACGTTCTGAATAGCGCAGATATGCAACGAATTCTGCTTTGTAATGATGCATTGATCATTAGTTCTTGGTGAATGGGTGGCAAGTAATTATGGGTAACGAAATACCATCAGACCATTTCAACTTTGAAGACCTGAAATTGTTTGACGCACAGTTGGAACGCGAGACGAACATCATGGGTAAATGGTTTTCGCAACAGAGATTCGCTCATGAGCAGAGAATGTTCGGGTATGAACTCGAGACCTGGCTGATCGATGAAGACACTATGCCTGCACCGGTCAACGAACAGTTTCTGAAGATGCTGAATCATCCTCTTGTCGTACCGGAACTGGCCAGTTTTAATGTTGAATTAAACAGTCTGCCGCAGCATTTGAGTGGGAATGTGTTCAGTGAAATGCAGCATAATCTGGATCAGATTTTTGATTTGTGCCGCAAGCAAGCCCAAATACTTGGTTCGGACATGCTGGCTATTGGTATTCTGCCAACAGTCAGGGAGACAGATCTGTCATTGAAAAATATGTCCAATTCACCGCGCTATCGCGCCTTGAATGAACAGGTATTGCGGTTGCGACAGGGTCGACCGTTGCATATTAATATTAAAGGCGACGAACTTCTTCGCCTGCAACATGATGACGTCATGCTGGAGGCTGCCGCAACTTCCTTTCAGTTGCATTTGCAGGTGCCATTGAGCCATGCAACGCGATATTACAATGCAGCCATTATTTTATCCGGACCCATGGTTGCAGCAACCGGAAACGCGCCGTTTCTGTTTGGAAAACGCCTTTGGGAGGAGACGCGGATTCCTTTATTTGAACAGGCAGTGTCTGTTGGTGGGCATGGGCAGCGTGTCGATGTCGAAGGTGATTTAAAACGTGTTTTTTTTGGTACCGGCTATGCCAGAAATTCTTTGATGGAGTGTTTTCAGGAGAATTTTGAACATTTTCCTGCCATTCTGCCGGTTTTGTTTGAGGATCCACCGGAAAAAATGTCACATTTACGATTGCATAACGGAACCATCTGGCGCTGGAACCGTCCATTGGTCGGTTTTGATGAGCAGGGAGAGCCGCACTTGCGAATCGAACACCGCGTCATCTCGGCAGGACCCAGTGTTGTCGACATTGTGGCCAATGCAGCGCTTTTCGCTGGCGCTGTAAAAAGCCTGATTGACCAACAGCAGCCTCCCGAGCTTGAATTGTTGTTTAATCATGCCCGGCAAAACTTTTATCGGGCGGCGCGTCTTGGATTATTGGCGGATTTGTACTGGTTCGGCGATAAGCAGATCGATGCGCAAACGCTCATATTGGAGCAGCTGTTACCATTGGCGCGTTCCGGTCTGGAGCAACTCGATATCAACAAACAGGATATTCAATATTATCTGGACATTATTGAACAGCGCGTAAAAAGCAAACAGACAGGCACCAATTGGCAACATCGCTATGCCGCCAGCCACCATTACGATATGCAGGCAATGACGGCTGTATATGCAAAACTGCAGCAAAGCGGAATGCCGGTGCACGAGTGGCCAGTTTAAACAGCTTTCAATTATTCGATGTTGCCGGCCTGTCAAGATCCTTGATTGAAAAATATTACGCTTTTCAATAGGACCTGGCATGCCAGTAACGCTTTACAGTTAATAGTAGCTATCATTAAAAAGTTGCTGATACTCATGGCGTATCAGCAGAAAAATAACAATGTTAACGATACGGCAGGACATACCCGAAGGCTTACTGAGTCTGCAGGCTCATGAGCTATATAAGCAGCTGGACGGACCAACCTTATTCCAGTTGCCGGGGAGGCGTACGCCGCCAATTTTCATTTCGGTATTATTACACGGCAACGAACCTGTCGGCTGGAATGCAATTCGCGATATCCTGTACCGCTTTCAGAACAGGGAATTGCCGCGAGCGCTGTCACTGTTTATAGGAAATATCGAGGCGGCCCGTTTTCGTCAAAGACACCTGGAGCATCAACCTGATTTCAATCGTATCTGGCTGTTTGATACCGACCATTTATCGAATACTATCAGCAGTATGCCCGAATATCGCATGGCCCATCAGGTCTATGAAACGACGACTGCGGAAGGTTTGTTTGCCAGCGTCGATGTGCACAATAATACAGGCCTGAATCCGCACTATGCCTGTGTGAACAGGTTGGAAACACCATTTTTGCACCTGGCCGTTCTGTTTAGTCGAACGGTAATATACTTTACACGCCCGCAGGGGGTTTTGTCCCTGGCATTTTCCAGGCATGTGCCTTCAGTCACGCTGGAATGCGGGCAACCAGACAACCCGCTTGGAGAGGCGCACGCCATAGAGTATCTGACAGCCTGTATGAATCTGGCTGAAATACCCACACACGAAGTTTCCAGGAATGATATTGAATTGTTCCATACGGTTGCAGTGGTACGTATCGCACCAGGCAAAACTGTAGGGTTTCAAGAAGACGAACCGGATTTGCGTTTGATTGACAACATTGATCATTTGAACTTCAGGGAATTACCACACAATACACTGATTGGATGGCAAAAGAATCAGAGTGAACTTGTGTTAAGAACGGCGGACGAACGGGACCGGGAAGTATCCGATCGATATTTCCATCTGGATGGTGATACGCTCAGAATCAGCCGGCCGGTCATGCCATCTATGTTGACGCGCAATATTCAGGTAATCCATCAGGATTGCCTGTGCTATCTGATGGAACGTTTGACACTACCTGAACAGGTGGCCGCAGCCGGCGAATAGTTCAAAGCCGGCCGCTTTGAATTCCCAAAGCCCGTTGTTTCTGGTTCCTGTATTCAGATGGTTTGATTCAGAGTTGCTGCTGCTTCAGCGTCCGGAACCGTTTTCTGTCGGTATCAAATTTTTCTCTAAGCTCGTCGATACGCTCATGGTTTTTTTTCAACTCATCCTGTAGCTGCACGACATAACGTCTGACAGGTAGTATATCTTTCTGGATCGATGACAGTGCCGTGTTTCCGGATTGTTTGGCTTCATTAGCTTGTTTCAGCAGATTTTTTAATTGTTCTGTGGCGATTTCCAGACGTTTCTCAATACCTGCAATTGCCAGTTCAATTGGATGTATATTCCTGTCTAGCGCCCAGTCTATTTCTTCTTCGCTGGTATAGGTATTGAGCAAGACCGCATCACGCCTTTCTTTCTCGAGGCGCTTCTGTTCGATAGCTGCCTGCTGTACCGGGTCGGTTTCTGGCTCTGTGTTGCGCTCGACAGTATGCGTTCGAATTACGACACCACGTTTGTTCATTTCGACAGTTGCTTTGTCCTGACATTCTGGTGGTTTAATGTGAGTGTAATAGTGAAATCGACCTTCATCGTCCTTACATTTGTTTAGCGAGGCCTGGACGGGCAGTGTAAACATAAAAAGAATGGTGATTAATGCAAGCCGGTACATAATTATTTCCTCTCGATCATTCGGATACTGTCTTGCAAGAACGGCATGCGAACGCTTGAATTTAATTGTCCTATTTCTTCGGGCAACTAAAACCGTGTTTTGACCTGGCGCTACCCGTTAAACCGAATGGATTCCAAAACAAAATTAACGCTGTAAGCGCAGAAAATATCTTTAGATTCTGACGATAAAGACAATCGAAGATGTTCTGATATTCTGGATTTCCAGCGGTTGCGGCATTTTTTATACTGCGAGTCATTGTAACCGTGGTTTTAATTCTTCAAAGATTGTGGCTTTTAAACAGGGTCATATTTGACTGGTACAATGGAGGAAACAGCAAGTTGAATATTCATAAGAATTTGCCGTTATAAGACAATTGTCTCTCAGTGTCTGATGCGGTTACACTGCCGGGAAATAATCATCTCATTGAACGTTTTTATATTTACTTTGACATAAGGAGTTCCTGATGAAAAAAATGACCAAACTGTTTTGGATGCTGTTGCTTTATCTGGTGTCATCTCAGGCGGTTGCAACCAGCAGCTATGGCTATGGTCTGGGTTATGGACAGGGTTATATCGGTACGACGAGTGAAAAATTTGTGACCGGTATAGCCAATACGGCAACGGGATTCGTTGAACTGCCAAAAAATATTATTTTGAGAACACAAAGAGATTCAGTTGTGCATGGGATGACTATTGGTCTGGTATCCGGGATCATGCACACGGTTGCACGTACCGTGATTGGCGTGTTTGATGTGGCAACATTTCTTATTCCAACCCCTCCTTCGATACAACCAACTTTTGTTTGGCAGGATTTCTCAGTAGAATCCTCTTACTAACAAGTAAGTCGCACGACTGCAAGATTGCGGCGTGGTTTCGAGTTCCAGACAGCAGGAAACGTCATATTATCATTCAGACAATACGGTGTTTCCTGTGGCTGTCGCGTATTTATCGACTGTGGTCGAGAATGTATTTAATAGCGCGATTCGCGCAATGCAGCAATTCTGTCTTCAAGGGGTGGATGTGACATGAACAGACTTTTGAGTCCTGAGCCGAGCCCGCCTGCAATTCCAAATGCAGCAAGCTGATCCGGCAGGTGCGGCTGTTTCGCAGTCATCTGCAGACGTTGCAAGGCAGCAATCATTTTTTCCCGGCCGGCAAGACTGGCGCCACCTGCATCTGCGCGGTATTCTCGCTGACGGCTGAACCACATGACAATAATTGTTGCCAGAATGCCCAGAATTATTTCAGCAATAATGGCGGTGATCCAAAATGCCGGTCCATGCCCATGCTCGGTTTTAAAGATCACCCGGTCAACTGTATGTCCTATAACGCGTGAAATGAAAATAACAAATGTGTTGACAACGCCTTGAATAAGCGCAAGTGTAACCATATCGCCATTGGCGACATGACTGACTTCATGGGCAAGCACCGCCTCGGCCTCATCCTGACTCATGCTGTTCAGCAAGCCGGTACTGACGGCAACCAGCGCATCGTTTTTTGACATCCCGGTAGCAAAAGCGTTGATATCCGGTGCGTGATAAATGGCAACTTCCGGCATACCTATACCTGCTGCTTTTGCCTGTTGTTGTACGGTAGTGATTAGCCAGTGTTCTTGTGCATTGCGAGGCACTTCAATGACTTGGGCGCCTGTAAGTCGTTTGGCTGTCCATTTGGACATGGCAAGTGATATAAATGAGCCGCCAAAACCAAATACAGCAGCAAACAATAACAGGGAGTTCATGTCCAGGCCGACTCCCTGCTCATCCAGTATCCTTTCAAACCCAAGCAGACGTAATGTAATGCTCAAAACAACAATGATTGCCAGGTTTGTAGCGAGAAAAAGAAAAATTCTTTTCATTCAATTACTCCGAATTAAAATCAAATCATAATGTATATTGCGCTAAACAATATGCGGATTTATTGAGAGTTTTCAAGTAACGGCTATGTGAACTGGAAACCGGGTAGGTTGTTGGCCGACAGGATTGTTTTATTGTGCGCGATTAATATGTGCAAAATTGGTAGGTGGCACTGTGGTTGACGGGCTGCTCTCGATGATTTGAAAAAAAACTTCATTTTCTTTGACCATGCCGAGATCGCTGCGTGCACGTTCTTCAATTGCATCGGTCCCCTGTTTGAGATCATTGATTTCAGCATAAAGTATTGCATTGCGATCTTGCAGTTCAATATTTCTGTCATGTGCAGCAGCTACATTCTGTTTGAGCTGTTGCACATTAAGCCAGCCGGCTTTGCCAAACCACAGTGGATATTGCAGCATGATAATCAAAGACAAAAGAGCGGCGGCCAGATATTTCATGGTTTGATAATTACTTTAGTTGGTAAAAGGCTCGGCGGCCGGCATATCTAACGGTATCACCCAAATCTTCCTCAATACGCAGTAACTGATTGTATTTCGCCAGCCGGTCTGAACGCGACAGCGAACCGGTTTTGATTTGCAGTGCATTGGTTGCAACCGCGATATCAGCGATTGTTGTATCTTCGGTTTCACCAGAGCGGTGCGATATGACAGCAGTATAGCCTGCACATTTGGCCATTTCAATGGCTGCGAGGGTTTCAGTGAGCGTGCCGATCTGATTAACTTTTATCAGAATGGAATTGGCTATATTGCGCAGAATCCCTTCCTGTAGAATTTTAGCATTGGTTACAAATATGTCATCCCCAACCAGTTGAACGGCTTTGCCAAGTCTGCTGGTAAGCAACTCCCAGCCGTCCCAGTCATGCTCGCTCATGCCGTCTTCAATGCTGATAATGGGATATTTATCTACCCAAGCGGCAAGATAGTCTGCGAACTGTGACGAAGTGAGGCTTAGTCCATCGGATGCAAGATGGTATTTTCCATCGGAAAAAAATTCAGAACTCGCACAGTCTACGCCGATCGCGACGTCGGTGCCAGGCTGGTATCCGGCCAGATCAATGGCGTTGACAATCAGCTGTAGTGCCTCTTCGTTAGTGTTCAGATTCGGGGCGAAACCACCTTCGTCGCCTACTGTGGTCGGCATCTGTTTTTCATTCAGCAGTTTTTTCAGTGCATGAAAAACTTCAGCGCCGCAGCGTATGGCATCGCGAAAGTTATCAATCCCAAACGGGACGATCATAAATTCCTGCATATCGATATTGTTGTTAGCGTGTGCTCCGCCGTTGACGAGATTCATCAGCGGGACCGGCATCGACATCAGTCCTGCGCCACCCAAATAGCGGTACAAGGGAAGTCCGGATTCGTCCGCAGCAGCTTTGGCCACTGCCAGCGAAACAGCCAGCAAAGCGTTGGCGCCGATACGTGATTTATTGTCAGACCCGTCCAGGTCGATCAACGCCTGATCAATAAAGCTCTGGTCTACCGCATCCAGGCCGATCAGTGTTTCCGACACCTCGGTGTTGATATTTTCAACTGCTTTGAGAACGCCCTTGCCAAGATAACGCTGTTCATCGCCGTCCCTGAGCTCAACGGCTTCTCGGGTGCCAACCGATGCTCCGGACGGAACCGAGGCGCGTCCCAGAACGCCTGATTCAAGCAGAACATCTGCTTCTATGGTTGGATTACCGCGAGAATCCAGAATTTCGCGGGCGATGACTTCTACTATTGCACTCATGCTTACGTTTTCCCTGTGTTATCTGATTGGCTATATTGTTAATGTAATACTAATAATTTCAAGTGACTGTTTGGTGAAATTATTATTTTTTTCATGTGGTTTCCATAGTCTGTGTTGCATGTTGTCAAACAGACGGTGCCGGTATCATGTTTTTGTAGACGCAACCTGTTTGATTTGCGTTCCTCCGGAAGATTGTTGATGCCTGGAATAGTCAATGGCCGCTTTGATAAAGGATTTGAACAGCGGATGCCCCGTTTTGGGGGTAGACGTAAATTCAGGGTGAAACTGGCAGCCGAGAAACCAGGGATGTTCGGTTCTGGACAATTCAATAATTTCGCACAGATTCTCTTCGCGTGAAACGCCGCTGACACATAATCCGGTTTGTTCCAGTTCGGATAAATAGTCGCTGTTGACTTCATAGCGGTGTCGGTGTCGCTCAATGATTTGATCCGCTTCGTAGGTTTCCCGGGCAAGTGTGTTCTTTTTCAGCATGCATTCCTGTCCACCCAGACGCATACTGCCACCGATATCCGAATTCTCGTCGCGTGTCTCTAGCCGTCCGTCGCGATTACGCCACTCGGTAATCAGTGCGATCACGGGATAAGGTGTGTCCGGATTAAATTCGGTGCTGTGGGCTCCTTTCATACCGGTTTTGTTACGCGCATATTCTACAACCGCAAGTTGCATGCCCAGGCAAATACCCAGATATGGAATACGGTTGATACGTGCGTAGTTGATGGCCTGTATTTTACCCTCCACGCCGCGCTTGCCAAAGCCTCCCGGTACCAGAATGGCATGCACATCTCTCAGACAGTCGATACCTTCCTTTTCGATTTGTTCCGAGTCAACATAACTGATGTTGATTTTGCAGCATGTATGGATGCCGGCATGAACCAGCGCTTCTGATAACGATTTGTACGATTCGGTGAGATCAACATACTTGCCGACCAGTGCAATTGTTACGATATAAGCAGGGTGTTCAAGCGCATGAACCAGTTTTTTCCAGACGCTAAGATCTGCAGGTTTGGCGAGTATGTCAAGTTTATGGCAAATGATTTCATCGAGCATTTGCTCGTGCAATAAAGCCGGAATTTTATAAATACTGTCGACATCAACGGCAGAGATGACCGCCTGTTCCTTGACATTTGTGAATAATGCGATCTTGCGGCGTTCTTCCTTGGGTACTTCACGGTCCGAGCGGCAGAGCAATACATCTGGTTGTATGCCTATCTCGCGTAATTCCTTGACAGAGTGTTGTGTTGGTTTGGTTTTCAACTCACCTGCCGAACCAATGTAGGGCAGCAGGGTCAGATGAATAAAACAGGTGTCATCAGTGCGCAATTGCGTGGCCATTTGACGGATAGCTTCAAGAAACGGCAGCGATTCGATATCGCCGACAGTGCCGCCGATTTCGATGATGGCGACGTCGGCATCGCCAACACCTGCTTGAATATACCGCTTGATTTCGTCGGTGATGTGCGGAATCACCTGGACGGTCCCTCCCAGATAATCACCACGCCTTTCCTTGCGGATAACGCTTTCGTAGATCTGACCTGTGGTGAAGTTGTTGTGGCGGGTCATTTTGGTGCTGATGAAGCGCTCATAATGACCGAGATCAAGATCGGTTTCTGCACCATCTTCGGTAACAAATACCTCGCCGTGTTGAAATGGGCTCATGGTGCCGGGATCAACGTTGATATACGGATCCAGTTTAAGCATGGTTACCCTGATTCCCCGTGTTTCCAGCAGGGCGGCAAGTGATGCTGCGGCAATACCTTTGCCCAGTGATGATACAACGCCGCCCGTTACAAAAACGTATTTGGTCATCGGGCGCGGATATTATTTGAAATCTGAATATGAATACAATAAATGTGTTTATTTCGATTGGACATGTGCACGACCAATAGTCTGGGGTATCATGATTTGTCAGCGAATCTCAGCAAGTAAATAATCCATCATTTGTTCAGCCTGATGGCGATAGCTACTGCCAAACAAGTTCAAGTGATTCAGGATATGATAAAGATTATAAAAAACCCTACGGTTATTATACCCAATTTCCAGCGGATATTCATGCCGATAAGCAGAATAAAAATGATCAGAAAAGCCACCAAACAATTCAGTCATGGCGATATCGGTTTCACGGTCACCATAGTATACGGCGGGATCAAACACAACGGGGAAACCGGTAATGTCATGGGAAAAATTGCCACTCCACAAGTCGCCATGGAGCAACGAAGGAGTGGGCGTATAATTGCTGAAAAGATGCTCGCAGTCCGCCAGCAAACGCTCTCCGAGCTTTTGCAGTTTGCCGTGATATCCGTTTTTTTTGGCAAGATTGAGCTGATAACCAAGCCGGTGAGTCCGCCAGAACGATAGCCAATCCGAATCCTGAGTGTTGATCTGGGGAGTGCTGCCAATGGTGTTGTTACGAACCCAGCCAAACTGGCGTCGTTGAATGCGGTGCATGGCGGCGAGCTTAACCCCCAATGCTTGATTGTCACCGTTGCCGCGATGCTTCAACTCGAGATATTCAAGTACCAGCCAGGCGGTATGCGCGTTTTTGCCCCAGCAAACCGGTTGCGGAACGCGCAGGGTGTCGGATTGGCTGATTTCATCGAGCCCTGCAGCCTCGGCTTCGAACATGGACAGTCCATCAGCATGATTGGTTTTGACAAAAAAGCGCCGTTTGTCGTCGGCAACGCAGAAACTCTGATTGATACAACCGCCCCCGATTGCGGTGATTTTTTCTGGTGTAAAAGCATGCTGTATTGTGTCGGTGATGTGTTTTGCAATATCAGGCCAGTCATTCATGGTTTGATCAGGAAAGCTGTTGGAAGATGTTGGTCCGAAGTTTAATCGCGCTTTTCCCCCGATAACCAGTCTTTTGCGCGAACAATGGCCGCACGTACCTGTTCGGGCGCAGTGCCCCCAGGATGGTTGCGGCTGTTCAGCGATCCCTGCAGGGTCAGCACGGCAAATACATCGTCTTCAATAGCTGAAGAAAACTGCTGCAGATCGGAGATTGTCAGATCACTCAGATCACACATTTTGTGTTCGGCATAACGAACGGAACGGGCGACAATCTCATGCGCATCGCGAAATGGTATACCTTTTTTTACCAGATAGTCCGCAAGATCGGTCGCTGTAGAGAAACCCTGCATTGCGGCTTTACGCATAGCCTCCGGGTTCACCCGAATGCCTGAAAGCATATCGGCGTATATGCGTAGTGTATCGATCAAGGTGTCGACAGTATCAAACAGCGGTTCTTTGTCTTCCTGGTTGTCCTTGTTGTAAGCCAGTGGCTGTGCTTTCATCAGGGTCAGCAATGCAATCAGGTGACCGTTGATACGGCCGGTTTTGCCGCGCACCAGTTCGGGCACGTCGGGATTCTTTTTTTGTGGCATGATGGATGAACCGGTACAAAACCGGTCTGCCAACGAGACAAACCCGACTGCGGGGCTCATCCACAAAATCAGTTCTTCCGAGAAACGCGACAGATGCGTCATCATCAATGCGGCACAGGCGCAGAATTCAATGGCAAAATCTCTGTCTGATACCGCGTCCAGCGAGTTTTCGCAGATGCCGTCAAACGACAGCGACTGCGCTACGTGTCTGCGATCAATCGGATAGCTTGTTCCTGCCAGCGCGGCAGCGCCCAGAGGCGATTGATTGACGCGCTTTCTGCAGTCGGATAATCGTGTGACATCACGCTTGAACATTTCGAAATAGGCCATCAGGTGGTGGCCGAATGTAACCGGTTGGGCAACCTGTAAATGCGTAAATCCAGGCATCACCGTGGCTGCATGGTTCTCGGCGAGATTGACGATGGACCATTGCAAAGAACGCGTCAGTTGACTGATTTCGTCAATGGATGCGCGCAAGTAAAGCCTGATATCCGTGGCCACCTGGTCGTTTCTAGAGCGGCCAGTGTGAAGACGTTTTCCGGCATCCCCGATTAATTCGGTCAGCCGCTTTTCGATATTCAGATGCACATCTTCCAGTTGCAATGACCATTCGAGACGGCCATCATGTATTTCGTCGCTGACTTGTTTCAGTCCCTGCTCTATGGCCGATAAATCATCTTGCGTAATGATGCCCTGGGCGGACAGCATTCGGGCATGCGCCAGAGAGCCCTGTATATCGTATGCGGCCAGTCGGTGATCAAAACCTATCGAGGCGGTATAACGCTCTACCAGTGCCGAGACGGGCTCTTCGAATCTGCCGGACCATTTTTTTGTGTCGCTGTCGTTGTTATCAGCCAAGACGTATGTTTCCTTTTGAGTAAATCGTTATTATGTCAAGTGTTGTATTCTTGATGACTGGCTTCAGTTTTAAATTATAAATCAAAATGCACCGGGTGTTATTTGCTATACTCCGGTTGCAGGATTTTCGACGCCGGACGGCGGCCGAACCTTTGTAAAACATTGGTGTAACACTTGTTCATATTGAAGTTGTCCTGAATTTAAATTTTGAAATCATCCGCTTTCACTTCAGATTGGATTAGTGGATAATTGGATTTTTTTTACCTGTCACCTAAACAAGGAGCTATTGATGACGGATCAGAATAATGAATCATTTCAATCTAAAGCAACGACATTTTTTTCAATGCTGGGTCAACGGTTTGAAGTGCTGGAAAAACTTCCACAGAAGCAATTGCCCATGAAATATGCTTTTGTATTGGTGGGTATCATTATCTTCGTTTTTGCCTGGAAATTGATTGCTGTCAGCAAAATCGAATCGGATATGAACAAAATGCTTGAAAAGGAACGTACACTGATTACCCAGCAGGCGCGTGAACATGCTGACAAGCAGTATAAAGAAGAAGAAGAACGGTTTGGACAGGTACTGGCGTGGGCGGTGCGCAGCGAGCTGATCCGTAACAATATTGACCAGATCGGGCTGTATCTTAACGATATTGTCAAGCAGATTGATGCGGATCGTATCGTACTGATCAGTGAAGATGGCGAATTGCTGGTATCTACCGACAAGCGCCTTGAAGATGTAAAAGGCAGCGAGCTGTATTCCAAAGATGTAATTAACGTGCACAGTATAACCATTAAATCTGATGTCGATGGCAAGAAACTGTTGATAGCACCGATCTCTGATTTTAACAAACGTGTCGCCGTTCTCGTCATCAGCTACAATCAGGGTAAAATCAGCTGATTGGCAGACTCTGGATAAGGTAACTTGGGCAAACGGCAGGCCGTGTAATCAGTGAATGCGCAGTTTTGCAGTTTTGCCTCAATGAATTGTGAGATTGTCTTGCCCCTGTCTTAAGCAGGGGTTTTTTTGTGCCTGAATTCCGGCAATATCCACTTGAAATATGTCATGGAGCAGTTGAACGCCGAATGCTGGCACCCAGTAGCGAGAGTTTTTCCTCGATTGATTCATAACCCCGGTCAAGATGATAAATACGGTCAATGACTGTTTCGCCACGTGCAACAAGCCCTGCGATAACCAGGCTGGCCGATGCGCGTAAATCGGTCGCCATTACATGGGCTCCGTCGAGCCTTGATTTGCCGCGAACGATAGCCGTATTGCCTTCAACCCGTATATCTGCATTCATGCGCTTTAACTCCTGAACATGCATCAGACGGTTTTCAAAGATGGTTTCGGTGATGATCGCAGTGCCTTCAGCGATGCAGTTCAATGACATGAACTGGGCCTGCATGTCGGTTGGAAAGGCTGGATATGGAGCAGTTCTCAGTGTGATTGATTGGGGTCTGTGCTGCATTTCCAAGTGAATCCAGCGGCTTCCGGTATCGATTCTGGCGCCGCATTCTGTCAGCTTGTCCAGTACGGCATCCAGCTGTTGCGGATCCGTTTCTGTTAGACGGATATTGCCACTGGTTGCGCAGGCCGCTGCCAGAAATGTGCCTGTTTCGATGCGATCGGGCATGACAGCATGTTCTGCGCCCCGCAACGCTGGTACTCCCTCAACTGTAATAACGTCGCTGCCCGCACCGTGAATTCTGGCGCCCATGGCAGTCAGGCAGTTGGCCAGATCAACTATCTCCGGTTCGCGCGCGGCGTTTTCAATCACTGTGGTGCCATGCGCGAGTGTTGCGGCCATCATCAGATTCTCCGTACCTGTTACTGTTACAATGTCCATCACAATCCGGGCACCGTGCAGCTGCCTGGCTACGGCGTGAATGTAGCCATGTTCTATGGAGATTCTGGCGCCCATGGCTTCCAGTCCTTTGATATGCTGATCGACTGGCCTCAGGCCAATAGCGCAGCCGCCGGGCAGGGATATATACGCTTCACCAGCACGAGCGAGCAGCGGCCCTAATACCAGTATGGCAGCGCGCATTGTTTTTACCATGTCATAAGGCGCTGTCAGCTGTGTAAGGTTTGTCGCGCACAAGACAAATTCCGATGATTCGGTGCATTCTACGTTAACCCCGATCTGTTTGAGTAGCGATAGCATGGTTGTGATATCCATCAACCGGGGCACGTTGCTGATTCGGACGGTATCTTCCGTCAGCAACGCAGCGCAAAGCAATGGTAAAGCGGCATTTTTGGCGCCTGAAATGCGGATTTCCCCACGAAGCGGATTGCCGCCCTGAATGATTAGTTTGGGTTTTGATTCATGCATGAAAACGGTTTAGTGCGCGTCGACTGAAAAATCTCATTATATCCGAGCAGGCTCCTGTCAATGCATGTCTTTCAGCCGGATTCGTACGTGCGAGTGGTTTTACATGAAATAACGTTCAGCAACCGGGTAGAGGCAGTCATTTGCAGGTGCGCGCGTTTTGATGATGGAAAGCTGGCGTCAATCAATTATACTCGCATATTTTCAAGCAACAGGAGATGGCAATGAGCAAAGAAGTGATTCAAACATCGCAGGCGCCAGAGGCGATAGGAACCTATTCGCAGGCGGTAAAAATCAGTGGTGGAGCGACGGTTTATCTGTCGGGGCAGATCGGGCTGGATGCGGCAACTATGCAGATGGTCAACGGTATCGAAGCGCAGATACAACAGGTCTTTCTAAATCTGAAAGCGGTCGCTTCAGCCAGCGGTGGCAGCCTGAGCGATATTGTCAAATTGAATATTTTTTTGACTGACCTGGAACACTTTTCTCTGGTGAATGAAATTATGGCTACTTATTTCGAGCAGCCTTATCCGGCACGAGCAGCCATTGGTGTCAAGGCGCTGCCGCGCGGCGCACTGGTTGAAATGGATGGTGTCATGGTGATCGGCGCATAATGCAGACGCACCACGCTCAGGCTGCCGCTTTCTGGCTAAAAACCAAATATGGATAGCGATGCTTCCGTGTCGGATGCGGCTGCGCTGGCAGTCAGTTCGAAGGTGCAGGAAAAGCTGACGAGGCTGGGTATTAACAACGAAATGGATCTGGCGCTGCATTTGCCGATCCGTTACGAAGACGAAACGCATGTATTTCCTATCGCTCATGCACCACACGGCATGGTTGTGCAGATAGAGGGTGTGATCGTTCATAACGAAATCGTTGCGAAGCCAAGGCGTCAGCTGGTCTGCCGAATAGAGGATTGTAGCGGCTCTCTGTGCATGCGTTTGTTGAATTTTTACGGCAGCCAGGTCAAAGCGTATGCCGTTGGTAAAAGAGTGCGTTTACTCGGCGAAATCCGCCAAGGTTTTTTTGGTGCGGAAATGGTGCATCCAAAATGCCGCATCGTTAAGGAACACGAGCCGTTAGCGACAGCCATGACGCCCGTTTACGCGGTTACCGCGGGATTGCCGCAAAAAACGCTGGCAAGGCTGATTCATCAGATATTGCGCCATCCGAAGCAGCCTGGATTGTTTGATGAAACACTTCCCGATGGAATCATTTGCCGATACCGGTTGCCGGGATTTAAAGACAGTGTTTTCACCTTGCATCACCCGCCGCCTGATACGCAGATCAATTTGCTCCAGTCGCGCAAGCATCCGGCATGGCAACGAGTCAAATTCGACGAATTGCTGGCGCAACAGCTTTCGATGCGGTTGCATTACCGCCAGCGGCGCAGCCGCACAGCACCTCAGCTGGATCAGAAGCATGACCATGGATTGCGTATCCGTTTTCTGGCACAGATGGATTTCAGTCTGACAATGGCCCAGGAAAAAGTGATCGCTGAGATCTGCCGCGATTTGACGTCAAAATACCCAATGCAGCGACTGTTGCAGGGTGATGTCGGCAGCGGTAAAACGATTGTGGCGGCAATCGCAGCGCTACAGGCCATAGAAAACGGTTATCAGGCCGCAATAATGGCGCCGACCGAGATTCTGGCCGAACAGCATTTCCAGAAATTGTCCGCCTGGTTTAGACCTTTGGGAATACAGGTAGGGTGGTTGTCGAGTGGTCAGAAAAAAAAAGACAGACAATCAGCTTTGGCAGCCATCGAATCCGGAACGGCCATGCTCGCGGTAGGTACGCATGCGCTGTTTCAGGAGCAAGTCAGTTTTTATCAGTTGGGATTGGCCATCATTGACGAACAGCATCGGTTTGGGGTGCATCAGCGGCTGGCTCTGCGTATGAAAGGCATGCAACAACATGCGGGGATCTTTCCGCATCAGTTGATGATGAGCGCCACACCGATTCCGCGTACACTGTCTATGAGCTATTTCGCCGATCTTGATGTGTCGATTATTGATGAACTGCCGCCGGGCAGATCTCCCGTGATTACCAAGCTGGTCGCCGACAACCGGCGCAGTGAGGTTGTTGCGCGTATCCAACAGGCCTGTCGACAGGGAAAGCAGGTTTACTGGGTATGCCCGTTAATTGAAGAATCCGAAACATTGCAGTTGCAGACGGCGGTGGAGACTTGCGAAACCTTGTGCAGAATATTTACGGATCTGAATGTTGGTCTGGTGCACGGGCGATTGACTGCGCAGGAAAAGACGAACATGATGACGCTGTTTAAGCAGGGCGATATTCAATTACTGGTGGCAACGACTGTAATAGAGGTCGGTGTTGATGTGCCAAATGCATCGCTGATGGTAATTGAAAATGCCGAGCGTATGGGGCTGTCCCAATTGCATCAGCTGCGTGGACGCGTAGGCCGGGGAGCTGATGCCAGCGTGTGTATTTTGTTGTACCAGCAACCTCTGTCGTCAATTGCGCGTGAACGCCTGAAAATTATTTTTGAACACACTGATGGCTTTGAAATTGCGCGTCAGGATTTGCGCCTGCGCGGACCGGGCGAGTTTCTGGGGGCGCGTCAGAGTGGTGTGCCAATGCTGCGTTTTGCTGATCTTGATCAGGACGGTGCGTTATTGACGGACGCGCAGTCCGTGGCCGATGAAATGCTGAACGATTACCCTGACCTGGCACAACGACATATTCGGCGCTGGTTGGGGGATAAAACAGAGTATTTGCGTGTCTGAACTGGATATCAGATTGTGGCGTGGCTTCGAGTGAGCGCAGCTTTTATCAGTACCTGTGCAGACTGTTGTATAATGCGTGGCTTGTCGACAGCTATCCGTTTGACTGGCCGGACAGATAAAATTCACTTACCAACTAACCCGTTTTGTTTCATTTGAACCTTTATACCGCTTGCGGCAACTGATCGATTATCGTGGCAAATATTAGCACTGCGCATCCTCAGGCATGGCTTCCGGCATTAACTACCGCTTCTCCTGAAATACGTGACTGGCTGCAGTTCCGCGGTTCGCTCACGCGCCGCATACAGGAACGCTGTGCTCAGTTTTATGTGGAGCCGGTATTCCAGGAGCTCGCACGCGTCTACGGGGATGAATGGATCAAAATGAAGCTGCGCCCCCACGAGTTGGCGCTGGTACGGGAAGTGTATCTTTATTGTTGCGATAAGCCGGTGGTTTTTGCTCATTCGATTGTGCCGCACAAGGATTTGCGCGGTGCGTGGCGTACGTTGAATAATCTGGGCAACCGGCCGTTAGCCAGCATGCTGTTTACCAACCCCAGGGTAAAGCGTACACCGCTCGAATTTAAAAAAATCAGCGCCGGGCACTTCTTGTATGACCGTGCGGTTTTACGCCTGACAGACTATCCGTCCCACTTCTGGGCAAGGCGCTCGCGGTTCACATTACAGGACAGATCCATTTTGGTGACAGAGGTGTTCCTGCCCGACATTCTGAATTTGACATAGTAATGGCTTCTGACTTAATGAATCAACCTAATCGTTTTATCCTCTATGCGCGACTGATGCGACTGGACAAGCCGATCGGCATTCTGTTGTTGTTGTGGCCGATGCTGTGGGGGTTATGGTTTGCGGCGCAGGGTTTTCCTGATTGGCATATTCTGTTCATCTTTATCATCGGCACCATTCTTATGCGCTCAGCCGGCTGCGTGATGAATGATTTCGCCGATCGCAAGATAGATCCGCATGTTGAGCGCACTAAACACCGCCCGATGGCGTCCGGGCAAGTCAGTTCGAAAGAAGCGTTGCTGTTGGCAGCGGGCTTAAGCCTGGTTGCTTTTATTTTAATTCTGCCGCTTAATCTGCTGACGATAGCGCTATCCGTGCCCGCACTGTTTCTGGCAGCATCGTATCCGTTCACAAAACGGTTCTTCGCTATGCCGCAGGCGTACCTCGGTATTACGTTCAGCTTCGGCATTCCGATGGCGTTTGCCGCGCAAACCGATTCACTGCCTGCTATTATCTGGTTATTGATGCTGGCCAACCTGTTCTGGGTGGTTGCGTATGACACCGCGTATGCGATTGTCGACAAGCCCGATGATCTGAAAATCGGCATCCAGACATCAGCGATTACCTTCGGGCGTTTTGATGTGGCCGGCGTGATGATTTGCCATGCCTTGTTTATTGTTCTCATGATTTATATCGGACAACTGCAAGCAATGGGCATGGCGTATTACGCTGGTTTGCTGGTGGCGGTGAGTTTGATGGGTTATCAATATACGCTGATTCGCAATCGCGATCGGGCACTGTGTTTTAAAGCATTTCTGCATAACAATTATGTCGGCATGGCGGTGTTTATCGGTATTGCGCTCGATTTTCTGATTCCGTAAACGATGCTATGAAATATAAAGACCTGCGTGATTTTATCGCACAACTCGAAACCATCGGCGAGCTCAAACGCATTCCAATAGAAGTTGATCCGCAACTCGAAATGACCGAAATTTGCGACCGCATCCTGAAAGCCGAAGGACCTGCGGTATTGTTCGAGAGGCCCAAGGGTCATGACATGCCGGTTCTCGGCAATCTGTTCGGCACACCGAAAAGGGTTGCGATGGGCATGGGGCAGACGTCGGTTGAAGCGTTGCGTGAAGTCGGCAAGCTGCTGGCTTATCTGAAAGAACCCGATCCACCGAAAGGACTGAAAGACGCCTGGGATAAATTGCCGGTACTTAAGCAGGTATTGAACATGGCACCAAAAGTGTTAAGCAGCGCACCGTGTCAGGAAATTGTCTGGGAAGGCGATCAGGTTGATCTTGGCAAAATACCGATTCAAACCTGCTGGCCGGGTGATATTGCGCCGCTGATTACCTGGGGGTTGACCGTGACACGTGGACCCAGCAAAACTCGACAGAATCTAGGCATTTATCGCCAGCAAGTGATTGCCCCCAATAAAGTGATCATGCGCTGGCTCGCGCATCGCGGCGGCGCACTCGATTTTCGTGAATTCTGCCTGAAAAACCCCGGTCAGCCTTATCCTGTTGCCGTTGCGCTGGGTGCTGATCCGGCGACAATACTCGGCGCGGTAACACCCGTACCTGATACCCTCAGCGAATACCAGTTTGCCGGACTGCTGCGTGGCTCCAAAACCGAGGTGATCAAATGCATTGGTAGCGACCTGCAAGTGCCGGCAAGCGCCGAGATTGTACTCGAGGGTGTGATTTATCCCGATGAAACCGCGCTCGAAGGTCCGTACGGCGACCATACCGGCTATTATAACGAGCAGGAAACTTTTCCGGTGCTCACGATTGAACGCATCACTCTGCGTCGTGATCCGATATACCACTCTACCTATACGGGCAAGCCACCCGACGAGCCCGCGATTCTCGGGGTGGCATTGAACGAAGTGTTCGTGCCGCTATTGCAAAAACAATTTCCTGAAATCACCGATTTCTATTTGCCGCCCGAAGGCTGCTCGTACCGTATGGCGGTGGTCAGCATGAAGAAACAATATGCCGGACACAGCAAGCGCGTGATGTTCGGTATTTGGAGCTTCCTGCGCCAGTTCATGTACACCAAATTCATTATCGTCACCGATGACGACGTTAACATCCGCGACTGGAAAGAAGTCATCTGGGCCATCACCACCCGTGTCGATCCGGCCAGAGATACGCTTATCGTCGAAAACACCCCTATCGATTACCTCGATTTCGCCAGCCCGATCTCCGGTCTCGGCGGCAAAATGGGACTTGATGCGACCAACAAATGGCCCGGCGAAACCAACCGCGAATGGGGTACGCCGATTGTGATGGATGAGGCGGTTAAGCAGAAGGTGGATACGATGTGGGAGAAATTGGGGCTGTAATCAGTCTGATTGATCCAATTTAGTCAATTTGATCAACTGGAAGTCTGGCATCGCATAAATCAAAGATAAAGGGTCAAGTCTGCTGATTAATTATAGGGGTTGTCGCATTCTCGTTTATCCCTGGCCTATTTTTAATCGAAATCGTACACAACATATCAACTTATTACTTGGTAAAAATACATCATAAAATAGAGAATAAATTAATAAATAGACTTGACCCTAATGATATGCATTGCTTGTAGCTGCAGATAAGCCTTTTAAAGGCCATCTACCCAGCTACAAGCAATGATTAGTCTCAGCCCGTAAATTCTCAGGTTACAATACCTGCTTTAAAAAAACGATTTCATAATTGTCGTGCTCGTTCTTGGCCAATTCAATTTTATTTATAATTTCGACAATTCTGCTGTCCGGGGCCAAGCCATCAGCTATATCGTCATCATTGTTTTCAACACTATATTCCTTGTTCATCATAAAAACCCTCCGCAATGATTACCTGGCGCAGTGATTGTTAAATCAAATCCTGCAAAATCACCACAAGATTAAACTACTGGCCAGGAAAATATTATTGGAAATATTAATCCCAGTAGCGCAACTGCAAAAATGCGGTTACTGCAGCAAGCGTCACAAACAATATATGCGATGCGTTGTGTGTGATTCAGGGATCGATGCCGCACACTCCTGAAATCACTGTCGTTGAAAATACAATTCTGATACGAAAATCCTTATTGACACAGTTTCGTGTTGATTTTCCGTTCTTTTGTACAATTAAACTATTTTTTGTATCAGTGAATCGCATCACAGATCATCGAATACTGTCTGTATACTGTTAATCAAGCAATTTTTATTCCATCTGCAAATTTTTTATATATATCAGTAGATTGATAATTGCTGGTAGTAGAAGGTGTAACGAATTGTAAACTGTCTCGACACTTTTCATTCAACTTGACGGTTCTGGAAAATAAATGAAAGCAAATGATCGCGTAAATTTAAGGATCGATTTGGTTAAATTCAAACGCTTTGGAATGAATGGCATGTTCTGCATGGCAACATACAGACAAGTGCGTATTTTCGTGAAAATAATGCTGTTGTTGCTTTGTTTGGCTATGAGTGCGATTACTTTGAATTTGTCAAAAATTCCTGCCTGGAAGGATGCAACCTTTTTATTGATTATCCTGACTAGCCTGGTTACGGCGATGCTGTTGCGATCTGTGATAAATCGCCTTGATGTTACTCAGAAAATTGGTGCTTGATTCAGGCAGGCCTTCGTTGCACCCTTCGGTGCCAGCACCAATACTGGCGGCGTGGTTTCCGTGCTGGTCATGGCCTCTACACGACACTGCATTGCTTGTTCGAGGGCCAGATTTTTGCGCAATGTATAAGTCGGTAAATTGCATTTTCCTGCGCAAAAAGCGGGTTTATTAACATGACAGCTGTTCCCAGTTGTCCGTTTAAGAATAAACCGGCGTTTGAATCTACGGTTGCGTTGGTTAGTCTGTAACCGGTTTTGCCGTGCTGTTGATCAGCAGATTTGGCGGTGGGCCGATCGGTTCGAAATCTCTTAGCAGCGGAATGTCATCCTTGTAAACCCAGCGGATATCCATATCGTAAGTGCCGTGGGGCCCCCAACTTCCGGTGAATTTCCTGCCATCCGGCGTAAATGTCCAGCACATATCCTCGCCGTCTGTATTAATTGTATCGCCCAGATTTATCGGTTCCTGCCATTCGCCGCTTTCATCCTGATGCGCAATCCATTCGTCGTGTCCGCCCCGTGACCCCAGGTCAGGCCGCATGCTGGTAATGATCAGGCTTTTGCCGTCTTTCGACAGTCCTGTCCAGTGCATATGGTCGCGGTAGGGAGAGTTGATTTTCGGTCCCAGGCTTTCTGGCTCCTGCCATACACCGTCCTTTTTCTCGACTTTCCAGATATCGCTGTCCTGGGTGACTCCCGGTTGATGATAACTGTAGTAAATCAGGCTGTCGGAAGCTATGATCGGGCAGTGTTCCTCACCGGTTGGCGTGTTGATATTCGGCAACTCCGGTACATCGTTCCAGTTTTTGGCGGTTTGCCAGACGCCATCGATTTTCTGAACGACATAGAGGTCACCTGACAGCATATTGCCCGGCTCGTAACGCGTGAAATATATGACATTGCCGTCGTCGGAAAAACTCGGTTCCAGTTCCCAGGCAGGGGTATTGATATTCGGTCCCATGCTCGAATCAATCGCAGGCCCTAAATGAATGGGCGGCTTCCAGGCGTCATTCTCGTAGTAAGACATCCAGATGTCGAAGTTATAAGGACTGCCGGGCGATTCGATACTGCCTTCACGAGTAGAAACAAAAATGGCCGTTTTGCCGTCCGCGCTGTAGGTGATCTCGAGTTCCGTCCCAGATGAATTGATGGGTTCCCCCAGGTTTTCTGTGGC
The DNA here is from genome assembly GCF_900110145.1 of Nitrosomonas marina. Lineage (GTDB taxonomy): Bacteria > Pseudomonadota > Gammaproteobacteria > Burkholderiales > Nitrosomonadaceae > Nitrosomonas > Nitrosomonas marina. Next base: position 39,642 of record NZ_FOCP01000006.1, on the reverse strand, counting down.
ATGCGGTGATTCAGTGGCTGCGCTATCGCCTGACTCATGCATCCCCGGCATCGCATGAGAAATGTTGTGCGACAGAATAAAAACGAGCCCAACGGAGCAAAGTTTTGGAATAAACAGTTTTTCTTTCATACACTGATCCCTTTTCTTTCTTATAAGGTATGAGGGGGGTGGCTATTCTGATAAGAATAGGCTGATGATTTTCATTTTGCAATTGTATTTGTTTATATTATGTGCAGAGTTTGCCTGCTGTCAGAAATCCTTTAAATCCAACGCCTGGTTTGACGGCAAATTATTGATGTTTTGAGAAATAATAATGAATGCTGCTTGATCGAGGTTGCCAGCATGCAGTGCTTTGTTGCGGACTGTTTGTGTCTCCGACTGTCGCTTGCGAGAACAGGGTGGCAACTGACATTTCTGTGACACCACAATTTAGCTATCATTCTCGGTATACCGGATAGCGGTAATAGCATATCGTGCCCGGCCGGCAGGGCGCTGCACAGTTATTTCGTCATCGAGATGTTTTCTCATCAGGGCGCGGCCCACGGGCGAATCCATGCTGATCCAGCCTTTCTCGACATTAAATTCATCAGGGCCGACGATACGGTAAGTGACGCATTCGCCTGCTTCATCTTCGAGCTCGACCCACGCACCGAAAAACACCTGATCCTGATTCGTGGGCGGCTGGTCAACCACGATCAATTCATCCAGACGTTTTTGCAGATAGCGGATACGCCGGTCAATTTCGCGCAATTGCTTTTTGCGGTAAATATATTCGGCATTCTCTGAACGGTCGCCTTCAGCCGCGGCTGCAGCTAATGCCGTGGTGACTTCACGGCGAGTTATCCATAAGTCCCTGAGCTCCTGGCGTAATGCTTCGTGCCCCGATTTGGTGATATAGGCCGAACTTTTGGGTTGCGGCGGACGATAGCGTGTCATGCGCGTTTTATTTCTGTAGCATAATGGAAAAGAGCAAATGATAGCGTAATAACGAACCAATCAGGAGGTATCTATGCCCCGACATAATGCCGATATCGCCGCCATCTTTGAAGAAATTGCCAACCTGCTTGAAATTCAGGACGCCAATCCGTTTCGCGTACGTGCCTGCCGCAATGCCACCCGTATATTAAACGATCATTCCCGGGATGTCGCCACGATACTGAGGAAAGGCGAGGATTTAACCCGTTTATCGGGGGTAGGGAAAGATCTGGCCGCTAAAATTGAGGAAATCGTGTCCAGCGGCCGTTGCAGCCTGCTTGATCGGCTGCACAAGAAAATGCCCGCTACGATTGGCGATCTGTTGAAAATACCGGGAATCGGCCCAAAACGCGTAAAAGCGTTGTATCATGATCTCGCCGTGCAGACCGTCGAGCAGTTGTACCGTGCCGCGCGCGATGGTCGTATTCGCGAATTGCCCGGTTTTGGTGAAAAGATTGAACTGAATATTCTGCAGTCCGTGGAAGCGCATGCCAATCAGACGCAGCGTTTCAAGCTGATGACGGCAGTTCAGTACGCTGAGGCGTTAGAACAGTCGCTTGCAACAGTGTCTGGTGTCAGTCGGGTGACGATAGCCGGCAGCTACCGGCGCATGCGTGAAACGGTTGGCGATCTGGATATACTGGTAGTGGCCGAGATTTCTCGTCCGGTAATACAGCATTTTATCGAATACCGCGAAGTTGCCAAAATCCTGTCGGCTGGCGCGACCCGTGCCAGTGTTATTCTTAAATGCGGCATACAGGTGGATTTGCGTGTTGTCAAAGTAAAAAGTTTCGGTGCGGCGCTGCATTATTTCACTGGTTCCAAGTCGCATAATATTGCCGTCAGACGGATTGCCCGGAAAAAAGGACTCAAGATCAACGAATATGGGGTCTATCAAGGCAATAGGCAGATTTCAGGACAAAACGAAGAATCCGTCTATGCCGCAATCGGTCTGGCATATATTCCGCCTGAATTGCGTGAAAACCGCGGAGAGATTACGCTGGCGCAGGCTGGGCGTCTGCCGCAACTGGTTGAGCAGAGCGATCTGCGCGGCGACCTGCATGCACACACTAATGCTACCGATGGACATAATTCATTGCGGGAAATGGCACATGCTGCGAAATCGTATGGTTTCGAATATCTGGCGATCACAGAACATTCGCGGCGACTGACTGTCGCCCACGGTCTTGATCCGCTGCAGCTTTCGCGCCAGTGCGCAGAGATTGACAAACTAAATGCAGAAATCGATGAAATCACGCTGCTCAAGGGAATCGAGGTGGATATTCTTGAGGATGGAAGCCTCGATTTACCGGATAACGTGCTTGCCAAACTCGATCTTGTTGTCGGGGCGGTGCATAGTAAATTCGATCTGTCCCGCGCCAGGCAGACAGAGCGTATACTGCGTGCGCTGGAACATCCGCATTTCACCATGCTGGCACATCCGACCGGACGGTTGATTCAGCGACGCGCACCGTATGACGTGGATATGGCGCGTATTATACGTGAAGCCAGAAACCGTGGTTGTTTTCTGGAACTCAACGCGCATCCTGAACGATTGGACTTGCTGGATACTTATTGCCAGATGGCCAAAGAAGAGGGTGTGCTGATCAGCATCAATTCCGACGCCCACAGTACGCAAGATTTTGCCAATCTGCGGTTTGGCATCGGGCAGGCGCGACGCGGCTGGCTGGAGAAAGGCGATGTACTTAATACACGTTCATTGAAAGCATTACGCCGGCTGCTCAAACAGACGATGTGACGCCGTTTGTCAATGTTGCTAGACGGGATCAATAATTATCGGGTTCGTTCGGTAACGCGTTTGACTGGTTGTCGGGCTTGACGTATAGTTCGCTCAAACTTGTCGTGCAGGATTGTTCTATCCGTTCAATTAAATTTTGTACAGTGACAATTACCTCAAATACCTACACCCGTTCTTAAAATGGCAATCCACGAAAACCGCTGGCTGGTAGTGGCAGGCGCGATGATCATTCAAATTTGTCTGGGTGCTATTTACAGCTGGAGTGTATTTGTGAATCCACTCAAAGACGCTTTTTCTTTTACGACCACACAGACTCAGGCGATTTTTTCTCTGGCCCTGGCTGCATTTGCGCTGGTAATGATTTTTGCAGGCAAATTGCAGGATAAAAAAGGTCCGCGCACCGTAGCAACGCTGGGTGGTATCGTACTTGGGGCTGGATATCTGCTGGCTGCGTTCAGTGGCGACAATTTTCTGCTGCTTGCCTTATCAGTGGGTATCATCGGCGGTGCTGGTATTGGTTTTGCTTACGTATGTCCTATTGCCGCTTGTGTCAAGTGGTTTCCTGACAAACGTGGTATGGTAACCGGTTTTGCTGTGGCAGGTTTTGGTGCCGGCGCGTGGCTGTTTGCAAAAGTTGCATCTGGTTTTATCGACGCCTATGGTCTGTCGTCGGCGTTTATGTATCTGGGTGTGATATTCATGGTGGCGGTTGTAACAGGTGCGCAACTGCTCCGCAATCCGCCTGCTGGCTGGATACCTGCCGGCTGGCAGCCGCCCGTGTCGAATTCAACAACTGCAGTGGCGATGGATTTTGAGTGGCGGGACATGGTCAGACACAGGCAGTTCTGGATGCTCTGGCTGATGTTTGTATTTGGTGCGGCCGCCGGGTTGCTGGTGATCGGGATATTGAAACCTTTTGGGATCCACAGCGGGTTGAGCGCTACGGCGGCCGCGCATGCTGTCGGTGTTCTGGCCTTGTTTAATGGAGCCGGGCGCATCGTCTGGGGCGCGACATCAGACAGGATAGGCAGGAAAAATGCGATGATGTTTATGTTTCTGCTGCAAGGTGTCATGATGCTCGCCCTGATAAAAATGGGATCAACCGAAATGACACTGTCTATTGCTGCCGCTTGGGTAGGGTTCAATTTTGGCGGAAATCTCGCGCTGTTTCCCGCGACTACCGCGGATTTTTTTGGAACCAGACATGTTGGCATTAACTACGGGCTCATGTTCACGGCGTATGGTGTTGCCGGCATCGCCGGACCCATACTTGCTGGCAGTGTTTTCGACATGACGGGCAGCTACCTGTGGGCTTTCGTTCCGGCGGGAGTTGCCTGCTTTGTTGCTGCCGTCATATCGCTTGGACTGCAGTCACCGCAACATGGTTGATGCTATGCAGACATACATTGAGAACTGAACAAATACAATGCAAAGCATGTTCTTCAGTTATTTTTCATCTGTTTCAGTGCCGGTCAAATAAATCCTGTATTTTCTCTGCCTGGTTCTGTTGCTTTTGAAGTAATAGGGTAAATTCCTCAACGGTAACGGCAGGCGAGTAACGGAAACCCTGTTCGAAATCGCAGCCGATATCTACCAGCAGGTCCCGTTGTAATTCGGTTTCCACGCCTTCAGCAATTGTCTTTATATCCAGTTTGTGCGCCATGACAACAATGGCGTTGACCAGCGCGCTATCGGTGGTATTGTCAGCTAGTTGCTGAATAAAGGACTTATCTATTTTAAGGTAATCGATATCAAATTTTTTAAGATAGGAAAGCGAAGAAAAACCGGTGCCAAAATCATCAATGGATACTTCTATTCCATCATTCAGAAATTCCAGTAATCGTTTTTTAACGACAGGTGTGTTTTTCAGCAGCAGGCTTTCGGTAATTTCCACGTTTATGCAGTTGCCTGGCATTTCCTGTTGAATCAGATAATCCGTCAACTGATTCTTTTTTAATGAACTGAGTTGTGTGACAGACATATTGATGCTGACTTGCAGGAGATAACCGAACTGGTTTTGCCATTGTTTGATGTTGGCAACCGTTGTAGTAAACACCATTTCACCGATTTGTTGAATTAACCCGCTTTCTTCAGCCAGGGGAATGAAGGTATGAGGGCTGATCATGCCGCGTTCAGGATGTTTCCAGCGCAGCAGTGCTTCAGCTTTACAGATCAGGCCATGTCTGAGGTCCAGAATAGGCTGGTAGTAGACTTGTAATTCGTTGCGTGATAACGCCTGCCGCAGATCATGAGTCAGCACCATTTTTTCATATGCTGCCTGCTGCATTGAACGGGTAAAGTAATTGAAACGGTTGCGTCCGGCCAGTTTTGCTGCGTACATCGCCTGATCTGCGTGCTTCATCAAAGTCTTCATATCAATTCCATCACCCGGATAGACGGCAATGCCGATACTGGTTGAAATATAATAATTAACTTGTTTTTTATCAAGCTTGAATGGAATACTCAGTTTGTGAATGATATTTCTGGCGATTGCCTCGATACGTGCTTTGTCATCAATTTCCGGCAGAATAATGGCGAATTCATCCCCTCCCAGTCGTGCTATGGTATCGGTTTTCCGTACGCACGATGTAAGACGCAGGGCGACTTCCCTGAGTAGCTTGTCACCTTTGTCATGACCCAGCGTGTCATTGATATCCTTAAAACGGTCCAAATCAAGAAACAGCAATGACATCTGTTGGTCATTTCGTTGCGATTTTTTGATTTCCCTGGTTAGGCGGTCTTTAAAAAAATTACGATTGGGCAGACCGGTAAGCAGGTCATAATTTGCCTGTTTAAATAGCAGTTCGTCCTGTTTTTTCTTTTCAGTAATATCTGAAAACTGACCGACATAACAATACACGCTGTTATCAGTGTTGAGGATGACGCTTATGTTCAGCCATTTCGCATGTACGTGACCGTTCTTGTGGCAGTCCCATATTTCACCCTGCCAGTGACCCTCTGTTTGCAGCTTCTGCCACATTTTTTTGTAAAAGGAATTATTGTGACGCCCGGATTGAAAGATTCTGGGATTTTTCCCTATTACATCTGCAAGCTCATAACCGGTAATGCGTGTGAATGCCGGATTGATTGCCATAATAAGATTATTTTCATCCGTTACCATGATGGCTTCATTGCTCAATTTATAAATCGTAGCCGCCATCGCCATGCAGTCTTCATTTTCTTTTTGCTTGGTGATGTCCTGGTAAACGCCGAGTACACCGATTATTTCATCATCGGCGTTACGCAATGGCACTTTTGATGTCCGCAGACAGATTGTATCGCCATTGGGAGTCGTTTGCGGTTCTTCATAGTCAAGCTTGGGAATACCTGTTCTGATCACCTGCTGATCATCGTTACAGTAGCGTGTTGCCTGTTCTTTCCAAATTAACTGGGAATCTTTTTTACCGATTATTTTTTCAGGGCAATTTTCTCCGGCATCTTGTGCAAAGGCGCGATTGCAACCCAGAAACCGGGACTCCAGATCTTTCCAGAAAATACGTACCGGTGCAGTATCGATTACAGTTTTGAGTAAATTGCGGGATTCTATCAGTGCCTGTTCTTTCTCTTTGCGATCTGTAATTTCAATAAAGTAACCAATTAATTCGGTATGATTGCCTTCGGGGTTTGTCACTGCATAGATCACATCTCTCATCCATAACCAGTGGCCTTCACAATGCTTGAATCGGTATTCAAGGATATGTTTGTTATGCGTGGAGAAATCACATAAACTGGCCAACACGCGATACCGGTCCTGCGGATGGATGTGCTCAGCCCAGAAATCTGGCTCACTGAGAAATTTTTCCGCTGTATAACCCAGCATTTGGGTCAGATTGTTGCTGACAAATGTGGCAGCATATGGCGGCTCAGCCTTGCAGGTGTAGATGACAGCAGGTGATGAGGAGAGAAGAAATTCCAGTCTTTTGTTAAGTGTGCAAAGTGCGGTTTCTGTCCGTTTGCGTTCAGTGATGTCGGTGGAGATGCCACACATGCCGATAATCTCGTTCTGATCATTGCGAACGGGCTTTTTGACTGTCCAGTAAATTATTTCCTCACCGGTAGATTTGACGATACTTTTTTCTTCCCTCTCTATTGTTTCGCCCTGCTCGATGACATGGCGATCGTTGAGCATCAATTCGTTTGACAGCCCCAAATCGAAAAAATGGCTGTCATCATAGCCAATAATTTCCTCAAGCGGTTTGTTGAAAAGCTCCTTAACAGCCTGGTTTACAAAGATATAGCGTCCCGCGATATCTTTTATGAAAATATAGGTGCTGTTCTGGTCCAGAATTGTTTCCATGCCAGAAATCAGATCCATTGAGGGAACTGTTACAATTCCCGCTGAATCCGGTTCAGATTGAGTTAGAAACGCGGAAATTTTTTCTGGCGGTAAGTTTTTCATTTTGCGCCTCCGGAAACATTACATAGGCTCATCATATAAGGCTGTTTAGCATGTATTCTGATGGTTTAAGAAAAAATAAAGTGCGCACTACGAAGGTCTTTCTGCTTTTACGTTTTTAAAGCTGTAAGACTGTCTCAGAATTGTTCAATCTCCTTCTAACTGATGGCTATGTAATGCACTGGAAATAAAAACTACTGGTTTATGAAACCTGTTCCGCTAATAGTGGCATGCATTGTCTGACTTTTCGCTGTTGAAAATCCGTTCTGGTAAAGACGCCACAGTCGAGTATCCAGCCGGAAACCAGTTCTGCGGGTGTTACGTCAAACGCCGGATTGTAAATTCGTGTATCCTCAGTGGCCCAGCAAATGTGGCCAAAAACGCCAGCAACTCCGGATACCTCGCTTGCTTTGCGTTGCTCGATCGGTATGTGGCCGCCGTTTGCGCAATGCCAGTCCATAGTTGTGTAAGGGCCGGCAACATAAAAAGGAACAGTATGATATTGCGCGAGAACCGCCAGTGAATAGGTGCCTATTTTATTCGCGAAATCGCCGTTTGCGGCTATTCGATCGCAACCGACTATAATTTTCTGAACCTTGTTCTGCTGCATCAGGTGCCCGGCCATATTGTCGGTGATCAAAGTGTAGGGGATATCCAGTTTCTTCAATTCCCAAGTCGTTAATCGTGCACCCTGCAGCAATGGCCGTGTTTCGTCGACATACACGTGAACTTTCTTCCCCTGCTGATGGCATTTTCTGATAACTCCGAGTGCGGTGCCAATACCTGCCGTTGCCAGACCGCCGGTATTGCAGTGCGTGAGAATATGATCGCCGCTTTCTATCAATTCGGCGCCATTTTGAGCGATAGCTTCGCAAAGCGAGAGATCCTCGGTAAACAAATCTACTGCAATACTCAGCAACGCCTCGGGCGATTTATTTGATCGAATGCCGGCAATCATCCGGTTCATGCATATCATCAGGTTGACTGCCGTCGGGCGGGCTGCATACAGTGCTTGCGCCTCGTCTTCGAGTTGTTCCAGGCGTGTCCCTTTAATTGCCGATTGCCCCAGACCCAGCGCTGCCACTACGCCGATAAAAGGCGCGCCTCTGACTTTAAGCGTTTTAATGGCTTCAATGGTCTCTCCGACAGTAGTGAGCTGAACCCATTCTTCTTTCAGGGGCAACAGGGTCTGGTCCAGAATCCAGAGTTCTGTTTGATGCGGTGTGCGCGTAAAACGAAGTGCCAGCGATTCCAGTTGAGTCATGCCTAAAGTTCTCCTGGCTATAGTATTAAAAGACCGCAAAAGCAAATTTTTGTATTGTGTGGTATGGTGATTTTTTCGTTTGCTTTCATTGCTGTTCAGGCTGCTTCACCAAATAATATTGTTACAGTAATCGATTGCCAATACGCTGCCGCAAGGCTCTGAGTTCTGCGATCTCTTCGTCAGGCAGAAAGGTGAGTCCACCGAGTGCATGCGCTTTCCATAATATTTCCGAGGAGTGCTCGATACGTTCCATTCCCATCCATGCTTCCTCAAGTGTTTCACCCCAGCTCAGCGCACCGCGTCGTGATAAAATCAGTGCTCTGCAATGGGGCAGAAATTGTTTTAAATTATCGCCCATAGCCTGAGTTCCGGGGCGCGCGTACGGAACAAAGGGAATGTCGCCACAGGCCAGAATGGTCTCGCTGACAGCGTGTGATGGTAAGTATTTCAAATCGGGTCGGGCAACAGACCAGGCAATTGCGGTGGGCGGGTGTGCGTGAACCACTGCTTTTGCCAGCGGGTTTTGCCTGTATACCGTCAGGTGCATTATCTTTTCTGAAGATGGTTCTCCCTGTATGGTCTGATTATCCAGACTGATTAACGCCATTTCTTCAGGCGTCATAAACGCTTTCGAGATGCCGGAAGGTGTGATGAGTATTTCATTCTCGTTTACGCGGCAGGATATATTGCCGTCGGCGGCTGCAAGCATGTTTTTTTGATGCAGACGCCGGGCGATGTTGATGATCGTTTCGCTGATACGGTGGTATTGTTTTATTTCTGTAACTTCCTTCATATCTATTGTATCGATCGGTGGTCCAGTGCACAGCAGCTACAGATGCATTGACCTTTATTTCGGTTATCTGCTTGAAAGCAGCTGAAAGTCATTGTATCAGACAAAATAACGATGTTCGGTCGGCAAATTTTAAACGGCATATGGAATATACAATTACTCGATTGCAACGGCCAGATCGGTAGCCAGTTTCACCAGTATAGTTGATTGTTCCAGTTCATGAATGAAACGCCAGGGAATATTTGACAGACCAGTCTGGGCACCAGCCAGTGCGCCAGTCAGAATCGCACGCGCCTGGTTTTGTCCACCTCCGTTGACGGCATGCAATACGGCCGATTCGAAGTTGTTATTGAAGCGGGCAGCAAGGTAGTAGGCTGCTGGCAGTTGATGATAAATAGCGCAGGGCATGCCGTAAACCATCGATACCTTCCATGCCGGTTCAATATGAATATCAGGGTCCGCTGCCGCAGCTGCCATATAGGATGGGGTGAGCAGAGCATCGGGTGAGGCAAAGCGCCCTGCGCGGGGCGGGTCGGGGTCGCCGGGTCGTGGATTCTGCAGATTATCGCGCGTCACAACATGAAAGGGCAGCTTGCCGTTTTTGACCAGTTTCAGCAGCTTGTTCGAAAGCTCTGTATCCAGCGTATGCCCCTGGACCAGTAAACTCAGCACGGCGCCGTATGCGACAGTCATTGATACGACGGTTTCATCGGATTGGGTGAGCAGGGTGTTCTCGGTGATGGCCGAAGCGAGCAGCCCCGGCTGCAGTGCATAGCGCACGGCAATGGCAAGCGTGCGCTCTATGGCTTCAGTGGTGTCCGCGTGGCTGCCGGTCTGTTCCCAGGATAAATTCTGTTGTATGCGCTGCCGCCAGACTTCTCGAATGGATTGGCTGGTATATTTTCCAGGGCCGCAGACGGGCGTTCCGTCCAGCAGCGGAAACAGCGTTTCATCCATACGCTGGCAGAAATCGGTCTTGTCGTAGCCATTGCACTTGATAAGTGAACGGATCATCAGATTCAGTATAAAACCGGCTTGTGACAGCTGCCCGGCTTTCATTCCGGCATGATAACGTTCAGGTCTGGGGTCGGTATAACCGTCGATCCAGTCTCCGTAATCACGACGAAGCTCATCTAGGTTATAGTACCAGTGTGGACCAAGGGCCAATGCATCGCCGATAAAAGCGCCCAAAATGGCACCTTTGGCCCGGTCCTGAAGATTTTCATTTGGCATGGATTGTTTCAATGTATACGATATTGGGGTGATGAATGAAGCGTACCTGCTTTCCTGCGGCTGTTTGCCAGCAATTTAACTTAATCAATCTGAAACCGGTTGATATTACAGTTTATATGATTGTCTGTCACGGTTTGGGATTGTTTATAATGGAACTTTATGAAGATTGAATGCCGCCTTGCTTGCACTGTGTTGACGACTCGGCTATGGTTTATGCACCAATGCTGGTGGCGAACAAACATAACAGGAGGTGAATGATGTATGCTTTTCCAGCGGCAAAGCGAATAAATATACATTACAGCTTCTTTGCAAAGCCGGTTAATATTCCGGAATAAGGATAAATATAATGTTCAATTTAGGCTCCATGTTGAATCTGGGTTCTACAGAACCTGTCATAGGCAGCGCTTCTATCGTTGTCAGGTGCTCGTCCAGCAAACTGTTTCGATACATAGGAGAAGACCTGTTCCAGAATTATCCCAAATGGTCCCCCGAGGTCAAGGAGCTTGAACAAATTACACCTGGCCCGGTACAACTGGGAACGATCGGGCGCCAGGTTCGTGTCGATCAGGGACGGCGTTCAGAATCGCGCTTTAAAATATCCGATTTTTCTGCAGGAGAACGGTTAACGTTTATCGGTGTATCCGATCCTTATCGTTGTTCGTATGAGCTGCAGACAATCGATGTTGAAACTGCAACGAAGTTGACGTTTACATTTGAGTTGCTTGAATTGCTGGCGATTATGCGTCCATTGGAAGGACTGGTGAGAGCAACCATTAAGGATGGCGTTGGAAGAACGGTTCAGAATATCAAACGGTTGGCTGAGGCTGAGAAACTTAAATCTGGCTAACTAACAAACTAATTTTAAATAATTCTATCAGCGGGATAAAACGATAAGTAAAAGTAGCTATCGCGCTTGAATGAGATAATACATTCATCGGCGGCAACCCGCTAAATTATCAGATGAACCAGTCAAAAGGAAAAGTGTGATGGCACAAGATAAAATTTCCGATCTTCAAATACCCCAGGTGGATGATCGCCCGCTGTGGGATGTTATTTTTGGAATATATGGTTATCCGGCGCTGCTTTTGGCGCATCGTCTCAAGATTTTTTCCATTCTTGCTGAAAAAGCACGTACGTTGCCTGAAATCTGTGATGCACTTAACCTGAAACAGCGTCCTGCAGAAGCTATGCTGACAACAGCAACCGCGCTGGGTTTTTTGACGCTTGAGAATGGACGTTACAGTCTGACAGCGGTTACCGAAACGTATTTGCTTGAGGATAGCCCGAATTACTTCGGTTTTTTCTGGGACATGATGATAGATAATTATCAGATCGCCTCAATTGCAGGTCTTGAAAAAGCTGTACTCACTGATGCGCCGCAGGCGTATGGCGGCGGCGATATTTTTAAAACACATGAGGAGCAGATTGAATTGCTGCGCCGGTTTACAGCGGGTATGCACAGTATCAGCATTACATCAGCGCTGGTATGGCCAACGCTGCTGGATTTTTCCAAACACCGCATTATGCTCGATATCGGTGGGGGCTCCGGAGCACATTCGATTGGCGCGGTATTGAAGCTGCCAAATCTGAAACAGACGTTGATACTGGATTTCTCACAGGTCTGCGAAGTGGCGGAAGAATATATTGTCCAGTTTGGCGTGCAGGATCGTGTTAAAACACATGCAGCCAACATATGGCAGGATCATTGGCCAGCGGCTGATCTTCATTTTTTCTCAAACATGTATCATGACTGGATGCCCGATAAATGCCATTTTTTAACAGCTAAAAGCTTCACAAGCCTTGAGCCCGGCGGAAGGATTGTGATTCATGAGATGCTCTATGATGATGATAAAACGGGCCCGTTTACTGCTGCCGCCTATAGTATGGTGATGATGGGATGGACGGAAGGCAAACAGTATACTGGGCAAGAATTGACAGAAATGCTCGATAAAATTGGTTTCCAGGAGATTCAGATTTATAAAGCGTTTGGTTATCATAGTATTGTTACCGGGGTTAAGCCTTAGCGTACCGTATAGAGCGGACAATATCAGATCGTCAATATCGGATCGCCAAATAAATAGGCGCTACTGCACCTCATCAACCAAAACAGAGGTGTTGTGATTCAACAGCCTTCGAACGTAACCTTTTCGTTTTCTTTTTTGTATTTTTCATCTTCTTCCAGCAGGCTTTCCAGTGGTCTGCTGTAAGCTTGTTGCAATTCTCTAACTTTTTTTAAATAATATTCTAATGGTTTTTTGCACCCTTTCTTATCATATACACTGATGATTTTAGGAATGACATTCGGTGCCTGAGCGTTTCCATTGAATTTGAAAATAATTCTGTACTGTATCCTTTTCTCGACCGTGGCGCGTTTATAGTTTTCGGCAGGATTGCCCTGCTGGAATGCCGGATTGTCGCAAACGAGAAACGCGACGAAATCTATAATCACGCATCCGCCCCTGCCTGAAAGCCCTGGAATGAATTTACTGTCTTCGCCCCTTTCGCCAAAGAAATGACTGAAGGAAATACCCGGAGAGTCCTGCTGCACGATGGCTGGTTTGGAATTTTTTTTATTGCCGGATCGGTTGGGTGTTTTGCCGGGCCTGATGTCGGGTTTGGTCTGTGGCCGTGTATTCCGGGGGTTGTTGGTGAACCTGGGGTCGTATGCGTTTCCGTTGCGGGCCAGACTTTTTTCCGAGTCCAGAATGTCCAGCGTCCAGTCATGACCGAGCACCTGTTTTCTGAATTTGCCTTGTTGCTTAATCAGCGCCCTGGCCCAGGCAAATTGGATCACCGCATAGGGATGTCCGGTCTTGCAGCAATTGAGTGGATTCTTGACAGCCCAGTAAAGCTCCAGATCAAAAATCTTATACTGCGTTCCTTCGCGTGTGTAATCTCTGGGCTGCTCCGCTATCTGTATCAAATTGCTTCCGGCATAAAAGGAACGAGGGCCTTCGTGAGAAGAACTGCCGGATTTTTCGGCTGCGCTCCAGATTACGCTCAGCCTGTCGCTGTCTTCGCAGGGGTTCTGTGGGTCGTTGTCGGGAATAAGCTTGATAGTACCGACAAGCATTTCCTGAGTTGTTGCGGGGTGTTTGGGTAACGGTTGCGGTGGCGGTACCAGAAATACCCAGCCTTCCTTCTCTATTTTTTTGATCTTCGCTTCCAGGTCTTCTTTATCTTTCGCGCTGATTTCCAATTGATCCTGTTCTTGAGCCTGCTGACCGGGCTTCTTGATATTAACGAACTTGACGGGCCTGCCATTTCGCTGCCATTCGATGATCAGTTTTCCCGGCAACCCTTTAATGTCTCTTGCCGATATATGCATACGAAGACTGGCGCCTTTATAGAGCCTCAGTTCCGGTCTGAAATCACTGAACCGGGTTCTTAGTACGTGGACTTTGCCTTCCTTTAGAATTTCGATCTGAAAGAAAACGGTCATTTCGCATTTGTTGCGTACAACCGTTCTGCCGTAATCATCGGTATCGGTATATAGCATGCCATTGCCGGGCGGCAGCCAGAATGCCGAATAGCTGGCGCTGACCAGGCCGCCGATCGGGATGTCGGCCAGACTCTGTAAACCCGGCGTCATGTGGGTTACACCGGTCATATTCAGCGTTAAGTCTGACAGATAACTGATTTTCGATGATGCAACATCGACATCCTCGGGCGGCGGTTCCCATTCTGTTTCGTCCACGCGGTCTGTGTCAGTCTCCGGTGGCGGCCAGGTTTCATGCAGAATTTCGTCAGGTTTCCGCCATTCGAATTCTGCGAATGTTGCTGCTGTTGTCGGCTCGCTGTAAGCGTCCTCTGCGCCGGAAAGAATCGCCAGATCTTCGTCTTCAATGGGATGCATTGTGGCTGGCCAGTCAGTTGTCTGGACACTGTTTCTGAATTCGAGCGGAATATTTGCCGATCGTAACAGTTTTCGCGTTCCGGGAGAAATGCCCAGGGGGTTCTCCAAAGAATGAGGCGTGTCGACGTCCGCTTCAGAACACTGACATTCTTCTCTTTCTTTAACCATAACGATTCACTCTTTGACTTTACCGTGATGCGCTGTGTTCAGGCACTGACAGGATTATTTGCCGCAAACCGGAATGGTCGCATTCCTGATTACCGACAATGCGGCTGAGCTGCCCAATGCAATGCCAGCTGGCATCGACAAGTGGTAGACCAGCGTGGACGCATCGGCCAGAATCGTTGAACGCGTAATAATGTTTTGCGCTTTTTCCGGCTTAATACCGTGCAGGTTGCCCGGTCCCAGCGATAAAAACCAGATATTCGTTGCCAAAGGCGGCTCCATGCCATTGAGCTCAAGAACGTTCTCCGGAGATATGGCTGCCCCGACATGATTGTGACCGCACTCGTATACCTGATTCAAATCATTGATATACACCGGTGCGCCGTCAAACTTGAGTACATGCTCAAATTTTGTTGTGCCATCAGGACAGGCAAACTCCATTTCTTCACTGTCCGGCCTGAGCCCTCTGACATAGTGGGATGCATTGATGGCGCGTTTGCCAATGCTGCTGGTAAATATGACCACGCAGCGCCCGTCATTGGCGCGCACCAGCTCTTTGGTTCTGTCCAGGTCTTCCAGTGTAAGCGGGCGCCCCTGAAGGTCAATTGTGTTGCCTGGATTGACCAGGCTGAGCAATCCGTCAAATTCTTCCGGATTAGTGGAAGCATCGCCCCTCTCAAACAATATCCAGAACCTGTATAACAGTTCCCTGACAGCAAGCGCCATCTGAACGGCAACCTGGTCATTTGCATTGGATGAGAAAATATCCTGCGCTTTATAGCTGACGCGGAAGTGAGTGGCAATTTCGGCAAACCGGTAAACGCGATTCGGATCGTTCGGCTGTTTGGTGTCTTCGGGGATTGGACTGTTCTGCCCGATAGCGTTGCCCGGCATCAAGGCGTCTGTCGTGGCATAACGGAGTGAATGACCTGAAACGGGAATGAACGGAAAAATAGATGAAAGCTGTATACGAAACGGAAAATCCTCGACCAGCCATTTTGCCAGCGCATCATTAGAAAGAAGCTGTGCATTAGCGCCAATAGGTTGCATAGTTCCACCTCCAGTCAACGTATCCGGCCGTCTGACATCATTCCTCAACGGCTGGCAGTGAACATAAATGCATCTACATGAAACGTTTTTCCTCTCTAATTGGAGGAGTGCGAAGCACGCAATTGTTATCTAACCAGTATTGGTTGCAAACTGCAAATAAATTTGCAATGCAGTTTATACTGCTTATTAATATTTTTTTGTAATTTCCGGTATGACATAATGTGTCAGGCAGTTGGGCAGCAATGTGTAATCGATTGTTGTGCGGAATGTAAACTACAAAAAATAACGGCTTTAAATTTATGTATGCATTTAAATCTAAAATCGACAAATCGCTGGTATTCCTGCTGGTATTTTCAGTGATCGCATGCCTGATGGGCGCATCTGTGATGCTGGAAGTCGGCGGTATGTTCAATAACGTTCTGGCCGCTGTCACATTGTTGATCGGTGCGTGTTTTCCGGTGTGGATACTGGTATCTACACAATATATCGTCAATGACAATAATCTTAAAATAACCAGCGGGCCGTTTTCATGGACTATACCGATTGATTCGATTACCTCTGTTCAGGAAACCCGTCGGGCCGGCGCAAGTCCGGCATTGTCGCTGGATCGTCTGGAAATAAAATACGGTACGAATAAAGCGATTCTTGTATCGCCCGTTGATAAACAGGCGTTTCTACAGAGACTTAATGGCGGGAAACAGGGCAAGCCGCAGAGCATCGGGAAACATTCCGGCGGTAATGCCAAAAAGAGAAAAGCAAAAAAATCCGCCAACCAGGATTAGCGGTTATGAATGTATTGAATGGTGGCCTGACGTCGTCAATGCTGAACCGATAATCAACGATCGATTTGATGACACTGGCAGTCAAGCGAGTTTACGACAAACCTGACCCGAAGGACGGTCTGAGAATACTGGTCGACCGGCTTTGGCCAAGAGGGCTCTCAAAGGAAGATGCAGCCCTTGACGTCTGGCTGAAGTCTGTAGCGCCGTCAACCGAACTTCGCCGCTGGTTTCAGCATGACGCTCGGAAATGGAAGGTATTCAAGAATAAGTATTTTGCCGAACTGGATGCCGGGACAGAAGCCGTTGGTGAACTGCTGGGCTATATCAATCAATCCGATGTGGTGCTTTTATACGCAGCAAAGGATCCGGAGCATAATCACGCCGTTGCGCTAAAAGAATATATAGAACTGGCTGTGTCGCAGTAATTCCCAATGATGTGCCGGCTGGCAGGTAATGCGGTTGTGATGACCAGGCAGCGGCCAATCGATTGAATTGGCGTGTTTTAGTTGTTTTTATTCTGCTTAGCTCGAATTTTTTATCGTGGATAATAAAAGCATGATTTCCTGTTTTTTATCACTGAGAACAATTATCTGAAGATGCCGAGCTTACGTTTTAAAATTGTTATCGCAAAAAAAAGCGATAAACAAACACGGCCGGAGATGCACGGGCTGTTTCAAAGAATGAAACGGGGGGTGCAGACTTATTTGCGCAGTTTGTTCAACAGTGATGCGCTGCCGTATTTTTTAGCGCCAGTAATTTTTCTGGCGATGATGTATCTGGAATGGCTATACTTACTCGTATTGTAGAATTGTTAACAGCTTCTGTAATTTCAGCCTTCTTCACTGGAAGAAGGCTTTTTTATTTGCCAGGCTGCGACAAACTGCTGATTTAATCGCATTATGCAGCGCGGTTTAATTTGAAATGACTGTTGCTTCAATTTCTGCGAAAGTTTTGGCGACTTCGGCAAGTGGAATGGTTTTGCCCAGTTGTTT
Source organism: Nitrosomonas marina (assembly GCF_900110145.1). GTDB lineage: Bacteria > Pseudomonadota > Gammaproteobacteria > Burkholderiales > Nitrosomonadaceae > Nitrosomonas > Nitrosomonas marina. The sequence continues at coordinate 22,380 of NZ_FOCP01000006.1, read as the reverse complement.
CTCGATTTGTGTCAGCGAAAAAATGCCGCAAATGATCACGCTGCCGTTGCTCTCATGATCCATCACCAGCGTGTGTTGGCGCCCGGCATTACACAGGCTGGTGATAATATGACCAACTTTGGCATGCCGTACATCCTCCATGGAGATCGCTTCCAGGCTGTTTAGCGGGGTCATAATGTCTGAAACCAGAATTTCACTGTGTTTCAGGTGACGTTCCTGGTTAAAACGCATCGGTTTTTCTCCGAGAATATCAGTCGCTGTAATAACGCCCTGAAGCGTGTGATTGCCACTGATAACAAACAGCGAGCGAACGCCGCGCTGTTTCATGTACAGGTTTGCCAGATCGATACTTTCATTCGGTCCAATCGTTGCTACATGACTATGGCGCAGGTCAGTCATGATATCGAGTGCTGGCGACTGAAGCGTGACGCGTTTGGCAGGCGCAGGCTGAAAAACACAGACAACACCGGACAGTCGTTGTGCTGGAAGAGCATGATATTCAGTCATTACAAAACCCTCCTAATTCGGTATACGGATGTGTATGAACATCAAAGACCAAAAACATGATAAATGTCTTTTTAATCACTCTACGCCGATAAAAATAAGGGGTCAATCTTTTTTTATATTTCCAGGAAATCGATAAAAATGAACAGGTTGAAGATTTATAAATGATGGATGTGACAGTATCAGATGTCAGATCTTTTTAAGATTGGTGATAATGTTTCTGGTATCGGGTCTGATACCGCGCCACAGGTAAAACGATTCGGCTGCCTGTTCGACCAGCATGCCAATACCGTCAGCGAGATGCCGAGCACCCTGTTGCGCCGCATAGTTGAGGAATCGTGTCGGTTCAGTGCCGTACATCATGTCATAGGCCAGCGTATCGGTGGCGAAAATTCCGGATGGCAGTTCCGGTAATGCGTTATTCAGGCTCGCGGAGGTGGCGTTGATAATAATATCAAAGCACTCACCCGGGAGATCCATATAACTGCAGGCTATTATAGGACCAAATTCTGAAAATTGTTGTTGCAGTAGCTGGGCTTTTTGAGGTGTGCGGTTGGCGATTACAAGCCTGGTCGGGTGCTGTTGTAACAACGGCAGTATGACTCCGCGTGCAGCACCGCCTGCTCCCATGAGCAGGATGCGTTTATCAGTTACCGGGATTTTTAAATTAATCGTAATGTCGCGGATCAGTCCTGCACCGTCTGTATTGTCCCCCTGAATATGGTCATCCTCGAACTTGAACGTATTGACAGCACCGGCAATACGGGCGCGTTCTGTTAGACTGGCGGCAATTTGGCAGGCTTCCTGTTTGAATGGTACGGTGATATTCATGCCTTTGCCGCCTTGTTGACGAAAAGTGTTCACGGTTGAGTGAAATTCATTTTGCGGCGCGAGTATAGCCTCATAGTGGATGTCTTGCTGTGCCTGTTTGGCGAAAGCCATGTGAATTCGCGGCGATTTGCTGTGACTGATAGGGTTGCCGACAACGGCATAACGGTCTGTCATAATGGTGTCAATGTGGTAACGTTTACCGGCTGGTTAATGTGTCTGATCGCGCAAAAACCCATGTGCGGGTTATATGAAGAATGTCTGTGTCGCGGCTGATATCGGGCGGAAACGGTGCAAAACCGTTTTTTCCAGCCAGCCTGACAATCCGGATAGCGGCATCATCAAGGATTTTAAATCCAGAAGACCGGTTAATGCCGATGGATTCAAGACTGCCATCGGCGCGGATGCCAACGGTCAATTGCAAATTACCATATATCTTTTCCCGTTTGGCGTCTTCTGGATAATTCAGGTTGCCAATGCGCTCAACCTTCAAGCGCCAGTCCTCGACATAGCGTGCGAAACGGTATTCTGTAGCACGGGCGCCGACGAATTTTCTTTTAGGACGTTTTTGATAGGCGTTATGATCTTCCGCGATCTGTGCTTTCAGGCGTGCGATATCGAGACTGCGCTGCAGTAAATCGGAAGAAACCGGGTCCTCAGTGGGAAGCTGCTTCTCGATTTGCTCGGGATTGGTCTCGACAGATTCAATGCTTTTCTCGCTTTGCAAGGCGGTTATCAGTTTTTGTGTTTCCTGTTCCAGTTGTTTGACTTTTTCCTCTGCAGCAAGAGAAGGTCGTGATGGTTTGCTCTGAGGCAATACCGGAAAAGGTGTTTTTGCACGTTGGTCCGCGTCGACATTGCCGCCGCCGTCAAGATTTGATTGTGCAAGCAGCTCGGTATCGACGGGAGTTAACCGGGATTTGCTGTTCACCAGTACGACTTCAAGCGATGAAGCGATTCTTTCAAAATCGGGTGTCGGAAATTCAAATGTCACACCAAACAGAACGGTCAGGTGCAAAACCAGGGAAAATACCATCATGCCCGACAAACGGCGTGTTTGCCTGTTCTCGTAGGAAAGCGACGATTGTTCGTTGAAAAAATTAATTGCTGCCGACAACGATTAGACCTTAAATAAAATTAAACAATAATAGTGACGTACCTCATTTTAGGCAACTTCTGAAAACTTGTCATAACAATAACGGTATGTTTGCGTCCATTTTTTACCTCGTTTACGAAGCCAGTTTTTCAACAAATTTCGCCTGTATGTTGCACTCGAGCAAATCAATACTCTGGATATCCAGTTTTACGTATGTGTCGGGCGCGATGTTGGGTAATGAAGGGATTCGCATTACTAGCGGTATCGGTTCGAATCTGACCAGGTTTTCCTTGATTACCTGCGCATGAATGGTTTGTATGTTTTCCTGTAATAACCAGCGCAGGCACCAGTAGTATTCCATGGATCGCTGAAAGTCGCTGTAAATACTGTGCGCAGTTTCAAAATCCTGCATTGCAATCAGTAAACCGTCACTGTCGCGTGCGTAAGGCGGTGTTTCTCCGCGAATCATTGCAACCAGCTGCCGTTGGTTGATTAAATCGACATAGCGGCGCATGGGCGAACTGATCCATGCGTATTGGGCAACGCCAAGTCCCTGGTGTGGTGCTGGCGAAGTGGTCATTTTTACCTTGCTGTTACCCTGAGCGCGGTATATGCCGGCAATATTGGTTTCCGCAAGCTGTCTGCCCCATTCAGTATTGGCGAAAATCATAAGTTCGGAGACAACCTTGTCGATTGGTGAACCACGACGCCGCGCCTTGATCGTAACATGGTCGTTTTCTACATCAAAGCTGTAGTCAATTTTATCATTGTTGGTATCGCTGGATTTGCCACGCAGCGATTCCATTTTACAGGCAAAGTGCCACAGGATACGTAGCTCCTTGATGAAAGGCTGGTTGATAGGTTCTTTGTTCAGCGTCCTTTCATTGAAATACGTTTCCAGTGTGTCATGCCGCAGGTTTTTCACAATATTTATTTTTTCGATTCGATTCTCGACGTGTGTAACCGTATAGTCATCCGCAACTTCCAGGTACAACGAAACTGCCGGGCATAACCGATTCTCGCCAAGTGTGTAGTAGTCAATGGCAGTGTCTGGCAGCATGGTGATTTTCTTGCCCGGAATATAGACGGTCGACAGGCGTCCGGCAGCGGTTTTATCCAAAGGGGTGTTCGGTTGGATGCCAAGGGCGGGCGCTGCGATATGGATCCCGATTCTAAAACTGCCCAGTTTCAGTGGTGTGATAGAAAAGGCATCGTCTATTTCTGTCGTGGAAGCATCATCGATACTGAAAGCGGCAACATCGGCCGTTGGTAGATCATCCAGGTTATCCGGTATCAATTGCCTGTCGGTTTCACTGAAATCGATACCGTTCGGAAAGTGCTCCCAAAGAAATCGATGGTAATGGTAATCATGTGTTGATGGTATTGCACCGCAATTTTCCAGAATACTGAGTACGGACTGCTTTGCTTGAGTGCTCGCGGCTTCGAGTGCTTTCCATTCGATGGAGTTTTTATCTGGTTTATACAATAATTGAGCAATGTTGGCTTTGAATTCTTCCGGTAATCTGCCAGTGCATAGCTGTTCTGTATAACGTGTTTTAAGCTCCGCCAGAAGCCGTTTTTTTTCCTGGCTGGCTATTGCAGCTTTAAGCGCATCAGGTGGCGCCGCTTTGTAGCGGCCTTTTCCCTTTTTGTAAAAATACATCGGAGCGCTGTGCAGCAGAATAAGCGTTGCTGCAGCCTCTACCGGATCGGGTTTGTGGCCGAAATAATCTGTCGCGAGAGATTCGCTTTCAAATTCTGTATCCTGTGCGCAGCATTCCCACAGAAAGTCGGGATCCAGCTCATCCGCAATTTTCTGGGCCAGGTTCATGAAATCGTTTAATGCCGGTGTTTCAAAGCGTAGCAGAACGGAAGCTGCTTTAATTTTTGAACGCTTGCCATGTATTGCTTCGACCTGCAAGGAAGTGGTGTTGTCGGCGAGTACGGTGCCTACCTTAAAGCTGCCGGATTCTTCATAAAAAACATTCATACCATGCGATGGCTTTTACTAACTCGATTGTTTGGATAGAAAATTGATCTAGAAGTTGCCTAACATTAAACTTCAGCCCAAAACTGTTTGCTGTAGTTTATGTCTGCAATCGATGCATTTGATCTGTGAACTGTCTGATGTTTGTTATGATGATTATATACGAAGAGGATAGGCTGGCGGTGGGAAAAAAGGCTGTGCATAGCCAAATAAGAGTTGCAGGTGTGTGAAAATGTCTTGAAAAAAATAGAAAAAGTTATTCGAAGCGATTTGCACTTCGGCGACGCATGATCTGGCAGGCAGGCAGGCAGGCAGGCAAAGCGAACCTTGGCGTTTGCTCACAACCCCGTTGCAAACAATGCCGGAAAACTTAAAAGAAACGTATGACATTGATTTTGAGTTATCCTAGAATAGTCAATCGACACTGGATTTTTTTAACAGTCGCCGGATGCTGGTTTTAAGCTCGGAATCGGGTAACGAGAGCGCAAGACGATTCAGACTTTTAAGACCCGTACTGCTGATTTTGGGCTTTAAGGAGCGCGTTTTTTGTTTTGGAATCGACTCGGCGCAATTGCCAAATGCGGGTTTTTGTATCTGTACTTTAATCGAGGAAATTTGCCATCCTTTTTTTTGAATTTTTTGCAGAATAGAAGGCGCCATATGCTTCAGCCTGGCAGCAACTGAGGCATTTGCGGCCAATAATGTAAGCCGGCTTCTGGATAACGGACCGAGTTCGCAGTGTTTGGCCAGGTGTTCTGGAATAGCGGCAGACTCGGCTAACATATGTTTTATTTTGTTTAGCTGAAGAGCATGGTTGAATAACGCCGTATATTCAGAATTTCTACCAATGGCGTGAAGGTATAAGTTTAATTTCTTGGAAGCCATGGCTGCTTTGATTCATTCTTCGGAATTAATATTATGAATATTATCTTGATTTCCAGTCAATCAGCGCAAGCAAAGAAAATAGTATTGACTAAACTGCACCTTGCAATTTTTACAGGTGCACTATTAACAATTGTGCTGTTGCTGGCACTGAGTCTGAATTTCTTCTCATTACGCTATGCAGACCGCATCGAAGCACCGGTTCTGAAGGCCCTGCTTGTCAGCCCGCAAGAAAAAAGACACCAGAAAATACAATCGCAATTGCATGATAACTTAAGCGTCATGGCCGCTAAACTCGGTGAAATGCAGGCGCAGTTGTTGCGATTGGATGCCGTGAGCGCTCAACTACTGGAGATTTCCGAGCTGGAGTCGGACGATTTTATGCTAGATCAGTTACCGGGTCAGGGCGGCGCATATACCGGTATGCACACCGAGGCCCTTTCTTTTGCCAGATTTGAGCGTGAACTGCAAACATTGTCCGTTATGCTGGAGGATCGGTCGGACAAGTTGAGCGCGCTCGAAATGCTGTTACGCGGCGAACGGCTGTCAAAACGTGTGATGCCTTCGGTTATGCCGATTGAAACTGACTGGTATTCGTCGGGGTTCGGTTTTCGAAGAGATCCATTTACAGGCAGGCGTGCTTTTCATGAGGGAGTCGATTTTCCCGCAAAAACAGGTACACCCATACGTGCAACAGCCGGAGGTGTGGTTGTTTATTCCGATCGACATTCCGAGTATGGTAATATGGTTGAAATTGATCATGGTGATGAAATGATCAGCCGTTACGCGCATGCCTCAAAGCTGCATGTCGAAGTGGGTCAAGTTGTTACGCAAGGGCAGAAGATCGCTGAGGTAGGCAGTACCGGTCGTTCGACTGGCCCGCATCTGCATTTCGAAATCAGGCATAAGGATGTGCCGCAGAATCCATCACGGTTTCTGAAAAAACCGGACTGATCAATAGCGTCAACTGCATTAATATGCTTTGCACCGCTATTACACCATTTGTGTAATAGTGTTATTCTTCAAAATATGCTAAGCGTTTGATTGCATTTTGGCTGCTCCATGCTAAACGCTGTCTTTGCGCTACTTTTTCTTTTATACAAGAGTGAAATTGAGTGAGACACCTTGTCTCGCTCTTTGTTTTTCCGGATTTTAATTTTAAACAGCTCGTTATGTTAGGTAATCTACTTAAAAAGGTTTTTGGAAGCCGTAATGAACGTATCATCAAGCAGTATGAAAAAACAGTCAATAAAATTAATTCGCTTGAAGCAGATATCGAGCAATTAACGGATGCTGATTTACGTGCCAAAACTGCAGAATTTAAGCAGCGCGTTGAAAATGGAGAAACTTTGGATGCGATTTTGCCCGAAGCTTTTGCCGTAGTTCGCGAAGCGAGTAAACGTGTACTGAGTATGCGTCATTTTGACGTGCAATTGATCGGCGGCATGGTGTTGCATGATGGCAAGATTTCAGAAATGCGCACGGGCGAGGGTAAAACGCTGATGGCAACGCTGCCGGCTTATCTGAATGCATTGACCGGTCATGGGGTGCATGTGGTGACTGTCAATGATTATCTGGCCAAACGTGATGCGGGCTGGATGGGAAAAATCTATGAATACCTGGGCGTCAGTGTCGGCGTCATTTACGGTCATATGCCGCATGAGGACAAAAAGACTGCGTATGCGGCGGATATCATTTATGGCACCAATAATGAATATGGCTTTGATTACCTGCGTGACAATATGGTGACTCATCAAGCGGAGCGTGTTCAGCGTCATCTTAACTTCGCTATTGTGGATGAGGTCGACTCGATATTGATTGATGAAGCGCGGACTCCGTTAATTATTTCAGGACAAGCCGAAGGTGATACTGAAATATATGTTCGTATCAACAAATTAATTCCAAAATTAACGCGCCAGGAAAAAGAGGATGCGCCGGGTGATTATAGTGTAGATGAAAAGGCGCATCAGGTAATCTTGAGTGAGGAGGGTTTCGAGCATGCTGAAAAACTGCTGGCCGAGGCCGGTCTGCTCAAATCCGGTTCGAGTCTCTACGATCCGGCTAATGTCAATCTGATACATCATTTAACAGCGGGTCTGCGCGCGCATGCCCTTTACTTCCTTGATCAGCACTATGTCATTCAGAATGGGGAAGTTGTTATTGTCGATGAGTTTACCGGACGTTTGATGCCCGGCAGGCGCTGGTCGGATGGACTGCATCAGGCAGTGGAGGCAAAAGAGGGCGTTGCAATTCAGAAAGAAAACCAGACTCTGGCCTCTATAACCTTTCAGAATTATTTTCGCATGTACCAGAAGCTGGCGGGCATGACCGGCACGGCTGATACCGAAGCGGCAGAATTCCAGCAAATCTATGGTCTCGAGACCGTAATCATACCAACGCATCGTCCTATGATTCGTGATGACCGCATGGATCTGGTGTTTCGTACGATGGATGAAAAAAACAATGCTGTTATTGAAGGCATCAAAGAGTGCTATGACAAAGGTCAGCCAGTCCTTGTTGGCACAACATCCATCGAAAATAATCTACTGCTTTCAAAATTGCTGGACCGTGCAAAGCTGCCTCACCAGGTGCTGAATGCAAAACAACATGACAAAGAGGCTAATATTATCGTTCAGGCGGGGCGCCCGAAAATGATAACGATTGCAACCAATATGGCGGGTCGTGGAACGGATATTGTATTAGGCGGGAATCCTGAACCGGAAGTTGAAAGTATTCGTCATGACGACAAATTAAATGATGCAGAGAAAGAAAAGCGCATCAAGGAAATCTACGAAAAATGGCAGGTTGTGCATGATGAAGTATTGAAGAATGGCGGATTGCATATTATCGGTACAGAGCGGCATGAGTCGCGTCGGGTGGATAATCAGTTGCGAGGACGCTCTGGCCGACAAGGCGATGCCGGTTCAAGCCGGTTTTATCTGTCGCTGGAAGATCCATTGTTACGCATTTTTGCATCTGACCGGGTCGCCAATATCATGACGCGCCTTAAAATGCCAGAAGGTGAGGCAATCGAACATCCATGGGTTACACGGGCTATTGAAAATGCGCAGCGAAAAGTAGAAGCACGTAATTTTGATATACGAAAACAGTTGTTGGATTACGATGATGTTGCAAATGACCAGCGCAGTGTTATATATCAGCAGCGTAACGATCTGCTGGAAACAGACCATGATATAGCGGAAACCATAACTGCTATACGTGAAAGTGTATTAACCGGCCTGTTTGGCCAATATATCCCGCCTCAAAGTGTTGAAGAACAATGGGATGCGCCGGGCCTGGAAAAAGCGCTGGCCGCTGAATACCAATTGCATTTGCCAATTCAGCAATGGTTGGAGGAAGAGCCCGATTTGCATGAAGAATCGCTGTGTGAACGAATCATCGACATTGCTGCGCAGCATTACCAAAGCAAAGTTGATCAGATTGGTGCTGATATCATGCACCAGTATGAGCGTGCACTGATGCTGCAGGTAATTGATACGCACTGGCGCGAGCATCTGGCGGCGCTCGATCATTTGCGTCATGGTATACATCTGCGCGGTTACGCACAAAAGAATCCGAAACAGGAGTATAAGCGAGAGGCGTTTGAACTGTTTACCAACATGCTCGAGGAGATTAAGGCTGAGGTGACCAGAATATTGCTTACCGTTCAGATCAAAAACGAGCAGCAGGTAGAGGCAGTAACAGAAACACTCAAAACGCCCGAGAATATGGAATTTCACCACGATAGCGCGTCAGGTGGAATGGAAGGTGGCGAGGGTCCAGATGAAAAAGCGCAGCCCTTTGTGCGTCAGGGAAGTAAAATCGGGCGTAATCAACCATGCCCTTGTGGGTCGGGTAAGAAATACAAGCAGTGTCATGGCAAGATAAAGTAGTGCAGTGCTCGATCAGATGAGTGCTGACAAATAAGTTTGATGCCTGGCGAAATTTTCCGGTGTGCGATAATATGGAATAGGATTATTCTCCTGGGGGGGGGGCAGGAAAAATTTTCGACTACGACAGCAGGTGAATGCTGATAGCCAGGTTCGATCATAGTTAGGCAGGGTAGCAAGCAGCCACAAACTGTCTTCAGTAAAACCACGTCAATTGTAAATCGTTTTTCTTGGGGTGCTGGTTTGTAATTTTTCGAGTGAACAACGCTGTCCGGACTCTGAAATGCAAATGTTGCTGGTTATGGATGTTGCTGTGGTAGTGCTTTGTAGGCACTGGATACCCTATCTCACTATAAAGCGTATCAAAAACTTGATACGATAAAATATTGATTCTGCCGCTTCCTCTTTTTTCTTGCAATACTAGCAATGGATGGTTGCTTTGAAATCTTAATCACTGGGCTGCTTCACGTTCATTAAAAACCAGATTTTACATGCCATAAAGTTTTTTAGTATTTCCCTGTCATGATTATGGTATAATAACCCATTTATTCAACGGGCTGTCTTTATAATAAAAAAACACGTATTCCTATGAGGTTTGGAAAGAACGTGTTGGAACGAGCTGGAACGTGTTGGCGCGCTTAAATTCCACTGGCTTATGAATTGGATTATTAGCATTTAGCGAAACAAATTGCTAATATTTTTCTTTTTTCATAAGACTGCATTCATTCCTTGAGGCGGCTCTATGTAAATGCTGTATAGAGAAATGCTTCTTATCTCGAAATTCTGCAGGAATTAAAAAAATACGGGCAGGAGAGAGAAAGATTCTTTAACGATTGTGTTTATGATAGTAATCTATCAACTAATTGATATTTAATGAAAAAAATAATTGGTGGAATTTAAGATATGGCAGATAGTTTCAGCATTGATAGTAAAATGAGTGGGAGAAGGAAGTTTCTGGTTGCTGCGACTTCTGTGGCGGGAGGCGTTGCGGGCGTAGGCATTGCAACGCCTTTTGTTTTGAGCATGATGCCAAGTGAGCGAGCCAAGGCCGCAGGTGCGCCAGTAGAAGTCGACATTTCGAAGCTCGAAGAAGGCATGTTGCTGATGGTGGAGTGGCGTGGACGAGTAGTCTGGGTTCTCGAACGAACGCCTTCTATGTTGGCGACCCTGGAAAAGCTCGAACCTAAGCTGGCTGATCCAAATTCAGAAAAAAATCAACAGCCTGATTACGCAAAAAACAGAACGCGTTCTATTAAACCCGAGATTTTAGTAGTGGAGGGTATTTGTACTCATCTGGGTTGCTCTCCAGTCTTCAGGAAAGATATAGCACCAGAGGATCTTGGTTCCGATTGGTTGGGTGGTTTTTTCTGTCCTTGTCATGGTTCGAAGTTTGATCTGGCGGGCCGAGTATACAAAAGTGTTCCTGCACCAACGAATTTGGTAGTGCCGCCGCATACTTATTTAAGTGATAACGTCCTTTTAATTGGGGCAGAAAGCAAGGAATCAGCATAAATGAGCAAGCAAAATAATTCGTTTCTTGAATGGATAGACAAGCGTTTTCCATTGGTTTCTACTTGGAAAGAGCATTTTACAGAGTATTATGCACCCAAGAACTTTAACTTCTGGTATTTTTTTGGATCGTTAGCGTTACTCGTATTGGTAAATCAGCTGGTTACGGGAATTTTTCTCACAATGAGCTATAAGCCTGACGCAAGTCTGGCATTCGCCTCAGTTGAATATATCATGCGTGATGTCGAGTTTGGCTGGCTGATTCGCTACATGCATTCAACGGGAGCTTCGATGTTCTTCGTGGTTGTGTACCTGCATATGTTCCGTGGAATGATGTATGGTTCATATCGTAAACCTCGTGAGCTGCTATGGCTGATTGGTATGGCAATATTTTTTGTATTAATGAGCCTGGCCTTTACCGGATACATATTGCCATGGGGCCAAATGTCTTACTGGGGTGCGCAGGTAATTGTTAGCATGTTCGAAGCGATTCCATTTATTGGCGAGACGCTGCATAACTGGATTCTGGGCGATTTCATGCTGTCAGATGCGGCCTTGAACCGTTTCTTTGCATATCATGTTGTGACACTGCCGGTATTGATTGTCGTGCTGGTGTTTGTCCATATCATTGCTTTACATGAGGTAGGTTCAAATAACCCGGATGGTATTGAAATCAAGGAAAACAAAAACCCTGAAACAAAAATCCCAGTTGATGGAATACCATTTCATCCTTACTACACTGTAAAAGATATTTTTGGTGTTGTTGTTTTTCTGATAGTTTTTTGCGGCATCATTTTCTTTGCGCCGGAGATGGGCGGGTATTTCCTCGAACACAATAATTTTATACCAGCAGATACTTTAAAAACGCCGGACCATATTGCACCGGTCTGGTATTTCACACCATATTATTCAATGTTACGCGCTGTAACTGTGAATTTTCTGTGGGTCGACGCGAAGTTGTGGGGTGTATTCTTAATGGTCGCGGGTGTTGCCATTTTCTGTTTTCTGCCGTGGCTGGACAGAAGCCCCGTAAAATCCATTCGCTATAAAGGCCCGATTTTCAAATTCGCTTTAACGCTCTTTGTTATCAGTTTTTTCGTTCTTGGATGGTTGGGCACACAGCAACCAACACCGTTATACACGCTATTAGCCCAAATTTTTTCGGTTATTTATTTTGCATTCTTCATTTTAATGCCTTGGTATAGCAAAATAGATAAAACAAAACCTGAGCCTAAAAGAGTGACCAAATGAATAGAATAAAAATATTTCTGATTGTCTTGTGTTTGGCTCCATTGAGTTTGTTCGCCGCAGAGCCCGGAATGCCATTAGATAGTGCGCCAATTAATCAAACTGATAACGAGTCGTTACAGCGAGGTGCAGAGACTTTTGTAAACTATTGCCTGACATGCCATGGCGCAAGCTTTATGCGTTATAACCGCCATCGGGACATAGGTTTGGAAAATGAAGCTGAAGTTACCGAGAAATTGATATTAACGGGACAAAAACCGGGCGATTTGATGTTGTCTGCCATGCGTAAATATGAGGGAGAAGAATGGTTTGGAGTTGCTCCTCCGGATCTGTCTGTCATTGCGCGCGCAAAAGGTGCAGACTGGTTGTATACCTATCTGCGTGCCTTTTACCGAGATGAATCCACAGTATCCGGATGGAACAATCTTGTTTTTGATCGTGTTGCCATGCCTCATGTTTTATACGAGCTGCAGGGGGAACAAGAACTGGTTGTAGAAACAGTGGCGGGTAAAGAAGTAAAAAGCCTAGAACTAGCCAAGCCAGGCACGATGACGGTATCCGAATATGATCGATATGTAGCTGATCTGGTAAATTATATGGTTTACCTTAGTGAACCGGCTGCAAATGATCGCAAACAATTAGGTATATTGGTAATGATATTTCTGTTTGGTATGCTGGGATTGACCTATGTATTATATCGCGAGTACTGGAAAGACATACATTGAGCATGAAGTAATTTTCATTCTTAGTGATAATGTTGTGAAATTATAGCCATGATGACTTTGTATTCAACAATTACATGTCCGTATAGCCATCGCTGCCGTATTGTTCTGCACGAGAAGGACATGGACTTTGAAGTAATTGACGTTGATCCCAACAACAAACCTGAAGATCTCGCGGTCATGAGTCCGTATGGGAAAGCGCCGATTCTGGTCGAGCGCGATCTGGTGCTCTATGAATCTAATATCATCAATGAATATATAGATGATCGCTTTCCACATCCGCAGCTCATGCCTGCTGATCCGGTCATGCGGGCACGTGCCAGGTTATTGTTATACCGCTTTGAACAGGAGCTGTTTTGCTATATAGACGCCATTGAAGATACCGATGGAAAATCGGCGGAAAAAGCCCGCACGGCAGTTGCGGAAAACCTGACGATTATTGCGCCGATTTTTGAGAAACAAAAATTTATGCTCGGTGACGAGTTTTCCATGCTGGATGTGGCGATAGCGCCTTTACTTTGGCGGCTTGAGCATTACGGTATTAAGCTGCCCAAGCAGGCGGCCCCATTATTAAAATACTCTGAGCGCTTATTTAGCAGACCGTTGTTTATCGATGCGTTATCAGCATCCGAAAAGGTCATGCGGAAATAATGAAGTTGCCATCGACGAAACCATATTTAATCCGCGCAATCTACGAGTGGTGCAATGAATGTGGATACACGCCACTGTTATCTGTCAAAGCAATTCCCCAGGCAGATTTTCCGTCGGATAAAATCCAGAATGGTGAAATCATTTTCAACATTCATGATAGTGCAGTACACAATCTGATTATTGGAAATGATATAATCAGCTTCTCAGCCCGATTTGGGGGTGTAGCAAAACAAATTGCATTTCCCACGGAAGCAGTCAATGGTATCTTTGCTCGAGAAGTTAATCAGGGTATTTCATTTCCTGAGAATGATTTGACTGGAGAAAAGGAAGTAACGGACAAATTAAATATCAAAAATAAAAATAAACTGGTTAAATCATCAGACCAAACGAAGCCTGATAAAAAAGGCAGAGCTAATTTGCACTTGGTAAAATAGCGAACAAACATAAATTCACAGCATTGTAGTGAATGTCATCAAAAGCCGGCATAGCTCAGATGGTAGAGCAGCTGATTTGTAATCAGAAGGTCCCGAGTTCGATTCTTGGTGTCGGCACCAAAAATTCAATAAGTTACGTTTGGTTTAGTATTTAATAAATTTTCATGTAGACGTAATGTAGACAGAAAATCGAGATTTCTTTCAACTAAAAAATTACTACTCTCGCTTTGAAATGGTGCTTCAATTCATCAGAGTTTAATGGAAACTTCCAAAACACCCTTTCCAAAACTCATTCAATTCGTTCATTTTTTCAATCTAACGCCTCGTTCACCGGAAAATGAGGAACGCAGCGAGTGATTTTCCATGTGCAGCAATTTGTTATACCTTGTTTCTAACAAACAGCTCAGAATTCTTCTTTAATTTTCTATCTAACTTTATGCCAACCTCTCCTCCATTAAAGGTATCTACACCATTATCATTAACCTGCAATGATTCGATTGTTGCTTTTGAGTAAACTCCTTGTTTTTTTACGATCAAAGTGTCGCCTACAGATAACGTTGTGCCATTTAAGTTTACAATAGCAACTTGACCATCCATGAAGAGCTCATGCGGGACACCAATGGATTCTATGTTTTCCGGTTCTAATACAATTAAACCTGCTTTAAAAAGTGACTCTCTAACATCTGCTTTTTGCATGATGCCTTCTTCAATTAGAAAGTATGCTTTATAAAGATCATATGTCGTTAAAAGCCCCCGCTTGTCGTGACCAGCATCTTTGATTTGATTCTCGGTGAACGGGGTGGTAGCTCTTGATTTTGGTGGCATGTATCGCTGGTGATTGACAATATATAGGCCAAACACATCGAATTTACCCCGTTGCTCAGCACGTCTATATTTGATTTTGCTTATCTGTGAGCAATCTTTGTCTGTCGACGTGCCGCCAATGCCCTTAATTTCAACAACTAAAAAACGGTCTTTGCAATCAACTTGAATATCCTCTTCAAGGATATCCGGGTTAGTATCATCTAGATTAACAACAGATTCGAAACCTAGCCAATTCAAGTATGTTTCCACAGCGGAAACTAGAGTATCTCCAGTCTCAGTTATCAAATCAGACAAAAATTTATATTTGACTTTCAACGAAGCCAGCTTTTCTTCAATCTCAGCAATATTTTTATTGAATTTGTCCTCGAGTTCGGCCCTTTCCAGCAATAATTTGTTTTCACCGGGGAGCGGATAGTCGCCATCATTAAGCCACTTAAACTCTCCGTGAAAAGGGAAGATTTCAGGAACAACCTCCGGAAGGTAGGTTTTGAATAGCTCAGATACGAAATTTGGTTTATCCGTTATATCAGGAAAAACAAAAACAGTAGATTTATCAACAATATGAGCATAACTAACTATTTCATCTCTCTCGTTAAGCAGTAGCGGAACAAAATCTTCTATAGGTTGATTTTTTTTGTCTCTCCATTCCGTTGGATGGTAAAAAACCGTTTTGAAGTTAATGTTATCCAGATGCTTTAGAAATAGCGGTGATAACTTTGATTCATTTGTGGGCAGCTTTACTTTTCTTCCATTGCGAGATATATGACCAGGAAAATCTTGGTAGAACAAAAAATTAGACAACTCCTTTCGGCTTGTTATGCTAGGTCCGTGCCTCGTAATTTCTACAAATTGGTACTCTGAAATATTTTCAGATCCACAAAAGGCAATAATTACCGATTTCTTTTTAGAAAGCTCAATTAGATCCCTAGAGACAATATCAATAGAGAGAGGACGAGGATCGAAAATCTGCTCTGGATATGTGCTCAATAATGCATGAGCAGTATTCCCTGATGTGTTACTCAACTGATGCTTGCTGGGGTCATAGTTTTCAGACTGATTGTTTGTTAAATCCAACATAACGACATCAAACTCATGAAGGTTTGCCGGATAGTCATGATTAAGCTTTAGGAGCTTTTCCTCATGTTTTTTATTATTTACCTTTACAGTAGCACCAAAGCTTCCTTCGTAGCAGTTGATTCGTAAATCCTTTAACTTTCCTACAACATCCTCTTCAAAATCAAAGAGAAAAACCATTGGTTGTATATATGGTTCAAGATCATCTTTACTGACAAATTGCTTAGTATCCATACTGACATGTACTTTTGGTTCTTTTTTGAACATCTTAAATATCATCTATCAACCCCACAGTGCTTGTATTAAGGTATTGTTGCAGAGAAATTATGATATTCGCACAATCCAGGAATTACTAGGACACATGGATCTGAAAACAATCTTGATCTATACACATACAGCACAAAGCACTACGATTAAACAAACTAAGAATCAGTTAAATTTTAACTTAGCCAATCCTGAAATACTAAAGTATAAATGCGTCAATTCAGTATGGTTTGTATTTCGCGCATAATGTACTCCCGTTACGTACAGTTATTAACAGAACTCCAAGGCGGCTGCGCCGCAAATGCGGCCTCACGGTCGCTGCCGCTCCCGTTCGGGCGCATTGCGGCATGCCGATTCTCTGATTCAGTATTTACTGTAAATCTTTCAATACGCCATTGATGCAAGCGTGTCGGCAGTTCTATGGTGTCGGTTTTAACACCACAGATTTTTTCTCCAATTGGATCGCCATACTTACCCAGATCCGCGCATTTTTCTTTCATTAACCGGATCGGGTTATCTTTGCGTTTCGCAGCGGTGCCGCCCATTAATTGAATGAACTGCCACCACTGGCCTTGATCGGCCGCCTGTTGCGCTTGTTGCAGGATGCCTTCAGGTGCATCGTTGATCCGGCGCAATTCACGCCAGATACTGACCGGCGCACCACCAATTTGCTGAAATTGCCGGATTCCCCAGGTCGACGCCCAGGCTTCCACCCGTTCGGCTGCATCTTTTATTGGTTTGCCGTCAGAATCATGCTCAAGGCCGTAACCATCGATGTTCTTTGAAATATATTTGGCGACATAGCCAACTGCTGTGCCTTTGCTTTTATCAATCGTTTCGGCGGTAAAACGATGCCCTTTTGCACCGAGTTCGTCGCCATCGGTTTCCAGTGCATAATGCTCGATGACTTCTCTGACTTTTTCGGTGTGGTTTGGTGGCATGAATAACAGCAGGTGCCAATGTGGAGTGCCGTCATGTTGCGGTTCAGCAATTCGGAAGCCATAGGTGTGTATGTCTTCACGATCAAGTTTTGCGCGGATTCTGGCCCAGACTTTATTGAGATATTCTTGTGCTTGTTCCGGCGTGGTGCCGTCATATTTTGGATTGGGTTTGCAGCTTTTTAATAACCGCGCATGCATTCTTGATGGACAGGTAATGGTATAGAATTCACCGGCATGACCTAATTCATTGGCTATGTATTCAAAGCCAAAAATACGCACCATTAACTCACTGCGGCGTACACGTGGATTGGCCAGACCATGTTCAGCCAGTTCGCTGAGTGTAAAACCTTCTCCCAGTTCGTTGATGGCATAAAACCCATCCAGGATACGCCGGTTACGTTTTTTCTGTTCTCTGCGCCGTTGCAGGGTTTCATCGCTGACGTATTTGCCTTTGCGTTGATGCACCAGGCCGGAACGGATGGCTTCCTTTTCCAGTTTCTTTGCGTGTATTTTACGCAAACGAGGCAGCCACCAGTTTTCATCGGTCAGGCGTCCATAAATGCCTTTTTCTGTCTTACTGGGATCGTCCAGATCGGGCAGTCTGACTGCATATTTTTGTGCGAAATGCAGCAGACTGGCTATCTTGCTCTTTTGGTTCAGCAAAACGTTATGAAAACTTTTTATTTCCAGAACGATACGCTTGGCCAATGCTTGCAGGTCATCATCGGAAGCATTCAGCGGTATGCTGTGCTTTGTCGGCCTGCCAAAAGTTTCAAGCAGAAAAATATTGGCAATACGCCTGCCATCGAAAATATAGGTTTCTTTATACTCATAGGCTGCATTCTCAGCAATACGTACCGGCAATTGGCGGAATATCGGCAAACGCCAGTTCCGATCGCTGGAATCGGGTTCATCGAGTAATTCAAGGATATTTTCAGCAATGAGTTCGCTGGGTGTGAGCAGTTTTCCGTTGCAGCGTACTGACGTGTGCATAGCTCACCTCAGTACTGACTGGTTGAATGAAAGGCACACGACTCTATATAGGCGAGCAGATCGCTATAACGATAGCGAACTGCCCGGCTGCCGACTTTGATAAATGGCACACGCGCACCTGCCCAGCGGTCACGTTCAAGGAATGCGACACTGACGCCTAAAATCTGTGCAGCTTCTTTAGTGGTGAGTAATTGGGTTTGCATAAATTGCCTCCAGTGAATTAATCAAATGGAAGCAATTTGCGGGAATTTGGCAGTTAAAAAAAGATGCTAAAAAAATAGAAAGGTATTTATTTTTTTAAAAAGGTTTTTATTTTTACTAACAGCCTGATTATTTTCTCCTTCCACCTTTTTTGGCATATTCAGATGAAACATTTTTTGCCCAATTTCGGAATGATTCAGGAGTAAAAACAGAGGGGTTTCCGTATTGTCGCATAACGGGATGGGTGCGAATTTCTTCATAAGTCTGGTTTGGATTTTCTTTCCATAGCATTTTAGCCAATTCAAGGCACGCAACTTTCATCTTTCTTTGTTCAGTCAATCGATCATACCAGCCCGTAATATTTTCATCTTCTGGAATACTATTTGAATTTTCTGAATCGGAAAGTTTCTTTAACGCCCAGCAAGGTGGAGGATCAAGCAGGGCTATATTCTCACACCAATTGATTACCTCATTTCGCTTTACATACAGATTATCCAGGTAATTCCTGCTGATATTGTTGTGTATAAGGAACCGATAAAACTGTATGACATGCCTGATTTCAAAAATAAATGAAAAAATAGAATTATCGAAGAAAATTCGATAACCTTTCCACCTGCCAGAAATTTCTTTGCCGCCGATTGCACGTATCAGGCGATCAATTGCAATTCTCAGTTCGGGCGAAATTGCATTGGGATCGGTTTTGTCGGATTCTTCACCTGTCCAGTCATGCGCCAGTTGCCAGACAGTTTTAAAATCTGGATTATCTTTAATAGACATAGCCAATTAATCGCGTTATTAGTCGATAGAATAATTGACGGCCAATGCATGTCACTCTTAAGAAGAAATCATTTCTGGTATTTCGTATTAAATGCCACCCTTGACAGGCTGCCGCCGCTCCAAAGCGTTGTTTTGCATGAAGGATTGAAGTTGTGTGATTGGATGCTGGGAAAAATAACTGTATTTCTTGTTTTGTCGGTTGTGCAAACAGCAAAGGCGGCGCTTCAATCCTTCCTGTACGGCTCATTATCTTGAGCGGCGGCAGCCTGTCAAGGGCAAGCCGCTTCGCGGTGGCAACTGGTTTGAATGAAATTATGGATTAAGCTGGCGTTTAGCCTACGCAACGCTATTGTTATTGGTCGATTTCTTTTTTATAGATGTGTTGGGTGAGAAGACGACACGACCTTTTCTTGCGATCATTTGACGCACGGATTCCAGCAATTCGGCTTCAAGGTTTCGGCTGTTTTCCCAGGCTTCCAGTTCTGGGGTGGTCAATGGTTTTGTGGGTTTCATGTCTTTTGGAATATTAAAGCTTTGTGCTGTTTCCAGGCAATGGACAGTTAAACCGAAATTTCCTTTAAAACATCTGGGCGACGCTCGGCGATGGCAATCAATGTTTTAGCTGCGCCACTGGGTTGTCGGCGGCCCTGTTCCCAGTCTTGCAGGGTTCTTACCGATACGCCTAGGAGTTTTGCAAAGTCTGTTTGTGACAAACCGGATTTTATGCGTGCGGAAACAATGGGTGAAACCTCAACCTTGTGAATTCGGCTGGCGCGTCCTGCTTTCATTTGTTTAACTGATTCCAGCAGTTCCGCCCCAAGGTCGCGTTCTTCATCGCGTTTCTTTAATTCTTTTTCAGTCATGGGCATGTTATCTTTTCCTTAATTGCTTTCAGTAAATGTGCAGGAACATTTTCGTATTTGTTTTTGGCGTAAATCAGCAACAGCCAGATCGTGCCATCTTCAAGCGTGTTGTAATAGATTACGCGTATACCGCCGCTTTTGCCTTTTCCTTTGCGTGACCAGCGTACTTTCCGGCAACCTCCAGAGCCGCGAATAATATCTCCTGCATCATAATGTTCTGCAATCCAGGCAGCAAATGCGGCGCGTTCTTCCTCAGTCCAGTAATCACTGACATAACGACTGAAGATTTCCGTTTCTGCAATGGTGTACATTAGCTTTTAATAATACGGCATTGCCGTATGAAGTCAAGATATTTTGTTGGATTGTATTTGGTTTAAATCGGTTACGGTTGCAGATGGCTTATAACCAGCACATTTAAGCATATAATCAGTGATTTTTTGCATCGGCTGTCTTAATCGTTCTACGTCAGTTACGATGTAACCGGCTGTAATATCGCTGCTCATTTTGTGGTTGACCAGGCGCTTCACTGCATAAGCTGAAATATCCAGACTTTCGGCAACGGTTACAAACGTCCGGCGCAAATCATGAATCGTGAACGATACACCGGATTCTTTGATGATTTTGGCAAGCTGCTTGCGTTGTTCAGAAATATAGCCGGTTCCATTGGCTCTCTGAAATACGAATTCGTTGATAGCGTTATTTTTTCGTTGTTGCAGCAGATCAAAAAGAAAATCGGATAAGGGCAGGGTATGATCCTGATGGTTTTTGGTATCGGTCACTTTTAAAGTTCTGGCTTTCAGATCGATATTGTTCCAGGTCATCCGTGCGGCTTCTTCGCGCCTTAATCCGGTAAAAAGTACCAGTAAAAGATAATCTCGAATGGTTTCGCGGTTTTGGCTGGTGACATCATTTTTTTGATTCATGACCGTGTTAAACCAGGGTTCAAGTTCATGCGGTTTGATAACGGTCTGGCGGCGCTCCACGCGATACCAGGCGCGGGTCTGGGTGAGTCGTATCACGGGGTTTTCTCGCAAAATTGAATGACCGTTGCCGTCTTCATACTGTGCAATGGCAAAATTGAACAAAGCGCGTAAAAAACGCATGGATAAATTGGCATAGGCTTCACCATGTTCAGCGCCGATTTTACTGTGACGTTTGGCAACCATGTCTTTATTAATCTTCAACATGGCCTTTTTTTGCCAGTCGGCAAACACGGTTTTCATGATGCGCTGATAATCATAGAGCGTGCGGGCTTTCAGTTTTTTTCTAACGGCAACGAAATCATCAAAAGCCTGTTGCAATGTTGTGCCCTGTAATGCTTCGGATTTCTTTTCAGCGAGAGGGTTGCGCCCTATAGCAATTTGTCCCAGTAACTTATGCGCTTCTTTTCTGGCCTGCTCGACGGTTAATTCTGGATAGCGACCTAACGTCAATCGCTTAACCCTGCCATCAATTCTTTTTTCCAGAATAAATGATTTTGCGCCGGTTGAAGTAATGCGGACGGCAAAACCTTTTAACTCGGAATCCCGCACAAATGTCTGACCAGTTTCTGGTGTAGACAGTCTGTCTACATACGACTTGGTAATTTTATGCGATAGCGGCTGCGCGCGAGGTATGGTCATTGTTTCAGCTTCCTTTCATGTAGACGCCATGTAGACACTATGTAGACAGTAGGCGTAAAACTATGGAATGGAGTATAAAACAATATAACAGTAAAAATCAATACAAAACAATGACTTTAAAACAATTTCAAAAATGTTAAAACAGCTTAAAATGGTATATTTTAGAATTTGTAATCAGAAGGTCCCGAGTTCGATTCTTGGTGTCGGCACCATTTATTAACTTATTGTTCTGGTTGGATTATCTTCCTAATATTTTTGGGGGAAGAAAGCTTGAATCGCCCAACATATTGAAAAATAATGAAAATACTGGTTTTGTTCCCGCAGGCTATTTTTATATGAAAAGCTAATTTGGATCAAAGTAGTTTAATACATCCATGGCTTGGTGCGGTATGCTGATGATGCGAATACAATTTTCACCAATTGTATAGAATATCAAGTGTGATCCTTGCAAATAGCAGTAATAGTCTTCTTCATATCAATTCTACGTTTACCTAATTTAGGATTTTCAGCTAACCACCGGAAACGTCGGTCAAGATCACGTAGATAGCTGTCTCGTTTCTTTTTACCCCATTTTTGCAGCGTGTTAACGCCCGATATTTTTGAGGTCTTGTTGTACGCGTGGCGTAATTTTGACGGTGAATGTCATTCCTCAGTAACCGTCCGACCCCGCCATCTATAAATTAGAATCAGATCTGTTTATCCTCGGGCATTTTCAAAGGAGGATGAGCGATGACAACACAGGAACAACAGTTACGTCATATCAGGGCGTGGCAGTCGAGCGGATTGTCGCAGACGTCTTATTGTCGCAAGCATGGCCTGAACAGCAAGACTTTTGGAAACTGGCTGCGGGTTTATCGGAGAACGCAATTGCTTAGTCAACCGGGATCAATGGTACCGGTGACGATTACACCGGCTGTGCCGGTTACAGATTACTTGAGGCTGCGTTGTTCAGGCGGTCATACACTTGAAGTGCCGGCGAATATATCGCCGCAATGGCTGGGCGAATTGTTGAAATGTCTGGACTGATTGCTCATGTTGGACAAATCTGGATGGTCGTTGAGCCGGTGGA